>NZ_JAULSZ010000002.1:0-631382 GCF_051707265.1 Pectobacterium sp. S5
TGTGTATAAGAGACAGGCAAGAAGCCGTCGAGCTGAGAGAACTCGCCTTTTCTCTGACTAAGAAGGCGATCATGAAGGGAAAGCAGAAGATTTATTCCGAGTCAGATCTAGTTCACTACATGATTGAAAATGCGATAAAAAACATTGATATAGATGAAGATGGAAATCTGTACTTAAAATAACCGTAAACAAGTTGACAGACGAAAAGTGCGGGAAACCGCACTAAAGTTCGGGTGTCACTGAACCCCGAACCGCTTCGCGGTCAAAATGTATACAGGAGTTAAGGCGTGCGAAAATTATACGATTACATTTTAGATCTAAAAAGATACACAAGATTAGATACCAATATAAAGATAGCGGAATACTTAGATGTGAGTCGCCAATACATAACAACATTAAAATATGGCAAGTGTTGGCTAGCTAGTGATAAATGCCTAAAAGTTGCAGCTGCATTAGGCATTGATGCGGATGAAATTATATTAGCTATAAACGCCGAAAAAAGCGAAGACGACAACATTAAAAAAGAGTGGGAGAAACTCGTAAGTCGGAAAGCGAAAAAAATAAACATACCAGATAACTTCAAGCCAGACGGCTCTCCCCGCAGGAGAAAAAGTCATTAAAATCATCACATTAAACAACAACCCTGACGTTTGATCTTTTTAAAATTAAAGGATGTTAAAAATGAAAAGTGAGTATATCAAGATAGCTGAGTTTTATAAGATTCTGCGTGATTATTATATCAATACATTCCCTGAAAGGGTTTCTGATAAAATTGATCGCACAGCGACTTTTAAAAAGTTAGTTATTGATCATTTAAATAACAAATTCATTGATGCAAAAATTGAACCTGTTAATGGTGTGTATCAAATAACTGGATCTATAGTTGAGGCATATAAAAAAAGCGCACCACCGGAAGGGTCTACTGCCTATTTAATTGCTAAGTTATCTGAATCCGGAGAGATAAAAAAGCTATTAGCATCAGCTGCTAAAGATTTAGCAGATTTAGATTTTTGGCTAGGCGTCGAAGGTTATGTTAAGAACGGACTTGCATCCGAAAAACTATTCATGCAGAAAGAGTGGAGTTACTATTAAATCAATAGGTTAAGGAATATTGGTTCGCACAATGACGTTATGCTAAAGAGGCCGCTGCGGGATTCAATTTTCGCAGCGGCCTTTTCAACATAACGAGTCGTTATGCGAACCAATGGAGGCGCAGGCAGGAACTGGCCGTTCAACTGCGTAATCCCTCACATCCGTAAAACACTTTTTCCGGCATCAAAAATCCCACATGTGGCTGACAATCCGATATCGATAGATTTTCCCGCTCGGGCCAGCGAACGGCAGTAAAACTCTCCTAAAAATCTAAATTCTTTCTGGTAACTATAGCGTTCTAATTTACAATACTTGCTGACTTTGGTCGGATTATCAGTGTATTTTACAAGACAATATTCAACTTCTTTTTCTGAATACTTCTTTATTCTCTGTAAAAACTCGTCCCAATTATCCAATGTCAATAATATTGCGTTATCGCCAAATTCGCTTAGCATACGTTCTAAACTATTGGTTGTAACATCTGGGGAAGTCGTGATTATGTCCAGTGCATACCAACAATTCAACCAAGAATCTATCTCTCCAGATTTCCTAAAAATAACAGCATTGCAATTTTTAATGCTTAATTTATTTTCCCCAATTTTTTTACCTAACCCCATTTCAAACTTGATACCATCTTTTGGTTCATACCCGTTGTAATAACTATAGATGGCACTCTCACATCGATCCCCTACCCCTTCTTTATCCGATTTTCGATAATAAGCAGGCGTGTTACAGAAAACTTGTCCATCTAAAAATGCTTGTTTATATTCGGCTGTAGAGAAAAATTTCATTAGCACAAGATTCTGTTCACTTAAATTCATTATTATCTACCACCTCTTAGTGACGGCTTCGGCGAGCCACAGTTTATCATAAGTAAAAACCTGATAATCAAAGCACTACCGACTGAGAACGGTATCTATTCCAGATTGGCTCGACAACATTTCAGCCAGTGATTTCCGTCCTAATGCTCTGTTTGTCTCTGCCAACCACTTTTCGGCCATAGCTGCCTCCCCTCAAATAACTCTATGGCGCGTTGTGATACCAGTGTGGGATGAACTAACCGTTCCTCTGAGCAAATCCCACCCATAAACACTTAACGAAAGAAAAACCAAGCTGTATTAATAAGCCCGTTATCTACCTCAAAGACGGCAATACTTTCTATAGGTTCCGCTGAAAGCCCATGAATTAACTCATGGTCAAATACCTTATTGCCTAACACGGTGCGAGATACCAATTCCGCTCTCAGTTTTGGGTTGTTGAACCGGTTATTCACGTAAAACTCTCTCAACGCTTCTTTTCCTACCATCGATGGCGTTTCTGCCGGCATACGGTATGCTTTGAAATCTGGTGCAAAGCATGACACGAATGCATCGATGTCATGTTCGTTATAGGCCTTAAATTGTGCCGCTACGGCCGATTCTGGTGACATGGTTTCTCCCTACTATGTGTTTTTCTACTGTGCCTGAATAAATAAGTTGTGTGCCAATTATCAAGAAATCAGGGAGGCTCGCGGTACGATTTATCTGAGCCTCAGAGCGTTTTCCTCTACAATGTACTTTCCAGCCCGCTTATCAGGTTCATTCCCATGCAACGACTGACTCAGAAAGACATGACTGAAAGTGAACAACGTCAGCTTAAAACGTTACTCGATCAGGCACGAAAAAAACAGGACCGCACGCTGACCAACTCTGAGAGCAATCATATTAAAGATGATTACATCGATAAACTGATGAAGGAACGTGAAGCTGTAGCAAAACAGGCGAAGGCCGAGAAGAAGAAAAATAAGTTTAAACCTGATTCCTCAGCGACATATGAATGGTCAGCCAGTACAAATCTACGGGGCCGCCGCTAGCATTTACGTCAACGGTCGCTCGTGTTCCTTTCTTGGCTTGGCATTCATTACTGAAAAAGATGCCGAACGGCCGCAGTTCGCACGCTCTGACTTAACGCTTCCAGCGATGCAGAACGGATATTCCACCGGTGCCAGTACAGACGGATATCGATAGGGTTTCCGGCTTGAAACGGTACTAATTCGCCTTTTTCCGTATGAGATGATGCCATATGTTCCGGGATCATCCCCCACCCTAGCCCTCTGAGAATGGCACCGACAAAAGCCGCCGTTGAAGGAACGAATTGCTGCGGCGGTTCAATCGCCTCTGGAACCAGCGATGCTATAAATAAGGATTGTAATCTGTCCTTATTGTTAAATATCAGGAGCGGCGCTTTTTGCAAACTGTCCGCATTGATGCCATCCGCAAAGTACGTCTCGTGAAAAACCGGTGAGCAATAGGCGCGGTAACGCATCGTTCCTAAATATTCTACGCCACAGCCTTGAATCGGTTCCGAGCTGGCGCTGACCGCTGCCATGACCCGACCTTCACGCAGCAAGGTTGCCGAATGCTCCTGATCCTCGACGAGAATATCGAGCAAAATACTGGATTGGTGACAGGCATCGTCCATCGCATCCAGAAACCATCCATCTATTGAATCCGCATTCACCGCCACTGAAAGACTTTGTCTGGCCGGCATTTCAAGCGTGCTGAAAAGCTCACTCTCCAACATATCTATCTGTTCTGCGTGTCGAAGTAATGCTTGTCCCGTCAGCGTTGCTCGACACGGATTGCCCCTTACGATCAGTACCTGACCAAGCTGATCTTCTAACTGTTTGATACGCTGACTGATGGCAGACGGCGTGACGTGAAGTTTACGAGCCGCAATTTCAAAGCTGCCGCTACGGACAATCTCCATGAACGCTCTCAGACAGGGGTAATTCAAGTGCATGGTTATTTTTTCTTAACAATATCAGGATGATTTAATTTGCCTTAATTAAAGGATAGAGACAACGTTTACGAAGTGGTGAATGCCATATTCGGTATTGAAGAAAATTCAGGGGATGTGGAGCAACATCACGGAAGGATTGAAGATGTCACCCGGCAACCGTTAGGCCGCCGGGTGACAGCGTCACTTTATTATTTTAAGAGTGCATGAGGTGACACGTGCTGCTGTTCCAAACGAAAATGCTCTATCGCCTGCGCTAACGACATAGACTGATCTTCCAGCGAACTGGCAGCAGCCGACATCTGCTGTACCAGTGCGGAGTTTTGCTGCGTGACACCATCCATTTCATTGACGGCAATCGTGACCTGACTAATGCCTTTCGCCTGCTCATCCGATGCCGTGACGATCTCACCGATGATACTTTGCACCGAGCTGACGGCGTGTGTCATATCCTGCATGGTTTTACCGGCATCGTTCACCAGTTTAACGCCGCTTTCAACACGCTGGCTGGATTCCTCAATCAGTGCGGCAATCTCTTTCACCGCGCTGGCGCTACGCTGTGCCAGGCTGCGCACTTCCGATGCCACAACGGCGAATCCTCTTCCCTGCTCGCCCGCTCGTGCAGCCTCTACTGCGGCATTCAGCGCCAGAATGTTGGTCTGGAAAGCGATGCTGTTAATCATGGCGGTAATATCACCAATCTTCTTCGCACTCTCATCAATCTGCGACATCGTCTGAACCACCTGACTGACCAGCGATTCGCCGCGCTGAGCAATCTTCGTGGCATTCTCTGTCAGCGTCGTGGCCTGATGAGCATTGTTGGCATTGTGTTTCACCGTTGCGGTGATCTCTTCCATACTCGCCGCGGTTTGTTCCAGCGCAGCAGCCTGCTGCTCCGTACGCGATGCAAGGTTGAGGTTACCGCTGGCAATTTCCGCTGCGCCTTGTCGCACGGAATCACTGGCGTCTTTGATCTGTCCGACCACCTGACGCAGTTGTGACTGCATCGTATTCAGCGCGAAGAACAGGCTGTTACGATCGTTGGGTTGCACGTCAATCACATTACTCAGTCGACCTTCCGCAACAGCCAGCGCAATGGTGGCCGCTTCGCGTGGTTCGCCACCCAGTGGTTTGAGCACTTTACGGCTGAATACCCAGCCCAGCAGCGCGCTCACCAACAGGATACTGATCACCATCATGATGACGGCATTCATTAACTGGCGTTCAGAAGCCGCCATCACCTGGCTCACAGGGACAACAATGGCCAAATGCCATTTATCTGTGCTGTTGCCGATAGTAATGGGTTGCCAGGTAATCAGCGCCTCTTCACCCAAAATGGCATCGTCGTGTTGTACCACTGAAGACGTGAAATTGTCCGTCGGCCCTTGCCAGGCTTTGCTCGTCTGGGATTTATCAGGATAAGAGATGACTTTACTTTCACTGGATAGCAGCATCGCGTAGCCGCTGCCTTCCCAAGGCTTAATCTGGTTAACTTTTTGCTGTAATGACGCAAGGGAGATGTCTGAAGTCACGACGCCCCACAGTTTCCCCTGACTGACAATCGGTGCGGCGACTGACGTCAGCAGCGTTGGAACGCCGTTGTAAGCATAGGAATAGGGTTCGATGAGCGTATCTTTCTGGCTCTTTTGCGGCAGCAGATAGTAATCGCCTTGGCCGGGAGTCAGGAAGGACTGAAGGGGGTGCATCTTGTAATTGCCAGCCTGATCGCGGTCAACAAACCAGGCGTAGCGGCCTTTAGGTGCCTGACCTGGTTGATCGGCAAACTCGGCGTCACGACCGTCAAACACATTCTCTTCAAAAATGACTGAAATCGAGAGGTATTCTGGGTTATCCCGCAGGGCATATTCCGCCATTTTATCGACCACCGCACGGTCTTTAATGCCTGCGGCGGGCAATGCAGCCAGCCCTTGTCCGAGGTTATGCGCCACATCCCGGGCGTAGTTGAGTTCCTGTTGAATTCTTAATGCTTCACTTTGGGCTATCTGCTGTAAATAGCGTTCGGCCAGAGATTTTTGTTCTTCACTAGACTGCCAGCTGAGCACCCCAATGGTGACAGCGAAACCGAGTGCGATAGTTAATGCGCCAGTTAGCAGCACTTGAGCGCGGGTACTCATTGGTTTTTTTTGTATTAATTGTTTGGCCATTATGGCTCCCCTAGAGTTGATACTTATCGTAATCAACATTCCGTTGCAATGAGCTCCTACTATTTGTTTATCGGCGTCTTTTTTTTGAACTTTAGTTACACAGATGTGAACAAAAGAGTGGCATTGGGGAGCCTGTGGTCGTTGAGGTGTACTTGCCCTATTTCGCTGGGTTAATGGCGGCCTGATGGAGGATTCTGCTCCAGATTTTTGTGCATGTTAAAACCGGTGATTTGGAAGCCATTTTTTTCATATAACGCCTTGGCAATGGGGTTATTCGTGGCCACTCTCAGCCCGATTTCGCCAATATCTAACGCCGTGAGTGCTACGTCCATCGCAGCAAGTGAGGCTTTACCGAAACCACGGCCCCGCCACGCGGGCAGAAGGCAAAAATCAGAGACCCAGGCTGCGTTTTCTTTCAGAACGGCCCACAAGTAACCAATGATGACGCCTGCATTATCTGAGGAATGAATGCACCATAACTTATTGGCTCTCGTGTGAACGCCTTGCGGTAGCGCAATATCGATCGATTGCGTGGCGATCGCCCTCGCCTTTTCCGCATCATATCCCCGAGATTCTTGTAGATCCTGAGCATATTCAAGAATAAAAAACTGGCGATATTCGGGGTAATCCCCTTCGGCCATATCTGTTAAATTTACCATTGTGTTCACTTTCCCAGTTCGGAGTGATGACCAGTCTTGTTAATCGAGATTCATCACATCATTTATTATCAACGTAATTAATATCGTGGCACAGGTTGCGCGGCTCCGGTAACACAAAACGGAACCGCGCAGAAACGTCAGGATGGGGTTTCAGATGCCGTTTTGGCCGCACGTTCACGGGCGGCAGACGAGCATACAAAGGCCAGAATCACCATAACAAGCACCGGTAGCATGGCGATGCGTAACCCTGCAACCTCGCCCAGGAAGCCCAGTGCAGGCGGACCGACGAGAAAAGCAAAGTAGCCCAATGTTGCGGCAATCGTGACGCGAACGGCGCTATTTTCTCCGCTTCCTGCAGCGGAAATCGTGAGCGGGAAGCCCAGCGATGCGCCGATACCCCAGAAGATAACCGCAGCGGCGGCCAGCAACGGTGCATTAGAGAAAATGACCAGCGTCAGCCCAAGTGCGGCGGAGGCGGCACTGAAGCGGAGCATATTGACCTTGCCGAAGCGATCGACAAAGTACCCTCCGGCAAAACGCCCCAGCGTCATACCAGCAGTGAATCCGACATAAACCAGCGTCCCCGACGTGTGACCAAAGTTGTGACCATCGATCATCAATAGTGGCAACCAGTCGTTGGCAGAACCTTCGGCAAGCGCCATCGCAAGAATAACCACACCGAGAATCAGCAAGCGGCTGTCTTTAAGTTCGTTGAAGACCTGCGTCTTGTAGTCGCCTTTTTCCTCTTGCTCAGAACGGGCCAAATCGCTCAGCCACGGCATTTGGCGCATCAGCACAATCGCGGTGAATATCGACAGTGCTACGGCCACCACAAAATGCAGCGTAGTATTGATATCGAACGCCGTCATCGCCATCCCTGTCAGCGCGCCGACCAACGTTCCCAGGCTAAAAAAACCGTGCAGCGTGGTCATCAGGCTTTTATTCAGATGCTGTTCAAACGCCGCCCCTTCAATGTTGATGGCGATATCAACCAGGCCAACTCCTGCGCCGAAAATCAACAATCCCATAAAAGCGCTGGGCGTGCTTTGAATCGAAAGCGACGCAGCAAGCATGAGTAGCCCAAGCAGAAGCAGCAGGAATCCTCCGGCCATGGTTTTACGAATGCCGAGAACGTTAATGACTTTACCTGCCCCCAATACGCCGAGCATGGAACCACATGAAAAACCGAACAGAATCATGCCCATCGTTTCCGTTGAGGCATTCAGAACGTCACGTATAACGGGCGTTCGGGTCACCCAGGTTGCCCACGTAAAACCGGGGATGAACATCAGCCCGAACAGGGCAAATTTATTGATAGCGGGTTTTGTGGTCATGGTTCTCGTCGTCTTTATTTAAACCAATTCGTACATATGTACGAATAACTATCGCACGAATATGCACTACTTTGCACCTGTTTCATTAGGTTCTTTTTTAATGGGAAGATGCCTGACAAGATCGCGTCAGGCAGAATCAAGATGTCAGTTTGATTACCGTATTGAGGATGTCTTCACGGCTGACGGCTTCATTATTGAGATAGTTATGAATCGTATATCCTTCAATCATCGCATCCAGTGAACACGCGGTTGCGATACTGAAATGGAGGTGAAGCGATTTTCTGCTGCGCGTCATCCACTCCTGCAATATCAGCCGATACTCTTCTTTCCGTGATGCCAGCGCGTACAGTTCAAAACTTAACGTCAGATGACGCGGCGTTGCCCAGATGTCTCCACAGATCAGGTCAACTACCGCTTCGCGCGCGCTGTCGATATCCTTTGCCTGCTTGAGGCGAACACGGAATGCGTGTGAAATCCCATCGACCATATAAATGAACGCGCTGCTCAACAGCAATTCAATATTGCTGTAGCGATAGGTTAGCGTCCCCGGCGACAATCCGGCCTGCTGCGCTATTTTTCGGTAGGTTGCCCCTCTCACGCCGTGATCCAGTATGACTTCCAGCGCAGCCTCAAGAATTCTGCTTTGTGTATCTTTGCCATCATGCGTTGCATCGTGTGATGGTGACATCATCCTGTTTCCCCTTAGCTGGCGACCCTGACTGTCCTAACGTTTATAACAAAAAAAGCCGCCAGTGAGTGCGATCCCACTGGCGGCTTATGGTAAACGAAAAGCGGCCTAGCCTCTCAATTTACTGTGATATTCGCCTTTCAACGCGTTGATTTCAGCTAACACCGCTTTGGCTTCGTTCAGTTTACCGGCATCTGCCAGAGCCTGTGCGCTGTCCACTTTTTGCAAAATCTTATCCAGACCTTCCACATAGGCTTTTCTGTCTGGGCCATCGGCAGGCTGTTTGGCGAAATCAGGTGGAACCTGCGTTTTCGCGTGCTCGACGTGCTCACGGAATGCGCTCAACGCGGTTTTCAGCGCGGCAGCATCGTCCGCTTTCGTCGCGGCGGTATAGCTTTTCTGCATACCGCGCATGTCTTCCGACGTGCTAGCGTTTGCCAAAACAGGGGTCAGCAAACTACCGGCCAACAGCACAGAAAAACAGATCTTGGTCATTTTATTCATCTTGAACTCTCGCTTGTGTTCCACAGCACGACATACTCAGAGAATCTGACCACCACAAACCGGCCAGCCCAATATTGCTCTTGTTATATTGCGTCCTACGCCATAGCCCGCATCATGCAGCAATGACTATGCTAATTTTATGGTTATTATCGTAAAGATGTTAAATTATTTTTAATCGTTTCGTTATTTTTAATTGTATAAATGTAAAAAGGCTTACCGCGCGACGCCGGTAAGCCTTTTTATCAACACAATTTTTATCGGTAAAATGGGGGAAACAGCCTCAGTTTTGCAACTTGCTCTTAGTTCAGCTGCTGGTACTTAATTCAACTGATAGGCCAGCGTAATCTCGGCCTTGAGCACTTTGGACACTGGGCAGCCCGCTTTCGCTTTTTGGATGATGCTATCGAACGTGGCTTCATCAATACCCGGCAGTTTCACCGTACTGTGCAGCGCGATTTTGGTGATGGCGAACCCGCCATCAACTTTATCCAGCGACACATCCGCCGTGGTATCGATCGATTCAGGTGTATGCCCTTCTTCGCCTAACATCAGCGAGAGCGCCATAGAGAAACAGGCTGCATGCGCCGCACCTATCAGTTCTTCCGGGTTTGTGCCGGGTTTACCCTCAAAACGGGTATTGAAGCCGTAAGGCTGCTGTTGCAGTGCACCACTTTCCGTTGATACGGTGCCTTTTCCCTGCTTGATATCCCCTTCCCAATGCGCTTGTCCTTTCTTATGAATGGTCATGTTGTCCTGTCTCCTCTTCATCGTTCTAGATTAGCCATTGGCAGTTATCCGCGTTGACGCGAAATAATGTTGTCACCCTTTAAACCGTAGAACACATTCTGAATAAATCCAAATCGATTATTCACGCATATAACTATTTCACTCGATAGAAATAAACCCAGTGATATATTCACTGCTTTACTCTTTTAAGATAAAACCGATTTACCTATTTATACAAAACTCCTATTATCAATAGGCCAAAAAATGGATTTCCGTTTTGGTTTTTTATTTTACCACTCACCTATGTTATTAATCTTGAATCATATTGGATGTGAAACATGAATAAAATAACCTCATTAGCCTTGTCTGCATTATGCGTTATTCCCCTGATTAATACCGCCCACGCTCAGTGGGAACTGGACGACATCTGTTACGGCTACGCCACTGCGACGGGCTCTGGCTATCAGGGCGGTGCCCTTTTACTGGATCCGATCCCGCAGAACATGGAGATCACGGCATTAAATCGGAACCAGCTGGATTATCGTGGCGTGAAGGCGTCGCTGGCTGGGGCCTACCTGAAAGTGAATGGACCAAAAGGCAGTACGGTGGTTTATGTCACCGACCTCTATCCTGAAGGGGGCGATTGTGCACTGGATTTATCGTTTAACGCTTTTGAGAAAATAGGCGATTTGCGAGATGGGAAAATTAATATCGACTGGACGCTGATCGAAGCACCGGTAAAAGGCAACGTTATTTATCGTATAAAGGAAGGTTCAAACCCTTATTGGGCTGCGGTGCAATTCAGGAACGTAAAATATCCCGTTATTGAAATGAAATATATGCGTAATAACCAATGGATTGCTGCACAGAAAACCGATTATAACCACTTTATTGTTGAGCACGTTGGAATGAACGATATTCCCGTTGAATTTACCGACGTAAAAGGTAATGTCCTCAGCGATACGCTGCCGCCGATGTCACAAAGTACCTCATCCGCTTACCTGATCACGGGTAACGTCCAGCTTTAATTCTCACTGCCTTGAGGGAGGCTGATGTCGCGCAGCGTCCCTCGTTTCCGCAAATCATTACTGAAAGAGAAGGCCTCGTTTTTGTCAGCGTTTTCATCATATTATCTGGACGTCGTCGGCTGCACGTGCGTACACTTCCCGTTTCCCACTTTTTCTATTGCTCAAATATTTGTTAGTTTTATCACTTCTTTAAGCGTTTGATTCGCCATCATTCGCACTACAGTATACCCTGTCGCAGATTACACTCTATTTTCTGCTTTAGGCATCATTACAAAAGGTCTCTTTTGCGTGGCAAAATTATTTTTACGTAGTGGAAGTTTGGATGATTTTCTGGCGCTGGGTGAGAACGGGCAGCCGGTTTACGCATCAGCACTTCAATTGCGGGAAACGTTACGTCTCAGAAAACAGCAGCAGATTGCCGATTGCCTGGCGATTCCCCAACCCAACGAGCATGGCGACCGCATTGACTGGTATTCGCCGGTTGACGGTAAAGTCACCTCCTGGATTGCCGCGAGCGAAGAAGAACGAGAAAAGGCGCTGGCGTTACTGGAAACTCATCAAGCTGCGGTTGCCGACATCAGCCAGCGTGCGCAAAATGCAGAAAAAGCCGGGCAGAAACTTTTCGGTGTCCTGCTGGCAAAAGCGATACAGTTCCCTGGAGCGAACCACGTCTATCTGGTTGATGGCAAACCGGTCTTAACGTTCTGGGGCTTCGTCAATCTCGATAAGAAATCCCGTCTTGATGCATTGGACTGCCTGCGACCACTCATCAAGGAAGCGGAACCGCTTTTTGTTGCACCTGCCCCGGCAGCAAGCGCCCCAACATTACCGCTGGTTGAACCCGTTTCCGAGCCAGAACCCGAACCACAGCCTGTCAGCGTACCGGAAGCCGTCGAGCCAACGCCTGCGCCTGTCGCCGCTGCGGCAGTGCCTGCTCGCGCACCGTTCTTCCGCCTGTGGTGGCTGTTACCTGCCGCTGCGCTGTTAGCGATTTTGTCACTGCAAATACGTGGCTGCGTGTCAGGACAAGACGACAAGCCAACATCCGATTTAGCCTCGACGGTCAAGCCAGAAAAACGCGCCCTGCCTTCTTCTACTCCGGCTGAACCAGCACCACCGCAAGAAAGCACGCCTGTTCCACCTGCCGCAGAAAAAGAGGTCGTGAAAGCCGCTGAGCCATCAGTTGCTACGGCACCGGTTGCTGCTGCGCCTGTAGCAGATGCGGCCAAACCGGAAGCGCCGGCGGTCACGGAACCGAAAGAGCCTGCTGCACCGCCAGTTGAGCCCGTTGTCGAGCAAGTGCCAGCGATTCCTGCAGGCAAGGATGATTTAGTCATGCCAGCCGACGCGGTGAAAATTGGCTCCATCAAGTTCCTGAACGGTAACTGGCGCGTCATCGTTGATAGCAAAGCCCCGATTACCGGCAGGCCGCCTAGCCTGCGTTACCAGATTCAAAATGGTAAAGGTACCGCGCGCATCACTCATGGTGACGGTGTCACGTGTCGCGCCAATATTGAGGCAGGATTAATGAGTTCCGGCAATCTGATCATCAACAGTCGTTCCGGCGCCCGCTGTTCCGATAATTCTCGTTTCCAAATGCCAGAACTGGTCTGTAAACAAGGCGCATCCGGCACCGCGGCGGAGTGTATTGGTCGTTATGATGCAGACACCGTTTTCCCGATGACGATAAAGCGCGAGAGTAAATAATCATGCTGGCGACGATTACCGATTATAAACAACGCATTACGTTGATTCAGGACAGCGGAATTCAGTTTCTGGATTTTGCTTTAAAGCCGCAATTTTCGGCTGAACAACCTAACCGCTATGTGCGCAAAAGTGCTAACGGCCCCCTGCTGCACCTGCTGTACGATGAGCAGTCGGACAAATTCCTGCTGCCTTCTGCAACGGGTATGCCGCCGGAAGTCGTGAAACCGGAGTTAAGTGTTTCGCTTGAGCAATCGCTGAAGCTGCTAGAGAACATTTGGCTGCCGCTGCCCTTCTTCCGCTTTAACCCGCCGCGCACCTTCATGGGCGGGCCGGATAACTGGGCGCGGATGCAGATTCTTGCGTTGGATAAGCCCGATCAAGACGGCAATACGCACCGCATTTGTCTGGCGTTCGATACCAAAACCTACCCAGAAGGCCACGAGTACGAGTCGCTGGCACCGAATGCCAATGACATCAAAACTGGCGGGAACTTCGCACTGGCTTACCACAGCGATGAGCTAGGTGAATTCCTTGATGAAACCTGGGTCGACGGTTGGCTGCGCGAAGTTTTTGCCCAACAGGTCAAAAAACAGGAAAACCGTGACAGCCATGATGTGAAAGTGGCGCTCAGAGGCTTTGAGTATCAGGCACATTACCTGAATGTGTTGGATATGCTGGGCAACCAACTCGAAATACCAGAAATTCGCATCAATACCAGCACGCTGCAGGAACCCGCAGTCAACGTTGACCTGATTTTGGATGTCGGTAACTCGCACACCTGCGGCATTCTGGTTGAGGACCATGCGGACGAAAGCAACGGCCTGAAGCAGACCTATGAACTGCAGTTGCGCGATCTGAGTGAGCCACATTATCTGTACAACGAACTGTTTGAGAGCCGCGTCGAGTTCTCACAGGCGAAATTCGGTAAAGACAATTTCTCCGTGGAAAGCGGTCGTGATGACGCGTTCATCTGGCCGTCAATCACCCGCGTCGGACGCGAAGCCAGCCACATGGCGCTGCTGCGTCAGGGAACGGAAGGATCGAGCGGTATTTCCAGCCCGCGTCGCTATCTGTGGGATGAAGAAAGCTATGCGCCAGGCTGGCGTTTCAGCCAGACCGACGCACATTCACAGACTGAACCGTTAGCGACAGCCATGCCGCTGACCATCATGCTGAATGATGAAGGCCAGCCGCTCTATAACCAGCCGTTGGAAGAGCGCTTACCGGTGTTTTCACCGCACTACAGCCGCAGTTCGATCATGACATTCATGCTCTCCGAACTGCTGGCCCAAGCGCTGATGCAGATGAACAGCGCCGCTCAGCGGTTGAAGATGATCCACAGCAGCGCGCCGCGCCAGTTGCGAAATATCATTCTGACGTTGCCTTCCGCGATGCCGAAACCCGAGCGTGAAATTTTCCGCCGCCGCATGCATGAAGCGATCGCGCTGGTCTGGAAAGCGATGGACTGGCACCCGATGGATGAGGATTTCACCACGCCAGCCGACAAGCAGTTGAGCCGGGTTCCGGTGCCTGACGTGCAAATCGAATGGGATGAAGCCACATGCGGGCAGATGGTTTACCTGTATAACGAAGCGCAGGTGAACTTTGGCGGCCGTGCGGAAGATTTCTTCGCCAGCATGGCGCGCCCGGATAAAGAGCTCGACGAAGGTGAACCTGCTGGCAAAACGCTGCGCATTGCCTCAATCGACATCGGTGGCGGCACCACCGACCTCGCCATTACGCAATATCTGCTTGATGACGGCGTCGGCAACAACGTTAAAATCATTCCCCGCCTGCTATTCCGTGAAGGCTTTAAGGTCGCTGGCGACGATATTTTACTGGATGTGATCCAGCTTTATATCCTCCCTGCGCTACAAGCCGCGCTGAAAACCGCCGGAATGGCCAGCCCAGATGCGCTGATGGCGAAGCTGTTTGGCAATGAAGGCCGTATGGACGCACAGCTCACGCTGCGTCAACAGGTTACGTTGCAGGTCTTCATTCCGATTGGTCGCGCGATTCTGGAAGCCTATGAGCGCTTTGACCCACTGGATACCAGCGCCGAGATCGAATCCACCTTCGGCGAATTGCTGGAACAGGCACCAACGGAAAAAGTGCTGGAATACATCAATACGGAAGTGCAGCGCGAGCTGCCAGTCAGCGACAAGGTCTTCGATATTTTGCAGGTGCCGCTGATTCTTAAACTGAACAAGCTGCACGGCGAATTCCTGTCTAACAAAATGAACATCACGCAGAATCTGCGCCTGATGTCTGAAGTGGTATCGCTGTATTCGTGCGATGTGCTGCTGCTGACGGGTCGCCCTTCGCGCTTCCCAGGAATTCAGGCGCTGTTCCGCCACCTGCAGCCGCTGCCGATTAACCGGATGCTGTCGCTGGATGGTTATCACACCAACGACTGGTATCCGTTTAACAAGCGTGGGCGCATCGATAACCCGAAATCCACTGCCGCCGTCGGCGCGATGCTGTGCCTGCTGGCGCTCGATCTGCGTCTGCCGGGCTTTTACTTTAAGGTCGGTGATTTCCAGCCGTATTCTACAGTGCGCTACCTCGGCATGATGGACAGCAGCAACGCGCTGACGCTGGATAACGTTTACTACAGCGATATCGATCTGGATGCGCCGGATTTCGAGCTTGACCCGAAACTCAGTTTCCAGGTGCGTGGCTCACTCTGCCTCGGATTCCGCCAGTTGGACAACGAACGCTGGCCTGCATCCTCGCTCTATATGCTCTCAATTGTCGATCAGGATTTAGCGCGTAAAGTCGTCGGTGACAGTAAGCTGCGTGTCCGACTGGCCGTGACGAAAAGCGACGATCAAGACAGCCCCGAGCGCTTTGAGATTGCCGATGCGGTGCTGGAAGACGGCACTCGCGTTCCACCACATCATTTACGACTCAAATTGAACACATTATCCGCTAACGGCTCAGGTGCGACCCATTATTGGATCGATAGTGGGAGTGTATTTAAAAAATGAAACGATTAACGCCCAAACAGCTCTCTACCCGACTTCATGGCCAGCTACAGGCTGTCGCGCAAGGTGTTGAACAGGCCATCGACTGGGTTGACAGCACACGCCAGAACGCCCCGCGTCTGGATATCGAAGCTGACCGTCTTATCGTCAAACTGCGCCGTAATCACAATAAAGCACAGCACCTGTCTGATGTGGCGCAGAAAGAGATCGCCATCGGCTTTTTCGGCCTGTCTCAGGCGGGAAAATCCTACCTGATCACGTCACTTGCCGGCGGCGAAAACAGCAAGCTGGAAACCTCGTTTGAGGGGCAACAGCTGGATTTTATCGATCATATTAATCCGTCCGACCGGGCAACCGCGCTCGTTACGCGGTTTAGCCGACAGTCGGGCGTGAAGAACAAATCGTTCCCCGTTCAGCTGCAACTGCTCAGCGAGCTGGATATCGGCAAGATCATGGCCAACGCGTTTTTAAACGATCTCAATCAAGAGACCCCGTTTGAAGAGCTGGACGAGCGCCATATTGCCGAACACATTAAAACGCTGTTGATGCACCGTCAGCCAGAACCCGTTGAAGGGATGAGCCGCGATGAAGTCGTCGAACTCTGGGACTATCTCGCGCGTCACGATGTCAAACGGCAAAAACAGCTGGAAGCCCACTTCTGGCCGGTTGCGATTGAATTAGCGCCTTATCTCACCGTTGACGATCGTGCCCAACTCTTCTCCGTACTGTGGGGCGAGCTGAATTCGCTGACCACTGCATATCGTCATTTCAGCCACACGCTGCAACACCTGGCCGGTACGCGCAAGCTGTTAGCGCCGCTGCGGATACTGGTGGATGATGAGTTAAATCCGGCAGACGGTCTGATCGACGGTTCGGCGCTGGAACGCTTGCACAGCGCTGACGATCCCGGCGTGCTGGTGCGGCCGGTTCAGAATGGCCGTGCAGGGAAAACGACAGAGCTTTCGCTGGCTGAATTAACGATGCTGACGGCGGAATTGCTTATCCCACTGCATTTGCCGCCTAAAGAAGCGCTGTTCGAGCAGGTTGATGTGCTGGACTTCCCCGGCTTTGGTGAGATCCGCGAGACGCGGAACGAGCCACCAGCAAAACAGCAAAGCACACAGCATCCACTGGCGCACACGCTATTGCGGGCGAAACGCGCCTATCTGCTGGAGCGCTATACCGATAATCAGGAAATGAACGTACTGATGGTATGCAGCGCAGCGGGCAACCGCGCTGACGTTAAAGTGGTCGGCAAGGCGCTGGATCACTGGGTTAAACAGACGCAAGGCGAAAACGCACAGGTTCGTAGCCACCGTAAACCGGGGCTGATTTGGGCGGTCACCCGTCACGACCGCCGTATTACGCACGGGCAAAACTATGATGCCGCGGTACAACGCTATGTCGGTAATCCGGGCGACGCCTGGGGAACGATGCTGGCAATGGATAAACGCGGCGTAGCGCGGATGGCAACGTGGCTGGGCGCGGAAGTTCACCGGGATGTAAAACTGGGGCGTATCAGCGAACAGCTTAGCGAGATTCAACGTGAGCTCAGCGATAACCTGCTGGGTAACTGGTATCTGCCCGTTGATGTTGACGATCCGGCGGAAAAACAACGCATCGCAGAGACCTTGCTCAAATCGCTCCAGACCCGAACCGGCGTACACGGTGAACTGCTGGAGCGGTTGCTGCCTTCGCGTGATGAGCTGCGCCGTCTGTATCTGCAACAGAAAGGGGCAAGCTATGGTGGTTTCCACACCGATGCCGAAGACCTCTCCGCCCCGTCCGCTCATAGCGATCCGTTTGGTGTCGGGATCGAAATCGATCTGTTTGCCGATGAACCGATCGCTATCGATCAGCCTGCACCGCCTATTTTGACGATCGACCACAGCTATGAGGCGGACTACGCGCACGGCGTTTATCGTTACTGGATTAACTATCTGCGTGGCCTGCCGGAAAATGCCCCGCTTCTCGATTTGCTGAACGTGCCGAAAGCGACGATCGAAATGCTGGTTGAAGAATTGATTACCGGCAGCATCCGTTTGCGGATCGAAGAGGCACTGGTCGATATGCTGGTCGACGGCGAGCAATTGGGCATCAACCGCGAGAATAAGGCCGACCGTCAGGTTTCACGCGTGCTGACCATTCTCGGTGACTTCGTTGCCTGGCTCGGCTTCCAGCAGCTTGATGAATCTCTGCGCCCTGCCAGCCGCATTAATCGCGGTCATAAAATTTTCGCTAAACCCGAAAAGCAGGCCGTCAGCTTTGGTGCTTCCCAGCGCTTAACCAAGCTGTCGCTGACGCCGACCAACAATACAGCGTTTTATATCTATGACTGGCTGGTGGGTCTGAATGAGATGATCATCCAGAATGCAGGCTATTCCGCTGCGCGCGAAGTCAGTGATGAACAGCGTGAGCAGTTGGGCACAATTCTGACGTTGATTAAGCCTGTCGAGAAATAACACTCGCCCTATTGCTGTCGACCAAGGAAACATGGCGTGACGTTGTCACTACACTTTGCGTCATGTTTCCTTTTTTCTGCCATATCTTCCCTTCATCTGTGTTTATCACCCCTTCTCGTTCTGAAAAATCTTATTGACGAACGGTGGATTCAATCTATACCTAAGTTGATATCTTTCAATTAATAAGCGTTGACGTTCCTCTATCTGTTAGCCATTTCCACCGCGTGGGAATGGGTGACCTTAACAGGAGTGGTTATGACGATAGAAAAAGCGCGCGAGGAAGACGGCATCTCGGTAGAGAATGGCGAGTATGAACCTATTCTGCTGAAAATAAGGGCATTTTATCGAGAGCTAACAGCCGAGAGATTAACGGAGTTGGGTGGTATCTATCATCAGGATATCCACTTTATCGACCCTGTTTCCAGCCATCATGGGTTGAGTGCTTTGCATCGCTACTTTTCTCATTCACTCGACAATCTGAGCTACTGTCAGTTCGAGATCGTCGATATCCATACCTTCCGCGGCGGTGCGACGATGTTCTGGACGATGCACTATGCGCATCCGTCGTTAAAGAGTAACGCACCGCTGACGTTAGCAGGCTGTAGCCACCTGCTCTTCGCCGACAACAAAGTTATCTATCACCGTGATTATTACGACATGGGCGCGATGCTTTATCAGCATGTTCCCCTGCTTGGCTCGCTCATCAGCCACCTGAAGTCGAGACTTCAGACATGAACCGCGTGTTGATTACCGGGGCGAGTTCTGGGATCGGCCAGCAGTTGGCGCTGGATTATGCCAGAGACGGCTGGGACGTCCTCGCCTGCGGGCGCGATGAACAACGACTTAATGCATTAACTACCGCCTTCCCAACCATTCGCACGATAGCCTTTGATATGACGAACCTGGCAGATACGCAGCAGGCGTTGGACGGCGTCACGGTCGATCTGGTGATTCTCAGTGCGGGAACCTGTGAGTATCTGGATAACGGCGTCGTTGAAGCGGAAAAAGTCAGTCGGGTGCTGACAACCAACGTGATCGGCCCGGTGAACTGCCTGTCTGTGTTATTGCCACAGCTTGCCAACGGAAGCCATCTGGCGCTGGTGGGTTCAACTGCCAGCCTCATTGCGCTGCCGAGAGCGGAAGCCTATGGCGCGTCAAAGGCCGCGCTGGCCTACTTCGCCCGCAGCCTGTCGCTGGATTTGCAGGCTCGCAATATTACCGTGTCGCTGATCCTGCCCGGTTTTGTCGATACCCCGTTGACCGCACGTAATGACTTCCCGATGCCGATGCTAATTTCCGTGTCACACGCCTCGGAGGCTATTCGCCGTGGTCTGGCAAAGAAAAAACGTGAGATCGCTTTCCCTCTGCGCTTTGCGCTATTGCTCAAAGCGATTTCTATCCTCCCACAGTCATGGCAACGTCTGCTCGCCAGCCGGTTAGTAAGGTAAACAGTATGAAGATTGCCATTATTGGTAGCGGTATTTCTGGCTTAACCTGCGCACTCAGATTATCTGATCGCTTTCAAGTATCGGTGTTTGAAGCGAACGATTATCTGGGTGGCCACACGGCAACGGTCGATGTGGTTCAGGATGGCACGACCTACGCCATCGATACGGGATTTATTGTCTACAACGAGCGGACCTATCCCCATTTTATTGCGCTGCTGGATGAGCTGGGATTAACCGGTCAGCCCACCGAAATGAGCTTCTCGGTCAGTAATCCGGTTTCGGGTCTGGAATATAACGGCCATACGTTAAACACGCTGTTCGCCCAACGCGGTAACCTGCTCCGCCCCAGTTTCTATCGTTTCGTTGCGGAGATTGTGCGCTTTAACCGCGTGTGCAAGCGGTATCTTGCCAACGGCGATTATCAGGGGCTGACGCTAAGCCATTTGTTGCAGCAGGAAAAATTCTCGCCGTTCTTTGCCCAGCACTATCTTTTGCCGATGGGCGCGGCGATCTGGTCGTCGTCGCTTGAGGATATGCGGCATTTTCCTTTGTCGCTTTTCCTAATCTTCTTCAACCATCACGGGTTATTGGATTTGGTCAATCGCCCGCAGTGGATGGTGGTGCCCGGTGGTTCACGGGAATATGTACGGCGACTCGCAGAACGTATCCGCGATCGAGCGACGATCCACCTCCAGACCCCCGTCAGTCAGGTCATACGCGATGACGCGGGTGTTACGGTGCATACCGTCGATCAGACATATCGGTTCGATCAGGTGATTTTCGCCTGCCATTCCGATCAGGCACTGGCGCTGCTGGCAACGAGTACGCCCGACGAGCAGCGAATTCTCGGCGGCATGCACTATCAGCCGAACCACGTGATCCTGCATACCGATACTCGGCTTCTGCCCCATAATCAGCGAGCCTGGGCAAGTTGGAATTACCGTCTGCCGGTCGATCAGGCATTGAGCCGCGCGCGGGCCTCTGTGACCTATAACATGAACATCCTGCAAGGTATTCGTTCATCCACCACCTTCTGTGTCTCGCTGAATCCCCAGCAGGATATCGACCCGAATAAAATACTGCACCACGCGATTTATCATCACCCAGTGTTTACTCAACAGACGACCGAGTACCAGCAGCAGCGTGAACGTATTAATGGGCACAACCGCAGCTGGTTTTGTGGTGCCTATTGGTACAACGGTTTTCATGAAGATGGCGTCAGAAGCGCGCTGGATGTCGTCAACCAGCTCCATCAGAGTGTGCAAGATGAATAGCGCTTTATATGTTGGCAAGGTTCGCCATCGACGCTTCACGCCCATCACGCATCGTTTCGACTATGCGTTATTCATGACGTTAATCGATTTAGATGAGATTCCCGCTTTGCCGCATGTCGGCATTGCGCTGGAGCGCTTTTCCCCTGCGTCATTTTGTCGCGGCGATTACCTCGGCGGTGGCGATATCAAAACCAAAGCGCAGGATCGGATTGCGGAACTAACCGGAGAACGCCTCACCGGGAAAGTGCTACTGCTGTGTCAGCTACGCTATCTGGGCTGCTATTTCAATCCAGTCAATTTCTATTATTTGTACGATGAGCATAACGAACTACGCTGGTTATTGGCGGAAGTGCGTAATACCCCCTGGAACGAACGTCATACTTATGCCGTCGTCCCCGATGGTTCTACGCCGATTTCCAAAGCGTTTCATGTATCGCCTTTTAACCCGATGGACATGGTGTATCACTGGCGTCTCACGCCGCCCGAAGCGCGTCTGCGGATCCACATCGAGAACCACCGGCAAGGACGCGAGTTTGACGCGACGCTGGTGCTGCATCGTCAGCCGCTTACTCGTGCCGCCCTGCGCGCTCAGCTTTGGTCTCTGCCGTTAATGACGATGAAAACCGCCTGCACCATATATTGGCAGGCTTTGAAACTGTGGATTAAACGCTCGCCCGTTTATCCTCATCCGCAGTCTGGAAAGAAGGACAACTCATGAGTTCAACGGAAACACAGTTGGTGCGTCACCCGAGCAATACCGCTCGCTATACTCGGGCCAGAAAAGTGGTCTTTCTTCTGCTTAGTCGGATAGAAGGCGGAGGGTTGCGCCTTCGCGAACCAGAAGGCAGCGAAACGTTATTCGGCGATCGGCACGCCACACTGCAAGGTGACATCACGATACATAACCCCCGTGTTTATCGCCGCGTCTTGCTAGGTGGAAGTATCGCTGCGGGTGAAAGCTATATCGATGGCGACTGGAGCTCAAGCAACCTCACGCTCGTTCTCCAGCTTTTAGCGCAGAATCAGGCGCTAGTCGATACGCTTGAAACGCGCTTTGGCTGGCTGACGGGGCCATTTCATCGTTTCATCCACTGGTGCCGCCGTAACCGTCCACAGCAGGCACAGAAAAATATTGCCGCCCATTACGATCTGGGCAACCATTTTTACCGCAGCTTTCTCGATAGCGAGATGCTCTACTCCAGCGCCTGGTATCAGCAACCCGAGATGACGTTGGAAGACGCACAGCGCGCCAAGCTGCGTCGCCTCTGCGAACAGTTGGCACTCTGTGAAACGGATCATTTACTGGAAATTGGCACCGGCTGGGGAGGATTAGCCGAGCTGGCCGCGCGTGAATATGGCTGTCATGTCACCACGACTACACTGTCGCAACAGCAGTATGACTACGCGGTTGAGCGCATTCAGCTAGCAGGTCTGAGCCATAAAGTGACGGTGCTGCTACAGGATTACCGCGCGTTGACCGGTCAGTATGACAAGCTGGTGTCGGTCGAAATGATCGAGGCGGTCGGAAAAGCGTATTTGCCCACCTTCTTCAAGCGTTGCCAGCAACTGCTGCGTCCACAAGGTCGCATGGTGCTTCAGGCAATCACCATTGCTGACCAGCGCTACAGCCACTACAGCCGCAATGTCGATTTTATCCAACGCTATATTTTCCCTGGCGGTTTTCTACCCTCGATAACCGCGATGACCACCACCATGACGCGGCATACTGATTTTATCACCCGCGACCTGTTCGATATCGGTCAGGACTATGCCCGTACCCTTAGCGAATGGCGGCAACGCTTTTATCAGCAGTGGCATATGCTGAGTGCTCAGGGATTTGATGAACCGTTCCAACGTCTGTGGGTGTTTTACCTTTGCTATTGCGAAGCGGGCTTTCGCGCACGCACGATCAGCACGGTACAGCTCACCGCAGAAAGGCCATGAGCAAAAAGTATGGTGTTCGATCCTTTACACTCAAATCCTAAGAGGCAAAAGACAATGAAACTGAAGGCACTTATCCTGACAGGCGTGTTCTTTTCCTGTTCCACCTTCGCGGCAGACACCACGGTGACGCTAAATGAAGCGCTGCCAACGGGAGCGGGAAACAGCATCGGGGAGATATCTATTACGGAAACGCCATACGGCCTGCTTTTTACGCCGAACCTGAAGGGATTGGAAGCGGGGATTCACGGGTTCCATGTGCATGAAAATGCCAGCTGTGAACCTGCAGAGCAAGACGGTAAGTCGGTTCCCGCACTGGCGGCAGGTGGCCATCTCGATCCGAAAAAAACCGGTAAACACCTTGGGCCTTATAACGATCAGGGGCATTTGGGCGACCTGCCCGGTCTGGTCGTGAATGCGGATGGCACATCAACCTATCCGATTCTGGCTCCTCGGATAAAATCGCTGTCTGAAGTAAAAAATCACGCGCTGATGGTTCACGCCGGCGGAGATAACTACGCTGACATGCCAGCAAAACTGGGCGGTGGCGGCGCCAGAATGGCGTGTGGTGTGATCAAGTAAAGCGTAGCGTTCGAGAAATGCGATGCCATATCGTTTTTGACATGGCATCGCACATTAACAGCGGTAGTTAGCGGATAGCACGTTTTAATATACGGTTAGCGCCGTTCAGGAAATCATCAGCAACCTTATTCACTTCTCCGTTACCGTAATCCAGTTTTTGCAGACTGCTCGTCCACAGCTGAACCAGCTCCTGATTTTCCATAAACGGTGAAACGGGCACCTTAGACGCAGGTTGCTCCGCTGCCGCCCGATAGGCATTCGCTAACAGATTACCGGGGTTGATCACACCGATATCTTCCAGCAGTTTTTGCGCTTTCGGGTTAGCAGGCATCCCGTTTTGCAATCCTAATGCCTTCACACCTTCCGGGTTACTCAGCATGAAACTCATCAGCATCGCTGCCTCTTTAGGATGCTTACTGTTCTTGCTGATGGCGAACAGCGAAGACGGTTTGGTGGTCAGCCCTGAATCTTTGGCATTGGGCATGGTGAGGAACGGCCCAGTTTCCAGCACCGCATCCTTCGGCATATTGCTGGAATAGGTATAGATGGCCGAATCCCATAAATACATCCCAGCTAATTCACCGTTAATCCAGGGACGAATTTCATAGACGTTGGTGCGGCCGAACGAGGAGAAATAGCGCTGATCGGGTATCACATGGGAATCAACCAGCTTTTTATAAAAGCCGAAGAGTTCCCGTACCTGATCGCGGCTATAGGCAATGCTCTGCTTTTTCTCATCGATCATATCAATGCCGTATTTCTGTGCCATGTAACTACGGCCGAGCGTCAAAATATCCAGCACATCGCTTGAACCTTGAGCAACGCCAAGCGGGTAATAATTGTCGCCCAGTTTTTGTTTAAACACCGGACCGGCGGCAAACAGCTCATCCCAGGTTTGCGGATAGGCGACGCCGGCTTTATCCCAGGTGGTTTTGTTGTAAATCATGCTACGTGACGTCATCGAAATCGGGAGACCTTGCAGTTTCCCTTTTACGTCCGCCGTTTTCAGGGCGTTAGGCGAAAAATCTCCCAACCCCAAAATATCTTTTTGCTTATTCAAATCATAAAAGCCGTCGCCATTGCGTGAAAACTGCGGCAGCCAGTTCCAGTCAATACGCATGACATCAGGTTCTTGTCCACCCGCCATCTGGGTTGATAAGCGGGAGAGATAGCCGTCCCAGCCAGCATATTCGGCTTTGACGGTAATCGTCGGATTGGCTTTTTGGAACGCATTAATAGCAGCGAGCGTCGCCTCATGCCGCTGATTGCCACCCCACCAGGAGATACGGATCTCGGCGGCGTCAGCAGAGTGAGAAAATGCCGCGCCCACGGGAAGCGCAGCACAGAGCAGGAGTAGGTGAGATAATTTGTTCCGTGTTTTCGCCATAATAAAACCCTTATAATAGTATTCGGAGGTTTCCACCTGCCTGCCGGTATGCAGACAGACAGGTACTACGGATGCGGAAGCGTTTGCTGGTAGTCTGATTAATTCCCTCTTTTCAGGTTAACGGCCAGTTCGCTTATTTTCACTGGCAGTTCGGTGCGTAATGATCGATTGGCAGCGATGCCAGTTAAAATAGACATTGCCCCATCACGATAATCTGCTGCGCGATGTAATGGATCGGGTTCCGGTGTACCAAACAGATCGTTTAACATGACCTGATCGCCGCCGCCGTGTCCGCCCGCTTTAAATTCAACCGGTACGACATAAGGCTCGTCAAACATCGGATAGATCTTTATTTCACATTCATTCAGCGCACCTTCATCCTCTTTTTGTCCGCCTCCGTTTACATAAGATTTTTCTACCAGTTTCATTTCTAACCGGCCCTTGCTGCCATTAAACACCACGTTCAGCCCTTCCCAGGGCAAATAGGCGTTTAATGAGTACGTCATGATGGCTTTGCTCTTATAGCGCACCATCACACCTAACACATCTTCAATATTAATACCGTCATCGAACACGCTTTTATCGCGGTAATAGCCATCTTCATGTTCGGCGTCTAAATATAAGGCGGTCAGCTGTTCACTTTTATTCATATGCAGTGCAAACGGATCGTTTTCTGCCGCAGCGCTATTATGTGACCGGGAATAAAATTCTGTGACACCGCGCGCTTCAGCATTCGCTTTACCGTAAAAACGTAAATCGCCCTGCGCATAGACCGTTTCCGGTTCGCTATTCAGCCAGAAATTCACCAGATCAAAATGGTGCGTGGATTTGTGTACCAACAGCCCGCCGCTATTGCGTTTGTCACGGTGCCAGCGACGGAAATAATCCGCACCGTGCTCGGTATTCAGCAGCCACTCAAAGTGAACGGAATAGACTTCGCCAATCACGCCAGCAGCAATTAATTCACGGACTTTACTGTGATGCGGAGCGTAGCGGTAATTAAAGGTCACGCGCAATTTACGGCCAGTGCGGTTAATCGCATCGATAATCGCCTGACATTTTTCTTCATCAATCGTCATCGGCTTTTCACTGATGACATCACAGCCTAATTCCATTGCCCGGATAATATAGTGATGATGCGTCCGATCCAGAGACGTCACAATAACCACATCCGGCTTGGTTTCCGCGATCATCTGCTCAAACTGTTCGGCACGGTATGTCGGCACATTATCGTGTCCATACTTATGGATAATCTGGTTGGCGTAATTCATTCGCGTCTGGTTGGTATCGCAAAAAGCAACAAACTGTCCCTGATCCTGATAATCCCTGGCGATCGACTCCAGATAAAGGCCCGCGCGGCCTCCCGTTCCCACTACGGCATATTTTTTTTTCATTCTGCGCATTTCCTCCAAATAACGTAGGACACATAGCTATTCGTACAGCCTTTGCCATAAAAAAATAGAACATCCCAACATCGTTCACCTTCATATTATTGCCATGCGATGATGTTATCTGGCAGTAGGATGAAGATTGGCATGTTCCATCTCTCATAAATACAAATTGAGCACGTTCCACATTAACGATTGATTTTATTAGCAATATTAGATGGGGTATCCCATGCCCCACGCTGGATGTGCATTGCCTCTCTTCAGTGTTCGTACGTCAACGGGATTCGTTCTGACGGGATGCCGATCGCCACATTCAAACTTTATTTTCAATCCGCCTGAGGATGCCGGATAATCGGCACGTAACTCATGAGAGAAGCAAGAAAGCGACAAGCGCGTAAGGAATCACTATGCAGACTTTTTTTCAGGACACGATGGCCACTCCGCTTGGGGAGTTATTGATTATTGCGGATGAAAATAATCATTTGCGTGCCGTCGAGTGGCGCGAGTATGAAGACGATTTATTTCGCATGCTCAATCGCAGTTATCGAAATGATCCCTTTTCGTTACAGCCACGTCATAATCCCGGTGGACTGACAGAGAGCCTGCAACGCTATTTTGAGGGTGAATTAGCGATTATTGATACGCTACCCGTTGCTTCTGTCGGGACCGAATTTCAACAGCAGGTCTGGCAGGAATTACGTCGAATCCCCTGTGGAGAAATTACCACGTACGGCGAGCTCGCGACGCTGCTGGGACGCACTGGTGCAGCACGTGCGGTCGGCATGGCAAACGGCTCCAACCCTGTCAGCATCGTGGTTCCGTGCCATCGTGTTATCGGTACTGGCGGTGCGCTGACGGGCTATGCGGGCGGCATTCACCGTAAGCAGTGGCTGCTCACTCACGAAGGCTATTTACCTAAACCGCTATTTGCTTCAACAGAATAGTTTACCGTTATAATTTTACGCTTCGCGACACACGAAAATCCCGTCCGAATTGCCTGTCATCGTAAGTGATTCGGATTAATCAACGTGTTAACCGTTCGGTAACGTAATGGACGAAAATATTATCGCTACACGAGACTTATATATCGGAATATTTTCCAGCAAAATCGAAAAATTATAGTTAGTTCACTATTTATTGGTCTATTCCGGTGATTACCGGTCTTATCAGAGCCGATAAAAGCTGTTAAAATTGACCAATATCAATTATTGCCTGAGCAAAGCCTATGATCCCGGAAAAGCGAATTATCCGACGCATCCAGTCTGGCGGTTGTGCAATCCACTGTCAGGATTGCAGTATCAGTCAGCTATGCATCCCTTTCACCCTGAATGAACACGAGCTCGATCAGCTCGACAACATCATTGAAAGGAAGAAGCCTATCCAGAAGGGGCAGGCGCTGTTTAAGGCTGGCGATGAACTGAGATCGCTATACGCCATCCGCTCCGGTACGATAAAAAGCTATACCATCACGGAGCAAGGCGACGAGCAAATCACTGGTTTTCATCTGGCAGGTGACTTGGTGGGCTTTGATGCTATCGGTACGGCCCAACACCCGAGCTTCGCTCAGGCGCTGGAAACCTCAATGGTCTGCGAGATTCCTTTCGAGACGCTGGACGATCTCTCTGGGAAAATGCCTAACCTGCGCCAGCAGATGATGCGTCTGATGAGCGGCGAAATCCGTGGCGATCAGGACATGATTCTGCTGCTGTCGAAAAAGAATGCTGAAGAGCGTCTGGCGGCCTTTGTCTACAATCTTTCCCGCCGTTTCGCTCAGCGTGGTTTCTCGCCGCGTGAGTTCCGTCTGACCATGACGCGTGGTGATATCGGCAACTATCTGGGACTGACCGTTGAAACCATCAGCCGTCTGCTGGGGCGTTTCCAGAAAAGCGGTACGCTGGCGGTAAAAGGAAAATACATCACGATCGAGAATATTGATGCGCTTTCCGAATTAGCCGGTTCCTCACGCAAATAATCTTTCCAGCCTAACCATTTGACGTTGCCGCTTTTTTTACTGTGGCAACGTCAATTTTATCCCCTCCTTTCCGCCCCATCCGTGATATTTCCTATTTTGTTATTCTGCGGCTTATCTCTGTTGTCCAAAACGATCCCATTGCGGTACTCTTGAATGACAGGCTGTGGAGTAACAGCTGTTTGGAGGAGCTATGGCAAAGTATCAGAACTTACTGGTAGCTATTGACCCAAATCAGGATGACCAACCAGCGCTGCGTCGGGCGGTTTATCTGGTTCAGCGACTTGGCGGCCGTATCAAGGCATTTCTGCCGATTTATGATTTCTCTTATGAAATGACAACCCTGCTTTCCCCCGATGAACGGGTGGAAATGCGTCAGGGTGTTATTCAACAGCGGACCGAGTGGATTGCGGAACAGTGCAAATACTACCTTGACGCTGGCGTGTCGATAGAAATCAAAGTGGTGTGGCACAATAAACCCTTTGAAGCCATTATTCGGGAAGTCATTGCCGGACAACATGACCTGTTGTTGAAAATGGCACATCAGCACGATCGGCTGGAAGCGGTTATCTTTACACCAACCGACTGGCAGCTACTGCGCAAATGCCCTTGCCCTGTGTGGATGGTGAAAGATCAGCCCTGGCCAGTCGAAGGCCGTGCGCTGGTTGCCGTCAATCTGGCTAGCGAAGACCCTTATCACGATCCGCTCAATATCAAACTGGTATCGGAAACGCTGGAGCTGGCACAGCAGGTTGACCAGACCGAGGTTCATCTGGTCGGTGCCTACCCTGTTACCCCCATCAATATCGCCATTGAACTGCCTGATTTCGATCCCAGCGTCTACAACGATGCGATTCGAGGGCAGCACCTTATCGCGATGAAATCGCTACGGCAGAAATTCGGCCTGGATGAACGCGTGACGCACGTAGAAAAAGGGTTGCCGGAAGAAGTGATTCCCGATCTGGCGGAGCATTTGCAGGCGGGTGTCGTGGTGTTAGGCTCACTGGGTAGAACCGGCCTTTCCGCGGCCTTTATCGGCAACACCGTCGAGCATGTTATCGACCACTTGAAGTGCGATTTACTTGCGATCAAACCCGATGATTTCGTGTCGCCGATTACGCTCGAAGAAGGCGACAACAGCTGATTGCTGGTGTCATCACGCTCAGCACCAAATAATGCCAGCCTCAGCGCTGGCATTATTTTTGGCGATGCCACGTATCGCTATAGTTGAGATGTAAAAAAGGGGCGATTTCGCCCCTTTCGTTTTCAACTTCCTGCCACGCTTACAGCGCTTTCAGAATCGCCTCAACGCTATCTTTGGCATCGCCAAACAGCATCTGTGTGTTCTCTTTAAAGAACAGCGGGTTCTGTACGCCAGCGTAACCGGTATTCATAGAACGCTTGAACACGATAACATTCTGCGCTTTCCACACTTCCAGCACTGGCATGCCAGCGATTGGGCTGTGTGGATCTTCTTGCGCCGCTGGGTTAACGGTGTCATTCGCGCCAATGACCAGTACGGTATCGGTATCGGTGAAATCGTCGTTAATTTCATCCATTTCCAACACGATGTCGTAAGGCACTTTTGCTTCAGCCAACAGCACGTTCATATGACCAGGCAGACGCCCTGCAACCGGGTGAATACCAAAGCGAACCTTGATACCACGCGCACGCAGTTTGGCGGTGATGTCATGCACAGGGTACTGCGCTTGTGCGACGGCCATACCGTATCCTGGCGTGATGATGACTGAGGTCGAATTCTTGAGCAAATCAGCCACATCTTCCGCTGAAGCCTCACGGTATTCACCCACCTCTTCGCTTTCACTAGAGGAAACGCCATCCGTACCAAAACCACCGGCAATCACGCTGATAAAGGAACGGTTCATCGCTTTACACATGATGTAAGACAGAATCGCACCAGAAGAACCCACCAGGGCACCGGTCACGATCAGCAGGTCATTGCTCAGCATGAAGCCCGCTGCTGCTGCTGCCCAACCGGAGTAGGAGTTCAGCATAGAAACGACGACAGGCATGTCCGCGCCGCCAATCGATGCAACCAGATGCCAGCCAAATACCAGTGCAATAGCCGTCATCAGGATCAGCACCAGTACCTGCAACGCCACGCTGCCTGTATTGACGAAAAACAGCAGCAGCAGGAAGGACACAACCAGCGCCGCCAGATTCATTTTATGGCGATGAGGCAGCATCAGTGGCTTGGAGGAGATATTACCACGCAGTTTACCGAACGCGATCACCGAGCCAGTGAAAGTCACAGCACCGATGAAGATACCCAGAAAGACTTCCGTCAAATGGATATTGACCATCACCGGATCGGTGATTTCACCGTGATCGAGGAAGCTGTTAAAGCCAACCAGTACCGCAGCCAAGCCCACAAAGCTGTGAAGAACCGCAACCAGTTCTGGCATTTCGGTCATTTCAACCTTACGCGCCAGATAAATACCGATTGACCCACCGATCGCCATCGCGACAATGATCCAACCCACGTTGCCAGAATCCGGCCCCAGAATCGTCGCGATCAGCGCAAGCGCCATACCGCTGATACCAAAGATGTTCCCTTGTTGCGACGTTTCGTGCTTGGACAACCCAGCCAAACTGAAAATAAAGAGAATTGCGGCAACAATGTATGCAGCAGTTACTAATCCACCAGACATGTGTTACCCCTTAGTTTTTACGGAACATTTTCAGCATGCGCTGAGTCACGGTGAAACCACCGAAAATATTGATGCTGGCGATCAATACGGCAATGAATGAGAAGAACGACACCCATCCACCGTGGCCGATCTGCAACAATGCTCCGACAACGATAATGCCTGATATTGCGTTAGTGACTGACATCAATGGCGTGTGCAATGCGTGGCTGACATTCCAGACCACGTAATAGCCCACCACGCAGGACAGTGCAAAAACGGTAAAGTGAGACAAGAACTCTTTAGGCGCAACATCGGCCAGCCAGCCAAACAGCAGGATAGCGATTACGAGGAAGGCATATTTCTTCCACGGCGACGTCGGTTTAGCTGCTTCCTTCACTACCGCAGCGGCGGGTTTTGCCTGCTGTGGCTGTGCGGAAACCTGAATCGGCGGTGCTGGCCAGGTGATTTCACCGTCTTTAATGACGGTCACGCCGCGAATCACGGTATCGTCAAAATCGACGTCGATTTCGCCATTTTTCTCTTTGCAGAGTAATTTCAGCAGGTTAACCAGGTTCGTGCCGTAAAGCTGTGAAGATTGCGTCGGCAGACGGCTAGGCAAATCGGTGTAACCGATAATTTTGACGCCGTTTTCCGTCACGGTGACGCGATCGGCTACGGTCAGTTCGCAGTTCCCGCCTGTTTGCGCCGCTAAATCGACAATCACGCTGCCAGGCTTCATGCTCAGCACCATTTCTTTGGTGATCAGGCGTGGTGCTGGCTTTCCAGGGATCAGTGCGGTAGTGACGATGATGTCGACGTCTTTTGCCTGAGCGGCAAACAGTTCCATTTCCGCTTTGATAAAGGCTTCGGACATGACTTTGGCATAGCCGTCGCCGCTGCCAGCTTCTTCTTCAAAGTCGAGTTCGAGGAACTCAGCCCCCATGCTCTTAACCTGCTCTTTTACTTCAGGGCGGGTATCAAAAGCACGAACGATAGCCCCTAAGCTACCTGCGGCACCGATCGCAGCCAAACCAGCCACGCCAGCACCGATAATCATGACCTTAGCAGGCGGAACCTTACCTGCGGCGGTAATCTGTCCGGTAAAGAAGCGGCCAAATTCGTGAGCAGCTTCAACGATGGCACGGTAGCCCGCGATGTTAGCCATCGAGCTGAGCGCATCCAGTGACTGCGCGCGCGAAATACGCGGCACGGAATCCATCGCCATCACCGTCACCTGACGGGCAGCCAGCTTCGCCAGCAGTTCTGGGTTCTGCGCTGGCCAGATAAAGCTGACAACCGTACTGCCCGCTCGGGTCAGTTCGATTTCATCATCCTGCGGCGCATTCACCTTCAGGACGATATCGGCTTGCCAGACTTCCGAACTGTCAACAATCGACGCACCGACTTCTTCGTATGCCGCATCGTCAAAACTTGCCAGTTTTCCCGCTTCACGTTCTATCGAGACCGTAAAACCCAGTTTCAGCAGCTGTTCAACCGTTTTCGGCGTCGCTGCTACACGGGCTTCATTGGCCAACCGCTCTCTTGGTACACCAATACGCATGCTGATACCCTTTTCGCTTATTTTTAACGAAGGTTATTATTCTCACCCTATTCTGTTATACGAATTCGCCGAGACCTACTGCACCCTGTATCCCCACATTCACGTGGTAGGAAGAGGGTCTTATCATCTTCTTACCACACGTTTTTTGAGGCGTCTCACTGTAGGCGAACTCATTTATAACGTACTGAAAATGTGATCGATGATCCATAAATAAAATGAATTTCACAGAAAAGCCGAGTTATCACAGGTTCTGCCAGCCTTTCTTGGTCGAAAATCATGGTCTTCTCTGCCTTTTGTAGCATTATTACAGAAGTATTTTTCTGGGCTGTTTCACAAAAACGATGTGTTACAAGGTTGTTAATGCGATAAATTGCATAAATATCCCTTATGATGTCAAAACAATCATTAACCGTTATTATTAGCACTTTTCTTGTTGCGAGCCGAAGCATCATGGCTTTTCAGCCCGCTGAAAATGCTAAAGCACAAGAATTTATTCCGTGCGATAATCAGCCCTATTCCGTTACAGGTTGATTGCTATACCTTAAATAATTCGAGTGGCAGGAAGGCGAAAGGATTTTTTATGAAGCTGAAGACTACTGTTATTGCATCCACATTGTTGTTATCACTCTCGGCATTTTCAGCGCAGGCTGCGCAGGAACTTACGCCTGAGCAAGCAAAATCCCTGCAACCCTTTGAGCGAATTACATTTAAGGGGCGTTTTAACGCGATCAATGAAGCGGTCGCGGCATCCTCAACACGCGCTGATAAGTTGGGTGCAGAGTCGTTTTATGTGCAGTCTATGACGGATACGAATTCAGGCGACTACTGGAATGTGACTGTCGACCTGTACCATAAAGATGCCCCTAAAGCGAAACAGAACGTGCAATATCGCACCGTCTACGGTGTTAAAGAGCTACCGAAAGATGCTGCCTATTTGCTGGAGCCTTATGACACCGTCACGGTGAGCGGTTTATTCAGCACTCAGCCTGATCTGATCGACGCCATTGCAAAAGCAGCAAAAGAGAAAAATGCCGATTCGTTCTACATCGTTCGCCAGGTTGATGTGAACTCGAATAGTGCTAATCAAAGGGCTACCGCCTTTATCTATAAAGCGGATGCGCCAAAACGTCAGCTTCAGAGACCTGATGCGATCCCTGCTGATTCTGACGCGGGTCGCGCTGCATTGGCTGCCGGTGGTGCAGAGGCAGCGAAAGTAGAAATCCCAGGCGTTGCTTACTCTGATAGCCCCAGCCGTAGCGTGGGCAACTTCTTTGAAACGCAATCCTCGAAAGGTGGACGTTACACGGTAACGCTATCTGATGGCACACAAATCCAGGAACTGAACAAGGCCACAGCGGCACAGATGGTGCCTTTCGACTCCATTCAGTTCCGTGGTAACTACACCAATATTACACAAATATCCGAGGCTGTTGCTAAACGTGCAGGTGAGAAAGGTGCTAAGTACTACCACATCACCAGACAGTGGGAAGGCAAAGGCAACAACATGACCATCAGCGCGGATCTCTATAAATAACAGCCATCGTGCTGTGTCGTAGAAAACGACGAACGGTATAAACAAAAAACCCGCGATATCGCGGGTTTTTTTATGGCGAGCGTCCTGCCCGCTACCCTGCGGGCCGTCGCAAGCGACGTTGAAAAACGTTCCCTACGTTTTTTTATGTCAACAATCAATCTACCGTGAGTAAGATTACTTGCTGGTATCCAGCTCTGGGAAGTTTTTCACCAGATCGTCAATCGCTTTGATCTGTTGCAGGAACGGTTCCAGCTTATCCAGCGGCAGCGCAGATGGACCATCACACTTCGCATTCGCAGGATCTGGGTGAGCTTCAATGAATAGCCCCGCCAGACCGACGGCCATACCGGCACGCGCCAATTCAGTGACCTGTCCACGACGGCCACCAGACGCCGCACCAAACGGGTCGCGGCACTGCAGCGCATGCGTCACGTCAAAAATCACCGGCGCACCGTTGGAAGCGTGCTTCATGACATTGAAACCCAGCATATCGACAACCAGATTGTCGTAACCGAAGTTGCTGCCGCGATCGCACAGAATCACCTGATCGTTGCCACCTTCGATAAATTTATCGACGATGTTACCCATTTGCCCCGGGCTGACGAACTGCGGTTTTTTCACGTTGATTACCGCACCGGTTTTCGCCATCGCTTCCACCAGATCGGTTTGGCGCGCCAAAAATGCAGGAAGCTGGATCACATCAACTACATCGGCGACGGGCTGGGCCTGGTGCGATTCATGTACGTCAGTGATAATTTTTACGCCAAAGGTCTGTTTCAGTTCCTGGAAGATTTTCATCCCTTCTTCCAGACCCGGACCACGGTAAGAGTGAATCGAGGAGCGGTTAGCCTTATCGAATGACGCCTTGAACACGTAAGGAATGCCCAACTTCTGCGTGACCGTGACGTAATGCTCACAAATGCGCATCGCCAGATCGCGTGATTCAAGAACATTCATGCCGCCAAACAGCACAAAAGGCAGATCGTTGGCGACGGGGATATCCCCTATCTTGACCACTTTATTCGTCATACTTTTACCTTCATGTCGGGAAATAAATTAACGTAGCATTACTGCAAAACGGTTTCTTAATGTAAGACTGTTTTTTTAATGCAAGACAATCTGTTTCTGCTCTATCGAGTGAATCTGCACTTTTATCATTTCACTCACTGGATCTTCCGGACACTGTTCAACGAAATAGTTGAGATCGGACAGCGCAATGTGGTCACAATCCAGTTGAGCATAAATCAGCCCGCGATCGCGGATTTCATAGGGGTCGTCCGGGTCAAACTGCAGCACCGCTTCGCTGGCTCTCAACGCCAGCTCCATCTGTTTTTCTTCCATCAGGGCGACTTTCAGCGTGTCGAGCATTTTACGCACGATCAGGACATTCTCGGCTTCATCCAGATCTTCATCCAGCAGACGAGTTGACGGGCCAATATTACCTTTCAGCCACACTTCCAACACATGCTCGCTCAGCGTATCGCCATTTAGCGGATTGATCAGCCACATCTCTTCATCAAGCCAGTCGGCACGCAGAATCAACTGTGTTGGGAAAATCACCGGCATCAGCGGCAGACCCAGTTCATTGGCGATATGCAAAAAGATGATACCCAGCGACACAGGCAGGCCCTGACGAGATTCAAGCACCTGATCCAGCCACAGCGCATCAGACAGGCGATAAACGCCGCCCGCACCACCGAATCCCCAGGTGTGATAAAACAGCTCAATCAGTTTTTCAAGCTGAAGATCTTGCTCAAGGCCGTCAGGAATAGCGGCTCGGGCGCTCTCAACCAGCTGTTGCAGATTTTGCCGCACATCCTGAGCGGGAAAGTCGCGGCGAATCGCCTGTGAAACCAACACGACACCATCACTTAGCAGTGACTGGTTGAATTCAAAATCAGCAATAGCACTCATAATTATTCCATCAGCAACGGTGACTGCGTCAGTGCCAACAGCACGACCACACCAAAGCATATTAAAGCAGATACAAACGCCAGCCAGCGAACGTTCTGACTACGGGGGCGTTTCCCCAAGGCGATAGCGCCAAGAAGGATATAAATGATAACGCCAAACAGTTTTTCCGTCAGCCAGCTTTGCTCGGGAGTAAACGGATACGTATGGCTGAGAACGATTAAACCAATACCGCTGATTAATAACAAGGTGTCGTTAATATGCGGCAGGATTTTCACCCAGCGCTGTTGCAGCATAGCGGATTGCCGGCACAGCCAAAAAAAACGAATCACAAACAGGGAAATACTGATACCAACCGTTGCCAGATGCAGATATATCGTGGCTGGGTAAAGAGTTATCACGTCCATTGCTCCTAATAAATTGGGGTATCCAACCAGCGTCCTAACGACACGCGGTCATTGCCCCCATAGTCCTGACAAGTTTCTATTTGTGTAAATCCTCGGGCCTGCAATAGCTGACGCACCGCGTCAGCCTGCTGCCAGCCATGTTCTAGCAGCAGCCAGCCACCGGCATCTAAATGCTGCGGAGCGGATTCAATAATGATACGTAGATCCGCCAGTCCGTTATCGGCGGCAATCAGCGCGCTGGCAGGTTCAAAACGTACATCTCCCTGCGACAGATGCACATCATCCGCATCAATATACGGTGGGTTACTGGCGATAAGCGCAAAGCGCGTGTGATCAAGCGGTGAATACCAGCTTCCGGACAAGAAACAGGCGTTATCGAGCCCCAATTGCTGGGCGTTTTTTGTCGCTAACGCCACGGCATCGGGTTGAACATCAACGCCAGTCACCCGGCAATCACGCCGTTCACTGGCCAGCGCCAGCGCGATCGCGCCGGTTCCCGTACCCAAATCCAGCACGGCACACGGCGTTTGAGGCAGGCGCAGCAAGGCTTGTTCGACCAGACATTCGGTATCGGGACGAGGAATCAGCGTGGCGGGTGAAACGGCCAGCGGCAGTGACCAGAACTCGCGCACGCCAATCAAATAGGCGATGGGTTCTCCCTGTTCACGGCGCGCCAGTAGTTCAGTTAACTGCTGCTGTTCAGCCGCGTTCAGCTCAGTTTCACCAAACGCCAGCAGGAACGTGCGGGATTTGCCAGTCACAAAGCCCAGCAAAATCTCCGCATCTCGCTTCGGGCTTTCTCCCGCCGCGAGCTGCGCCGTAGCCGAGATTAACCAATCCTGATACGTCATTATTCCTGCTCGGACAACGCAGCAAGCTGATCGGCCTGGTATTCCTGCACGACCGGTTGAATCAGCGTGTCCAGTTTCCCTTCCATGACTTCATCCAGCCGGTAAAGCGTCAGGTTAATGCGGTGATCGGTCACCCTTCCCTGCGGGAAATTGTAAGTACGAATACGGTCAGAGCGATCGCCGCTGCCGAGCAGGTTACGGCGGGTTGACGCTTCTTCCAACTGACGTTTCTGCACTTCTGCGGCACGAATACGCGCCCCCAACACCGACAACGCTTTGGCTTTGTTTTTGTGCTGTGAACGTTCGTCCTGACACTCCACGACAATACCGGTTGGCAAGTGGGTAATACGGATGGCGGAATCGGTGGTGTTGACGTGCTGACCGCCCGCGCCAGAAGAGCGGAAGGTATCGATGCGTAAATCCGCCGGATTGATGTCCGGCATCTCCGCTTCTGGCACTTCCGCCATCACGGCGACCGTACAGGCCGAGGTATGAATGCGCCCTTGAGATTCCGTCGCGGGAACGCGCTGAACGCGATGGCCGCCGGATTCAAACTTGAGCTGGCCGTACACACCATCACCGGAGATTTTGGCGATAACTTCTTTATAGCCGCCATGTTCGCCATCGCTGGCGCTCACAACCTCAACGCGCCAGCGGCGTGATTCGGCATAACGGCTGTACATACGGAACAAGTCACCGGCAAAGATCGCTGCTTCGTCGCCGCCCGTTCCGGCGCGTACTTCCAGAAAACAGCCGCGCTCATCGTCGGGATCTTTCGGCAACAACAGCACCTGAAGCTGCTGCTCCAGTGCTTCAATCGTCGCTTTGCTTTCTTTCAACTCTTCCTGCGCCATATCGCGCATTTCAGGATCGTCCAGCATCATTTCTGCGGTTTGCTGATCCTCTTGCGCCTGCTGCCATTGCTGGAAACAGCGAGTAATATCAGTGAGCTGCGCATATTCTCGCGACAACGCGCGAAAGCGATCCATATCAGCGATGACGCTGGGCTCACCGAGTAACGCCTGGACTTCTTCATGGCGTTCTTGTAACGCTTCCAGTTTAGCAACAATAGAAGGCTTCATGCGGGCGGTTAAATCCTGTAATAGAGATGAATGCTAGTCCAGCCCAAGGCTGTCACGTAAAATTTGTAATCGGTGTTGGTCGCCGTCACGAGCGGCTTGCTGAAGGGATTTGGTCGGCGCGTGAATCAGACGGTTGGTTAAACGGTGTGTCAGTTCCTGAATCACCGCTTCAACGTCATTGCCTTGTTGGATGGCAGCCAGCGCCTTGGCCGTCATTTCCGCACGCAGCTCATCGGCCTGAGCGCGATAATCGCGAATGGTCTCCACCGCGGACTGCGCACGCAGCCACGCCATGAAGTCGGAGCTTTCCTGCTGCACGATAGATTCAGCCTGTACCGCCGCCGCTTTGCGCTGCGCGAGATTATGCTGAATGATCGCGTGCAGATCGTCCACGCTGTAGAGATAAACGTTCGGCAATTTGCCGACTTCCGGCTCAATATCACGCGGCACCGCAATATCCACCATCAGCATTGGCTGATTCCGTCTCGCCTTCAGCGTCCGTTCCATCATCCCTTTTCCGATAATCGGCAGCGTACTTGCCGTTGAACTGATCACGATATCAGCCTGAACGAGTTGTTCATCCAGCTCAGCCAGCGTGATGACTTCTGCGCCCACTTCCGTTGCCAGCGCCTGCGCGCGTTCACGGGTGCGGTTCGCGATCACCATTTTCTGCACTTTGTGCTCGCGAAGATAGCGAGCGACCAGCTCAATGGTTTCTCCAGCACCGACCAGCAGCACCGTGACATCCGACAGTGATTCAAAGATCTGCCGCGCCAGCGTACAGGCGGCAAATGCCACCGACACTGCGCTGGCACCGATATCCGTTTCCGTACGAACCCGCTTGGCAACGGTAAAGGATTTCTGAAACAGCCGCTCCAGTTCGCTGGACAGGGAATGACCACGCTGTGATTCGGCAAACGCCTTCTTCACCTGCCCCAAAATCTGCGGTTCGCCTAACACCAGAGAATCCAGACCGCTGGCAACACGCATCAAATGGCTAACGGCGGCGTTATCCTGATGCCAGTACAGGCTGCCGTTGACTTCTTCCGGGCGCAATTGATGATATTCACACAGCCAGCGAATCAGCTGCTCACGCTGGTTTTCCTGTTCGTCAACGCTAAGGTAGAGTTCCGTGCGATTGCAGGTAGACAGCACAACGCCGCCCTGCACCAGCGGTTGCTGTAGCAGACTGTCGAGGGCCACGCCGAGTTTATCTGGTGAGAACACAACACGTTCACGCAGAGAAACCGGTGCGGTTTTGTGATTAATACCAAGCGCAAGCAGGGTCATTAGGCTGTTTCTGAGTAATACCGGTCTTAGTATGGATTTCGTCTGAACCGCATTCTACTTGATGCGGGAGTGCAAGAAAAGCGACAGCACGCGATACACCTCGTCTGAGGTAGTCACTTTTTGACAAAAAACAATAAACGCCATTAACGAATAACAATCATTGACGCTGAGCGGTAAGCCCGTTAGCGTGACGTATTTCACGGACTTCGTTCATTACAGGATACGACCGACATGCCAACCAAAACCGTCCGATGCCTGCGTTTACTGCCTTTAGCCAGCGTATTGCTTGCCGCCTGTAGTATTAATCAACCGACCCAAACGGGTACAAGCCCTACCTCGCCAGAGTGGCAACAGCATCAGCAAAAGGTCCAGCAGCTCAGCCAATATCAGACGCGCGGCGCTTTTGCCTATATCTCCGATAGTAAAAGAGTATCAGCCAATTTCTTCTGGCAGGACACACCGCCGCAGCGTTATCGATTGCTGCTGACTAACCCGCTCGGCAGCACCGAATTAGAACTGCGTGCCCAGCCTGACGGCGTGCAAATCACCGACAATCAGGGCAAGCGTTACGTAGGTAAAGATGCCGAATACATGATTCAGCAACTGACCGGCATGGCGATCCCGCTGAACAATCTGCGCCAGTGGATTCTCGGCATTCCAGGCGACGCTACCGAATTCACGCTGGATGAACGCTATCTGCTGAAAACCATCACCTATCATCAGGGCAACCAAAACTGGAATGTCAGCTATCAGAGTTACAACACTGAGTTAACACCTCCGCTGCCAACCAGTCTGGAACTGGTTCAGGGCGAACAGCGTATTAAGCTGAAGATGAATAACTGGATGGTTAAATAAGCGATGCAACCGACGGTTATCGAGACATGGCCTGCCCCCGCCAAACTGAACCTGTTTCTTTATATTACCGGCCAGAGAGAGGACGGGTATCACCTGCTGCAAACGTTATTCCAGTTTCTGGATTACGGTGACACCCTGACGATTCGGCCGCGTGATGACGACCAGATTAACCTGCTTACCCCTGTCGACGGTGTAGAGAACGAGCAAAACCTGATCGTCCGTGCCGCTCGCTTATTACAGCAGCACTGCGAACGCGACAATATTCGCCCTGCCCAGTTCGGCGCAGACATCAGTATTGAGAAATGTCTGCCGATGGGCGGCGGGCTGGGCGGCGGTTCATCCAATGCAGCGACCGTTTTGGTTGCCCTCAACCATTTGTGGCAAAGTGGGCTGAACGTGGATACGTTGGCCGAACTGGGGCTGCAATTGGGTGCAGATGTTCCCGTCTTTGTTCGTGGGCATTCTGCCTTTGCCGAAGGCATTGGCGAGCGGTTAACCCCCGCAAATCCGCCAGAGAAATGGTATCTGGTTGCTCACCCTGGCGTGAGTATTGCCACGCCGTTGATTTTCAGCGATCCTGAGTTGACGCGGAATTCGCCAATTCGTGATTTAGAAACTTTATTAAACCAGACCTTCGTCAATGATTGTGAAGCTATCGCAAGAAAACGTTTTCGTGAGGTTGAACAGCTACTTTCATGGCTGCTAGAATATGCCCCGGCGCGCCTGACTGGAACGGGGGCTTGTGTGTTTGCAGAGTTTGACACCGAGTTCGCAGCCCGTCAGGTGCTTGACCAGGCCCCGGAATGGTTAAACGGTTTCGTCGCGAAAGGTGTTAATATCTCTCCGCTGCACCGTACGCTTTCTGGGCAACGTTAGGTTTTGCCACACACCGGCTGCCATGCGGCCAGTCTGTAGCAAACTTAATTCATACACCCGTATGCATGTTGTACCTGTTGTTTTTCCTTGCTTGGCAGGTGCAATATTTCTCTGGACGCAAGCCTGAGGTTCTTCTCGTGCCTGATATGAAGCTTTTTGCTGGTAACGCCATCCCGGAACTAGCACAACGTATTGCCAACCGTTTGTACACTAGCCTTGGCGACGCCGCTGTCGGTCGTTTTAGCGATGGCGAAGTCAGCGTGCAAATCAATGAAAATGTACGCGGTGGTGATATTTTCATCATCCAGTCCACCTGTGCACCCACCAATGACAACCTGATGGAATTGGTTGTGATGGTCGATGCTCTGCGTCGCGCTTCCGCGGGACGTATTACCGCCGTTATCCCCTACTTCGGCTATGCCCGTCAGGATCGTCGCGTGCGTTCCGCACGTGTGCCAATCACCGCGAAAGTCGTTGCTGACTTCCTGTCCAGCGTGGGTGTTGACCGTGTTCTGACTGTGGATCTGCACGCTGAGCAGATTCAGGGTTTCTTCGATGTGCCGGTAGATAACGTATTCGGTAGCCCGATCCTGCTGGAAGACATGTTGCAACAGAATCTGGAAAACCCGATCGTGGTTTCTCCTGATATCGGTGGCGTTGTGCGTGCTCGCGCAATCGCTAAACTGCTGAACGATACCGACATGGCGATCATCGACAAGCGCCGTCCACGTGCCAACGTTTCTCAGGTGATGCACATCATCGGTGACGTCGCTGGCCGTGACTGTGTGCTAGTTGACGATATGATCGACACTGGCGGCACGCTGTGCAAAGCGGCGGAAGCGCTGAAGGAACGTGGGGCTAAACGTGTATTCGCTTATGCCACACACCCGATTTTCTCAGGCAATGCTTACGAGAACATCAAGAACTCTGTAATTGATGAAGTGATTGTCTGCGATACCATTCCGCTGGCGGAAAACATTCGTTCACTGCCGAATGTTCGTACGCTAACGCTGTCCGGGATGTTGGCCGAAGCGATTCGTCGTATCAGCAACGAAGAATCCATTTCTGCGATGTTTGAACATTAATCGCTGCTGATCGGATAATCGATCAAAAACGATAATGAAGGAGCCACCTGTAACAAGGTGGCTTTCTTATTTCTATAAAACAAAAAACCGCCATAGCGAGGCTACAGCGGCTCTATTATTTCATTTTCATTAACGCCACAATGACGTCATTGACGGTTATGGATGACGCTGGCGACGGCAACGCTTATCAAAGTGTTTAACCCACCAGTAACGATCCGCGACTTCTTCACGCCCGCTAATACGCGCCCCCGCCAACCAAAATATTGCACCAGAAAAAATACTGACCAGATCAATGTAAGTCATATATTCAGGAACATTCAGTTTCGGGAACTGGCTGGCGATAGAAAAACCGATGCCGCCAATCATCATGATCATCCCGATACCCATCAATACATTACCTAGTACTGTTATGTTCTTGCGTTTCATCTGCCACCTCCAGATTAATTCTGTGGATGAATCGGAGTGCCATTACTGTTTACTGTCTTATTATTGATGTAATTATAGACAATAATGTACTTAGATGATTGCGGGAGGGATCACAGATAAGGGGAATGATTAATATTTTTTTACGTTTAAACAAATAAATAGACAAAAATCCGAATAATCACATCACTAAACAAATAACAATACTTTTACATTCCGACATGGAGATTTTGCTATCGACTACGCGGTGTGTAAACTAGCGCTTTCGTTTATCACGCGACCCTGCGTCAGTTTAAGCACGTAATCTGGAATATACCGTGAGCAGCATTAAATTAATTGTCGGCCTGGCGAATCCCGGCGCTGAATACGCCGCCACCCGCCATAATGCGGGCGCCTGGTTTGTCGATCGTCTGGCGGACGCTTACCGTCAGCCGCTGAAAGAAGAAAGTAAGTTTTATGGTTACACTTCCCGCCTGAATCTGGCTGGGCAAGATGTACGCCTGATGGTTCCCACCACGTTCATGAACCTGAGCGGCAAAGCCGTCGCGGCAATGGCCACCTTCTACCGCATTCAGCCAGATGAAATTCTGGTTGCACACGATGAACTGGATTTATTACCGGGAATTGCCAAACTTAAGCTGGGCGGCGGACACGGCGGCCATAACGGTCTGAAAGACATCATCAGTAAATTGGGTAACAACCCGAACTTCCATCGTTTACGCATCGGTATCGGCCATCCGGGCGATAAAAGCAAAGTGACCGGTTTTGTGCTGGGCAAACCGCCGACGAGCGAGCAGACGCTGATCGACGATGCCATTGACGAAGCCGTGCGCTGCACAGAAATCCTGATGAAAGAAGACATGATCAAAGCGATGAACCGCTTGCATGCCTTCAAAGCGGCATAATCTGGTCAGAATGCGGATGGCAGATCGAGATAAATCGCCATTCCGTGTATAATCGGCCGAAATATTTCCATTCTGACAGGCAAAAGATAGTAATTGCCTGATTAATAAGTTATTTAAGGTGATATAAACATGGGATTCAAATGCGGTATCGTTGGGCTGCCTAACGTCGGTAAATCCACTCTGTTCAATGCGTTGACCAAAGCCGGCATCGAAGCGGCCAACTTCCCGTTTTGTACCATCGAGCCGAACACCGGCGTAGTGCCGATGCCCGATCCACGTCTGGACAAGCTGGCTGAAATCGTTAAGCCACAGCGTATCCTCCCTACCACCATGGAATTTGTTGATATCGCCGGTCTGGTAAAAGGCGCGTCCAAAGGTGAAGGTTTAGGTAACCAGTTCCTGACCAACATTCGTGAAACAGAAGCCATCGGCCACGTTGTACGCTGCTTCGAAAACGACAACATCATCCACGTAAACAACAAAGTTGATCCAGCTGATGACATCGAAGTCATCAACACTGAATTAGCACTGTCTGACCTCGACACCTGTGAACGCGCCATTCATCGCGTGCAGAAGAGAGCCAAAGGCGGCGATAAAGATGCTAAAGCTGAGCTGGCTGCGCTGGAGAAATGTTTACCGCAGTTGGAAAACGCTGGCATGCTGCGCTCGCTGGATCTAAGCGATGAAGACAAAGCAGCGATCCGCTACCTGAGCTTCCTGACGCTGAAACCAACGATGTACATCGCTAACGTCAATGAAGACGGCTTCGAAAACAATCCATATCTCGATAAAGTGCGCGAAATCGCGGCCGCTGAAGGTTCTGTCGTTGTGGCTGTCTGCGCCGCCGTTGAATCGGATATTGCCGAACTGGATGATGCAGACCGTGAAGAATTCATGGCTGAGTTAGGGTTAGAAGAGCCGGGCTTGAACCGCGTAATCCGTGCGGGCTATGAACTGCTGGACCTGCAAACCTATTTCACCGCTGGCGTGAAAGAAGTTCGTGCCTGGACCATCCCTGTCGGCGCCACCGCCCCACAGGCCGCCGGTAAGATTCACACCGACTTCGAAAAAGGCTTCATCCGCGCCCAGACTATCGCCTTTGAAGATTTCATCACCTACAAAGGTGAACAAGGCGCGAAAGAAGCCGGAAAAATGCGTTCAGAAGGCAAGGAATACATCGTTAAAGATGGCGATGTGATGAACTTCCTGTTCAACGTCTAATTCGCTTCTGTTATCTCATGCGATCTCAATGAATCGCATGAAGACTGACAAACCCATAAAATCCACGCAATTGCGTGGATTTTTACTTTCATAAGCGCCTTAGATTGCACCAAGCACGGAGATATCCCCGTACAACGTTTTTCTATACCAGAGGGTATTGTAACGGCCTCGTTTATGCTGACTAGCTAACGAATACTTAAAGGGGCTATTAGCTTTACTAATAAACGCCTTGTTATGAGGGGGAAAATAAAGCCAGCAAGAGCAAGGTTAAATTCTCAGCATTTCAATGATTATCCGTAATGCCGTGGACACTTCACGATATAGGTAATACAAAACGTATGAGAGTATTCCTGCCATACCATTACGAGCTTGCCACTTTGCAGTTCATCGTACATTAAATCTTCTGCTTTATAAGCAAGCCCGACACCGAATGGGCAGCTTGAACAATAGCGTTCGCGTCACTGAAAAGCTAGCCAAAATAAATTAGCATTCAGTCGGAAATATTGTTCCCACACACACAGGATATAAAGTGAATACACATCACGGTATCCGGTATAGATTTACTCGGATGGAAAACGGTTAGTGTTTATACCATGAGGTCGCTAAGCCCCTACGGAAGAATAGAACGCTCATGCAGTCGTCGGTACTGCCGCCAAGAGGATTTAAACTTGGCGGCAGTATTTATAGTGTATTATACTTCATTTAGTAATTTAAATTCTTAACGAAATCAGGAAGTAACTGAGGGAAGTCATCTCTATACATATCCATATCACTTTGGAACCTAGAAATTATATCTACAACAACTTTTCTTTTAGATAGCCTTGCTTCTGTCGCTGGGTCTAATAAAGTGGCTCGTGTTAACAGCCTAATAATTACAGGCATCCAGAGATCAATTGCCTTTGACCTTGTAACACTATCTTTAAATGAAAGTTTATATTTATTAGGTATAGCTCTCCCTGCTATTATTTCCATCATACTAGATATGGCGTTGATGATTAGCAAAGAAACACCTGGGCGACTTAGAAAGGACTGCTTTGCTTGATCAACAACCGGCAAATTTCCATGTCTAAATAAATCACTATAATTTTTTTTAATCTTAGCAATTGCCTCATTTAAAGTGAAAACAAAAACTATATGTTCCTTAGTAATTGAGTCATCAAATGCTTTTTTATATAAACCATCCTCATCCCATATATCTTTCTTATTATGGTAAGCATTGGTAGGGTTATCGTGAAATGCAATTAATATTTGAGCAACAGTATCTGTAGGTAAGAGAATTCGCTTTTGTTTAGGGGAAAGAGACTTTCTTAACCCCCCTGTATATAAGGCATCTTTACTTTTAACAAACTCATTTCTTAATCTGGTTTGGATTGGATCACTAGACCTAAAGTCTGAGCGCAATACTTTATTTTGAGAGTTGTTAGCCAAAGTTATATCTTGGATTTTATCCTCATTATTAACCTTAATAAACCTAACACCTATCTTAAGATCTTTATTTATCTTCCCTTTAACATGAGATATGCTACCTGTAGTTTGAGCCCCATTTACAATTGAAATCCCAGTTATTGATTCAAGAACTCCTAGTGAAGAGTGCCCATCAACCTCAGAAAAAGAGAAATCATGAACCAATGCTGTTACGCCATTATTATAAACAAAGAAATTCCCAGAATCATTCTGCGCAGTATCTTTTATCCTGTCATTAATAGAAAGGTCTCGTTTGTTACTGCCCATGTAAGATCTTACATTTGCACTGAAAAGCCTATCCTCACCATAATTATCATGAAGGTCCTTCAGGAAGGAACCAGAAACAGAAGTTGAAAAAGATCTCCAGTCCTCATTGTTTTTTTCAAAGAAACCAGGAAGCGCTCCTGTTTTTATTACATCTGAAATAAGTATAGGGCTATATTGAGAATTATAAAGCTTATCTAAAGTATCAAGACCAATTTGCTTGGAATCAACTAATATATTTTGATTTGGATAGTCTGATTTTAATTTTGAAATGACTGAAAGGCCTATAGCTTTTAATGGCCTACCACATTCATCTGTTTCAGGGCAGTTATGTACAAACCAAATATTAAGCCTTTCAATTACACCTTCTTTTAAAGCATCTCTAGCTTCCGCTACCTGCGCTCGAATTCTTGCTGGTATCATCTCTATGCTAGCAGAGAACAATGCAGTCTCTGCATAAGATGTTTCTTGAGCCTTAGTCGGCTTAGCACCTTGAGGACGAAACAATGGAGACTGAAAAGATTGAATTAAATATATTCTTTTACCTTCACGATCAACATATAATATATCAATATTTTCATCATCTCCTCCTTCAGTGATAATATCTGGAGCTATTAAGTTAACATCATCTAGTTCACCGTCTAACTCCAAAGCGTAAAGTGCTGAATTTAAATTCCCATGTTCCTTCAAATCATCCCTTTGTTGAAGTGCTACCCAATAAGGACTGTCATTCAATTCTTTATAATTCATAAACCCTCCATGTATATTAATAATACTTATCACACCAATTCAAATTACCCGAAATTTCCGAAAAGGATATCTAATTTCAGATTGGATACATTGTACGGTTTCATTAATATTTAAACTCGACGTCCAAAGAGTGATCGTTCACACCGCAGCAGAACGGATATCACCTTTAATGATAGTGTATCTGCGAAGCTTCTATTTTGCACTGTATAAAATCATTCAGTAACGGACAATCTTATATGACTTGCTGAGCATAAAATTTCAGGCTTCGTTAACATCCTCAAGACATATCCGTTTCAATGAAAAATTGAGATCATTCTTTTCTCTGAAACAGGTCAAGCTAGATGCACCTTAGTTCAACCTAATTTGCTCCACTTAGAGTAAAATAGTGTGTTAGTAACAACGGGGGGTGAGCACCAGATAGCTATCCTACCTAGTACTCGCACCCGCTGGTCGTTCACGCAGCAAGACAAATACCGCGCAGGCCGTCAGTGCGGCGATTCCTGCCAATACGTACATGACGGTGATGAACGACTCCGCATAGCGTTGTAATAGCAGAGCCTCATAACCGGGCAGGATCGACACGGCGTTATGCAACTCCCCTAATGCGGTGCGGCTGGCCGCTTCCAGAAGCGCAGCCTGTGAGACCGATTCCCCTATCTCCAGCGCCATGCCATTTTGGATCAACGTGGCGAGCAAGGCGCTAATTATGGCGATAGCGACACCGTCTGCGGATACCCGCACGGTATTGAAAATCCCCGTCGCCATACCGACCCGTTCCGGCGTCACTACGCTGACGGCCAGCGCGTCCATGAGCCCCCACGGCAGGCCGATACCGATACCAATCAGCAACAGCGGCAACGGTAACGCCGCACCACCCTGAGCAAACCCATGCGCTAACCCAATCAGTCCGCCCGCCACAAAAAACAGCCCGACGCTGCACAGCAAACCGGGAGTGAACCAACGCGTCAACAGCGCCGCCAAAAATGGCACCACAAGCAGCGGAGCTGCCAACCACACCATCATCTGCCCCGCCTGCAATGCGCTGTAGCCGTCAATACCGATGAAACGCCCCGGCAGCATCACAATCAGCACGATGAAGAGGAAGGCGGGTGAAGCGGCCAGCACCTGTACACCAATAAATCTGGGAGAGCGAAAGAACCCCAAATCCAGCATCGGCTGTGCTGCCCGTCGTTCGATAGCCACAAAACCAGCAAACACGGCAACCGACGCGAGCAACATGGCGATAACCATCGGATTGCGCCATCCCAGTTCCGGTACCAGCAGCATGCCGTAGGTGAAGAGCCCCAAAGCCAGCGTGAAGCTGATCATGCCCGGCCAGTCCATCGTGCCAGCGTTCGTTTCGCTTACCTGTCGAGTGCTTATCGCGACCAGTCCCCAGCCGAGCAGACCCACAATGCCCGTAGCATAGAAGACACCTTGCCAACTGCTGGCCTCAACCATCCATCCTGATACCAGCGGGCCGAAAGCCAGTCCGAGGCCAAAGGTAGTGCCCAGTAAGCTGAAAGCACGGGCTCGGGCTCGGCCAGCAAAAAGCGGAGCTAGCGATGACATCGCCGCGGCAAAAGCCGCCGCCCCGCCCAGCCCCTGTAGCAAGCGCAGCAGATCGATCCACAGTACGCTGGGAGAAAACGGAATCGCGAAGGTAAAAACACAAAACCAGGCCAGCCCGATCAGCCAAATGCGCCTGCGCCCGTAGATGTCGGTCAGGCTGCCCGATACCATCATCGCGCCGCCATAGCTGAGGATGTAAGCGTTCATAATCCAGCTAAGTTGCGCAGGGCTGCCGCCCAACTCCTGACTGATCGCCGGTAGCACGACCGAGGGACCGGTGAAGCACAGCGGAATCAATAAGCCGGTGAGGCAAGCAGCCAGCAGTTGAAGCCAGATTCTGGCGGAGGGAAAAGAAAGTGAAATCATCGTTCTCGTCTGCAATAACGTGATGCCCAAAGACACCAACAGGGGTAATCGAGCGTTTGCGGCAGCTTAAGTCAAAGTCATATCGAGAAAAATAGGATAAGGTTATCAACACTTCGGACAAAAATGTCTTAAATAGGTCGGCGTGATGATGGATAAACTGGGCAGCATTGGCATTTTTGTGCGCGTGGCGGAACGGCTTGGGTTCTCCGCTGTAGCGCGCGAATTGGGGGTTTCCCCCTCCTCTGTCGGCAAAGCGGTTGCGCGGCTGGAAGCACGCTTGGGCGTGCGGCTCTTTCATCGCAGCACGCGAACGCTGGCATTGACCGCCGAAGGTGAAAAATTCCTTGAACGCTGCCGCCGCATCCTGAGCGAGGTCGAAGCCGCTGAACTGGAAATGACGCAGGCCAGCGAGACGCCACACGGTAAACTGCGTGTCAGCCTGCCCAGACACAGCAGCCTGTTCGAACCTGTCATCGCAGATTTTATGCGACGTTACCCGGCGGTAGAACTGGATCTGGATTTCTCCGATCGTTTAGTGGATGTCATTGGTGATGGTTTTGATGCCGCGATACGCACCGGAACGCTGGCGGATTCAGGGCTCAAGCGCCGTCAGTTGGGCACGTTCCGTCGCGTTTTGGTCGGTGCGCCAGAATATTTTAAGGAACACGGACTGCCGCAACACCCGATGGATCTGCGGGCGCATATCTGTCTGCATTACCGCTTTCCCAGCTCCGGCCGCCTTGAGCAATGGCCTCTCCCGCTAGCAGCAGAGGAAAATACCTACGACCTTCCACTCTCGCTAGTCTGTAACAGCATAGAAATGCGCATCCATCTAGCCCGACAGGCCCAAGGCATTGCCTGCCTGCCAGATTTCAGCGTGGCGAAATACCTGCGCGATGGCCGATTACAGACCATCCTTGATGACTTCACTCAGAATAGCAGCCCAATGTGGATTCTCTGGCCCGCCAGTCGCGATCTGTCTCCCAAACTCCGGGCATTTATTGACTGTCTGAGTGAGAAAACATTTGGTTGATGGTGAGGGTGTCAGTCAGATAGAAAACCCATTGGTCTGGAGTTCTTTGCGAACCCAGTCAGTGAAAGCCTTTATCTTTGGTGTTCGTTCATTAACATGTGGCATGACGATGTGATGTGCATTAACAGGAATGGCATAATCTTCAGAAAAGACAGGAACAAGGGAACCTTCGCGAAGGAAATCTGTGCCTAGCATTTTACTTTCCAGAATAAAACCCAATCCCATTTTTGCGGCTTCAAAACTCATAAATGAACGGTCAAAACTGAGGCTATGATTTATATGCGATTTGGATAAATTATGATAAGAAAACCATTTATCCCAATTAATCAACGTACTTGTTGAGCTAATGAGTTCATAGGTCAACAGATCTTCAGGACTTATCACGGGATGCTGTTTTAAATATGCCGGAGACGCCATAACAATCATCGTGTCTTTCTTTATCGTTAATACTTTATAGGCATCCCAATCGGCTATGCCATGCCTGATATCAATGTCGATATTGTCACGGGAAAACTGAAGATTCTCATAAGAACATGTCAAATTTAGCGTAATGTCAGGATATTGACCTCTAAAATACCCTAACCGCCTCATTAGCCAGGTTAATCCAAACGTTGGCGAGGAGTGAACGCGAAGGATTTCCTTCCCGCCTTCATTAATTATTTGATCTGTTGCCCGCCCTATTTCGCTTATCGCGCCAGATACATCACGCAAATATTTCTCACCCGTCAATGTCAACTTAACGCCCCTGCCATTGCGAATAAATAATTTCTTCCCGATAAACCGCTCAAGCGTTGATATTTGATGACTAACGGCCGATGGCGTGATGTTAAGCTGTTCTGCGGCAGTATTTATACTGTTGCAATTGGCAACCTGAAGGAAAGATTGAATATTCCTCAATGAGGGGATTGGAAGATTGTCGTTATTCTCTTTTTTCATGGTGACAACTAGTTTTTATTTGAAGTAATAAGCAGCAATAGTACCTATTTTTTATAAATGGCGAGTTTTTTTAGATATAGGTTTGTGATGGATATCACAATTTAGTCTTGCCATGTGTTTTTTTACGGCTAAGCAGAGCCATTTTTATGATCCAATTCATGATAAAAATTTTTCTCAACTACAAATGAGTTTTATTTAATTCCATTTTTCCATCCTATCGTTATAGTCAGCGGTGAGCCCACTTAGTGGTCCTAATAAAAATAGTTGTTCATACCATGAGGTAAAAAATGTCTCGTATAGAACAAAGCGTACCCTACTCAGAAATAAAGAAAACCAACTACCGCTTTGTGGTACTGGCATTGATTTTCATTGTCTATACAATAAATTATGCCGATCGTACAAACATTGGGGCGGTGCTTCCTTTTATTATCCAAGAATTTCATATTAGTAACTTCGAAGCCGGTGCCATAGCCAGTATGTTTTTCCTGGGTTATGCACTTAGCCAGATCCCAGCGGGTTTCTTTATCGCCAAACGGGGAACTCGCGGGCTCATATCTGTATCCATTTTCGGGTTCTCAGCCTTTACCTGGTTGATGGGAACGGCAACGTCAATCCTCGGACTCAAATTCATACGTCTGGGGCTCGGACTTACAGAAGGCCCCTGTCCTGTTGGGCTGGCGTCGACAATCAATAGTTGGTTCCCTAAAAAGGAAAAAGCAACGGCAACGGGCGTCTATATTGCTGCAACCATGTTCGCACCAATACTGGTTCCGCCATTAGCGGTATGGATCGCGGTCACATGGGGCTGGCGCTGGGTATTTTTCTCATTCGCCATTCCGGGCGTCATTGCGGCAATCGCCTGGTATTTGTTGGTGAAATCGAAACCATCCGAGAGTCGCTTTGTCTCAGAGGCAGAGCTCGATTATATCAATTCAGATAAACAGGAAGCCTCACATCGGGAAAGCAATATTGTCCCTGATAAAAAATTCACAACATTGGATAAAATAATCCGCGTAAAAGCGCTGGAACCTATTTCGACAGTAAAAGGGCTTTTAACCTCAAAAAATATAATTGGAGACTCCCTGGCATATTTCATGATGGTCAGCGTGTTATACGGACTATTGACCTGGATACCGCTCTATCTTGTGAAAGAAAAAGGGTTCGACTTTATGAGCATGGGGTTTGTCGCAGCCATGCCCTGTATCGGCGGATTTATCGGAGCTATCTTTGGCGGATACGTTTCGGATAAAATATTAGGTCGCCGCAGAAAACCCACCATGATTTTTACCACGATAAGCACGGTTATTATGATGGCCATCATGCTGAATATACCAAGCAATACTTTGGCGGTATGTACGGGTTTGTTTTTTGTTGGTCTCTCTTTGAATATTGGGTGGCCTGCATTTACAGCCTACGGAATGGCCGTGTCTGATACTAAAATCTATCCTATCGCCGCCTCCATTATTAATACTGGAGGCAATCTCGGGGGATTTGTTTCTCCAATGCTCGCAGGATTTATCCTGGACTCAACAGGAAATTTTAATACTGTATTTTCTTATTTTGGAATTTGCGCCGCACTGGGTTTGGTTTTTATATTAATGATCGACGAACCGAAATAACCTTCTGATTATCTCAACAAAAATGGAGTAAATGATGTTATTAAAGAATAAAGTCGCTGTTATTACAGGGGCAGCCTCCCCACGTGGTTTGGGCTTTGCTACCGCAAAGTTATTTGCAGAAAATGGTGCCCATGTTGTCATTATTGATCTCGATGAAGCGGCAAGTGAAAAAGCGGCGGCGTCTCTTGGCGACAAACATTTAGGTTTGAAAGCTAACGTGTCTGATGAGCAGCAGGTACATGCAGCCATTGAACAAATCATTGCTAAGTTTGGACGTATAGACATTTTAGTCAACAACGCTGGCATTACACAGCCGATTAAGACGCTCGATATTAAGCGTGACAATTATGATGCGGTTTTAGATGTTAGCCTGCGTGGCACGTTATTGATGTCACAGGCCGTAATCCCAGCTATGCGGGCACAAAATAAAGGCAGCATCGTTTGTATTTCTTCCGTCTCGGCACAACGCGGCGGTGGCATTTTTGGCGGTCCACACTACAGCGCAGCAAAAGCAGGCGTTCTTGGCCTGGCTAAAGCGATGGCTCGTGAGTTCGGGCCTGATAATATTCGCGTGAACGCCATCACCCCGGGCCTGATTCAAACGGATATTACTGCCGGGAAATTAACGGATGAAATGAAAACCTCTATTCTGGCAGGGATTCCGCTTAACCGACTCGGCGACGCGATTGATATTGCACAGGCCGCATTATTCCTGGCAAGCGATCTTTCCTCTTACTCCACCGGTATTACGCTTGATGTCAATGGCGGCATGCTAATCCATTAATGTGAGGACAGATAAATGTCACAAACCGATTTTCAAAAAGTAGCGGCTGCAGCCTGGCGTATTCGCCGTTACGCCCTCTTGATGGGGGAAGTGCAAGGCCAGGGTTATATCGGACAAGCATTGGGGTATGCCGATGTCCTCGCCACCGCATTCGCCCATATCATGAATTACCGCCCCGAAGAACCAGAATGGGAAGAACGCGACCGTTTTCTGCTTTCACACGGCCATTACGCTATCGCTTATTACGCAGCACTGATTGAAGCGGGCATTATTCCTCGGGAAGAACTGGAGACTTACGGTTCTGATGATAGCCGTTTACCGATGTCGGGTATGGCTACGTATACACCGGGGATGGAGATTTCAGGTGGTTCGTTGGGGCAAGGTCTGAGCATTGCTGTCGGCATGGCGCTGGGCCTTAAGCAGAAGCAAAATTCAGCGCTGGTCATCAATTCTATGTCCGATGGCGAACTGGATGAAGGCTCAACCTGGGAAGCCGCCATGTCTGCGGCACACTATGGCCTGTCCAATCTCATCAATATCGTGGACGTCAACAAACAACAGGCTGATGGCGACTCCCGGAAAATACTGGGCTTTGAACCACTAGAAGACAAATGGTCTTCCTTCGGTTGGTATGTTCAGCGTATTGACGGAAACGATCTCGCCGCCGTGATTAAGGCATTTGATAATGCGAAGAGTTATCCAGAAAACAAACCACGGGTGATCCTCTGCGACACACTGATGGGCAAAGGCGTACCGTTTCTGGAAACGCGCGATAAAAACCATTTCATTCGCGTTGATGCTGACGAATGGCAGAAAGCGCTCTCAGTACTTGATGAAAACAAACCTGAAGGAGTGTTGTAATGAGCCAGACAGCGCAGGTCAAACCTCGTTTAACGACATCCGCCATGATTGCCTCCATTGCCGATGAAGGCCAGGAAACGGTAGCGGCCCCCTTCGGAGTCGCACTGTCAAAACTCGCTGCAGAACGACGTGAAATTGTTGGCATGACGGCCGATTTGTCCAAATACACCGATCTACATATTTTTGCTAACGCATTCCCAGAGCGCTTCTTTCAAATGGGTATGGCAGAACAGCTGCTAATGGGCGCGGCAGGCGGGATGGCAAAAGAAGGATTCATTCCATTTGTGACCACCTATGCGGTCTTTGCGACGCGTCGTGCTTATGACTTTATCCATCAAGTCATTGCAGAAGAAAATCTGAATGTGAAGATTTGTGCTGCCCTACCAGGATTGACAACCGGATACGGCCCGAGCCATCAGGCGACTGAAGATCTGGCAATCATGCGCGGTATTCCGGGGATGACGATCGTTGACCCGTGCGATGCGTTGGAGCTTGAACAGGCCGTTCCGGCAATCGCGGAACATCAAGGCCCAGTCTACATGCGCTTACTGCGCGGAAAAGTTCCACTTGTACTGGACAAATACGACTACAAGTTTGAACTGGGTAAAGCAAAACTTCTGGAGGACGGTAATGATGTGCTGATTATCTCTTCAGGGCTGATGACAATGCGCGCGCTGGAGACGGCTGAAAAACTACGTAAAGACAACGTCAGCGCGGCGGTACTCCACGTTCCCACGATAAAACCGTTGGATGAGAAGACGATTCTTGCTGAAGCCTCTAAGCCCGGCCGGTTGGTCATCATCGCCGAAAACCACACCTGTGTGGGTGGGTTAAGCGAAGCCGTTGCCGCCCTGCTTATGCGCAAAGGCGTGCACTGTGAACTGGATGTTATCGCGTTGCCCGACGAGTTCTTGCATGCGGGTGCCCTGCCAACCCTGCACGATCGCTATGGTATTTCCACTGCGGCGATGGTAGAAAAAATCAAAAAACGCCTCAATTAATCCTACAACACCGTAATGATATAGGTTCCTCGGCTCTGCACAGAGGAACCTATCAGGGACAGGAGAGGTCTTCTGTTCCTGACGCTGATTTCCCTCATGCCATTTAGGCATTCCACCACTGACTAAACGTCTGCTGCGGGTTATCAACCTGAACGCGTTCGCCAATGCGGGGCGTCATCAGTCGCCAGTCTTGATTCTCACTCGCCTGCGAAATGCGCTCCAGCGGATCGTTCCAGCGGTGGTGCGCCAGCTTAAATTTGCTGTTATGGCTCGGTAGTACCGCTTTAGCCTGCAAATCACTGGCCGCCTGCGCGCTCTCTTCCGGCGTCATATGAACGTGGGGCCAGTCCCGATCGTATTGCCCGCATTCCAGTATCGCGATATCGAATCCGCCCAGACGCTCGGCGATCGCTTTGTAATGAGCGCCATAGCCGCTGTCCCCGCCGAGATACAGACGATGTTGTTCCGTAATCAGCGCAAATGAACCCCACAGCGTTTGATTATGTTTGAGGAGTCGGCCGGAAAAATGCTGTGTAGGAAGCACATGGATTTCGACTCCGTTCTCTTTCAGGCAACTGAACCAGCCGCCTTCCGTAATGTCTTTCTGCGGGAAACCCCATTTTACAAAATAGGAACCTACGCCCGTTGGCGTGACGATGCGGCGGATTTTCCCGCGTAGCGCATTCAGCGTGGGATAATCCAAATGATCCCAGTGATCGTGGGTGATCAGCAGATAGTCGATGGTGGGAACATCGTCCGGTGAATACACGTTGCTGCCCTTGAAGGCGACATTGGTGCGCGGCACCGGCGAAGCGTTGTCGCTAAATACCGGATCCAGCAGGAACGTTTTCCCTTCCAGTTGAATGAAATAGCTGGAGTGTCCCATCCAGATGATGACGTTATCCGTTTTACTTAACTGATGCAGATCGGTCTTTTCCGACGGCAGACGGGTATCTGGCAACGCGCCAGCATCCTTTTCAAAAAGAAAGCGGTACAGCAGCGCAAACCGGTTCTGGCTATCGACCGTCGGGCGAGCCACTGGGTTATGAAACGCGCCATCGCGAAAGAGTGGGTTTTCCGGCTGGGGCTTGACCTCTGGTGATACATACTGCGGCTGTTTTAACCAGCCGTAAACGGCGACTACAATCACAGCCAAAACGAGTAACAAAAGCATAGCGTTTATCCGGTGTCGTTTCGTCATGCCCGATTTCAGGCATCGGCCCTTGGGCACCGGCAGTTATGCACGAACGCTGAGAATCTGGCAAGGGAGAACCGGGGGATTTTTGGTGCAAAAAAAGCGAAGGTGTTCGCCTTCGCTCAGAAATGTTGATGAGAAACCGTGGCGGTCTGCCACCGCTGACGTTTGCCTGCTGCGTCAGTACGGATTATTTCTTCAGCGCCAGCAGCGTTTTCCCCATCTCGACAACGAATTCATTCTGTTGCCCGATGACCTTATTCAGCCCGGCTTCATCCTGAATATTTTCAACCGTGTTGATCGCCTGCACTTCCAGCACGCGCCCTTTAATCAGCGTCGAACACAGCGAATGCAGAACCTTGTTATTCAGAATCGTTTGTAAGCAGCGAAAAGGCGTCGCACCGTCAATGTTTCCCGCACGCTGGTCGGGCTTAATGCGCTGGCGCAGCATCTCTTTTTCGGTACTGGCAATCACCGCATCCAGATCGCTGGGCTTGGAGGCAATCGGAACATTGCCATCTCTATCTGGAGGCAGCATGAACAATGAAACCAACGCCTTATTGCCTGTCGTAGGGTCAACATATTCGGTCTGCACCATGTGGTTTGCCGGATCGACCACTTTGTCTCGCTGAATCATATTCAACAGCTGCGCAGGCAACGCATCGGTAAGATCCTGCGTGGTATAGCCGACGAACAAATCTGGATCTTTTGTCTCTGCGACACCGTACAGCGGCAGCACCAGTAACAGACCCGCAATCCCTTTCTTTATCACACTGATTTTCATTATATTCCTCGACTCTTCATTGTGTGCATCCCCTATCTCACCACTCGCTATTCTTATCACGCTGACGTCGATAGCCTCTGGCCTTTTTACCACGTTTACACGCGACAACGCATTCTACAACTACAGGAAAGAATAGCATTTTTTATACAAAAACTTGTTGTCGGAGAATTCCTTCGCTAGAATCGCGCCGTTTACTCACCCCCATGTGTCATTTGGAGCCCTAAAGTGCCCTGTACGTCAGCCCCCCACTAACCGCCGACGACTGCATTAAGCAGCCTCGATTCGGCGCAGTCTGCGCCAGCGTTGGCTGCGGTACGAGTTCCCTGTTTTCCCCGCGATTGTGCGGAGCAGAAAACGAGCCTCCCGCTTCCTCCCCCGCGACTCTGACCTCTGGAATGCCAGCGGCCAGCTATTGACTCGCGCCAGAATACGTTCGTCGGCCCTCTTTTTTACCGTAGATGGGCCTGGCTGCGCCAATAACGCAGCAGGCGAAAAACATGTATTTACATTCAATACCGTTATTAAAGTATCCGCGTACCCCGCATCTGGAAGGTTCGCGTTTACAGCCCGGCGATGATGCGTCGGATCAAATCGCACTGAAAGCGCTAGCAGGCCGTTACGTCGTGATCGAAGAAAAGATCGACGGCGCAAACAGCGGCGTGTCCTTCAATGAAACGGCGGAACTCCTGCTCCAGTCGCGCGGCCACTATCTGGCTGGCGGTTCGCGGGAGCGACAGTTCAATCAGTTCAAGCTCTGGGCTACCGCGCACGAAATGCGTTTTCTTGAACTGCTGGAGGACCGTTTCGTGATGTACGGCGAATGGGCGTACAGCAAGCATTCCGTGTTTTATGATCGGTTGCCGCACTACTTTCACGAATTTGATATTTACGATCGTCGTGACGGTGTTTTTTTATCGACGGCACGCCGACACGCGATGCTGGCCGGTTCGCCCGTGTTGTCCGTTCCGGTACTTTACACCGGGGAGATGCCGACGAATCCGGCGTTGCTGTGGAAGCTGGTGTTCCGTTCGCTGGCGAAAAGCCAGAACTGGAAGACTTCGTTTGAATCCACCGTGCAGCGTGAAGGCTTACCGCTCGCGCTGTGCTGGCAGCAAACCGATAAATCGGACCGTTCGGAAGGCCTGTATTTGAAGGTTGAAGATGATGAACAGGTACTGGCACGCTACAAGCTGGTACGCCATGACTTCATCCAGACCATTTTGGACAGCGGCTCGCATCATTCCCGACGCCCGATTTTGCCGAACCAACTGGCTGACGGCGTTGATCTGTACGCGCCTTGTCCAGCTGTATCCTGGGAAATGCTGGGGCTGAATACACTGCGTTCTTTAGACGCACTCGCCGCCGCGATGCCCGCTAAGTAAGGAGTATGACTATCATGGATTGGAATACCATCAGGGGATTGGTCCCCGCCTCTGGCGCACAGCCAGATTTTGCTGATTGTCTGGATGCGTTCCCAGTGCTTCAACGCGCCAAAGAGACGCCGCAGGAGCCGCGCTATCATGGCGAAGGCGATGTCTGGACACACACCATCATGGTGGTCGAGTCGCTATTGCAGCTTCCCGATTACCAGAACGCTACGCGTGAGCAGCAGGAAATCTTGTTTTTTGCCGCGTTGCTGCATGACGTTGCAAAATACCGCACGACGGTAATTGACCCGGTAACGGGCCAGATTGGTCAGCCGGGACACTCGCGCAAAGGCGCCATCGATGCTCGCGTGCTGCTGTGGGATGCAGGCGTTCCGTTTGCGATTCGGGAAGCGATTTGCCGCTTAATTTCGGTACATCAGGTGCCGTTTTACTGCCTTGAGGATGAACGCCGCCGGATGTCGCCGATCTTTACGATTCGCGAACTCTCTTGGCAGTTGAGCATTCCGCTGCTCGCAACGCTGGCGGAAGCCGATATGCGTGGGCGCATCTGTCAGGATCAAGCGCGCGTGCTCGACAGTATTGAGCTGTTTCGCGAGCTGGCGCGGGAAGAAGGCTGTTACGGCCAGCCGAGATCGTTTGTCGATGCCCACACACGCCTGAGCTATTTTCGCGGAGCCGATGTTCATCCAGACTATCCGCTGTTTCAGGAACCGGGATCGAAAGTCACCGTGATGTGCGGTTTGCCCGCGTCGGGAAAAGACACCTGGGTGCGGACGCATCGGCACGATTTACCCGTGGTGTCTTTCGACGATGCGCGAACCGAGCTGGGGCTGAAACACGGTGAGAATGAAGGAAAAGCGGTGCATTGGGCGACCGACAAAGCCCGTTCACTGCTGCGAACGCATGAACCGTTCGTGTGGAACGCCACACACCTGAGCCAGCAAATGCGCACCCGCACGTTGGATCTGTGCTACGCCTACGGCGCAGAAGTGGAGATTGTCTATCTGGAGCGTCCGCGTCAGGAATTGCTGCGCCGCAACGGGAAACGAGACACCACATTAAGCAACAAAACGCTGCAAGGTATGCTGACGAAATGGGAGCTTCCCGCACCGACGGAAGCCCATGCGGTTAGCTATGAAAGCTAACGCAGTGGAAGCGCGGTAAACGGGATCTCGTATTCCGTAATACCGTTTTTCTGCACCAAGCTACTATTTTTTCATAGAAAAACTTATCGTCCTCGACACCCACGGGGACGATAAATCTTCCCTCCGCCTGAGAAATCAGGCCTTTTCTAGATTCCCCACACGTTATGACGCAAACCAAGGCTCTATCGGGTCTGGATAATCTAGCCACATCGCCAGACCTTCTGTCATTTCTTTGTCTGTCAGCAGTGCAGCCTCCAGACGGGTCCGCAGCGTGTGTTCATCCATATCGATACCGATAAACACCAGTTCCTGCCGTGCATCACCCACGCCATCCACCCATATGGAACGAATGTAATCAAGCGATTCGCTATCTGTAGGCCACCTTTCTTTTGGTGCGCTGACCCACCATGAACCAGCGAGCCCCTGACGCGCCACGCCGCCTGCCTGAGACCACGATCCGGCATATTCCGGGCGGCTTGCCAACCAAAAATAGCCTTTAGATCTGACAACTCCGGTGAGCGAGTTTTCCATGACCTGCGCGAAACGCGCAGGATGAAACGGCCGACGCGCACGGAAAACAAAGCTGGCGATGCCATATTCCTCCGTTTCAGGCGTATGCTCGCCGCGTAGCTCTTTCAACCATCCAGGGGCCTGCGCCGCTTTGTCGAAATCAAACAGTCCCGTGTCGAGCACTTCGTTCAACGGCACAGCACCAAATTGTGCATGAAGTATTTTTGCGCCCGGATTCAATGAACGAATAATCGCAACCAGCTTCTGCTGTTGCGCTGCATCAATAAGGTCGGTTTTGTTGAGGATAATGACATTGCAGAACTCGATCTGGTCGATCAGCAAATCCACGACGCTTCGCTCGTCACCCTCTCCTAACGATTCTCCACGTGAATGGATACTGTCCACCGACGTGTAATCTTTTAAGAAATTATAGCCGTCGACAACGGTCACCATCGTATCCAGCCGAGCGACTTCAGAGAGGCTTTCCCCATCGTCACCCGCAAACGTGAAGGTCTCCGCGACCGGAAGCGGTTCCGCGATACCGGTTGATTCGATGACCAACTGATCAAAACGCCCCTCTTTCGCCAGCCGATTAACCTCGAGCAGGAGATCTTCACGCAGCGTGCAACAGATACAGCCGTTACTCATCTCAACCAGCTTTTCGTCCGTCCGTGAAAGCTCAGCGCCGCCTTCCCTCACCAACGCAGCATCAATATTCACTTCTGACATGTCGTTGACGATCACCGCGACGCGTCGGCCAGCGCGATTATTCAGAATATGGTTAAGTAACGTGGTCTTTCCCGCACCGAGAAAGCCGGATAGTACGGTCACAGGTAGTCTTGCATCTGCTTTCTGTCGAGCTACAACGTCAGCCATATTTCACACTCTCTAATGATTTGCATTTTTACTTTTCTGCTTCGGAATGATTCATCACCACGAATGTTTCGCTTTTAAACACCCTGCGCGATAATCTCCCCATGCATCATTTGATATGTTATAACATAACAATTCAGCCATGAAAAATCATTGAGGGTTTGATTTTGTCTAATAATATTAAAGTCGGTGGGGTTACCCTGGCAGACACGTTGCTGCGCTGACCAGTAATGCATTGCAGACAGAAGACAACCCGCATCGCACCCGCGTTTTCTTTCTCCCGCCGTTCGAGCTTTCTCCGACTGGACAAGCGAGCGATTCAATTGAAGAATGTCAGAATAGGCACAGCAAGTTTTCCGTAGACAGAAATTGATGCGGTTTGTTGTAAAAGCTAAGCCATTTCTTAAGGAGAGCAAAAATGGCAAGAAGTTCAACAAGTAAAAGTCATCAGGTCGTCTCGCCACTACTTTCACCGCACGAGATCTCGTGTCTTTTACAACCCGTAGCACAGTGTATTTCGGATGAATATCCCTGGGTAAGCAATGATGAACAAGCTATCGAAAAGCATTTTAAAGGGGTTTGTGCGCAGGTCATGTGCCTGACCAACACCAAATCGAGGATAGAATGGAATCACTACGGTTCTGGTTATGCCTCTTTTGTCGACGCCTGGTTTTATAAGAACACACCGGATTTTAATGCTAAACGCCCAGTTCGTTATGGTGAAGAACACACCGGATTAACCGTTTTATTAAGCCGCCTGTCACCCTATTTCGTTTTTATGGAAAGCGAGAAACAATGGGATGTTCACGGCGGCGGTTATCAGGCGCTGCCTGAACTGGAAATGATCGATAGGCTGGAAACCCCCGCCGTTATTGCATTGAGCCAGCAGGTTCAATCAGAACTGGAGAAGTGTGGGCTTGTGCGCGCTTATAAGGAACAATTGACATCGCTGCTACCCACTAGCACTCACGTGCCGACGGTGCTCACAGATCGCGGCTTCACACAGTTCGATGCGCTGTTCCATTGGGAGGACTGATTAATTAACGCAGCAGCAGCACATTCCAACGTGGAAGCTCGATAGACGGGATCTCGTTATTACTGATGGGTGGTTGTCTAAATTTTCTGTAGTGTATGGGAAATAGATAGATAGATAGATAGATAGATAGATAGATAACTTCCGAGCCGTTGGTTGACGGTTAGCTACGGCTATGACCTTCACGATTAAGTAATGTATCTGGGAGTAATGAGCTAGCAATATCGATCAAAAGATACTCCAGAAACGTTAATCATGTTGGACCAAACTAAGGCCAAATACCTACGTCATTTTTGTTCCAAGCTTTGCACCATAACCATATATCTTGCTTTAATTGAGATCTTTCCGTAAGAGGAAATTGCTGCATTAGCGCCAGGCAACACTCCATCGGTGCAAGGTAATACTGGCGATACATATCTTTTGGCAAAGACGATAATCTCAGAGCGATTGTCGCCAGCAGTTCGCTGGCTGTCATCGGCCGGAAGTAACCTAGAGGCAGAGGGGAATTTATCGCCTCAAAGGTCGGGATAGCATCCGGCGCCCCCAAGACGGAGAAAAGATTTAATATAGTAGAATTTTTCTGTTAGAAATTCTGCTGCGTTAAATCCAGCATGAAAAGAGGCAACTATCTAATCAATATCTCTAAGCCAAAATTTTATCTGTTCCTTAGTTTGTCCTTCGAACTTAAATCCCTACACCAACGAGATCTAACAAACATTTTCAACTTATAATTATTGACATCCATGAGTTGTTCCATATAATATGAATCTTCAATAGGCACGATGTGGGTCAGCTGAGTTAACTCAGTGATGGGGTTCAATTCCCCTAAGCCGTATTTCTTATTTGGTAATATTTTATATTATCTCGATTGATTCGTTTCAATTCATTTATAATATCAATATCTGCCACTAAATAGTTTATATCTTTTGCTTGACTAATATCTTCTGCATTTATATACAAGCAATCCCTCATATTTGCCCTATTTAAATTCGCCCCTATGAATTTAGCTTTTTCGAATCGCCCCCTTCTGAAATCACAGCTCTTAAACTGCCCATTAGACAGCACACTACCTGTGAAATCACAACCTTTAAAAGCTACATTCTTACATTTGACATTATTCATTTTTACATTGGAAAGTTTGCAATTTTCAAAGACTACATTTTTCATGGTCGTATTATCAAAATTTACAGCATGTAGATTTGTGTTTTTAAAAAAAACATTATTCATATAAATACCTTCCATTCTAGCACCGATAAAATCACTATCAATAAACTCTAAAGATATTATCTCTATTTTTTCACCAGATAACTCCATTCTTTGCAAGGAAAATGACTTAATCCCTAACTCATTTAATCTTCTAAACAACCCTATTTTTTTTAAATTAACTTGAGGATCATTGTACTTAGATATATCACCTAACTCATCAATCATCTGTTCCTTTAATTTATTCCTAGAATTTCGATCTTGAAAGTAAAAAAGTAACAATCCAAAAAACAAAAAATCAATTAGTGATGAATTGAGATTAACAAGTACACCATCCCAAAAATTTTTATTGTATATACCAATTGAAAAGTCAGGGAGGATATGTTTGCTAAGTACAGGGAATAACAACGATACAAAAACTGTAATAGCAAAAAAAACAACAAAAACAGAAGAAACAAATTTCATAGGATGGTTTTGTAATTTACCGTACCAAAAAACAATTTTTCCTTTTACATCGCGTAGTTTCATTATAACTCACTCTATAATATTGTCATCAGCAAAAAATTAAAATCATAAAAACTAGCCATCCTAAATTGGATGACCAGAATATATAATAACTTGTGTACTCATTACAATGAAGACATGAATGTACGCTCACATAAAACTAAGCATTCAACGTTTCCCGGGCAAACCGAGCAGCACGAACTACAGCCCAGTGATCCGGAGCATCCAGGTAAACCACCTGCTCATTGGAAACATTTAATGGGGGAGGATGGTTGTCGGTGTAAACAATGGTCGCCGCTGGTGCTTGAACAGCAACGGCCAGCAGCGAGATCAGGAACTTTGAAGTTCTCATAACGCTCCCCTGTGGGAGAAAATTACAGGGTGCGTGGCTTGAAAAAACTCAGCAAACAATTATAAAGGCGTATTTTATAACTGTTTAAGGTGTACCGATTAAAAATCAATCATCTAAACTGGCTTCATCATCTTGTTCCGTATATCGCTCTATATTCATTACTAAATCTACTTTTCCTGTATTTTCAAAAAACCTTGGCATATGACTTGTAGGGTAATGAATTGATATATATGAATTTATCATAATAAAAGATGAATCAATGACTTCTTGAACAGATGGTAGGTTGTCTATTTCCACAACAGTTCTTGAATTTAAAAACGATCTATTCGCTTTAAAAACCCTAGCAATAAGTACAAGCCGTCCATGTATCACAATCTTCTTATTTCTACCATTATCATAACGATCTTCCATAACCTTTAGATATGTTGAACATTTGCGATAAAGGTTAACCGAATTTATAAGGTATACACTTGAGACTGAGGGGTTAAAAACACCTCGATATAAAGGACTTGTAAGAGACTCAAAAAAGCGCCCTCTATTTGATTTCAATAGTGCCAAATTTCTAGGCAAAAACGAAGAACACACTAAAGCATTAAGTGCATCATCCATATTAATATGATAAGGATTAGACTGGGTATCTACTTCTCCAGATCTTTTTATTTCATAGTTATATGGCTCTTCTAAATTCACAGAATCTCTCAAAGCTATTTGAACAGAGTCTTTTGAAACAAAATCTCGACCTGTCACTTTGTTTTGACTATTGTTAGCAATGGTTACATTTAATGAAACATCCTTATTCCCTTCTATAGAAGGATCTACTTTTATAAACCTAACGTTTACTTTAACATTCTCAAGCTGCTCAATGGTAACGTCACCTTTTAAATAAGCGTTACCTATGGTAGTAACGGTTTGCGCCCCGTTGATTATACTTGCATTCACAAAATTAAAACGACCAGATTCTCTGCGTGAAGATGCATTCCTCATACTGGCTGTATAAGAATCGACAAGAACTGTTATTCCATTATTATAATACCAGAACATCTCAGGGTTATTTATCAATGTATTTTTAATTGACATGTTTACATCAGAATTTAATCCCAAGCCACCTCTTATGTTTTTTTCCAATATGTAATCACTATATCTTCCCCACCACTGGGCTAATTGGTCACCTGTAATTATACCATGAACAGAGGGTAAAGGATTTTCTGTCATTCCATATTGCAATACTTCTACATCATCTAAATTAATGCTGCCTAATGTGGACCTACCTAATATGGTATTTATTTTACCTAAGTCCATCAATTCAAACTGATATGCACCATCATCAATATCTGCATTAAATTCAGATTGCCTATCAGAAATAATCCTGACAATATCGGGAGATGGATCTGCCACACCAGAATAAATATATATCAATTTAAATTGATAAGATAAATCGAAAGCTTTTTCTATATCATCTTTAAAACGATTAAATCGAACATTAAAAAGTGCATAACGTTCTAATATTACGTCTCGACATGAGTTTGTAAAATCACCAAATTCATTCCTTGAAATACTACCACTACCTGATTGATCAAATTTAGATTGGACTAAACAAACTAATTTCTTATCATGATTCACATAAACAGCATCAATACAATGATCATCAGATCCATCACAAATAGATTCTGCACAAACCCTTGGTTCAATATCATAATTGAAATAGTTGATAGCAAATGCAGCTAATGCGCGAGTCACTTTTACAATTTCACGGTTAGCTTCATTTCCTCCAACGTTTGATAAATCGATAAAATCTCCATACATTCTTAATAATTTTCGTTTCATTGCATGGATGGCAACTTCTCTTGGACTGTTTGTCATATTTCCCTAAACCTCTGCAATTTACTGTGTGAAATAACTTGAATCCTATAAAAATAATCTACTCCAATTTAATATACAATTCCATAATCAAATAAACCACATCCACCGCATCAGGTACGTTGATATACTAGCGTGGCGCATGTTCGTAATCCTCCTCCACTGGCCAGCGCAGACTACCAGTGGCAGTGAGCAGCAGGTTAACCGTTCCCGTGTTACCCTCTACCTAAGTTATGCCCAGCCATGCGATGAGGCGAATAAGTAAATTTAGCCTTCTCCCCCACCCACTGACAGGTCTGGCGACCTAACTCCTCCAGTTGAGCATGAAGACACTGACTGAAGCCGTTTGCGGGCCGTCGCGTTCTGCCGTGGAGAGCCACTCTTGCACTGCCAGATAACGCGAATCCGGCGACCACAGCATGTCCTTGCCGAAAACGCGACCGTCCAGTGCTTTCCCGTCGATGGAGAGCGAAAAATAAGGCGGACCGAACCGAATTTCACCAGCGTAAATCAGCATCGCAGTATGTTGTCGATCGAATGAAGGCAGTTTGTGCAGCATATGAAAGCGTTCCGAATCAGTCTGAGGTTATCTCAATCAGATTACCATCTGGGTCGCTGACGATCGCTTCGTAAAATCCGTCCCCCGTCATTCGAGGTTGGGCAACCAGAATGCCACGTTCCGCCGCTTTGCTGGCTAACGCTTCCACATCCGCTTTGCTCCCGACCGAAATCGCGACGTGCGCCCAGCCGCAGCCTTCTTTATTGGTTAACGCGTCTGCCAACACCGGCAGCGTCATCAACTCAATAGATGCGCCTTCACTCAGTTGAACAAAATGCGATTCAAAACCGGGGCGATTCCGGCTCACATACTTTTCCCCTACCTGAGCGGAGAAGAACTCTTGCCAAAATGCCGCCTGCGCGGCCAGATCGGCTGTCCATAACGCAACGTGTGCCACTTTCATCATGATTCCTTCTTAGCCGTTGTTTTTTTGCTGGTTTTACAAACAAGCGGTTATGACCGCGTTCCATTCAGAATGGCTAACACCTGTTGGTGTAGCTCCGGGTTACCGGTCGCGACCACCGTGCCGCCCGCTTCCGCTCGTTGTCCGTTGAGATCGGTAATGGTGCCGCCCGCCTGCTCAATAATCGGGATCAGCGCAACAATATCGTAAGGCTGTAATGCAAATTCCACACAGATATCAATCTGGCCTGCTGCAAGCATCGCCATCGCGTAACATTCGCCGCCGTAGCGCGTCATGAGCGTGCTTTCTGCTAGATCGGCGAAGCGAACCGTGGGGTGCATCGCCAGCGGTTCCGGGGCGGTGGTGTGAAGAATCGCCTGTTCGAGCGACACGCCTTTGCGCGTGCTTAAACGCATTTCCCCATGCCGATCGCTGCGCCACGCCTGTGAACCATCGGCCCAGAAGCACTCCCCGGTAAACGGCTGGCTCATCATCCCCATCACGGCACGTTCATGGTGCAGCAGGCCGATAAGCGTTCCCCACACCGGTAATCCGCATAAAAAAGGCCGGGTTCCATCGACGGGATCTAAAACCCAACGCACTGGGCCTTCCCCACTCAGACCAAATTCTTCGCCCATAATCGCGGGATTGGGATAATGGCGCGTGATGTGCTCGCGAATGACCCGCTCAGCCTCTCGGTCGGCTTCCGTGACCGGATCAAAGCGAAAGCCCTCTTTTGGCTTCGTCTCAATTTGGTTTGCGGTAAGGGCACGAAAACGCGGTAACGTTTCCTGACTAGCCAGCGTGGCGAGTTCATGAAAAAAGGCAATATCGGGAAGCGACTGACTCATGTTGTTTACCTTCCTATCGCGTTGGCATGACGGCGTTGTTGAGCATTAACGATAATAAATAGCAATGCTCACTATAGCTCGATTGTGCGTTATATTGCATAATTAATCTGCTCGATTATGCACAAATAAGTAAACCACCACAATTCACGTTCTTCGCATTTTTGGAAAAAAAATAGCCCCCAGACGTCTCCGTCAGGGGGCTATAGCAGGAATTGTTGAGTAACCTTATTGCCTTTAGCTCAGGTCAGCACCGTTGCTGGCAATCACCTTCTTATACCAGTAGAACGATTTCTTTTTCTTTCTGGCTAATGTGCCTTCGCCTTGGTCGTCGCGATCGACATAGATGAAACCGTAGCGTTTGCTCATTTCACCGGTGGAGGCAGAGACCAGATCGATGCAGCCCCATGAGGTATAGCCGATGACCGGAATACCGTCGCCAATGGCGTCCGCCATCGCACTGATGTGCTCGCGCAGGTAGCTGATGCGATAGTCATCATCAATCTCGCCCTGTGCGTTAATCTCGTCCTTCGCGCCCAGCCCGTTTTCGACCAAAAACAGCGGCTTCTGATAGCGGTCATACATCATGTTCATGGTGATGCGCAGGCCCAGCGGATCGATTCCCCAGCCCCATTCACTCGCCTTGATGTGCGGGTTCTTTAACGACTTCACGATGTTCGCCGCGCTGCTATTGTGCTCGTTCATATCCGCCGAGGCGCAGCGGGAGGCGTAATAGCTGAAGGACACAAAATCTACCGTGTTCTTGAGAATCTCATCATCGCCCGGCTCTGATGCAATCGTGATGCCCTTCTCTTTAAACAAACGGCCGGTATACGCCGGATAGGTACCACGCGCCTGCACATCGATAAAGAACAGGTTTTCCCGATCTTTATTCAGCGCCGCCCAGACATCTTCCGGTTTGCACGACCACGGATAGAAATTGCCGCCAGCCAGCATGCAGCCAACTTGATTTTCCGGGTTAACCTCATGTGCAATCTTCGTCGCCAACGCGCTAGCCACCAGTTCATGGTGCGCGGCCTGGTATTTCACCTGCTCCTGATTTTCTCCTTCGGCAAAAGCCAGCCCCGCGCCAGAAAACGGGCTATGCAGCAAGATATTGATTTCATTGAACGTCAGCCAGTATTTCACCAGCCCGTCAAAGGCTTCAAAACAGGTGCGAGCATAGCGGGCGAAGAACTCGACCATTTTCCGGTTACGCCATGAACCGTACTCGGTAACCAGATGCATCGGCACATCGAAATGGCACAGCGTCACCAGCGGCTCGATGTTGTACTTCTTGCACTCGGCAAATACATCGCGATAAAAGGCGATGCCGTCCGCGTTGGGCGTCAGCTCATCGCCGTTCGGATAGAGCCGGCTCCAGGCGATGGAGGTACGGAACACCGTGAACCCCATTTCCGCCATCAGCGCGATATCTTCTTTATAGCGATGATAGAAATCGATCGCCTGATGGCTGGGATAAAATTCATCCTCACGCAGCGCGAAACGCGGCTCTTGCCCCAGTTTCACCGGCAGACGATTCACGCCGTGGGGAATCATATCTACCGTCGTCAGCCCTTTACCGCCTTCAAGGTACGCGCCTTCTGCCTGATTGGCCGCAATCGCGCCCCCCCATAAGAACCCATTGGGAAATGTTGATGCAGACATACGCTCTTCTCCTTCGTACTTCAGCTAATTAGTGCTTAATTTAATTCGTGTTCGCTGCGTGCTGCGGCGCGGAAACTTCGTCGCCCTGTACGCGTTTCTCTTCCGGTTTTTCTTCTACCGGGATGTCTTCAAAGCCCAGCAGCAAGGTGACGAAGAAGGAAATCACGACGGACAGAAGCATGACACCGAATACCCAGGCAATACTCATCGGGTTGGTCGGATCGAAGAACTGCACGCTGGTAAACAGCCCCGGCGACGCCATTGAATGGCTTGCCAGCCCACCGATACCCGCAACGGCACCACAGATAAAACCAGTGATTAAACAGGCGATCAGCGGGCGCTTAAGACGCAAAGCGACACCGTACAACGCCGGTTCAGAGATCCCGGCAACAATGGCCGAGGCCGCCGCCGCCAGCGCCGTCTGGCGCAGTTCCGGGTTTTTGGTACGCCAGGCAACCGCCAGTGAAGATCCACCCAGCGACAGGTTCGCACCGATTTCAGACGGCATTACCATGCCTTCTTTACCCGTTTCGGCGATGGTTTGAATAATAGTCGGGGTAAACACACGGTGCATACCAGTCATCACCAGCAGCGGCCAAATAGCGCCCATGATGGCAACAGACAGCCAGCCCAGATAGTCATGCACGGTGTACACCACCGCAGAAATGCCGCTACCGATCCAGATCCCAATCGGGCCGATCAGCATAATGGCAATCGGGGAGGCAATGAGCACGATTAACATCGGTTTCAGGAAGTTTTTGGTTACCGCTGGCGTAATGCGGTCTACCCATTTTTCAATGTAAGACAGAATCCAGGTCATACACAGCGCCGGAATCACGGTGTAGGTATACTTCACCGCCGTGACGGTCAGCCCCATAAACACCACCTGCTGTCCCTGCGCCGCTTTTGCCATCAGATCGATAAACGTCGGATGAACCAGCACCCCGGCGATAGCAATCGCCAGCGACATATTGGTTTTGAATTTTACCGCCGCAGACGCCGCCACCATGATCGGCAGGAAGAAGAACGCGCCGTCACCAATCACGTTCAGAATCGTTATCGTCGATGCGCCTTTCTCAAACAGCCCAGTCATGTCGAGGATCATGGCGAGCAGTTTCACCATCGAGCCGCCGATAATCGCTGGGATGAGCGGTGACATCGTGCCAATCAACGCATCCAGAATCCCCGCGCCGATGCGTCGCAGCGTAATTTTATTGTTCACCGGTACGGTTTTTTCAGCTTCCACGCCTTCTGGCAGCAGTTTCACCACCTCGGCGTAGGCCTGAGAAACGGTGTTGCCGATGATGACCTGACACTGGTTATCATTTTTCACTACGCCCAACACGCCGCTTATCGCCTTCAATTCGGCCACATTCGCCGCATCGTTATCTTTCAGCACAAAGCGCAGACGAGTCATACAGTGCGTCACGGCGGCGATGTTATCAGCACCACCGATAGCATCGACGATCGAACGGGATACAGCCGCATAATTCTTTGACATGGATAGACAATCTCTCGTAATCGCGCACGCTACACCCAATTCAACACACCGTTCAACGCGTCCAAAACGGGAATATCACTTGATGTACGCACATTTATTATTAAATTTCATACAGTTATGAAAGTATTCATGCCGGTATCCCTGCTCCATGCAACGTGATGAAACGCCGATGGGTAACCGGTTCCACATAATAGTGTTTATATATGAATGCGATTTCAATAATTTTGTTATGAATATTTTGCTTATGTGATCGTGATCGTCATGAATAGCGTATTACTCCCCTCGATCGCTTCGGTTCTGCACTCATCACCCTGCTACCGGTCCAAAGTGTGTAAAATGGCAAGGGTGTTCAACGTCTCAGGATGTCCCATGTCGACAATGCAGGAAGTGGCGAAGAAAGCAGGCGTATCGAAAGCGACGGTGTCGCGCGTGCTATCGGGCAAAGGCTATACCAGTGAAGAAACCAAAACGCTGGTCTATCAGGCCATTGAGGAGACGGGATATCGGCCAAATTTACTGGCGCGGAATCTGGCGACCAGCAAATCCGCCTGTATTGGGTTGGTGGTGACCAACACGCTCTATAACGGCAGCTATTTTAACGAGTTGCTGTCACAGGCCGCCAAGAAATTGGAAGACAACGGGCGTCAATTGATTCTGGTCGATGGCAAACACAGTGCCGATGAAGAACGCGCCGCGATCCAGTTCCTGCTGGGGTTACGCTGTGATGCGATCATAATCTATCCCCGTTTTCTTACCGTGGATGAAATGGACGACATCATCGAGAAGCACAAGCAGCCGATCATGGTGGTTAACCGTAAACTGCGTAAACACCAGAGCCACTGCATCTGCTGCGATCACAAAGGTTCCAGCTATAACGCCACGCAGCATCTGATCGCGCGCGGCCACAGAGATATCGCTTTTATCACCGGTTCTCTGGATTCGCCGACCGCTATCGAACGCCTTTCCGGCTATAAAGACGCCCTGACGGCGGCCAATATCGCGGTACGGGATGAACTGATTGTGAAAGGAAAATGGACGCCGCGCAGCGGTTCGCTCGCCATTACGACCCTACGCGATAACCGGGTATCGTTCAGCGCCGTTCTCGCCAGCAATGACGATATGGCGATTGGCGCGATAAAAGCGTTGGATGACGCTGGCGTTGCCGTACCGCACGACGTTTCTGTCGTCGGGTTCGACGACATTCCCACCGCCCCGTTTTTGAAGCCGTCACTCTCCAGCGTCAAAGATCCGGTGAGCGATATGATCAACGAAGTGATTAACCGCCTGATTGCGATGCTGGACGGCGGCTATTTCTCGAAAGAAAATCTGTTCTTGTCGGAGCTACAGGTCAGAGATTCCATTCAGAACGGGCCGCATGGTAACCAGCCCATTTGAATCTGCTACGGGGTCATTTCAGACCCCGTTTTTCACGACAACAAAAACGGATCACCCGCAGATTGCAGATAACTGCATTAGCTTATAGACGTGAACTGACAGTTTTCGCGGGCAAATCTGACAGGCTTCATTGAGCGAGGAGCGGAAGTTCGCAATTCTTATCATCGGAACGTTGTTCATAACAAACATCGCGATGTGTGAATCTCGTAGCGTGACATGAGCGCAGTAAAGGTATACTAATCAGAGATCTGATCATTGTGAAGATGAAGATGAATACGGCATGGCCCCAACGGTCCTTTTATTCCTGAAAATGAATGCAGTTTTGAGATGAGGGGAAAATATTGAAAGTCACAAACGTAGAAATCAACAACATCGGCGGAATAAAGAACCTGAAAATATCTTTTTCCGGAGAAATGAATATAATTTGCGGACCTAACGGGATAGGTAAATCGACTATACTTGATGCAATTGCATTTATGTTCACTAGGTATGGATCTAACATCAAAAAAAACGTTATGAGTGAGAAGGAAGGTAGTGTAAAAATTGCTATAATCTTTAACGACTCAGTTATCGATTTAGTTTCAAACGTTGAGTCCACTGCCCCGAGTGTACAGACAAGGTATCACAATTCAACACCTGATATCCGCTATCTTATCCGCTTCGATACCGAAAGAAATCTCCACTATGCCAGACTTTCCAATATTGGTGAAGATCCAGAAAGAGATGATGGTAATATTTCTTATCAGAACAGCAAAGGTGTTTTTTTAAACGATTTAAAAGGGTGGCTTGGTAAGCGCTATCTGCTGGAAGATTCACAAAAAGGAATATTCACAGAAAACTCAAAAAGAAACCTATCGCTGGCACTCTCATGCATTTATCAACTAAATCCGGATTATAGTTTCAGCCGTATTGATGGGCGTAATTTCGATATCTTTGTGAATACTCCTAATGGAGAAATATGGTACGAATATCTTTCATCTGGCTTCAAATCCTGCATGGCAATCATCATTGGAATTATCAAAGAGATTGAGCTTCGCTTTATTAAAGAAGATATTTATGCAGCAGATTTCGATGGCGTTATTATCATTGATGAGATTGAGATGCACCTCCATCCTGATTGGCAAGCGCGCATCACTGAAGTGATGACGGCAATGTTCCCTCAAACGCAGTTTATTGTGACTACCCACAGCCCACACGTAGTACAGAATGGTAAGCCCGAGCAGATCATTGCATTGGAACAGGCAGAAAATGGTGAGACCAAGGTACGCAGCCATACGGGGCGTGAGAATGGCTATACGGGCTGGACTATCGATGAAGTGCTGCGCGATGTGATGGGGATGGAAAGTACATTGAGTAAAGAGCTTGAGCATAAGCTCCAAGAATTTTATCGTTACATTGATGCGGAAGATCATGAAAATGCCCGCGCCTCTTATAAGTATCTGGACACTATCCTACATCCGAAGAACGTGCTGCGAAAATCTTTAAGCATGAGCATCGATATGTTAGAGGACAGCGGGGAAGACGCATGATTAAGATCGAACGCAATTTTACGCCTGTTTTTTTTCACCCTACTCGCGTTGCTGAACTAACCCAACTGTATAAATCCAATAACACTCATGTGTGGCAGAATCAGGATGTCAAAGACGCATGCCTTACGTTAGGAAATAATAAGTGCGCCTATTGCGAAGTAATTCTTAACCAGAAAAGCACATATTTAGAAATAGACCATTTCAAGCATAAAGATGATTATCCAGATGATGTCATAGAGTGGAACAATCTCTTACCTGCTTGCCGGCACTGCAACGGTACAAAAAGTGATCATGATGTCGTCGCCGAGCCTATTATCAATCCTGCCGTCAATAATCCAGCCGATTACGTTTATTTAAAAGCTTATAGATTGAAGGGAAGAAACTCGCTGGGCGTTATGACAGTAGATGTTCTTAATTTAAACGACAGTGAACATTACGTTACGGAACGCTGTAAAGTCGGCACCTTTATTGAAGAAAGTATTGAAACTGCAGAGAAAAAATTAAAAAATTACCTGAATTCTCCAATTCCTGCAAGGAAAAGAGAGTTGAATAAAATTGTTAGGGCCCTTTTGAATCAGTGTCAAAAAAACGCACTTTTTTCTGCAGTTTCGTCAGCAACACTCCATGACAGTGAAGAGTATGCGTCGATCCGGTCTACTATGGAAGTTCTAGATATCTGGTCGGAGCAATTTGAGGAATTACATCAGAATTCTTTGGCGCTCAGACTTCCCACGTCAAAGTAAAAACAGATTTTTTCTCCCGTTAGAGCCTTATTTCATCCAACCAGGCTCTATCGGATCTAACTTGCTCTTTCGCTATATTGAATACTATTGTCCCAACTTCCGCTTCACGCCCTGAGACATTCGACAAGCTTTCTACGGCATTAGTAAGGGCGATTTTCGCGCTTCCAGTGCCAGCAAATATTTCGCTTCGTCATAACGGGTTCTGGTCTTCCAGCAGCGGTAAATGATCCTTATCCATTTGAATGCCAGAGCCCGGATTGCAGATTGGTGAGATTTTCCTTTTTCTCGCTGTCCCTGATAATAAAGTCTGGCCCAGTATGATGAGTTAACCGTTTTGGCAGCCCATTCAACAAAGGTCTGCCTGACGAACTTGGCACACTGCCATCTCCAGTGAACCCAGGATTTTTGACCGCTTCGCTCGGTTACTGGCGCGATGCCAGCATAGTTTTGAATTTCTTCGGCACTGTTAAAGCGGTCGCGATTATCACCGAGTGCGGCAAGCATCCGTGGGCCCATACACGGCCCCATGCCCGGAAGTGATTTGAACAGTTCAGCATCTGGCAATGTGTCAAATAGCGTTTCAATGCGTTCGTCATAGGTTTTGATGATTTCACTCACGACTTTAATTTGTGTCGCCAGTGCTGTTGCCATCAAAGCATTAGCTTCTATAACACTCGGGTCTGCAGTCAATGGGATCGCGTTATTAATACTTGCAACACGTTGCTCGGTGAGGGCTGTTGCGCGGCCACCTTTGGCATTCAGAAAGTGGCGAACGGTGTCGCGTCTGGCTCGTTTCAGTTGTTGCAGACTGGGCCACCGTATAATCAGTTCACACAACAGCAAACTACCCCGATGTGAGAACCATTCAAGGGGTTGAGGATAATACTGCTTAAGCGTGTTAATGAGCCGATTCACAAAGCGGCGTTTGTCTTCTACCAGCAGTCTACGCTGCTCCACTAGTTGTAGAAGTAAACGGATATCAGCATTGTCGGGTTCGATGGCTTTTATCTTTTGGGGATAGCGAAGCATCAGATCTAACGCTAACTCGGCATCCTGCGGATCATCCTTCGCACCACTTGGCCAGAAGGTCTGCCGATAGCGGGCCAATGATAACGCGTGTACAGGAAATACAGTAACAAAAGGGTACTTCTGGAGAGCATACACTACCGGGCCTTTCTTCAGTTCAAGGGCGATAGCGATCCTGCCTTTGACCTTCTGGTGCAACTCATTGAGCCAGGTATCAAGCGCTTCCGGGGTATGTTTAATCACATGGAATGTGCGCTCACCGTTTTTAAACTGAACGCAGATATCGTGCTTTTTATCCGCCCAGTCCAGACCAACATGAGCAGCAAACTGATCTATAGCAGTCATCACCAACTCCTTTCATCGGGGGCTGGTATGCATTCCACGCTCTTCGAAAGAAATATAGCCAGCAGTTTATCTGCATGCCCTGAGTATTCGTTAGCGAACGTGGAGCACTTACTGGCTCGAAAGCAAAGCGGCAATCATCAAATCACATGATTCTGGCACAATATTCGTAACCAGTAAGCGCATACCCTGAATCACTTAAAAGTGTAACCCTCAGGGTTCGAATGACTATATCTGACACAAAGCTGCCTACTCCCCCATAAAGCAATTATGAGCGAGGAACGGAAGTTCATAATTTTTTACTATCTAACAGACATTAATAACATTGTTTTGTGTTAATCAACGGGGTGTTGAACACCTCTAGTTAGATGACCAAATTTCGTATACCACTGCACTGTATAATCACTGACAATAATGAATAAACTGTACATGGCTAAAAAACTCATCATGCATTAATTTAAATCATTGATATTTCAATCAAATAATGATAAATAAATAACTTTAGCACAAAGATGGATTTTAAAATGGAATGGAGATTTTTAGGTTCTATATCAGATGCCAGAAAGTCTGGTTGTAGTGGAGTTTATCTTATCGTTCATCAAGGGATTTTTAATCGTGTTGTTTATGTTGGAGTGAGTTGTAATGTAGGGAGAAGGATAAATGAACATTTTGAAGGCTACCTGAGAGGAAATCGAACAATTTACAATGCAGGTCACAATGATGACGTATATCGTCTTATGTCAACTTACAAAATTAGAAACCATATAAAATACTATCAATCCTTGGCAAAGAATTATGAAATATGGGGTTCAACTACACTGCATTTTGATTCACCTAAGAATATATTAGCAAAAAACCAGACTTTTGATGCCACATGGGAGAGCATTGCATTTGAAAAGTATATCCCTCAACTGGTAGTGTGGGCTCTTCCAATGGCCAATTATTGTTATTCAAATGCTACTAAAGTTGAAAGTGTAATCCAATCAAAGTTCATTAAATATTTTGATTTGAGAGGTTTTTTTAATGCTAAACACCTAAGTATTTTGGGTAAAATTGAAAAACCTTATTTAGAAAAGATTAAATATCTTATTATTGATTCTCCTGATGTAGACGCAGCATCCAAACTTATTTTTGATAATTTATATGCTAAAAAAATTAATGGCAACTTTAGCAAAGAGTTCCATTCACAGTTTGAAAGTGAAATTTTTCAGAGGGAAAAAGAAACTAAGAGAAAGCGAGAAATAAGGAACCATAAGATTTCTCTTTATGAAAACTATGGCAAACCTTGGACTTTAAAGGAAATGGAAAAACTAAGAGTCATGCTAGTAGATTTTGATATGTCCCCAACAGAAATATCTGATTACCTTGGAAGGGAACCTCGCTCTATTTCTAATAAAATAAGCGAAAATGATAAAATTACTAATCATAAGTGGCGAGAGAGCGTCGGATGGTTGTGACGTTGCATATTGATGAAATAAGTCGATCTAGCAGCTTCAGGCACAGAGCAGCCCGTCAGATTATATTTAGCTCTGCCAGATCAGGTCTGAGCTAATACAGATAACCCGAACGACATGATTCAATCGTGCGTGCTCGACTGTCATTTTACGCTATTGACGTAACGAACCATGCCCTGGAGCAATTGCGCAAATCGATGTGATTCATAATTACCCTCACTTGGCACCATCCAAACGCTGTTGACCTCAAGTTGGATCGTTGGTACGCCATGTGCTGCGCCGAACTTTGTGACGGTTTCATTCTTGGAGGCAGCAAAATAGTTGTTTGAGTAATTGGAAATCCCTTCATTTCGCAATGAGGCGATGAGTTTGGTCACCAGTTCGTCTTTACCCAGCAGAGATTTTCCCTTCATGGTTCCGATATCGACATCATAGGGTCGGTAAGGGTGGCTGCCGTGGATATCAATAATGAGATTCGGTTTTTGTGATTTTATTAATTCGGCTAGCCTCGCTTTATAATCATTATTATCGTAGTAGTTGGGGTCTGAAGGAGAGGCTTTTGTTGTATAGATGACCGTCGAACCCGTCAGCTTTCCCAACATGATTGCCAGCGCTGCCGTTCCTCCTCCGTCAGAGAAACGATATTTTCCATCCCGAAACGGTTCGGTAGCATGGGGAGCGCTAATGATAATGGGCTCCTGTCCTAAGATGACGTTAAACCATTTTTCCCCCTCTTTCGGTTTAACATTGCTATTTTTATCTGCATCCTTTTGATAAACGATTGCTTCGTTGATCTGTTCAGGCGTGAGCAATGCTTTTTCGAAATGGCTATTACCCTGATTCAATGAGCATGCCGATGCTGAAAAAACAAACAGTGCAATAACAGTAAATCTTCTTATTAATGCAATATTAAGTAATTTCTTCATCTGTTATCTCTCATAGAAATATTTGCCATGCCAATGCTCATGGAAACACAAAAGCGACGCAGTTTAGGAAGCCGACACGCTAAAAAATAGGCGATTAAACCGACTATCCCTAGCGTAATGACTACTATAGAAGAAGATGCTTTTTTAGGAGGGCTTGATGCAAATAAAGTGAAAAAAAGAGGGCAACCTACGCACCGAAACGATCGTTTACAGCACGCGATTGCCCATTTTTATCCGTCTGATACCGTCTTAAACGTAAACGTTAAGCTGGTTATTTTCCGTTGGGCGATTAACCCCATCAGCTATCGGTGGCTTAAAGACCGACGCGCTATTTTCATACGTCGTGCGGGTTCGGGTAGACGCGTCCTGATTAGGGTAACCAGACAGCTGCGACGAGCGGGAAATACCCTGAACATGATCAGGTTTGTCAGGCATGGCGCTATATGACACTGGAGAAACTAGGTTAAGACCAATCATTTTTCTTCCCCCTATTCATCTCATCTGCCAGTAAAACTTATCTTGCTTACTACTGAGTATAGAACAATCAAGCAGGGGGAATATGTAAGGTTTTGTCTGAAAAAACACCGCTAGTGCGCCACTGACGAAGGACAAGAGAAGACAAACAATCAGCACTATTTTTTATTTTCTATCAGTGAGTTATGCGTTCTTCTCCCACGCGCGCAGCCGCCCTGCCGCATTTTTATAAGGCGAGGCGGTATTGAACTGAATCATCCGACCGCGCGTCCACTTACCGTACCAGCATTCACCATAGAGCTGTGCATCGGTATAGCGCTCAACCAGCGTGATGAGTTCCCGTTTATTCGCGACAAGCCGTGCGACCAGTTCAGACCAATCGGTAATGTGAGCGAAGTCCTGATAGAATTTTTGCGCGAGTAAACCAAGCTGATTCCACTGGTAGCCCGTCTCTGGAAAATCGATGGGTTTACCCTGCTCTTCCTGCTGATGCCATTTCAGCACCAGATTGCCCCAGCCCAGCAAATACGCCACCAGATTTGCCGCGCTCATCTGCGTTCCCTGCGCATGTCCTGCCATTTCCGGTGAGAATGCGCGATCGGCGGGAACAGCCTCGATTCGCTTCATTAACAGCGCAAACTGACTGTTGATTGCCTTGATCAAGGCTTCCTTGCTTTCTGGCACCGCCATCATCTCCCCCGACTATTCTGCTATCCCCGTCATACTTCAAGTTGCATGTGCGTTGGCTGCGTTACTCGGCACACTGGCGTGCGCCTCGCCCCGTTGGGGCCGCTGCAAGCAGCGTTCAAACCTGCCTCTGGCAGATTTGTCAGTCACCCGAATCACTTACCAGTGTAAGCTCATCGGGATTCCCTCACTTGCCGCCTGCCTGAAACTCGAATTATTTAGGGTATATGTACAGAATCAGGTTACTGATCAAACGGCGGCACCGCCTTGTCATTGTTCACATTTTTCGGCCTTGCTCAGCGCTGTGCCAGCAGCCGAATCGACGCTTCACGCTCGCGGGGCGACGTCACGGGTGTATGGATGACGAACTCATCCACGCCAAAACGCTGATGGTAGCTTTCCAGACGCTGATGGATATGCTCCGGCGTACCGTAAAGCACATTGCGCGGCTCCTGTACGATACGGAAATCCGTCGCGCCCGCCTGCCGAACGAAGTTATAGGCCTGCTCCTGGCTGCCTACCGTCAGCGGCGGCTTGTTCTCAATGTAAACTTTATAGTTATGCTGCGTGCTGGCCAGCGCCTCCGCATCCTCATGACGTTCGGCAGCAATCACCGACAGCGACAGCAGCGTCTGGGCGTTGGCGGGTTTCAACTCCCGATAGCTCAAGAGAGATTCCGTCAGCAGCGCTTCACTGGCATTGATGAACCCAGCGAACACAAAACTCCAGCCCAGCGAGGCAGCTAACCGCGCACTCTCCTGACTGGCACCCAGCAAAAATCGCTGCGGCGTATGTTCTGGTAATGGCGTCGCATTCAGACGCTCGCCCGTCTCGTCATGACTGTCGAGAAAGCGATTTAGCTGATGTAGCTTTTCCGTAAAGGCAACCCGCTGCGTCTCACCGATCTCCTGCTGTAGCGCCCGCGTCGCCAGCGGCAGTCCGCCTGGCGCTTTGCCGATCCCCAAATCCACACGCCCGCCCGCCAGTGCGCTGATCACATGAAAATTCTCCGCGACCTTATACGGACTGTAGTGCTGTAACATCACGCCGCCGGAGCCAATGCGCAGCATTGTCGTGTGTGCCAACAACCAGGTGATCAAGACCTCGGGAGACGATCCCGCCAACTCATCGGAATTATGATGCTCAGAAACCCAAAAGCGGTAATAGCCGAGCGCTTCTGCCGCTTTCGCCAACGACACGGTTTGCGCCAACGCCTGCGCCGCATTCATTCCTTCAGCAATCGGGCTTTGATCTAATAAACTGAGCTTATATCCCACGATGTTTCCTTATTTTCAGCGACTACCCGTTAGCGCTATTTATTGCAAGGCTATGCATTTAAAAACCCGTCATTTCCAAACGTCGTTTAAATAAACGGGGCAATAAAAATCAGTCAGTGCAAAAGAAGAATAAGAAGGATGTTGCATAATAGTGTGAAATATAAATATCAATAATGGGTTTTGTTAGCAGATATTTTAATAACGGCGAAATGCGGGAAGTCTGAAATACGCGGGGATAAAAAGATATGAAATATAACCAGACGGTATTTATCCATTGAGTGGCTATCAGCTACCTTTATCGTGTTTACGTTTTGTTAAGGAGGTGTATTGATATGGCTGACTCTATCCCCTGTTGTGATACGTCATTCGAGCAGCAGTTAATTAACTGGCGACGGCACTTGCATCAGCACCCAGAACTGTCCAATCAGGAACACCAAACCACCGCGCACATTACCCGCTGGCTACAAGAGAAAGACATCCGCCTGTTACCCCTGACGTTAACCACGGGCGTCGTTGCCGAGATCGGTCACGGCAGCGGCCCGACGATTGCGCTGCGGGCCGATATTGATGCGCTGCCGATTGAAGAGCTGGTCGATGTGCCGTTTCGCTCTCAGCACGCTGGCGTCATGCATGCCTGCGGACACGATTTCCACACCGCTGTGATGCTCGGTGCCGCCTGTTTGCTGAAAAAACGCGAATCTGTCTTACCGGGTAAAATCAGGCTGTTTTTTCAACCCGCAGAAGAAGTTTCTACCGGTGCTAAACAGCTCATCCGCGCCGGTGCACTCGCCGATGTCGCCGCCGTTTTCGGCCTGCACAATGCGCCTGAGCTTCCCACTGGCACCTTCGCGACACGCAGCGGTCCGTTTTATGCCAACGTGGATCGCTTTGCTATTCACATTACGGGCAAAGGCGCGCACGCGGCCAAACCCGAACAGGGCATCGACAGCATCGTCACCGCCTGCAATATCGTCAATGCGCTGCAAACGCTGCCGAGCCGCAGCTTCAGTTCGCTGGAATCGCTGGTCATCAGCGTCACGCGCATCCAGGGGGGCAACACTTGGAACGTCCTGCCGCAAACGGTAGAATTGGAAGGCACGGTACGCACCTACAATGCCGCGATTCGCGCGGAAATACCGGAACGCATTGAACAGTTGATCGGCGGCATCGCCCTTGCGCTGGGCGCAAAAGCGGAGCTGAAATGGTATCCCGGTCCGCCAGCGGTCGTGAACACCAGCGAATGGGCAGATTTCAGCAAACAGATTGCCCGAGATGCAGGCTATCAGGTAGAAAACGCCGAACTGCAAATGAGCGGCGAGGACTTTGCCCTTTATCTTCAGGACGTGCCGGGCACGTTCATCAGCATTGGATCAAACAGCGAATTTGGCTTGCATCATCCTCAGTTCAACCCAGATGAAAGCGCGATTGCGCCAGCCTCACGCTATTTCGCTCAATTGGCGGAAGCCGCACTACATCGCCTACGTACCACGAAAGTCACCCCTCCACAGGCGGTACTGTCTCCATCGTAATGCGTTGCTCTACCCATATTATCCCCTCCGCATGGTCAAACCAGCGGAGGGGACTATTCCCTAAATCATTCGTGCTGGCAAACTGGTGAAAACCTATTTTCAGAACGAAAACGGGGGTAATGGAATAGAGGAGTAAAGCGTCCGCGCCAGGGACAAAGGCGTTAGGAACGCCTTTGAACGTCGCTTGCGACGGCCCTGAAAGGGTGAATCTCAGGGATGAGATTCATATCCGCGCGGCTCGAGCTTACAGGGAGGTACTTGCAGCGTCTTTACGATCTATCCATTACCACCGCTCAACGCGCATATATGGACTAACGTATAGTTAGTGTATTCCATTAACCACGAACCGCATGATAACGGCGGGAAAAATACACCAGACCATCGGTGCTTTCTCCCTGCTTAATCGCTAACACCCGGCAAATAAAGATATCGTGCGTCGCCGCGCTCACCACTTCTTCAACCAGGCAGTCAAACGCCACCAGCGCATCCCGCAACACCGGAGAGCCCGTGTGTAGCACGTCCCACTCCGCCGCCGCAAACCGTTCTTCAGTAGACGAGCGGCTGCCAAACAGCGTCGACAGCGCTTCATGATGGGCGGCCAGCGTATTGATGCACAAATGCGTATTCGCCTGAAACGTGGGATACACCGATGACCCGCGATTCAGACACACCAGCAGCGTGCCGGGTGCATCACTGACGCTGGACACGGCGGATGCCGTAAATCCGGCCTTACCTGCCGGGCCATCCGTCGTAACGACATTGACCGCCGCGCTCAGCTTTGCCATCGCATCGCGAAACGCCTGCTGGTCAACGCTGGCAACCGCCGCAGAGAGAGCCGCGTCATTCGCGGTAACGAGTCGTTCAGCAACAAGATCAGACATTACATGCTTCCTTTAAATACGGCGAGAGACACAATCATTAACATGATACTAACAAAATAAGCCGCGTCATCATCTGAAATTTTCGAATTTCATTATCCATTTTTGTTGTTTTACATCATGCCTCACCTCATCAATAGTAAAAACACGCCGTTAACGCCCTATTAACCTTTCATTGAATACGTGAATGCCTATTGATGGCTTGTTAATTGATAACCGGTTTATTGATGGACTGTTTTCACTTTCATGGAAGTACGACCAATTAAGAATAAACATATTCAACGAATAACAAGCACATTCAATTAATAAAAGGCTCTTGATAATGAGTAAACAACAAACATCTTCAAACCGACAATTAAGACTGGGTTTAATATTACAAGGTGCAGCAGGAAATATGTCCGCGTGGCGGCATAAAAACGTCGTACCCGACGCCAGCATTAATTTTGGTTTTGTTCTGGATGCGGTAAAAAAAGCCGAACAAGGGAAATTTGATTTTGTCTTCGTGGCCGACGGCCTGTATATCAATGAAAAATCGATTCCCCACTTTCTCAATCGCTTTGAACCTCTGACGCTACTGTCCGCGCTGGCTACCGTCACCACCCATATTGGTCTGGTCGGTACGCTCTCGACGTCGTATTCCGAACCCTTCACCACCGCCCGGCAGTTTGCCAGCCTTGACCACCTGAGCAACGGCCGCGCAGGCTGGAACGTGGTGACATCACCGCTGGAAGGATCGGCGAAAAACTTTTCCCGCGCGCAGCACCCGGAACACGCGCTGCGCTACCGCATTGCCGATGAATTCCTTCAGGTGGCGAAAGGCCTGTGGGATTCCTGGGAAGACGATGCTTTTATTCGTGACAAAGCCAGCGGGCAGTTCTTCGATCCCGAAAAGCTGCACACGCTGAACCATAAAGGGGAATTCTTCTCGGTACAGGGTCCGCTGAATATTGGCCGATCCGCGCAGGGCCGCCCTATTGTGTTTCAGGCCGGTGCGTCTGAAGACGGCCAAAAATTGGCCGCCAAACACGCCGATGCCATCTTCACTCATCAACACACGCTGGAAGAGTCGCAGCGTTATTACCGCGAAGTAAAACAGAAGCTGGAAGAAAACGGTCGCCGGGCCGAACAGCTGCATGTCTTTCAAGGCGTCAGCGTGATTGTCGGCAACGATGCGGAAGACGTGGAGCGTCAGTATCAGGAAACCGCACAACTGGTCACGATTGAAGATGCCCTCAATTATCTGGGACGCTACTTTGAGCACTACGACTTCTCACAGCATCCGCTGGATGAGCCTTTCCCTGATATCGGCGATCTGGGGAAAAACAGCTTCCGCAGCACCACCGATGAAATCAAGCGCAACGCGCAGGAAAAAGGCTTAACGCTGCGGCAGGTCGCGCTGGAAGCAGCATCGCCGCGCCCCGTCTTCAGCGGCACGCCCGAACAGGTGGCGGATGGCCTGCAGCTTTGGTTTGAAAACGGTGCCGCCGACGGCTTCATCATTCAGGGCGGCACGCCGGATACGCTCAACCACTTTGTCGATCGCGTCGTTCCCCTGCTGCAACAGCGCGGCCTGTTCCGTCAGGAGTATCCCGGCTACACGCTGCGGGAAAATCTGGCGCTGGATTATCCGGTGAATCAATTCACGCGCTAACTCGCGCAACAGGAGATTCACCGTGAAGCGTTCCCCTTTTATCACCGTGACCAGTCTGGCGACATTATTGAGCGCCACGCTGGTAACCCATACGCAGGCGCAAGATGCGGGATTCGTTAGCCGTATCGACTTGAAAGCCAACCAAACACCTATTCGTACTGAGAAAAACGCTGAGGCCATCGCGCAGATCCCGGCTCATTTCAAATTCGTGACGCCGGGAAAGCTGACGATTGCCGTCTCGGCGCTCAGCTCACCGCCGCTGTCGCTGTTGGCTGACGATAACAAAACGCTTATCGGCAGCGATGCCGATATCGCGCGACTGGTTGCCGACGGCCTCGGATTGGAGCTGAAACTGGTGCCCGCCTCCTGGGAAGATTGGCCGTTGGGCATCACTGCGGGGAAATATGACGCCGCCATTTTTAATATCGCGGTGACAAAACTCCGCAAAGAGAAGTTCGACTTCGCCACGTATCGCATTGATACGCTGGGTTTCTACGTGAAATCGACCAGCAAGATTACGTCGATTAACAAGCCGGAGGATGTGGCCGGTCTGAAAGTGATTGTCGGCTCCGGCACCAATCAGGAAAACATTCTGCTGGGCTGGGATCGGCAAAACCGCGCCAGCGGCCTTCCTCCCGTACAGCCTGTTTACGTTACCGATGATGCCGCCGCCAACCTGAGCATTCAGTCCGGGCGCGTCGATGCGTTTTTCGGTCCGCACTCCATCGGGGCTTATAAAGCGGCGCTGACGGGCAAGACACGCATGGTGGGCAAAGGCCCGACGGTCGCTTATGTCGCGGTCACCACGCAGAAAGGTAACGGTCTGGCCCAGCCAATCAGCACCGCCATCAATGGCGCGATCCACAACGGCAGCTATGCGCAAGTGCTGGATCGCTGGGGTGAAGACGATGAAAAAATCACACAGTCCGTCGTGAATCCACCGGGTATCGGCGATTAAGTAAAAACAGCACACCACAAAGTGACACCGTCACGAAAACCATTATAAATAGTCACCTGCAAGGGAAAAACAAATGCAAAAAGAGATCGCCTATTCATCCAAGACATACCGTTTACGCCCATCACTACTGACAAGGCTACTGACGGGATCGCTGCTGCTCGGTTCGCTGTCCGTCACGACTGGCGCACAGGCCACCATCGATCTGAAAGCCAATCAGCAGCCGATCCATGCGCCGAAGAACGCAGACGCTATCGCACAGATTCCGGCTGACTTTACCTTCGTCACACCGGGTAAATTCACCGTGGCGATTGCCGCGCTGGGATCGTCACCGCCGCTGGCGTTTCTGGCCGACGACAACAAAACCGTGGTGGGCAGCGAGCCGGATATCGCCCGGCTGGTGGCCGACAGCCTCGGTCTGGAACTCAATATTGTTCCAACCTCGTGGGAAGACTGGCCGCTCGGCGTCGCTTCCGGCAAGTATGACGCCGCCATCATCAACATTACCGTCACCAAAACGCGCAAGGAAAAGTTCGATTTCGCCACCTACCGCATCGACTCGCTCGGCTTCTATGTGAAATCCACCAGTAAGATTCAGTCCATCAAGGAAGCGAAGGACATCGCTGGACTGAAGATTATTGTCGGCTCCGGCACCAATCAGGAAGCGGTACTGCTGGCGTGGGATAAGCAGAATCGCGCTAACGGCCTGCCCGCCTTTCAGCCGATTTATGTCACGGACGATGCGGCGGCCAACCTGAGTCTGCAATCCGGTCGTTCCGATGCCTATTTCGGCCCGAACGTTATCGGTGCCTACAAAGCGGAGCTGACTGGCAAGGTTAAGCATGTCGGTACGGTCAACGGCGGCTACCCCAACGTCGCACATATCGCGGTCACCACACGCAAAGGCAGCGGGCTGGTGCAGCCGATTAATACCGCGCTGAACGGCGTAATTAAAAGCGGTGAGTACGACAAGGTGCTGAACCGCTGGGGAGAAAGCATCGAACGTATTGACCGTTCAGAAATCAATCCGCCGGGGCTGGGCGACTAATACCGCCCGATGGCTATCGGGACGCCACGCAATGGTTACCTATAGCTCGAATACGCTAACGAATCAGGAGCATCCCATGTCCGACGACATCTTCATTGTGACCCAGCCCGAGGACCCTATCGTGGCCCCCATTATCGACGGCCTGTTCGCGGAATATGAACAGCGCTATGGCGACTTTTTTGGTGAGCGGGAAAGCGATCCGCCGGGAATCTACCAGCAGCCACACGGCATTTTTATTGCGCTGCTGCGTCGGGGCGTACCAATTGCCACCGGCGCGTTTAAACGCTACGACAGCACCACTGCCGAAATTAAGCGGGTATGGACGGATCATTCGCTGCGCCGTCAGGGGCTGGCAGGAAAAGTGATGCAAGAACTGGAGCAGCACGCCCGACGGTTAGGTTATCAGCACTTTTTTCTGACCACGGGTTTCCGCCAGCCAGAAGCGGTGAACCTCTATCTGAGCCACGGCTATACACCTCAGTTCGATATCAGCGTCGATCCCGCAACCTACAGTATTCCGCCTTACGATGGACGGCTACCGTTTAAGAAAGCGCTGTTTGCCGTCGCAGCGTCTCAGGCTGCCCGCCAAACGGAAGTCGATCTTATCGCTCGCCATTTGAAAGTGTGTTGACCCCAGCACACCGAGACTCACCCTGTGCGGTGATTAAAAGCAAAAGGACGTTTTTCAGAATCACCTTCAAAGGGTATCGATTATGACGCAATCTCTACACACGTCTTCTCAGCAAGCACCTCTGAGCCAGACGCAGGAACCGCCATTGCACGTTGTGCCCGCGCGTTATCCCTTTCGTATTGCCGGGGCACTATTTTCCCTGTTTATTTTTGCCGGGGTTATTCAGTCAATCGCGCTGAATCCGCGCTGGGAATGGGCGGTCTTTGCCGAGTGGTTTTTCAATCCGGTCATTCTCGCCGGTCTGGGGCAAACGCTGCTGTTGACCGCGTTGGGCACGTTATTCAGCATTATTTTCGGCACCGCGCTGGCGCTGGCCCGGCTTTCGCCGTCTTATCTGCTGTCCACCCTGTCGTGGCTCTATATCTGGCTATTTCGATCGCTGCCGCTGATTCTGGTGCTGATCATTCTCTACAATTTCTCGTATCTCTATGACGAACTGGCGCTGGGAATTCCGTTTACTTCCGTTGTCTTCTTACGCTACCCGACAATCGATTTACTGGATCAATTTTCCGTCGCGGTACTTGGCCTGACGCTGGTGCAATCCGCCTATACGGCAGAGATTATTCGCGGCGGTATTCTTGGCGTAGATGCCGGGCAGTTTGAAGCCTCCGCCGCACTCGGTCTGCCCGGTGGTCGTCGTACGGTGCGCATCATTCTGCCGCAGGCGCTGCGTTCGATTCTGCCGACCGGTTTCAACGAGATCATCAGTCTGGCGAAAGGCACGTCGATCGTTTACGTACTGGCGCTGCCAGAGCTGTTTTACACCGTTCAGGTCATCTACAACCGTACGCAGCAGGTTATTCCGCTGCTGATGGTCGCCACCATCTGGTATCTGCTGATCACCACGGTGCTATCCGTCATCCAATACTACGTGGAACGCTATGTGTCCCGCGGTGCCGTGCGTGAAATGCCGCCAACGCCGCGCCAGAGGCTCGTCCGTTTCCTCATGCGCAAGCGCGCACGTTAATCTACCCGATTCTGGAGAGTCACTATGTCTGAAGCTATCGACTACTTTGCTCACGCGCGCACCACCGCACAGCCACAGCTAGAAAGCGCCCGTGGGCTGATTGAGATCCGCAACGTGGCGAAACATTTTGGTCAGCACAAAGCGCTGGAGGATATCAATCTGACGCTGGCACCCGGTTCTGTCACGGTGATTCTGGGGCCGTCCGGCTCGGGAAAATCCACGCTGCTGCGTACCATTAATCACCTTGAGCGCGTGGATGAAGGTTTTATCCGCATCGATGGCGACTACATCGGCTATCGACGCAAAGGGAATACGCTCTATGAATTGAAAGAAAAAGAAGTGCTACGCCAGCGCATCAACGTCGGGTATGTGTTCCAGAATTTCAATCTGTTCCCTCACCTTTCCGTGCTGGAAAACATCATTGAAGCCCCGTTGGCGCATAAACTTTATTCACGTCAGGAAGCCGAAGACATCGCCTTTACCCTGCTGGAAAGCGTCGGCCTGCGCCATAAAGCGCAGTCTTATCCCCGTCACCTGTCTGGCGGCCAGCAGCAGCGTGTCGCCATCGCCCGCGCGCTGGCACTTAAGCCGAAAGTGATGCTGTTTGATGAACCGACGTCCGCACTCGATCCTGAGCTGGTTGGGGAAGTGCTGGACGTGATCAAGTCGCTCGCCCGCTCCGGCGTAACGCTGGTCGTCGTCACACATGAAATCGGCTTTGCGCGTGAAGTGGCCGACCGCGTGGTGTTCATGGTGGACGGGAAAATCGTCGAAAGCGGCGATTCCTGGCAGGTGCTGAACCATCCCCGTCACCCGAGAACGATCAACTTTTTGAATAAAGTACTGTGAGGAAGAGAGAAGGTGAATTATCGATTACATATGAATCAGGCTCGCTACGAGTGAGCCTAATGAGATCGCGCGTAAATGATTATTTTGCTGGCAATGGCTCAGCATACGGACTGCTGTAAACCTGAACCATCACGCTTTTATCTGTATCAAACGTCGCCACCGTCACAACGTCATGAGTGCCCGCCGCACGCCAACATTCAGCCTCAACATCGCAATGATCCTGTTTCTCATAACCCATCGACGTCAGATAGGTGTGAACCTTGCTGGTATCGCCAGTGCCATAGAAGTTCACCGACCATACTTTAGCTTCCGGCCCCGTTACGTTCGAAAAATTGAAGTCATAGCGAGCGGTAATACGCGGCATGTTTTTCAGAATATCGGGGGTATAGAACGCATATTCCCTTTCATCCTGTTCGGTATAATGTGCGCTACTGGCAAAATCCATTTTGATATAAGGCCATAGAGAACCAGCCACAACAGCAATAACGATGATGCCGATCGCCGCAAAAATCTTCAGAGGTTTACCCATCCGTAGGTTTCCTTTCCTTTTTAGCTGAAGGTAAACAATGAATTATCTTCTTAAGGCGGTATTTTACACAATTTATTCGTTCAGCCCGAAACTCTTGTCCTAGCAGCATGGGGTTAAGGTTATCACATTCAAATCGCGACCAACCCTCGTACGCCGTCCTGTTCCATCGTGTCCCCCCGTCCGCGCTGTATGATTTCCCCGCGTGACATCACCAGATAGCTGTCGGCCAGTTCGGCGGCGAAGTCGTAAAACTGCTCAACCAGCAGAATCGCCATGTCGCCACGCTGTGCCAGTTGGCGGATGACCGCGCCGATCTCTTTGATCACCGACGGCTGTATGCCTTCTGTCGGTTCATCCAGAATCAGCAACTGCGGTTTGCAGGCCAGCGCACGTCCAATCGCCAGCTGTTGCTGTTGCCCACCGGACAAATCGCCGCCGCGCCGCTGTTTCATTTCATCCAGTACCGGGAAAAGCTGGTAGATTTCATCCGGCACCTGCCGCGCCTGTCTACCCGGAAAGCGCGACAGCCCCATCAGCAGATTCTCTTCTACCGTCAACCGAGGAAAAATCTCTCGTCCCTGCGGCACGTAGGCAATGCCAGACTGCACACGCTGATAGGGTTTACGCGAGTTAATCGCTTCACCCTGCCAGCGAATCGTGCCGGACTTCGCCGGAATCAGTCCCATCAGGCATTTCAGCAGCGTGGTTTTCCCTACGCCGTTGCGCCCTAACAGGCAGGTAATCTCGCCAGGTTTTACCTCAAATGACAGGCCGCGCAGAATGTGGCTGCCGCCGTAATATTGATTCAGTTCAGAAATTTCTAACATGTTAGCGCCCCAGATAAACGTCAATAACCTGTTCATTCGCCTGCACCTCGCGCAGCGATCCTTCCGCCAGCACCTGCCCCTGATGCAGCACGGTAACACGGTCAGCGATGCTCTCGACAAAGCCCATATCGTGCTCCACCACCATCAGCGAATGCTTGCCAGCCAGACTGCGGAACAGCTCAGCGGTATAGGCCGTTTCGGCGTCCGTCATCCCCGCAGCGGGTTCATCGAGCAGCAGTAAATGCGGTTCTTGTACCAGCAGCATGCCAATCTCCAGAAACTGCTTTTGCCCGTGCGATAACAGCCCCGCAGGCCGCTGCCGTTCATGACCGAGCCGCAACAGCGCCAGCGTTTCGTCAATCCGGTCACGCTGCTCGCTGTTCAGTCTGGCGCGCAGGCTCGCCCACACCGATTTGTCGGTTTTCAGCGCGATATCAAGATTTTCAAACACCGTCAGCGCTTCAAACACGGTCGGCTTTTGGAATTTCCGGCCAATTCCTGCTCGGGCGATGTCTACCGGCGATAGCGTCGTCAGGTCGGTGTATTGATCGTAAAACACCTTACCGTTATCTGGTCGCGTTTTACCGGTGATGACATCCATTAGCGTCGTTTTCCCCGCGCCGTTTGGGCCGATGATGCAACGCAGTTCCCCCACGCCAATCTGCAACGACAGATCGGTAAGCGCACGGAAGCCGTCAAAACTCACGTTAATCTTGTCGAGTTGCAGCACCGGATCGGTCTGATGCCGATGGCGATCCGACGGGTGCGGTTGCGCGAACTTTGGCTCCATCAATACGGGCTGAGCCGCGACAGTTTTTGAAGGCGCAGTTTGTGAAGGCGCGGCTTGTGCTGGAACCGATGGCACAGATAAAGACTCAGTCATGTTTCTTCCTCGTCAGCAATCCAATCACGCCACGCGGCAAAAATAGCGTGACGAGAATAAACATCAGCCCCAAAAAGAACAGCCAGTATTCGGGAAAGGCGACGGTAAACCAGCTTTTCGCCCCGTTGACGATGCCCGCGCCGAGCAGCGGCCCGATCAGCGTCCCGCGCCCACCCAGCGCTACCCAAATGGCAGCTTCGATGGAGTTGGTCGGCGACATTTCGCCAGGATTGATAATGCCGACCTGCGGCACATACAGCGCACCCGCCAGCCCGCACAGCACGGCGGAAAGTGTCCAGACAAACAGCTTGAAGCCTTTAGGATCGTAGCCGCAGAACATCAGACGGTTTTCCGAGTCACGCACCGCTGTGAGTACGCGGCCAAATTTACTGCGCGCCAGCGCAAATCCCACCAGCAGGCTGGCAATCAGCAATAGCACGGTGGCAACAAATAGCCCAATACGCGTACCGGTGGCCGTAATGGGAAAACCGAGCAGCGTCGTAAAGCCAGTAAACCCGTTATTGCCGCCAAAGCCGGTTTCGTTACGGAAGAACAGCAGCATGCCAGCGTAGGTCAGCGCCTGCGTCATGATTGAGAAATACACGCCCTTGATTTTGGAACGGAACGCGAACCAGCCGAACACAAATGCCAGCACACCCGGCACCAGTACGATCAGGCACAGCGCCCAGACAAAATACTGGGTTCCCGCCCAGAACCACGGCAATTCCGTCCACGACAGGAATGACATAAACGCAGGCATTCCCTCGCCAGCCGCTTGCCGCATCAGGTACATGCCCATCGCGTAGCCACCCAGCGCGAAAAACAGGCCGTGACCGAGCGACAGCAGCCCAGCATAGCCCCACACCAGATCCAGCGCGACGGCGACAATCGCATAGCACAGAATTTTGCCGATCAGCGTCAGCGTATAGGTTGAGATCGCCAGCGGGTTCTCTGCGGGCAACAGCGCGAGAAATGGCAGGATCAGCAAAGCCAGAAACGCGATCGAACCCAGGCCAAGCATGAGCCGCGGTGCACGCTGAGTCAGGGTTATCGTCATGGGTTGCGTAATAGGTTGCGTCATCAGTCAATCACCCGTCCTTTGAATGCAAACAGCCCCTGTGGCCGTTTCTGAATAAACAGCACGATCAATATCAGAATGACGATTTTTCCCAGCACGGCACCAATCTGCGGTTCGAGCACTTTGTTGAGAATACCGAGGCTGAACGCGGCGACCACCGTCCCCGCCAGTTGCCCAACGCCGCCCAGCACAACGACGAGGAATGAATCGATGATGTAGCCCTGTCCCAGCTCCGGCCCGACGTTGCCCAACTGCGACAGCGCTACGCCGCCTAGCCCGGCGATGCCGGAGCCCAACCCAAAGGCAAGCATATCGACACGTCCGGTCGGCACGCCGCAGCAGTCCGCCATCGCCCGGTTTTGTGTCACCGCACGTACATTCATGCCAAGACGGGTTTTATTGAGGAGTAGCCAGGTGAGCAGCAGCACGCCGAGGACGAACACAATCACCGCGATGCGGTTATACGGCAGTACCAGATTTGGCAAGAGGCGCAGACCACCGGACAGCCACGCGGGGTTCGCGACTTCCAGATTTTGCGTGCCGAACAGCATCCGCACCAGTTGGATCAGCATCAGGCTAATCCCCCAGGTCGCCAGCAGCGTTTCCAGCGGTCGGCCATAAAGATGACGAATCACCGTACGCTCCAGTACCATACCGACGCCAGCGGTGATAAAGAAGGCAACAGGCAGCGCCAACAGCGGATAATACGCCAGCCAGCTCGGCGCAAACTGCTGACACAGCGACTGCACCAGCCAGGTCGCGTACGCGCCCAGCATCAGCATTTCGCCGTGCGCCATGTTGATGACGCCCAGCAGCCCGTACGTGATCGCCAGCCCCAGCGCCGCCAGCAGCAAAATAGAGCCGAGCGACAACCCGGTAAACGCCTGCCCCAGCAGATCGCCAACGATCAAGCTTTGTTTAATCTGATCCAGACTCTCCTGCGCCGCCGCCCGCACGCCGGTATCCGGTTCGTTCTGCACCTGCGTCAGCGGCTGTAAGCGCGCCTGCATCTGCGGGTCGCCGGTCTGCCCTAAGCGTTTGACCGCCTCAAGACGTACCAGCGGATTGGGATCGTTTAACTGCCGGGTCGCAATAGCGGTATTCAGTGCATCGTGTACCTGCGCATCTTTTTCTACCCCAAGACGCTGCACCAACAGCGGTAGCTGTTCCGCACTGCTGTCGCTTTGCAACTGCCGTACGGCATTCAGGCGTGTAGTCGCGTCATCGCTGACGAGCTGATGCGAAGCCAGCGCGGTGGCAACCAGCCCGCGCAGACGGTTATTCATAAACAGTTTTTTGGTCGCGCCCACCGGTTCCGCATTCCCTTCCAGCGGCGTTAACGTGCCCTGCACGTCCATAAACGGCTGCTGGTTCCGATCGAGCACAACCGACTCGTCGCGCAGCACCTGTAACAGCGGCAAGCGTGCGGGTTCCGGCGTGGCCGCCCATTGTTGCAGGAGTTCAGCCTGCTGCGTGCGGTTAGCCGCAGCGAAATCAGCCGCAGGCCCGGCCTGTGCCAACAGGGGAAACATCAGACACAGCGACAGCACAAACGTAGATAATCGATGACTCATCATCGCAATGTCCGCCATATAAGAGAGGGAGTATCCCCGTCCGACATGCCGGACGGGGCGTGTAGGAACGATGCTTACTGCGCGGCTTTGATTGGATGATCGGGTTTCTTATCGTTACCGGCGATGTACGGGCTCCACGGCTGGGCACGAACTGGCTGTTCGGTTTGCCAGACCACGTTGAACTGACCGTTTTCCTCAATCTCACCAATCATCACCGGTTTGTGCAGGTGGTGGTTGGTCTTGTCCATCGTCAGCGTAAAGCCATCCGGTGCGGCAAAGGTCTGTCCGGCCATCGCGGCGCGGACTTTATCCACGTCCGTGGTGCCCGCTTTCTCTACCGCCTGCGCCCACATATGAATGCCGACATACGTAGCTTCCATCGGATCGTTCGTCACCACCGTGCCCGCGTTCGGCAGGTTTTTCGCTTTGGCATAGGCTTTGTAGGCTTCCACGAAGTCAGCGTTGGTTGGGTTATCGACCGACTCAAAGTAGTTCCACGCGGCTAAGTGGCCGACCAGCGGTTTAGTATCGATGCCGCGCAACTCTTCTTCACCGACAGAGAACGCGATAACCGGCACATCGGTCGCTTTGATCCCTTGATTTGCCAGCTCTTTATAGAACGGTACGTTGGAATCACCGTTGATGGTGGAAACCACTGCTGTTTTACCGCCCGTCGAGAACTTCTTGATGTTGGAAACGATGGTTTGATAATCGCTGTGGCCAAACGGCGTATAGACTTCCTCGATATCTTTGTCCTGCACGCCTTTGGAATGCAGGAACGCGCGCAGGATCTTGTTGGTGGTGCGCGGATACACATAGTCCGTACCCAGCAGGAAGAAACGCTTCGCCGCCCCGCCGTCTTCGCTCATCAGATATTCCACAGCCGGGATCGCCTGCTGATTCGGTGCCGCACCAGTGTAAAACACGTTCGGCGACATCTCTTCGCCTTCATATTGCACCGGATAGAACAGCAGCCCGTTCAATTCCTCAAATACTGGCAGGACCGACTTGCGCGACACCGAGGTCCAACAGCCGAACACCACCGCCGCTTTATCCTGTGTCAGCAGCTGACGCGCCTTTTCAGCAAACAGCGGCCAGTTTGACGCCGGATCAACCACTACCGGCTCCAGTTTTTTACCCAACACGCCGCCTTTGGCGTTGATTTCATCAATAGCCATCAGCGCCACATCCTTCAGCGGCGTTTCCGAAATCGCCATCGTGCCGGACAGCGAATGCATAATGCCGACCTTGATGGTTTCCGCCGCCTGCACGCTCCAGGTCAACCCCATACCAACCACTGTCGCAGAAAGCGCAAAAACTTTTAGCAATGAACGTCTTTTCATTTATTAGCCCTTAAGTCGTGTTGAGTGAGAATGGAATCGTGTGAGGCGTCAGGTGAAACCACTTCCGTTGAAACAGATTCAGTTGAAGCAGATTGCGTTGAAACCGATTGAGGCCGCGCCTGCTGTAGCATGTGTAAGGTGATCTTCCTGACTTCAGCCTTACTGACGGCAATGTGGTCGGTCAGAATGCGCTGCGCCTCCTCGGTGTGCTGTTGCAATATCGCCAGCAGAATGCGGGCGTGTTCTTTATAGGTCGCGTCGATACGATCTTCACGGGTGAAATCGAGACGGCGAATAATGCGGATTTTCTCTGTCAGTTCGCCGTGAACCCGCGCCATTTCGCTGTTGCCCGCCGCCGTCACCAGCCCACGGTGAAACCCTTCGTCGTAGCGGGAGACGATCTTGCCGTCGTCCAGTCGCGGATCCTCAATCCAGAAGCGTTTCAGATCCGCCAATAGCTCGGCACAGCGCCCTGGCGACATCCCGCATAGCCGCCGAATGGCTTCGCGCTCTAGCACGATGCGAAAGTCATACAGTTCTTCAAAATATTCGAAATCAAACGGACGAACCTGCCAGCCGCTGCGGAAATAGACTTCGACATAGCCTTCCCGCTCCAGCCAGAACAGCGCCTGACGCACTGGCGTGCGGCTGACCGACATCCGTTCGGCAACTTCATTCTCACTAAAGCGGTCACCCGGCATCAGGCGAAAGTCGAAAATGTCGTTTTTCAGCGTTTGATACACCCGCTCCGCCAGCGCTTCCGGGCGATCTTTACTGCTCTTTTGTGTGCCTGCTCGCATCGTGTTCTCCGCCTCGCCGTTTATTCAGGTTCGTGCCTTATTCCAGCCTGTCCTTTTGTTCTAACCGCTTGTTCTAACCGCTTGTTCCAACCGCTGCCTACTCCAGCCACAGCAAGGCATCGCCGGGGCTGACCGGTCGTCCCGGCTGGCAACCGATGCGTTTCACCCGACCAGACTGCGGCGCGCTAATCGTCAGTTCCATCTTCATCGCTTCGACGATAATCAGCGGCTGTCCGGCTTCGATGACATCCCCCACGTTCACCAGCACTTTCCAGATGTTGCCGTTCATATCCGCGCTGACCTGAAACGCGCTCTCGTCGTTTTCCACAGGAGCGGCCGAAACCACGTCCTGCGGCGTGCTGTCATCCTCCTGCTGCCACAGCGCCACTTCTGTTTCAAACGCCGTGGCCTGACGCTGGCGGAACGCGGCAATATCGTCGGCCTGCGTCGTCAGGAAGCGCGAGTGCTCAGCAAAATCAAACTCGGTTTCTTCGATACGGATCGCCGCACGTCCTTCGCGGAAGTCATCGCGCAGCGCCGTGAGTTCGGCTTCGCTGACTGGGTAGAATCGCACCTGATCGAAGAAGCGCAGCAACCACGGTTCACCCGCAATGAACTGATCGTTTTTGAGGAATTTGTTCCAGATAGGCAGCGTGCGCCCCACCAGTTGATAGCCGCCCGGCGAGTCCATGCCATAGATGCACATGTACATGCCGCCGATACCGACGGTGCCTTCGGCAGTGAAGGTGCGCGCCGGATTATATTTGGAACTCAGCAGACGGTGGCGCGGATCGACCGGCACCGCACAGGGGGCGCCGAGATAAACGTCACCTAATCCCAGGATCAGGTAGCTGGCATCGAAAATGATGTCGCGCACGTCATTACGGCTCGGCAAGCCGTTAATGCGTTGAATGAAATCGACGTTATTTGGCAGCCAGGGCGCGCTGGCGCGTACGGTTTCACGGTAGCGCTCCACCGCGCCGAGCGTGGCGCTGTCTTCAAACGCCATCGGCAAGTAGACGATACGCGACGGCACTTTCATCTGGCTCACGTCGCCAAGCTGACTTTCCAGATGCAGCAGCACGTCTAGCAGCACACGCTGGCGGAGAACCCGACTGTCGTAGCGCACCTGTAGCGACCGCACGCCGGGCGACAGTTCTTCTATCCCCGCCGTTTCAGACGCGCGGATCGCTACCATTAGCAGGTGAATACGCAGCCGCAGCGCCAGATCCAGCACGTTCTCGCCGTATTCGATCAAGACGTAGTTATCCCCCGCCTGACGATACACGGCAGCGGGTGTCGTCGCGGTGGCGGGTACCGCAGCCAGCACCGTGGCGGAACCGTATTCTGTTGTCGCCAACGAAGGCACATCAAACGCGGGTGAATGCGCCGTACCCAGCGTGGAGACACTTGCAGACTGCGCCTGTTCCAGCGCCAGCGCTTCGTCCGCGCTGATGGGATGGAAACGGATACGGTCGCCCGGCTTAACCTGACCGACTTTCCACAGTTCCGCTTTAGCAATCGTGACCGGACAGACAAACCCGCCCAGACTCGGCCCGTCCCGCGTGAGGATCACTGGGAAATCGCCGGTAAAATTCACCGCGCCAATGGCGTATTCACAGTCGTGAACGTTGGAAGGATGCAGGCCGGCCTCGCCGCCGTTTGCACGCGTCCAGGTAGGTTTTGGCCCAACCAGACGCACGCCCAGTCGGTTCGAGTTGTAGTGTACCTGCCATTCCGCTGCGAAAAACTCATCAATCGCCGCGTGGGTAAAGAAGTCCGGCGCGCCGTGCGGGCCATAGAGCACGCCAATGCGCCACTCATCGCCGTACTGCGGAATCAGCGTGGCATCCACGGCCTGCGGTGCGCTCACCGGCGCGGGCGTGGTGCAGGCAGGCAAGTCGGGCTGAGAAATCGCCAGCATATCCGCCACGCGCAGCGTTCGTCCGGCGTGACCGCCAAATTCCCCCAGCGCAAAAGTCGAGCGGCTGCCGAGATACTGCGGCACATCAATGCCGTTGCGTACCGCCAGATAGGTGCGGCAGCCGGACTGCGCGCGCGCCAGCGTCAGCGTTTGCCCCGCCGTTACCGTCACTGGCTGCCAGTACGGCACCGCTTCCCCATCCAGCGTCGCCGGACAGTCTGCTCCCGTCAGTGCAATCACGGCCTCGCGGTGGAAACGTAGCGTCGGGCCTTGCAGCGTAAACTCCAGCCCTGCCGCTGCTTCATCGTTGCCGACAATACGGTTCGCCAGACGGAACGCGAAATCATCCATCGGGCCAGACGGCGGCACGCCGATATCCCAATAGCCAAGGCGTCCGGGGTAATCCTGCACGCTGCTCCAGGTGCCGGGTTGAATTACTTCAATCACCGACGCGGACGGCGTAAAGCTGTCGAGCATCCGCGTCCATACCGTTCCGTTGCGGAACGCGTCAGTAGCAATAATCTGGCGCAGGTAATCCAGATTGGTGGCAATGCCGTGCAAACGCGTGGCATTCAGCGCCTGTTGCATCTTTTCCAGCGCCAGTTCGCGGGTTTCCGCGTGAACGATCAGTTTGGCGATCATAGGATCGTAATACGCCGACACCTCGGTGCCAGTGCTCACCCAGCCGTCAACCCGCACGCCATCGGGAAACGCCACTTCGGTCAGCACGCCGGGGCTAGGCTGGAAGTTTTTCAGCGGATCTTCCGCATAAATGCGCACCTCAATCGCGGCCCCACGCGGTGCCTGCGTCAGTTGCGACCAGTCCACCGGTTCATCCGCCGCGACGCGCAGCATACATTCGACCAAATCCAGCCCAGTGACGCACTCCGTCACCGGATGTTCAACCTGCAAACGGGTATTCACTTCGAGGAAAAAGAACGCATCACGCTCGGCATCGTAGATATATTCCACCGTTCCCGCGCTGCGATAGTTAACCAGTTCACCCAGTTTCACCGCCGAGGCCAGCAACGCGGCTCGCGTGGCGTCCGGCAAATGCGGTGCGGGCGTTTCTTCCACGACTTTCTGGTTACGGCGTTGCAGTGAGCAGTCGCGTTCGCCCAGCGCGACCACGCGGCCTTTGCCATCGCCAAAAATTTGTACTTCGACGTGACGCGCCCGATCGATGCAGCGCTCAAGAAAGACGCCTGCATCGCTAAAGAACTGTTCGCCCAAACGGCGCACGCTTTCCCATGCAGCCTGTAACGCCACGGCATCCGCACAGCGCGTCAAGCCAATGCCGCCGCCCCCCGCGGTACTTTTCAGCATTACCGGATAGCCGATGTCCTCGGCGGCGACCAGCGCGTCCTCCAGCGAGGCCAGCAGCGGTGTTCCCGGCGTCATTGGCACACCAGCAGCAGCGGCCAATTCACGGGCGCGGTGTTTCAGGCCAAACTCGCCAATTTGCTGTGCGGTTGGCCCGACAAACGAAATGCCGGCCTTTTCACATGCGGCGGCAAACGGCAGGCTCTCTGACAGAAAACCGTAGCCCGGCCAGACCGCCTCTGCCTTCGTCTGCTTTGCGGCAGCCAGTACCTTATCGATACACAGATAGCTGTCGCTGGCCTTCTCGCCGCCAATCGGTACGGCAATGTCTGCGTCTTTCACATGCTGCGCGTTTTTATCCGTATCGGAATACATCGCCACGCTGGTTATTCCCAGGCGTTTCAGCGTACGAATGGCGCGGCAGGCAATTTCACCCCGGTTAGCGATCAATACCGTCTTAAACATGGGACGCCTCCTGACGAGCAAGCCAGTGACGCCAGCCGCCGAATTCGGTGATATCCACGGCATCACTCAGCGCAGCCGGTTCGCAGATAAAGCCTTTAACCTGTCGCCCGTCGATTAACGTCAGCGTGCCAATGCCCAGCGGCGCAGGAATTTCTGCGACAAACTCACCAAAGCGCGCCAGCGGGATGTCCCACAGCTCGACGATAATCGCCGCGCCGTCGGTGCCTTTCGCTAAACCGGGCTTAGCCGGTTGCGTGTTCGCCAGCGCATAAAGGCGATAGTTCTCCGCCGTGCTCGTCTCTTCCACCCGCACGGCATCGCGGCTGGTCAGTTGGTGATTGAGCGGCATGCCCGTCAGGTGCGCGCCAACAACGGCAAGGCGAACGTGCAATGCCGAAGGTGGCAACGCAACGAGTCCCGCTGGCAGCGCGTTTCCCGTTGCTCCCAGCGAGAGCGCCAGCTGTGCCTGCCAACGCAGACCAAAGCTCGCCAATGCGCGGTCGTGCCAGGCAGGCGCAATCAGCGTGATACCCGCCGGTAAACCATCGGTACGGAAAGATGCGGGCAGCGCCAGCGCCGAGAGATCGGCCAGATTGGTAAAATTGGTGTAAGTGCCCAACTGGGAGTTGTAACGCACTGGCTCTTGCTTCATCGCTTCAAGCGTGTGGATCGTCGGTGAGGTCGGCACGACTAATGCATCGAACGATGCCAGCGTTTGCTGAATCTGGCGCGCCAGTTCGGCACGCAGGTACTCAGCCTTAAAAGCCTCTACCGCGCTGAAACGTCCGCCGCTCGCCACAATGCCGTGCACCACAGAATCCATGTTCTCTGGCTGTTGCAGCATATCGCCCACCGCGACGGTGCGTTCCGCCACCCAGGGGCCTTGATAAAGCTGATCGGCTAACTGTGTGAAAATGCTGAAATCGATGGGATGCAGCGTCGCGCCCGCCGCTTCCAATTCAACCAGCGCGTGCTGCCACGCTGCCTGTGCAACGGCATCAGCAAAGAAAGTGGGATCGCTGGGAATCGCAAAGCGCGGCTTTGCTGGCAGCGCCGCGGGCGTACTGGCGGGATGGCGGCGCGAGTAGGCATCTGCCGCATCGTACCCGCCAGCCAGTTCAGCGACGGTAAATGCATCGTCGACGGTGAGCGCAAACACAGAAATCGTGTCATTCAGGCGACAGGCCGGTACGACACCGCTTGCCGATAGCCACCCTTTCGTCGGCTTCAGGCCGATAATATTGTTAAACCCGGCGGGAACGCGCCCCGACCCAGCGGTATCGGTGCCTAATGAAAACGCCACCAGCCCGCGCGCCAGCACCGACGCCGAACCGGAACTGGATCCGCCGCTGATGTATTCCGCATTAAAGGTGTTTGGCACCGCACCGAACGGTGAGCGCGTGCCCACCAGACCGGTCGCAAACTGATCGAGGTTGGTTTTGCCAATCACAATCGCCCCTGCCGCTTTCAGCTTGGCAACGGCCGTCGCGTCCTTATCAGCCAGATAGGTAAATGCCGGACACGCCGCGCTCGTCGGCCAGCCCGCAACATCAATATTGTCTTTGACGGCAAAAGGAACGCCAAACAGCGGCAGCGCATCTGGGTTTTCACGATATCGAGGCAATAGCGCCGCGATCTGTGCCTGAAGCAATTCAGGTGTCGCTAGCGCGATCCACGCGGGATCGTCCGGCGACAAGCTGGCGAGCAGCGCCCCTAGCGTTTCACCAACGCGATCGACCTGCTGTTGATAATGCTGTTTCCATTCCTGAAGCGTGAGCCCTGTCATTCTTGGCATGATGTGAATCCCATCTGGTATACAAGATTGAATTCACTAAAGCGAAAACCATGCCAGCTTTTACCCTGTTGATTTTTATGAAATTAGATTGAGGAGCTCAATTTTCATGCACAAAAAAGGAACAACCGTGCGCCATCGCGGAGCACGGTTTGCAAAAAAGGGTTGGTCATTGATATACGGATAATGCTTTCTCTCAGGCGATCTTCTTCGCGGCCTGCTGCGCTAGGATTGACAGCTCTGTCGCCTTGAAGATATGCGCTTGCGACATCGCCAGTTCGGTGCGCTCACGGCAGTCACGAAGAAAATTTGGGAAAAAAGTGCGTTCGACACTGCCTGCGGGGGTAAAGCGCTGTTCGCCCTTGCCATTCACCAGATAAACGACGTTGCTTTCGCCGCGCGTCAGATCGACATATTTCCTGATTTCGATGTAGCCTTCCGTCCCCAGTATCGTCAGGCGGCCGTCGCCCCAGACGCTCAGCCCATCCGGCGTAAACCAGTCACAACGGAAATAGCCCGTTGCCCCGTTGTCGCCCAGCAACATCGCATCACCAAAATCCTCAAACTCCGGCTGGTGCGGATGGTGATAATTCGCAGTCTGGCTGGTCACCACTCGTGCGTCAGTATTACCGGTAAAATGGAGAAACTGTTCGATCTGGTGGATACCGATATCGCAGAGGATCCCGCCATACTGACGCTTTTGATAAAACCAGTCAGGCCGCGCGCCGCGTTCACGATGTGGGCCAACGCCGATCGTCTGAATCACTCGACCGATCTCGCCCCGTTGCACCAGTTCACCGGCAAACAGCGCGCTATCCACATTGATTCGTTCATTAAAGTACACGGCAAATTTGCGGCCGGTTTCCGCAACCCGACGTTGGACGGCATCCAACTGCTCCAGCGTGGTCAGCGGCGGTTTGGCGGTGAAGAAATCTTTACCGGCATCCAGCGTACGCAGTGCCAGTTCGGCTCGGTCACAGGGAATGACCGCACAGGCAATAAGATCGATAGACGCGTCGGTAATCAGCTGTTCCGCAGAATCGGCAAAAGGAACGGCGGGGAACAGTGAGATAAATTTTTCCCGATTATGCGGATCGGATTCAAACACGCCGACCAGTTCCGCACCCGCATCAACCAGTTGCCGACACATGTCATAAATGTGGTTGTGCGCTAACCCAATCGCCGCAAACCGAATCTTTTTCATCTTCACCTCTGCCGATATCGTCATGCCGAGCCACTACAATAAGGCGGAAACCGAGCGGGCTAAAGACAAAAGCCGTATAACGCGTTAGAATTTTTCCTGTTTTTTTAACATATCCACATTTTCCGCAACGCAACTAAAGATAACCATGAAAAGAAAACGTATTCTGATCCCTCTCATCATTCTGATCCTGTTTGTATTCTATCTGAATCGCGATGCGCTGAATCCTTTTGCGCCGGACTGTAAAAACCTCCCGGCGAATCAGCCAAAGCCCGAAGAGTGTAAAAAGCCGGTGAAAGAAGTCGCCCCCGGTTTTGAAATTTAAGCCTTCGAGATTTAAGCTGGCATATTAGCGCGGTTTGGGAATATTGAACTGTTCCAGCGCGGGATTAACCGTTTTGGCAAAATCTTCCCGCCGGTTATTGAGCTTGCTTTTGGCATTGAAGAAATTCACCAGCTCTGCGATCCCCATACCGATGCTGAGCGCCCCGCTTACCGCCCAACCCACTGGCCCTGCGGCCGCGCCAACGGCACCGGCGGCCTCACCCGCAATGGCACCCACCACCTTTCCGGCAATCGCTGCGCCAGCTTTGCCAGCCAGCCCAATGGCCGTTTTGCTCCCCGCCGCCTTGGTTAAATCCTCTGCGTGTAGCGACGATTTGGCAAAATCCATTACGCTGCGTCCGGCCTCTTTCACCGCCTGCGCATCGCTTTTTGCACCAGCCCTCGTAGGTGTTACAGCCGAAAGCGAGGCATCCAGCCCAACAGATCGTGGGGCAGTCGGTGACGTTGCGGAGAAACGTTGGCTCATCGCCGCCTGCGCCAGCAGCGGATCGGACCGTAAAATGGTGTTCATCTCGCTCGGTACCGCCTGCTCAAAATGCTGAATCACATCCCCGTCTTGCTGTAGCGCTTCAATACGTTGATTCAGCACCTTTTCCGTTTCTTCAGTATTTCGGTATTCGCGCCCCGCCATTACCTGTTCCAACGTCTGTTGCAGTTTGACCAGCGCTGCCGATTTTTGCGCGCCGCTGTACTCCTGCGGCTGGGTAAAAACCGCCTCATTCAGCTTGCTGATATCGGTTTTCGCTGCCAGCCCCAATGCTGCCGCTTCCTGACGGTTCACTGGTGCCTGTTCGCGAATCCAGCTTTTCATGTCCTTCATCATCAGCTTGCCATCATGTGGGACTCGCGCCAGTTTCTCTCCTTTGACATCCGCATGTTCCAGAATCCCGAATAACCCAGGGTGCGACCACAGTTGGGCCGCCGCTTTTAGCTGTGGCGACAGCGTCGGGTTATCGGTCATGATCGCGCTCAGATCGGTCAGAGTACTGGTGCGATCGTTCTTTTGCGGCGGAGAATGCGTATAGGATTTTTTGGCATCAGCAGCATTCAGCAGCGGTTCGTTAGCCAGCAACAGCGCGGAAGAGTGTACTAACCGCAGCGATTGCGCATCGGCTGCCGGATTTTTCTCCCTATATTCCTTCACGGCGTGGCTGGCATCGCTGGCGCGTCGCTCCATGCTTTTAATAAAGGATTTAGTATCGCGATTCGAGATATGTCCGTCGGCTCTGCCACCGTCTTTCGCTGTATCCATCGCCGTATAGATCGCGGGATTTTCACGCAGGTAGATGAGCGCTTTTTCCGCATTCGCCCCGCCATCCTGTAGCATTTTCGCCGCCGCCAGCGGGCGATTCAGCGCCTTTGCCGCCTTCTCGCGTTCATTTTCTGGCAAATCGCTTAATAGCGGCGACCACTTTTCCAATGCTCTGGCATTACTGTGCTCCGAGCTGTCGATCGCCTGAAGATCGACGGGCGGTTTGGGTTCCGCAATAAGTGAACGGTCTGCAACGTTCGGCACCGTGGGTAAAATGCGAGTGGGTGCCGTCGTAGTCCGTTCAGTGGAAAGCTGCGGTACGTTCGGCGACGCATCGCCAAAATCGATGGAACGTGAACCCGACGGCGTAACTGGCGATGCCGTCTGTTGCCCACTCGGCCTGTGAGTCTCAGTATCATGCTGCGCAGGCAAAGACGCGGCACTTCCCCAACGGCTTCCGCCTTCAATACGATTGACCATTCACGTCCTCATTCTGCTGTCGTCAGGCTTAACAAACGGATCTCCCGCGTCATGCAAACACAGACAGGCCTGCAAACGTGCCGATCGCAGCATGACGAAGGTAACTAGGCGTTGAGTGATGTAAAACGACGATAAGTTCCTGACGATATTCAGGGGCGTTTGATGGCTATTGGCCGTTTATTCATTTTTATGGAAATCGCTTTCCACAGAATATTCTCGGAATGATGGTGGGGAAATAAGGCCGATAACAGGTTAATTGTTGTTCAATTACATGTCATTATTATCACTAACATTCAAGAGATACCGCCCCTTCTCTGATAACCCTTTTCTCCATTACGCCTATTCCTGACACTTACAATAATCAGACGAAATAATTACAAAAAATTTCAAAGAGTAACCAAATGTGTGATCCACATAAATGAAACAACGTTTCCTTTTCACCATAATGCCACTCATCCTAATTATCAAGTCTGCTGATAATTAGATTAACCGGTAAACGGTGGGAATTATCAACCTTCACTCAGCAGCATAAGCCATTTCGCTGATTGAAATACTCATAAGCTACGTCGTATATAAGGAGTCATCGATGCATTGATAGCAACCTGATTTACCAGGGAGAAAGCCCTGTCTGACATTATAAATGGCGTCATCATCATTCCTGGTGATTCTATTTTTACGCCCAAAAAATGACATCAACTGTCTGGTTTTAAAGATAGAGACTGCGCTCGCCAATAATATTGTTTACCCAAAAGAGAAAGATAAAATGAAAATAAATACCCGTAACCTACTCATTGTTTGTGCCGGATTCACACCGTTCCTCACTCAGGCAGAAACCGACGGCAAAACCACCTTCCAGTATGAACATAACTGGAAGACGGAAGATCGCCGCCACTCAGACTCCATTAAGCTCATTCATAAGAAAACCAACGGCTGGTCGTACGAAGTCAAATTCAGTACCTCAGCAGGTGGGAACAGCAACTACGACGTTGCCTATGATGACATGCAGGGCGGCTCTGGCGGCATGGTAATCGGCAAGGATTTCAAGCTCAGCAAGGCCGCAACCTTAACGCCGACCTTTGAATTTTCCATCGGCAATTCAACCATGATGTACCAGTCGGGGCTGAAATATAACTACCGAATTAACAGCGACTGGTCCACTTATGGCCGCTACCGCTATGAATATAAAAAGCCCTCTCGCAGCTCACGCTATTCAACCATTGCCACGTCTGACAAATATGGTTACGCAGGGGAATCTTATTTGTCGAAATCCGACACCGGTCGTCATCGTCTGGATGCAGGGGTAACGTATTCTGGTTTGGATAATATTAATCTGACTTACGTCTTTAACTACTACATCGGTGATAACACCACAAAATCGTATAAATATAGCAAGGGTGAATTCACGGAAAGAGAATACGCGGTTTACGATAATGGGAAAACGGATTATGAACATCAGTTCAAAGTTCAATATAAGTTAAACAAACAGCTAACTCCTTACATTGAGTATGATGATATTAGCCAATCCAGCACATCATCAAGCCGTCAGGGGAAAATCAAAGTTGGTTTCAACTACGTTTTCTAAGAAATGCAGAATTTTATAAAGTAAATACGCCGTATTTCCTGCCGTGTTGATGAAAAAATAAATTCATGAATGAATTTTGTCTATCAGCGCACAGTTTTCATAATTAACGATCAATATTAATGGTGCCCATAATGAAAAAACGCTACCTTGTGGCCGGTATTCTTTTTGCCCAAATTTATGCTGTTTCCGCGTCTGCCTCTGATACTAAACTCAGCTATGAACATAGCTGGGGAACAATGAATCGCTATCACGGTGATGAAATCGGCATGCGGCACTTTATGGATAATGGCCTGTACGTCGGCGTTGAGCTGAGTTTTTATAATAAGAATAAAGATCTGACCATCGATGATGTCGTCTCGAATTCTTATGCTTTTTATACCGGCTATGCCTACAGCTTAACGCCTGAATTAACCCTGACGCCGAATCTGGAAGCGCGCTTCTATTCCGGCGGCACCAGCGGTGAAGGCACCGTGGGCGATATCGGCGCTAGCCAGAGTTCCGGCGCACGCTATACGCCAGGTTTGAAACTGACCTGGGCTGTGACTGATAAGACGGATCTTCATGCGCAATATCGCTATGACCTCAGAAAAATCACCCGCAGCAAACGTACCAGTACGGATGATGACACTCACCGTCACCGCTATGAAGCGGGCGTGGCCTACAAAGGTTTCGACAATTTCACGCTGGCGTACACCGCTTACTACTATCACGCGGATTACGTGCTGCAAAACAACAAAAAGCATGACTACCAACAGGATTTCGACGTGTCTTACACCATCAACGACAACTGGACGGCACACGTTGGCGTTGAAGATGTCGCCAGCGGGCGCGATGTGAAATCGCGTGAAGGGAAAGGGAAAGTCGGCTTCACCTATACGTTCTAACAACGACTTACCTTTCTAAAACAGCTTACTGCTACGCCATATTTCTCGGGGATCCTGTTCATCAAGCGGGATCCCTTTATTACAGCTCTGGATGAATCATCGTTACAGGTAGACAAAATGAAAAGATTTGCGCTGTCGCTCCTTGCGGGTCTGGTCGCTTTACAGGCCAGCGCCGCTACGCCTGACCGTCTCACCATCGTCAATCAGTATGTTGATAACGTGCTGACCAAAGCCGGCGACCACTATCACGGTCAGTCGCCTACACCATTGCTTGCTGATGGTGTCGATCCTCGCACGGGCAAACAAATGGAGTGGATCTTCCCCGATGGTCGCCACGCCGTGTTATCCAATTTCTCCGCTCAGCAGAACCTGATGCGCGTGCTGGTCGGGCTCAGCAACCTGAGCGGCAATCCCAGCTATAAGCAGCGTGCCGAAGCGATCGTGAAGTATCACTTTCAACACTATCAAGATGAGAGCGGCCTGCTGATTTGGGGCGGCCACCGTTTTGTGGATCTAAAAACGCTACAGCCGGAAGGCCCGAGTGAAAAAGAGATGGTGCATGAGCTGAAAAATGCCTATCCCTACTACGATTTAATGTTCAGCGTCGATAAAGATGCAACCGCACGCTTTATCCGAGGTTTCTGGAATGCGCACGTTTATGACTGGAAGATCATGGAGACCAGTCGTCACGGGAAATACGGGCAAAAAATAGGCGCACTCTGGCAAAGTCCGTTTGAGCAACAGCCGCCCTTCTTCGCCACCAAAGGCCTCAGCTTCCTGAACGCGGGTAACGATCTGATCTATTCCGCCTCGCTGCTGTACAAATACAATAAAGAAGACGGCGCGCTGGTCTGGGCAAAACGTTTGGCACAGCAGTACGTGCTGCCACGGGATAAAGCGACCGGGCTCGGCGTGTACCAATTTACGCAGGCGCTGAAGCGTGATGAAACGACTGACGATGCCGATACGCATTCCAAATACGGCGACCGCGCCCAGCGTCAGTTCGGCCCAGAGTTCGGCCCTACCGCGCTGGAAGGCAATATGATGCTGAAAGGACGCACCAGCACGATCTATTCCGAAAATGCGCTTATGCAACTCCAGTTGGGTAAAGATTTAGGGGCGGAAGGTAAGGAACTGCTGACGTGGACAACCGATGGCCTGAAAGCCTTTGCCAAGTATGCCTACAACGAATCCGATAACACGTTCCGTCCAATGCTCGCTAACGGCAAAGATCTTTCCAACTACGTTCTGCCGCGTGATGGCTATTACGGCAAAAAAGGCACCGTGATCAAGCCTTATCCTGCGGATAATTCATTCCTGCTCTCGTATTCTCGCGCCTATACCGTTTCGCCAGACGCCGAGCTGTGGCGTGTTGCACGCGGCATCGCTCGCGCACAGGGGCTGGGTGAGTTAGGTTCAGCGCCGGGTAAAGACACCAAAGTGGATCTCGCTACCAAGAACAACGATCCTTACGCCCTGTTCGCGCTGCTGGATCTGTATCAGGCGAGCAAAGTGAAAGACTATCTGTCGCTGGCGGAAAAAGTGGGCGATAACATTATCAGCACGCGTTATAAGAACGGCTTCTTTATGGCCGATCCCAACAGACAATATGCTGATGTCGATACCATCGAGCCTTATGCCCTGTTAGCGCTGGAAGCGGCGGTACGCAATCAGCCACAGTCCGTTGCACCCTTCCTGAATGGTGCGGGCTTCACCGAAGGCGGCTACCGTATGGAAGATGGCTCAACTCGCGTGTCCACTCGCGATAACGAGATCTTCCTGTTGAACGTTGGCGAAACCTTGAAACCCAACAATAAGAAGTAAGCCTTAATCCTCAACACGCCAATGGTGGTTCGCTGCCATTGGCAATTCCCCTCTTGTGACTCTGCTCAACTATTCACAGAACAAGGCCGCCATTCTCGGATGTGATTCTTAATCGCGTGGTACTTAATCGAGTGGTGCTTAATTATGCCGTACTTACGATGCAATGCTGGCCACGATTAACGTGACCAGCATGAAGTAACGCAATAATTTCAAGCGTTAGTTAACCAGAGGCACCTCTGGGTTCACACCCAGCCAGCCCGGCGTGGGCTCGCCTTTCGCTTCACCGACATACAAACTCAGCTGTGCGCGAAAACGTTCTACCGCACCGCGATCGTACATGAAATCAGCAAATGCCTGAGGGCGAGTGTTACGGTATTCCCAGATATGTTTGTAACCTACTGGCGGCTCAACATCGGTACGCACCGACCACATACGTGAAACCTGAGTTTGCGTTTGCGGATCCAGCACCCAGCTCAGGTAGAGCTTGGCGCTTTCCGGGTGTTTAGCCTGTTTGAAGATAGCGGCACGTTGCGCCCAGGAGACAAAAGGATCGGACTTCGGCAGGACAAAGCGGGTCACAGCATCGGCTGCCGGAACGAGCGCACCGGAACTGGTAAACGTCGCGCTATATTTTCCCGTCGCGATCTCAGCACCGGGTACGTTGGTGCCGCGCACATAGACGGGATCCTGCTCCTGTAATTTTTTAACAAAATCCCAGCCGTATTTATCCACGGCCAGCTTGTACCAGAACAGCACCGCATCGTCGTCGTTCGGATAAGCCAGAATCAAATTACCTCTTAGATTGGGACGAAGGTAATCATTAACCTCACGCGGCCAGGATTTTTCATCCAGAAGCTGGGTGTTGACCAAATTACTGAATGCGATGACATAGGCACCGGTCCACGCCCCATCTGCATCACGAAATTCCGGGTATATTTTGTCCCAACCACGCGCTTTGTAATTCAGCAGCACGCCTTCTTTTTTCCAGCGTGGAAAATTCTGCACTGTTTGCAGTTGCACCACATCAGGAATCAGGGTGCCGGTCGCCAATTGGTTATCGATACGAGCATCATGGTATTTACTGTAATCGACAATCACATTCAGTTTCATGCCAGGAAAACGTGTCTCAAATGCCCGCTTGAAACCCGCCTGCTGTGACTGCACGTCACCGCCAGCATAGACGGTAACCGTACCGCCTTCTCTCAACGCACTCTGATAGATTTGATCCAGCGAACGCGTCTCAATTTCGACGCCCGCCTGACTTTGCCCGACGCTGAGCCCAGCCATCATGGCCAGCATCAGCACTGTTTTCTTCAGGTACTTCCCAGTGTATTGCATTGTGATTTCCTTCACTTAATGAATAAAACCCGTACCGACAAACGACAGATAGCAGCCGTTAAAACGGCAACGGTCTAACCAGCGGATCGCAAGTCAGCGACACGCAGGATCGGAGCGACGAGGTGGAATCGTCAAAAATAAATCAGAATAGAAAGCGAGTAGTCCTTCATTGATATATCTCCCGTCCGAGGATACTCTCCCCGTTTCCATTGGGGTATTTAGCCTTGAGTTTACAGCATTAAATAAAAACACATACGAAGAAAAAGCGAACAATATAGTTAAAAATATTGAATAGCTAAAATGAGATTACGCTTTCGTGTGGGATAGATGCAATATAATAAAAAGATAGAATGGGATTACTTACCAACCACAATGATTCAAATTTAAATAATATTTTTAATAATCATACCAGCTAATAAAATTCGCGTTACTGCCCCCTTCCAGAAAATTAAAGGTGAACGCTGATACGCTCACCGAATGCAATAATACATAAGTGTTAATATTCACATAATGACTATTAAGATCGGGAACAATGATCCTTTTCAATCATCATTACCTTGCCTGTCTCGGTATCCAGAATAAGCAAGGCTTCTTGTGTCGCATTAGCCTGTATGAGTAGTTTTCCCCCGCGCTCCCAAATCGCCGACTGTCCTGCACAGATAAAGTTATCGGCTTTACCAACCGCGTTCGCCATCAGGACAAACATCCCGTGCTTCCTGGCAGTGACAGGATAATGCTCATACGCTCGCATCACGCCATTCGCAGACTTTGCCACGCTCGCCACATAAAGATCGGCCCCCAATTTCGCGGCTTTAAGTGCATGAGCTGGCTGCAAAGACTCATAGCATATCGCTGGCACAACGACTTTCCCTTCAACGCTAACCGTAGTCTGTTGTTTTCCCTGTTTAAAAAAAGGCATTTCATCAGGGTGAAGTAACTGCTTTGAATAAAGTAACGCCTCTTTTTCAGGCTGAAAGATAATCATGGTTATTTTTATCCCATCGCTGAATTTGACAGGATAACCTACCGCAATATAAATCCCATATTCATCACTCATTGACTGAAAGGTATCAAATTTAATCTCGTCAGATGGCAATGCTAATTCTTCAGCTAATGAAGGCTCATAGCCACTTAATGAGAGTTCAGGAAAGACAATAATATCGACAGCATTCTGTGCCGCGGTAATTACCATATCCTGATGCTTTTTCACATTCTCATCGACATGACCAGCCACGGATGCTATTTGCGCGACACAGATTTTCATTGTAAATACCTTGTGCTTATCTAAATAAAGTCATGCATGGCTTATATCACACAACATGAGAAATGAAAAATATTAAATGTTTATTTATAGCGGAAGCTTTATCTATTCGGTTTCGTATAATTTATGTGGGATAAAATTATATGTCCGGCACCGAATACACCGCAAACATTCTGCATGGCCCCGGCTCACAGCCGTGAAAAACGCCACTTTCCAGATGCCTTTTCGCCTCATCAAAAGACGCCAGCAGACAATGCGCATTGACCTCCAGCTCCTGCGCCATATGGTTGCAGGATAAATAGGAACACTCTGGTGATTGCTCAAGGTGGAAAGAGACAATATCAAAACCCTGCAACACTTTTTGCTGTGGTATCTTCACATCGGTGTCAAAAGATGCTTCCGGCTCGAACAGGCTCCATTCTAATTCCTCTTCATCATACTGATACTCGTATGCCTCGTAATAAAACATCGTAGTCTCGGCCAGATCAATTCCTTGTTCTTTCGCCAGAGAAACAATCACCTCCGGCGAATCAAACAGCCAGTAGCCGTTATGACGCCAAAACTGAATATATTCACAAAAGGCATCAGAGACACAGCAGCTCACCGAGTAAATGTCTTTTACCTGCTCGGCGTTAAGCCAGTCAGGTTTTAGTGCGACTCTTTTAGCTAAATATCCGACGGGGATCATCTATTTTTCTCCTTCGTGCTTTTGGTGAACGTTATTGTAACCGTTGAACAGGGTAAAAACGACAACCCCAGCGCGCAAGGCCTGGATATTTTCAATTCTTTAGCAGTTCATGATTTTCTTTTTTCAGCCATTCTTGATGATACTTAATGACTGATTTATATTGTTCATCATTGTAATATTCTGTAGGCGAGATATTATTCCCAACATCTTGTATTATATTCGGAGTTCCCGCATCTTCGCCCCAAATCCGCCAAAACTCATTCAGTTTTAGAAGACCATATACACAGTCATCAGGCAATTCCTGTATCGTTAAGCATAACGCAAGGCATCTCCATTTTCTGCTGGACAATTTGAGATCTATATTTTCTTCATCACATATAAATCTTAAGTAATCCATCACCTCATCAGTAATCTCAGAACAAAAAGCCACTTCAGATATTGCAGTCAATAAAATATCTTTCACGCCATCGGTTTTTGCAAGTTCATTACATGCAAAACTACTAATTTCAGAAGCAGATAGCTTACCTGATGCGATCCCGCCTGCCCCAAGAAAAATCATCCCCCAATCAACCAGTTTCATCCGATTGGCCATTAAAAATAGTTTCTCTGTCATGGTTTTGAAGGTACTCCATTAACTGTGCAACCAGAAACAAACATTCGATGACTAACTATCTTTGTTAAAGATCAGTCTGAGCGCGTTGTTCGCGTGCTCAACGTTACGGCTCAGCGTGGTAATGTCCTGCACCTGCTTCGCCGTATCCCGCAACAACAAGGTGCTGTCGCTCACCGCCGCATAGGAGTGGCTGGAAGAGCTAGGTTTTAACACCGGACAACCGGTTATCGTCACAGTGGAACGCTGTAAACTGGTGATTGAGACTGAGTTGTGGTTCTGACCAGTAAAGGTAAAAATCCCGCCCCTTTTAGGGCTCGAGATTTTAATCTCTAGCTATAGATGTATAAATCAACCGAACTCTCCGCACCGATTTCCCCTAAGAATTTATTTGTTTCTGCTGTCCAGTAAATTGCTGGTTTTTCACCATTCTCTATTTCGACTAAAAGTGAAAGGATGAATGTGACATCATATCTTGCTTTTATTTCATCTAAAACGTCAGTTTTATCTTTCAGTAAAAACAACAATTTTTTCGTTTGCTCATTGACATCATATGACTCTTCTTTCTCTGTGCATATTGACCAACTAGTCTCGAAATTCGGTCTTTTTCTTGTTCCACTGATGATGTCTTTCAGATTAACCTCTGATGGTTCCATCCCTAATAACTTAGTTATCTCATTAGGGTCAAAAACATCACCACAAACAGAGAACTCTGCTTTTACCTTTGTCTTATCCATCTGATTACCCTAATTATTTATGAAATCACCAGTTGGAATACTCTCACCCTTAGTTCGCATGCTCAACGTTACGCCTCAGCGTAGTGATATCCTGCACCTACTTTGCCATATCCCGCAACAACAGAGTGCCGCCACCATGCCAATCGTCATGATATGAGGCGCTATTACACCCCAGTCTGCACCTTGAAGGCTACGAACTGGCAGTTGCGGGGTTTAGGACTGATACACAAGTCAGCATCACTGTTGAGCACGGTCAACTGCTGATCCGTTTCGTGGCTGAATGACCGACAAAAAATCCCGGCCGTTCTAGGGGACCGTGATCGTTGAATTTATTTTGGATATGAGATTGCAATCTTATATTCATCACAGATAAATCCCTTATCTGCTTTATTTTGAGGAGTTCTATCCGTTGAAAAATATCTCAATTTAGGCTCTTCCTCCTTTATTTTCAGTTGTAATTCTTGTGACATTTTATTAGAAAAGTATATCACTTGATCCATGTTAGACCATCCATCTGATATCTCTTTCACTGAGTTACCTTCAGCAAGAGAGAGTTCGATAGCATGGTCTATATAAGATGATTTATTCATTTACCCAAATCCATTTTATCTAACAGCTTTAATTTACTATTGTAGTCTTTTATAAGGTACTGAGTAGCACCGCTAGGACCCAGTAGTAGATTAGCGATTACTTGACCGTAGAGAATTATTATATCACTAGTGACCTCATAAATTCCCATTTGAGAGCGACACACGAAACCTGGATGAGGTAATACTTTCAATTTTTCAAATATAGACTCTCTGCTAAATCCTGCATCTAGCATCTTTTCCTATCCCCTGAATGATTTTTTCTTGTAGATCTTTCAGCTTTTTCAGTTAGGATCTATTTATTAAACAAGGGGTTATTTTTTACAATAGAGCAGATATCATCTGTTATTGGATCTATATCTCCACCATATTGTCCTCTATCTGCCATCATTCTAAAATCGCTCATAATATTTTTACTTATGTTACACATGTCATTAACATCTCTATTTTCAAGTATGTGAACAGCTTTTTTCAGACAAAAATAGGCAGATTCACTACTCCCATAATTCTTCAAGTAAATAATAACTTGCTCTAGCAAGATTATTAATTTCTTCACATCATCTATGTCATTATCGGTTAACAACTCACTTTCCTCTTGTCACCTGATCAGGGAATTTAGTTTTAAACTCATAATAAGTGTAGACTTTTCCTGTCTTACCATCTCGAACTGATTTTATCCACTCTGGTGAGTAATTTCTTGGTAACAGTATTTGATCTGCCCCACCGGTATATTTCGGATTAGTGCTCAAAGGTGGCTGTTCGCCAACAGCACCTATATTAAGGCACGGTCAACGGCTGATACACCTTAGTGGCAGAGTGACAGACAAAAAACCAGCCTCTGAGGGATGGGTTTTTTCTAATTATTCAATGAGTAAGCTTTTAAAAAATCGTTGTACGTTTCATGAAGATGATAAATTTTTGCATCAGGATCATCTTTCAATTCTTCATATCTTTCCATTAGATTTTTGAATAAACCCTCTGGTACGGGATAAGGATCTGTCTCCTTTTTTGCACAGTAAAAATAGAATAGAGCCTCTTTCAGTAACGGAACTGATAAAGCTTTACTATTTTCAAGAAAAAATGAAAAAGCATATTTCCAACCACTCTCTGACAAGAGTAGATACGATAAACAAGTTGCTCTCAGGAAGTCATTATATAATATTTCCGACTCCAATATTAACTTGCAAAAAACGAGTCCTTCATGTTGATTAGCTAAGTAAAGAGCATTGAGATAATCAAATGCATCTTTAGCAGGATCTTCGGGAGAAAGCTCATTAACATAACCATATGCTAGATAACTGTTTAGTCCGTCAAATAGCTCTTTTAGCTCTGGTTTATTTGGATTCATCATCATTTGAATGCCCCCGCATTAACAGTTGAAAGCCTTTTTGTGCCATCAGGTAATATTGTCCATGTAGCATAAACCCTTACGCTACCGTTAGGCCCTGAGACAACAACAGATGTTTGTCTGCTTGAAGGTGTAGCACTCTGTGCTGAGTCCAATAACTTATCCATTATCATACTGTTATTTGCCGATGTATTAGATATACCTGCATTATTGAGAACACGATCCATATCACGCGATCTTTCTATATTATGAATTTGGTCCGATAATTGCTTCAGTTTAACTGCATTACTTGGATCTTTTGCAAATTCTTTTTGGCTGCTAATTTTTGCATCTTTTAACAAATTATATTCATTTTGCAAGAACTCAAGATCACCAGATGCCTTACCACGCATATAGAGTTCAATTTTATCTACCGGTATTTTTGCGTCACCTTTCACTGCTGTTGAATGATTTTTCCCGTTAGCATCTGGTAACTGCTTAATATCAAAACCATTAGCAAAATTCTGAGCAGTATTAGCCGCAGCAGATTCAGCTTTACCCACGACTTTAGCTACCACTCTTTCCGTGAGTACTGTCCCTGCTTTCGCAACACCGACTCCGCCTGCGATGGCCGCAGCCAAATCAGACACAAGTTTACCAGCCTCTACTCCGGCATTGTACGCACCACCTGCACCCGCTTTCTGGTACTCTGCTTCCATCAGATTGATACGGTTAATGTAGCTTTGCTTAACCGCATCCGACATCGTACTAAAAATGTCATCGCTCACTATCAGTTGTTTGATTGCATCATAAGCTGCAGCAGGATCACTAATAGACTTTGATAAACTCTCAACAGAATCATAAAGTCCTTGAGGAACACCAACTAACATCCCGGCAGCGTAGGCAGCATCTTGGCCTAAACTAATAGCGTCCCATTTGGCACCTACTTTCAATTGGCAGGACATGTTGCCTTTACAGGCATCAAACTCTTTATCTCGTTCTGAGCGCTGCTGATTACTCAGATAGTTATTCTCCACCGCATTACGCCCAGACTGCGCGCCGCTGGCGGCGGAGGCGGTGCTGTTGCCTGCCAGACCGGATACCAGCCCGGAGGCCAGCGTGGAAAGCGCGCTGACTGACTGCTTTTCTTCTTCCGTCAGGTCGTTTGCCGTCTTGCCGGGGTATACTTTATCCATGATCGCACGAGCGGCCAGTTCACCGCTGGAGGCACCAATCGCCCCCGCCGCCGCATCCTGACCCGATAACTGGGCAACTACTGCTCCCACCACAGCGTGCGCCATTGCGTTGGCTGCGATATCCGACGCCGTGATTTTGCTTTCATCCTTCGGTATCGTGACGTCTTTCACCAGTTGGGCCAGATACGGCGCTGCACCGCTGGCAATCGCTTTCTGGATGTCTCCACCTGCCAGTGCCTGAATTGCCGCCGTCGCTGCCTGTGCCGCACGCTGGAAATCACTGCCTGTGCCGTATTTCTTCATCTCGGCTTTGTAGGTCGGCGATTCCGTCAGTGCCTTTTTATAGTCCTCCCACATCGCGACCGAATCACCGTCTTTCGGACGGTTGACTTTGGCGTCGCCCTTGGCTTCCGCCGCTTTCTGCGCTTTCAGCTCGCCTTCCGTGCGCACGATATCCATCATCTGCGCGCCGATTTCACCAATCAGCTGCGCCTGTTTCAGGCGTTTTTGCTCTTTCTCTTTGTTAAAGATCGGGCTGAGCGCGTTGTTCGCGTGCTCAACGTCACGGCTCAGCGTAGCGATATCCTGCACCTGCTTCGCAGTATCCCGCAACAACAAACTGCCGTCGCTCACCGCCGCATAGGTGGTGCTGGCAGCGCTGCCGCTGTTACCCAGCGACATCAGCGCCGATGGTACCGTCATCGCCAGCGTCGAGAGCATACTGCCGCTCATCGAAGGACTGGCGCTGAGGCCGATGCCACTGTGCTCCACCTTGAACTCGGCTTTGTTGTTGAGCCCGCTCCAGCCCAGTGTCCCCGTTTCCAGCCGGTTTTTCTCTGCGCTGGCGGTGGAGCCAATCACTGCGGCGTCAAGCTGGGTGTGTTCACCGGTTTTTATACCAAATCCGTCTTTACCGGCAAAGAGCCCGGTCTGCTGCTGCACGCTGTCATAGTTGCTGTGGATCTTGTCTTTGCTGGCACTGAGGTAACCACTGCCACTCATCGATCCCCAGGTAAAGCTGCCGCCGGCCGCCACGCTGGTCTGTTTGGAATCATAACGCTCGCTGTCCTGCTGACTTTGCAGCAGCAGATTATGCCCGGCATCGACATCAATGCGCTCGCCGTTCACCTGCGCACCAATCAGCCGCGTGTCGCGCTCGCTTTTCAGCGTAACGTGGTTACCCGCATCCACCGTCGTTTCTGACCAGCTATTGCCGGTGCCGGTTTCCCGCCCTTTCGCCGCATTAACGTTGGCGAAAATGCTGAGCCCCGCGCTCCCGTTGCTTAAGCCCAGGCTGATGCCGATATTCCCGCCGCTGCTGCTGTTTTTACCGCTGATTTCCTCGCTGTTACGCGCTGAGAGCAGGTGGATATCCTGCGCCGCGTTCATCATGACGTCGCCGCCCGCCTTAAGCTGGCTGCCTGCGACTGTGATATCCCCGGTGCGCGATTCAATGCCAATATCCCCCGCCGCATTGAGCGTCGAGCCAAAGCTCTGCTTCTGCTCGCTGGTCTGGCTGGAGCGTGAGTTTTGCGCCCCGAGAGAAATACTGACGCCAACAAAAGAGGCTTCCCCTTTGTTGTTCAGCTCGGACTGGCTGCCCTGATAGGCCTGATACCCGGACAGCCCGGCCTTCATGCCCTGAAGCAACGCCAGCCGGCCATCGCTTTCATTTTTTGCCGCCTGAATGCTCTGTACCGCGCTGTTGAGCGCCGAGCCCACCACGCCAGACAGCGCCACGGTCAGACCCCCGGTTTTCTGCTGAAACTCCTGCTGCTGTTTGCGGGTGTCATAGCCCGGATCGAGGGTGACGTTGTTGCCTTGCAGGAAGATGTCTTTTCCGGCCACCATATCGGTGCCGCTGATGGTGACATCGTTCCCGGCCTTCACCGTCACCGAGTCGGTCGTACTGCCGAGGGTGCTGATGCTCTGGCTTTGTGTCGCCGCCTGATCGCGCAGTTTCTGACTGGTCGAGGTTGAACCAATGGTAAAGCCAATGCCGCCACCGCTGAACAGGCCGCTTTTTTTCTTGCTGTGTTCTTCATAGTTCTGGTAGTTCTCGACGCTGGCAGCGGTGTTGACGTCATTATTCGCCAGCAGCGTGACCTGTTTGTCACCGACCACCGAGGAGCCTTGCAGATTGATATCCTGATTGGCCGCCATCGTGACACTGTCACCCGACAGCAGGCTGCCTTTCTCATCGGTCTGCAACGTTTCCCGCAGGGTATGCGTCACCGTCTTCGAGAAGGCCTTTTTCTTGACCTTCGTCTCTTCAAAGAACGTGTGCTGCGTTTCGGTGGCCGACAGCAGGTTGATATTGTTACCCGCCTGTGCCGTCACCGCGCCGCTCGCCACGCCCTGTGCCGCCTGCAGGTTGATATCTCTGCCCGCCTGCAGATTCAGGCCTTTGCCCGCCGTTAGTTCGGTGCTCTGCTGGGTGATGTTTTGCTGCCAGTCGGCGTGACGGTTCCACCAGTTGCCGCTGTAGGTTTCTTCCTCTTGAGACAGCAGGTTGAGATCGCGTCCGGCTGCCAGTGTCGCATTACCTTTGGCGTTCAGGCTGGCCGCTTCGGACAGCACGTCCCGTCCGGCCACCAGATTCAGATCGCCCCCGCTCAGGAGCTGACTGTTTGCCACGTCCTGCGTGCGGCGCTGCACGGTACTGCTGCCCTGATACAGCGTCTCTTTCAGCGTGTCCTGCGCCGTCAGGCGGATATCATTACCCGCCGCCAGCGTCAGCGCCGTCCCGCCGGAAAGCGAGCTGGCGTCAATCTGAATATCCTGACCCGCCACCGCGCTCAGTGCGCCGCCTGCATTGACGGTGCTGCCCTGCACGGCGGTGTTCAGCGCGGTATTGCTGCTGCGCCAGCCGATATCTACACGGTTGTTGGTCAGCGCCAGCGCCTCAATCGCCACATTACCTTTGGCGTTCAACGCCATGTCCTGCCCGGCGTTGAGCGTGGCCGCCACGTTGCGAATGTCTTTACCCGCGCTGAGCGTCAGGCTGTTGCCCGCGACGATTTCGGCGGTTTTGCCCAATTCGGTGAAGACCAGCGACCCGCTGCCGCTGTGGGAAGCCGTTGGCTGTGCGGTCTGGAAGTTGCGGCTTTCCGTTCGGTTGATGATATCGCCGTTGATGCTGGCGAGCTGCAGCGTGTTGCCCTCAATCCGGCTCCCGCTGTTGGTGATGTTATTCAGCGCCACCAGATTCAGGCCGCCGTCTGATTTGATCAGGCCGCCCTCGTGGTTATCAATCTTGTCGCCGCTGGCAATCGCCAGCACTTCAACCGCCTTGAGCGTGCCGCTGTTGGTGACGCTGCCGCCCGCGTTCAGCTCGACTTTATTCGCGACAATCGCGCTGCCCTGCAGGTTGCTTTTATCCGCCTGCGCCAGATACAGCTTCGGTGCCAGCACGGTCTGCCCGTTGACCTCAATATTTTCCCACCAGACCAGACTCTGGCTGAGGTTCGCGACCTGATCCGGCGTCAGGCTGACGCCCAGCTGCAGGTTCATGCCTTTCTGCGCCGCCGCGGCGTTATCCAGCAGCATTTGCATCTGTGCCAAATCGGAGCCGGTGCCATTCAGGTGACGTTGCCCGCTCTGCTTCAGTACTGCCTGGCTGATGTAGCGGGTATCAAACTCCGCATCCCCAAGGAAGCGGTAATCATGATCTGCATCCAGATTCAGCCTATCCAGCAGATAGGCTGACCCCAGCACCCGGTCGGCCTGCGTCCACTGAGAGCGCGTTTCAACCGGTACCACCGTTGACGGCTGTTGCCCCAGCAGCGTCTGCAGATCGCTGAACAGCGCGTTATCCACCTGTCCCAGCTGTTCCAGTTTCGGGTTGGTGTGGATCAGGTAACGGCTGTCGGCATTCGGATCGACAACCAGCAGCCCGTTATTGCCCGTCGGCAGCGGGTAATCGGCAAGCGGATTGGCACTCAGGTTTTGCAGCCCGTTGCCGATGGCGCTCAGCAGCGCAGCAGCAGAGAGAGGTTGTGGCGCAGCAGGTGTCGTCCCGCCCGGCGGGGTGTCTGCACTGACCGTCGGCTTCGGCGCGTCAATCGCGGCCATACCCGGTGTGGTCAGTGTGGCGGGGGTACCCACCGTACCTGCTATCGTGACGCCCGTTGCGGTATTGTCCACGTTAACCGGCGTCAGGCTTGTACCAGTATCAGGTCGTTGACCCGTCGACGTCAGTGCGACTGCATCAGGGTTGCTGACGTGACCGGAGGTAGAAGGTTGCAACACTACCACGTCACCGGTGTTCAGCGTCAGCGGCCCGGTGGTATTCGGGGTCGCGATGACTGAGGAGATATTCTCCGCCTGTGCGCCAGCTTGCAGCGCAGTACCCGCCTGCTGCGTCAGCGTCACCGCATCAGGATTGCTGACATGACCGGAAGCAGAAGGTGATAACACCACCGCGTCGCCGGTGTTGAGCGTCAGTGGCCCAGTGGTATTCGGCGCCGCGATCACCGCCGTGATGTTGTCCGCCTGTGCGCCCGCTTGCAGCGCTGTGCCCGCCTGCTGCGTCAGTACGACCGCATCGGGGTTGCTGATGTGACCGGAGGTAGAAGGTTGCAACACCACCGCGTCACCGGTGTTGAGCACCAGCGGCCCACTGGTATTCGGGGCCGCGATCACCGCTGTGATGTTGTCAGCCTGTGCCCCCGCTTGCAGCGCGGTGCCCGCCTGCTGCGTCAGCACGACCGCATCGGGGTTGCTGATGTGACCGGAAGCAGAAGGTGATAACACCACCGCGTCACCGGTGTTGAGCGTCAACGGCCCGGCAGTATTCGGCGCCGCGATCACCGCCGTGATGTTCTCCGCCTGTGCCCCCGCTTGCAGCGTGGTACCCGCCTGCTGCGTCAACGTCACGGTTTTACCCGTCGCATTCACGCCTTCGGCATTGCCTGCGAGCGCAGCCTGTCCGCTCCCTGCTTGGGTGACGTCTACCGCACCGGCATTAAACGACGAGTCCTGACTGGCCAGCTGGCGCGTGGTTTGCTTCTGTAACGGTGACAGCGTGGTGATGGCATCCAGCACCGGTTTGGTTGCCGCAGGCATAAACCCGCCGCTGCCCGGTTGCAGGGTAGTGTTGCTGATATCTTGTTTGAAATCGGCGGTAATGGTGCCGCCCGCCTGAATTAACGCGTTATAGCTTTCACCCTCGTTTTTTTCGTAGGTTGGAGAGGTCTCATATAGTTCATAAAGCAAATAATTACCAAACCGATTAGATCTATAATCTCTTATATTAACACCACGATTAAATTCATATATTGCATCTTTATCATTGTTAGCAAAAAAAACAGACCCCAGATGATATCGATACGTTAAATATTTACTTAACAATCCTTCTTGATATGATTTATTTTCAAATTCCCCACCCTGAAATTTAATATCCCCAACTGCTGAAACTTGAGAGGCATTATTAAAGAAAACATCAGAGTAAGCGTAAAGCCCCCCTCCTGAATTGATTACCCCTACACCTCCATCAGTAATTATTTCAGTTTTATTAATAGCTAAAGTTACTTTTATAAATTCAGATTTTTCATACGCTGCATACATCCACCAATACTCAGGCCGTCCGCCGTTATCCAATCCTATACCATCTTCAAGAATTCCATAGTCTCCTTCCTTAAACCACTCAATAGGAATATCGACCATCGTTTTCCCAGCCCAATCAGGTACAGACTCCGCAGTAGATTCACTTTCCGTCACCACCAGTCCTTCACGCTGATTCGTCAGCGTGCCGGTGTTAATCGTGATATCCCCAGACTGGGTTTCAATAGTGCCGGAGCTGTTGAGCAGCGAGGTGCTGGCGTTGCCCTGTGCATCACGCTGCACCCACAGGCTGTTGCCCGCCAGAATGGTGCCGAACACGTTGGTCAGGGAGTCCGACAGCAGGCGCATATTGCCGCCCGCGTAGAGCATGCTGCTGTTATGCAAGACGCTCCCCGCCTGCACCAGCAGGTCGCCCGTGGTGCCAATCAGTCCTTGGTTATTCAGCGTGTTATCGCTCACCAGCGTCAGGTTACCGCCTGCCTGAACGCTGCCTGCCTCCAGTTGCACGATGTCTTTTGCACTGACGCGCGACTCCCCGCCGCCCGCCAGAATGCGGCCCTGATTGGTCAGCGTGCCGGTACTGGTCAACTGGACGGATTGCCCCTGCAGAGTGCCGCGCTGGTCGAGGTCACCCGCCACGTTCAACGTCAGTTGCTGCCCAGCTGCCATGCTCTGGGTGAAGGTCAGCGGCCCGGTGACGTCGGCCGTCAGGTTCCCTAGCGCCACCAGTTGCCCGTCCTGCTGCAGTTCCTGGGTTTTCAAGCGCAGGTCCTGCGCACTGTAGAGCTTCGCGCCCTGACGGTTAATCAGGCGCTGCGTCTGCAGCGCCAGCTGTGTCAGGCCCAGCAGCGTGCCGTGGTTGTCCAGTTCATCCGCGATAATCTCCAGTTCACCGGCCTGCACCAACCCGTTATTCACCCACTGCGGGATTTTTAGCGTCAGTTTGTCCTGCGCCATCAGGCTACCCTGCTGGGTCAACTGCGCGGTGTTGAGCACCAGTCCGCGCCCCTGCAGCCAGCCGTGGTTGTCCACCGCGGGCGCATTGAGCGTGGTGATGCCGTCAGACAGCAACTGCCCGCCCTGCTGGTTGACAATCTTATCTTTTCCATCCAGTTGCAATGCGACTGTGCCCTGCACCGTGCCGCCGTTGGTGACGGTGTTGCCCGTCAGCGTGGTGGTGGCGGCTTTGATGTCGCCCTGATTGTCCAGCGTAGTTGCCTGCACGTTCAGCGAGCCGTCGCTGCTTAAACGCGCCTGCGGCGCATTGCTGAACTGGCCGGTGACGGTGGCATTAAGCGCACGGTCGCCGCGCAGGGTGCCGTAATTAGTGATTTCATCGGCACCCAGCGTCAGGGCGCTGCCCTGTATCTGCCCGCGGTTGGTGATGCCATGCGCCGTCAGGCTCAGGTCACCGCCGCTGACCAGCTGGCTGCCCTGCGCCCCCTGATAGGTCCCGCTCAGTTGCAGCGTCCCGCGCTGCACGCCCAGCAGATTACCCTGCTGTTCAAGATCACGGGCGGTCAGGCGTAACGCGTCTGACTGCCACAGCCCCTGGTTGTTCAGCACGCCAGTGGTTAATTCGCCCGTGCCGCCACTGAGCAAGCGCCCCGTAGTCAGGTTATCGACGCGGTCGGTGAGCTGCAGCGTAAAGCCGCCGACGCCCGTCAGCGTACCGCTGTTCTCCAGCGCCTTGCCTAACAATGTCACCGTGCCTTGCGAGAACAGCTCACCCTGATTTTTTATCTGGTCACCGTTGAGCGACAGGCTGTTCAGCCCTGCCACGGTGCCGCTATTGCTGAACGTATCACCGTTCAGCGTCAGCGTGCCCGCCTGCCATAACCCGGCGTTATCTGCCTGTTTAGCCCGGAGCGTGGCCGCGCCGTTGCTGAGCAACTGGCTGCTTTTATTGCCGACATAGCGCAGCGCATCGGTACCCTGAATGCGGCCCTGATTATCAATCTCACGGGTACGCAGTTGCAGATCGTTGGCCTGTAGCGTACCGGCATTGCGCAGCGTGCCGCTGTCGAGGCGGCCTGCGCCGTTGGTCAGCAGTTCCGCTCCCGCGCGGTTAATCAGTTCGTCTCGGTTAACCACCGTCAGGCCGTGGCTACCCAGTATGCGTCCGCCGTTATCCAGCGTGTTGGTGGTCAAGTTCAGCGTGCCCGCGGCTATCTCACCGCTCTGGTTCAGACCGTCGGCAGTAATAACGGCATCGCCGTCGCTCAGCAGGCGAGACGGCGCATTCCCCTGATAGGTACCCCGTAAATCAAGACGCAGCGCGTCCTGACCGAGCAGCGTCCCGCCATTTGTCAGGTCGTTCGCCGTCAGCGCCAGCGTGGTGCCCTGCCAGAGCCCGTCGTTCATGACCGTGCCCGCCTGCACCTGCAGGGCCCCGTTCGTCAGCAGCTGGCCGGCACCGCCGACCGTCAGGCCATCCCGCAGCTCCAGCGTGATACCGCGTTCACCGACTATCGTGCCCTGATTATTCAGCGCCCCACCGTTCAGCGCCAGCGCCCGGCTTTCCCAGCGTCCGTTATTGCGCAGCTGGTTGCCGCGCAGCGTCANAGCTTACCCACACCGGATACGGTGCCCTGATTGTCGAGCACGCTGGCGCTCAGCCAGCTGTCGCCGCCGGAGAGCAGCGAGCCCTGATTAGTGAGCAGGCTGGCGGGGTTGGCGCGGTCCAGCGTAATGGCTAACCCGTGGTCCCCCTGCATCCGCCCGCGGTTGGTCAGCTGCTGCGCGTCAAACGTCAGGCGGTCTGCCTGTACGTCACCGTCGTTTGCCGCCGTCGCCGCGCGCAGTACCGCGACACCCTGCGACAGCAGCGTGCCGCCCTGCTGGTTATTCAGGCCATTTGTGGTCGTCAGCGACAACGCATTGAGACCAAAAATCTGTCCACGGTTGGTCAGCTCAGCGGCCTGCAGGGTGATATCGCCCGCCTGCCACTGCCCCTGATTGTCAACCTGATCCGCCGTCAGCGTGCTGCGGCCCTGACTCAGCCAGTTGCCCTGATTGCGGGCCGTCCCCGCAATTGCCAGCGTCAGTGCATCCACGCCCAGCATCTTGCCCTGATTATCCAGTGTCTGCGCGTCCACGTTTAGTGCCTGCGCTTCCAGCGTACCCTGCTGGTCGATATGGTTCGCCACGATACCTAACACGGTGCTGCCGCTGATAAGCCCTCGGTTATCCAGTGTATTACGCAGATCCAGTTGCAGATCGTCCGAGCCCAGCATCTGCCCGTGGTTCAGCACGTCCGCCGCGGTGATATCTGTCCGCTGGCTGGTGAGGTCACCGGTGTTGGTCAAGGTGCCGTCCAGCGTCAGCTGCAGGTCGCGCGTGCCGTTAAGCTGTCCGCCGTTGGTCACGTCGCGGGCGGCAATGGTGAGTGCCTGGCTGTTCAGTGCGCCCTGATTATCAAGATGATTGCCAAGCTGCAGTGTCAGCCCGTTCACCCCCGTCAGGGTACCGTGGTTGACGACGTCATTTGCCTTGAGGGTCAGCGCATTACTGCTGAGGTCGCGGGTATTATTCAGCGTTCCGGTCAGACCCAGAGACAGGCTGTCGACGCCGGTGATCGCACCGCTGTTGGTCAGGTCGTTCGCGTTCAGCGTCAGCGCCGCCCCGTAAAGCGTGCCACGGTTGGTGAGATGATTACCGATTGTCAGGTCAAGACGGTCGAGGCCGTTGATTTTCACGCTGTTATCCAGCCTGTCGGCCTGCGCGGTCAGTTGATAGCTGTTCAGCGCGCCCTGATTGGTTAAGGCGTCATCCAGCGTCAGTTGAAGACCATCAACGCCGGTAATATCACCCGCGTTGGTCAGCGACCGGGCAGCAATCGTGGCGAGCTTGCTCCACAGCGTCCCCTGATTGCTCAGGTCACCGTTCGCCAGCGTCACTGCCAGCGATGTATCACCCTGAATATGACCGGCGTTGGTCAGCTGCTGTGCGTCCAGCGTCAGGCGGTCCGCCTGCCATTCACCATCATTTTCGGCGGTGGTCGCGTTCAGCACCGCCTGGCCCTGCGTGAGCAGTTGGCCGGTTTGCGCATTGGTCAGCGTGTTTTTCGCCGTCAGCGTCAGCGCCGACAGCCCCAGCAGCCGTCCGGCATTCCCGACCTTATCCGCCGTCAGCGCCAGCGTGTTGCCCTGCCAGAGCCCGTCGTTTGCGACCGTGCCCGCCTGCGCCTGCAGTACCCCGTTGGTCAGCAGTTGGCCGGTGCCGCCGACCGTCAGGCCATCCCGCAGCTCTAGCGTGATGCCGCGCTCACCGACTATCGTGCCAACGTTGTTGAACGAACCACCGTTCAGCGCCAGCGCCCGGCCTTCCCAGCGTCCGCTATTGCGCAGCTGGTTGCCACGTAGCGTCAGGGTGTCGGCGGTATGCAGCAGGCCGGTGCCCTGATAGTCACCATCGAGCGTCAGCGCCCCGTCGGCCATCACAGTGCCCGCATTGTTTATCGCACCACTGTCGAGCGTCAGCTTACCCACGCCGGACACGGTGCCCTGATTGTCGAGCTGGCTGGCGCTCAGCCAGCTGTCGCCGCCGGAGAGCAGCGTGCCCTGATTGGTTAACCGGCTGGCGGGGTTGGCGCGATCCAGCGTGATGGCTAACCCGTAGTCACCCTGCATCCGTCCGCGGTTGGTCAACTGCTGCGCGTCAAACGTCAGGCGGTCTGCCTGCGCGTCGCCGTCGTTGGTCACGCTCGCCGCGCGTAAAACAGCCATCCCCTGCGACAGGAGTTTCCCGTTTTGCTGATTCGTCAGGCCGTTGGCGGTGCTCAGCGACAACGCATTGATGCCAAAAATTTGTCCACGGTTGGTCAGCTCAGCAGCCTGCAGCGTGATGTCACCCGCCTGCCACTGCCCCTGATTGTCAACCTGATCCGCCGTCAGCGTACTGCTGCCCTGACTCAGCCAGTTGCCCTGATTGCGGGCCGTATTCACAATTGCCAGCGTTAGGGCATCCACGCCCAGCATTTTTCCCTGATTATCCAGCGTCTGCGCGTCCACCGTCAGCGCCCGCGCTTCCAGCGTACCCTGCTGGTCGACATGGTTCGCAACGATACCCAACGTGGTGTTGCCGCTGATAAGCCCTCGGTTATCCAGTGTATTACGCAGATCCAGTTGCAGATCGGCCGAGCCCAGCACCTGCCCGTGGTTCAGCACGTCCTTCGCCGCGATGCCCATTCGCTGGCTGGTGAGATCGCCGGTGTTAGTCAGGGTGCCGTCCAGCGTCAGTTGCAGGTCGCGTGTGCCGTTCAACTGCCCGCCGTTGGTCACGTCGCGGGCGGCAATGGCGAGCGCCTGGCTGTTCAGTGCGCCCTGATTATCAAGATGATTGCCAAGCTGCAGCGTCAGCCCGTTCACGCCCATCAGGGTGCCGTGGTTGACGACGTCATTGGCCTTGAGTGTCAGCGCATTACTGCTGAGGTCACGCGTGTTATTCAGTGTCCCATTCAGATGTAGATTCAGGCTGTCGACGCCGGTGATCGCGCCGCTGTTGGTCAGGTCGTAGGCATTCAGCGCCAGCGCCGCCCCGTACAACGTGCCAGCATTGGCAAGGCTCTCGTTTACCGTAATGTCCAGTAGATCAAGGCCGTTGACTTTCCCGCGGTTGTCCAGCCTGTCGGCCTGTGCGGTCAGCTGATAGCTGCTCAGCGTACCCTGATTGGTTAAGGCGTCATCCAGCGTCAGTTGAAGACCGTCAACGCCGGTAATCTCACCCGCGTTGGTCAGCGACCGGGCAGCAATCGTGGCGAGCTTGCTCCACAGCGTCCCCTGATTGGTGACGTCGCCATTCGCCAGCGTCATCTTCAGGGATTTATCACCCTGAATATGCCCGCGGTTGTTCAGATTTTGCGCCTCCAGCGTCAGGCTGTCCGCCTGCCATTCACCGTCATTTTCGGCAGTGGCCGCGTTCAGCACCGCCAACCCCTGCGTGAGCAGCGAGCCGGTTTGCGCATTGCTCAGCGTGTTTTTCGCCGTCAGCGACAGCGCCGACAGCCCCAGCAGCTGTCCGGCATTCCCGACCTTATCCGCCGTCAGCGCCAGCGTGTTGCCCTGCCAGAGCCCGTCGTTTGCGACCGTGCCCGCCTGCGCCTGCAGGACCCCGTTGGTCAGCAGTTGGCCGGTACCGCCGACCGTCAGGCCATCCCGCAGCTCCAGCGTGATACCGCGTTCACCGACTATCGTGCCCTGATTATTCAGCGCCCCACCGTTCAGCGCCAGCGCCCGGCTTTCCCAGCGTCCGTTATTGCGCAGCTGGTTGCCGCGCAGCGTCANACCGCCGACCGTCAGGCCATCCCGCAGCTCCAGCGTGATACCGCGTTCACCGACTATCGTGCCCTGATTATTCAGCGCCCCACCGTTCAGCGCCAGCGCCCGGCTTTCCCAGCGTCCGTTATTGCGCAGCTGGTTGCCGCGCAGCGTCAGCGTGTCGGCAGTATGCAGCAGGCCCGAGCCCTGATAGTCGCCATCAAGCGTCAGCGCCCCGTCTGCAATCACCGTGCCCGCGTTGTTTATCGCACCGCTGTCAAGCGTCAGCTTACCCACACCGGATACGGTGCCCTGATTGTCGAGCACGCTGGCGCTCAGCCAGCTGTCGCCGCCGGAGAGCAGCGAGCCCTGATTAGTGAGCAGGCTGGCGGGGTTGGCGCGGTCCAGCGTAATGGCTAACCCGTGGTCCCCCTGNTGTGTATAAGAGACAGGCAATCACCGTGCCCGCGTTGTTTATCGCACCGCTGTCAAGCGTCAGCTTACCCACACCGGATACGGTGCCCTGATTGTCGAGCACGCTGGCGCTCAGCCAGCTGTCGCCGCCGGAGAGCAGCGAGCCCTGATTAGTGAGCAGGCTGGCGGGGTTGGCGCGGTCCAGCGTAATGGCTAACCCGTGGTCCCCCTGTATCCGCCCGCGGTTGGTCAGTTGCTGGGCTTCAAACGTCAGGCGATCTGCCTGCGCGTCGCCGTCGTTGGTCACGCTCGCCGCGCGCAATACCGCCATACCCTGCGACAGGAGCTTCCCATTCTGCTGATTCGTCAGGCCGTTGGCAGCGCTCAATGACAGGGCGTTGAGACCAAAAATCTGTCCACGGTTGGTCAGCTCAGCGGCCTGCAGCGTGATATCGCCCGCCTGCCACTGCCCCTGATTGTCAACCTGATCCGCCGTCAGCGTGCTGCTGCCCTGACTCAGCCAGTTGCCCTGATTGCGGGCCGTTCCCGCAATTGCCAGCGTCAGCGCATCGACACCCAGCATCTTGCCGTGATTATCCAGCGTCTGCGCGTCTACCTTCAGCGCCCGTGCTTCCAGCGTACCCTGCTGATCAATATGGTTCGCAATGATATCCAACGTGGTGGTGCCGCTGATAAGCCCGCGGTTATCCAGCTTATTACGCAGATCCAGTTGCAGATCGGCCGAGCCCAGCATCTGCCCGTGGTTCAGCACATCCGCCGCAGTGATACCGATCCGCTGGCTGGTGAGGTCACCGGTGTTGGTCAAGGTGCCGTCCAGCGTCAGCTGCAGGTCGCGTGTGCCGTTCAGCTGTCCGCCGTTGGTCACGTCGCGGGCGGTAATGGCGAGCGCCTGGCTGTTCAGCGCCCCCTGATTATCCAGATGATTGCCGAGCGCCAGCGTCAGCCCGTTCACGCCCATCAGGCTGCCGTGGTTGACGACGTCATTGGCCTTGAGCGTCAGCGCATTGCTGCTAATATCACGCGTGTTATTCAGCGTCCCGTTTAGGTTCAGGGCCAGGCTATCCACACCAGTGATCGCACCGCGGTTAGTCAGGTCGTTCGCGTTCAGCGTCAGCGCCGCCCCGTACAGCGTGTCGCGGTTGGTGAAGTTATTACCGATTGTCAGTTCAAGACGGTCAAGGCCGTTGATTTTCCCACGGTTGTCCAGTCTGTCGGCCTGTGCGGTCAGTTGATAGCTGCTCAACGTGCCCTGATTGGTTAAGGCGTCATCCAGCGTCAGCTGAAGACCGTCAACGCCGGTAACCTCACCCGCGTTGGTCAGCGTGCGGGCAGCAATCGTGGCGAGCTTGCTCCACAGCGTCCCCTGATTGTTCAGGTCACCATTCGCCAGCGTCACTGCCAGCGATCTGTCACCCTGAATATGACCGGCGTTGTTCAGTTGCTCTGCGTCCAGCGTCAGGCGGTCCGCCTGCCATTCGCCCTCGTTGCTCGCCTCGGCCGCGTTCAGTACCGCCTGGCCCTGCGTGAGCAGCGAGCCGGTTTGTGCATTGGTCAGCGTGTTTTTCGCCGTCAGCGTCAGTGCCGACAGCCCCAGCAGTTGGCCGGCATTCTCGACCTCATCCGCCGTCAGCACCAGCGTGTTGCCCTGCCAGAGCCCGTCGTTTATGACCGTGTCCGCCTGCGCCTGCAGGGCCCCGTTGGTCAGCAGTTGACCGGTAGCGCCGACCGTCAGGCCGTCGCGCAGCTCCAGCGTGATACCGCGTTCACCGATAACCGTGCCGGTGTTGTTGAACGCGCCGCCGTTCAGCGCCAGCGCACGGCTTTCCCAGCGTCCGCTATTGCGCAGCTGATTGCCGCGCAGCGTCAGTGTGTCGGCGGTATGCAGCAGGCCGGTGCCCTGATAGTCACCATCGAGCGTCAGCGCCCCGTCGGCCATCACGGTGCCCGCATTATTTATCGCACCACTGTCGAGCGTCAGCTTACCCACGCCGGATACGGTGCCCTGATTAGTGAACTGGCTGGCACTCAGCCAGCTGTCACCGCCGGAGAGTAGCGTGCCCTGATTGGTTAACCGGCTGGCGGGGTTGGCTCGGTCCAGCGTAATGGCTAACCCGTGGTCCCCCTGCATCCGTCCGCGGTTGGTCAACTGCTGGGCTTCAAACGTCAGGCGGCCCGCCTGCACGTCGCCGTCGTTGGTCACGCTCGCAGCGCGTAAAACAGCCATCCCCTGCGACAGGAGCTTCCCGTTTTGCTGATTCGTCAGGCCGTTGGCGGCGCTCAGCGACAACGCATTGAGACCAAAAATCTGTCCACGGTTAGTCAGCTCATTGGCCTGCAGCGTGATGTCGCCCGCCTGCCACTGCCCCTGATTGTCAACCTGACCCGCCGTCAGCGTGCTGCTGCCCTGACTCAGCCAGTTGCCCTGATTGCGGGCCGTCCCCGCAATCGCCAGCGTCAGTGCATCCACGCCCAGCATCTTGCCGTGGTTATCCAGCGTCTGCGCGTCTACCGTCAGCGCCCGCGCTTCCAGCGTGCCCTGCTGGTCGATATGGTTCGCAACGATACCTAACACGGTGCTGCCGCTGATAAGCCCGCGGCTATCGAGTGTGTTGCGCACATTCAGTTGCAGGTCATCGGAACCCAGCATCTGTCCGTGGTTCAGCACGTCCGCCGCGGTAATACCGGTCCGCTGGCCGGTGAGGTCACCGGTATTGGTCAGGGTGCCGTACAGCGTCAGCTGCAGGTCGCGTGTGCCGTTCAGCTGTCCGCCGTTGGTCACGTCGCGGGCGGCAATGGCAAGCGCCTGGCTGTTCAGCGTTCCCTGGTTATCAAGATGATTGCCAAGCTGCAGCGTCAGCCCGCTCACGCCCGTCAGGGTGCCGTGGTTGAATACGTCATTGGCCTTGAGCGTTAGCGCAGTGCTGCTGAGGTCACGCGTATTATTCAGCGTTCCGGTCAGACCCAGAGACAGACTGTCGACGCCGGTGATCGCACCGCTGTTAGTCAGGTCGTGGGCATTCAGCGTCACCGCCGCCCCGTACAGCGTGCCGCGGTTGGTGAAGTTATTACCGATTGTCAGTTCAAGACGGTCAAGGCCGTTGATTTTCCCGCGGTTGTCCAGCCTGTCGGCCTGTGCGGTCAGCTGATAGCTGCTCAGCGCGCCCTGATTGGTTAAGGCGTCATCCAGCGTCAGCTGAAGGCCGTCAACGCCGGTAACCTCACCCGCGTTGGTCAGCGTGCGGGCAGCAATCGTGGCGAGCTTGCTCCACAGCGTGCCCTTATTGTGTAATTCGCCGTTTGCCAGCGTCGCCTTCAGCGCTGTATCGCCCTGAATATGACCGCGGTTGTTCAGGCTTTGCCCATCCAGCGTCAGGCGGTCCGCCTGCCATTCGCCGTCATTTTCGGCAGTGGCCGCGTTCAGCACCGCCAACCCCTGCGTGAGCAGCGAGCCGGTTTGCGCATTGCTCAGCGTGTTTTTCGCCGTCAGCGTCAGTGCCGACAGCCCCAGCAGTTGTCCGGCATTCTCGACGTCATCCGCCGTCAGCGTCAGCGTCTTTGCCTGCCACTGGCCGCGGTTGTCTAACTGGCGGGCGGTCAGCGTGCTGTCGCCCTGACTCAGCCATTTTCCGCTGTTGCGCGCCGTGGTGTTAATCGCCAGCGTCAGCGCATCGACACCCAGCATCGTGCCCTGATTGTCGAGCGAATTCGCCTGCACCTGCAGCTGGCGGCTTTCGAGCGAACCTGCTTGGTCGATCTGATTCGCCTCCAGCTGTACCTGCTGGCTGCCGCTAATCAGGCCGCTATTGCGCGCCGTCGCCTGCAGCGTCAGGTGCAGCACGTCACCGGCGAGCTCGCCCTGATTGAACAGGTCGGTCGCCGACAGCCCCAGCGCTGCCCCATAGAGCTGGCCCTGATTGGTCAGGCTATCGGCCACGGTCAGTTGCAGCGCGTTAACCCCGGCAATCTCGCCGCCGTTAAACAGGCTAGCGGCCGTGATGTCGGTGCGCTGCCCCAGCAGCGTACCCTGATTCTCCAGCGCATGTCCCTGCAGCCGGATGGCGTTCGCCTGCCAGCGCCCGCGGTTGGTGAGCGTGGTGCCGGACCACTCCAGCAGTCCGTCAGTCTGCAGCGACCCGCGGCCCTGATAATTGCCCGCCAGTGACAGCCCGGTGACGGCCACGATATCTCCGGCATTCTCCACCGTCTCACCGATAAGGGTTGCCGTGCCGTTACTGGCGAGGGAGCCCTGATTGGCTAGCTGCGTGGCGCGCAGCTGTGTGTCGCCCCCGGAGACCAGCGTGCCGCGGTTGTCCAGTGTGCCATCGACAGGTAAACCAATCTGAGGGGAAGGCTGCGCGTTGAGTTGTTGAATATCTGCCGCCAGTGATAGCGCCATCGGCAGGAATGAACGCTGACGCGCGGCACCCGCAGGCGCGACCGTGATGTCCATGTCCTCTGCGGTCTGCACCCGTCCTGCGTTGGTGAAACTTGTAGCCTGCAGTGTCAGGCGCTCCGCCCGCCACTCGCCGTGGTTCTCCGCCTGAGCGGCCTGTAACACCGCCGCGCCCTGCGTCAGCAGTTTGCCGGTTTGTTGATTGGTCAGCCCGTGTTGTGCGGTTATCGACAGCGCGTCAATCCCCAGCAGTTGCCCGGCATTCACGATATCGTCAGCCTGCAGCGTCAGGTTCCCCGCCTGCATCAGGCCGCGATTGTTCACCTGCTGAGCGGTTACCACGCCAGCTTTCTGGGTCAGCAGGCTGCCATCATTAGACAGGTTACCGGCAATCGACAGCGTCAGCGCATCCACGCCCAGGATGTTGCCCTGATTGGTCAGTGAAGCGGCGTCCAGCGTGACGATTTTTCCTTCCAGCGTGCCATTCTCGCGCTGGGTGACGGCATCTGCCGTCAACGCCAGCGTGTTGCTGGCACTGATTATCCCTGCGTTATCCAACTGACCGGCGAGCGTGAACTGCAGCGCATCCGTCCCGATGATGTCGCCACGGTTATCGAGGTCGGTTGCCGTGACACCCAGCGCACGACTGCGCAACGCGCCGGTATTGTGCAGGCGGTCGCCGAGCGACAGCGTCAGCGTATCAACAGCGGTGATATCGCCGTGGTTAAACAGGCGATCGGCGGACATCTCGACAGTGTTCCCCAGCACTGTGCCCTGATTGGTCACGTCCTTCCCTTGCAGGGACAGCGCCCGGCTCTCCCAGTGCCCGTTATTCGCCAGCGTGTCACCGTGCAACGTCAGTGTACCCGCCGTATTCAGCAGGCCGCGGCCCTGATAGTCACCGCGCAGCGACAATCCGGTTGCCGCGACCACTCGCCCGTCGTTAACCAGCGACAGCCCGGTCAGCGACGTATGGCCCAGACTGGACAACGAGCCCTGATTGTCCATCAACCGCGCGAACAGCGTGGCATCTCCGCCTGTCGTCACGGTGCCGCGGTTAACGAAGGTGCCTTTGCCATCAATGGCGGGTAGCGTCAGGGACAAGGAAGCATCACCCTGAATCTGGCCGTCATTGGTCAGGTTCTCTGCCGCCAGCGTCAGGGCTTTTGCCTGCCACTCTCCGGCATTGACGGCCTCTGCTGCTGTGAGCGTCGCGGTGCCCTGAGACAGCAGCTTGCCCGCTTGCTGGTTGATGAGCCCATGGGTGGCCGTCAGCGCCAGCGAGGACACGCCGAGGATTTTCCCCGCGTTATCCAGTTCTTCCACCTGCAGCGTGACGTTTTTCGCCTGCAAGGTGCCCTGATTGATAAACCGTTTGGCCGTGGTGCTGCTATCGCCCTCGCTCAGCAGTTCGCCCTGACTGGAGAGGTTGCCCGCTATCGCCAATGTCAGCGCGTCGGTGCCCCGCAACGTACCCTGATTGTCGAGCTGTGCTGCTTCCACACGAAGCCGATTGCTCTGCAGCGTACCGGCGTTAGCCAGATTGCCGGTGATAGCCAGCGTCAGCGCATCCGTGCCGTGAAGTGAGCCCCGATTATCAAGCTGTGCCGCGTCCACGCGCAGCTGATTGCCCTGCAGCGTACCGGCGTTATCCAGATTGCCAGTGATAGCCAGCGTCAGCGCATCAGTACCGTGAAGTGTACCCTGATTGGTAAGCTGTGCCGCTTCTGCAAGAAGCTCATTACCCTGCAGCGTACCGGCGTTATCCAGGTTGCCGGTTAAGAAGAGCGACAGATTATTGATACCGCTCATCGTGCCACGGTTGTCGAGAGACGTACCGTCTGCGGTGAGGGTTAACGCCTGCAGCGTGCCCCGGTTTTCGGTCTGCGCCGCCTGAAGGCGCAGCGACTCTGCGCTGAGCCAGTCACCGCTATTGGTAAAGGTATCGGCGACGGTCAGGTTCACTGCCCCCCGCGCCTGTGCCTGACCGCTGCTGGTGAGAGTAGTGGCCTCAATATTCAGTGCATTGCCCTGCAACACCCCAGCCTGGCTGGCGGTATTGCTGTTCATCGTCCAGTTTCCGGTGGCCAACAGGCTGCCGCGGTTGTCCAGTTGCGCGGCGGTAATCTGTCCGTCGCCGGTAATACTGGTCTTGCCCGCGTTGAGCCAGCGCTCGGCATTCAGCAGGAACTGCTGCGCCTGAATGGCGCCATCGGTCTCTGCCTGTCCGGCGTTTATCATCAGGTCAGTACCCGCCTGTAGCGTACCGCGGGCGGATTGCGTCAGTGAACGTGTGGCGTCAAGCTGCAGCGCCTTATCAGCCTGCAGCGTGCCCTGATTGGCGAGCGTGCCGGTGTGCAACTGTAATGCCGGGGCGGTGAGCGTACCGTCATTGCTGAGGCGGTCGGCGGTTATTTGCAGGATGTTGCCAGCCTGCATCAGGCCGCGGTTATCCAGCGTGTCGCCCAGCGTCAGCGCCAGTTTTTCACCCGCGCTGATCGTGCCGCGGTTCACCAGACTGCCGCCGTGCAGCGACAACATCTGTTGTGCGTTGATAACGCCGTGGTTTTCGGTCGTCTGGCTGGTCAGGTCGAGGGCGTTCGCGGTTACCTCGCCTTGATTACTAAGCTGGTCAGCCTGTGCGGTCAGCGTGGCGGCCTGCAGCGTGCCGCCATTGGTGATGTTGTCGGCCAGCAAAAACATCTGATTATCCGTCAGGATGTTGCCCTGATTGTTCAGCACCGTTTGCAGTTCAAGTTTCACTTCATGACGGGCGCTGAGTAATCCGCTGTTATCCAGACGCTGTGCGTTAACCGTCAACCGCTCGGCGGCGGCCAGCGTGCTGTGGTTCGTCAACGTGTTGCCGGTGAACGTCAGTGCCTGCAGCGCAGCGATATCGCCTTGGTTATCCAGCGACTCTAACGTCAGCGTGAGAGTTTTCCCTGCCAGCGTACCGCGCTGCACCAGACGTCCGCCGTCAACGGTCAGGGCATTACCTGCCGTCAGATTGCCCTGCCAGTCGCCCTGCTGCGCCACGCGCACCGTGGCGTTATTCTTCGCCTGAAGCTGTGCACTGCCGGCACCGTTAAGCGTTTTCGCCTCGAGTCGCACATCCTCAGCACCCGCACTCCCCGCCAGCGATACGGTGTCGCCGCGCATCTCAAGCACCGACTCCGCCTTGATGCCGCTTTGCGCATCCTGCTGCAGCAAGCGCCCCGCCTCGACTGTCACCTTACCGGCGGCAAGCTGGGTAGCATTAAGCATGACATTGTCACCTTTAAGGGAGAGTTGATGAGCGGAGTTGACCGTGCCCTGCGCATCGACCCCAGCACTGATGACGCTGTTTTGCGCCTGCAGTCCGCCACCCGATGTCAGCGCGATGTTTTGCCCAGCCCGCAGCGTCGCGTCCTGCAGCATGATGTCCTGTCGGGCGTTCAGCGTCAGGGCGTCGCCCGCCTGCTGCTTGCCCCGCAGCGCCAGCGCCTCCGCGTCGGCCTGAATGTTACCCTGCGCCACCGTATCGCCGAGGCTGAGTTTACCGTTGGCCGACAGCGTGATATCGCCGCTGCGTGCGCTCAGGTTGCCAATGTTAACGCCCACACCTTTATCGCTGGAAACCAGCTTGATGCGGTTGGTGTACATGCCACCCAGCGCGCCCGTATCCAGCGCGACTTTTACACCGCTGTCTGCCGCCTGCGCCGTCACCTTGCCCGTCGCGTCAACCTGATTCGCCCCCAGCACAATCCGGGTATCGTTGGCATTCAGCCCGGCATCAATCTGCGCGGTGCGGGCTATCAGGCTGAGGTAGTCACTCTTGCTCGCATCCAGCCCCTGCCCGGTCAGCGTGATATCGCCGCGTTTCACGTCGATATGCTGCAGGTTGCCCTGCGCGTCCAGCTGCAGTTTACCGGTGGTCAGCGTCACCTGCGGGGTGTTGATAAAGCCGCAGCCGTCGCAGGTAATGCCGTTCGGGTTGGCAACGATGACGCTGGCCTGCTTGCCGCCCACTTCCAGGTAGCCAGCCAGCGTACTGCGATTGGTGGACACCACTTCGTTGATAATGGCGTCGGCAGCCTTGCCTTTCAGGTTGGGGTTGTTCTGGATCAGCCCGCCGAGCTGGGTCGGATTGAGCTGCGCCGTGCCGTTATTCAGGATCAGACCCGGCTTGTCGACGTTAAAATCCTGATACTGGTTGTGGGAGATCCCCGCGCTGTTTGGCGTGGCGATATTGATGACCGGGACGCCGTTGCCGACCTGATCCAGCGCGGTATTGCCCGTCGCGACCTGCACCCCCGCCGCCATCGCCGGCAACAGCGGCTGAAACGCAATCAGGTGGATCAGCGTGTACGCCAGCAGGCGCTGTGTGGTTTTTACTGGTTTCATCCCTGATCCCCGGTCTTAATAATTAACAACGAAAAATTAAAAACTAAAAAGAAAGCCCAACGCGGTAATACACCACGGCACTATCCGGTTTTAACCAGTCGGGATGTGCCAACGGCCAGCCAACCGTGATTTGTTGTGATAGATATTGATTCGCGACACCCGCGCCTACCGCCGCGCCCCACAGCGTACCCGCCGATTCGCTGTCCGCCTGATGTGAGAAAAGATGTCCGCCGTCGACCGCTGCCGTCAGGGTGACGCTACCCAACAGCGGCAGCTGCGCCGCTCGCCAGTTGAGTTCGTTGCGCCAGTAACCACCGCGATTGCCTGAAAAATACTGCTCTTTGAAACCGCGAACGGAGGTTTCCCCGCCCAGCGTGACCTGCTCGCTGCCATACAGGCGCTGCGGTGAATACTGGCCGTAGAAGTTGGTGAGATAATGAAGGTTGTCAGCAATCGGGTAGTAATAACTGGCCGCCAGCGTCACCTTGTTAAATTCGGCGCGCAGCGCATCATCAGATTTCCCTTCATCGCTTTCAGCGCCGAACCAGCGCGTTCCCCGGCTGTATGCAGGGTTGAGCGTCGCCAGACCGCCCCACAGCTTCTGACTGTGGTTGATGCCGATAATCGCGCTGCTGAGTTTACGGCTGCTGGATTGCAGCAGGACATCGTTCAGGTAGTTCTTTCCGATACGGTGCGACAGGCCCGCCGAGAGGCTGGTTTTCATGTCGCCGTTGCGAAACACCACGCGTGACAGCGTGGCGCGGTGCGTCTGGCTGTCGCCGGTTGAATGCCAGAGGAAATCCCGGTTGATGAAATCGTTGCGATAACGGCTTTGGGAGTAGTCGTAGCTGAGCGTCCAGTAACCATAGGGCAACGACACGCCCGCCTGCAGGCTTTCGACATTGCGGCTATCGCGAAACTCGCTGCTGTGCCCGCCGTTAACAAACCACTGGTCGGCTAGCCCCAGCACGTTATCCGCCCACAGGCCGCCGCTTAGCTGCCGCTCTCCGGTGCTTTTCTGCCCGCTATTATCAAAACCGATGTTTGCCGTCAGTGGAATTTGTTTCTTACTGGTAAGGTTGACGATGGAATAGCCGGGCTGGCTGCCGGGCTGAATTTCGATGCTCACCTGCTGCGTCGGCATGCGGTTGAGCTGTTCCATGCCCTGTTCGATATCCCGGAGATTGAGAATTTTGCCTTCCAGCCCTGGGAAAACCTGTTTTAATGCCCACGTCGATTGGTTATTAAGATTAATAGATTCGAGACGACCTTCCAGAGTATCGATCTGTAATACGCCGCCAGAAAGATCTTGCTCAGCAATAAAGGCTCGGCTGGTGATATAGCCCCGTTCAATATACCAATTACTGACATCATGAATCAGCTGATTTATATTGTTAACATTAAGACAACGATTAATATAATCTTTATTTAACTTATTTTTATCTTTTTCACGTAGCAGGGAGCTATTGTGATAATTAATATCTTTAATGAAAAAGCAGTGCCCGGCGTCGCTTCCGCCAGTTGGATTTGTCGTCGTTTGCGGTTGATTTAACTGTAATAAGGCGTCGCGCTGCTGCCGAGATTGGTCAATTACCTCGGCCTGCCGCTGCTGAATGTCATTTCTGTCTGCCGGATTAAGCGGCGCGGAAAATACGGTATAAGAAAATAGCGCAGGCACGATAACGAACAGCCTGAAAAAACCACGCATGGCTTCATCCCTGATGAGAATAATTTTTTCGGCATAGTAGAACCGTTAATTACCAAGCTCAATATGTCAGGTAATATATAATTTTATGACAATCGGTTTGCGTTAAGTCGCGATAAAATATTTCCTTAACCAATAATTTTAGATTGGTTACGCCTCGTCACACAATACTGCGTACTTCATGACCTTTTCTTGTCGATTCTTCACCCGTGCGATATCTCACCCCATAGCCTCGTTGATGCATCATATTGTATATTAGCGCCTCATCGCCGCGGGTCGTTGCGGGTCGTTGCGGCGCTAACTCATGTTTATCTCATCACGTTGCGCAGCGCTTCTCTCTGGGGGAACAGTGAATTATCCAATTGGGCAGATCAATCACAGCTATTTGGGCTCCAGCGTTTATACCATGTTGCGTGAGGCGTTAATTACTGGACAACTCAAGCCAGACGATCGCCTGAGAATACGGGAACTCGCCGCACAGGTTGGTACCAGCGTCACGCCGGTGCGAGATGCGATCCTGCAACTGGCGAAAGAACAAGCGCTGGTGCTCAGGACGCCGCGCGATATTCGTGTCCCTCAATTGACCGAAGCCCAGTTTATAGAGATCCGCACACTGCGGCTGGCGCTGGAAGGCACGGGGGCCGAGCAGGCTGCCGCAAACATTACGCCGAAGATGTTGGAGCAGATTGAAGAGAATATTCGCCAGAATCGTCTGGCAATTGACGAGAAAAATCTACGCGAAGCGCTGCGGTTAAATAGCGAATTTCACCTGTTTCTGGCGCAGGCGGCGCGTATGCCGCTGTTGACGCAGTTTATCGGCAGCCTGTGGATGCGCACCGGCCCGCTGATTGCGCAGGCCTATGCGCATTTTTCCGTGCAGATGGCGATTGAACATCACGAAGAGGTCTTCGCGGCGCTACAGCAGCGCGATGCCAGCGCCGCTCGACAGGCCATCCAATCCGATATTCTGGACGGCAGCGAAACGATGCTGGCCTTTATTGCCATCGATCAATAGCATGACGTGGCTCAACCGCGCTACGCCGCCATGAATCGAGGCAATAAGCCGCGAATCAGCAGTCGGGTCTCTTTGGCCTGACTGATAAAGGCAGGCAGCAGCGCGGTAAAGCTCGGTTCATCCAACGATTCTGCGGTGTGCTGAGTGCACAAACGCAGCGTCGCGTTCTCATCCAGCGCCAGCCAGCAGCCCTTCATTGCCGCCATTTCAAAGTTAAGCATCAGTATGAACTGATACACCGCCGTGCTAACATCCCCCTGAAATCGCATCACATCGCTGTGTAATAGCAGCACGCCGCTGCTGGCGGGGACTTCCAACACTACCGCCTCCTGGCCGTCAGGTTCGCGTAGTGCACAGATGCCGTCCTGCAAGCCCAGTTGGGTACGGCTGAGCGCGCCGTAATGACGTAATAGCCGAGTAATATGCTGTTGTGTGGGTGTCATCCTGTTCTCCTGTAATCACCGCATGATATTTACGATTAGCTGTTTAGCTGCAGGCCTTCCTGCTGGAGCTGCTGCAACGCGTTGGCGGTCGCCGGATTGGCTTTTGCAATCTCGCCGCTCAGTTTGTAACTTTGCGGTACGGTTTGATCCTGCCCGTAGCTAAAGCTGACGTTGCCGAGCAGTTTATTCATGCTGACGCCCGCGCTGCTTGACGCGTTGATGATGACCGCCGGGGTATTGAACCCTTCGCTCTTCTTCACCGCCTTCGAGACTTCAATGCTGGCGAGACGCAAATTGTTGCCGTCTTTAAACAGCGCGATGACGTCATCCTTGCCCTGTGTTTTGTTCTGAATGCCCTTCTCGATCTTTTCCCGCACATCGTCTTTCAGCTCCAGCGTAACCGTCACCGACGCTCGATCGTTATCCTGCAAGCGGCTAACGATATCCTTCAGCGCCGGATTGTCCGCGATCAGTTGATTAATGCGATCGGCGTTGCTCGGCGGCAGCGAAGAGAACAAATGGTTGCCGATCACCTGAAACAGCCCGTTTTCCGTCAGTTTGCTGAGGTTGGTGTAGGACGTCGTGTGCTTGACGCTATCCAGCGTTGCCCCGTCACGCTGTGCAACATCCTGCTGCACGTTCAGCTTTTGCAGGCTCATTAATCCCTTATGCTGATCGTCGGTGTTTGCCGGTTTATCCGCAAAATGCGCATTCAGGATGGCCAGTTGATCGCCCGGTTCCGCCATTCCTTTCACGCTGTCGCTCAACAACTGACTGGCCGGATCGCTAAAGGCGGAAGCCAGTGTCTTGGTCAACGCGTCAATGTCTTTTTTCTCCAGCGGTTCAGCCTTTTTCATTCCCAAACTAATTGACTGGTTAGTTCGCGAATCGGTCGCCACATTCACCCCAACGCTGGCCGCAGTGAAGAACGGGACAGTGCCATCCGGTGTCGTTCTGGCCGCCCCGGCACTGATAGTGGCATTGAGCCCCGCACTGGCCTGATTCATAAAGCGCAGACGGTTGTCAGATTCCGCATAGGTTGTGGATTTCTCTCCTTGTGAAACGCTGGACGAACTGGTGCCAGACAGCACGTTAGCGCTCGCCGTCACGCCAACCGATCCGCGCAGCGTCGCACTGGTGGGCGCCACGCCTTTTTCCGTCAGGTTTATTCCTCCGCGCAGCTCCAGCGCGGCATTGCTATCCAGATTGAAGCTGACCGTTTTCCCCGCCTTCACGCTGTGCTGTTCCCCTTTATCCAGCAGAGCAAGCGGGTTGATCGTGCCGCTCGACAGGCCGTCAATAAACCCCGGTAATTCTTCTTCGCTGAGGGTAAAGTTCAGGGCGTTTTGCTGCGCCATTTGCAGGCTGGCGGATACGCCGAAGGAGGCACGAACGTCCGGTGTGAAGCTGTGTTTGCTGTTGATGCTTTGCGTCATCTGCGCCGAGGTTTTTCCTGTCAGATACTGGCTGACGTCATACCCGCCGGAGTAACTCACTTTCCCGGTAATCCCGCCTGAACGTTCGAAGGCAACGTTGATGCCATTTTCACCGCGAGAAAAGCTCATATTGTAATTTCGCTCGCCGCTGACGCCGCCGCCCGGCACCGGAGGGAAAGGTAATGGCGTGCCGCTGACCACAAACGACATGGATGCCCCGCCGCCATAGGTCCGGTTAAACGCGATGCTTTCGTTGCTGTCCAACGACAGGACGGTCGCCTTCATTTTATCGATCATGTCCGTCTGGCTGGCCGCCTGCATCACGGTTTTCGAGGTGACGCTGATGGCGTTGTCCTCTTTCCGGAACGCCTTCATAAAAGTTTTAACCGAATCGTAATCCGCCTCCAGCGACTTATGATTGGTGAACCCCATGTCGGTCATCTTCTTCACTGGGTTTTCGCCGTAATCTCCCTGCCGCAGCGCGTTAAGTTCTTTCATCATCGATGCCAGTTCCGCCTCACCCGGCGACGTGCCGGATAGCGTATCGATGCGATCGGTCAACTTATGCAAATCCCCCAGCACCAGGGTATCCAGCACCAGTCGCGTTTTCGCCAGCGACAGTGCATCGCTGGTATCCCGCTGCTGCCCAAATGATTCGCTATTCGGCTTTTGGGCTATCGGCGTTTTGCTGTCGACAAAGGCTTTGATCAGCGTACCGGCCGTACTCGTTTTCGATGACGGATGACTTTCCATCGCTGCCAGCAGCACCGGAGCCAGATCTTTCTCTCTGCCATGCAGGCTGGCGGGCTTGCCTTCCGTGTTCATGACACCGTTATCGTTCAACACGCCCTGCTGCCTGCCAATCAGAAGCGCCGCTTTGGCCGAGCTGCTTTCCAGTTCGGTCTGGAACTGTTTTAGCAGGTTCACCAGCGGTTTCCCTTTTTCCCCCAGATCCAGCTTGTCTAGCTTACTCGCCAGATCCATCGCCGCGCCCTGCGGCTGGCTCGTCGTGGCATCCAGCTTTTTCAGCAATTCGGTTTGTATGTCATAAACAGGCTTCAGGCCTTCACGCCCGCTGACCTGATGCTGCACATGGTCGGCAAAGGTTTTTAACGGCCGCGGCACGTCCAGAGTGAATGAAACCAGATGGGCTCGCAGCAGATCTGACAGTTTGCTTTTCACCTGCTGAGACTCTTCACCCGTTTTACCGAGAACCTGAACATCGGCTTTAAATGTGAGCCCGGTTAACGGTATTTTTCCCCCTTTGGTCGCCACATCCAGCCGACCAAACACCGTTTCTGCGGCACGTGGCTCCGCGGTTAACGGCGCTTCCCCTTTTGGCACCGTCGTTTTCCACGCGCTCCCTTGCAGGGTATGGAGTTCATGCTCGTCATGCGCCACCTGCAAATGATGCTGCGCATTCGTGCCCAGTGAATTCACTTTGCCTTCTGCTGGCGTTTTCACCGGCTGCCACTGTGCGCTGTCGTGATTCGCCGCATTTTGCCAGTCGGCTTTCGGCAGTTGGAAAAGCTGCCCGTCTTTATTCAGGGCAAAGAGCGTCTGCTGGTGATCCAGCGCGATGTCCTGTATCTCACCGGACAAGCCATTTTTAGGCAGCGCCAGCGGCAGCGCGGCAAGCTTGTCCGTTCCCGGTTTGATCTGGTGGAAATGCAGATCGCCCTGCTTATCGACGGCAATAAATTTATTACGGTTGATCACCGCCATCGCTGAAACGTCATCGTCCTTGGCAATCCCCGGGAGTGCGGTGCCTGCAGACGGCGTCATACGCACCTGCGGCAGCGCAAACACAGTATTGTCGCCGTGCGTAAACGTGTCCGATTTCTGGTTAATGGACAGCGGCTTGATTTCACCGTCTTTTAGCGTGTAAGCCTGATTGTCCAGCCCGCGCTTGAGCTGGCTGGCTTCAACGCTGGATGCCTCCCAGCTTTTGGTATTGCCGTTGTAAAAATGAACTTTGCCTTCCTGTAGACCGATCTGCCCCAGCCGTCCCAGATCTAAGGTGTCTTTCGCCTCGGGCGCTGCCGTGGTCAGCCCCAGCTTATTATCCACCACCAGACTGTCGCTCAGGTTCCACCCCGGCGTGGGGGACAGCCCATTCTGCCCCAAAGGTGCGACGTGCTTTTGTCCTTGGCGATCAGTGGCGAGCGCCTGCGTCTGGCCGTGTTCATCGTGGGCAAATCCGGTAATACGATGGTCGTCACCCAGCACCGCATTCAGTTCCGGCGTGCTGGCCGGAGTTAATGTGGCGTGCGACGCACCCGCCTCGGGCAGCGGTGCATGGTAAAGTTTGCCGTCATTGTCGGCAATCAGCAGGTGTTCTGCGGTTAACCCCACCGCTTTCGCAAACACGGGTTCGCCATTTTCCAGCTTGAGATCCACCGGCTGCGGCGTGGCATCCAACGCGCTCATCAGGTGCAGCTGCGTGAGGTGATCCCGCTCGGTCAGCACGGCAGATTGTCCGTTCTGATTGGCCGAGAACGCCGTAATTTTATCGCTGAAGGTGGATGACTCCGTGCCCGATGACAAATTGCTCAGCGTGTGGTCGTCTTTGACGGCATACAGTTGACCATTTCCCTGCCGGGATAACTGGCTGTGGGCGACATCGCTGCTTTGCTGCCAGACACCGAACTCGGTATTCAGCGCAAAGAGCTTGCCGTCATGAAGACGCAGTTGCTCACCCGCGCCTGAAGCTGAATCGGGCTGTCGATGGACACCGGTCAGCAACTCGTGGTTCATGCGTCCAGATAGCGGCACGTTCGTAGATTCGCCCGAGGTTGTTTTCAGAGAAATACGTTCCGGCGTGGAGTCCAGCTGTACGTTACTCGCGCTCAGCTTGCCCGCAGGCATCGCGCTGCGGCCGCTGCTGTGAAGCGCAATGTGCTGATTGTCATCGCTTTGAATCACGAACAGCCGCCCTGATTTGTCGGCTAGCGCGTGCTGCTGTACATCCTGATTTTCATGATGAGCCACGAACGGCTGGCTATTCTTCCCGATGGTCTGTTGTAGCAGCGTGCTCAGCGCCTCCGGCACGCCTTTACCAAACTGAAGCTTACCGTGGCTGTCCAGCGTGATATCAGATTTCGCGGCAGGTGTAGCGGTCGTGCTACCGCTTATTTTGATCTCAGCAGCTTCAGTGGAGGCAAAACGCGGCAGGCTCTGGATCGGCCCGCCAGATGCCAGCGAATCACGCGGTGCACTCTGACTCACGCCTTCCGATGAGAATAGCTCGCGCAAGGTAGTCGAGCGCGAGTCCTGACTCTTCACTGAACTGCCGTTTCCCTGCTCCAGCTCGGGCGGTTTGTTTTTATCATGCAAACCTTGCTGAATCAGGGACTGCGCGCCTTTTTGGCTCGCGCTGGTGCTACTGCCCTGCGATAGCGGTGTGTTAGCGAGCGTAGCGGGTGCAATCTCCGCCGTGGCTAAACCGGGCTGAACATGCTGGATTTTCTGCATAACAGGTTCCAAGGGTGATGAAGTGATCGTGTCGGTTAAGTGGTCAGTTTCTCCTTCTGGTTCCCGACATCTTTCTCTTCCCTGCACGGGAACCACATCACACCTTCCCTCACTTAATACGCAACAGACGTAAGCCTGTTAATGATCCACATTATTCACTTTCAAGGAGATGTTATGGCTGATATGACGATCACGCTCAGCATACAACCCGGCGCAGGCCTGTCATCAACAGGTCTGAATTCCCCACTTTCAGGCAGCAACGGCGGGGCTTCGCCACGCTCTGCACAGCAGGATAGCCAGCTCATGGAGGCGCTGGGCACATTGCTTAGCGCACTTTTGCCTAATGCGCAGGGCAATACGCCGTCATCAACCGATGGCGGCCCGCAGGGTCAGGGCGGTGCGGGCAACGGTGGCAACTCGGCGTTAGGGCAAAACGGCAGCCCTGCCGATATGCTGATGAAACTGCTGGAAACGCTGATTCAGGGCAAAAATGGTCAGGAAGCGGGGAATCCACTCTCTTCCGGTTCATCGGGCGCGGCAGGCGGCAACGGCGGTGCGTCACCGCTGGCGGATTCATCCGGCGCAGGCGGTGCGCAAAATCCAGAAGATCTGAGCCGTTCTCTACTGCAAGAGTCGGCTGGCAGCGCATTAGATAACGCCATCAGCCCAACCGCAGACGGCGGTGGTCAACTGAGCGGCAACGATCTGTTAAAAGCGCTGCTGGAATTGATCGGCAATCTGATGGATTCACAGAAAGGTGAATTCGGTCAGCCGCAAGAAAAAGGACAGCCACAAGGTGGCGGATCGCCGTCTGTGGGCGCACCGCAGGCCTCATCCGGCGGTGGCGGTGGATCCCCTGCCGCGCCGTCTGCACCCTCTGCTGGCGGTGGTGGATCCCCTGCGGCACCATCAGCCCCGTCTTCACCCGTTGGCGGTAACGGCGGCGGTGCGTCTGCCCCACTAACGGCCGCCCCAACCGGCGTTGGTGGTGGTTCGGCAGCATCGCCGACAACTTCAACAGCCGGTGCTGGCCCAGTGGCATTCCCTAAAGCCAGCGGTGATGCCACCGTGGTAAATGACACCATCAAAGTCGGTCCTGGCGAAGTCTTTGACGGCGGCGGAAAAACCTTCACTGCCGGTAGCAAATTAGGCGACGGTGGTCAGGCTGAAGGCCAGAAGCCAGTATTTGAGCTGGCTCAAGGCGCAACGCTGAAAAACGTGGTGTTTGGTGATAATGCGGCGGATGGCGTACACGTTCGCGGCGATGCCAAAATTGATAACGTACACTGGACCAACGTGGGTGAAGATGCGCTGACGGTGAAATCAAATAACGGTAAGCCAGCCAACGTTGAAATCACCAACAGTAGCGCTCAGGGCGCTTCCGATAAGATTTTCCAGTTGAACGCGGATGCCAACTTGACCATCGATAATTTCAAAGCGAAAGATTTCGGTACGTTTGTCCGCACCAACGGTGGGCAACAAGGTAACTGGAACTTGAACCTGAGCAACATTGACGCAGAAAACGGCAAGTTCTCGTTCGTGAAAAGCGACAGTGAAGGGTTGAACGTCAAAGGCAGTAACATCAACCTGACGAACGTCAATAATCACTACAAAGTGCCGGATTCCGCCAACTTACAGGTGAAGTAAGATGCCAAACACAATGACATCTCCCGCACCGACACGTTGGGCGGATATCGCCAGACAAGGCGGATACATTACGCCGGCGCAACGCGAATCGTTCACGCAGGCTATCCATCTGGTGAGAACACAGTTGAATACGGTACTCAGCCAGTCAGGATCGCTGCGACGGGGTGAGTTCGAGTTCGATGCGTTTGTGGATTCGCTGGAGCAGGATTTTCTGCATCAGGCCGACATCCACACGAAGAACGGGCTACATAGCGACGTGGCGCAGACCTCGTTCTGGATCGCCCGCCTAATCGCCGATCGTTTTATTGCGGTGCGTCAAATGTAATACGTGCGCCATTACCGCATCAGGGAAAAGCCAGCCAGGGAAACCTGTGCTGGCTTTTTTAGCTCAGCTCGATAGACGTCAGGCGTGAACGTGAATAAGCCATTACCCAATGGTGACCGTTCCCCCACCAATCACCACGCCACCACAACTCACACCATCCCCCGTTCTCGCCGCGGGTTTACCATCAATAAATACACTGGATGAGCCACCGCTAATATTCCGAGCATGACCATGAGGAGCCAGCGGATCGCCTTGTCGAGCCAACGGCATGCCATCCACCTTAACCGTCGATGAACCCGCTGCAACGGGCGTCGGCGGATGACTACCGTGCCCAGTATCGCTATCGCCTAATTTAACTGCGTTACCCATTTTTTAATTCGTCCGTTGAAAATAAATAAACGATTCTTTATTACAGAATTATTACCCTAAATTACCTTACCAGCGTTACCTTACCATCTATTATTGAGAAATAAGGCCTGTAAGCAAAAACTATTTTACCTTCACTATTTATAAACCTTAGTGGTGAGTTTTGGAAAAAACCAACACCTAAACGAAATAAACGTCCATCACGATATTTTATGATTTTATATTTATTCCATTCAATTGGGAGAGGAGTAAGCTGTTTATCAACTACATGCTGTGGAAAATCGGTTGAAATAAACATCATTCCTGTTGTGGCACCTTCTGCAAAAGCCATCTCTTCGTTTGAGGTCTGTGTGATTTTTTTCAAACCCTCAATATCGCGATCCTTCATCATTGTCCAGATGTCTGCATAGGCCATCCTGATTTTAGGTAGATCGTTTTCCGTAACTGGAGTCGCATTCACCCACGCCCAGCGTGGCAGGCTATCGATTTTTAAACTCCCTCTAACCTTATAGAAACCATAGTCTTTCTCATTCTTTGTATAACCTTCAAAAATGGTGGAGCTATTGGCCGTATTGACTGATTCACTCGCCGTAATCTCGCCTTTTTCATTCACACTTAATTTAAAATTGGCGATTTCTGTACTGCTTGTTTCGGTATCCTTAGTGACTATCACATGACAGGAGGAATCAGGATACAGAGTCTTGGGATCTTTATGATTCTGCGGCCCCATTAATAGTTCGATATCATTTTTCCCAGTTTCTAAAAATGCCGTCAAGTTAAATCCCGCTGACATTGTTCCAGAATCGATCTTTGTATTATCAGCCGCTGGCAGATCGTTCACTCGTAAAAGACAGGTACTTTTGTAAGTGTTAAAAGAAATCAGATATTTTTCTTTTATTTCTTCTGCCTGAGCAGAAAAAGACAGCAGCAACAACGGAAGAGTGTCCACATTAAACGAAAATAATCTACTTTTTTCCTCAGTCAAATTCACTGCAAACCTTCTTGTTAGTTAAGCAATTCCTCACAACAATCAATTGCTATTTGTTACATCACTGTAGTGGGAAAGTCAATATTGAATCAATTAAATCCATTCCGTTATGGACTACTGATTTTGTTATCTATCAATCTAACAACATAGCTATTTTTAGGCATTCCTTTAATATATTGGAGTAAGCCAATTGCTTACTCCGCTCCCACTCACTGATATTACCTTACCAGCGTCACCTTACCATCTATTATTGAAAAATAAGGATTATAGGTAAATACACCTTCACCATTAGAATTCTGAAACTTCAGTGGCGAATTCTGGAAGAATCCAAACGCAAGACGAAAAAGGCGCCCATTCCTATACTTGATAATCCTGAACTTACCCCATTCAATGGGGGCAGGAGTAAGATTTTTATCAATCACATGCTGAGGGAAATCGGTTGAAATAAACATCATCCCCGTTGTAGCCCCTTCTGCAAAAGCCATTTCTTGATTCGATATTTGTGAGATTTTTTTCAATCCTTCAATATCACGGTCCTTTATCATCATCCAGATATCTGTATAGGCCAGCTTGATTTTTGGTAGATCGTTTTCCGTAACTGGAGTTGCATTCACCCACGCCCAGCGTGGCAGGCTATCGATTTTTAAGTTACCCCTGACTTTATAAAAACCGTAATCTTGTTCATTCTGAGTGTAGCCTTCAAATACAGTTGAGCTATTGGCCGTATTGACTGATTCACTCGCCGTAATCTCGCCTTTTTCATTTACGCTTAATTTAAATCTGGCAATTTCTGTACTGGCTGTTTCGGTATCCTTAGTGACAATCACCTCACATGAGGAATCAGGATACAGAGTATTGGGGTCTTTATGATACTGAGGAGCCATCAGCAGTTCGATATCGTTCTTTCCGTTTTCTAAAAATGCTGTCAGATTAAATCCCGCCGACATCGTTCCAGAATCATTAGTTGTATTATCAATCGCAGGAAGGTCATTTACTCGAAGAAGACAAGTGCTTTTATAAGTTTTAAAAGAAAACAGGTATTTTTCACTACTCATTTCGTCAGCCCTAACTGAATGTATCCCTAATAGGAAAAAGAAAAAAATAATCTTAAATAAGATTAAATCGATATTCTGAATCACTCTTTTCCAATTTTTCATGAATTACCCACTCCTTTTCAGCATTATTAGATTTTTTAATATCCTTTTTCTTAGATCTTTCTCCAGGTTCTTCAGTACCTCCATTAGTTCTTTCCGAATCCGAAGACATCCCCACCGTATAATTCACATAAATCTTCGCCGTTATTCCTTCATGGTAAAATACCAAATCCAGCTTATCTTTTGTAGGCGCATGTAGCCCCAAACATCCTTTTGCCACCGCCTTTCCACCAATCTCCAGTGCTCCCTCTGCGATATAGAAGCGGACGCCCGCTCGGACATTCGCTTCCGTAGTCAGTGTGAGCGTGGCTTCTGCTGATTCGTCTTTTTGCCATTCCCACTCATTTTTTGCGTCTGATTTGAATGCCAGCGTGAAGTTGAGATCTCCCTCTGCCACCAACCAAAATTTCATCCCGAAAAACGCCGCATTACGGCCCTCCTGATAAGCCTGCTCCTGAGACATCAACCCTTCACGGATTGCCGCCAGAAGGACATCTGCGCGATACCAGGCAGCAAATGCCTGAAGCAGATCCAGCGTCATTTTTATCCCTATCAACGGCGCTAACCCCAGTGAGAGTTCCCGTTCCATATAAATATCACCAGAAACACTATCTTCTTTTAATTCTCCCTTGGCATTAATCTCTAATGTTGGGTAGATAATTTCCGTTTCCAGCAGCGTTATTTTGTCATTCTCACCTTTGGCCGTAGAGAGAGAATTACTGATAAAATCAATTGCTTTAACTGATTTATTCAGCCAGGTCAGGGTTTTGGCTTTTCGCTTAAAATCTTTTTCCATTGAAACAGAGTAATTATGTTCAGGATTGTTTCCTAATGTATATGTAAAATCCCCGCCCATCTCAAGAGCATTGCTTATTTCATACTTAGGGATCCTTCGCCATCCACGGGAACCGTGCTGTGGTTTCCCATTAGCAGCATTTTCCTCTCTTCGTTTTTCTTTTCGTTGACGTTTATTGAATTCCTCAACCTTTTGAGCAGTGCCAATAGCGACACTGACATCCCAGCTGAATGCCGGATAGATTATAATTTTTGTGCGAAGCGCATCTCTGGAAGGCAAGCTAAATATCTGTGATATCCCATTAAGAAAGACCAGCGATTCACTGATAAAAGGTTCATCGTTACACTGCCCAACACGTAGGGTATATATCTCCTTAGGCAACAATGCTTTGATACCTTTTGCAAACACATACTCTCTCAAGAAATCGATGGCATCGTGTGTTGAAAAAATATCTGCTTTTTCTCCATAATCACACACATAATTTGTCAGACCGCTACTAAACGTCTTGGGAGCACGACGTCGCTCGGAATCATAAATGATTCCATGAGGACATAATGGATTATGTGAAACACAGCCTTTTCCTGTCAGGCCGAGCGAAACGGGAACACCTTCTCCTGTTTTATCAATGGTTTCTACCGTTGTGACAAAATCATCCTGACTGTAATCAAATGTCCAGTATTTCACTTTCAGTGAAAACGCATGTATGCAGGTATCTGGATTTTCACAATTACATGATGGCGATCCCGCCGTTAAACTTACCATATATTTTCCTTATAGGGGCACAGAGCCCAATTCCCTGAGTAAAAGTGTTTCTGCTTTAAATACACCTTTTTTACCTTCTGTACAGAGGACATTCTTAAAGTCAGCAGGAATATCCTCCAGTATCAGACATCCCCGTTCATGAAATAAAGAGAACAACCCACGAATGCTCCTGTCATCAGTGATTCCCTGTTGTTTCAACCAACGAAATATCTCGCCAATTTTTTGTAAATCGATTGGTCTATTTTCTCCGTCACTGCTTTCAATTTTACTGACCAGGTTTTCGAGATAGCGCTGCTCAAAAATCAGCGTTAACTCACCCATCTGTTCTGGAGAGAATCGCATTATTTTTCGCCGGGAAGTACATCCTGCCTGAAACGTTGCTCGTAGGGCCACAAAGCTTTCATACTGCGATGTTCCCTGCCAGTTTGTCTTTATCGCCTCAATAGGGCCGAGAAAAGTATGCTTTTCCCAGTCAGAAAGTACGGACAGCAATGGCCAGATATTGCGCGGGTCATAAAAACGGAAAAATACAGGTTTTTCTTCATTGGGGATTTGTACATGCAGGTATTTACGTAAGTGCTGACGCAGAGTTTTCATATCAGCTCGGCTTTCAAGCCGTATTCCCCAAGGCGTTTTTCTTTGTTCAAGCCACTGAATAATGGCGTCGTCAACTCGCACTAAGTGCGGAGCCAATCGCCCAATATCTTCCGGTACTGGCTCCGCGTATAAACTGGCATGGGGTGGGTCTAATTGTTCCAACATCGAAAATAATTCGGGCTCTGCCGCTGCATCCACTATTGCCCAGTGTGTTATCTCACTCACCTTTTTTCTCCTTTGCCGGACAGTGCGCCACAAACATCGTCCCTGCGGCGGCGGCCGCTTTCAATATCGCCGGATCGGCGGGGAGTGCCACATCACCCGGGCTGCCGCCTGAGTTCAAGTTAATCGCCGGTCCTTTGATGTCCACCCCGCCAGCGTGGATAACGACAAAGCTGCTTCCGACCCTGAGTGTTAATTTGCTGCCGCTTTGCAATGTCAGATCGCCGTTGCTGTCCACGCTGAATACGCCGCTAATTTTCTGCGTCAGATCGCCCTTAACCTGTGTGCCCCGATCGCCTTCGGTCAGCGATAAATGGTTGCCTGTGGTTTTGTGATCCTGATTGCCTTCCACCGTGACTTTACGATCGTTGGCGACCACCAGTTCTTCATCATGTCCGATGCTTGTTGTGCGGTTATAGTCCACGCGCTCATCTTTGGAATTAAGCACCCGCACTGCCATATTTTTCTGGGCGTGAAGGAAGATCTCTTCGTTGTCGGTCGCATCCTCAAAACTGAGTTCGTTAAATCCTTTGCCTTTATGGGTTTTGGAACGAAGCGTGGTACGCGTTTTGTTAGCGGGCAGCGGGTAGGGCGATGGATTAGTGACGTGGAAGGTTCGCCCGGTGATAATCGGCTGATCTGGATCGCCTTCGAGGAAACTGACGATCACTTCATGGCCGATACGCGGGATGGCAATCATGCCGTACTGGCCGCCCGCCCAGCCCTGACTGACGCGCACCCAGCAGGAACTCTGGTCATTGCTCGCACCGTAACGATCCCACGGGAATTGCAGTTTTACCCGACCGTACGGGTCGCAGTAGATTTCTTCCCCCGTCGGGCCGACGACGGTAGCGATTTGCGGGCCATCCACCATCGGTTTGTATGGCATGGCAGCACGCCATGTCGTCGTGCCTTTCACCACGGCAAAGCTGTTGCTCATGGTCGTCGGTTCGCCGCCGCTTTCCTCTTCCAACGCCTGTGGCTGTTGCCCGACGTGCGTCACGCTCACCGTCTGCCACACCGCATTCAGCGTCGCATTCGGGTGCTCCGTCAGCGTGAAGGTATTGCCCGGCATCAGCCCCGCGCAGTTGGATTCCCCATCGCTCGTCACCGCCCCTGAGCGTAGTGCATCCAGTCGATAGCCGCTGAACGCCTTGCCGCTCGGGTCTTGTTTATAGCGCCCCGGATAGTCGTAATGCTGGTAGCTTTCGCGCTGGTGCTCCAGCTCGCCGCTCATTTTCTTGTGCGACAGCCCGTAAGCCGGCGTCTTGAAGCTATAGTCCTTCAACTCGACTTCGGCCGTACTCACTCGCTCCGCGTAGTGGAAGCGCCGGACATATTCGCCCTCACTCAGCCCTTGGGTCGCCAGATTGAAAAACAGCTCGGGGCCTTTGGTCAGTGCACCCGCATCGTCGGCAAACACCACCCGGTGTTTACCCTCTTCGTATTCGTGGAAGAAATACATTCCCTCCTCAGCGGCCAGCCGGGTGATAAAGGCTAAATCGCTTTCCCGATACTGCACGCAGTATTCGCGCACCGCGTGCTCGTTACGCAACGCAAAGGCGTAGTCGGTGATGCCCGCCTCTTCCAGCAGCGCACCGATAATCGCTTCCGGCTTCTGCGCCTGAAAGATACGGGCGTTGGTACGTAGCCCCAGTCGCCACAAGGCCGGACGGACTTCCACCTGATAGCGCGTGCGGCGGAATCCGGTGTCGCCCTGCGTGAAGCCACTGACAATCCCGCTGACCCGACGTTTCAGTTCGCCTTCATACCAAATCATCAGCTCGCACGGCTGGTCCAGCACCGCGCCGAAATCGACATCCGGCAGCGTGCTCGCCAGACTCAGCGACAGGCTAAAAGGCCGATTCAGCCATTCATCCAGCCTGAAATCCACCACCGCGAAAGTGCCTGCTTCCAGGGCACCGACCTTTATGGTGAACTGTAATCCTGTACTGTTTGCCACCTGCTTTCTCCTTATTTTTATTCTTGCTTTGCTGCCACGGCTACCGCATGCGCCGATGCGTTCCGCCGCTCCCCTGATGAAAAGCAAAATGCTTAAACTGTGGTCTGAGTCGGCTCACACCACAGTTCATGTTGATAGAGCATCACATTGATAAAACAAGACGTTATAAAGATGCCCTATTGGCTAAAAACGCTACGTGGGTGAAAAGCGCAAAACATTTAAGTCGAGCAGAGATTCGGTGTGTTTACGTCGTGGGAAACAAGAAGGTCGGAGGATTGAAGCGGTGGAGTGAAGAGTGATGAAAACGTTCCATGTGGCATCCTTGACGCTATTCCTTTTAAGAAAGTACGCGTAAAGGATAACAAGATGTTCATAGCGCTAATCGCGCAAAAAAAGGACTAAAACCGAGTAACCCAATTGATTTGAATTGAAATAATCACATTAAAACAAATAACAAGGAGCAGTGCTTCCGCCCTGCTCCCGATGGTTTTTCGTTTAATCAGCGAGCTTCTTCAACCCCATATTGACGATACGGTCGCCGATCATCGCTGCATCAATGCCCAGAGATGCGCCGCCGTTGCCGCGAGCGTGCAGGTTGGTATTGCCGGTGTCACCCGCTACCGCGCTCTTAATCATGCCGACCGCCTTCATGAATTTATCCATGCTGTCTTTGGTCATGCCGTCGTCATCCGGCTTGCTCAGCGCTTTCGCCCAGGATTTATCATCCTGCTTCGCCGTCTGCCAGTTGTCTTTCTGGTATTCCGGTTTGCCGAAGACTTCAGGATATTGATCCATAAACTGACCAATCTCTTTCGCCATCTTACGGTCTTCTTTATCGACGAAGTAACGCGTTGGGCTGTCATTGTGCGTGCTGATATTATTCAGTTCCTGCAAGCCCGCTTTTTGCCCAACGCTCATCCCCAGCGTGCTACCCAGTTGGTTGAACACGCCCGCACCACTCAAGCCTTGCAGACCGTTATTGCCCAGCTGCAGCGGTGAGGTTTGCCCTTTCGTCTGGCTCAAGCCGTTGCCCAGAATGGCGGACAGCGCATCGTTAACACCTTGGGTATAAGCAGAAATTTCTGGCGACGACGGCTGTTTGTTGCCGAAAAGTCCACCCTGTTGCTGTTGCGACATGCCGCCACCGAGCAGATCTTCTAATGCGCTAAACAGCAGGCTACCCATCATGGCCGATGGATTCATGGCATTCATGCCTGCACCCAACGCCCCGCCTAATCCACCACCGAGCGCACTGCCCAGTCCGCTGCCAAGGCTACTGCCGAGACCGCCACCCAGGCCAGCGCCCAGTAAACCACCGCCGAGTCCGCCCAGGCTGCTACCCAAACCACCAAGTCCACCGCTCATGCCGCCGCCCATCATGCTGCCCATGAACATCATGGTCGTCATGATATCGGACAGCTGTTCTGCGATGTTGCTACGCTGGCCACCAAACGCTGACTGCGATGGCGATCCACCATTCTGTGAAGACTGAGATTGAAATAAACCGCCGTTACCGCCCGCTTTGATCGTGATTTGCAGAGAGGCTCCGCCACCAAGAGAATTAAGCATAATGTTTCCTCAATGAGTAAATGGGTTATGAAAGCGCCAATGATGTGCGGTCAGCCCGCGTGATTGTGACACTCCCCCATTAAGTGATTTCCTTGCTTACTCAGTTCCCGTCTTATGCACGAAAACGCATGACTTTTTCACGGTTCAGCGCGGCGGCAGACCGGCCAAACGCCACAGTTCGTCGATTGCCGCAACCGAGTCAGTCAATGTGGATAACGCGCGGCGTAGCCGCAGATGTTGCTGTTCATCCAGGCTCAGGTCGCAGGCAAACAGCGCATCCGCCTCAAGAAAGCGGCATTGTAAAATTTGCCGCAGCATACCGGGGTAATGTCGGGCAGGCACCAGCGTTAAGGTCAGCATGGCCTTCTGCGCCGACACCGCCGTAAACCACAGCGTGACGCCCGGTTGTACCGACCAACAGGCCGTCGTCGCGGTCTCCAGCGCCGTGAGAAAGTCATGCTGATTATCGAATACTGCCGCAGGTTCACTCATCCACGCTGACCCTGCTGTAATCCGCCGGGCTGCTGCGCAAATCGGGCTGCCACCAGATGATGAGCTGCCGCGTTTCCGGCTGCGGACGACAGGTCACCGAGGCGCAGTTGGCGACCTGCCGCGGGGAAGTGCAGGCGCTCAGCAGGAGTGCGATCAGCGCGACGGACAGTGCTTTATGATTCATGACCATTTCCTGTTTTCATTGAAATCGCTACTGAGATGTCAGCAGGTTACGTCGGGCGGGCTGGGACGTTAGCGCGGGCTGCAACGCAAGGAACACCTCGCTGGATTCCCCCGGTGCCAGCGTCGTTTTCGGCCACACCGCCACCGCTAACGTGCGGCTACTGGCACAGGCGGCTTCATCAAAACGCTGCGGCTGTGTGCCGCCGTTACGCACGACGCCGACGCTCAGGCGCACCTGACCGTTGCCGTACCACTGATAACGCGAACTGTCGTAGATCAGGCCCGACTGCGAGCGGCACACCTCTCCCAATCGCGTACCTTTGCTATCGGTTTGGAATCCGGCGGGAAGCTGACGGCTGGCGAGATCGCGAAATGCACCTTCAATCAGGCTGTAGAGATCCGTTTTACCGTTGCGTTGTGAAACGCGGTTCATGGCACCGTTCAACTGCTGACGATTGGCGGAGGAAACATAGCGCGTGGGATCGGTTTGATCGCCGACCAGATGCGGTGTCAGGATAAACAGGCGCTCACGGCGCGAGACTTCATGGCGCGTCGAGGTGAACAGCTGCCCCAGCAGCGGGATATCCCCGAGGATCGGAATGCGGCGATCGCGGTCACCGCTTTCTTCAACGTGAAAGCCGCCCAGCACCAGCGCACGATTCTCACCAATCAGCGCCTGCGTGCTAACGGTGCCGCGTTTCACGCCGGAGGCCTCACCTTCGCGCCCCGTCTCCACCTGCCCGTCTTCGATATCGATAACCAGTTGAATGCTGCGCTGCGCCCCTTCGCCGATCACGCGCGGCGTCACCTGCAGGCTGGTGCCCGCCGTTACGGGTTGAATGTCCGCGACGCGTTCGCCCGTCGCCGTGATGAACGCCGTCCGGCTGAAATCAACAATCGCAGGCTGATTTTCCAGCGTCAGTACGGAAGGATTGGCGACAATGGAGGCCGTTCCTTCCCCCTCCAGCGCCTGAATATCGGCGAAGAAGCGTTTGAAATCGCTGACAAACAGGGTGCTCCGCCCCATCATCATGGTGCTGCCCGCGCTCACATTGCCAAGCTGTGCCTGCCAGTTCGCCTCCAGCCGCGACATGGCAGTTCGGTCCACATCCAGAATAATGGCATCAATATTGACCAGATTTTGCGGTACATCGATATGGTCAACGAGCTGCTGATACTCCGCGCGACGTTTTTCATCATCACGAATCAGCAGCGCGTTATTACGCACATCGGCGGAAATTTTGCCGCTTAGCGTCACACGGCCTGCTCCCTCACCGTTGCGGCCTGGGTTATTACGGGTTGCCAGCCGGGTCATCAGCGAGCGCGTGCTGTCCCGCATCGCTTCCATGCCGTTATCCGGCTGCACGGGCATCGGGCCGGATGCGCCCGCCGGTGCCGCACGCTGACCATCCATCAACTCATTGAGAATGGTTGCGACGCCGGGAATCGTGACTTTTTGATCGCGATATTGCAGCGTCCGGTCGGATACCGAGGCATAGCGCAACGGAAAAATCATCACCTTGCGCCGTTCGTCCTGCTTTTCCCGCTGCTGACTGAAATTACGAATCAGATCGATATACGCCTGCGGGCCAGTGACCAGCACCACGCCCTCTTCCGGCAATTCCCCCCAGCCGAAGCGCGCATCGAGCAGTCCGATACCGCTGAGTGCCTGTTTAATGTCGGGGGCGGCATCCGGGGAGATTTCCAGACGCACCGACGCCTGTTCGTCCTGCGGGCTGACATACAGCGCATTGTTATACACGAACCACTGAAAGCGATGCTCCAGCGCCAGCCTATCGAGGAAGAGCGTGGGGTTATCCGCCCGAATTTTCGCCGTAACCTCATTGTCCGCAATATTGCCCAGCACCAAATCCACGCCGTGGCTGTTGGAAAAATCCGTCAGAATCGCGGACAGCGGCGTTTGCTCGGCAGAATAGGCATACGCACCCTTATTCCAGTCGGCTGGCGTGGCGGCGTGCGCCAGCGAAATCACCCCATTCACCGGGATAATCCCCATCAGCACCACTGCCCAGCAAAACCAGCGATAGATCGCCAGCAACGTGCTATACGATCGATGACGTATCAATCCCTTACGCATGTCGTTCTCCTTGCAAAAAAGCCAGCGTGTTTAGATTCAGTGGAGCGGAAACGGGTGTTTTCGCCCGTGGCATGAGCAGGCTCAGCCAGACGTCCCGTTGGTTAAGTAAGGTTTCCAGGCTGCGACACAGCTGCATGACGTCATCGGCATCGGGCCGCATCCATAGCCAGAGCTGTTCATCCTGCGGAGAGAGCGACAGGATGGCGGTATCATCCTGAAACTGGGCGTGGGCGGCATCGGCCAGCTGTAATGCGCGCGCCAGCATCGGCTCATCAGGCAACACACGCAGCGGAATGGCCGCGCTGCACGCCACGCCCGACGACTGCCGCACAAGCGCCACCGCCCCACTGTCAATGTCCAACTTCAGCGTCGGCGTCCCGCCGTTTAGCCAACGCTCCAGCATCGCGGCCAACTCAGTTGAAGTCATTGATGATGGCCTTTGCCAAGCCGTGTTTCACGCTCAGCAACTGCCCGACCGCCCAACTGGCATTGGAATAGTCCATGCTGGCTTCAAAAAAGGCATAACTGTCGGCCTGACTGGCCCCGCCTTCGGTAACGTTCAGCGCAATATCATCCAGCTGTTGCTGCGAATCGACCAGATGCGCGTCAAGGCGACGCTGAATGGGATTAAGGGACATAGCACGCTCTCCTCATAGGGTATTTTCCTCACAACACGGTTTGGGTCGTTGACAAGAACATTTGGTCGTAAACCTAAACGTTCTCGTCATTGACTCAATAGTGAGTGGTTAACCCCGGCGTGCAGTTCCCAGTGGCAGGCGATGATTTTATATTGCGGCGGGATACTCAGGAGGAAGCAGTTGCGCCGTCGCCTGCCGCCAGCTCAGCGACATCACGCCATGCGCGGTAATCAGCTTCATGGCATCGCTATCCAGCGCGTCATCGCTGGCGAGACGCCACTCAAGATGTGTATGTGCATCCAGCCAGTGCTGTACATCGGCAAGCTGGACGGGATGGCAGTACAGCGTTCCCCGACTTTCTCCCTGCTGTTGCTTCAGCAACTGTCGCAGTAAAGCGTGATGGCGCGACGGTGCCGGCGTTTTATCCAGCAAATGCGCCAGCGCATCGCGCAGCAGCTGTCCGGCTTGCGTAATCATGATCTTTTCCAGATCCATTCGGTCTTGTCGAACGCCCTGCAATAGCGCGTTTGCCTGCTGCCAGAATTCCGCTTCTGCCTGTTCGACCGCCTGCTCACCGAGCGTTCGGGCACGTTCGTGTGCCTGTGCCACAATCGTATCGGCCTGCGCATTGGCCTCTTCCCAGAGTGTCCGACTACGACGGTGCGCCGCGACGCGCTCCGCCGGAATAATCACCGCTTCATCCCGACTGCCGCCGGGTAATGTCACAAACGTCTTCGTCGTCAGCATGCTTCGTCCTTAGCAAAATGAATAGAAATGAGGAAGGTTATGTGGGGGTCGATGCTTTCCAAATCAGGGCATCGCACAGCGCATTCAACCGGGCGGCGGGCAATGACATCATCGGGGCATGGCAAGGGTTATCGCCGTCACAGGACCCATCGCGAGGAAAAAGCAGCCGCAGACGCGGCCAGCACGTTTCACCGTAGCGAATGCGCAGCAGCGTCAGCGCATCCTGATGTCTCGCGGCGGGTGACGTCGACGATAAAGCAGAAAAGGTGACCGCTGACGGTAGCCATAAGCCCGGCCGCAGCGCCTTTGCCAGCCGCTCGCACCATATGCCCTCCGCGTCCGAACGATCTGGATTACGAACGGGTTGACACACCCGCGCCATCAGGAGCAATACCGTTTCGCGCTGCGCCGTATCCAGCGCTCCCATTTGCATCAGTGAGGCAAGCGGATCCGGCGGCAACCCCGGCGGCAGAGAAAAATGGCGATGAAGCTGCACAGCGTTCACATGCAGCCAATCGCGACGCAGCGGCGAATCGGGTAATGTCACCTTCCCGTTCCACCAACTGGGATCGGCTTGTAACAGGCAGTCCTCTGCCCACCAGATCAGCCAGGCAAGCAGGGTGAGATCGCCCGACTCATGCCGCTGGCTTTGCGCTTGTGTGGTCATGGTGACGACGACGCCCCCGCTTTTTTCTGCTGCCACTGTCGCAGGTAAGGCATGCCAACGCGCCAGCCTAATAGCCCAGCCAGTAGCAGACCGAACAGCCCCGCACTCCACTGCCAGCGTCGCATCTCATCCGGCGTGAGCGTGAACGGCCCCAGCGTAACTACGGGGATCGTGTCCTGATACGGTTCCGCCGGAACAAAGACAATCGCCAGTTCCTTATCATCCTTGCCAGACAGGCCGGGAATGCTGCTGGCGACCATACGACGGATGCGCTGTTCCATCCCATCGGGCTCCAGCTCAGCACGATATTTGATAAACACCGCCGCCGAAGCGGGTTGAACCGGCTCGCCGGGGGCAATACGCTCGGGCAGCACCACATGCACCCGCGCCACCAGCACGCCGTCGATCTGCGCCAACGTTGCCTCCACTTCCTGCGATAAGGCATAGATATAGCGGGCGCGCTCCTCCAGCGGCGTCGAGATCACGCCACTTTTCTGAAAGACTTCGCCCAGATTGGTACGCGATTGCTTCGGTAAACCCGCCGCATTCAGAATATTGACGGCACGTTCCATGTTTTTTGCATCGATCACCAGCGTGACGCCGGTTTTGTCCACCCGTTTCTCCGCGCCGATCTGATAGCGGCCGAGCATCGAAATCGCTTCGTTGGCATCGTTCTCCGACAGCCCGCGATTCAGCTCAATCGGCTCGCCGCAGCCGATCAATAGCCCGATCAGCAGAAGAAACACTCGCTTATCGATTTTCATAGGCCGCTACTGTAAGTTGGTGAGTTTTTCCAGACTTTGTACACTTTTCGCCACCAGTTTGGCGCTCAGCAGACTTTCCAGATAGAACGACGACAGCGTTCGGGTCGCATCCAGCACATCTTTTGGATTATTGGAGCGCATCGACTGGCTCACATCGCGTTCGGCGGATTTAAAAACGCCGTTCAGTCCCTGAGATTTTTCCGCCAGCGCGCCCAGCCACTGACTGTTGCCACTTTCTGCCGTCATCGGTGCCGACGACAGCGCTGCGCTAAACCAAGACACATCCTGATTCGTGGCAGAAGAGGAAAAAGACGTGCCGTTGTCCGCCAGCGGAGCATCCCCCGGCTGGGGCAGCGTAGTAGCGTGGTTGATTTTCATGGTGTGGATTCCATCGCGGACGGGATAAAAATAAAGCCGGAGCAAGGCTCCGGCTCGTTGCATCACGATCAGAACTGGATGGCTTTCGCCGCTTTCTGCCCGGAGTTCAGTGATTTGGACGCGGAATCCATCTGACCATCCAGAATGGAGTTTTCCGTATCCAGCGCAATTTTCTGTGCCTGAGCGCCCGCAGCACGAGTCAGAGAACCGGCCATCGCGGTATCCAGAGTCTGAGAAGCCGCCTGAGATGCAACCTGAGAAAGTCCTAAAGCCATGATATATCTCCAAATATGATGAATTTTTACGGTAGTGAACTGTCATGCTGTACATACAGTCATCTTGTTCATTCATTAAGTGGGAGAGCGGGTCAGTGAGTTCCAACGGAAAGGAAATTCTTTCGACAATAACGATGTGAGGGGAAGAACTAGCCTAGTTTTCTCTGTGTTTCCGACCGTTAGGCATCATAGATTTTCTTTTAGAATAATAGAAAACGTTATTACCTTACCGAAAGGCCGTACGTTGTTTCTGATTTGCAGGAACGTTTTTATGCTGTGCAACTGGCAAGGATGCGATATTTGAACCCATGCCGTACTATTCCCGTCACGCTGCCAAATGGTCGCTATGCTCACCTTAACTACCAATACCGGATTGTGGTTCAGACTTATTTTGATTTCATTTGCCAGCGCATTGCTGGCGCTATTAATTGGTCAGGGAATTTTAGCCAGGCTGGAACAAGCGCAACTACAGCACTATAGCCAGGATGTGCTCGAACAAGGCACCGCCGTCGCCCGTGAAAGCCGGGAAACCATTGACCGCGTGCTGACGCTAAATAACACGCCTTGCTCCAGCGCCGATCTGAAAGAATTACGCCTGCTCTCCTTTTACTCCGTCTATCTACGTGATATTGGGCGAATCAAGAACAACTATCTCATCTGTTCCGCGGGCTGGGGCATCCTCAACCCACCGATTTATCTGCTGCCGCCGAACCTGACGACCGATGAGGGCGTGCAGCTGTGGACCGCGATGAAAGATGTGGTGGATCCGCGTATTACCGCAGATATGGCGAGCCTCAACGGTGTCGTCACTGTCACCGCAGCCGCCGCATTTCGTCATTTCACTCAACCACCCGCCGAATACAGCGCGATGCTGCTCACGCGTAACCTAGGGCATATCTATCAGACCTTTGGCAACATCGACCTCTCAATGTTCAAAGAGACTCGGCATGAGAGTAACGGGTGGCTGACCATGGGAAAACGCCAGACGTTTTTCTGTGCAGCTACCCTGAATGTCTGCGTGCTGGCTCAGTTGGATTCTGCCGGCATCCTGTATCGCCCGTGGTATATCATCGCTGCGCTATTTTTTGTTGGGGCGCTCCTCGGGAGCAGTTTTGCCCTGTCCTACCAGCTCTATGACGATCGGCACCATACTTTACCCTCACAGCTAAAACGCGCGATCAAACACCAGCGGTTTCAGGTACATTACCAGCCGCTGATTAGCCTGCCGCAGCGCACCATTATTGGTGTAGAGGCGCTGGCGCGTTGGAAAAACGAGCGTGGCGACAACGTTTCGCCAGAGTTTTTCATCAGCGCGGCTGAAAAAATGGGCTACTCAGATGAGCTAACCCGCATCATTACGCGTCAGGCGCTGCGTGACATGCAGCCGTACCTCACGCAGGACACGCCCTTCCTTCTGAGTATTAATCTGTCCGTCTCCGACATTATTTCGCCGGATTATCATCACTTCCTACAGCAAATGTGTGATGAATTGGCGATCGATAAAACCCGCGTCATGTTGGAACTCACCGAGCGGTCGAGTACGTCCCACAAGACGCTGGCTGATGGCCTTGAGGCGCTACGGCGCTCAGGCTATAAGATCGCGCTTGATGATTTCGGCACGGGCTATTCCAACCTCGATTATCTGAGCCATTTACCGTTCGATATGATCAAGATCGACAAGATTTTTGTCGACGCCATCGGCACGGACACGGTTAATGCCGCCATGGCCGATCTGTTATTTACTCTTATCAAAAAACTCGACGTCCCGGTGATCATCGAAGGGGTGGAAACACGCGAGCAAGCCGCCTACATCCTGCAACAGTGCCCGTCGGCGATTATGCAAGGATGGTATTTCAGTAAGGCCGTGGCATTGCACGATCTACCGGATATCCATCACTATCCGTGCCCGCCGATAGAAAAAATGCCGACAGAAACGATGTAAATAGAAACGGTGTAACCTGAAAGCAGGCCGACTGGCAAAAGTCGGCCTGCCGTCATTGGCTACCGTACCCTGATCGGTAAACGGCGGATAATCTGCCCTCATGCCTGACAGGCTTCCCCACCCCCTGCGCACATCTCTCGCGCCGTCACGTTCAGCACTTTCAGGCGGTGATAAAGCGTCCGCTTGGGGATCCCAAGCTCCACAATAACATCGTCAATGCAGTGGTCGTGGCGGCGCAGCGCATCCTGAATCAGAAATTTTTCAATCCGCTTTAAGCGATCTTTCAACTGCAAAGGACGCGGGTGCAGCAGCGGCTGGATTTTGGCTAAAGGCGACAGCCCCAGCGCCCAGCGATCCGCCGCCGCTTTCAGTTCACGGATATTGCCCGGCCAGCTGTGGGTCAGCAGCTGTTCGTCAATGTCCGCCGTCATTGGTGGCAGTGCCATTTTCAGGCGTACCGCGGCTTCCTGACTAAAGCGCTGAAACAGCGGCAGAATGAGATCGCTGCGGGAACGCAACGTTGGCAGTTGAATCTTTACCGTATCCAGACGGAAATAGAGATCGCGCCGAAACAGCCCTTTTTCCACCAGTTGCAGCAGCGGCGTTTGCGTCGCCACAATCACGCGCATATCCACGGGCGTGAACTGGGTGCTTCCCAGCCGCTTTACGCCACGACTTTCCAGCACGCGCAGCATCTTGGCTTGTAGCGTCATGGGCATACTGTCGATCTCATCCAGAAACAGAATTCCCTTATCTGCACTTTCCAGATAGCCGGCGCGGGAGCGATTAGCTCCGGTATAAGCCCCGGAAACCACGCCAAACAGCTCACTTTCGGCCAGATTTTCCGGCACGGCGGCGCAGTTCACCGCCACCAGCGGACCACTGCATCGAGAAAGTTGATGAATGCGGTTCGCCAGCGTGTCTTTGCCCGTACCAGTTTCACCTTCCAGCACGATGTCGACATTGAGAGGCGCAATAACATTGATGATGGGTGAGAGCGATGAATGAATATCATCGGCTGTGTGTGTGGAATGTCCCGACGATGGCGGGAAATAGTCTGCTGATGATCGCGCTTTTTCTAATACGGGCTTTTCTAATGATGAAGGCGCTAATGACGAATGCTCTGAGAACGAATTTTCTAATAAAGAAGCGTGCTGTCTATCCTGACGGTAATGATTATTCATTAACTACTCCTGAAGCCCAAGCGGGCTAACTGACTGCCTTCCATAACGTGGTGCCCCACCGTCTATCTGTGACGTTTCTCCGCATAACGCACACCGATTCATCGCTGGTGGAACGATGACAAGCATTACCGTCATTGAATAATGAAACCATCAGGCATCGCTGAACATCAGGTAGGAATTCCAGAGGAATTTGTAGGGAAATGCCTACAAAAAACGGCCAACATAAGCAAAAACAGTCTGTTACTTTCCTGAACAATTAGCAGGAAAACGAAAAGATACCGTCAGGAAAATGTAAGCTTCAGCAAAAGGGATTCACCGACTGTTGAATCCCTTTTATCTGTTATTTTTCGCACAGCGCATTCCCACCGCTAAGGAATGAGCTTCTTACTCACGACATACTTCACAATTTCCACATTGGTGCTGAACTGCATTTTCTCCATCAGGCGCGCTTTGTGGGTGCTGACCGTTTTGTTGCTGATGGCCAGCTCATTGGCGATGGCGTTGATACCCATCCCCTGCGCAAACATAATCATGATTTGGTGCTCTCTGGCCGTCAGCACATCGTGCGCGGCTCGGTCACCCTCCGTATAATTGGAAAACACCAGCTGCTCGGCAATCGTATGGTCGATATAGCGAGCACCCTGCGCCACGCGTCGGATCGCCGACAGCAGCGCTTCCGGATCTTTATCTTTGGTGATGTAACCTCTGGCGCCACTCTTCAGCGCATGCTGCGCAATTTGCGCTTCGCTGTACATGCTGAGCACCAGAATCGGCAGACGCGGATATTGCGCTACCACGCGCGAAATCAGCGCTTCACCGCTGATGCCCGGCATCGACATATCCAGCAGCAGCAAGTCGGGGGTCACGCTGCGCAGTTGCGCCAGCACCTGTGCACCATTTCCCGCTTCGGCGACGACGCTCAGCGAGTCATCCAGCGCAAAGATCTGCTTGAGACCTTCACGCATGATGACGTGATCGTCGGCGATCATTAAACGTATTGGTTTGCCCATCGCTCATTTCTTCCTTTTGTTATTCTTATCCCGCGGTTAGCGGGTATAGCCATTTTTAGGAAACGTTAGCTGCACCAACGTGCCTTTGCCGGGCGCGCTGTCTATAACAACTTCGCCTCCCAGCATCCGTCCGCGTTCTTTCATGCTCATGAGTCCGAAAGCGTTTTTATTTTTAGCGCGGGAATCAAAACCTTTACCGTTGTCCTTGGTGCACAGCACCACGCAGTCCTGCTGGTTATCCAGCGTAATGATTACCTGCGTGGCGGCGGCGTAGCGCGCCACGTTAGTCAACGATTCCTGCACGACGCGGAAGGCCGCCGTGGTGCTCTCGTCATTGAGCACCAGCGGTTCTCCCGACGTTCGCAGCAGACAGGTTGCGCTGTAGTGCCGGTTAAATTCGTCGCACAGCCATTCCAGCGCGGGCGTCAGCCCCATATTCAGTACATTCGGCCTGAGCCGGGTCGAAACGTTACGCACCACCTGGATCGTTTGGTCAGTCAGTTGCATCAGCTTTTGCAAATGCGTCTGCATGTCTGGGTTTTCCTTGGCAAAACACATGCGCATGAGCGACAGACTCATGCGGATCGTGGTCAGGTGTTGCCCCAGCTCATCGTGAATTTCCTGAGCGATATGCTTACGCTCTTCTTCGCGTGAAATCTCACGCTGACGCGCCAATAAACGCAGTTGCATGTGCGAATCGGCCAATTTCTTCTCTGCATAGCGAATCGCCGTAATGTCCCGTCCGACGGTCAGAATGGACACCAGCGCGCCGTGCTGATCGAACTCAGGCACACAGCGAATATGGTGAATATGATGATGACGCTGCTCACCTCTCCCCAGCTCTTCCATGACTTCACCTTCCGCACTGCTGCGGGTATCGACAACCAGCCGCACCAGCTGTTCTATGCGGATCGCACAGCCCACGCCGGGCATCAGTTCCGTAATCATACGGCCCTGAAGTTGCTCTACGGTGAAATCCAGATGTTTCAGACTGGCGGGGTTGGCGTACAGGCAGTTCAGGTTGGCATCAAAGCGGATAATCAAATCCGGCGTGTTCTCCACCAGCGCGCGAAATTCCTGCTCTCGCGCGTAAGCCAACTGCTCGATATGTTTACGTTCCCTGATATCTCTGACTACACACATGTTGTAGCTACGTCCTCTGTGTTGGAAATGCGTGAGATTGACCTCGACCGGAATAGTCATGCCAGTGCGGGTGAGGTGCTTGGTTTCAAACGTGGTGCCGACGCCCAATGCGTATTCATGAAACCAGTCGGGCGAGCTATGCTCAGCGACCCAATCGGGATCGATATCGGCAACGCTCAAATGCATGAATTCCGTAATGCTGTAGCCCAGCGTCTGGCTGGCGGCTTCATTGACGTAACAAAAACGCTGATCTTCGTTGACGATATAAATCGCATCCTTGATGCGGCCAAATGCAAAATCCACCAGTTCAAGCTCGGGGGCTTTGGTTTTCTCATCGGAACGAAAAGGTTGGGTGAACATCATTGCCATCTCCTTATTTGAATTAAGACTGTTGTGCAGCCACCCGCCGTGCAGGTAGCGCAATACGGCGTCTCAACATTCCAGAAGATGGACAGGGAACCCTGCAACGGCATCAATGCGACCTGATATCACGGCGTGCGACCACGAACTGAACGGCAACCGCCATAGTGAAATAAAGCGGTTACCAACTCAGTCAGTGAAAAACGGCGGGTGCAGGCGCGTCCTTTCGTCCCGTGAAATGCCGTCAGGATTCAACGGCCTGACGGATCACCCCTCGGGCACGAGACAGCCGCGACCGCACCGTACCGATCGGGATCTCCAACTGCAACGCGAGATCCTGATAGCTGGCATCGGTATCCAGCAATTGCATCAGCATCTGACGGGTATCTTCAGGCAGTGAGACGATGGCATCCATCGCGCGTTTCAAGGACCGCTGACTTTCGGTGATAGCGCCGGGATCGAGATCTATCGCGATATGTTCCAGCATCTCATCGCCCATTTCCTGAGCGCGCTGGCGTGCCTGCTTGAAATAATTGCGAACCAGGTTGAGGGCAATACCGAATACCCACGTCTCCGGCCGCGATGCTCCCGCAAATTTATCCTGATGTTTGAGCACTTCCAGATAGGTCATTTGCTGTAAATCCTCCACGTCGTCATGGTTGCTGACGCGCTTGCGGATAAAGTTATGCAATTTCTTTCCGTGTTGACGAAACACCTGTTCCCAATCGACAGATAACGCTGGGTAAAGCGAAGGGGTCTGTTCGATGTGTTTCAGGGTAGACATTTCCATTGGCTGACTCTCCGTTGTTGTGCCTCATTGGCAAAAACGGAAGAGCAAGCCTTGTGCCAGCCCGAAAAAATTTTTATCACACTGATTTTTAATCAGTTATTTTTCACTTTGCTTTTTATCACGCCACTTATTGCCAACGCCAGCGGCGTGAAATTGCAAGTTATTGCAATCAGTAGAACGGCATTTAATCCAATCCGCCATCAAATTCGGCCTGCTCCGATGACTTCACATCGGGGAACCCATTCTTTTCTGCGTCCACACAGCAATACATTCATACCGCTGCACGTTCGCACCACGACACGTAGCCGATTTATTCAGGATGACATCATGATCAAAATGCCGACGGTTCTTCCCTCTAGCAGCGCCCTGCCGCGTCCTGTCGTGGTGGATGACGATCCCGCGCCACAGGCTGCGGTGCAGCAGACGAGTTCGCACCACGCGCCTCCCGGTTCGCCGCTCTCCACCTCAATGGAGGAAGTGGCAATGGCGTTTGGCGAGCAGGCCGAACGCAGAAGCAAATCGCTGAACCGACGCCACATCGCCCAGCAGCCGGACGCGCGCGCCACCGCCAATGTCGAGCGGATTGAGAAACTGACCGAACTGTTCAGGATGCTGGAAAATCCGTCGCAAAGTACGCTCGATCAGCAGTTGAGTCGGATGCGCGATCTGCTGATGCAGCAAGGCTCACCGTCTCTTGAGGCGGTGCTGGAAGCCGCGGGCAACGATCCGGCGCGCGGTGATATTCTGCTGCGCCACATCCAGCAGCAGTCTCCCCAACAGCCTGAGCTGACCGCGGCGGCAGAAAGTGCGCTACAGCAGCTGCATCAGGAGAAAGGGCCGGAAGTTCGGGCCGGTCTGAACACAGCAACGGCCATTGCGCTGTTCAGCACTCAGCCGGAACAAAAACAGGCGATGCGCGATCTGTATTACCAGAAAATCGTGCATCAGCAGTCGGCCAGCGCGCTGTTGGATTCCCTGCTGGAACGCTTTGATGCCGCAACGTTTTCCATTGGGCTGCGCACGTTGCAGCGCGCGCTGGCGGCGGATATCGCCTCGCTGACGCCGTCGATTTCGAAAGCCGTTCTCAGCAAGATGCTGAGCAACCTCAACGATTCTCGCCACCTGAGCCATACGCTATCATCCAGCCAGACGCTGCTTACTCGGTTAGCGAACAAAGTGCCTGCCTTTACGCTCGGTGCCGTGGAGCTAACCCGCCGCCTGATCGGCCTGAGCGCCAACGGTGCCTATGCCCGCGATCTGCATAATCTCGGTCGGGAAGTCGCCGGTACGCAGGTACAGCATCAGGCGATGTTTTTCAGCGCCCTCCTGCCGCTCGTTAGCGACCTGCCGCATCCACTGTGGCGAGACAGTAAAAACCGGCAAACGGCGATCCAACTGATACGCGGCATGATTGGCGATATCGCCCAATATGAGAAACAGCAGGCCAAAAGCACGCAGCGTGATACTGCATCGCGGCAAAAACAGGATGCGCACGACTCGGATAAGGGGCAGCCATGAATCTGTTGATTATCTGGCTGAACCGTATTGCGCTGAGCGCAATGCAGCGCTCGGAGGTGGTTGGTGCGGTCATCGTGATGTCCATCGTCTTTATGATGATCATCCCGTTGCCCACCGGGCTGATCGATGTGCTGATCGCGCTCAATATCTGCGTCTCTTCTCTGCTGATCGTGCTGGCGATGTATCTGCCCAAACCGCTGGCCTTTTCGACGTTTCCAGCGGTGCTGCTGCTGACCACCATGTTTCGGCTGGCGATCTCCATTTCCACCACGCGCCAGATTCTGCTTCAGCAGGACGGCGGCCATATCGTTGAAGCCTTCGGTAACTACGTGGTGGGCGGGAATCTGGCGGTCGGTCTGGTTATCTTCCTGATTCTGACGGTGGTCAACTTTCTGGTGATCACCAAAGGCTCCGAACGCGTGGCCGAAGTGGCGGCACGCTTCACGCTCGATGCGATGCCCGGTAAACAGATGTCCATCGACAGCGATCTGCGTGCCGGATTAATCGAAGCCCATCAGGCACGGCAGCGGCGGGAAAATCTGGCGAAAGAGAGTCAGCTGTTCGGGGCGATGGACGGCGCGATGAAGTTCGTTAAAGGCGATGCCATTGCGTCGCTGGTGATTGTGTTCATCAACATGATCGGTGGTTTCGCCATCGGCGTGTTGCAGCACAACATGGCCGCGTCCGATGCGATGCACGTCTACTCGGTATTGACCATCGGCGACGGGCTGATCGCTCAGATTCCCGCCCTACTGATCTCACTGACCGCCGGGATGATCATCACCCGCGTCTCAGCCGACGGGCAAAAAGTGGATGCCAATATTGGCCGTGAAATTGCCGAACAGCTCACCAGCCAGCCCAAAGCGTGGATCATCTCTTCCATCGGCATGTTTGGTTTTGCGCTGCTGCCGGGGATGCCGACGCTGGTGTTTGTCACCATCAGCTTCGCGTCACTCGGCAGCGGTCTGTTTCAGCTCTGGCGCATCAAGCAACAGGGTCAGTTAGATGCCAGCCAGTTGGAAGCGGACAACATGCCTGCTGAACAGAACGGCTATCAGGATCTGCGGCGTTTTAACCCCACGCGCGCCTATTTGCTGCTGTTTCATCCAGTCTGGCAAGGGCAGCCAACGGCAACGGCGCTGGTGCAGAATATTCGCCGCCTGCGTAACAAACTGGTCTACCGCTTCGGCTTTACGCTGCCGTCCTTTGATATCGAATTCAGCGATCGGCTAGCGGAAGATGAATTTCAATTTTGCGTCTATGAAATTCCCTACGTGAAAGCCACGTTTGTCACCGACCGACTGGCCGTTGCCAGCGGTGCAATCGAACCGACTGATGTTGATCTTGCCACACCCGGCCCGACGCTGCGGGATGAAAGCCAGTGGCTCTGGCTACCGCTGGCACATGTCGCGCAGCAGCCGGACGATGTGCCGCGCTGGAGCGCGGATGAGCTGATTCTGGCGCGCATGGAACAGGCTATTCATCGCACGGGCTCACAATTTATCGGCTTGCAGGAAACCAAATCCATTCTGGCCTGGCTGGAGAGCGAGCAGCCGGAATTAGCGCAGGAGCTTCAGCGCATCATGCCGCTTTCACGTTTCGCTAGCGTATTGCAACGGTTGGCTTCCGAACGCGTGCCGCTGCGGTCGGTGCGCCCCATCGCCGAAGCGCTGATTGAAGTCGGCCAGCACGAACGGGACACGCTGGCGCTGACCGACTACGTGCGTCTGGCGCTCAAATCACAAATCTGCCACCAGTACAGCGACGAAAACAGCCTTGCCGTCTGGCTGCTGACGCCGGAAAGCGAAGAACTGCTGCGCGATGCGCTGCGCCAGACGCAGAACGAAACGTTCTTCGCCCTGACGCAGGACTACGCCGCCACGCTGCTCGGCCAACTGCGGCAGGCATTTCCGCCGCTCTCGTCGCAGCGCAGTCTGGTGCTGGTGGCGCAGGATTTACGCAGCCCGCTGCGCACGCTGTTGCAGGATGAATTTCACCACGTTCCGGTGCTGTCCTTCACCGAGCTGGAATCCACCCTGTCGATCAACGTCATTGGACGTCTCGATCTTTACGACTCCCCCGACCCCTTTAGCGCATAGGAACACACCATGTTTGAATTACGCGTGCTGACTGGTTTACATCGCGGTGCGGCGCTGCCGCTCTGCGGAAACGCCTGGCGCATCGGTGCGGCCGATGATGCCGATCTCGTGCTTTACGATCCCGGCATAGCGCCGTATCACGGCCAACTGGAGAAGACCGCTGACGGCTGGGTGCTCATCGCACAGGATGGCACGTTGTGCAATGCGGAAGGCCATACCGTCGAGCAGATTGACGCTCTGCCGCCCGGCACGCCGTTTGCGCTGGGGCAGATTTGGCTCTGCGTTGTGGCGGCCGATACCCCCTGGCCTGACGACAGCGAAACGCCTCCAATGGTGGAAGAGGACGTTCCCTCTGCGGATATGCCTGCCGATGAATCACCAGTTCATACCGCTGCGTCGATTCCTGCGCCTGCCCCCGCACCGCGCCTGCCGCTGTGGGCCAAAGCCAGCTACCTGCTGCTCGGCGCGTTGCTGCTGGTAATGGTGGGCAGCTGGCAGCTACAGGAGAGCGTCGCGATGCCTGCCGCCCCGTCGCCGCAAGATACCCGTAAACCGCTCGGCACCTTGCCACAGCTGGAGAGCACGCTGCGCATTATGTTGCAGGAGCGGGAGCTGAGCACAGCCGTGAAAGTGGCGGCCTCTCAGGATCGCATCACGCTCACCGGACAATTATCGCCGGACGATCAAAAAAAGCTGGAACGGATGCTCGCCCAACTCCACCAACGTTATAGAACCGCGCTGTCCGTGGATAACCGCACGCAGCTGAAAACGGAGCAACTGCCGTTTCAGATCGTTCAGGTGACCAGCGGGTCACGCGCCAACGTCGTCACGGCGGACGGTCAGCGCTTTTTCATCGGCGATGAGATCGACAACCTGCGTCTGGTGAGAATTGACGAGCACCAGATTGAATTCAGCGGCAGACAACAGATAACGGTGAACTGGTAATGCAGACACAACCTTCTTCTTTTCCGCTGCTCGACCAGTGGGTCACGCAGCAGCGCCAGCATCTGGCAGCCTATGCGCCGGTGGAGAAAAAAGGCCGCGTCATGGCCGTCAGCGGCATCCTGCTGGAATGCAGCCTGCCGCAGGCGCGCATTGGCGATCTGTGCTGGGTGGCCCGTCAGGACGACAGCCAGATGATGGCGGAAGTCGTGGGATTTAGCCCAGACAACACCTTTCTCTCCGCGCTCGGTGCGCTGGACGGCATCGCACAGGGTGCCACCGTGACGCCGCTGTATCAGCCGCACTGCATTCAGGTATCGGAACGTTTATTAGGCAGCGTGCTGGACGGATTTGGGCGGGCGCTGGAGGACGGCGGCGAGAGCGCGTTTGTCGAGCCCAGTCATGCCGCAGGCCGCACGCAGCCAGTGCTGGGCGATGCCCCACCGCCGACCTCCCGACCGCGCATCAGCCAGCCGCTCCCCACCGGATTACGCGCCGTCGATGGCCTGCTGACCATCGGTCAGGGGCAGCGTGTCGGCATTTTCGCCGGTGCAGGCTGCGGCAAGACCACGCTGCTGGCCGAACTGGCACGTAATACGCCGTGCGACGCCATCGTTTTCGGGCTGATTGGCGAACGCGGCCGTGAGCTGCGCGAGTTTCTCGATCACGAACTGGACGATGAACTGCGTAGCCGCACCGTGCTGGTGTGTTCCACCTCAGACCGCAGCAGCATGGAACGCGCCCGTGCGGCGTTCACCGCCACCGCCATCGCCGAGGCTTACCGTGCCGAAGGCCGTCAGGTGCTGCTGATTATTGATTCTCTGACGCGTTTCGCGCGCGCGCAGCGTGAAATCGGCCTGGCGCTCGGGGAACCGCAGGGGCGTGGCGGGCTGCCGCCGTCGGTCTATACGCTGCTGCCGCGCTTGGTCGAACGCGCCGGACAAACGGAAGACGGCGCCATCACCGCGCTCTATTCCGTACTGATCGAACAGGACTCCATGAACGATCCGGTCGCCGACGAAGTGCGTTCGTTGATTGATGGACACATCGTGCTCGCCCGACGGCTGGCGGAACAGGGGCACTATCCGGCTATCGACGTGCTGGCCAGCCTGAGCCGCACCATGAGTAACGTCGTGGATACCGAACACACCCGCAATGCGGGCGGCGTACGGCGTCTGATGGCGGCGTACAAGCAGGTCGAAATGCTGATCCGCTTGGGCGAATACCAGCCCGGCCATGACGTGTTAACCGACTCCGCGGTCAACGCTCAGGCAGAAATCACCCAGTTTCTTCGTCAGTCGATGCGTGAACCCATGCCATATGGCGTGATTCAACAACAGCTCGCCGGAGTCAGCCGCTATGCCCCATAACACCGAACGCGATGCCGAATTACAGACCGTGTTGAATCTGCTGATGCCGATACGCCGCCAGCGCTTAAGCCGCAGCGAGCGTCAGCAGCGGCAGGAAGAACAGCAGCTGATCCGCATTGCGGAACAGCAACGCCATCATCAGCAGCAGGTCGAGGCGCTGCGACAGGCCAGTCAGACGCAGCGCGACCAGTTTGCCCGAGAAACTCAGGGGCAATCCCAAACGCTGGAAAACCTGAAAAAAAACCTTGCCGCCGAACAACGTTTACTCGGTGAAATCGCGACAGAAACGCAGCAGGTACAGGCCACGCAGCAGCAACACCACGACCAGCAGCATCAGGTTGATCACGCCCGAGATACCACTCGCCAATGTCAGAAGGCGGTGGAGAAACTGGAATATCTGCTTACGTTACCTCAGGAGCACGTATGAATAACCGACAGATTGCGTCATCCGAATCTAAGGCGACGCAGAACGCGCAGGCGGTGCTGCACGGCAAGTCCTCGCGCGCAGGCGATTCGCAACACAATCCACAATCCGATCTACAACCCGATCCACAACACAGAGATTTCTGGGAAGCCTTCACGTTTTCGGACGGCTTTGAAGACGCGTTCTATCAGGAATCACCTGTCGCCTTAGCGCCGGGTAGCCCCATCAATACCCCGCTGCCGTTGCAAAGTGAGGCACCGGACAGCCCACAATATGTGACACCGTCACAATGGCAACCGCTGCAATGTGAGCTGATTGAGGCGATGGACAACATCTGCGCCCCGCCGTTTGCCTTCAGCCTACAGCTGCCGCAGTTGGGTGATATCGATGCGCGATTAGCCACGCTGGTGCCGCGCGGCTGGGATATTTCGCTGCGTTTCAGCCGGGAAAGCTACCACCAGTTAAAAGATCGGCGTGAAGCCTGCCGTCATTCGCTCTCCAGTGCACTGGACTGCCCGATAAACCTGCGTTTTGACGCCAGAGAGTATGAGAGATGAGCCCGAATTTACCCGACGTCCATTCACCGCACGTCAGACCGCTAACGCTGCCGGCCCTGCGCGCGCAGCACGCCCGTATCCGATCGACGCTGGCCACTGGATTATCGCTGCCGTTTATCCGCGACGGACGGGCTGGCCGCCTGCACCTTCAACTGGCGAACGCACTCGAGCAGGCAGAGGAATCATCCATCGCGCAGGCCAGCAGTTGGCGTAGCGACATCGGCATTATTTCACTGGCCGATCCGTTTCCTGTGCTCAGCCTGCTGTCGGACTGCCCGCTGCTGCCCCTCACAGAAGACGATGATGCGGCACAGGAATGGTACTGGACACTCTACAACCAGTTGCTTAACCCCGTGCTGCGGGCGCTGGTCGGAGAAATTTACCCACTGGGCCTTTCTCAGAAAGAGCGTGATTCCGCAGAGCAACACAGCGAGGATGCGGCACTCTGCGTCTGGCTCAGCGTGAGCTGGAACGGCATAACAGTGCGCAGCCGGACGCAGGCCGCTGACGCCGTCTGGCTGGCGCTATTTTCCCGTGCTGACTGGCACCGCCAGCGCCGCGCGCTACCCGCAGGAACGACTATCGCTATTCAGCTCACGCTGGCTGATGCCGTGCTGCCGCTGTCCGCGTTATGCCATTTGCGTACGGGCGATCTTATTTTGCCCAATCGCCCGTGGTTTACCCCCTCGGGCGAGGGAACGCTGTCAGCCGGCACGCTGCGCCTGCGCGGCACATTACAGCTCACGGAGCTCGCCCCCTACACCTTTACCGTTACCGACATGGAGACTGTCTCAATGCCCTCGTCCGCTACCGACACGATGCTAGCCGATCCCCACTCAGAGGCCTCAGCGCTTGAATTTACGCCAATAAGTGACAGCGTCACCGAAAATTTACCACCGCTGCCGGTCACCTTACATATTCGCTGTGGCAGTCTGACGATGACGCTGACAGAATTGCAGCACCTCGCCAGCGGTAGCGTGCTGACGCTGCGCGACGTGGTGCCGGGGCAAGCCTGGCTGTATCACGGCGATATCGCACTGGCGAGCGGCGATCTGGTCGATGTGGAAGGCCGACTGGGACTACAGATTACCCAGCGCTTTTCCGCACCGACGCCAATACTGCCGATAGCAGATGAAGAACACGCCGCCGAACCGGAGCTGGCACCATGACTTCCGGCGCATTCGATCCGTTGATGTTTGCGCTCTTTCTGGGCGCACTCTCCCTGATTCCGCTGATGATGATTGTCTGTACCTGCTTTCTAAAGATTGCGATTGTGCTGCTGATCACCCGCAACGCCATCGGGGTGCAGCAGGTGCCGCCCAACATGGCGCTGTACGGCATCGCACTTGCGGCGACGCTGTTTGTGATGGCACCCGTCTTTCAGGACATCAGCAAACGCGTGCAGGAAAAGCCGCTGGATATGACCGACATCACGTCGCTTCAGGCCAGCGTGACCTACGGGCTGGAGCCGCTGCAAGCCTTTATGTCGCGCAACGTTGACCCCGATATCCTCACCCACCTGCATGAAAACAGCCTGCAAATGTGGCCTGCGTCGCTATCCGAAAAGGTGAACACGCAAAATCTGCTGTTGGTGATTCCGGCTTTCGTGCTGTCGGAGCTACAGGCAGGGTTCAAAATCGGCTTCCTGATCTATATCCCGTTTATCGTCATCGACCTCATCGTCTCAAACGTGCTGCTGGCGCTGGGGATGCAGATGGTTGCGCCGATGACGCTCTCGCTGCCGTTAAAGCTACTGCTGTTCGTGCTGGTCAACGGCTGGACGCGGCTGTTGGACGGCTTGTTCTACAGCTACCTGTGAGGCCACGATGGAAATAATCACGCTTTTCCGTCAGGCCATGGTGATGGTCGTGCTGCTTTCTGCACCGCCGCTGCTGGTTGCCGTGATCGTCGGCGTGCTGATTTCGCTGCTACAGGCGGTGATGCAGTTGCAGGATCAGACACTGCCTTTTGCCGTCAAACTGATTTCCGTCGGGCTGACGCTGGCGCTCTGCGGACGTTGGATTGGCGTAGAGCTGATGCAGTTGGCTATCACCGCATTCAACATGATTGCGCACACCGGAGTATAAATCCGCATGATCGCCACCATTCAGCACGTTTACGACTTTATCATCGCCATTACGCTCGGCATCGCCCGACTGTATCCCTGCTTTATTCTGGTGCCGGTTTTTTCACTCAACGTGCTGAAAGGCATGACGCGCAACGCCGTGGTGATTTCCCTGACGCTGCTGCCCGCTCCCATCGTGCAGCAGCAGCTTCTGCTGACGCCGCTGTCCTGGCCGATGCTGCCCGGCCTGTTGCTGAAAGAGATCATTGTCGGGCTCCTCATCGCGTTGATTTTGGCGATGCCGTTCTGGCTGTTTGAATCCATCGGCGCCCTGTTTGATAACCAGCGCGGTGCGCTCATGGGCGGACAGCTCAACCCCGCGCTGGGTTCGGACGCCACGCCGCTCGGCCATCTGCTGAAACAGACGCTGATTCTGCTGTTGATTATCGGTATCGGCCTGAAAGGGCTGACGCAGTTGATTTGGGACAGCTACCAGATTTGGCCAGTGCTGTCGTGGCTGCCTGCGCCGGGAGAACAAGGGTTTGAGGTGTATCTCAGCCTGCTAGCCGACACTTTCACCCATCTGGTGGTGTACGCCGGGCCGCTGGTCGCGCTGCTGCTGCTGTTGGAATTCAGTATTGCATTACTCAGTCTGTATAGTCCGCAGCTTCAGGTGTTCGTCCTATCCATTCCGGCCAAGTGTCTGGTGGGAATGGCGTTTTTCATCATCTATCTGCCAGTGCTGCAATATTTAGGTGACCACAAACTTCAGGGGCTACCGGATCTCAAGCACCTGCTCCCGCTGCTTTTTACCGCATCGAATAGCTAAAGGCGGAACCGATGAGCGAGAAAACGGAAGAACCCACAGAGAAAAAGCTCGAAGACGCGCGCCGTAAAGGGGAAGTCGGGCAAAGTCAGGATGTGCCCAAGCTGCTGATTTGCGTCGGCCTGCTGGAGTGCGTATTGGCATTAGCAGACAGCACGATGGGAAAATTGCAAACGCTGGTACAACTGCCGTTGCAACGGCTGGATGCCCCGTTTGCGCAGGTCGCAAAAGAGGTGTTTCACGATGCCGCCGTGCTGGCGGGCACGCTCTGCCTGTTAGCCGCCGCGATTGCCGTGCTGCTGCGCGTGGTGGGCGGTTGGCTCCAGTATGGTCCGCTGTTTGCGCCCGAAGCGCTGAAGCTCGATCTCAACCGCCTGAACCCGATCAACCAGTTCAAGCAGATGTTTTCGATGCGCAAGCTGGTAGAAATGCTGACCAATATCCTGAAAGCCGCAGTGATCGGTATCGTCTTTTATAAAGTGGTGGTGCCGGAGCTGGAAGCGCTGGTCGAATTGGCCTATGGCGATCTGCACGGCTTCTGGCAAGGGGTGAAAGCCCTGCTGACGCGCATTGCCCGTACCACGCTGACGGCACTGCTGGTGCTGTCCGCACTGGATTTCGGTCTGCAAAAGTATTTCTTCCTCAAGCAGCAGCGCATGAGCCACGAGGATTTACGCAACGAGCACAAGGATTCCGAAGGCGATCCGCATATGAAAGGTCACCGTAAGTCGCTGGCGCACGAACTGATGAACGAACCCGCCGCACCGCGCCCCAAAGCCAAAGTAGAAGATGCCGATATGCTGTTGGTTAACCCAACGCACTATGCGGTGGGACTTTACTATCGCCCCGGCAAAACGCCATTGCCACGTATCTTGTTTAAGGGGGAAGACAGCGCGGCGCGGGAGCTTATCGCGCAGGCGCAAAAAGCCGATATTCCGGTGATTCGCTTCATCTGGCTGACCCGCACGCTGTATCGCACTACGCCGGAAGGCCATTACATTCCGCGCGAAACGTTGCAGGCGGTAGCGCAGGTGTATCGCGTCCTGCGCCAGCTCGAAGACGAGCAAAAGCGCGACATTATTGAGATGGAGTGAAGGCGGATATTTAGCTTTCCGCGATCTGACTCAAATAATACGCTTCTCCCCGACGCAGCTCCGCCATCATGAAATCAAGGAAAGCCTGTTGCTGCGGCGCGTGCGCTTTGCCTGCCAGCGTTTGGATTTGAAGCGAGCGCTGGTCAAGCTGCTTAATATTCAGCGGTTTCAGGCGCATCGGTTGCTGTAAGCACTTGTACATCACGGAATAGAAACTACAGGCGGTGACCGCCCCCGGCGTGCTCATCGCATAGTAATAAAGCGTGGTGAAGTTGTTGCAGCACAGCGTCGGTTCCAGAAAGGTGCCGTTCATGCGGCATGAGAGATCAAACAGCTGCCGTAGCGTGGTCGAGGATTCCGGCAAGGCCAGCGGGAAAGGATGCAGATCCGCCAGTTGAATAGACTGCTGCGCCAGCGGGTGATCGTCAGACATCAGCAGCATCAGCGGCGCGGGCAGCGACAGTTCCACATTCACGCCCTGCTCGGGCGCTAGCGCAAACTGGAGCGCAATATCCACTTCGCCATTGCGGATCATCTGGGACACCTGCATCGCAGAGTCCACTTTCAGCGCAAAGGTGGTATCGGGATCATGCTGACGAAAACGTGCAAATAGCGTCGGCAGCAGATCAAACGCCATCCCTTCCGTGCAGCCGATACGCAACAGCGCCCGACGGCTGGCTTTCAGCCCCTGAATCTCCGCCACGGCAGCATCCATGTCCATCATGCTCTTACGCACGTGATTTTCCAGAATGCGTCCGGCATCGTTTAACACCATGCCGCGCGCATGACGCTCGAACAGCGGCACGCCGATGCGTTCTTCCAGCCGCTGAATTTGGCGACTGATCGCAGATACGGCGACAAACAGGTGCTGACTGGCGGCGCTGAGCGAACCGGTGGTGGCAACCACTAGAAAATAACGAATCTCGGAGCTGTGCATGGCGGCGTTCCTTTCAGACAACGCGTGGGGATTCGAGGTTTATATTAAAAGCAAAGCTTAATTGCAATTTTTATTATTGTTGCAAAGCTCGTTTTTTCTTTAAATATCGGTAACTTCGGCACATTATCCAGCAAGGAAAGGCATGACCAGCGCAGACCTTATTCGTATCGCCTGTGAACGTTTCGATCGCGGAGAATTTAAACAGACGCTGGCCCGGCGTATTGCCCACGCCAGCGAGAGCCAGAAAGCCGGTAACCATCCCGCGCTGAACCGCTATCTGACGGACGAAATCCAGCCCGCCTTGCAGGCGATGGGGTTCAGCGTAAGGCTGATTGCCTCGCCAGATGAACGTCATCCCCCTTTTCTGTTGGCCGAACGCATTGAAGATCCTAGCCTGCCGACCGTGCTGTCTTACGGCCACGGCGACGTGGTTTTTGGTGATGAAGAAAACTGGCGCGACGGGCTCAAACCGTGGGAATTGGTGGAAGAAGGTGACCACTGGTACGGACGCGGCAGTGCCGATAACAAAGGCCAGCACAGCATCAACCTGATGGCGCTGGAGCAGGTGTTTCAGGCTCGCGGACAGCGTTTAGGCTTCAACTGCAAACTGCTGTTCGAAATGGGCGAAGAAATTGGTTCACCGGGGCTGGCCGAGCTGTGCCAACAACACAAGCAGGCGCTGTCTGCTGATATCTTTATCGCCTCCGACGGCCCGCGTCTCAGCGCAGAGCGTCCGACGCTGTTCCTCGGCTCTCGCGGCTGCATCAATTTCCGTTTGCGCATCCAGGCGCGCGATCAGGCATACCACTCTGGCAACTGGGGCGGCCTGCTGAGCAATCCGGGCACCCAACTGGCGAACGCCGTGGCGAGTCTGGTTGATGGACAAGGACGGATGAAGATCGACGCCCTGCTGCCACCTAAACTAACGCCCGCGCTACGGGAAATCCTCAGCACAATCGACCCCGCTGGCAGCGAGGGCGATCCGGCGATTGATGAAAACTGGGGCGAAGACGGTCTCACGCCTGCCGAACGGCTATTTGGCTGGAACACGCTGGAAGTGCTGTCGTTTATTACCGGCAACCCGAGCAAGCCAGTGAACGCGATTCCCGCCGACGCGACGGCGATTTGCCAATTGCGCTTTGTGGTCGGCACCGACTGGCAGCATCTGGCGCAACATGTGCGTCAACACCTCGACCAGCACGGCTTTACGCAGGTGGACGTTGAGGTGCTTAATACATCTCCAGCGACGCGCTTTAACCCCGAAGATCCGCTGGTGAATTGGACGCTGGCACTGATGCAGCACATTAGCGGCAAGCAGCCTGCGTTGTTACCGAATTTGGGCGGATCGCTGCCCAATGACGTTTTCGCCGACATCCTCGGCCTGCCGACACTGTGGATCCCCCACTCTTATCCGGCATGCGGCCAGCACGCGGTCAACGAACATCTGCTGAAATCTGTCGCCCGCGAAGGGTTAGCGATCATGACCGGCTTGTTCTGGGAACTGGGGGAGCAAGGCAACTCTCTGTTGGTACGACCTAGGCAACTTGAAGTATGACGGGTATGAACGACATTAAAAAGCCATCTCGATAGGAGATGGCTTTATCGTAAGACAGCCTTATATTCTATTAAATACAGGCTTTAGCTTAGAGCGAGCAATAAACGCGGGCTTCTCTAGGCGTATAAATACCGAACGTTACCACCCCAAGCAGGCCATTAACAAAGGTCTGCTGTGTTTCGGTGCGAACAACTTTGTCAGAACCGCCACATACCGCCGCAGCATCAATGGTTTTCTTCTGACCAATACCAGAAACGAAGAAGTGATGCGTGGTCACCTGTTTAGGTGTGGCAACAGACTCATTCTTTACTGTAAAGGTTTGTTGAGCACATCCCGTCAGTACCAGCGCCAATACGGCAGTAGAAAGTATTTTTTTCATCGAACCCTCGTTGTGTTATGTCAATAATTCTTACAAAGAATGGCATTTATACAAAAAATTACAATGTTTTAAATGCTCTTATCTTTGAATTAACACGGTATGTTGCCTGAGAGGGGATTTGCGGGTTAATACCCGTTTGCAGCGGGGAAGCCAGTGACCTATTGCTCATAGGTCACTGGCGGCTTGAAAGGGAATTATTTCTTCATCCACTCCGGCTTTTGGAACGCGTGGAACATGGAGTTTTTGTCCTCAAAGAACGCGGCGAATTCCGGGGATTGAACGGCGGCTTTCAGATCCTGAGCGAACGGTTTGTCGGCATCTTCCGCACGCACGACGATCATGTTTTTCAGATCTTCCGGCAGCACATCCAATTGGATCGCGTCAGACAGGTTCAGACCCGCAGAAATTGCGAAGTTGGCGTTAATCAGCGAGCCCGTTACGCCACCCAAAGCACGCGGCAGCTGTGCGGCTTCCAGCGGTTTAAAGACCAGCCCTTTCGGGTTTTCGGTGATATCACGCAGCGAGGCTTTAGTCGGCGTAATGTCTGGATTGATCTTGATCAGGCCGTATTTTTGCAGGAAATCCAGCGAACGAGCCAGGTTTGATGGATCGTTTGGCAGCGTCACGATATCGCCAGCTTTCAGCTCATCCAACGAGCGTACTTTGTTGGAGTAAAAGCCCATGCTGGCCGTCGGCACGGTGATCACTTCCGCCAGTTTCAACCCTTTATCTGCGCTGAAACGATCAAGATAGCGGCGGTTTTGGAACAGGTTGGCATCGATACTGTTGTTCGACAGCGCCAGATTCGGCTGGATGTAGTCGCTGAATTCGCGCACTTTCACCTCGTAGCCTTTTTTCACCATTTCCGGCTTGATCGCTTTCGTGACCATGTCGCCATACGGCCCCGGCGAGACGCCGATGGTGATTTCTTTGCCTGAATCTGCTGCGTAAGCCTGAGAGATGCCCAATGCCAGCATGAGTGGAATGAGTTTTTTCAATCGCATCGTCGCGTTCCTGTCTGTCCGATTTAGTCAGTCTTTACCATTATTTGGGGCGTAATAGGTGCCATGATATTGATGACGAAGTAAGGCGGGCAGAGAGCGTGGGTAGATCGTAAAGACGCTGTAAATACATCCCTGTACGCTCGAGCCGCGCCATCCTTGGCGCGGACGCTTTACTCTTCTATCCCACGCTCTCTGCTGCCATGTCGTATAACGGTTATGGGTGTCGTAGCGCCCTATTCTATTTTTATAACGTTATTCCCTGGTGTTGGATAACGTTTTACTGCTCACATGCCTTACTAAAAAAGTCTTATTTAATAATCAATTAAAACAAAAAGATTTCCTGTCCGTAGCAATATTTTTCGTACAGTTCAGGGTTAATCTCAAAGCCGATTCCCGGTTTATTTGGCACCGCAACGCAGCTGTCTTTGTCCAATTCGACAAACGGCAGCATGAAGTCTTCATGCCAGTAGCGGGAAGATGGCGGGATATCGTGTGCGTAGATAAAGTTCGGCAGCGTAGATACCGCAATGTTGTGCGCTTTACCGACCGCCGTATCCAACATACCGCCGCACCACACCGGAATATTGTGCGCCTGACAGTAGTCATGAATCAGCTTAGTTTCGGTAATGCCGCCGACACGCGCGACTTTAATATTGATGATTTTGGCGCTGCCCAGCTCGATCGCCTTACGTGCATCCTCTACCGACGCAATGCTTTCATCCAGACAGATCGGCGTATTTACCGCCGCCTGAAGTTTGCGGTGGTCGATAATGTCGTCGTGCGCCAGCGGCTGTTCGATCATCAGCAGATTGAATTGATCAATGCGCTTAAAGAAATCAATATCGTCCAGCGTGTAGGCGGAATTGGCATCCACCATCAGCGTGATATCACCAAACGCCTGACGCAGCGCCAGAATATAGTCGTAATCTTTTCCCGGCTTGATCTTTATTTTGATGCGCTTGTAGCCTTCATTCAGGAAATTATCGACCACGCTGACTAATTTATCGGGCGTTTCCTGAATACCAATACTCACTCCCGCTTCGACGTTATTTCGCACGCCGCCCAGTAATTGATGCAACGGCACGCCTTTTATCTTCGCGTAAGCATCCCAAATACCGCCTTCGATTGCCGCTTTAGCGCAGTTATTACGCTTTACCGGGGCGAAAATATCGCGCACCTGTGAAGGATGCTCTATATCTCCGGCCTGCTTAATCATCGGGATCAGGAAGTCACGCATAATATGCCAAGCGGTGACGTTGGTTTCTTCGTTATAAAACGGCAGCGAAATGGCCGAGCAATCGCCGTAACCAATCTGTCCGCCAGCGTGGACTTCCGCGATGGAGAAATGTTTCTCCGTCTGCGTCGCAAAGCTGGTCGTAAATGGCGTTTTCAGCGCCATTTTCATTTTTCTTAATACAATTTTTTCTATTTTCATGACATCTCTCTGCTGCCCTGAATACCCTATTCTGTCGTGGTTTAGCGGCGTTCGCGCTTATTCGCCCGACGCGATAACATATCGCCCAGCGTTTGCACGACCTGCACCAACACCACCAGCGCAATCACGGTCACCACCATGACTTCGGTTTCATAACGGTAATAACCGAAGCGGATCGCCAGATCGCCCACACCACCGCCGCCAACAATCCCGGCCATCGCCGAGTAGCCAATCAGGCTGACCAGCGTGATCGTCAGGCCGCGTAATAATCCAGCCAGCGCTTCCGGCAACAGCACCGTCCCGATGATACGCGTTGGGCTGGCGCCAAAGGCCTCCGCCGCTTCCACAATGCCCGGATCGACTTCACGCAACGCGGAATCCACCAGACGCGCATAAAAGGCAATCGCCGCGACGGACATCGGCACCGCCGCCGCAACTGGTCCAATGGTGTTCCCCAGTAGCAGTTGCGTTAATGGCAACAGCAGTACCAGCAGGATCACAAACGGGATCGAGCGGATGATATTCACCAGAATGGTCGAGACCAGATAGACAAAACGGTTCTGCCAGAATAAATGACGATCGGTCACATAAATCGCGATACCTAACGGCAGGCCGAATATCACCGCACAGAGCGTTGAAATACACACCATCGTGAAGGTTTCACCGAAGGCGAAGATTAATTCACCGATTAAATCAGTCATTGATGACCTCCACCCCAAAGGTATTCTGTCGAATATAAGCAATAGCAGCGGTTAAATTATCCGCTGTCGGATCGTCACGGTATGAAATCTGAGCGATAATATGCCCCAGCGCGCGATCGTTAATGTATTCAATATTGCCGTGCAGAATATTGACCGATACCTGAAATTGCTGCGCCACGTCGGATAATATCGGTTGTTCTACCGAATCATCGGCGAAAAGTATTTTCAGCAAGACGCCTTTATTATTCTGCTTAAAGCGTTCAGGTAATTCGACCGGGCTGGTATGGCTAACCAGCTGTTTGGTGTAGGCGTGTTGCGGCGCAGAGAAGATCGTAAAGACGTCGCCCTCTTCCACAATATTTCCGCCCGTCATCACCGCCATGCGCTGACAAATACTTTTAATCACGCTCATTTCATGGGAAATCAGCACGATCGTGATGCCTAACCGGACATTGATACTTTTCAAGAGCGCCAGAATAGACGCCGACGTTTCCAAATCTAGCGCTGAGGTGGGTTCATCACACAACAGCACTTCAGGATGGTTGGCGATGGCGCGGGCAATGCCCACACGCTGTTTCTGCCCACCGCTCAGCTGCGCTGGATAGGCAGTCCCTTTGTCCTGCAACCCGACCAGCGCCAAGATTTCCGGCACGCGCGAAGCAATCTCTTCTTTACCCTTCCCCGCAGCACGCAGGCTGAACGCCACGTTGTCATACACATTGCGGGTATGCATCAGATTAAAATGTTGGAATATCATTCCGATCCGCTGCCGATGCTGACGCAGTTCGCGGCCAGACGCATCGCTAATCAGCGTATCGCCCAGAAACACGCGCCCTTCTGTTGGACGCTGCAATAAATTGATCGTCCGCAGCAGCGTACTTTTTCCTGCGCCGCTGGTGCCGACAATCCCAAAAACTTCACCCTGTTGAATGGTCAGGTTGACGTTGTTTACCGCCCTGGACTGTGCTGCTTTACCGGCGGGGAAATCAACGCTCACGTTTTCTAACCGAATCATTACCTGACTCACTCCTGCTGTTACTGACTATTTTATTGGCATACGCAAACGTATGTCTGTTTGATGTAGGGAAACCACTGTGCTTGGGTAAAACCATTGTTCTTGGGTAAGACTATTGTTCGTAGGTAAACATTGGCTCGTGGGTAAAATATTTCGCATTAGTTGACGTTGAACCTATCCCACAGGACTGTTTCACTTGCCATTTTTAACAGGGAGAGGCTCGCCATCGCCTTTTTGCGTTGAGGAATAACCGGGCTATTTATGTCTGTCATTTTTGTTATAATTAGATTAATTACTTATAAATCAATGAAATATTAAAAAATAATCGTCTGTTTAAAGTAGAGAGAAATGAGCTTTGCGTCAATGATAAAAAAAGCAAATCACCTTTCTGTTTTTTAGAACCTTTTTTATGTCTTTTTCTTCTATATAAGCAACCAGATAAGAAACTGTTGCCCCCGGTTACCGCGTGAGGTTCACGACGTCACCAAACATAACAAATCATGATAATGCGTTGATAAGCATCTCAAAATATATCCTGAAACATTACCATCACAATCAGCGCCTAGCCTGATCCCGCACCGACAAACGTTTATCCTCCCAATTAAGGATGCCACTATGCGTTATCGCCCTATGCTGCGACCCGCGACCATATTGTTGTCGGCAACTAATCCGTTGTCAGAAACCAATGTGTTATCGAAAACTCATGTATTACCCGCGCTCAAGCTGCTGCCTGTTGTCAGTCTTTTCCTGTTACCGTTTTCTGGGTTTGCAGCAGAGCCTGAGCCGGATAGCGCCAGTCTCCGCACCATTGTGGACTCCACCACGCAGGCCAGTAGCAGCCCTCGCGTTGTTGAACTGGAACAATCCATTCAGGCTGCGCTGCGCAAGGCAATTCAGGGCGATGCACCGAAGCTGACCCGCGTGCAGCTAGAACAGGCGAAACAGACGTCACTGATGGCAGATACCGAGTGGTTAAACGCCAGCGGTTATGACTTCGCCGTGAAAGCCAACCAGCAGGCCGGCATTGCTTTGCTGGATTCCTTCTCACACCTTTCTACCGATGTGTTGCAGCAAAACATGGCTATCGTGACGCGCATTAATCGCGAAGCGACCAAGGGGCAGCGCGAACAGGCACTGGTAGATGCCGAAGCTCAAGGATATCTCTACTATTTGGCTGATGCATTGGGCCCAAAGCTCGGTCATGCATTTATCAGCGCGTATAATCGCGGTGAACTACGCAAAGCCGCAGCCTTAATCAAGACTTCTGAAGTCAGTACATCCGCCGCTAAACAGCATTTCGACTACCCTCGCCCTTTCCTACAGCCGAATAACACCATTCATCTGGTGCCGGATACCGCCGTGATTGGCGATAACAAACCCTACACCGCTTCCGGCGGCGCGTTTCCAAGCGGGCATACCAACGCGGGTTACACCGATGCGCTGCTGTTAGCGGAAATGATCCCCGAGCGCTTCGTTCCGTTGATCGATCGTGGCGCACGCTATGGCTACTCGCGCATCGTGCTGGGCGTGCATTATCCATTAGACGTGATCGGTTCGCGGATGATCGCCGAACGCAATGTGGCGCACTACCTCAACGATCCACAGTATCGTCGGCTGTTTGAACAGGCGAAGACGGAATTGCGCAGCGCATTAGAGAAAGCCTGTGGCACAACGCTGAGCGCCTGTGCTCAGAATGCGCCACAGGACGATCCCTACGCCGCACCGGAGATGAAGACGTTTTATCGCTACACGATGACGTACGGTCTGCCAGCCCAACCTGGCGCGGCGTCTCCGGTTAGCATTCCCGAAGGTGCAGAAGTCCTGCTCGACCCTGTGCTTCCGCATCTCTCCGTTACCGAGCGCAGAAACCTGATGGTGAAAACCGCGCTGGCTGACGGTTACCCGCTCTCCGGCGCACCGGGCGATAAAGGCCCACAGAATTTCTGGCAGCGCCTCAATCTGCATGACGCCGTGCAATTAGCTCAGCATCGGTAACGGATCGCCTCTTCCCCCACACTTTTCTGCGCGGGGAAGAGGATCGTCACACAGGGATACGATTTAATAACGGAAAATTAATAACGGAAATTTATTATCCGCGTTATCATCCTCACCTCAGTTTTGTTTCATTTTTTTCAAAAATTAACGCCTCTGGTTTTTTAAAAAACGACAATTATGGCGTTACCTTAAATATTATCTTCGTTAGTTAGCTGTAACGGTAACTTTCCGGCCAGAATAATATAGTCATTATAATTCTCCAACTAGCATAGAATGCCAATCGCTTTGTAAACCAATGTAAATCGACGCTGTCACAAGTCCCCTAATGCCATTTTTTAATTTTAGTTAGTCTCAACATAAATATTCTCTTTCTTCCGTCGATATAGAAATACCGCTCCTCACCTGGGAGTAATTTAGAGGTACTTATGAGCATTAAACTTAAATTAATTTCGGTTATGGTGTTAATGGCATTATTGCTGTTGGTTGTCTCCCTTATCGGGCTGTTTGGCATGAACAACACCAACCAATCGATGAAAACCCTATATCAGGATCGGCTGATAGCACTGGGTTATCTGGACAACATCACCAGACAGGTGAACACCGTGATGTTTGAAGTCGCCAGCGTTGATCTCTCTCAGCCAAGCGATGTTAAGACCGGGCTGGAGCACATTGCAGAAGCACAAAAAATTTATGATGCACAGTGGGATTTATACAGCAAGACGTATTTAACGGGCGACGAGAAATTATTAGAAGAACAGTTTGCAATGTTATACAAGCAGTACAACGATAAAGTCGTTATTCCCGCCATTAATGCAATTAAGAAGAATGATAAAGATGCATTAGAATATATTATTAATCACACCTTAAAAAGCGAATACGCACCGCTGCAAAAGACTGCCGATCAATTGATTAAATTACAATCTGATGTGGGCCAGGAACTCTATTCTGAATCACAAAGTAGTTTCAGTAATATATTATTTTCCGTAGTGATTACCCTTCTGATCGGGATAGTTATCGTTGCCTTATCCGGCTGGCGCTTGATTATATCGATTGCCGTACCGATAAAAAATGCCGTGGATTTAGCCAGAAAAGTGGCAGACGGCGATCTGACGCATCGCATCGACATTACGTCGAACGATGAAATGGGACAACTGCAAACCGCACTGCGGGAAATGGTGCTGAACCTGACCGATATCGTAGAGCGCGTACACGGTAACGCCGACATTATTGCGACGGCATCCAGCCAGATCAGCAGCGGCAATATCGATCTCTCCTCCCGTACCGAGCAGCAGGCCAGTTCACTGGAAGAAACGGCGGCATCAATGGAACAGATGACGTCCTCGGTCAAACAGAATGCCACCCATGCCGCTCACGCCAGCCAGTTGGCAACCACCGCCTCACAGCGCGCGGTTGACGGCGGCAAGATGATGGGCGATGTGACATCAGCAATGCAGCAAATGGTGTCATCCGCAGAGAAAATCACCAATATCATCGGCGTGATCGACGGCATCGCGTTCCAGACCAACATCCTCGCGCTGAACGCCGCCGTGGAAGCCGCTCGAGCGGGCGAACAGGGACGAGGGTTTGCGGTGGTCGCGGGCGAAGTACGCACGCTGGCACAGCGCAGTGCCAACGCGGCTAAAGAGATCAAAGAACTGATCGGGACGTCTGTCGAACAGGCAAACCATGGACACCATGCCGTCATTGACGCGGGCACCATGATTCAAAGCGTGGTGGAAGACATCAAACGCGTGGCCTCGATCGTGACCGAAATCTCCACCGCCAGCAATGAACAAAGTCTGGGTATCGGGCAGATTAATACCGCGATTTCACAGATGGAAACGGTCACGCAGCAAAACGCCGCGCTGGTAAACGAAGCCGCCTCGGCAGCCAGTTCGCTGTCCGAACGTGCGGGTGAACTCAGCCATGCTGTTGCAGCGTTCCGTATCTAATCACCTTACCTTTTCACAACACCCGCACGATGGATTATTCCCACGTGCGGGTGTCGATGCTCGTTAACACGTCACTCAACGTGGTTAAAAACACATCGGCGTGTTCTTCCTGAAACACCAGCGGCGGACGAATTTTCAGCACGTTTGCCGCTGGCCCCGTCGCGCTGATCAGCACGCCGCGCTGACGCATGGCATTCACCACCTGCGATGCGGATTCAGTTGCCGGCGCTTTGCTTTCGCGATCGCTGACCAGTTCTACGCCGATAAACAGGCCGTAAGCCCGAATATCGCCAATCAGCGGGAAATCCTGCGCCAGTTGCTGCAATCCTTGCCGCAGATAATCACCAACCCGCAGAGCATTCTGCTGCAACAGCTCTTCCCGAATCACTCGCAGCACCGCGTGCGCCGCCTGACAGGACACTGGATTGCCGCCGAACGTATTGAAATAGCGCACATCTCGCCCGAATGCATCGAACAGCGCGGAACGCCCAACCAATCCAGCAATCGGATGCCCGTTACCCATCGGTTTCCCTAAACTCACCAGATCCGGGACAACACCGTGACGTGCAAAGCCCCACATTGATTCCCCGGTGCGCCCAAAACCCGGTTGCACCTCATCCGCGATAAACAGTCCGCCCGCCTGACGAATTAACGCCGCCGCCTGCGCCATCTCGCCTTCCGGCGCACAGAACACGCCGTCGCTGGAAAAAATCGTATCGATCAACAATGCAGCAGGACGAATGCCTTCCTGCTGCATCTGCGCCAGCGCATCACGAATACTGCGAAGAAATGCGCCGGGCTGGCGATAGGTATCCGGTGGCTCGATGAGCTTGACGTGACTGCCGCGCGCCACACCATCCCCCAGCGACGGTGACAGTTCTGCCAGCGCGCTGGTCACGCCGTGATACGCCCAGCGCGTCACCAACACGCCCGTTCCCCCCGTAGCATGTCGGGCAATGCGCAATGCCAGATCGTTGGCTTCACTGCCGGTACAGGTCAGCATCACGTTGTTCAACTCGGCAGGAAATTCACTCAGCAGATCTTCCGCAAAATCCACAATCGCATGATGCAGGTATCGCGTGTGAGTATTGAGCTGTGTGCTCTGTCGTGCCATCGCCTCAACCACCGCCGGATGACAATGCCCGACCGAGGCCACATTGTTATAAACATCCAGATAGCGTTTCCCCTGATGATCGACCAGCCACACGCCCTCACCGCGCACAACGTGCAGAGGTTCCTCATAAAACAGGCGATAGCCGCTACCCAATACTTTCTGACGGCGCGCCAGCAATGCTTCTGTCGTTGTCATTTCAGGCATAATTTCTCTCTGATTCATCGCGCGTTCCCCGGGCAAACCTGCTGTAGGCGAGTCACAAACTGCGTATGGGAATAGGTCGCGATGCGCTGCAAACTGTGCCAGCAGCGCGGCACATTGCGCAGCAGATACGCCCGATTGTCGGGGTAACGTGATGCCCGCCACTGCGCGATGGTCAAAGTCAGCGCCATGCGGGTCGCAATCAAATCCGGCAACAGCGCGATCTCCGCCGGTGTCAGCGGCCTGTGCTGGTGATACGCGGCAATAAACGGCACAACCTGTTCCAGCAGATCCGCGCCATCGCCAATCTGATACGCCAGCGCCGTCGCTACTTCGCAGATTAACGGGGCAAATACGGCATCGCCAAAATCGATAATGCCGGTGACCCGCGTCGGCGATGAACTATCAACCAGCACGTTATGCGGATTCAGATCGTTATGAATGATCTGATGACGTAGCGTCGTCAATTCGGGCGCAACATGGCTGTCATAACGGTCAAAAATGCGCTGAAGATGCTGGTGCTGCTGCCGTTCAGAAATAAAATCGAGATAGGGACGCACCTGCTCTGCGCGGCTGATATCCCACAGCAGTAAACGGTTCGCCGCCGGATGCGTAAAACCGTGAAGCGCGTTGTCCAACTGCGCCAGCGTGCCGCCCAGTTGCGGCATCAGTACCGTTGAAGGCGCAGCCAGATAGTGCGGCATCCCTGCGAGATAGCTCACCAACCGCACGCGCAGCAGTACGCCATCAATTTCAACGCTCGTTTCTGGCAGACCCGCATTTGTCGGTTTGATGCGCGGTACGGGCAGTTCGGGTGCTTGCTGAGCAAGATGCAGCAGCAACGCGGTCTGAAAATCACTGACGTCGGCGGGCTCCGCCGCGTTGATGACTTTCAGCATGTAGCGTTCATCAGGCGTGACCGTCAGGCAGAAATTCATATCACGCTCGCCTTGAAGCAGCGCCATCTGCCCAGACAAGCCATATTCTTGCTGCGCGATAGCCAATGCCTGCTGGCAGGAAACCTGCGGAGCGGCCTGCGTCATCAGCTCGTCGCCGTGCGATGCAACGTCGGCAAAAACCGGCTGATTGGACGCCTCGGAGGGAAACGAGGGAAAACGTGCCGTGTGTTGTCCGTCAGACATGCTGCCCTCCGTTAACGTGGATTTCCGCGCCGTTGACATAAGAAGCGCCGGAGGTGCAGAGAAAATAAATCAGGCTTGCCACTTCTTCGGGTTTACCTAAACGCTGCATCGGCACCTGCCGTTCAATGATGTCGTCCGTCCCAGGTGACAGAATCGAGGTTTCAATTTCCCCCGGCGCAATCGCATTCACACGAACGCCGTGTGGGCCAAAATCAAAGGCCATTTCCCGCGTCAGCGCAGACAGCGCCGCTTTTGACGTGGCGTAAGCCACGCCGGCAAAGGGATGAACGCGCGATCCGGCAATCGAGGTCACATTAATCACGCAGCCCTGTGACGCTTTTAGCTCGTCGAACAAGCCGTTGGCCAGCAGTGCGCAGGAAAACAGATTGACGTTGAAAACCCGCAGCCAGGTTGCATAGTCCGTGTCGCGCACGCCCAGACGCTGCCCGTCGGCACCCTTTGGTGAAATCCCTGCGTTATCGACCAGCGCATCCAGCCGCCCGCCCAGCTTTTCCTTAATCAGCGGCAGCGTCTGTTGCAGGCTGTCGATATCTTCCAAATCGAGATGAATGTGATTAAGCAGCTTTTCCGCCCACGGGCACTCTTCCGCCCAGTTTTGGCGCGACGCGGTAAAGATTCGCCACCCCGCCGCGTGAAAATGCTTAACGGTGGCATGCCCGATTCCCCGGCTAGCGCCGGTCAGCAAGAGTGTTTTTTGCACTGTCATACCGAATCTCCTGAGCCTTTGTAGGCGATTCATCAAAATGGTGTTTGATGCATCATGATTTTGGTTTTAAAAAAAGCTGAAAAAATATTCAGCGAAATTTGGTGTTGTCCTTTCACCACTGTATGCACCCTAGTGTGAAAGTTTCGTGCGTATTAATAGCGATATTTCTCTGCGACTTCATCACACGCCCGACGCAGGGCGGCTCAATCGCCGTCGCCCTGCGAACCCTGGCTTTTCGGCGCTAATTATGTCGCTGCGCGATGCCATCGGTGTTCATGAGCACAATTCGAGCCGCCAGTGACGCGTTCCAGACGCGGCACTGACTTTCGCGGCGTCCATGCCGCTCACTCGGTGCTCATGCTCACCGCTGCATAATTTCTTACGCCGGATAATAGTCCCCCATTGTGCTGTGTATTACGTGTGCAAGAAACGGCACGCAAAGGAAGAAATAAGATATCAACCCGCACGAAACATAACTCATGCCCTGCGTACGCCAGATTAACCCCCACTCCGTAACCGTTCCGAACGGCGGCGTAAGATCTCCATCACGATTAGCAGGACGAGTGCGGCACCGACCATCATAGTGGCGGCGGCGGCTATCGTCGGGTCGAGGTTTTCGCGGATACCGGCAAACATCTGTAGCGGCAGCGTGCGCTGGCGCGGGCTGGCGAGGAACAGCGTGACGATCACCTCATCAAACGAGGTCGCGAAAGCAAAGAGCGCCCCGGAGAATACACCGGGGGCAATCAGCGGGAACGTGACCTTGCGAAAAGCCAGCAGCGGCGAGGCACCCAGGCTGGCGGCGGCACGCGTCAGGTTGTGATCGTAGTTCTTTAATACCGCGGTGACCGTGATCACCACGAACGGCACGCCCAGCATCGCATGTGCCAATACCAGTCCCAGATAGCTATTCAGCAGCGACAGTTTGGCGAAGAAGAAAAACATCCCTACCGCGACAATCACCACCGGCGCAATCATCGGTGAAATCAGCACGGCCATCACCAGCGACTTCCCGCGAAATTCACCGCGTACCAGCCCGACCGATGCCAGCACGCCAAGCACCGTCGCCAGCAGCGTGGCGAGCGGCGCAATCAGCAGGCTGTTGCCCAGCGCGCCCAGCCACTCGCTGGAGTTGAAAAATTCGCGATACCAGCGCAGGGAAAATCCCGTCAGCGGATAGCTCAGAAACGAACCGGCATTAAATGAGAGCGGAACAATCACCAGCACGGGCACGATTAAAAACAACAGCATCGCCGCCCCGTAGAAATTAAAGAACGTGTTCCACAGACGGATACCCACTTTACCCTGCTGTCTCATTTGTTATCTCCCCAATATAAGGTGTGCTTAGTGCGCCGCGGCTTCCGCATTAGTGCGCGTGACACGGATATACACGACGTACAGCAGCGTCACGATGATCAGCAACTGCGTCCCCAGCGCGGCCGCCATTCCCCAGTTCATGGTGCTATTGGTGAAGAACGCGACAAAGTAGCTCAGCATCTGGTCGCTCGGCCCGCCCAGCAGCGCTGGCGTAATGTAGTAGCCAATCGCCATCATAAAGACCAGCAGCGCTCCCGCCGTCACGCCCGCGTAGGTTTGCGGCACGTAAACCCGCCAGAAGGCGATAAACGGATGCGCACCCAGCGAAATCGCCGCGCGGACATAGTTCGGGGAAATGCCTTTCATCACCGCATACAACGGCAAAATAAAGAACGGCAGCAGGATGTGAGTCATTGAGATGTAGACACCGATGCGGTTGAACACCAGCACCAGCGGCTCGTCGATAATGCCGATGTGCATCAGCGAACGGTTGATCAGCCCGCCGGACTGCAACAGCACAATCCAGCTCGCCGTCCGCACGATCAGCGATGTCCAGAACGGCAGCAGCACCAGAATCAGCAACAGATTGGCGCGGTTAGACGGCTGTTTTGCCAGCCAATAGGCCAGTGGATACCCCAGCCCCACGCACAGCAGCGTCACCACACCCGCCATTAGCAGCGTACGTAGCAGCACGTCGACATACAGCGCCTGATCGGCAGGCTGCGGGACAATCTGTTGTGTGGTGGCATCGACTTTGTGGTCAAACACCGCCAGCAGGTAATAGCTGGTGAAAGGCCGCGCGGCGCGATCAAACGTTTGCCAGGTCGCCAACTCGCCCCACATCGGCTGCTCACGTATCAGCTGATCGCGTATGTCGCTGCTGCCCTCGGCGGGCAGCTTACGCAGTGTGCGGGTAATAAGCGTGCGGTATTCCGATCCTTCATACCCTAACCGTTTGGTGATCGTACTCAGCTTACCGCTGCTGCGGGCATCGCGCAGATCGCCAACCAGCGCCCGAAAGACGGCTTCATCCGGTACATTGTTGCCCGACCAAAGCCGCATCGCGGCAATGGTCTGTGGCATATTGTCACGCAATTCCGGGTTGGAGACGCTTTTCCCCAAAATCGAGGTGATCGGGAAGAGAAAACTCACCACGATAAACAGAAAAAGCGGCGCAATCAGCAGCAGAGAGCGCTTCTTATAGGCCTTCTGCGCGAGCCACAGTTGCTGCTTTAAGGTTGAATTTTCTTCGTTTCCGCCAGACGCTACAGCGGCGACGACATCGCTCTGGGACATAGGCTCTTTCTCCATCATCACGTACGGTTACTCACTGCAGCTTTACTGCGCGGCCCAGGCGTTAAAACGTTGCTCCAGCTCTTCGCCGTGATCGATCCAAAACTCTGTATCGACCTGCAAGGCCTGTGCCAGATTATCCGGTGCGGTCGGCAGATTAGCCGCGACGGCCGGAGCTAACAGGCTGGTGGTTTTGACGTGCGTCGGGCCATACGGAATGTTTTCGGCGAATACCTTCTGGTTTTCCGGCTGGTTGGCAAACGCAATAAACTGCTCCGCCAAGGCCTTGTGCTTGGAGCCTTTGACGATCGCCCAGCTATCCAGATCGTAAATGCTGTCGGCCCAGACAATCTTGAAATCATGCCCTTCTTTCTGCGCTGCCGCGACGCGGCCGTTATACGCGGAGGTCATCACCACATCGCCCGACACCAGCCATTGCAGCGGCTGCGCGCCAGATTCCCACCACTGGATATTCGATTTGATCTGATTCAGTTTCTTGAAGGCACGCTCGACACCTTCTGGCGTCGCCAACACCGTGTAGAGATCTTCGCGCTTCACACCATCAGCCAGCAGCGCGATTTCCAGCGTAAATTTGGCGCTTTTACGCAGCGCACGCTTGCCGGGGTAATCTTTCACATTCCAGAAATCAGCCCAGTTTTTCGGTGCCTGTTTCAGCTTCTGCGCGTTATAGGTCAGTACGGTAGACCACAGGAAGATCCCCGCCCCACACTCGCTGACTGCGCCTTTAACAAACTGGGATTGATCGCCCAATTTTGACCAGTCCAGCGGTTCAAACAGCCCTTCATTACAACCGCGCATCAATTCTGGACCTTCGACTTCCACGACATCCCAGCCTACCTGTCCGGTTTCCACCATCGCCCGGATACGCGCCATTTCACCGTTATACTCACCGGCTTCTACCGTGCCTTTGCCCGCTGCGGCGAACGGTTTGTAAAACGCCTTATCCTGCGCATCTTTGTTCAAACCGCCGAATGAGATCACCGTGACGGATTCTGCCTGCGCCTGACAGGCCATCGTCACCAGAAAAGCCGTGGCCGCTATTTTCTTCAGTACCGGACGGTTGAAGAGGCCTTTCGCTTTGGATGTGTTGTTGAGTTTGGACATCGTTTTGCTCCTGGAGTGTTAGCCAACGTAATAAGGTCAAATACGAACCACAATTTTTGTGCGCTGCATTTTTGATGCATCATGTATCATGATAATCATGCAAAAAAATATGAGCATAAATTGTGCCAATTCAAAAATTTTATTGATGTTTTACTACCGCGGCGGCGGGAACGGTGAGGAGAAGCATCAGGGATACACAACCACCCTTTACACCTGATGCCATGTCACCATTTTTGCCATGTTGTGGTGCAAGCCAGCATTGCCTTGCACCACCCAGATACATTGCGCGTCTGGTGTTCGCGTGCCGATAGGGGCTATCGACACGCGTTTCTTACCGACGATCTACCGTGAAAGATCGACGCAGATATATTTCATTTCCAGATAGTCTTCGATACCGAAGCGTGACCCTTCACGCCCCAGTCCAGACTGCTTCACGCCGCCAAATGGCGCGACTTCATTCGAGATCAACCCGGTATTAATGCCGACCATGCCGTAGTCCAGCGCTTCCGGCACCGTCCACTGACGCACGGCGTCACGCGTGTAGACATAGGCCGCCAGCCCAAACTCGGTATCATTCGCCATCGCAATCGCTTCGGCTTCATCACTGAAGCGAAACAGCGGTGCCACGGGTCCGAACGTCTCTTCGCGGGCAAAACGCATCTCGCGCGTCACCCCACCGACGATGGTTGGCGTGAAGAACGTGCCGCCCAGTTCATGGCGTTTACCGCCCAGCAGCAATGTTGCCCCGTGCGATAGCGCATCGGCAATGTGCTGTTCAACCTTGCTGACCGCATCGGCATCAATCAGTGGCCCCTGCGTCACACCCGGCTGCGTACCGTCGCCGACGTTCAACTTGCGCACTTCCTCAACCAGCCGTTCGACCAGCATCGGGTAAATACCGTTCTGCACGTAGATCCGGTTGGCGCAGACGCAGGTCTGCCCGCTGTTGCGGAACTTGGAGGCCAGAATGCCTTTTACCGCCTGATCCACATCGGCATCATCGAACACGATAAACGGCGCGTTGCCGCCCAGCTCCAGCGACAGCTTTTTCACCGTTGGCGCACTCTGCGCCATCAGAATACGACCCACTTCCGTCGAACCAGTAAAGCTCAGCTTGCGCACCACCGGGCTATCGCACAGCACTTTACCGACCGACTGCGCATCGCCGACGATGACCTGCAACACGCCACGCGGAATACCGGCCTGCTGTGCCAGTTCCGCCAGCGCCAGTGCGGTAAACGGCGTCTGCTCGGCAGGTTTAACGATCATCGTGCAGCCGGCCGCCAGCGCGGGCCCGACCTTACGTGTGATCATCGCTGCGGGGAAATTCCACGGCGTAATCGCCGCACACACGCCAATCGGCTGCTTGATGACCAGCAGGCGCTGTTGCCCCTGCGGGGATTGCAGCACGCTGCCTTCAATGCGTTTGGCTTCTTCCGCAAACCAGTCGATAAAGCTGGTCGCGTAGGCGATTTCGCCCCGCGCTTCCGCCAGCGGTTTTCCCTGTTCCGCCGTCAGCAGCGCAGCCAGATCCTCCTGATTGTCCATAATCAGGCGTGCCCACGCCTGCAATAGCGCGGCACGTTCTTTTCCTGTCTTCTTGCGCCACTCAACCAGCGCCTGTTCAGCAGCAGTAATCGCCTGCTCAGTTTGTGACACCGTCACTAGCGGTACGCTACCCAGTACCTCGCCCGTCGCCGGATTGGTGACGTTCAGACGTTCACCGTTTTGGCTGTCTTGCCACTCGCCGTCAATCAGGCACTGTTGACGGAATAAGGCTTGTTGTTTCAGTAACTGTTCCAGTTGCATAGCTTCTCTTCTATCGTGTTAATACGCGCGTCAGGATGCTCATCGCCTTGCTGAACTGATCGTCAGGCACCGTTAGCGGATACAGGAAACGAATCACGTTGCCATGCACGCCACAGGTCAGGAGCAGCAGACCGGCTTCCAACGCGCTTTTCTGAAATTGACGGGTAATCTCTGCCGAGGGTTTACCGGTGTGCGGATCGTTAAATTCTGCCGCAACCATTGACCCTTGTGCACGAATCGCCACCAGTGCCGGGCACTGCGCCTTGATCTTCCCCAGCGTTTCCACCAGTGCGGCACCCAGACGCTGTGCTCGTTGGCACAATTTCTCTTCTTCAATCACATCCAATACCGCCAGCGCAGAGGCGACCGACAACGGATTCCCTGCATAGGTGCCGCCCAGCCCGCCGGGAGAAGGGGCATCCATGACGTCAGCGCGGCCAACGACGCCAGAGATCGGGAAACCGCCGCCCAGGCTTTTCGCCATAGTGATCAGGTCCGCTTTCTCCGCGTAATATTCCATCGCAAACAGCTTACCGGTACGGGCAAAGCCAGTCTGCACTTCGTCGGCAATCAGCAGGATGCCATGCTCGTCGCACAGCTTACGCAGCCCGCTGATAAAGGCCGGTGGCGCGACGTGGAAACCGCCTTCGCCCTGCACCGGTTCCAGCAGAATGGCGGCAACCTGATCGGCGGCGATGTCGGTATGCATCAAACGTTCGACGCTTTCCAACGCCTGTTCAACGGTGATGCCTTGCTTCTCATTCGGATAAAGCGCGTGAAAAATGGAGCCGGGGAACGGCCCAAATCCTGTGGAATACGGAGCCACTTTGCCCGTCAGCGTCATGGTCAGTAGCGTACGTCCGTGGAACGCCGCGTTGAAGGCAATCACGCCGGGGCGTTTGGTGTACGCGCGGGCAATTTTCACCGCGTTTTCTACCGCTTCGGCACCGGTGGTAAAGAACGTGGTTTTTGCCGCGCCCTCAATCGGTGCTAGTGCATTGATGCGTTCGGCCAACGTGACATAGCTGCCGTAAGGCACAATCTGGTAGGCCGTATGGGTAAAGCGCTCCAATTGTTCACGTACCGCCGCGACAATCTTCGGGTGGCGGTGGCCGGTGTTCAGTACCGCAATCCCGGCGGCGAAATCGATAAATTCCCGCCCTTCCACATCCCACAGCGTGCTGTTTTCCGCACGCTCGGCATAGAAATCACACATGACGCCCACACCACGTGGCGTGGCAGCCAGACGGCGTTGATTCAGTTCGCTATTCTTCATGGTCTGCTCCGGTATCCCAAACACATCGGTTAGTCGTTGAACGATGGTGAGTCGAACGGTCATTGTTAGTGTAGTTGCAAGATGATGATGTCATTTAGACGCGAGATGGTTCTATAATCCAGTGCCAGTTTTGAATATTTGAAGGATCCACTTTTGCGCTCACTTCTGACCGACTTATTGCTTCAGCGTTTAGCCAACCAGCAAGACGGCGCACTGAATAAGCGTGTGTACGACAGCATTCGGCTGGCGATTCTCGATGGTGCGATTGCCGCTGGCGAGCGTCTGCCGTCATCGCGCGATCTGGCACAGCAGCTGTCGCTGTCGCGCAATACCGTGCTGACGGCTTACGAACAGCTACTGGCGGAAGGCTATATTGACGCGCGCAAAGGAAGCGGGACCTTCGTCACGGAACAGCTCCCCGATGGCAATATGCAACCGGTGAGCAGCGACAATGCCGGGGAGATACGCGAGCCTAAGCATGAGCTGTCGCGGCGCGGTATGCATCTGCTGGGGTATGCCGGTGCCTCCGCCCGACAATGGGGCGCATTTATGCCGGGCATCCCGGATATCGCCAGTTTCCCTCACGATTTATGGCGACGGATTCAGACGCGCCTGACGCGGCGCGTTCGCCCCGAACAGCTTTCCTATTCGCCGATTGGCGGCTGCCCCGAATTGCAATTGGCATTGGTGGATTACCTGCGCGTCGCCCGTTCGGTGGAATGTACCCCGGAGCAGATTCTGATTACCGAAGGCACCCATCAGGCAATGGATCTGCTGGCTAAAATGCTGTGCAACCCCGGCGATCTGGCCTGGATTGAAGATCCCTGCTATTGGGGTATTCGTAATGTCCTGACCATTAACGGCCTGCGCGTTGCTCCCATCGATGTTGATGAACAGGGGCTGGCGCCGCCAGAAACGCTTTCGCCCGACGCTGCTCCACGCTTGATATGCGTGACACCGTCACATCAATATCCGCTGGGCGCGGTGATGAGTCTGGCGCGTCGTCAGCGGCTGCTGGCACTGGCGCAGGAGCATGGCTGCTGGGTCGTTGAGGATGATTACGACAGCGAGTTTCGTTTTTCCGGCAGCCCGATCCCCGCGCTGCAAGGGCTACAGACGCAATCGCCGGTTATCTACATCGGCACATTCAGCAAAACGCTCTACCCCGGACTGCGCGTCAGCTACATGGTGCTGCCCCCGCTGCTGGCGCAGTCGCTGAAGACGGCACACTCCGAGCTCTATCGCGGCGGACACTGGCTCACGCAGGCGACGCTCGCGCAGTTTATCCGCGAAGGTCACTACGCCGCGCATATCCGCCGCATGCGCCTGCTGTATGCCAAACGCCGCGCGCTATTGACGTCACTGATCGAACAGCTTCTGGGCGCAGATTACGTCGGGGACAACAGCAACGCTGGGCTGCATATGCTGCTCAGCCTGCCTTCCCACATCGATGATGTTGTGCTGAGCGCCGCGATTTTGCGACGTGGCGTGATGGTTAAACCGCTTTCCAGCTACTATCTGCAACCGACGCCGCAGCGCGGTTTATTGCTGGGCTACGCCAGCGTGGAAGAGAGCCAAATGACGCTGGCTTTCTCCGTGATTGTGGCGTGCATTCAGGCGCTAAACACACCTCATTCTGACGTCTGACAGTTCCCGTTTTTATACACGACTCTTCGCACCGTTACGGTGCCATCCTCCCTCGATGCGCCCTATTACGGCGCACCCGTTATGATGAACGGCGGCGTTATGACGCCTTGCAGCGCGGTATTTTCTGCTCGCCAGGCATCCGGCATGGTTTATGCATTCTTATGAATAACAGTGACTGCCGGAGAGTGAAAAATGAGAAATTATGTCAGCTTCAGGAATGTTCAGAAGACCTATGACGGCGACCGCCTGATCGTCAAAAACCTCAATCTGGATATCCGTGAAGGTGAATTTCTGACCCTGCTTGGGCCATCCGGCTCGGGAAAAACCACCAGTTTGATGATGCTCGCCGGGTTTGAAACCCCGACGCAGGGGGAAATTATGCTGCGCGACGCCCCGCTGCACCATCTCCCGCCGCACCAGCGCGACATCGGTATGGTGTTTCAGAACTACGCCCTGTTTCCCCACATGACCGTGGCGGAGAATCTGGCGTTTCCGCTATCCATCCGCCGTCTGAACCGTGCCGATATCAAAGAGAAAGTGGATCGGGTATTGGATCGCGTGAAGCTCACCAGCCTGGCCGATCGCTACCCCGCACAGATGTCCGGCGGCCAGCAGCAGCGAGTGGCGCTGGCTCGCGCACTGGTTTTCGAACCAAAATTGGTGCTGATGGATGAACCGCTGGGCGCACTGGATAAACAACTGCGCGAGCATATGCAGTTAGAAATCAAAGAGCTGCATCAGTCGCTGGAATTAACCGTGGTATACGTGACTCACGACCAGAGCGAAGCGATGACCATGTCCAACCGCGTCGCCGTGTTTAACGATGGCGTGATTCAGCAGATGGACAGCCCTAGCGACATCTATGAAAAACCGGAGAACGCTTTTGTGGCGCAGTTTATCGGCGAAAACAATACGCTGCTCGCCACGCGTGCCGAGGCCGAAGGTGCATTCTATCGGGCAACGCTGGACGACGGTACTTCGCTACGCGCGCTGAAAGTCCGCCCCAGTTCACCGGGCCGAAAAATCACCCTCTGCATCCGTCCGGAACGTATTCACGTCAACGCAGCTCACGTCGATGACGGCATGCAGCACGTCAAAGCCCGCATTCAGCAGTTCATCTATCTGGGCGATCACGTCAGGATGATGACGGAAGTGGCAGGCCAACCGCAGTTTATGGTGAAACTCCCCGCCAGCGAGATTCAGCCACACTGGAAAGCTGGCACCGAAGTTAATCTGTCATGGCAGCCGGAACACCTACGCGCGCTGGATAGCATCATCACGCATTAATTGTGACGCACTGGCGGCATCAAGGAACGCAGGAAAACACTCAGGTAGGATAGAGAACGTTGCCCCTGAACAGGGGCAACGGACACAGAGCTAATCTCGAATCTTGCGGTACACCCACAGCACGACAATCGCGCCGACAATCGCCACCACAAAGCTGCCGAAGTTAAAGCCATCGACCCGGCCGAATCCAAAGAAAACGCTGATATAACCACCCACGACCGCACCGACAATCCCGAGCAACACCGTCAGGATAAAGCCGCCGCCGTCTTTACCGGGCATAATCCACTTAGCCAGAATCCCCGCAATCAAGCCAAAAATAATCCAGGACAGAATACCCATACCTACTCCTCGCGTTTTCGTTTTCACCACACCCGCTCTTTTGCCACACACTGGCAGATCGGGCAGTGAAGCAAGTATAGGTGAGGATTGAGGAAGTTGTGAGGTTCGTATCTGGTTGCCCGATGTTCAACAGTTTCTCAGGACGTTAGGTTATTATCTAGTTACGCTAACAAGCGTCGATAAAATATATAAATTCAGTACTACTGGCTAGATGTTTTGGTGACAGCTAATCTGTCACCAAAATTCGAACAGCAACGACATAGAATTATTTATAAAATACTCGAAAAAGAGATGTTTTTAATAAAAGTCATAGCAAAATATCCGCAAGTAATTTTTCAAAATCACCAACATCTGGCCACATTCCCACCAATGGACTAAGGTTTTTATTTTTTGAATAATAATCGATGTAACACAAAAACATAAAGAAAGTATATTTCATATATGCCATATGTGAACCATTTTTTTTATTAAGGGATATAATATTATTAATTGTATTGTTTATCGCAGATTTTTTTATTATATTCTGGATTTCATTAATATTCTTAAATCCAAGTAACTTCAAAATCTCAACACCTTCTTGAATGTGATGAAATTCGATTTCATTAGTACTAACCTCATTGATATTAAACCATGAATCCTTAGCTAGATTTTTATACTTTTGGTATTCCAACTCTAAATCGCTGTCAGAATCAATAAGAGCGACCAATGACATTTCATTGAGCAATATATCCCCAACTCTACTATTTATAACTTCACTCCGAACTGTTTCATCATATTCGTATATTTTCCTTTTTATATTTAAAAATTCTCTATCAACTAATTCCAAATTACCAGACAATATAGAAAATAAACGTCTTATTTCATCCGGCATGGAATTATTAGATTTGTATCCTAATTTGTGTTCTATTTCAGCCCAACAATGTTGCAATATTGTTCTTATTTGTATTTCAAATTTATAATCGCTAAAATCCGAATACTCAGGCAAAGATGATCGTTCTCTTCTCAGAGAAACAATATAATGAAGTGACATATATCCAAACCTATCTGGTTCGATTGCCTTTCTCTTATCTATAGAGTTTTCTTCGTCAATTATGAACTCTTTCTTTATTAAATCCTCAAGATCATCGATATCAGAAGAATAAAATGTGATAATTCTAAAACCAAGTATATCTGTGATATCTTTAAGATTTTTGTATTTTTTCTTTTTTTGTATTTTATTTTCTAAACTAGAGTGGTTTTTAACCCTATGGGATATAGAATGGGTGTCAATATTATTTTTCCTAACCAGAGTATTTAACAATGCATTAATTGAAACCCCCATTTCTTTTAATTCTTGTTCGTTGGATAAAAAATCTGCGATAATGTTCCCAGTTGAAGGGGCTTCACTCATAATATTACCTCTATCTTATAAATTTCTTTGCTAAATATTCCATTTATTGGTTCAAAAACAACCCGTTATTTACCCTTCAATGAACACAAGCCTAAGCAGAGAGATACACCTCACTTTCGACACAGAATCAAAAAATAAAATATACCAGTCACGTATAGTATAGAACCAACCAGATTAGAGTTCACCTACTTCGCATACAAATAAACCGACGCCCGCGATACGCCGAGGTGCTGCGCGATGGTTTCCATCGATTTTTTAACTTCCAGCAGGCCGTTGTCTTTCAGTTCCTGAAGCAGGATTTTTCTGTCCTGCGCTTTTAGCGCTCGTGGCGTGGTGGCAAGCCGAGCGGCGAAGTGATCGATGTGTTGTCTGATCGCCGCTGCGCCATTTGGTTCTAAATGTTCTGTTACGGAGTCCGAAGCGAGCTGAGTGAACTGCGCCAGCGCATTTTGCATGCCGCGAAATAGCGTCATATCGACGTTCAGGCACAGTGCGGCAACGTATTCACCTTCCGCATTTTTGATGCCGACTGAGGTGCTTTTTACTGGACGCCCGTCAGCAAACTGGTTGGCGTAATTCGCCAGAATGTTAGGAAATTCGGGCGAGGCGATGCGGGCAAGGCCCAGTTCCGTCGCGGGCGCACCGATTTCCCTGCCGGAGAGGTTATTGTGAATGGAAAGTATCGCGTGTTCTGGATTTTTCAGATCGTGCACGGCCACTTCACAGAATGGCGCGAACGTTTCGCTTAACCCTTTGGCTATCGCATCTAACTGCGTCAGCAGCAGACCTTCTCCAGATGCAGACATATTCCCCTCCCATTCCTCTACCATGCGCAATACCCATGCTTGCGCAAGCGCGTTTTCTGGCGCTGAGTTTACTGTAAGTACACCTGATTTAGTACCACACGCGCTGCCGTCAGCGGTCGCTCATGGTTCTGTGACACGTACTCGTTCCGACTTGTTTCAGCAGTACGCGATGCATTTCACGTCGGCCGATAACCTAAAGATAAATCATGTTAGACAATTTATCTAATTTTATATATTTTGTTTATCAGGTATTCGACAATATCGAGGCCAACGGCCTCCGGTATTCATAACCACTAACATCGGATTATCCAACTATGAGCGACTTACGCCTCCCCACTTTCGACGATGTGGTAGCCGCAGCAGAACGTATTGATGGCTATGCCAATAAAACGCCGGTGATGACATCGCGCACGGTCAATGACCTGTTCGGCGCAGAGGTTTTCTTCAAGTGTGAAAACTTCCAGCGTACAGGTGCATTTAAGTTTCGCGGTGCCATGAATGCCTTATTACAATTCACTGACGCGCAAAAGGCGGCTGGCGTGGTCACTTTCTCTTCCGGTAATCATGCGCAGGCGATTGCACTCGCCGCCAAATTGCTCGGCATTCCGGCAACCATTGTCATGCCGCACGATGCCCCTGCAATAAAGATCGCCGCAACACGGGGCTACGGTGGCAACGTGGTGCAATATAATCGCTACACTGAAGATCGCGAGCAGATCGGTAACGATCTGGCGAAAAAGCATGGTCTGACGCTCATTCCCCCTTTCGACCATCCGCATGTTATTGCCGGACAAGGCACCGCAACGAAAGAGCTGTTGGAAGAGACAGGCGAATTGGATGCCTTGTTCGTCTGCGTAGGTGGTGGGGGCCTGCTGGCGGGATCTTCGCTTTCTGCTCGTCAGCTGTCTCCACACTGCAAAATTTATGGCGTCGAACCTCTCGCGGGCAACGATGGGCAGCAATCGCTCCGCAGCGGCCATATCGTGCATATCGATACACCGCAAACCATCGCCGATGGCGCACAAATCCAGCATCTGGGTCACTACCCCTTCGCTCTGATTCGCCAGAACGTCGACGATATTCTGACCGTGACGGATGACGACCTGATTGACGCAATGCGGTTTTACGCCGAACGCATGAAGATTGTCGTGGAGCCAACGGGGTGCCTCAGCTTTGCGGCGGCACGCAATCTCAGTGAATCACTGCGCGGCAAACGCATCGGCATTATTATCAGCGGCGGGAACGTCGATATCAGCCGCTACGGCGCATTTCTGACCGGCAATACCTAAGGAAAAAACGATGATCTTTATTTCTGAAGCAGAATCCGCGGCACTCATCAGCCATGAGCTGGCTTATGACGCTGTTCGTGAAGCCCTGCTCGCCGCCAGCAAACCGGAAGCACACAATTTTCCGGTGGTGCATGGGCAAGGTTCCGATCCGGTCAACATATTCAGCATCAAGGCCTCAGCAACCCATGAACTCGCGGGACTAAAAGTCGGTTCATTCTGGCCGGGAAACCCCGCTAATGGGCTGCCCCGCCATAATTCCCTCATTCTGCTGTTCGATCAGCAAATCGGGCAAATAGCGGTCGCGATTGAAGGCGGAAAGGTGAACGCCTTTCGTACCGCCGCCGCCAACGCCGTTGCTGCTGATTTGCTGGCAAGACCCGATGCCTCGGTTCTCGCCGTGTTCGGAACCGGTCATCAGGCCCGCTATGAGTGCGCCGCGCTGGCAAGAATACGGCCAATTCGTACCCTGCTGATTGTCGGGCGCGATAGCAGCAAATCCGCAGAGATGGCGCAAGAATTCAAGGCAGCCGGACTGGATGCGCAAGTCAGCGATGCCGAAAGCGCGTGTCGCGCGGCGGATATCATCGTGACCGCAACGCCATCACGCACGCCGCTTTTTAACGCCGAATGGGTTAAAGCGGGAACGCACGTTGTCAGCATGGGATCGGATGCCGTCGGCAAGCAGGAACTGCCGTCAGAGCTGTTTACCGCAGGCCGCCTGTTTTGCGATCTGCCTTCCCAATCGCGAATCATTGGTGACTTCCAACATGCGCCGGCCCATGTGACGCTGACCGCCATTGGCGACGTGATTAGCGCAAGCGCAGCAGGACGACAAACGCCGGACGATATCACCGTGTTTGACAGCTCCGGCTTGTCCATTCAGGACTTATATATCGGCCAACGCATTCTTGACGCCTGGCAGCAGGCTAAACGAAGTGAAGGTGCATAATGAACAATATTGAATGGCTTAATGCGCTGGAAACGCCCTTTTTGCTGATTGATGAGTTCCGCTTTCAACGCAATATCGACAGGCTGTATCAGCGTACGGAAAAGTTAGGCAGCCAAATTCGACCACATCTCAAAACGCTACGCTCAATTGAAGCGGGTCGCTATCTGCTCAAAGACGCTGCGTCACCCGCGACGGTTTCGACGCTGGCAGAAGCGGAAGCCTTTGCCGCCGCAGGTTATACCAACCTGCTCTACGCCGTGGGGATCGCTCCGCACAAGCTGCCGCGCATCACCAACTTAATCCGTAAAGGCGTGAATATTCATATCCTACTGGATAGCCCAGAACAGGCACGTGCGGTGACCGATTATGCACGCGCCAATGGCGTGACGTTTTCGGTCTTTATTGAGATCGACTGCGACGGTCATCGCGGCGGCATCCCGCCAGAAAGCGACGCACTACTTGAGCTGGCACAACAGATTGACGGCAACGGCGCGACGCTCACCGGCCTGCTGGCACACGCGGGAGAATCCTACGCCTGCCGTACGGACGAAGCGATCAGGGCGGCGGCACGCGCCGAATGCAAAGCCATCAACACCGCCGGACAACGTGTACGGGCGCTGGGAATTGCCTGCCCTGTGCTCAGCGTCGGTGCTACGCCGACGGCGCACTTTGCCGAGGATTTAACGGGGATTACCGAAGTCAGAGCGGGCGTTTTCACCACGTTCGATCTGGTGATGAAAAACGTCGGGGTCTGTTCGCTGGATGATATCGCGATGTCGGTCGTCAGCACTGTGATTGGGCATAATCGCGAAAAAGGCTGGGTGTTTATCGATGCGGGCTGGATGGCGCTCTCCCGCGATCGCGGGACGGCATCTCAGGCAAAAGATTACGGTTACGGACTGGTGTGTGATCTCTACGGCAGCCCTTACAACGACCTCTGCGTGACGATCACCAATCAGGAACACGGCATTATCGCACTACCCGCCGACAGTGGACTTTCAACCGACAATTTCCCCGTCGGCACACGGCTGCGGATACTGCCTAACCACGCCTGTGCGACAGCTGCGATGCATCAACACTATCAGGTTTTGAAATCGCACAGGAATGAGCAGGAAACCTGGCAGCGCATTACCGGCTGGTGATGCTCGGCTGGCCGTAATCGGTCACACCGCCCGATCTGAACGCGTCGGGCGGTACTTTTCGCGTGACTCGCGATGATATCGGCACGTCATCACCCTATTCAGTTTAACCTTTCGTTCCCAACGTCGGCTCGCAGTTCACTGGGAAATTCACCGAATGGGCGATATAACAGGCATCATGCGCTAATTCGTGCAACGTGGCATATTCCTCGGCAGTAGGCTGCTTTTCGCCGCTGAATGTCACCTGTGGGCGCAACGTGACGTCCAGCATCGCCATTTTTCCCGCTGCATTCACACCCATCGTTCCCACCGCCTGATCCTGATAGTCATCGACACAGAAGCGCTTTTTGGCCGCAATGGAAAGAAACCACAGCATATGACAGCTGGACAGCGAGGCCACCAGCGCCTCTTCAGGATCGACCGCATCTTCCAGCGAAAAAGGCAGCGGCACGACATGAGGTGATGACGAAGCGCGCAGCGTAATACCACCGTCAAACTGCCACTGATGCAGTCGACTGTAGCGGTTATCAATAAAATCTTGCCCATTGCGCTGCCAGCAGATTGACGCACGGTATTCAGACATGCCCAGTTCCTTTTGTAATAACGTATTGAGGTTTCGTCCGGCGAATTACTTTGTCTCTAACGACTTCGTCTCTTTAGGCGCAGCACGTCCGGCGTGACTCTCCAGCCCTCGCAGTAGCGCCGCGAGGTTAGCATCAAGAGAAGCCAGCACCTCGGCAGGCAGCACCGATAACACCTGACGTTCATTCTCGATGTGTGCCTCAACCGCGCGGTTAATCAGTTCAAGCCCCGTGCCGGTGAGTTGCACGAGCATACTGCGCGCATCCTGTTCGTTCTGCACACGTTCGATAAATCCTCGGGTTTCAAGGCGCTTAAGTCGGTGAGTCATCGTGCCTGACGTCACCATCAGCGCGGAGAACAGTTCCGTCGGGCTAAGGCAATGTGGCGCACCGGCACGTCGCAGCGTAGCCAGCATGTCAAACTCCCAACTGCTCAGTTCAAATCGGGAGAAGCAGGCTTCCAGCCGCAGTTCGATGAACGCGGCACATCGTCTGAGGCGTCCAATCGGCCCCATGGGGCTGGCATCTAGATCGGGCCGTTCGCGCCGCCACTGTTCAAGGATGGCATCTACCGCATCATATTCGTGTTCGCTGGTTTGATTTTTCATTTATCTTGACTTCAAGGTAATTAATCAACACTATCATGATATCTTGAATTGAAGGTAAAGTCATGAACACTGCATCCTCACCACACTATTGGCGTGACGTCATACTCACGGCGCTGGCTCCCGCGATTTGGGGGTCGACCTACATCGTGACATCAGAAATCCTGCCACCAGATCGCCCCTTTACGGCGGCGCTTATCCGCGTGCTGCCTGCGGGTCTGCTGCTGCTCTTATTCACGCGCCGCTTCCCCGCTCGGCAAGACTGGTGGCGGGTGCTCGTGCTCAGCGCCCTGAATATCGGCGTCTTTCAGGCGCTGCTGTTCGTCGCGGCTTATCGCTTGCCTGGCGGACTCGCAGCAGTCCTTGGCGCGATCCAACCGCTGCTGGTGATGGTGTTGGTCTGGGCAGTGGATCATCGAGCACCCAGACTGGCGACGCTGTGGTCGGCGATCATCGGTGTGGCGGGCATGGCTATTTTGCTGCTGTCGCCGCAGACGACATTTGAGCCCGTGGGCGTTGCCGCCGCGCTGCTGGGGGCGGTATGTATGGCTACTGGAGTCTGGTTAACACGTCGCTGGCAACTTGATTTGCCCGTGCTGCCGCTTACTGGCTGGCAGCTCTTCCTCGGCGGATTGATGCTGGCACCTGTTGCGTGGATCGCTGATGCGCCGCTGCCTGCTTTAACCCTGTCACAGTGGGCTGCCTATTCCTATCTCTGTCTTGCGGGTGCTGTGCTCGCTTATGGGCTTTGGTTTCGTGGCGTATCCCGCCTGCCGACGGTTGCCGTTGCATCATTGGGGTTGCTGAGCCCGCTGACCGCCGTGGTGCTAGGCTGGGCGTTGCTTTCACAGTCGATAACCGGTACGGCGTTTCTGGGTTTGACGATCGTTCTGGCGAGTGTCTTCGCCGTGCAATGGACGACGGCGCGAGGTAAGTAATCAACGAAGAGCTGCTGATGACGAGCGTTGTTGGCGGGGAAAGATGAGAGGGAAGACATTAAAACGGCGGCGTTATGATAACTCCGCCGTTTTTATCATACTTAGCGACGGTTACGTACTAACTGGTAGCGACGCGTCAGGTACTCGACCGGTGCGCTCCAGATGTGAACCAGACGGCAGAACGGGAACAGAACAAACAGCGTCAGCCCCAGCACGATGTGCAGTTTGAAGATCAGCGCAACACCCACCAGATGTGCAGATCCTCCCCCCTGGAAATACGCCACGCTCTGCGCCCAACCGACCAGCTTCTGCATTTCACTGCCGTCCATATGCTGTGCAGAGAACGGAATGGTCAGCAGCCCTAAACCAGCCTGAATCACCAGCAAAGACAGAATGAGAATGTCGCCAACGCTGGAGGTGGCACGAATGCGCGGGTTGGTCAGACGGCGCTTTAACAGCAGCACGCCACCGACAAACGTCAGCAGACCTGCCGCACCACCGCCGAACATCGCCATTTTCTGTTTTACATCCATTGGCAGGAAGGCTTCGTACATCCAGTGCGGCGTCAGCATACCGAGGAAGTGCCCGGCAAAGACGCCCAGAATCCCAAGATGGAACAGGTTAGACGCCAGACGCATCCCTTTCTTATCCAGCATTTGGCTCGAACCGGCACGCCAGCTGTACTGGCCGTAGTCATAGCGCAACCAGCTGCCAATCAGGAAAATAGCCATCGCCAGATAGGGATAGATGTCAAAAAAGAACACATTAAAATAGTTCGTGATTGCACTCATTAGCGTTGCCCTCCCGCCGATGTCGCGTCAAGATTCAGATATTGCGGCACCACCGCGCCAGCGAAGCGGCGTTGGTGTTGCGTTTGTTGGGCCGATGCGCAGCCTTCTTCGCCGAGGAACTTAACCTGTTCCTCTTCCCATACGGCATCCAGCGCCTGCGGCGTGTCGTCACGCGCTTCGTCAGCGACCTGATGTGTGACATCGTCACTTTTCAGGTCACTGCCGGACAACGCCAACAGCAGATCAAACAGCGCGGCATAGCTGCTGTCTCGCTGCTGCAAACGCGCGCCAATCAACGCCAGAATCGGCGCGATGTCGAGCAAACCCGCGCGACTCTGCGCGGGCTCCAGACGAGAAAGGTACTCAAGATACAGCGGCAGGTAGTCCGGCAACTCACGGCAATCCAGTGCCAGACCGGCATCCTGATATTGCTGCATGAGATCGACCATCGCCTGACCACGGTCACGAGACTCACCGTGAACGTGTTCGAACAGCAGCAGCGAGGTTGCCCGACCGCGGTCAAACAGGCCGCTATACTCCGCCTGTTTGTCCAACAGATCCTGCGCGCACAACGTGTTGATGAACTGCATGAGCTGATTGCTCTCACGCAGCGGTAAAGCATCAGTTTGCTCGACCGCTTCGATCAACTCAGCTCGGTTTTCCCACAGCTCGCTATCGGGATAGTCCAGCAGGCGGGCAATAATCCGCAGGCTAATCATGATTCGTCTCCCGCATGATTTTGCTGTTCATGTCGCGCGTTTTGTTGCTGACATCAATGGCATCAATACGCTTGCTGTTGAACAGGTTGAATTTGGTATCGCTACCGTGGCAACCATCGCCAAAGCTGAAACCACAGCCTTTGCTTTCTGGGAAGGCTTCACGCGCCAGCTCACGATGGCTTGATGGAATCACGAAACGGTCTTCGTAGTTCGCAATCGCCAGATAGCGGTACATTTCCTGCGCCTGCGCTTCCGTCAGCCCAACCTGCTCCAGCGCGCTGGTATCGATTTTGCCTTCTACGGTTTCTGCACGTTTGTAGTGACGCATCGCCAACATACGTTTCAGCGCCAGCAATACGGGCTCGGTATCGCCTGCGGTCAGCAGGTTCGCCAGATATTGCACTGGAATACGCAGGCTTTCGACGTCCGGCAATACGCCGGTGTGCGCCAATTGACCTGCATCCGCGGCAGACTGAATCGGTGACAACGGCGGCACGTACCACACCATCGGCAGCGTGCGGTATTCTGGGTGCAACGGCAGCGCCAGCTTCCAATCCATCGCCATTTTGTATACCGGCGACTGCTGTGCCGCTTCAATGACGCTGTTTGGAATGCCATCTTTCAGCGCTTGCTCGATGACTTTTGGGTCGTGCGGGTCAAGGAACACATCCAGTTGGCTCTGGTACAGATCTTTCTCGTTTTCCACAGAGGCCGCTTGCTCGATGCGGTCGGCATCATAGAGCAGCACGCCCAGATAGCGGATACGTCCGACGCAGGTTTCTGAGCAGAGCGTCGGTTGACCACTTTCGATACGCGGGTAGCAGAAAATACATTTTTCTGATTTTCCGCTCTTCCAGTTGAAGTAGATTTTCTTGTACGGGCAACCGGTCAAACACATACGCCAGCCGCGGCATTTATCCTGATCGATCAGGACGATACCGTCTTCGCCACGTTTGTAGATCGCGCCGCTTGGACAGGTCGCCACACACGCCGGGTTCAGGCAGTGTTCGCACAGACGCGGCAGATACATCATGAACGTGTTTTCGAACTGGCCGTACATCTCTTTCTGCATTTCGTTGAAATGGACAGGATCGAAGTTCTTATCCTTGGAGCGTTTGCTGAATTCGCCGCCCAGATCGTCTTCCCAGTTCGGGCCGTTCTCGATTTTCTTCATTCGCTGACCGGTAATCAGCGAGCGTGGACGGGCGACAGGCTGATGCTTGCCTTCCGGCGCTTTACGCAGGTTCTGGTAGTCGTAGTCGAACGGCTCATAGTAGTCGTCGATTTCCGGCACATCCGGGTTAGCGAAGATTTTGGACAACACGCTGATGCGGTTACCCATACGCGGTTCGAGCTTGCCGCTGATTTTACGGATCCAGCCGCCCTTCCATTTTTCCTGATCTTCCCAGGCATGGGGATAGCCCACGCCCGGTTTGGTTTCGACGTTGTTGAACCAGGCGTATTCCATCCCTTCACGGCTGGTCCAGACGTTTTTACAGCTGACGGAGCAGGTGTGACAGCCGATGCATTTGTCCAGATTCAGCACCATGCCCACTTGTGAACGAATTTTCATCAGGCTTTCTCCTGCTGTACCGCTTTTTGTACATAGTCCTGACCTTCATCATCCAGCCAGTCGATGCGTTTCATTTTACGAACTACGACGAACTCATCGCGGTTTGACCCAACGGTGCCGTAGTAGTTAAAGCCATAAGCCAGTTGGGCATAGCCGCCGATCATATGGGTCGGTTTCGGCGTGATACGGGTGACCGAGTTGTGAATACCGCCGCGCTGCTGAGTAATTTCCGATCCCGGCAGGTTAATAATGCGTTCCTGCGCGTGGTACATCATGGTCATTCCCGCTGGCACACGCTGGCTGACAACCGCACGCGCCGTCAGCGCACCGTTGGCGTTGAACGCTTCTATCCAGTCGTTATCCTCAATACCCAAATCGCGTGCATCGTCTTCGCTCAGCCAGATAATCGGGCCACCGCGACCCAGCGTCAGCATCAACAGGTTGTCGCTGTACGTGGAGTGAATGCCCCATTTCTGGTGCGGCGTCAGGAAGTTCAACGCCTTTTCCGGGTTGCCGTTAGGTTTCTGATTCATCACCGGTGCAGCAGCACGGGTATCGACTGGCGGACGGTAGACCAGCAGGCTTTCACCGAAGGCGCGCATCCACTCATGGTCTTGATACAGCTGTTGGCGACCGGACAGCGTACGCCACGGAATCAGCTCGTGAACGTTGGTATAACAGGCGTTATAGGAAACGTGTTCATCTTCCAAACCAGACCAGGTCGGGCTGGAGATAATCTTGCGCGGCTGCGCCTGAATATCGCGGAAGCGAATTTTCTCGTCTTCTTTATTCAGTGCCAGATGCGCGTGGTCACGACCGGTGAATTTGCTCAGTGCTTCCCACGCTTTCACGGCTACCTGACCATTGGTTTCCGGGGCCAGAGACAGAATCACTTCTGCCGCATCGATCGCCGTTTCAATCTTCGGACGACCCGCCGCCGCACCTTCAGTCTTGGTGTAGTTCAGTTTTTTCAGGAAATCGACTTCGGTTTGCGTGTTCCAGCCGATGCCTTTACCGCCGTTGCCTAGCTTGTCCATCAACGGACCGAGCGAGGTGAAACGTTCGTACAGGTTCGGGTAGTCGCGCTCCACCATCATAAGGTGCGGTGCAGTTTTGCCCGGAATCAGATCGCATTCGCCTTTTTTCCAGTCATCCACACCGAACGGCTGCGCCATTTCTGCCGGGGAATCGTGTTGAATAGGCAGAGTAACCAGATCGGTTTCCTGACCCAGATGTCCCTGACAGACGCGGGAGAAGGCTTTCGCGATGCCTTTGTAGATTTCCCAGTCGCTTTTGGAATCCCATGCCGGATCGACAGCCGCAGACAGCGGGTGAATAAACGGATGCATATCCGAGGTATTCATGTCGTCTTTTTCGTACCAGGTTGCCGTTGGCAGGACGATATCGGAGTACAGGCAGGTGCTGGACATACGGAAATCAAGCGTCACCACCAGATCCAGTTTCCCTTCAACGCCTTGGTCGCGCCATTCCACTTCTTCTGGTTTCACGCTGCCCGCGGTACCCAGATCTTGCCCTTGAATACCGTGCTCCGTACCCAGCAGGTACTTCAGCATGTATTCGTGGCCTTTACCGGAAGAACCCAGCAGGTTAGAACGCCAGATGAACAGGTTGCGCGGGTAGTTTTGCGGACTATCCGGCTGTTCAGCTGCAAATTTGATGTCGCCTGATTTCAACGCAGCAACGGTATATTCCTGCGGCGTGATACCAGCGGCACGCGCTTTTTCTGCGATATCCAGCGGGTTAACGTTCAACTGCGGTGCAGACGGCAGCCAGCCCATACGCTCGGCGCGCACGTTGAAGTCAATCATGCTGCCGGTAAAGCGGGATTTATCTGCCAGTGGTGACAGCAGTTCCTGCGGCGCGACGGTTTCATAACGCCACTGGCTAGAGTGGTTATAGAAGAACGACGTACTGTTCATGTGACGAGGCGGACGCTGCCAGTCCAGACCAAACGCCAGTGGCGTCCAACCGGTTTGCGGACGCAGTTTTTCTTGTCCGACGTAGTGCGCCCAACCGCCACCGCTCTGACCGACACAGCCGCAGAAAATCAGCATGTTGATGATGCCGCGGTAGTTCATGTCCATGTGATACCAGTGGTTGATACCGGCACCAACGATGATCATGGAACGACCGTGCGTTTTATCAGCGTTATCCGCGAATTCACGCGCAATGCGGATGATGTTCTGACGAGAAACGCCAGTAATCTCTTCGGCCCAGGCTGGGCTGTACGCTTTCACATCGTCGTAATCACGCGCACAGTTGTCGTCGCCCAGACCGCGATCCAAGCCGTAGTTCGCCATTGTCAGGTCATACACGCAGGCAACCAGCGCTTCGCTACCGTCAGCCAGCGTCAAACGCTTAACCGGCAGTTTGTGCAGCAAGATTTCTTCTAGCGCAACGTTGTTGAAATGCTCGCTGACCGCGCCGCCAAAATACGGGAAGCCGACATCAACTACATCGTCGTGCGACCCCAGCAGGCTCAAGCGCAGCTTCACTTCTTCGCCGCTCACGCCGTCGCGCTGTTCCAGGTTCCATTTGCCCTGATCGCCCCAACGGTAGCCGATCGACCCTTGCGGAGCCGTCAGATTGCCACTTTCATCGTCAATTGCGATGGTTTTCCACTGCGGGTTGTTGTCCTGGCCGAGGTTGTCCACCAGATCGGAGGCACGCAGCATACGACCCGCCGCGTAGTAACCGTCTTCACGTGGCTCCAGCAGCACCAGCATCGGTAAGTCCGTGTATTGACGAACGTACTCGCTGAAATACTGGCTCGGTTTGTCGAGGTGGAACTCTTTCAGAATAACGTGGCCCATTGCCAGCGCCATTGCGCTGTCGGTGCCTTGTTTTGGGTTCAGCCAGTGGTCACACAGTTTGGCGATTTCAGCGTAGTCCGGCGTAACCGCGACGGTTTTAGTGCCTTTGTAGCGAACTTCCGTAAAGAAGTGGGCATCCGGCGTACGGGTTTGCGGAACGTTAGAGCCCCAGGCAATGATGTAAGAGGAGTTGTACCAGTCGGCAGACTCCGGTACGTCAGTCTGCTCACCCCAGGTCATCGGTGACGCCGGTGGCAAGTCACAGTACCAGTCATAGAAGCTCAGGCACACGCCGCCGAGCAGAGAAAGGTAACGTGCACCGGCCGCGTAGGACACCATCGACATCGCAGGAATCGGTGAGAAACCGATCACGCGGTCTGGACCGAAGGTCTTGGTGGTGTAAACGTTAGAAGCAGCGATCAGTTCGTTGACTTCATTCCAGTCAGAACGAACGAAACCGCCACGGCCACGAATTTGCTTGTAGTATTTGGTCTTCTCGGGGTCGTTGACGATGGATGCCCAGGCATCAACCGGATCGCTGTGCGTCAGTTTCGCTTCACGCCACAGTTTCAGCAGGCGCTTACGCATCATCGGGTATTTCAGGCGGTTAGCGCTGTAAAGATACCAGGAGTAGCTGGCGCCGCGCGGGCAGCCGCGAGGTTCATGGTTAGGCAGGTCCGGGCGGGTACGCGGATAGTCAGTCTGCTGCGTTTCCCACGTCACCAGACCGTTTTTCACATAAATCTTCCAGCTACATGAACCGGTACAGTTTACCCCGTGGGTAGAACGTACGATTTTGTCATGCTGCCAGCGACTGCGATAGCCGTCTTCCCAGTCACGATTGGTATTGAGGGTCTGGCCATGACCATCAGAAAACGGTTCGGCCAGTTGTTTGAAGTAACGTAACCGGTCAAGGAATTTGCTCATCCGGACTCTCCTGCTGCGAAGCCTGCTGGCCCCTGTCGTTATGAAATGCTCGTAGCAGACATCTGTTTTTGCTTACGACACATCGCTCAAGTTGGCGCTAGGGTATCCAGCAACCGCGTTGTCAAACTTGATAACGATCAAGAGTGTCACCCTGTGAAAAACGGAGTATATCGCCAACTACCACCAAAGAATTATTACAGGAAAAACACATAATTAATTGATTTTAAAAGATAAAAATAAAACCATTCGTTTTGTACTTATACTGAATTCATACACACGACTATTTAGAGGTAGTAGTCGGAAGGCGACGAAAAATCGTACAGATTCAGTAAAGGGGGTAGCTGGATGCCGTGCAAAAAAAACGCCTCCCCGAAAAAGAGGAGGCGCTGAGAAAGGGGCACCGATCTTTCTGACCGTGAGTCCCCGATCGTTATCGAGAGGAATCAGTTTTTCTTTCTGGCGAATCAGTTTTTCTTTCTGGCATAGAACAGCCAGGTCACCAATACACAGACGACGTAGCACACCACAAACACCTTCATCGCTCCGGTGGGTGAACCGGTTAACTCGAGCGACATCCCAAAGGCTTGAGGAATGAAGAAGCCGCCGATAGCGCCAATGGCCGAAATAAAGCCCAGCGCCGCTGCGGTGTCCGTGGCTGCCGCACGCTGCGCATCCGCATCGCTTCCACCTTGTGTTTTCACGCGATCTGCCGTTAATTTACGGAAAATCACGGCGATCATCTGGAACGTGGATCCACTACCCAGACCGGCAGTCAGGAACAACATCATGAAGATGCCAAAGAACATCCCGAATGAACCCGCAGAGTTCGCACTCGGCAGAGACAGGAACAACAGCACTGAGAAAATCGTCATCAGGATGAAGTTAATCAGCGTCACTTTTACACCGCCAAAGCGGTCAGACAGCATTCCGCCAACCGGACGTGCCAACGCCCCCAGCAGCGGCCCGAAGAACGCGTAGTACAGAATCACGATGTCCGGGAACTGCGTTCTGGACAACATGCCGAAGCCTGCCGAGAAACCGATAAATGAGCCAAACGTGGACAGATACAGGAAGCTGAGTATCCACAGGTGCATTTGCTTCAAAACGGGCAGTTGCTTACGTATCGACGCATTAGCCATAGGCAGATCGTTCATGCCAAACCAGGCGGCCGTTGCGGCAATCACCAGCAACGGCACCCACATCCAGGCAGCATGGTGCAGCCAGATCTGTGTGCCGTCAGGTTGCACCACGCCGTTGTCAGAAAATCCCAGCATCGGCAGGAAAATCACCACCGGCACCAGCAGTTGCATTACACTCACGCCGAGGTTGCCCAATCCACCGTTAATGCCGAGCGCACTACCCTGACGTGATTTGGGGAAGAAGAAACTGATGTTCGCCATGCTGGACGCAAAGTTAGCACCGGCGAAGCCGCACAGCAGAGAAATCGTAACGAAGACGCTGTAAGGCGTTTGCGGATTCTGTACGACAAACCCAAGCCAGATGCATGGGATAACCAAAATAATGGTACTCAGCGTCGTCCAGCGGCGACCGCCAACCAGCGGGATGACGAAGGAGTAAGGAACGCGCAACAGCGCGCCGGAGACGGAAGGCAGAGCGGCAAGTAGAAATAACTGGTCTGTGCTAAAACTAAATCCAACCTTGTTTAGGTTAACGGCCACGGTGCTGAAAATCATCCAGACACAAAACGACAACAGCAGGCACGGTACAGAGATCCAAAGATTACGCTGTGCTATCCGTTGTCCGCCAGATTGCCAGAATTTTGTATCTTCAGGATTCCATTCCCTTATCAGCGTGCTTTGCGATACTTTTTCGGGTGATGAAGGCTGCGTCATAAAAAACCTCGATAAATAAAAACGCGGTAGAATTAAGGCGCAACATTAGGGATTACACCGCAGGTAAAATTGATGCAAATCAACGCGCTGTCAGGTAAAAAAATCGTGTAAAAATAACCACACTCCTTAATGAGTAATAAAAATAGAAAAATAAGCAACGATAATTCAAGCTGTTATATCTCTATTTTTTCTTACTGTCATATCCCCTTTCAAGGCATGGATATTCGGTGGTACTCACTAGTGGGTATAGGGTTATCATGTAGGATCGGGAAAAATGCCAAAAGGGTTATCCTTCTCGGTACTGGTTTTCTACTCCTCCAGCAGAGGTCGCTTTATTATGTTGAAACGTTTCCTGCTGCCGCTGTCGCTCGTCAATCAGGTTGCCTTATTGATGCTGCTACTCGGTTTGCTGGGTATTGCAGGTATGTCGGTTTCCAGTTGGATGTCTCAAAGCATCCAAGGGAACGCGCACGCCATTAATAAAGCGGGCTCGTTGCGCATGCAGAGTTATCGCCTGCTCTCGATGGTGCCGCTCTCTGCCGAGAATGAAATTTATCTGCGAGAACTCGAAGAAGACGAAATCAGCAGTGACCTACAGCAGGCAGTACGTCGGGAAGGGCTTAGTGAGCAATTCACTGCCCTACGCGTTTTCTGGTTGGAGAACCTGCAACCGCATCTGCGGCAGGCAACGAATTCTGCTGATGCCTCGGCGGATGTCGCCCGCTTCGTGAAACAGCTGGACGATCTGGTTTCCGCCATCGATCATAAAACCGAACAGCGGTTGAGGATGGTCACGCTGGTACAGCGCATCTTCATCGGCATTATGTTTATTCTGCTGGTTACCACGTTCTTTTACCTGCGTCGCCGCCTGTTGAGACCGTGGCGACGTCTGGTCTCGATGGGACAAGCTATCGGGCAAGGTGATTTCACACAGCGCGTTGCCATCAACGGTCATGATGAAATGAGCACGCTGGGACAGGTGTTGAACAGCATGTCGGATGAACTTTCCGCCATGTACCAAAGTCTGGAACTGCGCGTCGCCGAGAAAACGGCCGACCTGCAACAGAAAAACGATCTGCTTTCTTTCCTCTATCGCGCCAGTCGACGCCTACATACCGGGGCACCGCTGTGCAGTCGACTGATGCCGATCCTGAACGAACTGCCATCTTTGACCCCGCTGCGCAATGTTCAACTGCGGCTGTATGAAGATAATAATCAGGAACAGTTTCACCAGTTTAGCGATTGCAGCCAGTCACAGCCGGATCACTGCCCGGATAACAGCTGTCAGAGTTGCGGTATGCAGGTAAAGCGAGAAGAACTGCCGGGTGAGCCTCACTGCTGGGATCTGCATGATAAACACGGACAATATGGCGTTGTGTTAGCCACGCTGCCGGGAAATACCGTACTAAGCCGCGATCAAAATCAGTTACTGAATACCTTATTGGAACAGTTGACCAGCACGCTGGCGCTGGAGCGTCAATCCAACCATCAACAGCAGTTGATGCTGATGGAAGAGCGCGCCACCATTGCCCGCGAACTGCACGACTCTATTGCGCAGTCCCTCTCCTGCCTGAAAATTCAGGTGAGCTGTCTGCAAATGCAGGGCGGCGATTTACCCCCTGCTTCACAGCAGTTGCTGACGGAAATGCGGGAAGAGTTGAACACCGCCTATCGCCAACTGCGTGAGCTGCTGACGACGTTCCGGTTGAAGCTGTCGGAATCCGGCTTACTTGCCGCGCTGAGGGCGTCGGTCGATGAATTCAGTAAGCGACTGGGCTATCCTATCGAATTACATTACCGCCTGCCGCCGCAGTCGGTCTCCGCGCATCAAGGTATTCACGTCCTGCAAATTGTGCGTGAAGCGCTGAGCAATATTTATAAACACGCGCAGGCCACACAGGTCGATATTACGCTGCAACTACGTCAGGGTTACATCGAACTCAGCGTAGCCGACAACGGCATCGGTATTCCTGATGATGCCAGCCGCGCCAACCACTATGGACTTATTATCATGCGCGACCGTGCACGGGGTTTGCACGGCGAATGCATTGTTCGACGCCGGCCGTCGGGGGGCACTGAAGTCAATGTCAACTTCCTCTCCGAATACCGTCACCGGCTGCCATTAACAGGAGAAACTCATGATTAACGAAGATGCTGCCACCCTACTGCTGATTGACGACCATCCCATGTTGCGGAATGGTGTTAAGCAACTCATCAGCATGGATCCAGAATTACAGGTGGCAGGTGAAGCCAGTCACGGCGAACAGGGTGTCGAGCTAGCGGAACAGCTGGACCCAGATTTGATTCTGCTCGATTTGAACATGCCCGGCATGAATGGCCTGGAAACGTTGAATCGTCTGCGGGAAAAATCGCTGTCTGGCCGCATTGTCGTCTTTAGCGTATCCAACCATGAAGACGATGTTGTCAATGCCCTGAAAAATGGTGCCGATGGTTACCTGCTGAAAGATATGGAGCCGGAAGATTTACTGGCTGCGCTGCACCAGGCGGCGTCAGGGAAAATGGTGCTAAGTGAAACGTTGACGCCGATTCTGGCCGCCAGCCTGCGCGAAAGCCGTCATAGCAGCGACCGAGACATTCAACTGCTCACGCCGCGCGAACGCGATATTCTGAAGCTGCTAGCTCAGGGATTGTCCAATAAAGTGATCGCCCGCAAGCTCACGATTACTGAAAGTACCGTTAAGGTTCACGTCAAACACCTGTTGAAAAAAATGAAGCTAAAATCACGGGTTGAAGCGGCTGTCTGGGTATTACAAGAAAAAGTGATTTAATCACATCGTCACAAGATACCGCGATTGTCAGCGGTACGGATAAGGCGCTCTGGCGCCCTTCCGTCCGAGATTATCCTCGCGTGAGCGAGGATGCCGCCGTACTGATTCAAACGTCGTAGTTCATGAAAACGCTGTAGTTGATGAAAACAGAGTTGATGAAAATAATTGTTGGAAATACCACCAACGTCCCGCCCAATCTAAACGGTTGCTAAACGACACCGGCATTTATAGCCATTATCCTAATTAATGTGACGTTGCTCTCGTCTAAACTAGTTAGTAATCGCATTTTTCGGCTTTTACACCGAGTTTAACGTTGAGGAACAACATGAAAAAGGTTAGTAAGGAGCGGTTTATCGGCCTGGAATGGTTACGATTTCTGCTCGGCTGCTATGTGATGATTTATCACACGGTACACGTTTATCCCCAGCGTGAGCGCATTCCCTTCCTGAGCGAGCTCACCAGCATGGGATTCTTCGCGACCAGCACGTTCTTTGTCCTGTCTGGCTTCTTGCTAGCCCATGTCTACATTAAGGACGGACGTCTGCGTGAACCGGTTCGCCAGTTCTGGGCCAAACGCTTCTTTAATCTTTATCCCATCCATATCATTGCCCTGCTGTCTTCGATTGCCGTTGTCACGCTGATGCAGTGGCTGGCTGTTCCGCCGGAAGGACAAGTCGCCAGCGCGCGTTTCGTTATTTATGACACCAACGATCCCGCAGCTGACCCCGAAACGCTGCGCCATTACATGACGAATGCACAGTTGGCGTTCAACGGGTTATTGCAGGTACTGATGTTGCAGGCATGGAATCCTTACTTCCTGACCTTCAATGCCCCGTTATGGTCGCTTTCCACGCTGTTCTTTTTCTATCTGGCGTTCCCGCTGCTGGCACCGCGTCTGTTGAACAGTCGCCATCCGTGGCTGTGGATGGGGATCGTCTGCCTGCTGTATCTGCTGCCGCCGATTTGGGTAATTTGGCAACAGCAGTTCGGTATGCCGTACACCGGGCTGTTGCAGCGTGGGCCGATCTTCCGTCTGCCGGAATTCCTGGCCGGGATATTGGGCTATGCGCTGTTCCGCCATTATCGTCAGAAAGATCGTTTACCGTTGACCAAAGGCCAGCGCTACGCACTCGCCCTCTTCATCAGTGTGAATTTCCTTGTCGCTACCTGGCTGTTCACAAAAGGCGAAGCCTATTGGTACTTCTTGCTGCACAACGGCTTGCTCCTGCCGGCTCAGGTCGGTCTGGTTTGTCTCAGTGCACTGGCGCGTGAGCCTAACAGTGAATGGCTGCGGCATTGGTCTCCCCGTTTGGGAGCAGCCTCGCTGTCTATCTTTGCGTTACACGTTCCGCTCTTTAATCTGTTCCGTACGCTGGAACAGCTGGTGCGCGGTAATCCGATGGCCTGCTTCAGCGATTGGGATCAATGCATTACCGCGGCAGGTCAGGTGCAGCTGTCCATGACGGGCTATATCATTTTCCTGCTCAGCACCGTGACGCTCTGTGTTCTATTCCAAGAACGGATCGTGTTCCGCGTAAGGACGTTCCTGACCTCACGTTTCCTGAGCAACAACAGCGCATCCCGCACGCAGCGCACCGCATAGCGTCATCTATCGCACACGCTCTCTGGCCTGAAACAGGCTGGGCCAGAGAGCATCATCCCCGCACGCCCCATCGCCTTTCCGCCAGCCAAAAATGTGACAGATATCGCGTTATAGCTGTTAATCATCAATAGCCACTTTTATAACTATTTACATTCTAATCAATTTTCGTTTTCGGGTAGAGCATCACTACGATTCCTGTTAATGTTTGCCGTTCCGGACTAAACCGGTTCGTTATCATCGGCTGTACGTCTTTGTCTTTGACGGACATCTCACTACCTGTCACCACTGTTTACTTGGCAATAATGACACTATCCAAACACGCACTCTCTTCCCTCAGCCTGGTTATCGCCCTCTCTGCTGGCATTACACAGAGCCGCGCTGACACCATTTGGCTGACCAATGGCGACCAGCTCACAGGGAAAATCACGCTGCTTGACGGCGGAAAACTCTTTATCAACACCGACTATGCAGGCTCTATTTCTGTTGCCTGGGACAAGGTGAAAACCTTTGAATCCGACCATGGTCTGGTGATTCAAGGCGAACGCTACGAAAAAGGCGTACTGTATCCGACGATCAAAGCAGGCGAAAACCGCGCCATCGTCGCGAACCCGTCGCTGGCTAACGAAGCCGCTGGCCCGCAGACATTGCCGCTTTCCGAAATCACGTCCATCGTCGCGCAGAAGCCGCTGGTGACCGATTTAGCCTGGAAAGGCAACATTGACGCTGGCATGTCGCACAAGAAAAGTTCGACAGAAACCGACAACTACGATGTGACGCTGAACACCAAAGCGCGTCACGATACGTGGCGACACAACCTTGATGCCAGCTACCATTTGGCAAAAGAGGATAAAGTCGAGAGCACCAAGAATGCGGCTGGCGAATATGCACTGGATAAGTTCGTAGATGAGAACTGGTTCTGGCAGGGTCGTTATCAGTACAAACGCGACTGGATTGAAAGCATTAAAATCAACCGCTCTTTCGGTCTCGGTCCCGGTTATCAGTTCTGGGATAACGATTTAGGCGCGTTCTCACTGACGTCGCTGGTCAACTCCCAAACCTTCGTCTACCGCGATCAAGGCGATGATGACTTCTACTCCGGTGCGATTAAGTGGGCGTACAACCGCTACCTGTTTAGCAAATCGGTTGAAGCCTTCACCAACGGTGAATTGGGTCGTTCATTTGATGGCACTGCGCCAATCTATCTGAAAGCGGATGCGGGCCTGCGCTTCAAGCTGACCGACTGGTCTTCTATGAGCATGAAAGTGTCACGTACCCGTATCGAAAGTAATCAGGGGAATGTTGACGACACGCTGTACACCATGGGTGTTGGCGTCGGCTGGTAAGTCAGTTGCTTCACATTGTCTCAAGGTGAACGGCGATCTCGTCGTTCACCTCAATGCTTCCACTCATCGCAGTTTCGTTATTAACCGTTCCCTGCCGCCGCAGAACACGACTGTTGCAGGATTCTCACCCGCTGCGCCAGTTCACTCACGCTTTCGTCTTCCGTTCCGTGATTCTTCAGCTCTTGTTCGAGTGCAAACAGATATTGCGCATTGGTGCCGAGCGGACCGCTCGCGCGCGCAATCAGCGGGGCAACGCTCTGAATGCAGGTATCATTTTCGTTGAGGGGATGCTCCGGCTCGGAGACAAACACCAGCGCCGTCAGCGGTGCCCCGTTCTTGCGATGCAGTTCGCACCAGAGCGGACGATAGCAGCCCGTCAACATTTCACGCTTCCACAGCAGCTCCAGATCTTCACGCAATGAGGTTTCCGGCAGTCGGAAAGCCAACCCCGTCGTTTGCCCGCCGGGTTTCAGCGCCAGCATCCGCCCTGGCTGCGTTAGCGTGCCGCGGCCGATGGTGAGGCGCAGGCAAAAGGCACGCTGCCACCCTGCCAACGTAGCAAGGCAGGTTTCTTCGGCGTCAAAAACCGGGTTCCACATGAGTGAACCATAGCCAAATACCCAGACAGGACAGCTATTTGGCCGGAGCGCCAGCGTCCTGTCCAACGAGTCAGCCCGCTGTTGCGGGGTGAGCAATAAGGTTTCTTCAATACAACCAAAAGACGTTCTACAATCTGCTTTCTGCAAAAAATCGCGTGTTAACACTACTTACTACCCCCAACCTTACTCTTTTGCTGCTCGTCAGATCGGCTCTCGCCCTGCGTGTAAAAACCTAACTGCTTCATCTGCTTAATTTTACAACACTATCTATATTGAGGTTATTCATTTATGGCTTTGCGATCAAGTTTGATACTGGTCACAAAGACTGAAAAAGTTCGTGATAATGTTTCACTCACGCAAGATTCCGATTTTGTACCCTAAATAATTCGAGTTTCAGGAAGGCGGCAAGAGAAGGCATCCCGATGAGCTTACTTAGGTAAGTGATTCGGGTGACTGAATGCAGCCAACGCACATGCAACTTGAAGTATGACGGGTATATCAACTAATCGGCAACTCACCGCTAGACTTGACAAATTCTTGATACAAACCTCATTTTTGTGAGGTCAGGAGGCTGCCGTACGCGTGGCATGAAAGCGCTCGACTCCAATAAAAAGTATCGGCGGTGACAAGAATAATAACGGGCAGACATCAAATGATAATAATTATCATCTCGTGTTATTATCATTCTTAATTTGGAATCGACTATCCACGGAGACACTGAATGGCAACGCCGCGTCAGCCTGTTTTAGTTCAGGTTAAACACATCCACGATATTTCCCCTCATTTACGCTGCATTACTTTCCATCACGACGCGCTGCGCGATTATCCGATCGAGCGATACGGTGCACACATCAAGCTCTTTTTGCCTCAGACAGGACAGCAAAAACCGGCTCTGCCCACAATTGGTGAACGCGGCCCGATCTGGCCAGAGGGCGAAGCCCGCCCCATCGTTCGCACCTATAGCGTCCGTGCGGTGCGCCCGGAGGATGCGGAGCTGGATATGGTTTTCGCGCTGCATGAGCACGCCGGCCCTGCCGTCACCTTTGCCCGTCAGGCCAAGCCCGGCGACTGGGTCGGCATTTCGCAACCCGGTGGCCCGCTCCCGATGCTGCCGCCAGCGGCCGCTTATTATCTGGCTGCCGACCCGTCATCGTTCCCCGCGCTCATGGCGCTGTTGGAGAACCTGCCTGATGACGCAACGGGGCATGCGGTAATCCGTGTCGACAGCGAGGCGGATAAACTTGATATCGCTAAACCAGCACAGCTTCATCTGCACTGGATTGTCGGCGGAACGGACGTGACCGATGCATTGTTGCAGCAGTTTCAGGCACTTCCGTCGGCTGAAAATGCATTTTACTGGTTAGCCGGTGAGGATCGCATCGTGGTTCAGCTTCGCCGCCACGTGCGTCGCGAACGCGGGTGTGAGCGAAATCAGATGTATGCTGTGCCTTATTGGCGAGAAGGGCTAAATGAAGAGGATTATCATCATAAACGTCACGATATTATGGATAATCCTGACGCATAACCATAAAAAAGACATTTGATATTATCATGATAGGGAGAAGACACGCAGATTCTCCCTTTTCATTTGAATTTCATCTCAAAGCGTAAAAATCCGTAAAAAAAACCGCATCAACATGACAATCTGTTATCATATTGTTCGTTTTATTACGTTATAACTACTTTTTAGTAACCTTTTGCTGTTTATTGTTGTTCTACCCCCTTAATAAAGGGCTTACGACCTGAATAAAGGATTTTACGACCACAATAAATGGCTTTATGCCCTAAATAGTTCGAGCTGCCAGTAGGCTGACTTGAAATATGACGGGGATATTTTGCCGTATCATTCCTCTGGATAAGGAGAACTCCCGCAATGAAGTCTCATGCTGAGGTGGTCAAAACTCGCCATCATGAATACTCGCTCATTTTTCCTGTTATTGCGCTGGCCGTGCTCTACATGTGGGGCACGTCACAAGATTTCCTCGCCATTCTCGGCATTAACGCCATCGCGCTAGCCGGGATACTGTTCAGCGCCTTCAGCGTGGTACGTCACGCCGACGTGCTCGCACACCGTCTGGGTGAACCCTACGGTTCATTGATCCTCAGCCTATCCGTCGTCATTCTTGAAGTCAGCCTGATTTCAGCACTGATGGCAACCGGTGACGCTGGCCCGGACCTGATGCGTGACACCCTCTATTCCATTATCGTGATTGTCACCGGTGGTCTGGTCGGTTTCGCCCTCTTACTCGGCGGCCGTAAATTCGCCACACAGTACGTCAATCTCAGCGGCATCAAGCAGTACCTGATGGCGATCTTCCCATTGGCTGTGATCGTGTTGGTTTTCCCCAGCGCCTTGCCCGGTGGTAATTTCAGCGTAGCGCAATCTCTGATTGTTGCCGCTATTTCTGCGGCGATGTACGGCGTTTTCCTGCTGATTCAAACGCGTACGCACCAAAGCCTGTTTGTCTATGAGCATGAAGACGAAGGCGACGGTGACGATCCGCACCATGGAAAACCGTCCGCACACAGTTCACTGTGGCACACTGGTTGGCTATTGGTTCACTTGGTTGCTGTTATCGCGGTCACCAAGACGAACTCCATGCCGCTGGAAACGCTGCTGACCGAAATGAACGCACCGACGCAGTTTACGGGCTTCCTGGTCGCGCTATTAATCCTCTCACCTGAAGGGCTGGGAGCGATCCGCGCCGTCCTGAAAAATCAGGTGCAGCGTGCCATGAATCTGTTTTTCGGTTCCGTGCTGGCAACCATTTCACTGACGGTCCCTACCGTCACGATCATCGCCATGCTGACCGGCCGCACGCTGAACTTCGGTCTGGATATGCCGCACATTGTCGTGATGCTGTCGGTACTGGTGCTGTGCCACATTACGTTCTCCACCGGTAGAACCAACGTGTTGAGCGGCAGCGCGCATCTGGCGCTCTTTGCCGCCTATCTGATCACCATCACGCTGTAATTCCCCTGCCGACGCGGTTTTCGCCGCGTCGGCACCGCCAAAAACCACTTCTCTTGATGTATATCTGGATCTTCTGAGCGCGTCCGGCGTATCGTAAGGCAGTCGTCGACGGACCGGCAGGCCCGCCATATTGATTTACTTCCTTACTTTGGTTTCTGCTTAGATGAAAACGCACGGAATTAACGGCGTCAGGCCGTTCAGCGCACTGATCGATGCGTGCTGGCGCGAAAAATATACGCTACAACGTTTTACCCACGACATTATCGCTGGCGTGACCGTCGGCATCATCGCCATACCGCTAGCGATGGCACTGGCGATTGCCAGCGGCGTTCCTCCGCAGTACGGACTGTATACGTCAGCCATTGCCGGGATTGTCATCGCCGTCAGCGGCGGCTCACGCTACAGCGTCTCGGGCCCGACGGCCGCCTTCGTCGTCATTTTGTATCCGGTGTCGCAACAATTCGGGCTATCCGGCCTGCTGGTTGCCACCTTGCTGTCCGGCGTCTTTCTGCTGCTGATGGGGCTCTGTCGCTTTGGCCGCCTGATTGAATACATTCCGCTTTCCGTGACGCTGGGGTTCACCTCCGGGATCGCTATCACCATCGGTACCATGCAAATCAAGGATTTCTTCGGCTTGCAGATGGCGGTAGTCCCCGAGCATTACGTCGAAAAAGTGGCGGCGCTGGCGCAATCGCTGCCGACCCTGCACCTTGCTGATACGCTGATTGGCGCAACGACGCTGCTGGTTCTCATCGTCTGGCCCAGACTCGGTATTCGCCTGCCCGGCCATTTGCCTGCGCTGCTGGCAGGCGTCGCAGTGATGGGAATCATGTCGCTGCTCGGTGAAAATGTGGCCACCATCGGTTCCCGATTCAGCTATATGCTAGCGGACGGTTCGCAGGGGCAAGGGATTCCGCCTATCCTGCCGCAGCTCATTCTGCCGTGGGATATTCCGTCGCCGGATGGGAAGACGATGACGCTGGATTGGCAAAGTATTTCCGCGCTGCTGCCTGCGGCGTTCTCTATGGCGATGCTGGGGGCGATTGAGTCGCTGCTGTGTGCCGTCGTGCTCGACGGGATGACGGGCAAAAAACACAATTCTAATGCGGAGCTGATGGGTCAGGGTTTCGGTAACATCATCGCGCCCTTCTTTGGCGGCATTACCGCGACCGCCGCGATTGCCCGCTCCGCCGCTAACGTGCGCGCGGGGGCAAACTCGCCTATCTCCGCCGTGATCCATGCGCTGCTGGTGTTACTGGCGCTGCTGATCCTTGCGCCGTGGCTGTCTTATCTGCCGCTGGCGGCAATGGCGTCGCTGCTGCTGATCGTCGCCTGGAACATGAGCGAAGCACACAAAGTGGTGGATTTGCTGCGCCACGGGCCGAAAGACGACATTATCGTGATGCTGCTCTGTATGTCGCTGACCGTGCTGTTCGATATGGTGATCGCGATTACCGTCGGCATCGTGCTGGCGTCCCTGCTGTTCATGCGACGCATCGCGCAGATGACCCGCCTGAGCGAACTGCCAGACACCAAAATACCGGATCATCTGGTGCTGCGCGTTAACGGCCCGCTGTTTTTCGCGGCGGCCGAACGCATCTTCAACGATCTGACAGTGCGCAGCGAAGGCTATCAAAACATCATCTTACAGTGGGATGCGGTGCCGGTGCTGGATGCTGGCGGACTCAATTCGTTCCTGCGCTTTAGTGAAACGCTACCCGAAGGTAAACAGCTTATCATCACCGATATTCCCTTCCAGCCGTTAAAAACGCTGGCGCGGGCGAAGGTTCATCCGATTGAAGGGCGGCTCAGCTTCTACGGTTCATTAGCACAGGCGATTGAGGCGACGACGGTGCGCTCAGAAACAGAATAGAAATAGTGTGCAGGCCACGCCGTGCTAGTGCTGCACGGCTGGCATCTTAAATCGGACGGACAGGCGTTCGTCCCGCAGCGTTAAATCCAGCGCGTCGTCACATTCACTGCTAATGGCGCTCAGTTGCTCGTTCGTCAGCGAATAAGGCAGTTGGATATCAAACGCGGTCAGACCTTGCTGGCGTGCCAGCGTAATCAGCCTGGTGATATTGGTTTCGTCACTCACCTGCGTAGAAAGCACCTGTAGCGCCAGTCCCTTCAGCCGCTCTTTCGGCGCGATCTGCCGAGTCGGTGCCATCTTGGTTACCATGCCAAAAATCGGCATCACGCCGTACATCGCATCCACGAAACGCCAACGTTTCTTGCACAATGCTGCTAAATAATCCGTGTAGTCCAGACAGAGTGGCTCACTGGAACTTGTAGACTCAGGGGACTTTTCCATATTCCCTTTTCTCCTCTTCGCCAGTGGTTTGCCGCGCACTACCCTGACGGGTATAAAACCGTAAACAATATGATGGTTAATTCAGGTATATTGTCACGCTTCGCCCCCTTTTGACTAGCGTGTTGAGGAGACCTAATTGTGACAACTTTTTCTTCTGCTCCCGTGTTAATTACCGGCGGCGCACGGCGTATTGGCCTGGCGCTGGCGCATTCGTTTCTGGCCCAGTCGATTCCGGTCATCATCAGCTATCGCACGCCTTATCCTGAACTGGAGACGCTACAGCAAGATGGCGCCGTTTGTCTGATCGCCGATTTTTCCACCACGGAAAACATCTATGCGTTTGCGGGGCAAATCCAGGCGCTCACGCCGCAGCTGCGCGCCATTATTCACAATGCCAGCCGCTGGGAGCCTGAAAGCCCCACCACACCGCCAGAAAAAACGCTGGCCGATATGCTGCAAATCCATGTCTATACGCCCTATTTACTCAACCAACTGCTGGAACCCTGCCTGCGTGGGCAAGGCATCGCGGGTGCAGATATCATTCATCTGACGGATTACGTGGTAGAAAAAGGCAGCGATAAGCACATTGCCTATGCCGCCAGCAAAGCAGCACTGGATAACATGACGCGGTCGTTTGCCCGCAAGCTGGCACCCGAGGTGAAAGTCAACGCGATCGCCCCCGGCCTCATCCTGTTTAATGAAAAGGATGACGAATCCTATCGTCAGCAGGCGCTGGAAAAGTCATTGATGAAAATTGCCCCCGGTGAAGAAGAAATTGTCCGGCTGGTGGATTACCTGCTCAGCAGCCGTTACGTCACCGGGAAAACGCTAGGCGTTGATGGTGGACGGGCTTTGCGTTAATTCCCTGAGTATCAATGTGTGAGGATAAGCCAATCACCACCAGCGACGTTCGCCAGCAGCTTACTGCTCATTTGACGCGCCTGTGGCGCTATGGACTGGTGCTGTCGCGCAGCCATGAGGTTGCCGAAGAGCTCGTCCAGTCTACCTGCGTTCGTGCACTCGAAAAGAGCGGGCAATTTACCCCGGGCACTCGAGTCGACAGATGGCTGTTCTCCATTCTTCATTCGATATGGATTTCCGAACTGCGCGCCCGCCGCGTGCGTCTGGGGCAAGGGTTTGTCGAAAGCGAAGCCCTATTGGCCCCGGATACCCAAGAGCAGAATGATGATTGTCGGCATTACCAGAAAATCATGCAGCGCGTCAGCGCGCTTCCAGAAGCGCAGCGCAATACCGTCTTTTTAGTTTATGTCGAAGGATTTACCTATCAGGAGGCAGCGGACACGCTATCGGTACCCATCGGCACCATTATGAGCCGACTGGCCACCGCACGAAGTACGCTGGCAAAACCAGCTGATGCTCTGCCTGCTGCAAAGGAGAAACGGTCTTGAAACCCATGCGTTTTACGCCCCCCTACGGCGATGAAGCCATCGTTGCCTGGTTGGATGGTGAGATGGATGACGACGATGCACAACAATTCGCGACACAGTTGGAAAAAGACGAACAACTTGCCGAGCGCACCGCCGAGCTGATGAAAAGCCATCTCGATCTTGAAGAGGCCTTCGCGCCGTTACTCAACAAAGCGCCTCAGGCGAAAATGCAGGCTCGGCTTGAGGAACTGCTGACGACGGATCCGGCGTCCGTAGAACCGCCATCGCATGTCGGTGTCAGTCGCCGCTCGCTCATTGCAGCCTCACTCAGTTTCTTGGTGATTGGTTCAGGGCTAGGCTACCTTGCCCGTCCTGTTTCGATTGTTCGCAACGACAGTGAGAAAATTCGCGATCTTGAAGCGCAGTACATGTCACTGTACAGCCCCGAAACCCTGCTTGATGCGGACAGTTCCTTACCCACCTTACAGCGTGGGCTGTCTCGTGCCACTCAAGAGATTGGGCTGCCACTCAATGTACGGCAACTGACGCTTCAAGGTGCGGAGCTGAAAATAGTGCGTATGCTGCGCTACGACAGCACAGCCATTGCACAGATTGCCTGGATGCACGCCGAATATGGCCCAATGGCGTTGTGCATTTCTCCCGATCGGGGAGCAACCGCCTCTGCGCTTAACAATGAACAACGCCATGATATGCATGTCGTCTGGTGGCACAATCGTGGCTATCAGTTCGTATTAATTGGCCGTAACCCTGTACCGCAACTGACTGAAAGCGCGCTCAGGCTGCAAACTTCTCTGGCCTAGCCATTGGTGCTCCCGCCACTCGCTGCTCCCCTGAGTGGCGGGAAATGTTTATGCGGTGTGTCGCGCTTTCGCCTGGATATCAATACTGATTGCCACGCGGTCATCAACCACCCCGGTAAAGCGATCCATATTAAAAGCCGATCGAGAAATCGCCGTGGTGGCATGGAGAGACAACGCGTCTTCGCCAGATGCGTTTCCGTCATGTTCTTCGAGCGTGGCGTCCAGAATAACTGGGCGTTGAATATTTTTTACCGACAGTGAACCAAAAACCCGAAAATGGCCATGACCTAGTGCGACCACCCTGCTGCTAGTGAAGGTGATATCGGGATAGTGCTCAGCATCAAAAAACAGGCTGCTTTTTAACTGGTAAGTCAGCAAGCCGTTGGAAGCCTGTAGCGTCGTGATGGGGATTTTCACATCAATACGGTCATTTATTTCCTTTTCCGCATCCAGCGTGATGTTGCCCGTCACGCCGTCGAGAGAAGCCTGTGAAAGGTGACCAAATGCTTGCCATGAAAGCGCAATGGCGGTTTTATCCGTAGCAATGGTGTAGTTGAGAGGCATAGCGTGCAACAGTGGGCTGATGAGCAGCCCGGCGGCCAGAACGGGAACGATGCGCGTCATAACAGGGTTCTCCTAAAAAAAGTAGACAACGTGTAAACGCACCAACGAACGAATTTATTCGGCCAATACTTATTATTTTTCTCGATGCAGAGAAAACACCGAGCATTGAGGGTGGACGGGCTTTGCGTTAAAGCCCCGCCACAAAGACATGGCCGGATATTTCACGCCATGTCTTCTTCTCTTGCATCTTGTGCAGCCGTTAAGTTAATGCTCTTAACGTGAAGAGGACAAGTATAAAAATCAGGGACACACTACGTGATTTTTTCCTGAGTGATTAACAGGTTTTCAATATTTCTTGCTGACAGTGAGCGATAAAAAAACCACCCTTGAATTAAGCAATCTGCGTCAATCCCTCTGGCAATCGCTAATTGCTCAGCATCTTCAACGCCTTCAAAAACAATGTCTTTTCCCATATCTTTAATGAGCAAACAGATCGCATGCAATATCTTTTCTTTATTCTTGTTATCCAGATTTTTCATTAACGAACCGTCAAGTTTAACTTCATCAAATCTGAAACCGGTAAGCCATGCTAAGTTCGAATTTGCCACGCCAAAATCATCAATCGCTAGTTTGATGTTCATGTTTGCCACACGCTCGGCAAAAAGCTGGATTTCCTTTTGCGATAGCTGGCAGCGTTCTGATATTTCCAACTTTACCTGAGCAGGCTCAACACCATGTGAAGCACATGTCTCAATCAATCGGCTTATGAAAGTCGGTTCGTTAATTTCATGATCGGTTATATTTATAGACAGCGTCAGTTCTCTGTTTTCATTGAGAACAGCAGCCATTTCTTTCACTGACGTTTTTATTACAAAATCAGATATTTTTGCGTAAAACCCAATTTTTTCCGAAACCTTTATAAAGACCTCAGGAGAAACAAAGCCATGTACGCTATCACGCCATCTGACTAGCGCCTCAAGACCCGCTATTTTCCCATCAATGGCGTTCACCATCGGTTGATATTCAAGAAAAACATCCCCTCTCTTAATGGATTTCTTCAAGCGGGACTTCAGCGATTGTCTTTTATCGACAATATGTAAACAGAAGAAAGTCAAAAACCCACCCAGCATCAATGCAACCGCCATGACAAAAGACAGGAGACCAGATGTGAGCGACAGCAGTCCGCTGCGCGCATTTTGAGCCATCACGCAAAACAGCCATTGGGGACTACAAAGACTGGTGTTGGCGGTAAATATTTTACTCAGTAACGGATTACCCGAAGCAATATATTCCTTCGAATTCGATTCAAAATACTTTTGCGATTTATCCACTGATGTCATAACGAAATATCCATCAGCGGCCGTATTCAATATACTTTCATAGGTTCCTCGCGCGACGAATACCGCAGCATGACCTTGATAGAGGGCGATATTGTTATACAGCGTTTTGCTATTGTTTTTCACTTCAATTAATGCTGGCTTATTATTTTCCGTTTCATTTTTCACAGTAATAGGCAGAGGAGGATTCACTTCCCCCCAAAAGGCACTACAATAAATACGATTTTCTTTTAAAGAAGCAACATCTTCAATATTGAGATGACGCCATCTTATCATTCTTAATTGTTCAATGTAGTTTGGCGAACAAATATCATCATCAATAGCGTTAATATCACCCAACGCAGACAGTGCCTGTTCTGCTAACATTTCAGCCTGAAAACGTAACTTTTCAGAGCGCAATGTTAATTTACTTTCCTGATGGTTAACCAATAATTCATTTAATGAAAATAAAAAAGACAATGAGATAAAAGCCATCATGAAAATGGTTATTGTTATCTTTTTAAATCCTGAAAAACGCATCGCAGTCCAATGTCAGTTAATACTCAAAAGAGCATTTAAATCCAGGCCAGCGATAGTAACCAGATGAAATTTTCGTGTCCAGTTCTTTCAAAAACACACCGTTAAAATTAGCACGTTTTTATAATTCACCGCGGTTAATAAATCAGCTCCATTTTATTAAGCAATATCGATTAAAAAACCATGCAAGTAACCATTTGATTACATAAAGAAATAACCGACCAGGTACACATTAATGTATTTTATATACATTATTAGCGAGAATTATTGCACCACCGCAGTCCACTGGCATGCACGCGCCCGAAAGCACGTGCACCGAGATAGCAGGTATTATTTCGTCTCTTTTTTCTTCACTCGCGCCTTACGCTGGTACGCTTTATTATCGGCGACATACGCCAGATAAGCCGCACGTGTCAGCCCGCCAGTACGCTGGGCAAAAGCATCGTAGGTCGTATCCGATGGAAAACCAAACTCGGCCAGTGCCTGTTCCCATGCTTCACGATGTTCCGGGTTGTGCAGCGTTTTATCGTAGCCAGGGAAGCCTTTATCAGCGAAGCATTCGGCTGATACGCTGCTATAAGCCCCATTATTCATATAGCTACGCCCGGCTTTAAAAGCGGTATCCTGACTGGCTTTATTGATCGAGCAAGGTCCCCACGACAGACGATAGTCGCTTTGCTGTGCACTGATGCTTGGGCCATAGCCAACGGGGAACAGGATGTCATCTTCCGACAACGTTTTCGATCCCACATACTCATAGTTACCGCGCAGAAACGAGTTATCCATAACAATCCAGCACTTCTCAGACAAGGACGATGCCACAATCTCCGACAGAGGGAGATTACGCTCGGTTGTGCGAAGAAGATAAGGTCGGACAAACAGCGGCATCGTCATCACATCATTCCAGATGCTGTGTTCTGCAAATAGCTCGTCCTTTTGCATCTGACGCAGGTTACCAATCACCAAAACATACCCATCGGTATGTAAGTCTATTTCGACCCGGAAGATGTCGCCCGGAACCGTTTTATGCTGCTGATTCTTCATACTCATCAGCCGTTCCAGCTTGTGCGCATAATCAGCCGGTAATTGTTCGCGATAAGATCGCAGCCACTCGACAATCTCTGCTTTGCTGGTCAAATGACGGCATTCCGGCAACGGTAGTCCGATTGAGTTGCGGTAATTGCTGGCGCTGATATAACCGTAGCTGCCCGAATTCAGCGTTCTGACACCCGCAGAAAACACAATGCCATCGGCCGTGACGCTAGAAACACTGGTGTACGTCAGCTTTTTTTCTTTACCGCGCGCGGTTCTCGGCAGAATAACGTCACGGCCACGCGTGTGAATAATGACATCTTCTTCCTGATAATCTAGCTCGGTGGCGGTAATCCGTTTGCGGATCGTGTCGCCATCAAAGCAGATAAAATAGCCGTCACGTACGGTTAAAATATCCCATTCAGACGAGAGCGGTTCTAGCCCAAAATAAGGACGTAAGGCTTCCTGCATCCAGCTGTTTATCTGGTCAATCGGTTTCATCTTCAGCGCGGTTCCCAGTGGAATAATCGGTCATATGTCGTGACTGCTCTCGTTAAATACCGAGAGTCAGGTGCGATATCGCCTAAAAAAAGCGCGCCCCGCAGCTTATCTAATTTGGGCAAGTAAACAAACACTTAACACCCATTTACGCTTCATTTCTCGTTTATCGCCTATCATCAGGCTATGCTATCAACAGTGAGTTGGGGATAACGTAGATACCATGCATAAGATTGTTTTTATAGAAGATGATACCGAGGTGGGAAAATTGATCGCCGCTTACCTCGGCAAGCATGACATTGATGTTCAGGTTGAAGCGCGGGGCGATCAGGCATTGGCCTTTATTGAACAGCAGCAGCCCGACCTTGTGCTGTTGGACATCATGCTGCCCGGCAAAGACGGCATGACAATCTGTCGGGAATTGCGGCCACAGTATAGCGGCCCGATTGTGCTGCTGACCTCGCTGGACAGCGATATGAATCATATTCTGGCGCTGGAAATGGGTGCCGATGATTACATTCTGAAAACCACACCACCCGCCGTGTTGCTCGCCCGCCTGCGTCTGCATTTGCGGCAATACGCTGCGGTGCCACAGGCCGTGACGGAAAATGCTGCGCCCGCCGCGTTACAGGTGCACAAATCCCTGCACTTCGGCCTGCTCTGTATCGATCCGGTCAATCGGGAAGTGACATTAGGGCAAGAACACATCGTGTTATCCACCGCGGATTTCGATCTGCTCTGGCAGTTGGCGACTCATGCGGGTCACATCATGGACCGGGATGCGCTGCTGAAAAATCTGCGCGGTGTGACCTACGACGGCATGGATCGCAGCATTGACGTCGCGATTTCTCGCCTGCGTAAAAAACTGTACGACAACCCGCTGGAGCCGTTCCGTATTAAAACGGTGCGCAACAAAGGTTATCTGTTTGCCCCCAATACCTGGGAGAGCGTCACGCTATGAGAAAGCTGTTCGTCCAGTTTTTTCTATTACTGTTCGCCTGCTTTGTCGTCATGACACTTCTGGTTGGGCTGGTCTATAAAGTCACGGCCGAACGCGCTGGACGTCAGTCTATGGATGATCTGATGAAAAGCTCGCTGTATCTCATTCGTAATGAGCTGCGCGCGATTCCGCCTCGTGATTGGCATAAAACCATCAGCCAGCTTGATTTAAACCTGTCATTCAAACTGCACATCGAACCGGTGAGCAAATATGCGCTGAGCCCCAAGAATCGGCAACGTCTGAATCAGGGAGAGATTATCGCGCTGGATGACGAATACACATTTATCCAACGCATTCCCCGCAGCCACTATGTTCTTGCCGTCGGCCCTATTCCTTATTTGTTCTTCCTGCATGAAATGCGGCTGCTGGATTTACTGCTGGTGATGCTGATTGGCCTGTCGCTGGCGCTGCCGGTTTTCCTCTGGATGCGGCCACATTGGCAGGCCATGCTAAAACTGGAGAATGCCGCACAGCGCCTCGGGGATGGTCATCTGGAGGAGCGCATTCATTTCGATAGCACCTCAAGCCTGTACCGGCTTGGTGTCGCCTTCAACCGCATGGCGGATAACCTGAACCAGCTCATCAACAGCAAAAAGCAGCTGATTGACAATATTGCGCACGAACTGCGTACGCCGCTAGTCAGGCTGCGCTATCGGCTGGCCATGAGCGACAACCTGACAGAAGACGAGCAGCAGGCGTTAAACCGGGATATTGGTCAACTCGAAGCGCTGATTGATGAGCTGCTGACGTATGCCAGACTCGACCGCCCGCAGGTGACGCTGCATCTTGCTGATATCGATATTCCTTCGTGGTTACAGGCAAAAGTTGACGATTTCCGCCTGATCCACCCTGACAAACACATCTCGCTGGACATGCGCCATTCGGCACGGATTGGGGCGCTCGATTTACGCCTGATGGAGCGAGTGCTGAATAACCTGATCGGCAATGGGTTGCGCTTCTGCCACAGCCGGTTGCATATCAGTCTGACATCCGACGCCGGGCACATCGCGTGTCTGCAAGTCGAAGATGACGGCCCCGGTATTCCGCCCGACAGCCGGGAAAGCGTGTTTGAACCGTTTGTCCGTCTGGAAGCGGGTATCGAGAACAGCAGCGGCGGATGTGGGCTGGGGCTGGCGATTGTTCATGCTATCGCCCGGGCGTACGACGGCAGCATTACCGTGGATGACAGCCCGCTCGGCGGCGCCCGTTTCCGTTTTTGCTGGCCGGTAAAAACCGCAACAACGCAGGCCGCAATCGCCGTTCAGCACTAGCACCGAGACGGCGGTAACCCCGCCGTTTTCCCCTGCCTTTCCCACTTTTTCTGGCTTGTACATTAGGTTACACGCCGAAACCAATCACTCACTGAAGCCGTCCGCTGTTTCTCCTATTCTCTCTCTACCGGCCCAACTGAGGGCTACGAAACGTGAATGAGATAACGAGGAAATGAAGATGAATAAAGTATTAGTTATGATCGCAGGTGCGGCACTGGGTCTGTCCTCTGTAGCGTTTGCCGCGGATACCGTAACCAGCGCACCAGCTCAGCCTACGGCGACCACGTCTGCTCCGGCTAAAGCCGCTCACCATAAAAAACAGGTGAAGAAAGTCCAACCAGCTCCTGCCCAGAAAGCGCAGGCCGCTAAAAAACACGTGAAGAAAGCCAAGCCAGCCCCTGCTCAGAAAGCACAGGCTGCCAAGAAACACGTGAAGAAAGCCAAACCTGCTCCTGCCCAGAAAGCGCAGGCTGCTAAAAAACACGTAAAGAAAGCTAAACCAGCCCCTGCTCAGAAAGCGCAGGCTGCCAAGAAACACGTGAAGAAAGCCAAAACGGCAAAACCAGCGACCACTACGCCAGCAGCGTAATCGGTAAGCACCACGCCTTCCCTACGGGGAAGGCGTCACTTTCGGTTAGCCCTATTTGAAATCTATCGCTAAGAGCTTGCCGTAGAACAATCATTAAACACCCGGTTTACCGGGTGTTTATTTCATGGGGGGACGAGAGAATGATGCGGCGTTACTCATTTGAAATTATGTTATCCCTCGTTCTGCTCTGTGGCATTGTCACCCTGAGTTTTTTTCTCTAGTCACAGGGCTTGCATCACGCCGTGATTAATCGCACCGCTATTAATCATGAGGTTATTGAACGTTAAAAACCGTAAACGTCAAAAATGCAGACCACTAGCCAAATAAAGAGTGTAGAGCAGTAAAGTTTTATCACTCAGCGCCGTTTATATCATTACACTCCGGGCAATACCGAGAACTGTATAATGAAAAGAACCCTGCAAATATCTGCCCTATTGCTGAGCACGCTGGCTGCGACATCGTATACCTTCGCCTCTTCTTCTTCATCGTCCGGTATCATCCGCTTTTCGGGTGCCATCGTCGAACCGGTCTGTGATGTGACAACACGCTCAAATAATGTGACCGTCAGCTGTGAACGACAAGGTGAAATACAAACGCTACACATGAAAAACAGCTCGCAACACGCTGTTTTGCCGCAAGGCATCGGCTCGGTGAGTTCGAAAACGTTAAGTTCAGATGCGCGTGTCGTGATCGTCAGCTACGAATAAAACGGATGTCATTCGCTGTACTGTTGATGTAAAAACGCGACGCCACTTCAGATCGTGGCGCCGCGTTTTGAGCATAGAGGTATTATGATGAAATAAGCGCAGTGATGTTATCCGACGCCTTTTACACTCGATAACATTTTAATTCTCAGTCCCTCACCAACAAATACATCTATAGTTAATTCAACGCGCTATATTTAGCGCCTCAAGATGACTTCTCTCATAAGGTTTATTCACTGCATGCGCATATCAGCCTGGTTGTTATGTTCATTATCATTTATCGCCCCGCTCAGTTGGGCTGAATCCTCACCGACGGACACCGCCGCGCAGAAGCAGCAACAAATCTTATTTTTCAACCATGACGATCGGGATAGCGTTCCCGACACGGCGGTCTGGCCGTGGCAAGCGATTGGGCAATTGGAAACCGCCAGCGGCAACCTCTGTACCGCAACGCTGATTTCCCCGCATCTGGCGCTGACAGCCGGGCACTGCGTGGTTACACCACCGAAAGGTGAGATGGATAAACCCGTCGCGCTGCGCTTTCTGGCGACAGAAAATGGCTGGCGGTATGAAACAACGGAAATTGAAGTGCTGGCGAATAAAACGCTCGCCAAAAAACTGAAAGCCGACGGCGAGGGGTGGATCGTTCCGCCTTCAGCTGCACCGCTGGATTATGCGCTGATTCGGCTAAAGCAAACGCCACCGGACATTCGTCCGCTCCCGCTCTGGCAAGGCAGCCGCCAGGAATTGATGCAGGCTTTGAAGGACAACGGTCAGCGCGTCACGCAGGCCGGTTACCCAGAGGATCATCAGGAAACGCTTTATCGCCATCAAAACTGTTTGATCACCGGCTGGGTTCACACCGCCGTTATGTCGCACCAGTGCGACACGCTGCCTGGCGATAGCGGATCCCCGCTGATGCTGAATTCAGCAGCAGGCTGGGTGCTTATGGGCATCCAAAGCTCCGCGCCCGATGCCAGTGAACGCGATAGAGCCGATAATCGCGCCGTTTCCGTTACCGCCATTCGTCAGCAGTTAGAAGCGTTGGCAAAACAGCAGGCAACAAAGTAACGCTAACGCCCCACAGAACCTCACCGTCAGGCGGAAATCATTATTCAGGATACCGCCTGACCTCATCGTTTTCCGCCAATTTCATGGTATAAAAAAATATCTGTTCTATTCTTATCAGAGAGATAGGTTAATCATCCATATTGTCACCCTACAATGGGTATAACAATTATCAGGATGCTATTTTTATCTTATGGAAGCGACCATTTTTTATAATTGGATTCCCCCTTTATTTGCAGAGTACTTTCTCAGCCAGACCGTTTACCTCTACTTGTAACTTACTGGGAAATATCATAAATCCATACAGCACACTGAAAACCGAAAACATGATTTAAGACAAAAAAACGTCCGAACCTTAACGGAAAGATAAAGGCGATATAATAAGTTACCTCAATTTTTAGCCTCTATGTTATTGTGTCGCCGTTAAATTAAATTGATGTTGTCGCGATTATTATTGCGGAAAGGAAGAGTCTACATGTTAAAACATTTGAGCCATGACGAAAAAAAACGCATGCAGACTCTCGACGAATTACAGAAAACCGATATATCTCAAGACGATATTCTTCACAAACTCACGAAACTGGCCTGCCAACTCCTTGAAACCCCGACGGCTCTCGTGACGCTAACTGGTTCCAAATCTCTGCATGTTAAAGCGAAGACCCATTTTCCTTTGGATGATATGGATAAAATCGGTTCCTTCGACCATTTTACCGTACAAACGGGTCAATCCTTTATCTGCCCCGATGCCACTCAGGACGACCGTTTTAAAGATAGTCCTTACGTAACCGGCGAACCTTTTATCCGTTTTTACGCTGGGGTACCGCTGAAAACCAAAGACGGCTATTCCATCGGTACGTTCAGCGTCATCGATTATGTCCCACGCACCTTCAGCAAGGTCCAACTGCGGCTCCTGCATGATTTAGCGACCATTGCGATGGTGTTAATGGAATATCGCAACGCGATTGGGCTGATTGATGCCGTCACGCTGTTGCCCAATCGCCAGCGCCTGATTGACGACATTAGCCACATTACCGACATTCACGAGCCCTACCTGCTTATTCTGATTGATACCATCGACATTTCTTACGCCTATGAAATGGGATGTGCGCTGGGTATGCCGACCGTAGAAGGCCTGCTAAAAGATATCGGGGTCTTTTTACGTCTTAGCTTAAATTCATCAGACAATTTGTACTCTGCCGCCGTAGGCCGTTTCGCGCTACTGGTGAAGGCCGATAGGAAAGATCAAGTTCTGGCGGAACTCGACGCCTGTGCTGAGCGGATCCATGAAAGTATCGCCAGCCATATTCCGCTCAAACTGGAACTTTTTGTTGGCTACACCGAATTCCAGATTCCGGCCAAAGAGCCGCAGCAAATCTTGCGTGAATCAATGAGTGCACTGCGCACTGCCATCACCAAGAATATTCACCAGTTTGCCTACGACCCAGAGGCCGATAAAGCGCAGCAAATCGCCTTTACCTTGCTCAATGAGCTGGCCGATGTGCTACAGAACAAGAAGCAGGGTCTCTATTTGGTTTATCAGCCGAAATTAAACATCAAGACCAACACTGTCATTGGTGCTGAAGCGCTGATTCGCTGGCGTCACCCTGAGTTAGGTGAGATTTATCCCGACCAGTTTATTCCGCTCGCGGAAGGTACGACGCTGATGCGTCCGTTAACGGACTGGGTCACCCGAGAAGCGGCATGCCAAGTAAAGCAGTGGCGTCAGGAGGGGTTGAATTTTCCCGTGTCGATTAACGTTTCTGCCAGAAATTTTTCCGAGAATGACTTTATCCCACGCCTCATCACCATTCTGGAGAACCACGGCCTCACCCCTCAGGACATTGACATTGAGTGTGTCGAGACGCAGAAAATCATCGAAAGCACCGAAACGCTCGCCACCATCCAAACGCTGCAACAGCTCGGATTTACTATCGCGCTTGATGATTTCGGCACGGGATATAGCAACTTGAGCTATCTGCGCAATATTCCCTCTACGGTGATAAAGCTGGATAAATCGCTGATTAAAGATATAAAAACCGACCGCAAAAGCCGCGTCATTGTGCAATCCGTTATCAGCATGCTGCACAAATTGAATTACATTGTGCTGGCGGAAGGCGTAGAAAATAAGGAAACGCTCGAATACCTGGCTCATTTTGGGTGTGATGAAGTACAGGGTTACTATTTCTCCCGACCTATCCCACCCGAGGCTTTTACCGCCTGGTTAGCGGCGCGCTCGTCACAAACGTCTGCATAACAATCCCGTCAGGCAGCAATTCAACCAACGGTACGGAGAACGCGCATGACTCTTCTTACTCAGCAGGATGCGCTCGCCATCAGACAGGCCATGGCGCTGCTAGAAGCCCCCTCTTTTACCATACAGGCGGCGAATCTGGTTGGAAAACCGATTGAATGGAGCCTGTCGAAATTACCCGTCCTGGTGAAAAACAAAATACAGGATGTGGTTCATTCCGCGCTCTACAAAGCGGTAGACGCCGCACTCTATACGCTAGAGGATGCGCCTGATCGCGTAGCATCACCAAAAACACACAAGCTGGCCGTCGCCGCTTCCGGTGCAGTTAGCGGTTTTTTTGGCGCGGCGGGTCTGCTGGTTGAACTGCCTATCAGCACCACCATCATGATGCGTTCCGTGGCGGATATTGCCCGCAGCGAAGGTTTCTCCCTCACTGATTTTTCCGTCAAAGCCGCCTGTGTGGAGGTTTTCGCGCTCGGTGGAACACAAGAAAGCGACGACGCTGCCGATTCTGCTTATTACACGTCACGCGCCGTTCTGGCCGATATCACCCGACATGCCAGCCGCGAATTAATCGGCATTGCTGGCAAGAAAAGCGCAGGGAAAGCGTCTGCCCGAATGAGCACCTCACAGGCAGGAAAAACGCTGGCAAAATTGATTGATGCGGTCGCCACCAGACTGGGCGTAACCATGACGGAGAAAATGGCCGCACAGATTGTTCCGGTGATTGGGGCTGCCAGCGGTGCGGCCATTAATACGCTGTTTATTCACCACTACCAAAACATGGCGAAAGGTCATTTCATCATAAAACGTCTGGAACAGCAGTATGGTGAAGAAGCCATCAGGTCGGCTTACCTTGAGATCAAAAAGCAGCCCTTGCCGACCTGATGTGATACCAAGGGAATTACCCTTCTACCTGCTCCATCGCCTGCAATACGCGCTTATCCGAGATCGGGAACGGCGTTCCTAGCTGCTGAGCAAAGTAGCTGACGCGCAGCTCTTCAAGCATCCAGCGCACCGCTTTCACATCGTCGTCGTCACGTCGCTCCGCAGGCAGTTTATTCCACCACTGTTGCCACGCCTGTTGAACGTGCTCCACTTTCAGCATCTGCGCTCGATCACGGTGGACATCCTGCGCCAGTTTCTCCAGACGCCGCTCTATCGCTTGCAGATAACGCAGCACGTCCGGCAGACGCTGCCAGCCGTTTGCGGTCACAAAACCACGGAACACCAGACCGGTCATCTGGCTCTTGATATCGCTTAACGCCAGCGCCATCGCCATATCGACACGCCCTTTCAGACGCTTGTTAATGGTGAAGACCGCGGTCAGGATTTGCTCAACCTGTTTGGCGATCTCAACCACCGTATCGTTCAGCTCCGCACGCACTTTTTCATGCAGTTGCTGGAAGGCCTCTTCCTGCCAGACCGGGCCACCGGATGATTCAATCAGCTTATCCACCGCGCAAGCGATGCAGTCGTCGATGAGATCCAACACTTTGCCGTACGGGTTGAAATAGAGGCCGAGTTTCGCCTTGTTCGGCAGCTTTTCATGCAGATATTTAATCGGCGACGGAATGTTCAGCAGTAACAGACGGCGCAGCCCTTGCCGCATGACCTGCTGCTGTTGGTGCGGCGTGTCAAACAGACGAATCGCCACGCTATCCTTTTCATCCACCAATGCCGGATAGGCTTTAACCGAGTAGCCGCCACGCTTCTGCTCATAGCAATCCGGCAGCGAACCGAAGCTCCAGACGTGCAGACCGCGCTGCTCCAGCCCGTCATCCACTACGGATGACAGCGTTTGCTGCACTTTATCCTTGAGCTGACCTTTCAGCGCATTCAGGTCTTTGCCTTCCCGCTGCGTCCGATTCTTCTCATCAATAACGCGGAACGTGATTTTCAGATGATCGGGCACCTGATCCCACTGCCATGCCTCGCGTGGTACCGTGACGCCCGTCATCAGCCGCAGTTCACGCTCCAGCGCATCCAATAGCCCTTTCTCTAATGGCGTGGTACGAGCCAGAAACGCTTCGGCATAGTTCGGCGCGGGGACGAAGTTACGACGTAACGGCTTAGGCAATGACTTAATCAGCGCGATCGTCAGTTCGCGGCGCACGCCGGGAATCTGCCACTCAAAACCTTCTTCACGCACCTGATTGAGAATAGGCAGCGGAATATGTACCGTGACGCCATCGGCGTCCGCGCCCGGTTCAAACTGATAGGACAGCCGCAATTTCAGGCTGCCCTGATGCCAGAAGTTCGGATAATCCAGCGCGCTCACCTTCTCCGCGCCGTCTTTAATCAACATGCTCTTTTCAAAATTAAGCAGGTCGGCATTATCCCGGCTGGCGGCTTTCCACCATGTGTCAAAATGGCGTGACGACACAACATCGTGCGGCAACCGCTGGTCATAGAAAGCAAACAGCGTTTCGTCATCCACCAGAATGTCGCGGCGGCGCGATTTATGCTCGAGATCTTCCACTTCCGCCAGCAATTTGAGGTTGGCGCGGAAAAAGGCGTGATGCGTTTGCCAGTCACCTTCCACCAGCGCGTGGCGAATGAACATTTCACGCGACAGCGTCGGATCGATTTGGCTGTAGTTCACCTTGCGCGCCGCGACAATCGGCAGCCCGAAGAGTGTCACCTTCTCCTGCGCCATCACCGTGCCCTGCGCTTTCTCCCAGTGAGGATCGCTGTAGCTCCGTTTAATCAGATGCTGGGCCAGCGGCTCGATCCATTCGGGCTCAATACGCGCGGCAATACGACCCCACAGGCGGCTGGTTTCCACCAGTTCAGCGACCATCGTCCACTTAGGCGGTTTTTTGAATAACCCGGAGCCAGGAAAAATCGCAAACCGTGCGTTACGCGCACCGCTGAACTCCTGTTTCTCAATATCTTTCTGCCCGACATGCGACAACAAACCGGTAAGCAGCGCGCAGTGAATACTCAGGTAATCGGCGGGCTCGCTGTTGACCGGCAGCCCCAGTTCTTTCACGACCTGACGCAGCTGCGTGTAGATATCCTGCCATTCACGCACGCGCAGGTAGTTAAGGAAATCCATGCGGCACTGGCGGCGGAACTGGCTGGAAGACAGCGCTTTTTGCTGGTCACGCAGATAATCCCACAGATTGACGAAAGCCAGAAAATCGGAGTCTTTATCGGCAAAACGGCGGTGTTTCTCATCCGATGCCTGCTTCTTATCCATCGGTCTTTCGCGCGGATCCTGAATCGACAGCGCCGCGGTGATGATCATCACTTCACGCACACAGCCGGTCTTACGCGCTTCCAGCACCATTCGCGCCAAACGTGGATCGATCGGCAATTGCGCCAGCTGTTGCCCCTGCGGCGTCAGGCGGTAATGCCCGTTCTCTGCCAGATTAATCGCACCTAATTCCTCCAGCAACCGCACGCCATCCTGAATATTGCGTTTATCCGGCGCTTCAACAAACGGGAACGCGGCAATATCGCCGAGTCCCAATGACGTCATTTGCAAAATAACGGAAGCCAGATTGGTGCGAAGAATTTCGGGATCGGTAAATTCAGGCCGCGACAGGAAATCCTGTTCGGAATAGAGACGGATACACACCCCAGCGGCGACACGTCCACAGCGTCCTTTACGCTGATTCGCCGACGCCTGCGAGACAGGTTCAATCGGCAGGCGCTGTACCTTGGTGCGGAAACTGTAGCGGCTGATGCGCGCGGTGCCCGGATCGATGACATAGCGAATCCCCGGCACGGTGAGCGAGGTTTCCGCTACGTTGGTCGCCAGCACGATACGGCGGCCGTGATGTGACTGAAAGACGCGGTTCTGTTCCTGATTCGACAGGCGCGCGTACAGCGGGAGGATCTCGGTATGCGGCAAGTCCAGACGGGTCAGCGCCTCTGCCGTATCGCGAATTTCACGTTCACCGCTCATGAAGACCAGAATATCCCCCGGCCCTTCGCGCGTCAGTTCATCGACTGCATCAAAAATCGCCTGTAGCTGATCGCGCTCGCTGTCATCAGCGTCTTCCACCACGGGACGATAGCGCACGTCCACCGGATAGGTCCGGCCGGACACCTCAATGATTGGCGCATTATTAAAATGGCGAGAGAAACGCTGCGGATCGATGGTCGCCGATGTGATAATTACTTTTAAATCAGGACGTTTTGGCAACAGCTGGCACAAATAGCCCATGATAAAATCGATATTCAGGCTGCGTTCGTGCGCTTCATCGATGATCAGCGTGTCGTACTGCATCAACAGGCGATCCTGCTGAATTTCCGCCAGCAGAATACCGTCGGTCATCAGTTTGACCAGCGTATTGTCACCCACCTGATCGTTAAAACGGACTTTATAACCGACACTGCCACCCAGCGGCGTTTCCAGCTCGGCAGCAATGCGGTCAGCAACGGTTCTGGCAGCCAGACGACGCGGCTGCGTGTGACCAATCAGACCGTGCACCCCGCGCCCCAGTTCGAGACAGATTTTCGGCAACTGCGTGGTTTTACCCGATCCCGTCTCACCCGCGACGATAATCACCTGATGATGACGCAGCGCATCCAGTATCTCGTCTTTTTTCTGGCTAACGGGTAGCTGTTCAGGATAGTGAATCGTCGGACAACTCGCCCGTCGGTTCTCGACTTTCTGGCGCGCGGCAGCGATTTCCCCCTCTATTTCCTGAGCGATCGCCGCCTGAGCCTGCGGGCTGCTGACCTTCGCCGCACCTTGTAAACGGCGGCGCAGACGTTGCCGATCGCGAAGCATTAGCTCACTTAACTGCGTAGATAATGCACTGAGAGGTGATTTCACGTTGCTCTTCCTTAATCGTTTTCTCTAATTCTTGTCTCTGCCGGGGCGATGCTCGCCGCCGAATCTGGCTCGATGGAGCCTAATCTACTTTCAAGGCACGAAATTTTTAAGCCGTGGATAGTAGCACATTGTCATAAACGGCTCTAATAGAGCCATTTTGTCTTATTCAAGAAAATCGAATAAAGACCTCGAATATTTGCACTTTTCTCTTTGCAGATCACCGCATAAGATGTGACGCATCAAGGGGCGTTATGTTGTCGCCCACTTCTAATCACTAAAGGAATTGGCAATGAGCAAAGTATTGGTTCTGAAATCAAGCATTCTGGCAGGTTATTCTCAGTCAAACCAACTGGCCGACCACTTCACCGCCGAGTGGCAGTCTGCACATCCAAGCGACAGTATCACCGTCCGCGACCTGGCAGCTCAACCGATTCCGGTTCTTGATGGCGAATTAGTCGGCGCACTGCGTCCTTCCGATGCTGCCCTGACCCCACGTCAACAAGAAGCCCTGACACTGTCCGACGATCTGATCGCCGAACTGCAAGCACATGACATTATCGTGATCGCCGCACCAATGTATAACTTCAACATTCCTACCCAGTTGAAGAACTACTTTGACCTGGTTGCCCGTGCTGGTGTGACGTTCCGCTACACCGAGCAAGGCCCGGAAGGTCTGGTGAAAGGTAAACGCGCTATCGTATTAACCAGCCGTGGCGGCATTCATAAAGGCACGCCAACCGATCTGCTGGAACCGTACCTGCGCGTCTTCCTGGGCTTCCTCGGCCTGACCGACCTTGAGTTTGTGTTCGCTGAAGGCTACGGCTACGGCCCGGATGTGGCACAGAAAGCCACCGACGCGGCGAAAACTCAGCTGTCTCAGCTGGTCACCGCATAAAGAATCCTTGTTCATACGAATAAGTGTTACCGACCTTGCCATTGATTGACTTGGTTTAATTATTGCGCGCCTTCCGGCGCGCTTTTCTTTATCTCATCGCCAGCCGCATTGTCCGACCTTTGCAGCAATTGCGTCGCCTCTTTATCCGCTTTGATGTGAATCTCATGCTCGATCTTCACGTTCATATTGATGGTGATCGGCTCTTTGGGCGCAGCCACTTCGATACGCGGCACGCATCCCGTCAGGAACGCGGCCGTGCAACCTACCGCCAGCAATGTCTCGCACTTGTTCATTGTTCTACCTTGAATTTATTCATTGGCCTGCTGCTCCAGCGTATCCCGCAAGTTATCGCCAAAACGCAAGCTGCGCCATAGCTGGAAGATATTCTCCTGATGGCGATAGTTAAGAATCACCTGGCGTTTCGCACTGAGCTGCGGGTTTTTCCCCTGCACCTGCGACGTTAATGTCAGCTCGCCCTGATTAGTCAGGTCAAGCGTGGCATAGGAACGCCCAATCTCCAGATAGCGCAGCCAGCCAATCGCCGCCCCGCCTGCCAGATTTTTACTCGCTAACTCATCGGCCAGTTGGTTATCCAGCCGCAGCGTCAGAAAACCATCATTGGTAATCCGTCCGCCTTCAATCAGCGTGGTCGGGTGATTAAAATTCAGCGGAAGCGTGCCGCTCACGCGCCCGGACAGGGCAAACTGCTTTTGCTTCAGCACCGTCATGAGTTCGCTAAGATCCACACTCTTAACGGTGAATAGCGCGGGTTCCCGCTGTGGCCAGCGTAGCGTAGACAGACCAATATGCCCATCCAATACATCCATATCGGCCTGAGACATAACCAGCGGCTGTCGCTCACTGTACGGGTAAAATCCCTGGAGATCGACGCGGATATTGCTCATCCGAAACAGGTTGTCCAGCACGTCAATTCGCAGCGCGACGGGCTGCTTGACGCCCAGTTGCCAACGCTGATCTTTCAGACGGTAAGGCAGGACAAAGTTGACGCCGCTCACCTCACCATCCTGTAGCCATAGTCCGCCATTTTTCACCACCCAGTGTCCGCCCGCACTGAATCCTTCTTTACGTGCGGCGGAGAATGCCGCCTGCGCGTAAAATTGTCCGGCACGAATGTTCATTTTTAGTAGCGGAGAAAGCAGAGGCTGAAACACCTTAAGCGGCTGTGTCGGCCACCACGCGCCCCCGCGCAGTCGCTCCCCATCCCAGCGGCCACGCAGCCTGACCGGCCCGATATCTTCAGCCTGTAACTGCCCCTGTAGCTGGAAATCATCCGGGCTACGCCCCTGCATCGCCAGCGTTAGCAACGAAGGCGGCAAGTAGCCCCCGTTGCTGAAGTGTGCCCGTTCGGAAGCCAGTTGCAGCGCGCCTTGAAAATGTTCACCGGAACGAGCACGCTGCCACCGGATCGGCTCAGTGATCGTCAGGCGGGGCTGGTGTACCGTCACAATGCCATAGCCCAACTGATCGAGGCCGCTCGACAGCTGGGTGACTTCTATCAGGGTATCCTGCCACTGGCCTCGACCGGCTACGTCCCACTGACCTTTCAGCGGCGGTAGCTGGCCATTGCCCCAATAACGCCATTGCCACTGCCCTTGATCCGGCCAGAAATCCTGTGCCTGACCGTCAAGGTGCAAACTGAAACGCCCCCAGTATGCTTCCCGCGCTTTCACAATCGCCTGTAGTCGCCCATTCACACCCGTTGCACTGACTCGGACGCCCGCCAGCGGCCAGCGTGCTTCTTCAAGATAAATTTGCGGCGCAGGCGTTCCCCAGGCACGCAGCAGCGCCCCGGGTAAAAGAGAGAGTTCGGGATTGAGAATAGAGCCCTGCAACACCCCCGGCAGCGTCGCCGTCAGGGAGAGTGCGGGTAAGTTTGCCTGCCCGGTAAGCTGAAAGCGTAATTCGCTGTTAAGCAGGCCAATATTGCCCGGTCCCAGCACCAACACGGCGTTCGCCTTGCCATTATGCCCTTGGGTCAGCATGTTCAACCGCGCATTAATCGTGGTGGCATCCAGCCCTTGTCGCCAGTGCTGTAATGTCATGGCTATCTGTCCGGAGAGGGGCTGATCGGCATAAGGCCAGCGCCAGACGCCGTTAGTCACCTGAATCACCTCATCCGTCAGTTGCCACGGCAGCGATATCAGCGGTGTCTCATCATTCGCCGCATTCAGTACCAGCTCACCCGCTTGATGATGCCAATCCAGCAGGAGCGAAAGCGGATCCGGCGTTTGCCCTGAATCCAGTTTTCCGGTGAGCCGCCCCTGCACCGGTGCGGCATCCAGCGTATCGGCCAGTTCCATCTCACCACTGACTAGCAGGCGCGCGAACCCCGCTGGCGTTGCGATTATGCTCTCATGCAGGGTCAGACGTTTATCGTTCAGTTCTGCCTTAAACGCCAGTTGATCGCCCTGATAGTCCAGCGTTTGTCGCCGCTTGCCGTCGCTGCTGAGTTGCACCTGTCCGGCGTAATCCTGCCAGGGCTGTAGCGTAAACGCCTTCACATCAATATCGGCAGCAGGCAATTGCTGCTGCCATTGCGCCAACTGCGCCGCTGGCTCGGTGCTGCTACTTGCTGGCACATACTGTAGGCAGTCGCTGTTTAACGTCACGGCATCAATATCGACATGCCATCGCCAGCTCTGCCAACGCAGCGTCATATTCCGTACGTCAACGAGCGTGCACTCCCCGGCCATAAGACTGAACCCCGCGCTATGCAGCCCACTGCCCTGCCAGCCAGGCGTCCCATTCACGGTCAAAGACATCTCCGTCGGGAGCCAGATGTTGGCAAGGCGCGGTAGCCACTGCGGCAGTGCTCGCCAGGAAAGAAACAGCAAGGCGGCGAGCAGGAAAGCAACTGAAAGTGCACGTTTTTTAATCATTGGCGCGAGTTAAGCATCCTGTTCAATAGCGGTAAAATTCGTCCTGTATGACTCTGCCGATTATTCATTCACAAATCGCTCTTTTTGTTAACAAACAATCCTATCCAACTCACATTTACCACTATTGTGCGTACTTACTCATTACCCTTTCGTGGTAAAATGTTTAAGTGAGGTTATATTTTGTAATGAATCACGTTATCTCATCATGAACAAAGCGTTTACGGGTGGATATCAGGATTATCTCCTTCTGCCCGCATCGCCTTAAAAAAGCAATGAGCAACCTGAACCATTACCGCTATCCGCTGATTCATTGTCGTGGGTATGCCTCATGTTAAATCAGTATTCGGACACAGCATATCAAGGACTGCTTTATGCGTAATAACACCCCTGTAACCGATCGCCAGCTCCCTCTTTCTGAAAAAACCAGACTCATGTCGGTCACCACGCCAGAAAGTCATATTACCTACGCGAACAAAGATTTTATTGATGTCAGTGGCTATACCACTGATGAGCTGATGGGGCAGCCCCATAATCTTATCCGACACCCGGATATGCCACCAGCCGCCTTCGCGGATATGTGGAAAACGCTGCGCGCGGGCAATATCTGGACGGGAATTGTGAAAAATCGGTGCAAAAATGGCGACCATTACTGGGTAAAATCCAGCACCACGCCGCTGAGAAAAGGCGGTGAAATTGCGGGTTATATGTCTGTGCGGACCGTTGCTTCACCCGAAGAGATTCGTCAGGCCGAGGCGCTCTATGCCAGTGCAAACGAAGGTAAACTGAAATATCGCACCTTCCATCATGGCCTGCTGATTTATACCGGGCCATTGCGCATCCTGAGTCTTTTTAAAACCATGCCGTTACGCTGGCGCATCCGCAGCTATTTTCTGCTCTTTAGCCTGCTTCCGCTCATCGCCGCCTATTCCCTGCTGGCGGGAACCGCATTGGCTTCCGTCCTCTTCCCGCTGCTTATTGCCTGCTGTTTTGTCAGTGGCGAACTTCTGGTGCACCATGTTGCCCGTCCTATCGAGCAAATTCTGGCTCAGGCCATGCGTTCCGCCGCCGGACAGGCAGACAACCTGACGCAGCTTAATCGCGTGGATGAAATTGGTATGTTAATGCGCGCGGTAAACCAGTCCGGTATGAATTTCCGCACCTTCGTGGACGATGTGAACACCAATCTGAGCGAGCTGAAAAACGCCTGTAATGAAATCGCGCAAGGCAACCATACGTTGGCACAGTGCTGCGAGGAAACGGAAGAAAGCCTGCAACAAACCGCCGCCTCCGTGGAACAGCTGACTGCAACAATAAAAAGTAATGCGGAAGCCTCACTTCAGGCCTCACTCTATACGCAGGATGTGAATCAGGCGGTGAACTCTGGTGAGCAGGCTGTCAGCCAGGTCTCCGATACGATGGAGACGATCACCCGTTCCAGCGAACGGATTACGGATATCGTCAGCGTGATGGATAATCTCGCGTTCCAGACCAATATTCTGGCCGTGAACGCTGCTGTTGAAGCTGCTCATGCCGGAGAACAGGGTAAGAGCTTTGCGGTGGTCGCCAGTGAAGTGCGTTCGTTGGCACAGCGTAGCGCTTCTTCCTCCAGCGATATCTCGACCATCATTGACGAAACGCTGAATAGTATTCGTACTGGTGAACAGCAGGTTTCGCACACGCATAAATCGATGAGCAATATTCTGTTGCAGGTTCAACACGTCACCAATTTGATGAATGAGATCAGCCTCGCAACGCAGGAACAATCTCAGGGGCTAGATCAAATTAATGAAGCGGTAAACCGCATCGATGAACTCACGCATCAGAATACCGCGTTAGCCAGTCAGTCGCATTCGGCCACCGATCACCTGCAACAGCAGATATCAAGCATGGTGCAGGCCGCCTCTGTCTTCAGCCTTTCCCGCTAGCTAATCTTATTCTCACGGGCGCTCACATCAGGGCGTCCGTCGCCCTGTTTCTTCATCATTTTCCCTTTCTTTAACATGCGTTGGCCACAGTGCAAATTCGCAGAGTCATAATATACTTAACAAATGAATGCTTTTGGTCAGCGGCGCGTGCTCTGGTAGCGAGTTGGGTTAGGCAACGACTTTTCTAAACAAAAATAACGATTTCATAAAGAAAAAATAACGGGCGAAACTAGTAAGAATATATAAGTCTACTCGCTAAGTATTTCGTGAAGATTGCCGTTAATTAAATAGCACCCATCGCTTTCCGTTAGTTAATGGATCTAAAAAAATTACGTTTATGCTTGCTTATACTAAAAGGATCAATAAATGCGTAAGAATTTTCCGGTCAGTGATATTCAGTATTTATTAGATGAAAAAGCCAAACTGATGTCGGTTACCACCACCGATAGCCATATCACTTATGCCAATGACGATTTTATTGATGCCAGTGGTTACGACTTTGAGGAAATCCTCCACCAACCTCACAATATCGTGCGCCACCCAGACATGCCCCCGCAGGCGTTTGCCGACATGTGGGCGACGCTGAAGGCAGGTAAAATCTGGACGGCCGTCGTCAAGAACCGCCGCAAGAATGGCGATTATTACTGGGTAAAAGCCAGTACGACACCGCTAATGAAAGAAGGAAAAATAACAGGATATATGTCGGTACGAACCCGAGTTTCACAGGAAGAAATTCGGCAAACTGAAGCGCTTTACCATCAAATGAATGAGAATAAATTAAAGAACCGCCGACTCTTTCAGGGATTGCTGATTTATAAAGGACCGCTAAAACTTCTTAGCTTATTTAACGTTATTCCCGTACGTTGGCGGATAAGAAGCTACGTATTCCTTTTCATGCTATTCGCGCTACTTTTCTTACTGGCTACCCTCCCACTCACCACACCGCTATTAATTTTTGTTTTGGCGCTACTCGCTGGCGCGGTAATAACCAGTGAACTATTAGTTCAACATCTGGCAAAACCACTGGAAAAGATTCTACGCCAAGCGATTAATTCCGCATCCGGGCAGGCGGATAACTCGTTTCAACTTAATCGCGTGGATGAAGTTGGCATGTTATTACGCGCCGTCAATCAATCCGGCATGAATTTCCGTACGTTTGTCGATGATGTCAACGGCAAGCTGGCCGAACTGCGCCACGCCTGCGGCGAAATTGCTTCCGGGAATTACACGCTAAGCCAGCGCTGTGAAGATACCGCGCAAAGTTTGCAATCCACCGCATCATCAATGGAAGAACTGACAGCGACGATCCAAAGCAACGCCTCGGCTTCGCAGTTGGCGACACGCTGTGCGAACGATGCCAATCAGGCCGTCGATGCGGGTGAGAAAGCGGTTAATCAAGTAACGGATACCATGGCGATCATGACCCGTTCCAGCAAAGAGATCACCGACATCATCAGCGTGTTGGATAATCTGGCGTTCCAGACCAACATTCTGGCGCTCAATGCGGCAGTAGAAGCCGCTCACGCCGGAGAACAGGGCAAAAGTTTCGCCGTGGTTGCGGGGGAAGTCCGTATTCTGGCACAGCGTAGCGCCGCTGCCGCCAAAGACATCGCGGCGATTATCGACACCACAATCGCGAACATTCACACCAGCGATAAATTGGTCAACCACACTAGCCAGTCGATGCACAATATATTGACTCAGGTGCAGCAGGTTACGCAGCTTGTGAATCAAATCAGCCTAGCGACACAAGAACAATCGCAAGGGCTGGGGCAGATTAACTCGGCGGTGAACAACATTGATGAATTGACGCGTCAGAACACCATTTTGGCGACACATTCCAGTTCTGCCATTAACAGCCTGGAACAGCAGATCTCCACGATGTCCGAAGCCGTGTCGGTTTTCAGTACGTCTCGCTAAAATCGGTCTACGCTATTATTGCCTCTCAATTTCAAACCGTTACTGTCAGTCAGGTAACGGTTTGTCACCGCCCGATTTTCTGATAGCTTAACCTAAGGATTTTTCGGAGAAACTATCAATGAAACTGGCAATTTACAGCACTAAGCAGTATGACCGTAAATATCTGGAGCAGGTCAATCAGCAGTTTGGCTATGAGCTGGAGTTTTTTGATTTCATGCTGACATCGCGAACCGCGAAAACCGCCGCGGGCTGTCAGGCCGTCTGCATCTTTGTGAACGATGACGGTAGCCGCGAGGTGTTGACTGAACTGGCTGCATTGGGCATTAAAACGCTGGCGCTGCGCTGTGCGGGCTTTAACAATGTCGATTTGGAAGCCGCTAAGGAACTGGGTATTAGCGTGGTGCGCGTTCCCGCGTATTCCCCTGAAGCTGTCGCCGAACACGCCGTCGGCCTGATGCTGACGCTTAACCGCCGCATTCACCGCGCCTATCAGCGTACTCGCGATGCAAACTTCTCTCTGGAAGGATTGATTGGCTTCAATATGCACAACCGGACAGCCGGCATCATCGGCACAGGAAAAATCGGTATCGCCACGATGCACATCCTGAAAGGCTTTGGCATGCGGTTGCTGGCTTTCGATCCCTATCCGAACCCGCAGGCCTTGGAATTAGGGGCGGAGTACGTCGATCTCAAAACGCTGTACGCCAACGCGGACGTCATCTCCCTGCACTGCCCGCTGACGCCAGAGAATCATCATCTGCTGAATCAGGCGGCTTTTGCGCAAATGAAAAACGGCGTCATGATCGTCAATACCAGCCGTGGTGGACTGATCGACTCACAGGCCGCTATCGACGCGTTGAAGCAGCAGAAAATTGGCGCACTGGGAATGGATGTTTATGAAAACGAGCGCGATCTCTTCTTTGCCGATAAATCCAACGATGTGATTCAGGACGATATTTTCCGCCGCTTATCCGCGTGCCACAACGTACTGTTTACCGGACATCAGGCGTTCCTGACAGAAGAGGCGCTGATCAGCATTTCCCAAACCACGCTACAGAACTTGAAAGACATCAGCCAGAACTCACCTTGCGCAAATCTGGTTACATCTTGACCTTCTATACCCTAAATAATTCGAGTTTCAGGCAGGCGGCAAGCGAGGGAGTCCCGATGAGCTTACTCAAGTAAGTGATTCGGGTGACAAATCTGCCGGGAGCAGATTTGAACGCTGCTAGCAGCGGCCCTTCAGGGCAAGGCCCACGACGGGCCGAGTATTTGAACGCAGCCAACGCACATGCAACTTGAAGTATGACGGGTATATTGCGGCAGTGCTGACTGCCGCAACATTCACCCTGCCGGGCAACTTCCATTCATCAGCGACTGTTCGCTACAGCGTTTACCGTTGGCTAACTGACAGGCTCCCACGCTCGCACCATCAAGCTGCCGGGAAATCGCCATTGTTCCACCAATCAGCGTACAGTTGACGTCAACCGGCGAACTGCTTTTCAGCAACACCACCGTGCTTGTGTCATCATTTTGCGTGGCGTTTTGCTGGGTAGCGGCAGCGTTCTCACTATGATTACTGCATCCCGCCAGCAGAAGCGCAGCGGCAGTACATAGCCATGGCAATAATTTCATGTTTTGGCCTCGGATCGAGTAGAGCGAAGGTTCTGACGCCACATTTGGCATCAACACCTATCGAATAGACTTTTCAGACAAAGACTATATCTATCACACCTCGCGCCGACAACACAGGGCTCAATGCGGATAAACGGGGAAAAGATCAAGGAAATGGTGGGTTACATAGGAAGTGGGACAACGATAAAGCACAAGCATTATGGTCTGTCCCAAAAAGTTGGACACCCGTTTTGGGCAGCGTTTATGGGAGAGTCGATATACATAATTTTTTGCAGCGTGCCGTTCTGGGGAACACCACATGTTTTGATAATGTTCCCTTCTTTATGAAGGGAACATATTTTGCCATTTTAAAGATCCAAGCTTAAAAAAGTCGGAATCAGTTCCACCTCTGCCAGTCTTCAAAGAAGACTTTGTGCGCTTTTTCTTCATCTTCCAGGAGCTCTTCTACCCCTGTTCGAATAGTACAGTCACTTTGAGGATATGCTGAACAGGTTAATATAAATCTAACTTTCTGCCCATCGCTTAGAAACGTACCATCCGATTGATCAACGAGACCGGTAATCAGTAGAGCAGCACATGAAGAGCATGACCCAGCACGGCATGAATAAGGTGAATTAACACCAGCCTTTTCAAGTGAATCCAAAATGTAAACATCATCAGGAGCCTGAATTTCAGCCCCCGTGGTTAAATCTCTAATTGTATAAGTATATCCCATCACTTGTATCCTTTTCTAGATGTTGATATTTACTTTATCGTGCGCAAAAACACTTCGCGCGATTGCACCCAGGCCGTCTTTTATTTGAGTCATCAGCGCGATTTTCTTTATCAACGGCCTCCTCTTTTTTATTCATGTCTTCTGACACATGTTCATTTCCCAAACGTTCATTGTTTTCTTTTTCCATTGCTCCCTCTTTATTAAATTGATTCGTGAACATGGCAGAAAATTCCGCTCAACCAATGACAGCTGTCACAGCGCGAGAGATATATTACGTTTAATACCTATTTTGTTATTTTAAAGCACTTTACTAATCAGACGGTTGCTGGCCCGCACTGAGACGGCAATATCATGAGGAGGGGGAAAAGAAACCGCGCTCAGAACGTAACGTGATTAGTCGATGGCTTGTTGCATAAGCTTTTATATATTTATATCAAAACATATAATCACACATATAATTATTTCAATGATTATAAATTTTATCTTTAAAGACATCACTCACTGAAAAACATAATAAATATTATTATTTTATTTTTTGATATGCTTTCATGTTATTCATATAAAGAGAATAGCGATCCTCCTTGTCAAAGAAAACCAAATAACCTAGTCTCATTTCACTGCCCTGTGAATATATTAACAGGGCAATACAGCGATAGATTATCAATCAAATTAAATGAGGTGAAATAATGTCAGATCAACTTGCTGGTGGATGGACTGCTTTCCGTGATTTGAATGATGCTGATAAATCACTTTTTAAATCTACCGTACATTTAGTGGGCGTGGCTTATACGCCGCTATTTGTTGCAACACAGGAGGTATCAGGCACGAACTACTCGTTCCTGACCAAAGGTACGGTAACCTCACCAGAGGCACCACTAAAAATTGTCAAAATTCATATTTATAAATCGCTGAGCGGCGATGCGCACATTACTAAAATTGAAGAAGTCCTGCCGCAATAAATAGTCCAATCAATGACGCTACGGCTAGTGGATTTAACCTACTAGCCGTAGCGTGGTTGTATATCTCCTACTTCCCTGCTTTGCCAGACACGCCCCCTGCCTTACCTGAATTTCCGCCTGAAGATGAAGGAGCATTACCTCTATTACCACCCGATGGATTTCCAGTTGTGCTAGGCCAGTTCCCTCCTTGTTGAGGGTGACTTGACGATGCTCCTCTTGATGCACCTTTACTCATGATATTTTCCTCTTTTGGTTGAAGACTCCTCTATCAGGATAGTAATAAGCGACACCTTTGCCAAAAAATGGCTTCATTTCACGATTACAGCCAAACAGAAAACGGTTTCGGGAAGCGAACATGCTGATCGCCAATTCATGCATGCCAGCTCAACGCCAAAAGCGCCAGCGATAGCCCTGCGATTTTGGCGTTCAGGTTGCGAAAGGTTTCTTACCACCACAGCTTCCGCTCCGTCCGATCTCTATCGGCAGCTATCTGATAGAAGTTTTCGGCTTTATCGAGCCAGCCCTTTTCGACGTTGAAGCCCATTTTTCGGCTGGTTTCGGCGTCTATTACTGGATTGCCAGAGCGCGAGTACAGCGTCTTGTTCTTGCGGATATCAGCGGAAGAGAGTATATTTTTCCCTGAACCTTGCTCCGGTGAACCGCGTTTGAGCAATTGAAGCTCTTGGGCCGTACCGGACATAGGTTCAGAACCCTGAACGGTGTTCTCCTTGGGCAATTGGAGCCCTCTGGAACGAAGCCATTCAGGGTTTTGTTTTTCTCGTCGATACAGTGCCAGCCCAGCGTTTTCCATTCCTTGGATTTTCGCCATACCTCCAATAGCGCCATAAACTGACGCAACCCGATTTACCTCCAAGCGGTCACGTTTTGCATTCATATGTACCGCCGACACCACCGGATCCCCATTTGTATCTTGCGCCTCAAGTAAAATCACTACGGCATCGTTTTGGGTAGATGAACGATATACAGCAATGGGATCGTGCATAAGTTCAGGAAGATTTTCGATCACCGATAGAGGCACATCATGCTTCACCCCATTGGTGGCTTTGCGCACGGTATCACGGTTAATAAACATATTCAGATTAGGCGCCCCCAGTGCCCTTAACACTGGCGGTGTTCTACCTAATTTCACCGACACATCACCAGATTTCAGCGACCGCATAGCTCGGTCAAGATCGGCACGGTACTGTTCAGCCTCCTGCGGCAATGGCTTTAACGGGTCAACATCATCTGCTTTTGAATACAGCGCATCGGTACGCAAGAAAGTGTCATCGAACCCGCGGGCGCCTGGCTGTTCGTTGGCATACATCGCCGTTTTCTGGAAGCGGCCGGTGATTGTACGCAGAATGTTGCGGATCTCCACTGGCGTGATATCCATGGGATTCAGCACGCCCGCTTTGCGTAACGCAGTAGTCAGCAACGTAACGAAACGATCCCAGACACCACCCAGCTTAGTTAACTCTGTGCGCTCGGCCATATGCGCCAGAAACTCATTCGCCTGTGTTTCTAATGACTCCTGCCCGTAGGATTGTTCGACTTTCCGCCAGACATCCTGAATGGTTTTATTCTGGCTGTCCCGCGTCTGGTGTAACACACGCATAATGCGATCGTATTCCACATCGCCAATCACTGACGCTAAGCCATGGTGCGCAATCACTTCATGACGCAACTTGGCACGCAGTTCACGAGCGTTGGCGATGTTATCGGCGATGACAATCACACGGCTCAACTCCGGCTGGTAAATGGCATGAACTATGCCGAATTCCTCAGGAATGCCGTTAGGCATCATCGCAGCAGCTTCGGCCTGCGTCTGCACCGCCTTCACCTTAATTTTGGCCGCACCGTTCAGGTGAGAGACAAAGCCGTCCGCAGCAAGCTGTACGCGGTCGCGCAACATACCAGTATCAGGCTTACTACCATCACGGCTAAAGCTGCCATCGTGAATGATGTTGCCGCCACCAATATCAGCACCAGAAACAGAAACGCCCCCAGATTTGGAGGCGTTTGGCGGGAGTAGAAAGCTGTTCCCTTATCAGTTTCTCTGGTCTTTATCGTTCGGAAGAGTTTATCGAACGCCTCGCGAATACCGCCATCCAATTCCGCATTCGTTGGATAAGCATAACTTTGCGGAGCTGCATGCTCATCAGCCTTTCGGATATTAACCAGGTAATCATTGCTGATACCCTGCGCGTGGACTTTATCCAGCACGTAGCGTTCGAAAGAACGGGCGGAAAGCTCGACCACCGTAGACCTGTAGGGCTGACCTCGTGCGCTATCCAGCCTTTCAGTACGTTCAACCATTCCGCTATTACTGATGGTTCGCATCACCTCCTGGAATGCATTGCAGACATCTTGTCGAACCGGGTACTCACCTCCGGCCTTGCCATGGCTCCTGATAAAATGGAAATAAAAAAGCCTGCTGGGCGAACCATGCAGGCTTGAGGACTGACCAATAAAAAACCGGAGCAGCTTTTTAAGGCATACTCCGGTATCTTTCGCGAATTTAGCGCGTATAGGCGATTAGGTCAATCGGGTTTCTGTAGTAATCCGGCGTCTTTTAATGCCAGAACAACATCCATTTGCCCATTTTGATTTTTCGCAGCCTCATCAAAATATTCCGTCGCTTTTTTCCATAAATCAGATTTAGAATATTCTCTGGTTGGTTCACGTAATAACCGTTCAGCAGCGACTACAGCGTATGCTTTATTTGGGCTGTCTGGCGGTAAATAACTTCCTTTCGGAATGCCTTTTACATAACCATCCTGACATAGCCCAAGAAATGCAGATTTGGGGCAGCCCTTTTTTTGGCTTTCTTTGCTGCCCGTAAAATGTGTTATTGAATATTCCCAGCACTCTTTTGGATCTGGTTTATTAAAATTGTCGAATGCAGTTACCACGGCCACCGCTGTTTCACCATAAATCCCCATGTCATGTCTCCATTTCGTCATGAATTTTATTGCTGAGGGCGTTAACCGCCTGAGACTCTTCAACATACAACCAGCGCATGCAGCGTTTAACCAGATCCAGATATTCCGGCCATTCACCGGCAGATATCACAGCCCCTATGATAGCCAGTGATTTACGCAAATGCTCAAACGTCGCCGCAATATGCCCGTTACCGCCACACTCATTACACACAGCAATGGCTGGGCGTAGCGTTTTCCCCGTTCCGTTACAGCGCGGGCAGACATTCAATTGTGCCGCCTGGTACTCTGACCATTCCCGTAACACTTTACGCTCATGACCAATTCGCTCATTTAGCTCGGCGATTTCTATCCCTGCGCTGATGTAATCGGCGTGGCTCACCTTCTCGCGGCAGCGCTGCCTTTCAAGCCGCTTTATCTCCGCACGTAACGCATCAGTATTCTTGCGCGACTGCGCCGCTTTAGCGCCGTATCTGCGCAGCATCCCGGCGATATGATCGATTTGCGCAGGAAGATTGCGCTCAAGCACCATGCTTAGCGCCAACTGACAGGCAGGGTCTGAGTGCACAAGGTGCGTTCGAGTGTTTACCCAGTGAGAAATAGCCGCTCGAATACGCTGTTCTGCCTGGCTATCGTGACGATATTTTGCCATTAGCAAATCAAAGCCAATGGAATGGCGGTGCTGCGTGATGGCAAAAACACCAACGATCTGATCTTTGGAAAGAATACCTTGCCCGCGCCCTACGTTCAGTGATTCAATGCTCATACAGCACGGATCGTGCATCTTGATAAGCTGTTCTATGATTATGGTCATTTGGTCAGTCCTTTTAGGAAAAGATAGTATCTTAATATTGTGAAAAAAAATCTCTATAAAAAGTCAACCGTAAAGTCAATCGGAGGAATAAAATTGATAACAGAAAATGAAAAGTTGGATCAGATCAGGACAAATGCACTTTCCGCTGAATATATATACTCAGAAAAACTAAGACAGATAAATAAAATATCACTAACCATAACAGTATTAACAACACTTACTCCTATTGCAGTTCTTTGCTCTCAGTTGGTTACTAAAGGAGAACCGTATGGGAAGTTTGTTGATACTATAGCGATAATTATCTCATGCGTGCTATTTTGCCTTACAATCCTTTCTCTAATTCTTCGGCTCGAACAAAAAAAAGAAAGCTACCTTCAAGGGCGTAGAGATAACATATACATTAGTAATGAAATTGATAGTTTTAAATCAAACTCAAACTTAGATAAAACTTGGTTTTATAAGTTCGTATCCGAACAAGATAAAAAAGATTTAGAAAACATTGCACATATAGATAAAAAAATGCAACAAAGCGCATATCGACATGCTCTTAAGAAGCTTATTCCCGGAAATGCAAATGTTGTTTGCGCATTTTGCAAAAAGTCTCCTTTTATATTTATAGAAGGAGAATGCGACGCATGTGGTAACACAAGTAAAAAAGGAGAGGAAGATGAGCAATAAAGAAAAGTTTGACATATGGTTTAATCTATTAAGTAAGGATGAACAAGAAGAGTTATTGATGCATATATTTGCGCATAAAGTCGTCTCAATGGAAGGTTTATTTACTGGACCATCAGGCGAAAAAATTAATGAAGGTTATTTCACTTCTCCTTCAGGAAAACCAGTACTAAAAGGCTTATTTACTGCACCAACTGGTTCAACTGGAGTTCAGTTTTGTCCGACCTGCAACAGGAAAATATAAAAATAGTTAGATTGAAAGTAAAAAGACACATCGGTAAAGCACTGCCGATGTGTCTATACCATCCTAATTTTTAACTACTTTCATCTATTAAAACTTCCCTTCAGTAACCTTTAAAAATAATAACCAAGATCCGAAAAACACCGTTAACAATAGAAGTGAATACACTTTCTTATATTAGGGCGTAACTTATCCAAATTGTTTCTCTCTCATTTCTATATTTTAAGGTAAATCAGACCATTGCTTTATGGTCAGATACAGAGCCTGAAGCAAAACCTCTTCCTTCTCCCCCACCCGCCAGCCATATGGCACACGCCCATCGATCACATCGTGACAAGATGAGCAGCCGTATACAGCCCAGAAGTCATCACCTTTATAACCCATACCGTGTGTTGGGCTGGGAAGATGACATAATACTGTCGTTTCGGGATTGCCGTTACAGATGCCAGGAATCTGCAATGTACAAGCCTGCCCACGTGCAGAATCACGTAACGCTTTACTTCTGAAAGCAGGAGATTTTCTTATCATAATCAAAAGCTCATCAGTTGGCTAACAGCTTGTTCCATTTCATATTGATCAGCAAAATACTGGCTCAGCGTCTCATTCCAGATCATTCCAAATACGCCGCGGTAAACCTTGTCGAACTTCTCTTGCCCCATATTGATGAATGCAATGCTCCAACGCTGTTTAAGCGTTCCGCCATCAGGATTAGGTGCCAGATCATAGAATCCGGCCTTTACCATGACGTGGTTCAGGTAAGCATCTTTGGTTTTAACTGCCTCTGGATCAAAGCGGCGTTTAAGCTGCGCCGTTAGCCGCTCCAGAACTCTTTCAGCAATAATCCTCGTAACGTTGTCATACAAAGAAGGATCACCCGCCTCCTGAGCGACTTCTTTAGAAACCTCATGAGCAATCCATTTCTCCCGATCGCTGACAAACGACCACGCAGGTTCCCAATACGAAAATCCCAGATCCAGCAACGCCCAGAATTTACGGTGATGTTTGATGTTGCGCCGGTCGCCGAGTGGTGTTAACGAGATCGGAGTGCCGATTGGCACCCCTTTCATTACGTCGCGATCGTGATCGGTACAATATTTGATGCCGCCGCCGGGCAACAGAACGCCCAGCGCTTCGGTTTTGTGCTTCTTCGGTGATTTGGTGCGGGTAGCGGTTGTCATGCGGCCACCTCTTCAAGCTCAGCGCACATTTCTGGCATGTTGGCGCGTACCAATGCTTCGGCAAACGGAGGCGGAACAGCATTACCACAACGCGCTACCTGCTTATCTTTTGCGTATTTAACGCCGCGATAGTCTTGGTCGATGATGTACCAATCAGGGAAGCCCTAAGCTGCGTAAAGCTCATGCGGCTGCAACATACGCATACCAATATCGACGATCTGATAATCGATACCCTCAACGGTAACCAGCCCGAAACGGTGAGCAAAAAATCAGTTACGCATGCGGCACCATGGGATCATTGTGGAACACCGCTGTAAAACGATCTGGCATTCGTCGCCGTAATCCGTACCATACACGCCATGATCGTGCAGACCGTATTGGCGTCTGCGCTGAACCGTTTTCCATCCGCAACGCCTTTTGCAACGAGCACAGATAAAAATGTCAGAAAATCAACAAACTAACCAGAAACAACAATACAATTTGAACAAATTGCAAAAGCGCCTGCGGCGTAACGTCGGTGAAGCTATCGCTGATTTCAATATGATTGAAGAAGGCGACCGCATCATGGTGTGCCTGTCCGGCGGGAAAGATAGCTTCACCATGCTGGAAATTCTGCGCAATCTGCAACAGAGCGCGCCGATTAATTTTTCTCTGGTTGCGGTGAATCTGGATCAGAAGCAGCCGGGGTTCCCGGAGCACGTTCTGCCGCAGTACCTTGATAGCATCGGTGTGGAATACAAGATCGTCGAAGAAAATACCTACGGGATTGTGAAAGACAAGATTCCTGAAGGGAAAACCACCTGTTCACTATGTTCACGCCTGCGCCGCGGGATTTTGTATCGTACCGCGACGGAGCTCGGCGCAACGAAAATCGCCCTTGGCCACCACCGTGACGATATCCTGCAAACGCTGTTCCTAAACATGTTCTACGGCGGAAAACTGAAAGGCATGCCGCCGAAGTTGATGAGCGACGACGGTAAGCATATCGTCATCCGCCCTCTCGCTTACTGCCGTGAAAAAGATATCGAACGCTTTGCTGAAGCTCGCCAATACCCGATTATTCCGTGCAACCTGTGCGGTTCGCAGCCAAATCTGCAACGTCAGGTGATTAAAGATATGCTGCGCGATTGGGACAAGCGTCACCCCGGCCGTATTGAGACCATGTTCAGCGCCATGCAGAACGTTGTGCCTTCTCATCTTGCCGATCATGCGCTGTTCGATTTTAAAGGCATTCGTCACGGTAGCGACGTGGTAGATGGTGGCGATCTGGCTTTTGATCGTGAAGAACTGCCGTTGCAGCCCGTTGGCTGGCAGCCGGAAGACGATGACGACGCGCCGTCAATGACCCGCCTTGACGTACTGGAAATAAAATAAGCGCGATATTCCTGTGAGGGAATGGCATTACCATAAAGAATAGAGACACGGTGGCAAGAAGCAGCGGTTGCTGTTTCACCACCGTGTTTTTTATTGCCGTTTTCTACCGCATAGCGCGCCGCTATCGATCTTGCGGTGGTTCAGTGACAGGTTCGTGTTCCGGCCCTGTCGGCGGTGGATCAGGAATGGGCGGTGGATCGGGAAGCGGACGAGGTGTCGGATCGTTCGGTATAATGGGAATCGGCTCAACAGGAACCGTGTCAGCTTGCAGGTAATCCGTTGCGTCTTGAGTGAGCATATTTTCCTCCTCGGTGTTGGATAATGTTGAGGCAAATCCAGCTACTGAAGTAGTACAGACATGCGTTACGGCTGGTCAAACAGCACCAGCGGTTCCCTTTAAGCATAGTAAGCTAATGAATAAAATGCCAAAGGCATTTTACAACGTCGCCTGCGACGGCCCGAAGAGTGTGGCGCGATGGCCCACCATAATAAAATGCCAAAGGCATTTGGCAACCTCGCTTAAGGGAGAACGGAAAAGGTCAGGATCGAGGGACAAAAAAATGCCGACAAAACTGTCGGCATGGTGTGAATCAATTGTGCTATGCAGTAATTCAAAAAAGGAAGTAAGACAATATGGAGCGCAACGCCCATCGCTTGACGTTGCATTCACCTGCGGAAATGATAGTGCCGCACAACAGGGTGAAAAATGTTGATATTGCTCAATTTACGCGTGGTTTTTTAGCCGTTCGCGACAGTTTGTGATTACCTGCGCACCCACTCGCCGCAAGTCGTTATAGCCATTTACTGCGTTTTAACCACCATGCAACGCCGCCCACCAATATCACCAACATCAGGCAGAACGTGAAAAAACCAAACGGCGCATCGCCGCCGGGAATTCCCCCTAAGTTGACGCCAAATAAGCCGGTTAAGAACGTCGTCGGCAGGAAAACCATCGCCAAAAGCGACATCGTATAGGTACGGCGGTTCATCGCTTCAGTCATCAACGCAGTAATTTCATCCGACAGTACCGTGGTGCGCGCAATACTGGCGTCCAAATCCTCCAGACCGCGTCCTAATCGATCGGCTATTTCCTGCATTCTGCGGCGATCGTCATCCTGCATCCAAGGCAATTTCTCGCCGGAAATACGTGAGAAGACGTCGCGCTGTGGCGTCATATAGCGGCGTAACACGATAAGCTGCTTGCGAATCAGCGCCAGCTCGCCGCGCGGCGGAATTTTTTGCTCCAGCAAATCCTCTTCCAGATCGATGATTTTCTCATGCAAATCATCAATAAACTCGCTGGTATGATCGGTCAACGATTCCGCAATGGAGACCAGCCAGCTTCCGCTGTCCGTCGGGCCATTGCCTTCTTTCAGATCGGTAAGAATCTCGTCGATAGCCAGAATCTTACGACGTCGGGTAGAAATAATCAGTTTATCGGTAATAAACACCCGAACGGCCACCAGTTGATCCGGTCGCGCATTGGCATTCAGATTAATGCTGCGCAGCGTGATTAACGTACCTTCCCCTAAGCGCGTGACTCTGGGGCGAGCGCTTTCCCCCGCCAACGCATTGCGTACGCTATCCGGCACCAGCGTCGTTTTATTCAACCAGCGCACGCTGGCAGGCAAGGTAGAATCCAGGTGTAGCCAGCAGGGTTTCTCGCTGTTAACCACATCCTGCTCGCCAATCGGGGTCACGCCCCCCTTTCCATCCAACTGATACGCATGAACCGCACCGCTGTGTTGCAACTCTTTTCCTGCTAGGGATTCCACGTCTTGCCTCCAACGGTTTTGCTATCAGCTTTTTTGCTATCAGTGTTGCTCTCTGCTAGCCGGAGTGACCATCACGATCGCGCCGGCTTTATCGCCACATCATTCGATGTATTAATACGGTACTTAATGCTTTTCGATGTAAAGCATGTGGCTGTATGCCACGTCTTCAGGGTTAGTAATCGGGTAGCCCTTCACCCACGGTTTGATCAGGCGTCCGTTGGTGTATTGATAGATCGGCGCAATCGGTGCTTCATCCATCAAGATTTGCTCTGCCCGGTTGTAGTCCGCATTCAGCGCCTGCGGGTTAGTCTGATTACCCGCTTCATCTAGAACGCGATCGTAATTCGCGTTTTTAAAGCGCGCGATATTCCCGCTGTGGTGCGAAGCCAACAGTGAGAGAAATGTCGACGGTTCGTTGTAGTCGCCGACCCAGGACGCTCGCACGACGTCAAAATTACCGCTATTGCGGCTGTCGATATAGGTTTGCCACTCTTGATTGGACAAACGCACGTCTACGCCCAGCGTTTTCTTCCACATGGAGGCCACGGCAATCGCGATTTTCTGGTGGCTTTCCGACGTATTGTACAGCAGCGATAATTTCAGCGGATTATTGGGACCGTAACCTGCGGCTGCCATCAGCGCTTTTGCCTGCGCGTCCAGCTCATCCTGAGAATATTGCTGCAACAGGCTTTCCGTCGGTTTGAAGCCCGCGGTGACATCTGGCGTAAAGTGCCAGGCCGGTTTTTCCCCCGTGCCCAATACTTTTTCCGCAATCACTTTACGATCGATGGCGTAAGACAGCGCTTTTCGCACTCGTACGTCATTGGTCGGCGCACGCTGCGTGTTAAACGCGTAATAATAGGTGCCAAGCTGGTCCGGCGTATAAACCTGGCCGGGCAAGTCTTTCAGCAGCTTCTGGTACAGGTTTTTAGGAAACGACTCGGTGATATCGATATCGCCGGACAGGTAGCGCTTCGTCGCGTTCGATTCCTGATTGATCGGAACAAAGGTCACCTTTGTCAGGCGCGTGTTAGCGTTATTCCAATAATATGGATTCTGCGTGAGCACCAGCTTCTCATTGACGACGCGCTGATCCAGCTTAAACGCGCCATTTCCGACTAGATTGCCCGGCTTCGTCCAGTCGTTCCCGAATTTTTCTATCGTAGCCTGATGCACCGGAAACAGGCTGAAATTCGCCGTCAGGCTGACAAAATAAGGCACAGGCTTGCTGAGCTGCACTTTCAGCGTGTGGTCATTGACGGCCGTCACGCCAAGCTGATCGACGGGCAGCTTGCCCGCGAGAATCTGCTCGGCGTTTTGAATCCCCGCCAGTCGAGCAAACCAGGCAAACGGCGAGCTATTTTCAGGAGTGACCAGACGACGCCAGCTGTAGACAAAATCCTTTGCCGTAACGGGCTCACCGTTAGACCAGCGGGCATTATCACGCAGGGTAAAGATAAACGTACGGTTATCGGTCGTCTGCCAGCGCAGCGCTACGCCTGGGACCAGGTTCCCCTTCGCGTCCTGATTGACCAGTCCTTCAAACAGATCGCGTGCCACCTGAGCTTCCGGCAACCCCACCGCTTTGATTGGATCGAGAGAAGCCGGTTCATCTTTAATGTGGCGGACGATTTCTTGTTTCTCAGCCAGAACCGTTCCCGCCGGAACCTGCGCCGCAACGGCATTGCCCGTCATGGCCGCCATCAACGCGGCATAAAATGCAGAATATCCATAGTGCATGATGATTTGACCTGAAAGCGTAATGAATTGATTGAAGAATATAATAGTCAGAAATCAGCGCTATCATCCAGCGATACCCCCGCAATTTGTCAGCTTGCATCGCCGTTTGCGTCTCCGGGCCGATTTTTTTATGATGAAACGCATAGGTAACCACAGGGCGATAATATGGAAAACCCGATCATTCCTCTTCAGGCACGCCAGCAACGAGGCAATTTACCTTCGCTGGGCGAACCGTATGGGAAATCGCTGCTGGGCGCGCCGCTGCTGTATTTCCCAGCCGAATTAGCCCCTTCAGAGAGCGGACTGATTATTGCCGGAACACACGGCGATGAAACCGCAGCAGTCGTGGCGCTTTCCTGCGCGCTGCGCACCCTCTTTTCAGGCCAGCGCCGCCATCACGTGATTCTTGCGGTGAACCCGGATGGCTGTCAGTTGGGCCTGCGTGCCAATGCTAACGGTGTCGATCTCAATCGCAATTTTCCGGCCAGTAACTGGCAACCGGGGAAGACGGTCTACCGCTGGAATAGCGCCGCAGATGAACGCGATGTCGAACTATCCACGGGCGAAACGGCAGGTTCAGAGCCAGAAACAAAAGCCCTTTGCACGCTGATTGAGAAACTTAATCCTCACTGGGTTGTCTCTTTTCATGAGCCACTCGCGTGTATTGAAGATCCACATCATTCCGAACTCGGTCGCTGGTTGGCGCAGCGGTGCGAATTGCCGTTAGTATCGAGTATCGGTTACGACACGCCTGGCTCTTTCGGAAGTTGGTGCGCCGATCGCTCGCTTCATTGCATTACCGCTGAGCTTCCGCCAATCTCGGCTGATGCTGCCAGCGAATGCTATCTGAAAGCGATGGTGGCGTTGCTAAGCCAGCAATTTTAATCGTAATTTTTATACCAATGTTGCTAATGTTGCCCTAAACTGAGCAGCGTGTTAATCACCTGTAATTAAGGACGCAAACATGTCACAGAACGTACATTTTCAAGGCAATCCTGTGCCAGTAGCAGGGTCATTCCCAGCCAAAGGAAGCAAAGCCCCGGCATTTACTCTGGTGGCTAAAGATCTGTCCGATACCCCGCTGAGCAACTATGCTGGCAAACGCAAAATCCTGAACATTTTCCCAAGCATCGATACTGGTGTTTGTGCCACGTCCGTGCGCAAATTCAACCAACTGGGTTCTGAGCTGGATAATACCGTTGTTCTGTGTATCTCTTCCGATCTGCCGTTCGCGCAGTCCCGTTTTTGCGGCGCAGAAGGTCTGAACAACGTCGTTGTACTGTCTACCCTGCGTGGCGGTGAGTTCAAAGAAAACTATGGCGTTGCTATCGCCGATGGCGCGCTGAAAGGTCTGACTGCTCGTGCGGTTGTTGTACTGGATGAAAACGACAACGTGCTGCACAGCGAACTGGTGAACGAAATCACCACTGAACCAGACTACGACGCAGCACTGGCTGTTCTGAAATAAGCTAAGCTACGCTGAAATTACGTGAAAAACGGCTGCGCAAGCAGCCGTTTTGTTATTTATTCCTCGTCATCCCCTGCCGATTTGCGTTGGCTGAGTCCATATTCCCGCAGTTTGTTGGCTATCGCCGTGTGCGATACGCCTAACCGTTTCGCCAGTTTACGTGTGCTTGGATAAGATTGATAAAGGCGGGTCAGCACGGAACGCTCGAAACGTTTGTTGATGTCGTCCAGCGAGCCATCAAGCAGGGTTTCATCTTGTGGGGCATCAATCGAAAACGCCGGGAGATCGATGTCCTGCATATGCAGTTCGTTGCCTTCCAACTGCGTCAGTGCGCGATAAATGGTATTTCGCAGCTGCCTAACGTTACCCGGCCAGCCGTACTGCGGCAGGAAATGCTCCACATCTGCGGCCAGTTTGGGGCGAGGAATCCCCTGTTCGTCGGCAAAGCGCGCCACGAACAGCTCGGCCAGCGGCATAATATCCGCCGGACGCTCACGCAGCGGCGGTAACGTCAGTGAGAGTACATTGAGACGATAATAAAGATCCTCCCGAAACTCACCGCGCTGCACCAGCTCCAACAGGTTTTTCTTGGTCGCGCAAATCACCCGCACATCGACATGGACTTCATGATCTTCACCGACGCGGCGGAATGTCCCGTCATTCAGGAAACGCAGCAATTTAGTCTGCATCTGTGCCGACATTTCACCGACTTCATCCAGCAGAACCGAACCGCCGTTCGCTTGTTCGAAGAAGCCTTTTTTGCCTTCCTGCGCGTTGAGATACGCGCCGGGCGCATGGCCGAACAGCTCACTCTCCATCACGTCATCTGGTAACGCCGCGCAGTTCAGCGCCAGGAAAGGATTTTTGCCACGCGGCCCGCGCAGGTGGCAGGCACGTGCCAGCATATCCTTACCCGTCCCTGTATCGCCCACAATTAGCAGCGGCGCGTCCAGCATCGCTAATTTGCGCGCCTGCTCAACCACCTGACGCATTTTCGGGCTAACAGCCACGATATGATCGAACTCATTTTCATCATTCACGGCGAGGTTCTGTAACTGGCGACCCATGCGAGCGGCCGATTTCAGCATCACCAGCGCGCCCGCCGTTGCCACTTTACCAGCATCATCTTCCAGACGGACGGGCGTCATTTCCAGCAGGAAATCCTGACCGCGAATAACCACACGCTCCGCCACGACGGCGCTGCTCTTCTCCAGCCAACTGGCGAAATTGAAACCGGGGATCATGCTGCCAATCGTCAAGTCGCTGATGGTCTCTGCCGATTGTTCAAACAGCGCCAGCGCCGCGGGGTTAAACAGCTCCAGCTTCCCTTTCATATCCAGCGAGAATACGGGTTCAGGCATCGATTCCAATAGCGCATTCAACGCCCGATGCTCACGCTCAGACGGCATGAATGCCACGGTACGCACATCGCTGACGCTGTCAATACGGCGGATTTCCGTCATCAGCAGACGGAAATCATCAAAGTCGAGGGTGGCAAAATTGAGGTAGATACGACCAATAGACGCAATTTCAATGCCGCGTAAATCAATATTGCGTGACGCAAGTAGATCTAACAATTCACGGACCATACCAATGCGGTCTTCACAAATCACTTCCAGATGCATCAACGGCTACCTTCTTCAAGAGACACGATATGGCTATTGCTACTGATAATACCCTTTCGTTTGCACCGGATGAAGTAAGGTGGCAGCAAAAGTTGACACATCTGTACGTTTTTTCCACGTCAATGACGAAACGGGGTTAAGACAGCGGCGTCGTCGCCATCGCCACAATGGTTCGAATACCTTCCAGATAGTTACCGAGGCGTAAATTCTCATCAAAACTATGCTGATTATTGTCGGCATTCACCAGAGGAACGATGACGTAAGGCACTTTCAATACGCTGACCGCGCCGCTCATCGGCAGCGTCCCGCCCATCATACGATTCTTCTCCGGTGCGATGCCGCGCGGTGCGGTTGTCGTCGCAACCGCCCAGTGACCCAGCGGGGAATCGATCTCGGTTCTGGCCGCATAGGCGCTGCTCGGATAGGCCGTCAGGCTAAGGGAAATCAGATGCGGATACTGTTCGCGTTCGGCCTGCGTAGGCGCTTCACCGGCAATGATATGAAAGCCTTTGCTGGCGATATACTGGCGTAACAGCGCATACATATCATCCGGCGGCGTCTCCGGCACGGTGCGAATATTCACGCTGGCCGTCGCGGTTGACGGAATGGCGTTCGAAGCCTTTTTGCCCGTGTCGCCCGCTTTAATGCCGAGAATATCCAGCGAAGGATATTGCACCGCCTCTGCCGCATTGCTGGCGACCTTCTCTAACTGAGCAACACCAAAGCGTTTCTCCAGCGAACCCGCGGGCGGTGCAGTTTCCGCTACCTGTTTTTTATCGCTCTCGCTAAGCGTGACGCGGTCATAGTAACCAGGGATCGTGACCTTACCGTCCGCATCTTTCATGCTTGCCAACAGCGTGGCCAAATTTTGCACCGGATTGGGAATGACATTGCCATAACCGCCGCTGTGCGCCGCCGCGTTCGCACCGAAAACCGTCATATCGATCTGGATTGATCCACGATTACCAAAGTTGATGCCAGGACGATTGCTGGACGGCATCGCGCCGTCATAAATCACCATACCGTCACTTTTCAGCAGCGTCAGATTGTCGGCCATGACCTTTGTCAGGCCGGGCGAACCTTTTTCCTCTTCAGAATCCAGCAGCACTTTGATGTTGACCGCAGGCTCAACGCCTTTATCTTTCATGGCGTCCATGGCGGCGAGAAACATCACGATCGGCCCTTTATCATCGGCCGATGCCCGGGCAAAGAGGCGCCATTCCGGATTGATATCCCCTTTCAGAAGACGCGACTCAGGCAGCGTCTGCCATTTACCCGTAGCGTCTTTTTCTTTCAACACGGGCTGCCACGGCGGCGTTTGCCATTCGGCGGGATTCACGGGCTGTCCGTCAAAATGCATGTAGAACAAGATGGTTTTACGATCGGCTTTTGGCGTGCCCAGCTCAGCATAAACCAGCGGCTTATCACCATTTGTCAGTTGTTGCGTGGTGAAGCCACGCTTCTGAAACGCCTTTTCCAACCAGTCGGCATTACGCTGGATATCCGCAGGCACGGCAGCATCATTTGGCAACGTGAGTAGTTCGAGATATTCAGGGAAGCTGTGTTGCGCGTAACGTTCCGCATCGGCGGGTGCCAGTACCAGCTGTGCGCTGGCAGGTAAGCAGAGTATGGCTGCCGACAGCGACAGCGCTGCCAGCGTCAATTTTTTACCGGGAATCATAAAAACGTCCTGTTATACAGAAATGAGGAGTTTTTATCCTACACACGATTTTGTAACAAGGGTACTGTCTACCAAAATAGCACGCGGCTTGTACTGCATTTCATTGTTAAGCCACGATAAAACAACGATGGCACATTGTCTGTACCATCGTCTTCACCCCTAACGCCCTTTTTGCAGCGTTTCTTTCACCTGACCAATCAGTTCGCGGCGGAAATCGCCGAGGCGTGGTTTGTCATCCAGCCACGGCAGCGGGCGGCACAGCTCCATCGCTTTGATACCCAGGCGCGCGGTCAGCAGCCCTGCACCAATGCCCTGTGCAGCGCGAGTTGATAGCCGAGCGGCCAGATCCTGCGACATCCAGTCCATGCCAATTTCCCGCACCAGCTCCGAGGCACCGGCAAACGCGATATTGACCAGCACCAGTCGGAACAGGCGAATGCGGCTGAAATAGCCAAGTTCGATACCGTACAGCGCGGCAATACGGTTAATCAGGCGCAGATTGCGCCAGGCGATAAAGGCCATATCCACCAGCGCCAGCGGGCTGACGGCGATCATCAAGGTGGATTCCGCCGCCGAGCGGCTGATTTCACGCCGCGCCTGAGTATCCAGTACGGGCTGAACCAGACGCGCATAAAGCTCCAGCACTTCGCGGTCGTTGTGGGTTTCATGGAGTGAAGCCTGCCAGCGCTGTATCGCCGGATGACCACTATCCAGCCCCGCCTGACGTGCCAGCTTTTCACAGAATTCGCGCCCGCGCCCCACGCCATGGCTATGTAACAGATCGCGGGCCACGTCGCGCTCTTCCGCCCGTTCCCGCAAGCGGTAGAGGCGTCGCCACTCAACAGCCAGCGAGCCGACGCCCGCCGTCACAATCAGGCTGCCTGCGGTAATGCCGCCCAGCGCGATCCAATCCTGCTGTACCCAGGCGTTATGCAGTGACTGCACGCCCTGTGCCAGCGCGCTAACACCAAACAGCCCGATTCCCGCCATCACCATACGCCGCCACAGGCTGCGCTTAGGACGCAGCGCTGCGCTGATCGCCTCTTCTGCCGCGCCTTCTTCCGGAACTTCTTCTTCGCGGCTGATCGGGGAAAACGGCGTGCCGCTCTGCTCATCAAATGCTAACCCGGCACGCAACTGCGGCTGTGGCTCTTGCGGTGAAACATTATCGAACGTGACGCGGGGTTTCAGTGGCTCGTTCATCGCAATTTATCCTTTAACAGAAAGTCCATGACCGTATCCAACCGGATATGCGGCAACGGCGTGTCTACCGTCATTTCTCGCGGACGAAATTGATCGAAATGGAAGCCCTGCGTTTGCCAGAATGCCGCTCCCGGTAAACGCGCAGGCACTTCACCGGGATAGACCGTCAACGGCTGGCCGTCGCTGAGCCGATGCCCTTTCAGTGCCGGAATTTTCTGTCCCTGATGATCGACCACCCCGCTCTGCGTTGACTGGATCGACGCAATGCCTTCGCAGCGCATGTCGATGCCTTCAAACGCCGCGTTCTGCCACGCTTCCTGCACCAGTTGCTGAAGCAGCGACACCAGATTGGCGTGCTGGTCGGCGGTAATGTGATCCGCTTTACTCGCCGCAAACATCAGTTTGTCGATGCAGGGCGAGAACAAGCGCCGGAACAGCGTGCGCTTCCCGTAATGAAAACTTTGCATCAGTTGGGTGAGCGCCAGCCGCATATCGTTAAACGCATGGATGCCGCTATTGAGTGGTTGCAGGCAATCGACCAGAACAATCTGCCGGTCGAAGCGCACAAAGTGATCCTTATAAAATCCTTTGACGACCGACTGACAGTAATAATCAAAACGCTTGCGCAGCATGCCGATGTTGGTTTTCTCATCCGCCTGCGCCAGCTTAGCTTCACCGATCTGATTCACCTGCGGCCACGGGAAGAATTGCAGCACCGGCGCGCCCGCCAGATCGCCCGGCAATACAAATCGACCCGGTTGAATAAAGTGCAGCCCTTCCTGTTTGCAGCGATGCAGATAGTCGGTGTAAGCCTGCGCCACCTCGGCAAGCTGGTTTTCATCCGCCGGAGCCAGCGGATCGACTTTCTCACACAGCGCCAGCCAGGGTTTCGCCCACTCGGTGCGTCCCCCTTGCAGCAAACCGCCCATCTGCTGCGACCAGCTCAAATAGGTTTGCTCCAGTAGCGGCAGATCCAGCAACCATTCGCCGGGGTAATCGACAATTTCCAGATAGAGCGTCGAGGTGTCTTTGAAATGACGCAGCAACGAATCCTTAGAGCGATAGCGCAGCGCCAGACGAATCTCACTCACGCCGCGCGTCGGCGTTGGCCAAGCCGGCGGCGAGCCATACAGCGCAGCCATGCCTTCATCATAAGCAAAACGCGGTACGCCCAGATCGCGCTGCGGCACACGTTTCACCCCCAGCAAACGCTCTTCGCGCACGGGGGAAAACATCGGCAAATGCGCACCGCTGTGGGTATTCAATAATTGATTGACGAACGCGGTGATAAACGCGGTTTTGCCACTGCGGCTCAACCCAGTGACGGCAATCCGCAGGTGGCGATCTACGCCGCGATTGACCAGAGAGTTAATTTCGTTCTGTAGTCGACTCATCGAATGAACCATCACTCCTTTGGTTGAGAGATATACTGTTGGGAACTCTATGTAGTTGAAAACTGTATGTAGTTGAAAACGATATATCGCTGAGAGATATATCGTATCAATATAATAAAATCAGACAAACGCTTCACGCCAACATAAGTTCAACCGCGCTCACCTATCTCATACCGTATTTTTACCGCCAAAATGTAAAGAAACGATAATTTTAAGACAACTCTGAGCAAGCAATAAGACAACTCTTAGCAAACAAATTGTTAACGTATATAACCTGAAATTGTACCAAGTAACCAATTGTTTCTGGAAACGAATGGTGTCCCAATAACAATTAATAATTCAGGTTAATTAATTATGCTACGGAATGCGTCATTCACTGACGGGTATCAACCTGCGCGTCTCAGCCCGCTTGCGCTATTTATTTTATTGACCACCTCATTAAGCAGCTGGGCGGCAGATAATAATCTGACGCCTCTTGCCGCACCGAACCGGGTGGATGAACAGCTAAATATCAACCAGCAGGATCGCCAGCGTGCGATGCAGCAGCAATTAGCGCCGCAAACGCCTGATGTGCGTTTGCAGCCCCCTTCCTCATTCTTTACTAAGTTGCAATTCCCGCAGGAGCAACAGTGCTTTACGCTGTATCACATCATACTGACCGGCAAAGACGATTTCCCCTCCTGGCTGCGTATCCCGCTGCAACAGCTGGCCGATCAGGGTAAAGGTCAGTGCCTGGGCGCTCAGGGTGTCAACCTGCTGATGAGCGCACTGCAAAACCGTTTGATCGACCATGGCTACGTCACCGCACGCGTAATGGCGCCGCCGCAAAACCTGAAAACTGGCACCCTGCATATCACCCTGATTCCGGGAAAAACGCGCCAGATCAAACTGACCAAAGAGAGCGATCGCTACGTGAGCCTCTGGAGCGCCCTGCCTGCGCGTGAAGGCGAACTGCTGGATTTGCGTGACATTGAGCAGGGACTGGAAAACCTGCAGCGCGTGCCCACCGTACAGGCAGAGATGGCGATTGTGCCGGGCGAACAGCCCGGCGAAAGCGACATTGACGTCACCTGGAAACAGGAAAAAATGTGGCGTCTCGGCGCGACACTCGATGATTCAGGCACCGAAACCACCGGTCGTTATCAGGGCGGCCTGACGCTGTATATCGATAATCCCTTCGCACTCAGCGACCTGTTCTACATTTCCGGCAACCATGACCTTGAATCCGGCAGCGAAAAAGGCAGCAAGAACTACATGCTGCACTATTCCGTACCGTTCGGTTACTGGATGGCGGGCGTCACCGCCAGCGGCTACGACTACAACCAGAATGTCGCGGGCGCGTATGAAGACTACAACTACAGCGGCAACAGCAAAAACCTTAACTTCCAGCTGAGCCGCGTGCTGCACCGCAGCGGCAGTCAGAAAACTTCAATGAGCTATGAAATTCTGACGCGCGAATCGCAGAACTTCGTCAACGATACCGAAGTGGATGTGCAGCGGCGTAAAACCAGCGCCTGGCGTCTGGGTCTGCAACATCGCCACTACTTCGGTGCCACCACCCTTGATGCCGCAGTGAGCTACCAGCGCGGCACCCGCTGGTTCGGCGCTATTCCGGCGCAGGAAGAGTATTTCGATGAAGGCACCGCGCTGGCGAAAATTATCCAACTCAATGCACAACTCGATATGCCGTTTACGCTGGGCAATCAGACCTTCCGCTACAACGTGCAGTATCTGCGCCAGATCAACCATACCAAACTGACGCCACAGGATCAGCTGTCGATTGGTAACCGCTGGACCGTGCGCGGCTTTGATGGTGAACGCACCCTGACGGCCGACAACGGCTGGTTCGTGCGCAACGATCTGGCCTGGCGCACCCCGCTACCTAACCAGGAACTGTATCTCGGCGCTGACTACGGCGAAGTAGACGGCACGCGTGATTACCTCGCTGGAAAACATCTGGCGGGTGGCGTGCTTGGTCTACGCGGTAACGCCTTTAACACCGGCTACGACCTGTTTGTCGGTGTGCCGTTCTCCAAACCGGAAGGTTTCCACACCAGCCCGGTTACCCTCGGTTTCAACCTTAGCTGGCAGTACTAAGGAGGCGCGTGATGAAGATTCCTGTTAATGGCTATCAGTTAACCGCCCCGCTGCTCGGCGGTCAGTTCAGCGAAGCGGAAGCGCTTGGCGCGGCAGTCTGGCTGTGGATGCATTCGGAACAGCACCGCGATATTCCGCTCAGTGTGCTGCCGACGCTGCTGCTGCCCGCCATCAAACATCAGCAGTTTGTTATTGCCAGCCGCGATGACAAACCCATGTTTTTCCTCAGTTGGGCGTGGATGGACGAAGAAGCGGAACAGCGCTACCTCACCGGCCCCGGCATCCTGGTACAGCCGCAGGACTGGACCAGCGGCAACCGCCTGTGGTTCCGCGACTGGGTCGCGCCCTTCGGCGATCAGCAGGCATTTCGTCGCATCGTCGGCGGCACGCTGTTTCCCCACTTATGTGGCCGTGCGCTGTACCACAAAGGGGCGGAACGCGGACAACGGGTACTTCAATTCCGTGGCGATGACGTCACCCAACAACAATTCAGACTCTGGCAGCAGAACACGCCGCTGGTTGCTTAACATCACTTTTAGCAGGGATAACTTTTCGTGAATAAGAACCTCTATCGCATCATTTTCAACAAGGCTCGCGGCCTGTTAATGGTGGTTTCCGAAATCAACCGCGGCCAGGGTAAAAGCGGTGCCAACGGCGTCGGCCATACGCTGAGCCAGCTGATTGGCCGCATGAAGCCTACCGCCTTCCTGACCATGACCGCACTCGGTCTGGTCACGCTCGCGCCACAGGCGCTGGCGGCCGGAATTGTCGCCGACAAGAGCGCCCCGGGCGGCCAGCAGCCGAATGTGATGCAGAGCGCCAACGGCACGCCGCAGGTCAATATCCAGACGCCGAGCGCCGGTGGCGTTTCGCATAACAAATACACCCAGTTTGACGTCGATAACAAAGGCGCGATTCTTAATAACTCGCACAAACAGGTGCAGACTCAGATGGGCGGCTGGGTGGCGGGTAACCCATGGCTGGCGAAAGGCGAAGCCAAAATTATTCTTAACGAGGTCAACTCGCGCGACCCGAGCAAGCTGAATGGTTATGTCGAAGTGGCAGGCCGTAAGGCGCAGGTGGTCATCGCCAACCCGGCGGGCATCAGCTGCGACGGCTGTGGCTTTATTAACGCCAACCGCGCCACGCTGACCACCGGCACACCGCAGATGGCCAATGGTGAACTGCGCGGTTACCGCGTGGGCAAGGGTGAAATCGTGGTGGAAGGCGCTGGCATGGACAGCAGCCGTCAGGATTACACCGACCTGATTGCCCGCACCGTGAAGGTCAATGCCGGTATCTGGGCGAAAGATGTGGCCGTCACCACCGGTAAAAACGAGGTGGCCACCGATAACAGCACGGCCACAGCCAGCAGCGCGACGGATAGCGACAGCAGCGACGTCAAACCGACGCTGGCGATCGACGTCGCCCAATTGGGCGGCATGTATGCCGGTAAAATCCGCCTGGTGGCGACCGAGCAAGGGGTCGGCGTCAGCAACAAAGGGACGCTTGGCAGTCAGGCGGGTGACATCACCATTAACGCCAATGGCGATATCGTCAACAGCGGTACGGTCAATGCCGGTCAGGATCTGCTGCTGGGCGGTAAAAAAGTTGACAACAGCGGCACCCTGTTTGCCCAGCGCGATCAGAGCACGACCGCCAGCGACGAGGTGACGAATGCCGGCCTTATCGCCGCCAAAGGCAATACCCATGTGCGCGGTGCCAGCATCCGCAACAGCAAAGGCGCGGCCATTGCCGCCGGGATGAAAACCGATGGCACCCTAGCCGACAGCGGCAATCTGACACTCGCCAGCGACGGTAAACTGACCAGTAAAGGTCAGGCGTTGGCCGGTGGCGATCTGAACGCCAGCGCCAGCCAGATTGATCTCAGCGGCAGCGATACCGCCGCGCATCACACCACGCTGACCAGCAGCAGCGATATCATCACCGACGACGCACAACTGCTGGCGAGCGGCAATTTGAAACTCTCCGCCGCCGGTAAACTCAGCAACGATCGCGGCGTGATTAACGCCAATGCGCTGCAGGTCAGCACCCCGGTTATCAGTAACCGCGGTGGCCAGTTACTGCAGAGCGGCGACAGCAATCTGCAACTCAGCAGCGACAGCATTGATAACCAGAATGGCCGCATCGCCGCCAATGCCAAAAAATTCAGCGTACAGAGCGCCAGCCTGAATAACCAGGGCGGCACCATTATGGCGGCCGGTTCCGGCTCGCTGAATGTTGCGGCCAGCAGTGAACTGAATAACCAGAACGGTACGCTGGCCGCCGCCAGCGATCTGGCGATCGCCACGCCGGTGCTGAACAACAATCTGGGGCAGATCTCCGCCAATAAACAGCTGACGCTCGATCAGCAAAACAGCAGCGCCCTCGCCCGCACCGCAGCCACCAGCAGCGATCTGCGTATCAGCAATGAAGGTGGCCGTCTGGTGGCAGGTCAGCAGTTGATCTTCCGCGGTCGCGAGATTAATGGCAGTGGTGAAATTCTGTCGCTTGGCGATATGGATCTCAGCTTCACCGACGGCTTCAGCAACACCGGCAAAACGCTGGCAAATGGCGATCTGACGCTGAACGTCAATAACAGCCTGATCAACACGGCGCTGCTTGGCGCAGGCGGTAAGCTGAATGTGCAGGCCAGCAACATCGACAACCAGACCACTGGCGAACTAAGTTCCCAACAGACCACGCTGAACGCCAGCGATACGCTGAGCAACCGCGGCCTTATCGACGGCGTGTTGACCCGCATCAACGCCAGCACCGTGAATAATATCGGCACCGGCCGTATTTATGGCGACGGCCTGGTGATCGGCGCAGCGACGCTGAATAATCTGGCGGAAAATAACAGCAGCGCCACCATCGCGGCGCGTCAGCGTCTGGATCTGGGCATCGGTACGCTGAATAACCGCGACCACTCCCTGATCTACAGCAATGGTGATATAGCCATCGGCGGCGCGCTGGGTGCGGACGCGCTGGCGACCGGCAAGGCAGACGAAATTAACAACCACAGTTCGACTATCGAATCTGTGGGCAATATGGCGCTGAGCTTCACCACGCTGAACAATATCAATGACAACTTCGCCACCAGTATGGTGCAGTTGTCCCAACGGCAGAAAGATGAGTACATGGTGGTGGACTTGAATAATGGCGTCCACTACAGCCCTGACGACTACAACATCAGCTTCTACAAAAATGAAGTGCGCCATATCTGTATCGAAGGCGTGGTGTGTGGTCGCGACCATTACTATCAGTACAGCTATACCGAGACCATCAGCGAAGAGCAGATCGCCCAGAGCGACCCGGCGAAAATCATCGCGGGCGGTCAGATTTCGCTCTCCGGCGATAAGCTGCTGAACGACAAGAGCCAGATTATTGCCGGTGGCACCCTGCTGACGGCAGTGAAGGAACTGGTGAATACCGAAGTCACTGGCCAGAAACTGACGGAGAAAGTCGGTCAGGTCATCGAATGGGATCGTATCCATAAAAAAGGCAAAGACAGCCAGAAAGCACGCGCTTCGGCCTATACACCGCCAACGGAAATTCAGTCCATCAGCCTCAGCCCGACCGTGATGAAGGAGAATACCCAGGCGACCAGCAGCGCACCAGCGCTGGCTGAGTATGCCGCGCAGCGCGTGGACGTGGCCGGACAGAACACTGATGTCATTCGTTCGATGACACCGGATGCTTCCCTGCCAACCGGCAGCCTGTTCACCTCCCTGCCGGATGCCACCAGCAACTATCTGATCGAAACCGATCCGCGCTTCACCAATCAGAGAATCTGGCTGAGCTCCGACTATATGCTGCGCCAGTTACAGACCGACCCGTCGATCACGCAAAAACGCCTCGGCGATGGTTTCTATGAGCAACGTCTGGTACGCGAGCAGATCGTTGAGCTGGTCGGCCAGCGCTATCTCGCCGACTACACCAGCGATGAAGAGCAGTATAAGGGCCTGATGGAAGCGGGCGTCAGCTTCGCGAAGCAATTCAATCTGGTGCCGGGCGTGGCGCTCACCGCCGAACAGATGAAGCAGATCACTCAGGATATGGTGTGGCTGGTGGCGCAGGATGTGAAGATGCCGGATGGCACCACCCAGAACGTGCTGGTACCTCAGGTGTATGCACAGGTGCAGCAAGGCGATATGGACGGCAGCGGTGCGCTGCTGGCCGGTAAGAACGTCAGCATTGGCGTCAGCGGCGGCATGCTGAACAGCGGACGCATCAGCGCCACACAGCTGGTCAGCGTTTCCGGCGACGATATCGTTAACGTCGGCGGCATCATTGCGGGTAAATCCGTGTCGCTGCAGGCGACCAACGATCTCACTAACACCGGCGGTACAATACGTGCCACCGATACCCTGCTGGCGCAAGCCGGACGCGATATCACCGTTGCCAGCGAGACCAACCACGCGGAAAGTCAGAACGGTAGTAACCGCTTCAGCCGCGACAATATCGACCGCGTGGCAGGCATGTATGTGCAGGGTGACGATGGCAAACTGCTGCTGCAGGCAGGCCGTGATGTCAATCTGCAGGCCGCACAGGTGGTCAGCTCCGGTGAAAACAGCCAGACACAGATCGCTGCTAACCGCGATATCACTATGACCACCGTCACCACCGACAGCCGCGACAAAGTCGTGTGGGATAAAGATAACCACGTCACGCAGACGCTGACTCAGGTACAAGGCAGTGAAGTCACCAGCGACGGCAATATCTCGCTGAATGCCGGCAATAATATTAACGCCCAGGCGGCGAAGCTGAATGCCGATCGGCAGCTTGCGCTGACCGCCACCAATGATATCAACCTCGGCAGCGCCAGCAGCCAGGAATATCTGGATATGAATTCGAAGGTGAAAGGTTCCGGCTTCCTGTCGAAACGCACCACGACCACCCGCGCCGGCTACGATGCCACGCTGGCGAACGGCAGCAGTCTGGGCGGGGAAAATATCTCCATCAGCGCGGGTAACAATCTGAATATCACCAGTAGCGATGTGGCGGCTGATCGGGATCTGGCACTGCGTACCGGTAACGACCTCAACGTCACGGCGGCAGAAGAGAGCCGCGACAGCTGGTCGATGAAAAAAACCACCAAATCGGGCCTGATGAGCAGCGGCGGCATTGGCTTCTTTGTCGGTTCGATCAAAGAGAGTTCGACCTCCGATACTGCGGCGCTGACCCACAACAACAGCACGCTGGGCAGCGTCAATGGCGATACCAGTCTGGTGGCGGGCAATAATATCGCCGTGCAGGGCTCCGATGTGATCGCCGGTAACGACATCAATATGGTGGCGAACAATATCACCATTGATGCCGCGAATAATCAGAGCACCACCGACACCACCTATGAGCGTAAACAGACGGGTCTGACGCTGGCGCTGTCCGGCGCGGTAGGCAGCGCGATTAATGCCGCTTACACCAGCGCGAAAGCCGCCGATGAGCAGCAGGATGGCCGTATGGCGTCACTGCAAAAGCTGAAATCCGGTCTGGCAGGCGTACAGGCCGCTCAGGCAGCGGTACTGGCTTCGCAGAATACCGCCGATCAGAATGCCATTGGCGTCAGCCTGTCGCTGAGTACCTCAAAGTCGAAGAGCGAGAGCCATAGCGAAGCGGTTAACGCTTCCGGCAGTACCGTGCAGGCGGGCAACAATATCAACCTGGTGGCGACCGGTTCAGAAAATGGCGCAGATGGCGATCTGACCATCGGCGGCAGCCAGTTGAAAGCAGGCAACGATGTGCTGCTGTCGGCGAACCGCGATATCAACCTGCTGTCGGCGCAGAATACCCAACTGCAGACCGGCAAGAACAGCAGCAGCGGCGGCGGCGTGGGCATCAGCATCGGCGCAGGCCAGGGCGGCGCGGGGATCAGTGTGTTTGCTAACGCCAGTAAAGGTTCCGGCAACGAAAATGGCGATGGCCTGACCCACACCGAAACCACTGTCGATGCAGGGAATAAGCTGACGGTTAACAGCGGACGCGACACTACCCTGCGCGGCGCACAGCTGAGCGCCGATCAGGTGGTAGCGAATGTCGGGCGTGATCTGACGCTGCAGAGCGAACAGGACGTCAATAACTATGATTCGAAGCAGAAGAACAGTTCGGCAGGCGCCAGCTTTACCTTTGGCAGCATGACCGGCAGCGTCAGTGCCAGCGTGGCGAAAGATAAGATCCACAGCACCTACAACAGCGTGCAGGAGCAGACCGGTATCTTTGCCGGTGACGGCGGTTTCGATATCACCGTCGGCAACCACACGCAGCTGGATGGCGCAGTGATTGGCAGCACCGCCAGCGAAGATAAAAACCGTCTCGATACCGGCACACTGGGCTTCAGCAATATCGACAATAGCGCAGAGTTTGAAGTATCGCACAGCAGCGTCGGTATCAGCACTGGCGGTCTGGGCGCGCAGGATCTGCTGAAAAATGCCGTACAGAATCTGGCTGCCAATGGTCTGGGAGCAGGTGGCAGCGATGGGAATGCCTCCGGCACCACCTATTCCGCCGTTTCGCCGGGATCGCTGATTATCCGTGACCAGGCGAACCAGCAGCAGGATGTCAGCGAGCTGAGCCGCGATGTTGAGCATGCGAATCAAAGTATTAGCCCAATCTTTGATAAGGCGAAGGAACAGCAGCGTCTGAGCCAGTTGCGGTTGATTAGCGATATCGCTAATCAGGCCGTCGATATTACTCTCAAGCAGGGTGAAATTATGGCTAACAATGCCGGCATTGAAGAAGCTGGTAAGTGGGATGGTAAAGAAAAGCGTGATGTTTACTGGAATCGTGTCAAAAATACAGACGCTTATAAAAACGTGAGTGACCAGTATAAGGCTGGAGGTGATCTTGACCGCGGAGTTCGCGCTGCTGCTGCTGCAATTACTGCTCTGGCTGGTGGCGACCCAGCGAAAGCACTGGCCGCCGGAGCTGCGCCTTATATGGCTGGAGTAGTAAAAGGCATGACAGTAGGCTTTGATGAAGACCCGACGGCCGGTCAAATTGCAGCAAATGCTATTGGGCATGCTGTATTAGGTGGTGTTGTGGCTGAATTGTCGGGAACAAATGCTGCTGCAGGCGCCATCGGCGCGGCGAGTGGAGAACTCGCTGCACGTGCTATTCGTGAATATTTATACCCTGGTGTTAAAACGGAAGATCTCAAACCGGAACAGCGTACTAAGATTAGCAATCTGGCATCGCTGGCAGGGGCTCTTGCTGGCGGACTCAGCACGGATACTTCTGCTGGCGCTGTCACTGCGCATGATTCCAGTAAAAATGCAGTGGACAACAATGATCTGTTAAGCCCTGGCATGATGTCTTGGGGCTCTGGTGCGGTGTCACTTGCCAAATATGAGATTGAGCATGGCAAAACGCCTGAGCAGGTCAGTGAATCATTACGCATCTACAACAGAGGCACCCTTTCCGAGAATCAGGATCCGGTAAGAGGATTACTGCAAGCCTGGGGCTTCTTTATGGTTAATGCCCTGACACTCGGTGGAGGGAGTACAGTGACGGGTGGAGCAATCACCGTCAATGGACTCATCGGTGGCGCAGCCAATATCAATAACCAGGTAATCACCATGAAACCGGGTGAAAGCATAAGTTACACTGATGCTTTAATTGCTACAGGCGTCAGCGCCGTCACCACAGGGAAGAGTTTCCTGGCAACCCAGGTTTGGGGGATGAGCGGAGCCTATGTTGGCAGTAAAATTAAGGGTGACCAAGACTCTACCGGCGCGGTTACCGGCGCTGGGATCGGTAACGTTGCCGGTGCCACTACGTCGACCATTATCAGTGGTGCAGCGGGTACGAAATTGCCGAAACCTGCAGCGGACATGCTGGGGAGTACTTTTGGAGCCGCTGTTTCTGAAGGTACAGGGACGGTAATCCAGAAAGCGATTGATAAGAAGCCGCAGGATCAACAAGGAAAATAAGCAGTGAGTACAAAAAAACCTGGTTTTAGTACGCTTTTCTATCTGATGGCAGGCTGCTTCCTGGCGCTCTCCTGCACGGTGGCACTCGTCTATTTTGGGGTATGGCTCTACTACCAGTTTATCCTGCAAATGCCATCAGGTATGTATTGGCAACCTTTACTGACTAAGGCTCTGCGAATTGGCATCGCTTCAGGGCCAGTCATTGGCCTGGGTGTCTGGATACATATGCGCATGGAATACAGTAAAGGAGATAAACGGTGAAACGGTTGCTGCGTTCTGCGAACGCAGCGGTCATTCTGACCGCTGCGGGCTGTGCCTTTATTCCAGACCATACTTTTTTCGTCCCCCCACCTCAAAGTGCTCATGCCCCATGGCTGAGGATTGTCGATAACACTGAGCAAACCAGCCTTTATCAAATGCTCAATGGTGAAAGCAAAGGTGGACTGATACGCTCCAGTGAGTGGGTATTACAGAATACAGTGGATCGGGGGATGCCAAAAGTTGCCGGAGAGAAATACAATATTGACTACTACGAAACGCAACTCATTGCAGGTGCAGAAACCGAAGTAGTCAATGTTTACGTTGAAGGTAAGCATACCTGCCTTGTGGATACTTATTTCACGCCCGAAGAAGGGAAGCTTTATCAGTTCCAGTTGGAAACCGATACATTGCGGTTCCGCTGTCGCGTTCATGCCAGTGAAATCGTGAAAGACAGTAATGGTATGTGGCAGTTGAAGCCATTAAATACGGTACGTTACACAGCCAAGGCAGGCAGTGGCTGGCATCCGATGCACAGTGGCATGTAATTTTTAAATATCAAAGCATAGTTGTACTGGATAAAAACTGGGTGCCTGAATTTGGCACCGTTTTCACCTGGTTTGCGATGGATAAACACGGCAGAATCGCCGTTATGGTAAATAACTGCTTTGGCAATTTACCTGATGCCATTCTTGCAATCGCTGATACTGAATCATTACTCGATCAACTAAATGATTACTTATGGGAAGAATCACAGATGAACTGCGTGACAGCCCTGTTCTGATGAAGTTTGTTTATCTCCTTTCAACCGAGCTTAAATCTAACCCTGAGTATGTCATGCAGGTGCAACGATTAACGCTGGATCAATCGAAACCGTTTATGGGACTCAAAGGGACACATGGTCTTTTTGGTTCCAAAGAGTGGTGGGAAAATATCACTCAGGGAAAAATGCGTTTACTGCACAAGTCTGGCACGATCACAAGAACCTATGTGGCGGGACAAGATCCCTCTCCGGTAGATAACTGTTTCAGTTTGCTGCTGGATGATGGTTCTGTCATTGAAGAAAGCATTTATAGCCATATTGATGATGAAGATAAAAAGCTGTTCCGCCCGGGAGCCAGGGTGGATATCGTTTATGCACTTGATGAACTGAAGAGAACATCAGCCAATGGCGATAAATGTTATTCTAATATCGTGCTGGAAATAGCGATTTCTTTACAACCCATTAAATGATAACGAAATACGCTAATTAAAATAATGACGCCTTTATAATATTGCACTCCCCACCTCTGGTGGGGAGCTTTTAGTCTTAAAATCTGAGCGCAGCGTTACTGTAAAATACCCATTACTTTTCAAACCCATTAGGAATGAAACAAGTGAAAAAGTTACTGCGAAATAATCTGGCAATGATAGCACTCCTCTCTTCAGGCTGTTCTATTATGCCAAACAACTCTTTTTTCATTCCGCCCCATGAAACCAATAACTCTCTGTGGGTACGTATCGTAGATAATACCGAACAGACGAGTATCTACAGGTGACGAAAGCGGTTCTGAACGCCAAACGTATCCGAGGTGACATAGCGTTCAATGCTGCGCAGGCGCTGTTCGCTGGCCTGCAAGGTCGCATCCGCCTCATTCAGCAGTTGGCTGGGTGTGCGAGCCGTCTTTTCATCCTCAAATCCCATTCCCGATGGAGCCGGATCGAGCATAAAGGTCAGAATGATGTAAGCCACCATGGTGAAAAAGAACAGGCCGAAAAACATCGACAGCACCACGATTATCCGCAGGAGCTTCACCGGCACGTCAAAATAACGCGCTAAACCAGCACAAACCCCTTTCAGCATGCCTTCTTCCGGTATGCGATATAACGTTTTACCTGACCACGTATTTTTCATTACGATTTTCTCCAGTCCGGGTGTTCTGCATCCAGAATGTCTTCCAGCGCCCTGATACGCTCACGCATACGGTTGGACTCTTCCGTTAAACGTGTCAGACGTTGCATATCGTTTTGTCCCAGTTGAGCACTGTTTTTACGCTGACTGTAATGTAGCCAAAGCCATATCGGTGCCACAAACAACATGAAAATGGTCAGCGGAATGGCAAGAAACAACGCACTCATTGTGTCTCCTTAGTTATTATTCACACGCCGGTGGCTGCCGTTTTCTAACGACAGCCCATCCGATGGCGTTTACGCGTTTATTACTCTGCTGGCTTAACTTTAGCCTTAAGTGCTGCCAACTGCGCGCTGATTTCATCGTCCGCTTTCAGTTCGGCAAACTGCTGATCCAGCGATTTTTGTTTCCCCAATCCGTGGCTTTCAGCTTCCGCTTCCATCGTATCGATACGGCGTTCGAACTGATCGAAACGCGCCATCGCTTCATCCAGCTTACCGCTGTCCAACTGGCGGCGCACATCACGCGACGATGCCGCAGCCTGGTGGCGCAGCGTCAACGCCTGCTGGCGAGCACGAGTTTCACTCAATTTGTTTTCCAGCTCACCAATTTCACGCTTCATGCGCTCCAGCGTTTCATCCACGCTTTCGGCTTCATGCTGCAACACCGCGATCAGGTCGGTCAGCTTCTGCTTTTCAATCAGCGCCGCACGGGCCAGATCGTCTTTATCTTTACGCAGCGCCAGCTCGGCTTTTTCCTGCCACTGATCTTGCTGACCGTGCGCTTGTTCAATACGACGGGCAATCTGTTTCTTTTCTGCCAACGCCCGCGCCGAGGTTGAACGCACTTCAACCAGCGTATCTTCCATTTCCTGAATCATCAGCCGCACCAATTTCTGCGGATCTTCAGCTTTATCCAGCAGTGAATTGATGTTGGCGTTCACGATGTCGGCAAAACGAGAAAAAATACCCATAATTACATCCTCTTCATGATTTCCAGCGTCTGATTACGCCTGATTTATCACCGTGACCAGCCGAGCCAGTCGCGATCTCCCTCTAGATATATCAATAAGCATGCCAACTTTTAATTCAGTTTAACTATCTGAAAATTAAAGAATAGATAATTTTGACTATTTCCCCTTTTCCGCTAGATTAGTCAAATAGACTAATAGTTAGTAAAAATAACACGGTGAAACATCATGCTTCAGGAAAAAGAGAACCTGCTGGGCGAAGCCAACAGCTTTCTGGAGGTTCTGGAACAGGTGTCGCAGCTGGCACAGTTAAATAAGCCCGTGCTGGTGATTGGCGAACGCGGTACCGGTAAAGAGCTGATCGCCAGCCGTCTACATTACCTTTCCCCGCGTTGGCAAGGGCCGTTCGTTTCCCTCAACTGTGCGGCGCTCAACGAGAATCTGCTCGACTCCGAGCTATTTGGTCATGAAGCCGGCGCTTTTACCGGCGCGCAGAAGCGCCATCTGGGTCGCTTCGAACGCGCCGACGGCGGAACGCTGTTTTTGGATGAATTAGCCACCGCACCGATGCTAGTGCAGGAAAAATTACTGCGGGTGATCGAATACGGCATGCTGGAGCGCGTCGGCGGCAGAGATCAGCTACAGGTTGATGTGCGACTAGTGTGTGCGACCAATGACGATCTGCCTGCGCTTGCCGCCAGCGGTAAATTCCGTGCGGACCTGCTCGACCGTCTGGCCTTTGACGTTGTGCAGCTCCCACCGCTGCGTGAACGTCAGCAGGACATCATGCTGCTGGCAGATAATTTTGCGATTCAGATGTGCCGCGAATTGCATCTACCGCTGTTTCCCGGTTTTACGCCTGCCGCGCGCGAAACGCTGCTGAATTACGACTGGCCGGGCAATATTCGTGAGCTGAAAAACGTGGTTGAACGTTCAGTGTACCGTCACGGCGACAGCGAACAGCCTCTTGATGCCATCATTCTGAATCCTTTCCGCCGAACTCCCGCCGTTCAGGAAACGCCACCGCGTGCGGCAACCGGCCAGCCGGATTTACCGCTGGAGATGAAACCGTGGCTATTAGAACAGGAGAAAAGCTTAATTGATCGGGCATTGAATCAGGCAAAGTTTAACCAGCGTAAAGCCGCTGAGCTGCTGGGATTAACCTATCACCAACTGCGTGGATTGCTGAAGAAACACGACATTGCGGTGAATGAGTAAGACGAGGGAAAGAAAATGCGGGCGAATTAACGCCCGCAGAGTAAATGAATTAATGGGTTAACAACACGCGATTACGGCTCCACGCCCCATACCAACGTGCCTTTATCGTGCACGGTGATCTTATCCCAGTTGGTGTAGCTCGTGACGTTAGCACCGTATGAATAGTCATTCGTTTCATTCACGTTGCTCCAGTCACCCGCGTGGATACGCACCTGCACTTCACCGGTTTCCGCGCCCGGCTGAAGGGAACCGGCTCCGCTGCTGAAGGTCACCAGAACGTAGCGGTTGGCTTTGTCGGTGCTGGCGGCTGGGGTTCCTGTGCTGGTCACGATGTTGTGAGGGCCAACGTTCGCCCAGTCAACAAAGAGGTTCGCACCCGGTTTGCCATCATCATGGAAGTAGTAGCGCACTTGCAGATCGCTCAGTTTGATCGGCGTACTTCCGGTATTTTTGATGTTGACGGCCATACGAATCGCATCATCGGAAGGGTTGTTATCCACATTACGATATTGCAGCACGACGTCTCCCGTGGTTCCGCTACCTGGATTGGTCGGTTCCGTTGGCGGAGTCGGCGTATCGCCACCGTTATCGCCATTGCTCAGATCCGCACCCGCGCGAATCTGCTCTCTGACAAATTTACCTGACGTCGACAGATTCTGCTCTGTCCAACCACCTGATTTGCTCGCTCCCGGTGCAAGCGCAGCGGATGCCTCGGCTTTGTCGGTAAGCGACCAGTTCACCCAGCTTACGCCGCGGTTATTCAGAAAATCGATCCAGGTCTGCGATTCAGGCAGGAACGGTCCGCCGTTACCGGACGCATCGCTGGTGCCCCACTCGCTGACGAAAATCGCCGCGCCACGGCTTTGTGCATAATCAATGCGGTCGCGCAGGAATTGTCCGTGCGTACCGGCATAGAAATGCAGCGCGTACATCGTATTCGGATCGGGCAGCTGATTATCTGCCGCGTCGTGGATATCCTGACTCCAGGTGCCCGTACCGACGATAATGAGGTTATCGGGATCTTTGCTACGGATAGTGTCAGTCACTTCCAGCGCATAAGGCCGAATCTGCCCGTTCCATGTCACGCCACCGTTTGGCTCGTTGGCGATTTCATAAATCACGTTCGGCGAGCTGCCATACAGCCCAGCCATTTCGGCAAAGAAGGTTTTTGCCTGTGCTTTATAAATATTAGGATCGTTATCCGACAAGATATGCCAGTCGATGATGATGTAAACGCCGAGGCTTTGCGCCGCTGCAACGGCCTCTTTTACCTTATTGGCGAGAGAGGGATTGGAAATATAGCCATCCGCCGCCGTGTACATGGCGACGCGAAATACGTTAATGCCCCAGTCATCACGCAGCCACTTCATCGAATCTTTGTTGACATAGTCGCCAAACCACTGCAAACCGTGTGAGCTCATCCCACGCAGTTGCACCCTTTTCCCCTTTTCGTCCACCAGTCGTCCGTTTTCGATGGACAGCTGACCATGCGTTTCTACCGGCGTGGCCGATAATGCTGAAAAGCTGAGCGACATCCCCAGCACCGTTGTTACCACTCCTAACGTCAATTTCCTGACGATTTGATTCCTTCTCATCCACATATTCCTTATCTCCATTGTGAACACCCATGATCTTGGGCACAGGCATGATAAGGGAGATTTTTGTTCCCGCCAACAATTTAGGAAACATCCTAACCATATTGATTTTATTAATTATTTATAGAGAAATAGAAAGCAAGGTAAGTATCTGGCGAGGTCATTTTTCAGGCAAAAAAAAGCCAGCACGTTGGCTGGCTAAAATAATACTGGAAGCAATGTGAGCAATGTCGTGCTCTCCTTCAGTGCCTGCGAGAAGCCACCGTCGAAGTGCGAAAGTGATGATAATAGTTATCAGTATCATCTGTAAAGCACTTTGTTGAGAATTTTTCTCATTACCATACTGACTATAGGGTTCCTGCCAGCTTCATTGCTGTCAATAGCAGGCTTAATGTCCTACCGGGTTAAACAGCCTATGACTGTAGAAATCCGGGATCGCCTCAATCAGACGTAGCTGGCTTAACGCGGGATGTAGCGGATTAATCAGCGCATTACGCATGCTGCCAAATGGCTTAACCGTGCTGGTCGGAACCCAGATCACCAGCGATTGTCCTGCGTTCAGGCGGCGCGATCCCAGCGCTTGCACGTCCGGCATAAACGGATAGCGATGCCAGTCTTCAGGCAGCATGTCCAACGTGATGGATTCTTGTGGGACGTCGTCCGGCAGTTCATATACGCCCAAACGATAGCTGGCGGGCAGCAACTGCGGCGAAGGAAGATAATTGCCCATTTCCAGCATTGCGACAGCGGGCGTTTCACTGAAATATAGCACCGGCGTGTTGGGCTGATTGAAACGCGCACCGTGCTGGAAACTTACGCCCGTTTGCCCTGAAAACGCCTCCAGCCAGACCGCTTTAGTAATGCGGTAAAGCCTCATATAAATTCGCCGTATTCAATACGATTCAGCGCGTTATCAACCAACTGACGCCCTTTGTGCGTATCCAGCATTTCCGCCGGCGCTTTCCCGCCAAAGGCCGGAATGCCGCTCTCCATCCACAGTTGCGCCTTCGCTTCATCTTCAAACGTCGTCATGGCTTTCAGCCATAGACGAAACGTCTCCAGCGCGGCCTCCCCCTGCTCCAGCGTTAAATGCTTACGGCGGAATAAACGAGAGATATTAGACGGATCGACGGACAGCGCCGAGCCAATCAGCTTACGGCTTAGCCCGCTGGCATCCGCACCGCGCTTCAGCATCGCACCGGAGATCCCACTGCGCACGACATTAACGAACATTAACGGGTCATGAAACACGCCATCAGGCAACTCGGCTTCACGAGCAAAGTTTTCAACTTTAAGACTGATTTCTGCATTCATAGTTATTTCCTCGTCATTATGACTTAACTATAGCATTCATTATGACGTTTTCAATCATTCGTCTGGTGGCTCAAACGGTTGGAAAGTCGCCAGACGCGCACAACAAGAGTGGGGAGGATGCCAAGAGTGCGATACACTCTGTATATAACCGTCTTGACTGAAAAATCCCGTATGTTCGGAAAAACCTGTTTCGCACTGGCACTCACCTGGCTGGCTTTGCCTGCACTGGCCGCACCACCGTCCGTGCTAACGCCGCCTGCTCCGCTGGAAAATATTCGCCAGAGCGGTTTTGTCTATTGCGTCAATGATGTCCTGAACACGTTTAACCCGCAGATGGCGCGCAGCGGTGTCACCATTGATACGCTGGCGGCGCAGCTTTACGATCGCCTGCTGGATGTCGATCCTTATACCTATCGTCTGATGCCAGAACTGGCTCAGCGCTGGGAAGTCTTGGACAATGGTTCGACATACCGTTTCTACCTGCGCCGCGATGTGCCGTTTCAGCACACCGCCTGGTTCAGCCCAACCCGTAATATGAACGCTGACGACGTGATATTCAGCTTCCAGCGCATGCTGGACAAAAAGCACCCGTATCATGATGTCAACGGCGGCGAATATCCCTATTTCGACAGCCTGCAATTCGCCGATTCGGTGCAAAGCATCCGCAAGCTGGGCGAGTACAGTATTGAGATCCGGCTCAACAGCCCGGACGCGTCTTTCCTCTGGCATCTGGCCACGCACTACGCGCCGATTCTGTCCGCAGAATACGCGCAGCGTCTGGCGCAAGAGGATAAGAAGGAGCTGTTGGATCGCGAACCGGTCGGCACCGGCCCTTATCTGCTCAACGAATACCGCAATGGGCAATATATCCGACTGACGCGCAACGGCGATTATTGGCGCGGCCTGCCACGCATGCGGCAGGTGGTTGTCGATCTCGGCTCCGGCGGGACAGGCCGCTTATCCAAGCTGCTGACCGGTGAATGTGATGTCCTCGCCTATCCGGCGGCCAGCCAGTTGACGATCCTGCGTAACGACCCGCGTCTGCGTCTCTCGCTGCGTCCCGGCATGAACGTCGCTTATCTGGCCTTCAACGTGCGTAAACCGCCATTGGACGACCGCCGCGTGCGGGAAGCCATCGCGCTGGCGATCAATAACGACAGGCTGATGCAGTCGATCTATTACGGCACGGCGGAAACAGCGGCGTCTATTCTGCCCCGCGCGTCGTGGGCGTACGACAATGAATCGCAGATTACGGAATATAACCCGCAAAAAGCGCGGCAAATCTTGCAGGAACTGGGGCTAACGAACCTCAATCTGCGCCTGTGGGTACCCAGCGCGTCACAGTCCTACAACCCCAGTCCGCTGAAAACGGCAGAGTTGATACAGGCCGATCTGGCGCAAATTGGCGTCACCGTGACCATCGTTCCGGTGGAAGGCCGTTTTCAGGAAGCGCGGCTGATGGAGCTTAGCCACGATTTAACGCTGGCAGGCTGGGCGACGGACAGTAACGACCCGGACAGCTTTTTCCGACCGCTGTTAAGCTGCGCGGCGATTCGCTCCCAGAGCAACTACGCGCACTGGTGCGATCCCACTTTTGATGAAGTGCTGCAAAACGCGCTTTCGTCACAGCAGCTTTCTAAGCGGATTGACTATTATCAGCAGGCACAGCGCATTCTGGCGGAACAGTTACCCGTTCTGCCGCTGGCGTCGTCATTACGACTGCTGGCCTACCGCTATGACATGAAAGGGCTGGTATTGAGTCCCTTCGGCAATGCCTCGTTCGCGGGCGTCTTCCGCGAGGACCAACAGGCGCAGCAGAAGCCTTCTGCACCGGAAACCGTGGAGGAAGCACAGCCGTGATTATCTTTACCTTGCGACGTCTGGTGTTACTGATAGTGACCTTGTCACTGCTGACGCTGGTTGGCTTTAGCCTCAGCTACTACACGCCTAACGCCCCGCTCAACGGCGCGGCGTTGTTTGATGCCTATCACTTTTATCTCACCAGTCTGCTTCAGGGGGATTTCGGTCGCTCCAGCATTAACGGACAGGCCATTAGCGAGCTGCTGAAAGAGGTGTTCCCGGCCACGATTGAGCTTTGTCTCTTGGCGTTTGCGCTCTCGCTGCTGGTCGGTATTCCACTGGGCATTACCGCTGGCGTAATGCAGAATCGCGGCGCGGACATTGTGATCAGCACGCTGGCGCTCATCGGATTCTCCCTACCAGTATTCTGGCTGGCGCTGCTGCTGACGCTCTTCTTCTCGCTGCACCTCGGCTGGCTGCCAGTTTCAGGCCGCTTCGACCTGCTCTATCAGGTGAAAACCGTCACCGGATTTGCACTGATTGACGCCTGGCTGTCAGATTCGCCACATCGCGGTGAAATGATCGTCAGCGCCATCCGCCACCTGATTCTGCCGATTACCGTGCTGGCCGTTGGGCCGACCACCGAAGTGATTCGCCTGATGCGCGTCAGCACTACGGAAATTATCAGCAAAAACTACATTAAAGCGGCGGCGACTCGCGGACTGTCGCGCTTTACGATCATTCGCCGCCATCTGATTCATAACGCGCTGCCGCCGATTATTCCCAAACTGGGATTACAATTTTCCACGATGCTGACGCTGACGATGATTACCGAAGTGGTCTTTAACTGGCCGGGTATCGGTCGCTGGCTGGTGAACGCCATTCGCCAGCAGGACTTCGCTGCCATTTCTGCGGGCGTGATGGTGGTTGGTGCAATGGTCATCACAGTCAACATCCTGTCCGATATTTGGGGTGCCATGGCAAATCCGTTGAAACACAAGGAATGGTATGCCCTACGATAACGTTTATAGCGAAAAGCGGCTGCCTAGCCGACTAGGCGATACCTGGCGGGCATTCCATCAGGATATGCTGGCGATGGTCGGGCTATACGGCTTTCTGATCCTGATCGGCTTGTGTCTGTTCGGCAAATTTCTCGTACCTTATGAAGTTGACCAACAATTCTTGGGCTATCAGTTGTTGCCCCCTTCCTGGTCGCACTACGGTGAAGTCTCGTTCTTTCTCGGCACCGATGATTTAGGCCGCGACCAGCTAAGCCGCCTGCTGAGCGGCGCTGCACCGACCGTTGGCGCCTCACTCATCGTCACTTATGCAGCCGCGCTGTGCGGCATCGTGCTGGGCGTTTTTGCGGGCGTCACGCGCGGGCTGCGCTCTGCGATGCTCAATCATATTCTGGATACGCTGCTGTCCATTCCGTCGCTGCTGCTGGCGATTGTCGTCATCGCCTTTATCGGCCCTAAGCTCGAACACGCGATGCTCGCCGTCTGGCTGGCGCTGTTGCCGCGCATGGTACGCACCATCTACAACGCTGTGCACGATGAAATGGACAAAGAGTACGTGATCGCCGCTCGCCTCGACGGCGCTTCCACGCTTTATCTGGTCTGGTACGTCGTGCTGCCAAACATCGCTGCGCTGCTGGTCTCCGAATTTACCCGCGCGCTGTCGATTGCCATTCTGGATATCGCTGCACTGGGCTTTCTCGATTTGGGCGCGCAGCTACCGACGACCGAATGGGGTGCCCTGCTTGGTAACTCACTGGAGCTGGTTTATGCCGCACCGTGGACCGTGATGCTGCCCGGCGCGGCTATCGCGCTGAGCGTGTTAATCGTCAACCTGCTGGGCGACGGCATCCGCCGTGCGCTCGTCGCGGAAACGGAATAAGAGGCGACGACTCCCTATGCCATTACTTGATATCCGTAACCTGACGATTGAATTTCTGACCGCCGACGGCGCGGTAAAAGCTGTCGACCGCGTCAGTATGACGCTGAGCGAAGGGGAAATTCGCGGGCTGGTGGGCGAATCAGGCTCAGGTAAAAGCCTGATCGCCAAAGCCATCTGCGGGATCACCAAAGAGAATTGGCGCGTGACCGCCGATCGCTTCCGCTTCGATGATATCGACCTGCTACAACTGTCGTCGCGCGAGCGGCGTAAGCTGGTCGGCCATAACGTCTCCATGATTTTCCAGGAGCCGCAATCCTGTCTCGATCCGTCCGAAAGTGTGGGCCGTCAGTTGGTACAGGCGATTCCGGGTTGGACGTACAAAGGCCGCTGGTGGCAGCGATTTAACTGGCGCAAGCGCCGCGCGATCGAACTGCTGCACCGCGTCGGGATTAAAGATCATAAAGACATCATGGGCAGCTACCCCTATGAGCTGAGCGACGGCGAGTGTCAGAAGGTGATGATTGCTATCGCGCTGGCAAACCAGCCGCGCCTGCTGATTGCCGATGAACCGACCAACGCGATGGAATCCACCACGCAGGCGCAGATTTTCCGCCTGCTGTCGCGTCTGAACCAGAACAATAACACCACGATTCTGCTCATCAGCCATGACCTGCAAACCATGAGCAAATGGGCCGACCGGATCAACGTGCTCTATTGTGGGCAAACGGTGGAGAGCGCCACCTGTGAAGATTTGATCACCGCGCCGCACCATCCTTATACGCAGGCGCTGATTCGCGCAATGCCCGATTTCGGTCGTTCTCTGCCGCACAAAAGCCGGCTAAACACCCTGAACGGGGCGATTCCGTCGTTAGAGCATCTGCCGATTGGCTGCCGGCTCGGCCCGCGCTGCCCGTATTCACAAAAACAGTGTATGCAAACGCCGCCGCTGCTTTCCGTTAAGAACCACTTATATGCCTGCCACTTCCCGCTCAACATGGAGGAACCGTGATGGTTGAGATGCTGCTTGAAGCCCGCAACCTGACCAAGACGTTCCGCTATCGGACCGGGCTGTTCCGTCGTCAGCATGTTGAGGCGGTGAAATCCGTCAGCTTTACGCTGCGTGAACGGCAAACGCTCGCCATCATCGGCGAGAACGGATCGGGGAAATCAACGCTGGCTAAAATGCTGTCGGGCATGATCGCGCCGACGTCCGGCGAGCTGGTTATCGATGACCATCCGCTGCACTACGGCGATTACCGCTACCGCAGCCAGCGCATCCGCATGATCTTTCAGGATGCGAGCAATGCGCTCAATCCGCGCCAGCGCATCGGGCAACTGCTGGATGTTCCGCTGCGACTGAATACCGATCTCAGCGCCGAAGCGCGTGAAAGAGCGATTAATCAGGCGCTGCATCAGGTCGGGCTACGTCCCGATCACGCCTATTATTATCCGCATGCGCTCGCGCCGGGGCAAAAACAGCGCGTCGGTCTGGCACGTGCGCTAATCCTGCAACCGAAAGTGATTGTCGCCGATGAGGCACTGGCGTCATTGGATATGTCTATGCGGTCACAGATTATTAATCTGATGCTGGAGTTACAGGAAAAGCACGGTATCTCTTATATTTACGTGACGCAGCATCTGGGCATGATGAAGCACATCAGCGACCAGATTCTGGTGATGCAGGCTGGCGAAGTGGTCGAACGCGGCAGTACCGCCGATGTGTTGTCCGCCCCGCTACATGACCTGACGAAACGTTTGATTGCCAGCCACTTCGGCGAAGCGCTCAGCGCCGACGCCTGGCGACGCGACGGCGCACAACGTTAATCTCCGCGCACCACGGCGGCATCCCCGCGACAGCCACAGGGCTGTGGAAAAAGGCGGATACTGCTCGGAGTACCCCTACCGTCCCCAACATGGTAGAATTGCGCGGTTTATTCATCTCGGTCGTCACTTGCCACGTATGTTTACGGGTATAGAGGTGGCGATCGCAGCAACAATGATCACAAGGATTACTGCTATGGGTTTTCTTACCGGTAAGCGCATTCTGGTAACAGGTGTTGCCAGCAACCGTTCTATTGCCTACGGTATTGCACAAGCAATGCAGCGCGAAGGTGCCGAACTGGCCTTCACGTATCAGAACGACAAATTGAAAGCACGCGTTGAAGGCTTTGCCAGCGAACTGGGTTCCAGCATCGTTCTGCCGTGTGATGTCGCTGAAGATGCCAGCATCGAAGCACTGTTTACCGAACTGGCTAACGTATGGCCGAACTTTGATGGCTTCGTGCACTCCATTGCTTACGCACCGGGCGACCAACTGGACGGTGACTACGTTGATGCCGTTACCCGTGAAGGTTTCAGCATTTCTCACGATATCAGCTCTTACAGCTTCGTCGCGATGGCGAAAGCCTGCCGTAAGATGCTGAACCCGAACTCTGCGCTGGTTACCCTGTCCTACCTGGGTGCTGAGCGTGCCATCCCTAACTACAACGTTATGGGTCTGGCAAAAGCGTCTCTGGAAGCAAACGTACGTTACATGGCGAACGCCATGGGTGCTCAGGGCGTGCGCGTTAACGCCATCTCTGCGGGCCCGATTCGTACACTGGCTGCATCCGGCATCAAAGACTTCAAGAAAATGCTGTCGCATTGCGAAGCCGTTACGCCAATCCGCCGTGTCGTTACCATTGAAGACGTGGGCAACTCTGCTGCGTTCCTGTGTTCCGATCTGGCTGCCGGTATCTCCGGTGAAGTTCTGCACGTTGACGGCGGTTTCAGCATCGCTGCAATGAACGAGCTGGAACTGAAATAAGTCATCAAAAGTAGCCTATCTCGGATAGGCTACTTTCCTCTCCGCTGCCTTCCCTTTTCTATTATTCCTCTGGTATCAAACCGCAATCCAGCAGTAACACACCGGGGGATGGCCTAACGGGATGATTATTTACATCCAGTTCAGTCCAATATTCACGTTGTTCCGTTTCGTGATCTTCAATAATACGGTATTCAGATGAGGGGGTTGTGGTCAGGGTGGCAGGTAGCTGAATCACAGTAGCAGCGGCAGTTATTTGATGCTGCTGACAAAATTGCAAACATTGAATGGCATCGTCGAGTTGCAGCTTGCTTTGTAAGGCAGAAGAATCACCTTGTGATAAGCGGCTAACGGCCTGTGTCCGTAAAGCCATTAGCGCATTGAGAGCCTCTGTGAAACGGCATGGTGTTTTATCTTCAGGCATCGTTATTTTTATCTTGCGGTAAACTGTTGCGGATGTGCTGCAATAGGGTAATAAAGGCCTGTTTATCCGCCAGATTATTCAGATAACTGCTGGATATCACAGTGGTATCCAGTAAGGTTATTTGCTCAATGGCGCAGTGTAATGTGTGGCTAAGTTCTGGGGCGTTCAGCTTGCGGGCTGCGGCATAAAGTGTATCCGCATAGAAATCAAAGGCATCAAAGCCACAGCAGGCGGCCACACACTCGGTTTCAATAATCTGCCATAAAGGTAACAAGCCTTCGAGCAAGTCATCAGCATTAACGGCCAAATGATGTCGCCCGGTTAAATCGGGTAAGGTAATACGATCGTTATCCCCTATCGGGATAAAATTTTCTTTAGCAAGTGCCATGTTAGCCTCCTTCCGGCTCCTCTCCATACATGAGGTATTCCCATTGAACGAATTCCTGAAAAGAACCGGTAAATTCTACACGGGGAAAGTTGGCAAATTCTTTTTGCATAGCCCACGTTAGGTGTACAACCGACACGCAGTCAGTCTCTTGGGTCTGTTTCAGCAGAATGTCATCATTACCATCACGATAGGCAATCACTTCAATATCAATGCTATGGAGTGGATGAACGGTTGGCAACTCAAGCTGATATTCAGTCAGTAAAGCCTGCTGTTTTTTGCCGTTGGCATATTCCCATCCGGCAGGAAGTTCTGGTGTAGAGGACATGGTACTTTTTTGTTTAATAGAGAAAAGGCTATTTTGCCGAAATACTGGGGAAATAGTGAGTTAAACAAGCAAATTACTCAGGAGGCACTCATACAATGTTCACGTTCACCGTATAGTCACCGAATAATCCTGATCCAACAACTCAAACACATAATGCTGCTGCGAAGAGAAAATAATCTCTTTATTTTTAGTCACAAAAATAGCTTCGATATCTGGCTGGTTTTGTAGGAAATTAATGCCTGCGCTAGCCCCCATGCCATAGAGCAGCGTGGTGTAGATATCGCCGTCGAGAGAGTCGTTCGAGATAACCGTTACGCTGTGCAATTCATTATCCAGCGGATACCCCGTCCGGGGATCGATAATATGATGATAAATACGGTCGTCCACGGTAAAAAAACGTTCATAGACGCCGGATGTCACCACGGATTTGTTCTTCACCTTAATAATGCCCAGCAGGCTATCGCGATCCGCGAAAGGCTTCTGTAACCCGACGCTCCATAGCCCCTGCTCATCCGTCAACGCGCTGCCGATAGCCAGCACGTTTCCCCCCAGATTGATCAGCGCATCCTGAATCGCATGTTGATGCAGGACGTCTCGGACGATATCGGCGATATAGCCTTTCGCAATCGCGCCCAGGTCGATCTCCATTCCCGCGCTTTCTAGCATCACGGCGCAGTCCTGCTCTCTGAGAATAATGCGCTCGGGGTGCGTTAATGCCAGCGCCCGTTGTATTGATTCGCTGTCAGGCACCGCGCTGCCGCTAAAACCGATTTTCCATAATTTCACGACAGGGCCAATCGCGACGTTAAAGCCGCTGTTTTCAATCAGACTCACCGCTTTGGCGCGTTTAATCAGCTCAAAGACAATTGGGCTGACCGAAACGTACGCTTTTCCCGCCGCATGTTTGATACTCATCACTTCCGACTGTGCCCGATTAACGGTTAGCAGATCTTCGAGCTGTTTGATGCGTTGGAAAACCTGCCTGACTGCGATTTCATCATGGACAAACAGCTTGAGCAGAATGGGGCTGCCCATCAGGTGAACGGAATAGACGTAAGCGTTATCGACAGAAGGCATACGGTGACTCCCATGATCGAATGGCGGTACAGAGAGGAAACGGTCGGAAAAATCGCGAGCGCCCTTTCAGACGCCCACCATTAGCACTACTCTTTTATCACGTTCTTTTCTATCACTTACTCGGCTACCAGCATCGGTTGATTTTCAGCCGTTTTTGCCGTGCTTTTTGACGTAGTTTTCGCAAACTTTGGCTTACGCGCTTTCGTCGGAAAAGCATCGGAACGACGCGGTGCCCGCGCATAGGCCGCTGCCTGAATCCCCGCCTGAATACCGAAGATAATGATATCCGCTACGGCGTTGCCGCCAATACGGTTCGCGCCGTGGATCCCACCAACCACTTCCCCGGCGGCATAAGCTCCAGAGATCGTCTCTTTATAGCGATTCAGCACTTCCGCTTTTTCGTTAATGGTCACGCCACCCATCGTGTGGTGCACGCCCGGTGCCACTTTAATCGCGTAGTACGGTGCCTGATTCAGCTGATCGCGCATCCCCGTGGTACGGCCAAAGTCTTCATCGTGTTTGTCGGCGATAAAGGCATTGTAACGTTCGAGCGTGGCGTGCAGCGCCGCTGGCGGCATATTGAGCTTGTCGGCCAGTTCAGCGACGCTGTCCGCGCTGACGGTCAGCCCTTGTGCAACATACTCTTCGACTGCCCGATTACGGTTTCTGACCTGCTCGTCGAACAGGATGTACGCGTACTCTTCCGGCAGATTGACGATGGCGGACGAAACGTTATCCCGCGTCTCCATTTCGTTAAAGAAACGTTCTCCACGCTGCGACACCAGAATAGCTCCGCCGCCGCGAATGGATTCGGAAATCAGATAAGACGTCGTCTGTTCAACCGTCGGATGGGTTTGAATTTCGCCCATGTCCACCGTATCCGCGCCGATCTGTTCCAGCAGGCGAATGCCACCGCCCATGGCACCTTTGTGGTTGGTGGTGACGAAGCCTTTCAGGTCTGGGCGGTATGACTCCACCATCGCCTGATTGGCACTAAAACCGCCCGTGGCGACAATCACCGTTTTTGTCGCAATCAGGCTCTCTTCCTGATCATCATTGACGACTCTGACGGCACTAACTTTGCCCTTCTCCTGCACAATTTCGGTCACTGACGTTTCCAGCAGCACCTCAATATTGTATTTATTGAGATTCTTAATCAGCCCGCTGACCAGATAGCCGCCCACCGCTGCGCCGTTGGCAGGGCGATGCGTTCTGTCAACGCTCATGCCGCCCGTCGTGGTGATGTCGCTCAGTTCAATCTCGTGCTGCGCCAGCCAGTTAATCGCATCAGAAGCATGATCGACGAAGTATTGCACCAGCGCAGGATTGTTCTTCTGTTTGCCGCTTTTCAGCGTTTCGTCATAGAACAGCGCCTGGCTATCTTCGATACCTTTATGTTGCTGGAAGACGGTTCCCGCCGCGTTCATACCGGCAGAGGCCTTGATGGTGTTACCGCCAATAACCGGCATCTTTTCAATGACGATAACGCGCGCGCCCTCTTCGCTGGCCTGAATCGCCGCCGCCAGCCCCGCACCACCGCTGCCAATCACCACCACATCCGCTTCGCGACGGGCATCTGGGTTACCGCCGTCGGCAATAATGGCGTCTTTGCTCGATTTCACCATCGCCTTGGTGACAGCCTTTTTAATCGCTTCACTCTGCGCCGTTGCACCCGTTACGGCATCAACGTGGGGACTATTGGTATCCAGAATGCGCTCGCGGATAATCTCAAAACTGATTTTCAGTGAATCATCAATCTCGCTATTCTCCAGCGCAATATCAGCGACCCGATTCTGCTCAAAATGAACATGAATTCGCAGCTCGCCACATTCATCCTGAACGTTTTCCTGATAAATCCCGGATTTAAATTTTTTACCGGTTAAATTCACGTCCCGAATCATGGCTTCAACCAATGAAAAGCGCCACAGCGGTTCAGGGATCGTTAATGCTTCACGTTTATCGCTGGCAATATAAAGATCGAGTTTTTCCTGCTCGGCAATGCGATCCGTCCAGTCTGGATAAGCAATACAGGCTCTGCCGACGGCAATCAGGTCATAACCATTTTCCAGCGCCGCATCGGCGTCTGCCTGATTGACAACATCCCCTACGCCAATAACCGGAACTGCCGCTAATGTCGCGGAACGGCGGGCAACATATTTTTTAATCAGCGGCGTCGGATCGTTTGTTTCGACAATGGACGAGCGCAGAATATTTCCCATAGAGAAATGAACGTAATCCAGCCCGCGCGTCGCCAATTTTTCCAGCAGATAGAGTGAATCATCAAAATGAATGCCGGGCTCTTCGATCTCTTCCGGCGAGAAACGATAACCGATGATGAACGAAGGATCGGCGTATTTATCCGCAACCTCGTGGGTGATATCCAACACCGCCAGCGGGAAGGCCGCGCGTTTGTCACGGCTACCGCCCCATTTATCTGAGCGCTGGTTAGAGTGCGGAGAATAGAACTGTTGGATCAGGTAAGTGTTCGCACCGTGAATTTCCACGCCATCGAAACCCGCCTGAATGGCACGATGAACGGCATCGCCAAACTTGCCAATCATGGCCTCAACCTCGTCGCCCGACAGCGCCACCGGAACGATGGCACCCGCGCGCGGCGCGGCAATGGCGCTCGGAGCAACCGGCGTCGCGCCACCGATAAAACGTGGTTCGACCATACGGCCGCCGTGATAAATTTGCAGGATCGCCGTCGAACCTTTTTCTTTAATCGCCGTCGCAATTTTGGTCAGCCCGGCAATTTTTTCGTCGTTGTCGATTCCTATCGCACCGGGAAAAGCCAACCCTTTGTCATCAATAAAACAGCATTCCACAATCACGGTGCCGATGCTGCCAGCTCTGGCCTGATAATATTCCACCAGCTCTTTGGTCACACTCCCATCGTAAAACCCACTACAGGTGGTCATGGGAGCCATAAGTACCCGATTTTTCAGCGTTGCGCCGTTGGGGAGTGTAAAAGCGGTAAATAGATCATGGTGATTATTCTTCATAGCGAATACTCCACTTAAAATAAAAACTCTGTTCGCAAATGAATCAGAAGCCGCCATGTTTGTTTTTATTAATTTTTCTGGCTGATAATTTGCGAACTTATTACTTACCAAGTATCTATTTTTTTTGATGTTATAAAATCTTTTCTTACTATTTAAACTATTTTGTAGATCCGCTTTTATTAAGGGTATTCGCACAACTCTTTTTTATATTTAATATTCCATTCACTTTATTAACATCTCTTTATCCTGAAGATAACCAATCGGATATTATTTATATTCTGCATAACAAAAAAAACGCCCCGGTAAACAATAATACCGAGGCGCAATATACGCGTCATACTTCAAGCCGCAGGTGCGTTGGCTGCATTCGCTCACCCGAATCACTTACCTGAGTAAGCTCATCGGGATTCCCTCTTTTGGCCGCCTTCCTGCAACTCGAATTATTTAGCGTATAGAGAAATGGAGATGATTATTGGTGTTGATAGGTATTCGTATGAACGCCGTTAATGTAGAGCTGGCGTTGCTCGCCCGCCGGCAGGCGCAACGTCGCATGCTGCCAAGCGGGCTGGTATCGCCCTTCCGATGTAAACGTCACGTCAATCCGTTGGCTATCCGTGCGGATTTCCCAGCGCAGCCACAGCGCGTTACCTTCACGCCATTGCCACGTCTCACCATCGTCTTCAAACAGCAGCCCGCTGTCCGTGCCACCCGCGACAGGCGGGAAGAGCAGGAATTCACGCTGATCATCTTCATGCGAACTGACGTGGGCCGTTCGCCCCGACAGCGGAATCATCGCCCCCGCGCGGACCAAAAGCGGCAGACGTTCCAACGGCGCATCCAGCACGACCGTCTGTCCCCCGCTGAACCATTGGCCGGAATGAAAATCGTACCAGCCTGACGTATTCGCCGGCAGGTACACCGTGCGCTGGCGCTGCCCCTGCTCAACCACGCTGGCGACCAGAATGTCTCGTCCCAGCATGAAATCGTCGGTTTCTGCCAGCGTCGCGCTGTCCTGCTCGTGGTCGAGGAACGTCGGGCGCAGCATCGGCTCATCGTCCGCACTGGCCTGCCACAGCAAGGTATAAAAATACGGCAGCAGACGGTAACGAAGCTCAATGGCGCTGCGTATTGCAGGCGTTACCGCGGGGTACATCCACGGTTCGTTCACCGTATGGTCGTCATTCCAGGAATGAATGGTGAAACGCGGGTGCATCACGCCGTTTTGTACCCAGCGCACAAAAAGCTCGGCGTCCGGCTTATCGCCCGAAAACCCGCCGACGTCGTGTCCGACATTAAACAGGCCGGACAGGCTCATTCCGATGCCCATCCGCGTGTTGTAACGCAGCGTCTGCCAGTTGGTGCGGTTATCGCCGCTCCAGGTCTGCACATAGCGCTGCATTCCCGCACAGCCGGAACGCGAGATCAAATAAGGACGCAGCGTCGGCGCAAAGCGCTGCTGCGCCTCCAGCGAGGCGCGCATCATTAACAGCGGCATCAGTGGGCGAATGTGTTTGATCGCCATCGTTTCGCCGAATCCGTGGCAGCGGGCTTCGCCATCCCAGACTTCATATTCGTTATTGTCATTCCACGTTGAATCAATCCCTTTCTCCAGCAGCTGTCGGGTGACGTTCTCCTGCCACCACGCCACCGTTGCCGGATTGGTGAAATCAAGGTGCGAGCCTTCATCATCCCAAAAGCTGGAGCGCTCTGGCACATCGGATTCAGAATCGCGGATAAACAGCCCCTGCGCCGACACCTCGTCGTATTTCGGGTGATCTTGCAGTAAACAGGGTTTGATATTGGCAGCCAGCTTGAGGCCCGCATCGTGGAAGGCCTGCGACATCACCTCCGGCTGGGGGACTTTGTCGTGGTTCCAGTTAAACACATAGCGCTTATTGTTGATCGACGTGTAGCCCGATGAGAGTTGGAACGAATCACAGGGGATATGATGTTCCCGGCACAGCGCGATAAATTTCATCAGCTGCTGCTGTGCATCCGGTGCGTCGGTGTAATGCATAGTGGAACCGCTGTAGCCCAGGCTCCATTTTGGCCCAAAGAGCGTTTTCCCCGTCAGGCGCACAAATGCTTTCGTGACATCCAACACGCGTGGCCCGATGAACAGGTAATAGTCGAGATCGCCCGCCTCCGCCTGATAGCGCCGATAAGCCAGATGATAATTATCGATCTCATTGCCGAGATCGAGCCAGGTCGTGCTCAGGTTATCGTAAAACAGACCGAAGCTGACATCGTCACGTCGGGTAATGGTAAACGGAACATGCTTATACAGCGGATCGGTGCTCGCTGCGTTGTAGCCCATCGCGTCCAGATTGCGGAACTCAAACCGGCGTCCAGTGCGTTCAAGATCGCCCGCCTTCTCACCCAGCCCGTAATAGCGTTCTGTCGGGAAACGGCGCTGATAGTGCGCCACGCCGTCACCGTGTGGGTTGAGCAGATAGGCGCTAGTAGGTCGATCGGCGGCAAACGGCTGCCATTCACCCTGTTCATCGCAATATTCCCACGCTAGCCACAGTGGCTGATGAATCGTAATTCGCATCCGTGCGGTGCTGATACGCAGCGCATCATCCAGCTGTTCCAGCGAGAATCCCGGCAGGCTGAAACCCTCGCTGCTCTCACGGCTGCGCCCCTGCCAGGGGACATCCTGCTGCGGCGCGATGCTCCAGGTGCGGTTCAGCTTCAGCTCGTCATTCTGTTTAACCAGCACGCGGGCCAACATCGGTTCCAGCACGTACAGGCGAAACACATGTTTGTCGTCCACCAGCAGTTCAACATGGTCGGCGCTCTGATGACGGAACACCCAATTTTTCAACGTTTTCATACAGCGTCCTTTTCAGGAAAAAATAAATGAGCCGTTATGCCTGCGACCGCGTTTTCCCACGACGTTCAGCAATAAATGCGATCAGGAAGATGGCACCGATCAGATCGAAGAATCCCATCGCGACAAACAGCGGGTTAAACCCGATTTTGTCGGCAGTGACACCAATCAACAGCGAGAACAGGAAGCTGGCAATCCAGGCAAACGAACCACGCATCCCGTTCACCGTGGCCATCTGCCCTTTATCAAACGATTCCACCACCAGAGCGCTCAACATGCAGGAAATCACCTGATGGCCAAATCCGCCGATGGAAATCAGCAGAATCGCCACCCACGGATCTTTACTGATGGCGACCAGCGCCAGCGACAGCATCAGAAACGCGCCCGTGACCGAACTCGCCACAATCGAGTTAACGCGCGAGCAGCCGAACCAGCGGGTATAAAGTCGGGTGAGATAGCCACTGGCGATACTGCCAAGATCGGCAGCAAGAAACGGCAGCCACGCGAACATCGCGATTTGTTTCAGATCCATACCGCGTTCATTCGCCAGATAGAGCGGTACCCAAAAACTGAGCACGGCCCACGCGGGCTCCGCCATAAATGCGGGAATCGCGATACCGTAGAAGCGTTTATTTTTTGAGACGGTTTTCAGCGCGGTGAAGAAAGGCAGTTTGACCGGCGGTGCCTCATTGTCCTGACGGATGAAATCCAGCTCCTCGCGGCTTAAATTGGGGTGATTTTCGGGGTTGTGATAGAACAGCCACCACAGCGCCACCCACAGCAGCGCCAGCCCACCGCTGAACATAAACGCGCCCTGCCAGCCCAGATAGGCATGCGCCACAACGATAATCGGCGGTGCCAGCATCGCACCGATGGAGAAACCAACACCGGCCCAGCCTGCCGCAATCGGGCGTTCTTTTTTAGGGAACCATTCGCCCAGCGTTTTGGCATTCGCCGGTGTCGCTGCCGCTTCAGACGCGCCCATAAAGAAACGCAAGATCGCCAGGTGCAGCCAGCTTCCCGCACCCGCGTGGAAGATGCACATCAGCGCCCAGATCACCGCGCAGATCATAAAGCCAATTTTCAGGCCGATGACATCGATCAGCCAGCCGCAAATCGGCTGGAAAATGGTATACGCCAGCTGGAATGCACCGACAATCCAGGAGTATTGCTCGGTGGTGATGCCCATACTGGTTTTCAGTTCGGGTGCCAGAATGCCCAATGAATTACGAGTGATGTAATTCACGGTAACGCCAAGCAGGAACAGGCTCAGCACCCACCAACGCAGGTTTCTGAATGTCCGTTTACCTTTGGTAGCGATGGGGGACGAATTGATGTCGAGACTCATGGTGACTCCTTTACAGGAAAGTAGGGTTACATTGGTCTGATATCTCGACGGCATTTTTGTATTTATCGCCTATCGAACGATCAAACCATTTTCATATCATTGTATTTATTGGGTTAAATCCCTTTTTATTGCATCTAATTACTGAAATTGGTTTACCAAATCGAGAGTAGAGCAATTGAAAATCGTGAAACACTCACTTTTTTGAAAACATTTTCATGCTATGGTCAAAATGCAGACAAAAACCTGCCTATAGCGCCTGAAAATAGGTAACAGATAGCAATGAAAACTTTGTCATTTTCGAAGGTGAACGGGATCACAAAATGAAAGGAAACCTGAAAATACGCGAAATTGCGCAGCGGACGGGCTACTCGATCAGCACAGTCTCACGCGTGCTATCTGGTCAGTCCAATACCAGCGAGCAGGCAAAAGCGGACATTCTCAACTGCGCCCGCCAGTGCGGCGTACTGGCCGATCTCGCCAACGGCCGCCTGCTGTTGAACGGGCTCACTATTTTCGCCCCACCGCGCGCTTTTGATATTCGGTCCGACATCTTCTATCACAAGGTGGTACAGAGCATCATTGATGCCCTGAAGCCACACGATGTGCGAGTGCGCTACTGCGGGCTGGAGGAAAATGACAGCGATGCGGCGCTATTTTTAGACAAAATGCGCGATCCGGCTACGGAGGCGGCGCTGCTGATAGGCATCGACGATCCCTATATTCACGCGCTGGCAGCGGACAGCGGTAAGCCCTGCATATTGATTAACTGCATCGACCGTAAGATGCGATTGCCGGGTGTGGCACCCGCACATCGCTTGATAGGCGAGTTCTCCGCCCACTATCTTTTTGAGCAAGGGCACCATACCGTGTTGACGCTGCTGTGCCTGCGTCGCTATACGATGGAGCTGCGTCTGGACGGGATTCGGGATGCCTATCAGCACCATAATCTACCGTTTTCCTCTGAAGATAATTTGCTGGCGTTAGATAATTTCAGCACGACGGATGCCGAACAGGCGATGACGGCCTTTTTAGCCCGCTGCCCGCCGGATAAGCGACCTACAGCGATCTTGGCCGGTGGTGATTTCATCGCGGTGGGGGTGGTCAATGCATTGACCAAAGCAGGATTGCGCGTGCCGCAAGATGTCTCGGTGATGAGCATGGATGGATTCAATCTCTCGGCCATTCACGACGTGCCGCTCACATCGGTACATGTGCCGCGTGAGGCGCTGGGCGAAGAGGCCGTCAGGCTGTTGCAATATCGCCTAATTCGCCCCGAAGCCCCCGTCGGCAACCTGCTACTAAACGGTACGCTGGTGGTTCGCCAGTCCGTCAGGCGGCTGCGCGCCAGTAAATCCGTTGCGCCGATACAGGATGAAAGCCTCTACGACTGAGCCTGCAACCACACCTGCGCCGCGTCAAAGAAGTTCTGCGCCAGCGGCGTCGCTCGGCCAGCTTGGGCGACGACGACAGCAGCACGGCGGCGCATTGGCGGAAACAGCAGCGGCCGCAGCGTTAATGCGGGTGTCATTTCTGGGATCAGGCTACCGTGAGGCACAATGCCGCACCCGAGCCCAACATAGGCACTTTGGATCAGTTGCAGGACGGAAGAGCTTTCCACCTTGACCCACGGCGAAACGCCCATTTCGCGGAAATGGCTATCGAGATAGCGACGGAAGTAGCGGCTGGCCTCCGCCAGACAGAGCGGAACCTCAGAAAGCGCATCGAGAGGCAGCGGCGTCTCCCCTACCAACTGTGGGAAATAGTGCGGATGGAACAAGAGATCAACGCCCTGCTCCGTCAGCGGCGACGCCTGAAAGTGCAGCTCCTCTAGCGTCGAGAATTCAAAAAAACCGATGCCAACATCTACCGAATGCGCATTCAGCGCTTCCAGCAGTTGATCCGCACTGAACAGCGAGATCTGAAAATCCAGCTGCGGGTAAACCTTGTTCACCGCTGCCAGCAGGCTCGACAGCGCGATACTACTTTGCGGCACCGCACCGATGCGCAATACGCCGCTCACACCGCGTTTCAGCGACGCGACTTCCAGCTTTAACCCCTGATAAACCGAGACGATTTCCCGCGCCCAGGCCAGCACGCGTTCGCCTTCGGCGGTAAAGCCTTCAAAATTGTTACCCCGATTGATTAACGCCAGATCCAGCTCTCGCTCCAGATTTTTCAACCGCATGGAGAGCGTTGGCTGACTGACAAAACTGGCTTCCGCTGCCCGGCCAAAATGGCGCTCTTTCTCCAGATTGCACAGGTATTGCAGTTGCTTAATATCCATCGTCAGGCTCGATCGTCAGACACAGTAGTGGGTAAGCCCGGAGTATATACCGATAAACCGCCTCTATCCCACCATAGCCGCATTTGATTAGACGCGAGCGCCGACGGCACCTAAACTTCATTTCAAGAGCAAATATTTAAACTTTTGTTCACATAAAAAAAACATTATCACCTGCGGAACATCTATGAAATTCAAACCATCCATCAAGCCATACCGCAATGCGGCTGGCGGCTGGGGCTCGTTGGAAGCCACCACGCGCTTTGTTCTCGACAGCAAGCAAGCGCTGAAAAATATCCGAAACTTGTTGCGGGTCAATAAATCGAAAGGATTTGACTGCCCCGGCTGTGCCTGGGGGGATGACAACAGCAGCACGTTCAGCTTCTGTGAAAACGGCGCGAAAGCGGTCAGTTGGGAAGCGACGCGCAAAGCAGTCGATCTGGATTTTTTCGCCGCCCATAGCGTCACGACGCTACGTCAGCAGAGCAACTATTTCCTTGAATATCAGGGCCGCTTAACTCACCCGATGCGCTACGACCGTGCCAGCGATCGCTATGTTCCTATCAGTTGGGACGCGGCGTTTGCGCTGATTGCTCACCATATCGGTAACATGGCACACCCCAATCAGGTGGAGCTGTATACGTCCGGTCGTGCCAGCAACGAAGCGTCTTATCTGTATCAGCTTTTTGGCCGCATGCTGGGTACCAACAATTTTCCTGACTGCTCGAACATGTGCCATGAGGCCAGCGGAATCGGTCTGAAACAGAGTATTGGCGTCGGTAAAGGCACGATCAGGTTGGATGATTTCGAACACGCTGACGCAATTTTCGTCTTCGGGCAGAACCCTGGCACCAATCACCCGCGCATGCTGCACAGTTTGCGCCACGCCGCCGATCGCGGTGCGCACGTCGTCTCGTTTAATACGCTACGCGAGCGCGGTCTGGAACGTTTTGCCAATCCGCAGAACCCGCTGGAGCTGCTCACGCCGCTGTCCGGCACCATTAGCGAAACCTACCTGCAACCCAATCTGGGCGGCGATATGGCTGCCGTGCGTGGCATGGTCAAAGCACTGCTGGAAACACATCGCCAGCGCCTGTCCGACGGACAAGCGGGCTTATTCGATCAGGATTTCTTGTCTACGCATACCCAGCAGGTGGACGAGTATCTGGCCGTTGTCGACGCGACAAGCTGGCAGAAAATCGAACAGCAGTCTGGTCTGAGTGAAGCGCAGCTGCGCTATGTTGCGGCGATTTATCAGCAGTCGCCGCGCGTAATTTGCACCTGGGCGATGGGGATTACCCAGCATAAGCATTCCGTCGCCACCGTGCGGGAAATCGTGAACCTGCAACTGCTATTCGGGCAGCTAGGGAAGCCGGGCGCGGGGCTGTGTCCGGTACGCGGCCATAGTAATGTGCAGGGCAACCGCACCATGGGGATCGATGAGAAACCGACGGCCGCGTTTCTCGATCGTCTGGCTGCACATTATGACTTCACACCGCCTTACGCCGCAGGCCACAACACGGTAGAAGCGCTGGAAGCGATGCTGCGCGATGAGATAAAAGTGCTGATCGCGCTGGGCGGTAATCTCGCTGCCGCCGCACCGGATTCAGCCCGTACTGAAGAAGCGCTCAGCCGCTGCGATCTCACCGTGCACATCAGCACTAAGCTCAACCGCAGCCATCTGGTGACGGGCAAGGTCGATGCATTGATTCTGCCGACGCTCGGCCGTACCGATCTCGATATGCAGGCCAGTGGCGCGCAGTTTATTACCGTCGAAGACTCCTTCAGCATAGTGCACGCGTCGCAAGGCGTCGGGCAGCCGCTTTCGCCGTTGCAGCGTTCGGAAACGGCGATTGTTGCCGGGATTGCCAATGCAGTGCTCGGTCATGAAAAGCTCGACTGGCTGGCGCTGGCGGACGATTACTCACGTATCCGTGACCATATCGCCGCGACTATTCCCAACTTTACCGATTTCAATGCCAACTGCGACCTGCCGGGTGGGTTCTATCTCGGTAACGCCGCCGCTGAACTGCACTTCAATACCCTCAACGGGAAAGCGCAATTCAGCCATACCGCATTGCCCGACACGCTGTTTCCGCAGCTACAAGGCAGCGATGTGCCCTTTACCCTGCAAACCCTGCGCTCGCACGATCAGTACAACACTACGATTTATGGTCTGGATGACCGCTATCGCGGCGTGTACGGGCAGCGGGAAGTGCTCTTCATGCACCCGGATGACATCAGCGCGCTGGGGCTGGAAGATGGCGATCTCGTCGATATCGAAACGCTGTGGAATGACGGCATTACCCGTATCGTCAACGGTTTCAAGCTGGTGAGCTACGCGATTCCGCGCGGCAATCTGGCCGCCTATTACCCGGAAACCAACCCGCTGGTGCCGCTGTCCAGCTTTGGGGATGAAACGCACACACCGACCTCTAAATCTGTACCGGTTGTCGTTCGTCGTAGTACGCAAACTGAGTCTCTGTTGCGTATCGCCTAAGAACTTGCTCAGTAGGCTATTTTATTTGCCATTTTGAACCTGGGCAGTGCTCAAAATCCTCACGTACTACGTGTACGCTCCGGTTTTTCCGCGCTGTCCGAGTCCAAACTGGCTGCACCAATAACGCCTACTGAGATAAGTTCTACATCACAACTCGCATTGCAACACCAATGGCATGCACGGCAGGTGGATACATTCCAATCAGCGTTGACTTTACTCGGGTTTCTCCGCGCTTCTGCTGTCGATCTGCGACCACACTTTCCCCGATTATTCTTGCCGCCAGCACCCGATTCGAGTAAAACTGTGAATTGCTAATTGAGCTACTCACAACCGTATTTCTGGACGCTATGTTTCAAGATAATCCGCTGCTTGCACAGCTAAAACAGCAACTTCACTCTCAGACACCGCGTGTTGAAGGTGTCGTCAAAGGCACCGATAAAGGATTTGGCTTTCTTGAAGCTGACGGACAAAAAAGCTATTTCATTCCCCCTCCGCACATGAAAAAAGTGATGCACGGTGACCGGATTACCGCCACCCTGCATACGGAAAAAGAGCGGGAAATTGTCGAGCCAGAAACGCTGATCGAACCCTTCCTGACCCGATTTGTTGGGCGCATCCATAAAAAAGACGACCGCTTATCCATTACGCCTGACCACCCGCTGCTGAAAGATGCCATCCCTTGCCGCGCCGCGCGCGATGTCACGCACGATTTTCAGGAAGGCGATTGGGCCGTAGCCGAAATGCGCCGTCACCCGTTAAAGGGCGACCGTGGATTTCATGCTGAGCTGACGCAGTACATCACCACGGGCGATGACCCGCTGGTGCCGTGGTGGGTGACATTGTCACGTCATAATCTGGAGCGCACGGCCCCAGAGGTTGAAGCGACTGAGCGCCATGATGGCGAACTCGTCCGTGAAGATCTCACCGCGCTGAGCTTTGTCACTATCGACAGCGCAAGTACGGAAGATATGGACGATGCGCTGTACGTGCAGGACAACGGCGATGGTTCGCTGCAATTAACCATCGCTATCGCCGATCCGACCGCGTATGTCGCGGCGGGTAGCGAGCTGGACAACATTGCACGCCAACGCGCCTTCACCAACTATCTGCCTGGCTTCAACATCCCGATGCTGCCTCGCCCGCTGTCGGACGATATCTGTTCTCTGCGCCCGAACGAGCGTCGCCCTGTCCTCGCCTGCCGCGTGACGATTGCCGCCGACGGTGCGCTGGGTGACGACATTCACTTCTTTGCCGCCTGGATCGAATCCAAAGCCAAGTTAGCGTATGACAACGTCTCTGACTGGCTGGAAGATCAAGGCGAATGGCAGCCGCAAAACGACGCTATTGCTGAACAAATTCGTTTGCTGCAACGTCTCTGTCTGGCTCGTAGCGAATGGCGCACCACTCACGCGCTGGTGTTTAAAGATCGCCCGGATTACCGCTTCCTGCTGGGTGAGAAAGGCGACGTGTTGGATATCGTGGTTGAACATCGCCGCATCGCCAACCGTATCGTTGAAGAATCCATGATTACGGCCAACGTCTGTGCGGCCATTGTGCTGCGCGATAAGCTGGGCTTCGGCATCTATAACGTGCATAACGGCTTCGATCCTGCCTCGATCGAACAAGCGGTTGCCGTATTGGATACCCACGGCGTTCAGGCCGACGCGCAAGCATTGTTGACGTTGGATGGCTTCTGTACGCTGCGCCGCGAGTTGGATGCCCAACCGACGCAGTTCCTGGACAGCCGCATTCGTCGCTTCCAGTCCTTCGCGGAAGTGAGTACCACGCCGGGGCCGCACTTTGGTCTGGGGCTGGAAGCCTATGCCACCTGGACATCGCCGATCCGTAAATACGGCGACATGGTGAACCACCGTTTGTTGAAAGCGGTTATCACCGGACAGGCCGCGGAAAAACCGCAGGACGACGTCACGGTACAACTGGCCGAACGCCGCCGCCTTAATCGTATGGCTGAGCGTGATGTCGGCGACTGGCTGTACGCCCGCTACCTCAAAGATAAAGCCGGTACGGATAGTCGCTTCAATGCGGAAATCATTGACGTCACGCGCGGCGGCCTGCGCGTTCGCCTGCTGGATAACGGCGCAGTCGCATTCATCCCGTCCTCCTTTATCCACGCTGTGCGCGATGAGCTGGTGTGCAGTCAGGAAATGGGTACCCTCTCAGTGAAAGGCGACGTAGTTTATCGTCAGGGGGATACGCTGGACGTGGTCATCGCTGAAGTTCGTCTGGAAACCCGCAGCATCGTGGCAAAACCTGCCGCCTAAGTGCCATGCCGCCGAGTCATCTCGGCGGACGTGCAACCCTCATCACAGGAGTGTTCCCGATGAAGAAAATGACAATCGGTACATCCGCGATACAGGCTTCCAACATTGCGTTGGGCTGTATGCGAATGGCGAAGAAAAGCACGAGTGAAGCGGCTGATATCCTCAATGCTTCCGTCGAGGCGGGCATCGATTTCTTCGATCACGCTGATATCTATGGCTCCGGTTTGTCGGAAGAGATTTTCGCCGCCGGTTTACAGAAGACCGCCATCCGCCGTGAATCAATTTTTCTTCAATCCAAATGTGGCATTCGTCAGGGCTTCTTTGACTTCTCTAAGGCGCACATCATCGCCTCCGTCGAAGGTAGCCTACAGCGTTTAAAAACGGACTATCTTGATACGCTGCTGCTGCACCGCCCGGACACACTGTTTGAACCCGATGAAGTCGCGGCCGCTTTCGATGAGCTGGAAAACAGCGGAAAAGTGCGCCATTTCGGCGTCAGCAATCAGAATCCGTTGCAGATTGAACTGCTGAAAAAATCCGTACGCCAACCGCTGATCGCCAACCAGTTGCAGTTCAGCATCATGCACACAGGTATGATTGATGCCGGCCTTAACGTGAATATGACGAACCCGGCATCGGTGAATCACGATGGCGCGATTCTGGAATACAGCCGTCTGAATAACATGACGATTCAGGCCTGGTCACCCTTCCAGTACGGCTTTTTTGACGGTGTTTTCCTCGATAACGAGAAATTCCCTAAGCTGAACGCCACCCTTGATCGCATCGCCGAGCAGCATAGCGTCACCAATACCGCGATCGCCACCGCGTGGATCTTGCGTCACCCTGCCGCAATGCAGGTGATTATCGGCACCATGAGCCCGGAACGTATCCGTGACATCGCGGCGGCGTCTACCCTGTCGCTCAGCCGCGAAGAATGGTACGAAATTTACCGCGCCGCCGGGAACGTTCTGCCTTAAGACGCGTGTTGCACAGCCCCTGCGTCTCTGGCAACAGGGACGCGTTACAAACTCGGGTCAGGGCCGCGTTCAACGAAGGTCGACAGAACGATATAACTACGCGTGCTGTCGACGCCTTCAATCTCTTGTAGCTTACCTAACAGTTCCTCTAGCCCTTCGGTATCCCGAGTGCGAACCTTGAGCATGACGCAGCTATCCCCTGCAACGGTATGAAATTCCTCAATTTCCGGCAAATCACTTAATATCAGCAAACGCTTGGTGCTCAAGATACTCTTTGTGTTTACCAGGACAAACGTTAATAAGCTCCGACCGACCTTACACCCATCGATCTTGGCAATAGTCGCTTTGATGACCCCGTCCTTCTTTAGCCGCTTCACTCGCTCATGCACGGACGGCGCGGAAAGATGCAGCGCTTCCCCTAAGTCGGCATAGCTCCGACTGCTGTCGGCTGAAAGCAGGGCTAATATTTTTCGGTCCACGTCGTCCAGTTTTGCCGGGATAGGCTTTTCTTGCCTAAGCGTATTCGTTTTTTCTAATTCATTAGCCATTTTATTTCCTTACCCTAATACCATTAGGCATAATTTAGCACATGCAAAAATTGTCAGACATAGGGGATATCATGCCTATCGCTTTATGGGCCCTGGTTATTGGTGCCTTTGGGATTGGAACAACGGAATTCATCATTGCAGGTCTCTTGCCTGCCATCGCGACGGACTACGGGGTGACGATCCCCGTGGCGGCTTATATGGCCACCAGTTACGCGCTTGGGGTTTTTGTGGGCGCGCCGGTACTCATTATTCTGGGTTCCCGATTACCCAAAAAAACCATGCTGCTTTTTCTTGCCGGGATCTTTGTGCTGGGGAATTTGGTCACCGCCCTCGCGCCGTCCATCGGTATGGCGATCGTCGGTCGGGTTATCACCTCTCTGACTCACGGTGCCTTTTTCGGCATTGGCTCTGTGCTCGCCGCGGAGATGGTGCCCAAAGAGAAACGCGTCAGTGCTATCGCCTTTATGTTCTCCGGCCTTACGGTAGCTAACCTTATTGGCGTGCCAGTGGGAACCTGGATTAGCCACCAGTTCTCCTGGCAAACGACGTTCTACGCCATCACGCTGATTGGTATCGCCACTGCGGTCGGCGTACTGGTGCTTATCCCTTCCACCGCCAAACCCAAAGCACAGCATATCGGGCATGAGTTTGCCGCATTCGGCAACTCAAAAGTATTGCTATCCATGGGCATAACCATCCTTGGACCCGCGGCCTTCTTTACTTCAATTACGTATATCGCGCCCATGATGACGGAAGTAGCCCACTTCTCAGAAGGCTCGATTACCTGGCTGTTGATGGTATTTGGTTTGGGCTTGTTCGTTGGGAATTGGCTGGGTGGGCGTTTCGCTGACAGAGCGCTCATGCCGATGCTGTATATCACGCTGTTTGGGCAGGCTGCTATTTTGTTCATCTTCCATTTGACGGCCAGCAGCCAGATTGCCTCGGTATTGTGTATCTTCCTTATGGCGGCGTTTGGATTTGCGACCGTTTCTCCTATTCAGAAACTGGTGATGGACAAAGCAAGAGCAGCAGGCGCGCCCACGCTGGCTTCAGCGGTCAATATTGGCCTCTTTAATCTTGGTAATGCCCTCGGTGCCTGGGTCGGTGGGAGTGTTATCGCCAGCGGCTTCGGTTTCACTGCACCAAACTGGGCGGGCGGAATTCTGTCGCTCAGTGCGCTGGTTCTTGCTATCGCCGTTGGTGTGGTCGATAAACGAAGCAGCCCGTTGACAGAATCTTTAGAATGCCACTAATGAAATAGACGTAGCACTCAGAAATGCGCGGGTTACATCGCCGCGCATTTCGTTAGCCCTTGTTTACCCTTTAAGTTTCTTTACAAAAATTCACCTTCGCTCACATTTTCTCATCCATTCCCTTCTCTTCGCCATTAAACCCACTATTGTTAAATTGCATTAACACCCGCGCCATATACCTCAAATAATTCGAGTTGCAGGAAGGCGGCAACCGCATGAATCCCCAGGAGCTTACACAAGTAAGTGACTGGGGTGAGTAAGGGAAGCCAACGCACATGCAGCTTGAAGTATTACGGTATACCTTTTCTGAATAACGAAGGAGCCGTTGTTATGAGTAACGTAAAGAGCATTGTGATCTGGCTGCTAGTCGGCCTGGCGGGCGCCTTTTCGTTCGCCACGCTGGCGCTAAGCCGCGGTGAACACGTCAATGCCGTGTGGTTGGTTATCGCGGCAGTATCGTGTTACAGCATCGCCTATCGGTTTTACAGCCTGTTTATCGCCAAAAAAGTGTTTGAGCTCGACGATCGCCGACTGACACCGGCGGAGCGTCATAACGACGGTCTGGATTACGTTCCCACCAATAAATGGGTTCTGTTCGGCCACCACTTCGCCGCCATCGCCGGGGCCGGGCCGCTGGTCGGGCCGATTCTTGCCGCACAGATGGGCTTCCTCCCCGGTACGATCTGGATCTTGGTCGGCGTCATGCTGGCGGGTGCGGTGCAGGATTTTCTGGTGTTGTTTATCTCAACCCGCCGGGACGGTCGTTCTCTGGGTGAGATGGCAAAACAGGAGCTGGGCACGTTCGCGGGTATTATCACGATGCTCGGTGCGCTGGGCGTGATGATCATCATTCTCTCGGCGCTGGCGCTGGTTGTCGTTAAAGCGCTGGCAGAAAGTCCGTGGGGATTGTTCACCATTGCCGCCACCATCCCTATCGCGCTCTTCATGGGCGTTTACATGCGCTTTTTACGTCCGGGCAAAATCGCTGAAGTCTCTATCATCGGTTTCGTGCTGATGATGCTGGCGATTGTCTACGGTGGTAACATCGCGGTACACCCTTACTGGGGACCATTCTTCACATTGAAAGGGACGTCACTCACCTGGGTCCTGGTGATTTACGGCTTCGTGGCCTCAGTTCTGCCCGTCTGGCTGCTGCTGGCACCGCGTGATTATCTCTCTACGTTCCTGAAAATCGGGGTTATTGTCGGGCTGGCCTTCGGTATTGTGTTCGCCATGCCGGAAATGAAAATGCCTGCCGTTTCTCGTTTTATTGACGGCACCGGCCCTGTCTTCTCCGGTACGCTGTTCCCCTTCCTGTTTATCACTATCGCCTGCGGCGCGATTTCCGGCTTCCATGCGCTGGTTTCCAGCGGCACCACACCGAAACTGGTTGAACGTGAAAGCCATATCCGCTTCATCGGCTATGGCGCAATGTTGATGGAATCCTTCGTGGCGATTATGGCGCTGATTTGTGCCTCGGTTATCGAACCGGGTATCTACTTCGCCATGAACTCACCTGCTGCCTTGATCGGCACCACGGTTGAGAGCGCCTCACTAGCCATCAATAACTGGGGATTTGTAATTACCCCGCAGGAATTGAGCGCCATTGCCAATGACGTTGGCGAAGCCTCTATTCTTTCCCGTGCCGGCGGTGCGCCGACCTTCGCGGTAGGTATGGCCTACATCATCACCGAAATCTTTAACAGCCGGGCGATGATGGCATTCTGGTATCACTTCGCGATTCTGTTTGAAGCCCTGTTCATCCTGACCGCGGTTGACGCCGGAACGCGCGCCTGTCGTTTCATGGTGCAGGATCTGGTCGGTATTGCGATTCCCAGATTAGCAAACAGCCGTTCCTGGCTGGGAAACCTAGCCGGTACAACTGTCGCCGTTTCCGGTTGGGGATTCTTCGTCTATCAAGGCGTGATCGATCCGCTGGGCGGCATCAACACGCTTTGGCCGCTGTTCGGTATCGGTAACCAGATGCTGGCCTCGATGGCGTTGATTCTCGGCACGGTGGTGTTGTTTAAGATGAAGAAACAGCGCTATGCGTGGGTGACTATCGTGCCTACCGTCTGGCTGTTTATTACGTCGATGACGGCGGGTTGGCAGAAAATTTTCCATGAAAAACCGAGCATCGGCTTTCTGGCTCAGGCAAAACGCTTCGCGGCGGGTATTGAACAGAACACGCTGATTGCACCTGCCAAATCGATTAAAGACATGGAAACCATCGTCTTCAGTAATCAGATCAACGCCGCGCTGTGCGGGTTCTTCATGCTGGTGGCGGTGACAATGCTGATTTCCGCCTTCTTCGTCATTCGTCGTGCGATGAATAGCGATGTCCCAACGGCAAAAGAGAGTCCGATTGTCTTACGAGACGGCGCTCAGCCTTAAACGCCATCGGCGTATATTCTTCAATACCTCCTGCGTGGAGTAATGCTGATCGGTTAAGGATCAATTGAACGATCCACTAGCTATGTAAGAATCCGGAAATGCTCTTCATTTCCGGATTTTTTTATGCGTATTTCTCAGGCCATTGACCTCATTTCACGTGACGACTCGCCCCGTAACCCTTTGACTTATCTTGGCGACTTTAATTAAGCCAGTAGCTTGCGGTACTGAAGGAAGCCCGAGCGGTCGGCAATTCGATCGTAAAGCTGCATGGCGTTTTGATTGCTCTCGTGGGTCAGCCAATACACGCGGGAGGCACCGCACTGTTTAGCTTCGGCATAGACGTGCTCGATCAATGCACGCCCAATACCTCCGCCTCGCGATTCGCCTGACACGAACAGATCCTGTAGATAGCAGTAATCGCCCGTCGTCCAAGTGGAGCGGTGGTATATCCAGTGCACAAACCCAAGTGGTTTTTCGTCCACGACCGCTAGCGCAGCGTTCATAGGTTCTGCCGGAGTTAAAAGACGTTCCCAAGTCTGGGACGTGACCGACTCTGGAATATTCACGTTGTAAAACTGCTGATAGTCTTTCCAAAGAAAAAGCCAGGCATCAAAGTCGCTCTGGTCTATAGCTTTGAGTTCTACAGGTTGCATAAGGTCCTCCTAGTAAATAGGTGTGTTGAAAAAATGAAAGGAGTGACTTTTTCTTTGAACATCCTTTAAGGCATCCCATAATTTTTGTGCCAACGTGATGCCGGCTTCTTGACCTTCAATATTGGTGAACCCCAGAAGCAGACCGCCGGGTTGACAGGGGCCGACATGCCAGTCCCCTCGATAGCCTGACGTAATGAATACCTGCGCAGGTGAGCAATTGATGCTTAGAGCCATGCAAAGGTAAGAGGCGATCGCTCGTCGGAGCGGCTCATAGCCACTGGCATCAGGGTGGGTTCATGGCAGCAACGTCCAAGGCTCGAAGCGTACGGCATGCCAGGCGCACCCACGTTGTGCGCGGAAATGCGTCTAACGCCGGTAAGCCAAGCTCAATCGTGCCACGCGCGAGTCCTAACTCGCTTGCCAGGCTGCGCATGGACGGTACACGGTCACCGGGACGAAGCTTTCCGGTGATGATTGCCTCGCGAAAGCTTCGGTAGAGCTGCTGGTAGATCGGCTCGTCCGAAGCAGCACTTGGCTGTAAGTGTTGAAGATCCAACTTGAATGTCCTAGTCATTTTTGAAAAATATGACCCTTTTTAGTATGACTAAATTCGCCTAGTATTGTGCACTTTAGACAAGGAAAATCTAGAGTGAGCAAGTTGCGAGTGCCGTATCAGCACCTCTCGTCGGAAGCTTACAAAGGGTTGAATGCTACTCGTCAGGCACAGGAAAAGAGTCCACCAGGGCAACAGTTGATCGAACTCACGCACCTGACGAGGATTTTGAGCCACTGCGCGTGCATTTCAGTGAGACAGAGATTTCAGGCCTCTGCTTTGCCGTTTCGCTAATGAGCGCCTTCAATCGCCTAGCTATCGGTGTCCGCCAATGAATGATCTCTTGAGGGGAAATAAATGAACCATCACATCAATGAATATGCTCAACCCATTGGGGCTCCGTTGCCTGCTTGGTCGGAACGGCCTCTTCCCACAGGTGTTGTTTTGCATGGTCGGTTTTGCAGTCTGGAGCCACTCAATGCGGAACTTCATGCCAGTGATCTCTATGATGCCTACGCCTCAGCGAAGGACGGCCGTGACTGGACTTATTTGCCCGTGGGGCCGTTTCACGAAAAGAATGCGTATCGGCGCTACGCAGAAGCAGCCTCAAACAGCATCGATCCCAAACATTATTCGGTCATTGATACCAGGCTAGGAAAAGCTGTCGGCACGCTTTCGCTGATGCGCGCCGATGCCAAGAATGGCGCTGTAGAGGTCGGTTGGGTGACGTTCTCGCCGCTGCTTAAACAGAAGCCCGCTTCGACCGAGGCGCAATTCTTGTTAATGCAGTATGTCTTCGAGGAACTGGGCTATCGTCGCTATGAATGGAAGTGCGATAGCCTCAATGAACCATCTCGCAAAGCGGCGCAACGCCTTGGATTCAGCTTCGAGGGCATCTTCAGGCAAGCCTCGGTCTATAAGCAACGATCCCGTGATACAGCTTGGTTCGCCATCACCGACAAGGAATGGCCACAGCGTAAACAGGCTTTCCTGGCATGGCTATCACCGGAAAACTTCGACAGTAATGGACGGCAAATTAAGCCGCTTTCGACTATCTTATAGACAGCGAAGGGACGAAATCATCAAGCCCCACAAATAACAATAGCGCCGCATTTGCGGCGCTATATGGCTTAAAGGTAACAAGAAAGGAATGGCTGCGGTTTATTGTCCGTAATACGCGTTCTTGCCGTGCTTGCGTAAGTAGTGTTTATCCAACAGCGTTTGCTGCATCTCGCCCAACTGAGGCGTTAGCTGGCGTGAGAAAATCCCCATGTAGGCAAGCTCTTCCAGAACAACGGCGTTATGTACCGCGTTGTCTGCATCTTTCCCCCACGCAAAGGGGCCGTGCGAGTTAACCAATACGGCAGGCACATCTACCGGAGAAATTCCACGTTGGCGGAAAGTTTCGACGATCACCCTTCCCGTTTCCCACTCATAGCGCCCGTTGATTTCCGCATCCGACATCAGACGCGTGCAGGGAATCGGACCATAAAAGTAGTCCGCGTGCGTCGTTCCCCAGGCGGGGATATCTTTACCGGCTTGCGCCCAGATCGTGGCATGGCGGGAATGGGTATGCACAATACCGCCGATATCGGCAAATTCCAGATACAGCACGCGGTGGGTATCGGTATCCGACGACGGTTTCTTCGTCCCCTCCACCACCTTGCCACTTTCAAGCTCAACGACAACCATATCCTCCAGCGTCATGGCCGAATACTCCACGCCGGAAGGTTTGATCACCATCAAGCCGCGCTGTCGATCGACCGCACTGACATTTCCCCACGTAAACGTCACCAGATTGTGCTGCGGCAAGGCCAGATTGGCTTCCAACACCTGTTTTTTTAGCGTTTCTAACATAATCAGCCTCCCCTCGGCGCGATGACACCATTCTCGCGGCCTGACGAGATCGTCGCTATGGGCTAAATCGCTAAAGACCTAGCGGTGTTCTGCTATGGGAAAAAGAAAGAGACACCCCACAGAGTTGGGCAAAAAACAGCCAACTTTATCAATTATTGCTATCGTTAACATAACGCTGGGGAATTAAGATTTTTTACCTGTTGCAGTTTTTTCCGATGATTATACTTGTCATCAAGCAGTAGAAGGCCTGTTTCTTTATTTAATACCGTAAAAAGCACGTTGTTCGATATTTTCCTCACAAGAAACGTGAGGCCAAGAGCAGAAAGGGGAATAAAATGAAATTAAACAAACGTTTTGCGACAGCCACGCTGGCAATTACGCTTGCTGTAACGCTCGCGGGCTGTTCAAACATGTCCAAACGTGACCGTAATACCGCGATTGGTGCCGGTGCGGGTGCAGTTGGTGGGGCTATCTTAACGGATGGCGGAACATTAGGAACGCTGGGCGGTGCAGCTATCGGCGGGCTGATTGGCCGTCAGGTCGATAAATAACGAATTATGGGCAGCAGGTTCACGGGAGTAAACCTGCTGCTTTTATCTGCATTATCCTTTAGCCGCCAGCCAGCTTAACCTTCATGCCTTTTGCTTCCAGAAGCTGTTTTAGCAGATCGCGTTTATCGCCCTGAATTTCGATCACGCCGTCTTTCACTGAGCCACCGCAGCCGCATTTTTTCTTCAATTCCGCCGCCAGCTTATCCAGCGCAGCATCATCAAGATCGAGACCGCTAATCAGGCATACGCCCTTTCCTTTACGCCCGCTGGTCTGACGCTGGATACGCACGATGCCATCACCTTTTGGCCGAGCGACTTGTTCTTCTTCGGGCTTAATACGCCCGGTTTCCGTGGAGTAAACCAGTTGGCTATTTTCGTCACGACGCATGTTCATGATGCCGCACCGTTTAATAATGAAGCGCGAATCTCACGCAGCGTCTGTGCCGGATCTGCTGATTGGGTGATCGGACGTCCAATCACCATATAATCGACGCCAGCCTGCTGCGCCTGAACCGGCGTCATGATGCGGCGCTGATCGCCAACGTCGCTGCCCGCTGGACGAATTCCCGGCGTGACCAGCTTAAATGCCTGACCACATACCTGCTTCAACCGCTGCGCTTCATGCGCGGAACACACCACGCCATCCAGCCCGCTATTATGCGTTAACACCGCCAGACGTTCCGCCTGCTCCGCTGGGCTGACGGTAATGCCGAGCCCGCGCAGATCGTCTTCGTCCATGCTGGTTAACACGGTCACGGCAATCAGCAGTGGCGCATCGTTACCAAACGGCACCAGCGCTTCTTTCGCCGCTGTCATCATGCGTGAACCACCGCTGGCATGGACATTCACCATCCACACGCCAAGATCGGCCGCGGCCGCAACGGCGTGAGCGACAGTATTCGGAATATCGTGGAATTTCAGATCGAGAAACACATCAAAGCCGCGCTGTTGTAGCGTTTGCACGAACTGTGGGCCGAATAAGGTAAACATCTCTTTGCCTACCTTCAAACGGCAATCCTGCGGATCGATACGGTCAACAAACGACAGCGCCGCCTGCTGACTGGCATAGTCCAGCGCGACCACAATCGGGGATGATACCGTTTGATTCTTTTGCTGTAGATTCTCGTTTTTCATTCGTCACCCAGTCTCTTGCGAAGCCAAAATTCCCGCCGCATTCTACATGCCTCGCCCCTGAAATCCCAGCGCCTGAAGACCAATGCGATTAAAGAAGCTAGCTGGAACCGAAATCACATGCAGTCATTAGTATGTTGTAACTAAAGTGAGTTAAACAACACCAGCTCGATATCGTGAAACGTTACTGGCCGTCGAGCCCACGGATCGGCTTGATGCTAGCCCAGGTGCGGCAGGAAGGACATTGCCAATAGAGCGATTGCGACGTGAAGCCACACTTACGGCAGTTATAGCGCGGTTTGGTGCGAATCTGTTCGCCGACCATGTCACGCAATCCCTGAAGATTTTCTTTTGTTCGTCCATCTTCCGCTTCATGCAGGTGAAAATCCATCAGGCGATGGAACACACGCATTGTGGGGTGGCGTTGCAACTGACGGTTAATATAAGCCTGTGCAACCTCGGCACCCTCTTCTCTTTCGAGGATGTCGGCCAGCATCAATTCCGCCGTCGCACCGGTATTTTCTTCTACGCAGCGTTTGATGAAATTCGCCCAATCCAAGGGCTTATCTAAATGCTGATAGCACTCTTGCAGCATCGGCAGCGTTTCGCTAACCAGCTCTTTATCCTGATCGAGAACCTGTCGTAAGGCTTCCACGGCACGCGCATAATCCTGCTGTGCCATGTAGATGCGTCCCATCATGATAGACGCACGGGCACATTGACTGTCCGCCGCCGCCCCTTTTTTCAGGAGCGTGAGCGCCTTATCCAGATCGTCGCTACCCATCGCCAACAACGCCAATTCACAGTAAAAATGCGCGATGTCCACGCGAAGCTGGTCTTTTCCCATCTTGACCAGTTTTTCCGCCACATCGATTGCCGTCGGCCAATCACTGGTCGCCTGATGGATCTGCAAGAGCTGCTGCAAGGCGCTGCGGCGAAAATCTTCTTCATCCACCAACTGGTTGAAACTTTCTTCGGCGCGGTCATACAGCCCTGCGGCCATGTAGTCACGGCCCAGCTGTTGCACCGCTAGCAGGCGTTGTTCAAAGGTTAGCGATGCGCTTTCGGTCAGCGCCTGATGGATGCGAATCGCACGGTCAACTTCGCCGCGCGAACGGAACAGGTTACCGAGCGTGAGGTGGGCTTCAAAGGTGTTGCTGTCATCCTTGAGCATGTCGAGGAACAGCTCAACCGCCTTATCCTGCTGATTGGACAACAGGAAGTTAACCCCGGTGACATACTCACGGGACAGGCGGTTGGATTCCTGCTCTTTGTCCTGCTGCGCACTTCTGCGACCCATGTACCAACCGTACGCGGCGGCCACGGGCAGCAACAGAAACAGCAGTTCTAACATAGAGAGAATTCCTTAGTGGGTGACCGTCTGCACTGGCGCCACGTTCTCCTCGGTGGAGGTAGAAAGCTGTTGTTCCAGACGCTTGATTTTACGTTGTGCACGGCCAAGCGCAATGCGCTGACGCAGATAAAACAGACCACAGATAACCCAGCCAAGAGCAAAACCCAAGGCAAACAGCGTGGCGAGCAGTGTGGAGATACGATACTCCCCCTGTGCCAGCAGGTAGTTAAATGTCACAACCTGATCGTTGTGCGCACCCAGTGTGACAGAAATGATGAATATCGCCAGCACGAGTAAAAAAATCAGCAAATATTTCACATTGTCCTTCCTGTGATATCCATTAACCGGATGAATTATGCCAAATTTTGGCGACAAACCCCATTAAATTACCATGTCCGACGCAGACAGGGAAATCAAGAACCGCACTCCACTGCCGTCTGCGCTTGTTATTTATTCTGTGCTGAATAAAAATGACAGCAGCAAGTCAGCAAGGGGAAAAGTCATGTCAAAGCAGGACGAACAGCGATTATTGGTCAAGATCGCTACGCTCTATTATAGCGAAGGGATGAAACAAGCAGAAATTGCTGCCTCACTCCATTTGTCACAGTCTTTTGTCTCCCGCGCGATCACGCGCTGTGTTAAAGAAGGTGTGGTCAAAATCAGCGTAATTCAACCCCCGAACATGTTCATGGGGCTGGAAGCGGCGATTCAGAAGCGCTACGACATCGATCAGGCTATCGTGGTGGATGTTGCCGATAACGCCACGCTGGCGCAAATCAAGCAGGCGATTGGCTCTGCGGCCGCACACTATGTCCAAACCAGTATCCGCCCTGACGATCTGGTCGGAATCTCGTCCTGGAGCAGCACGCTGCGGGCGATGGTGGATAGCCTGCATCCGCAAAGCGTCAAGGCGCAGGGCGTCATCCAGCTGTTAGGGGGAGTCGGGCCGAACGGCAACGTGCAGGCGACCATCCTGACGCAAACCTTAGCCAATCAGCTCAGTTGCCCCGCTTACCTTTTGCCCGCGCAGAGTATCGAACGGTCGGTAGAAGATCGCGCCCGTTTGGTGACCAGCGATGAAGTTTCCAGCGTGGTTGATAAATTCAGCGAGGTGAGTCTGGCGCTGGTCGGTATTGGCGTGCTGGAGCCGTCGCAACTGCTGAAAAACTCCGGTAACTACTATCACGAAGCGATGCTGCAACAGCTGGCCGAACGCGGTGCCGTGGGCGATTTATGCCTGCATTACTACAACGCGGAAGGCGAACCGGTGTTGCAGGACGATGAAGATCCCGTGATTGGTATGGCGCTGCCGCAGCTGCGTCAGTGTCCACGCGTGGTGGCGTTAGCGGGCGGTGTCGAGAAAAGTGCCGCGATTCGCGGAGCATTAACCGGGCACTACGTTGATGTGTTGATTACCGATCGATTAACCGCTGAGACGTTGATCTAAACACTCATCACCCAGCGGTTAGCAAATAATAGTCACGTCAGGCGCGGAATACTTCCCCTGCTCCGTGCCTGACGTAGCGTGACGTGATTACTCGTCAACGTTAATGGATGACAGCAGCGCATCCTGCACAATCCGCTGCGCCTGTAACGGATTTTGTGCTTCCTGCGCCGCCTGAAGCGCCGGGATATCCAGCTTATCCAGCGCACGATAGATATGCTTCAGGAACCGGATAGACAGCTGCGCCGCCTCAACGTGGTTCTCACGGAACGGGAACTGATCAAGCTGCCAGACGCCCTGCCAGTTGTTGATTTTCAGCACGTAGAAGAATTCGAAGATCTCGGTCATATGCACCGTGCCGACCACCAGATCGTCATCCCATCCGCGCAGGTTATCGTTCACATCCATGCCGAACAGCCGACCACGATCGATAATCAACTGAGCAGAATCGGCCGGTGATTCGCCGCCATACAGCGCATGCCCGAAGTCCAGCAGCACGCCCACGTTATCCAGCCCGATATCTTCGATGCCCAGCAGTGTTCGTGCGGCAGAATCCCAGGTCATTTTCACGCGCGGCTCACGCGGTTTGTATTCGATAGCAAATTTCACATCGGGGTTAGCTCCGGCCAGATCGCGCATGCCGTCAACCGCCAGCTTCCACAGGTTTTTATGGCTGACCTGGAACGGATAATCCCAGCCATCCTGACCCGGCCAGACTTTGACGTAATTCGCGCCGAGTTCACGCACAATGCCCGCAGATTCGTGCATTAATTCAAACGCCGCCGCTCGGGCCGCTGGATCGGGGTTGGTAAAAGCACCGCGCGACCACTTTTGCAGATAAATTTCCGGCGTGATACCAATCGCCTTCAGTCCCGCATCTTTCAGCGCATCCTTCACTTCGCTGAGCGTCACGCCCGGCGTGAAGGGATAGGGCAAGTCGACATAGGAAAGTTCGCCGACCTCTTTCGCGGCTTTGATCTGATCGATCGTGCTCAATGCCGGGCCGTAGCCATCTACGGCATAGCGGTCGATATAATTCGCAAAATGCCACAAACCGGCACCAAACTCAGGGTAGTTATACGTTGCCATAAAAGTCACCTCATTGATTTCTGATGGTATTGAGCTGCTTATCTTTTCTTTCTTTCGTATCGGATAAGTTCTTACTGCTAAAAATGTCTTACAGCTAAAAATAGTTATGGCTCGGGCCGCAGACGCGTACGCGCTACCGCCGTGCGCCACTGTTGATAGCTCTCCAAAACCCCGTGATTAGTCGTCGACGGTTCGATAACCTCGACTTCTCTGGGCAGTGCGGCAATCTGTTCGCGGTGTTCCCACCACCCCAGCATTTTTCCGCCCAGATAAGCCGCTCCCAGCGCCGACACTTCCGCGTTATGGTTGCGAATCAATGGGCGCTGCAAAAGGTCGGCCTGAAACTGCATCAGCCAGCGGTTTTGTGTCGCGCCGCCGTCCACGCGCAGCGCGGGTAACGCAGCCTGCGATGCCTGTTCCATCGCGAAAAAGACGTCGGCGATTTGATACGCAATGGCTTCAAGTCCCGCGCGGGCGATGATGGCGGGCGTAGTGGCATCACATAATCCACACAGCAGGCCACGCGCTTGCACATCCCAATAGGGCGCGCCTAGCCCGGATAACGCAGGAACAAAGAAGACGCCCTGATTAGCGTCGGCGCTGAGCGCCAGCTCGGTAAGTTGTGTAACGGAAGGAATGCCCAGCATCTGACCAATCCAGGCAAATCCCGAACCGGTGTGGGTAATATTGCCTTCCAGCGCGTAGCGCAGTTCGCCATCGTGCCAGGCAATTGTGGTGCTAAGCCCTGCGGCCTGTTGATGCGGCGTGTTGATGGTGGTCATCAGCGACGAGCCAGTGCCGTATGTCGCCTTGATTTCACCGCTTTGAGTAATGCCCTGACCGTACAGGGCTGCATGAGAATCGCCAATCAGCGCTACAATCGGTACGCCAGCGGCAAGCCCCTTGATGCCCGTCACGCCGGTGTGACCATGTAACGCCGAGGACGGCGTAACGGCAGGCAGGCACACGCTGGGAATACCGAACAGCGCCAGCAGATCCTCATCCCAGCAGCCGCGGTGGATATTAAACAGCTGGGTTCTTGCCGCGTTGGAATAGTCGGTGGAATACGCCCGTCCACCGCTAAACTGCCAGTTAAGCCAGCAGTCCACCGTTCCGATGCACAGTTCCCCCTGCATCGCCCGGACGACACCATCCGGCAGTTCTGCCAGCATGGCATGCAGTTTGGCGGCGGGAAAAAGTGGATCGACCTGTAGACCGGTACGGGATTCGATCAGACGTGCTTCCGCACTGCCCTGCAATGCCTGACAAAATTTCTCGGCGCGGCGATCCTGCCAGCTGACCAGCGGCGTCAGCGGCTTTCCGGTTCGCCTGTCCCAAATCAGTACCGACTCACGCTGATTGCTGATCGCAATGCCCACCACCTGGGCCCGATGTAATGACGACAGACAGGCCTCTGCTGCCTGACAAACCGCATGCCAGATCGCCATCGCGTCCTGCTCGGCTCTGCCCGGTTGCGGGTGCGTCACCTGCAAAGCGACTGCCGCTTTAGCCAGAATGCGCCCCCGCTCATCAACGGCAATCGCCTTGGCGTTCGTCGTCCCTTCATCGATTGCCAAAATAACCGGCGTAAACATCATCAGCCTCCCGGGCAAAGACGCAGTGCTGCGTTGACAATGCCCGTCGCGTCCAGCCCGTGATGCGCTCGCATCGCGCTCCGATCGGCGGCAATCGCGTATTGACCATCGGGAATTCCCAACCGTACAAGAGGAATTCCGCTGCCCGCTTCCGCCAGCACTTCCGCTACCAGACTGCCTGCACCGCCGTTGACGTTATGTTCCTCGACTGTGATGACTCGAGGTGTTTCACTCAGAATTTCAAGCAATTGCTGAGTATTGCACGGGCGGATAGAGGAAAGATTAACCACTGTAGCGGAAAGTCCTTTTTCTGCTAATAATTCAGCCGCCGTCACAATTTCATGCACGGTCGACCCCAGCCCGACCAGTGTGATATCGCGACCTTTGCGCAGCACATCGATCTGTCCTGGCACAAAGCGATACTGCTCATCGTGCAAGGCAGGCAGCGGTTTCCCATCGAGGCGGATATAGACCGGCCCCTGATGTTCAAACGCATAATCGATAATCTGACGGCACTCTTCCGGGCTGGATGGCGCGTAGATCTCAATATTGCCAAACCCTCGCAGCACCGCGATGTCGTCAATACTGTGGTGCGTGCTGGCGAGCGGGCCGTAGCTACAGCCCGCATTCAGCCCAAACAGCTTAACGTTGCTGTTGTTGTAACAGACGTCGACTTTGAGCTGTTCATTCGCACGGGAGATCAAAAACGGAGCCGCGTTACAGGTCACCGCAATCTTGCCACCGATGGACAGCCCTACCGCCGTCCCAACCATCGTTTGTTCTGCGATCCCCACGTTGACGATGCGGTCGGGGAAACGCTGTATGAACGGTGAAATCTTCGCCGTAGAGGTCGAATCCGCCAACACCGGAACGACATCAATCCCCTGTTCGACGGCCTTGATGAACTGCTCGACCATAACGGTTGCCAGATGCTCTGCGTTACTCATCTTTTAATTCCTCCAGCGCCAGTGCAATTTCCTCGCCTTTCGGCACGCGGTGATGCCACTCAGCCCGCCCCTGAATAAACGACACGCCCGCACCTTTCTCCGTATTCGCAATCACCACATTCGGCTTGCCGTTGCGCGGCAGATTCTCCAGCGTTTCCACCACCGAGCGCATGTCATTACCCGCGCATTCCGTGACCTGTAGGCCAAAAGCCTGCCACTTTTCCGCCAGCGGATCGGTGTTCATGATGGAACAGGTCGTTCCCGCCAATTGCAGCTTGTTCTTGTCGTTGATGATGATCAGGTTATCCAGTTGGTAATGTGCCGCCGCCAGCGCCGCTTCCCAGTTGCTGCCTTCCGCCAACTCACCATCACCCGTCAGGACAAACACCCGGCGCGGGCTGTTATCGCGCTTCGCCGCCAGCGCAATGCCGACGGCAACCGGCAACCCATGCCCGAGCGCGCCGGTGTTCAGTTCAATCCCTGGCGTTTTGTGCTTGACCGGATGTCCCGGTAAATGCGAATCAGGGTGCTGATAGGTCGCCAGCCACGCTTCCGGGAAATAGCCTGCTTCCGCCAGACAGCAGTAATATCCGCCGACCGCATGACCTTTTGACTGGATGTAAATATCCCGCTGCGGATCCTGAAGGCGATCCGGTGCACAGTTCAGAATGCGAAAATACAGCGCCGTCAGTATCTCAACCTGTGACAGATCGGCGCCCGTGTGCCCGCCAGCCGGGCTATTGGCATTCAGATGAATAATGCGGCGACGAATGGCGCGGGCTTTGTGCGTCAGCGCCTCCACCGACAATGCGTACGGATTCATACTTCACCTCGCTTGAATTTTTACTCAAAAACGAATATTTATTCATATCGAATCAAAAAAAATTGCGCTCAAATCGGGCCTCGGTATACCTACCGACATCGTTCTCGCCACAACTCAACGCCCCGTGCTAGTTACGCTTAACGTACGATTTATGCTTAATGTGTCTCTACACTTAACTATGTACCTTCCGCCGCGGCCTTCTGGGACACGATTGCGGCCTTGTGCTGCATACGGTTTTGCATCTGGTCGATAATCACCGCCACTATGATGACGATGCCTTTAATCACCATCTGCCAGAATTCACTTACGCCCATCATCACCAGCCCGTCGGCAAGGATCCCGATAACAAACGCGCCAATCAGCGTGCCTAGAATCGTGCCGCGCCCGCCCGCCAGCGACGTTCCACCAAGCACCACAGCAGCAATCGCGTTCATTTCAAAAGCGGTGCCGGTTGCCGGATGACTGGCGACCAACTGAGACGACACCACGATGCCCGCGATAGCGGCACAGAAGCCGGAAATGGTGTAGACCCAGACTTTGACCTGACGCACTTTGACGCCGGAAAGTTCAGCGGCACGTTCGTTGTCACCAATCGCATAGACATGGCGGCCGAACGGCAGGCGGCGTGCCACGTAGGCAATCACCACGGCCAGCACCAGCATCAGCCAGATAGCCAGCGGTAATCCCAGGATCGTGGCGGAACCAATCAGCTCAAAACCAGTGTTGCCCAACTGCGGGTTACCGCCCAAGCCGGGGAACGTCTCCCCACCGGAAATCAGCATTGATGCCCCACGCACGATGTACATCGTTCCAAGCGTGCAGATAAAAGGCGCAACGTTATACCGCGTGATGATCCAGCCGTTGATGGCACCGATAAGCGCGCCAATCAACAGCACGACAGGAACGATGACCCACACGCTGGGGAAAATCGCGACGCCGAACATCGGCAGCACAATTCCCTGAGTAATCATGTAGCCGGCCACCATGCCGCACAGCCCTAGCGTGGCACCGATTGACAGGTCAATCCCGGCGGTGATGATGACAAACGTGATCCCCAGCGCCAGAAACGCATTGATGGCAATGTGCTTCACCATGATGATCAGGCTGCCGGTTGCCAAAAATCCGGGCACCGTGAAGGCAAAGAACCCCAGAATCAGGAACAGCGCGATAAACGTGCGCAGCCTGAGAATCAACAGCAGGATGCTCTCTCGTGAGCGTACAAACTTACCCGGTGATAGCGCGCCTGACGCCGCCGGAAGGTGAGTCGTTTTCATGTCAGAACCCTTGTGCACTTGCCGAAACTAATGCCGACTCGCTGGCCGACTGACGCACGATATTCGCCGTCAGCTTGCCATTCGACATCACCAAAATACGGTCCGATACCGCCATAATTTCTTTCAGATCTGAAGTGGAAAACAGCACGCCGATGCCCTGTTCGGACAGCCCGACCATCATTTCAAACACATCGGCCTTGGCACCCACATCGATGCCTCGCGTTGGTTCATCCAGCAGCAGCACCTTGGGGCTGGTCAACAACGAGCGGCCAATCACCACTTTTTGCTGATTGCCACCGCTGAGCGCCTGAATTTCCACCTCGGGCGAAGAGACTTTGATCGCCAGTTGCCCAATCGTGCTGACAACCACCTCCTGCTCCTGCCGCTGGAAGATCGCCATGCCGTATTTCAGCCGTCGCCACAGACTGGCAATGGTGAGATTGGAAGCCACCGACGAAAGCGGAAAGATGCCGGTTTTTTTACGATCTTCCGGCACCAGACTCATGCCCATACGAATGCGCTGCGCGGTAGCAAGCCGTGGATTAACCGGTTTGCTATCGAGATAAATCTTGCCCAGATAGTCATTCTGAATACCCAGCAGACACTCGAAGAGCTCGGTGCGACCCGCGCCCATCAGCCCGTAAATGCCGACGATTTCCCCTTCACGCACCATCAGCGACACATCATTGACCACCTGATGCCCGGCATCATTGAGGCAGGTAAGGTGTTCCGCTTCCAATATCGGCGCACCAAACGTTCTGCCCGGATGCAGGAAGCTGGTGACAGGGTCACCACCGAGCATTTCCCGCACGATCCACGGCACATCAATGTCGCTAACGGCCGCTTCCGCCTGAAAACACCCATCGCGCAGGATGGTGATGTAGTCGCCGATCGCCATCAGCTCTTCCAGCCGGTGTGAAATGTAGATAATCGACACATTCTGGCGAGTCAGCTCGCGGATCACACGGAACAGAATCTCTACCTCAGTTTTGCTCAACGCAGAGGTGGGTTCGTCCAGAATCAGAATGTCAGCCTGATCCGCCAGCGCCTTGGCAATTTCCACCAACTGCTGTTGGCCGACTTTCAGGCTGGCGACCTCGGTACGCGGCGAAATATCCTGATCGAGACGCGCCATCAGCTCCGCCGCAATCCGCTCCTGTGACAGATAATCGATAGGCGCAACGCCCTTTTGCAATTCCCGGCCCAGGAAGATGTTCTCAGCCACGCTCAGGTTCTCGGACAGGTTGAGTTCCTGATGCACCATGCCGATGCCTTTTGCCGCTGCATCACGCGTATCCGCGATGCGCACCACTTCGCCATTCAGTAGAATCTGGCCGGACGTCGGCTGCTGCACACCGGCCAGAATCTTCATCAGCGTCGATTTACCCGCGCCGTTTTCACCGATAATCACGTTAACCTTGCCGCGATAAACGTTGTAATCGACGTTATCCAGCGCTTTTGTGCCGGGAAACAGCATGGTGATGCCGCGAGTCGCCATCACGATATCGGGTCGGCTCACCGCATTTGATTGCAGAGAAGCGTCTGGTTTTTCCATCATTGCGCCCCTCCGCCGCTCGTTTCAGTCAGGTTTAGCGTCATCGGCACCGCTTCGCTGATGCTCTGTTTCGTTATCACCAGCGCCGCCAGTACGTTGACAGATTTACCCTGCACGCCCGCATTCAGCTCCGGCAACGACGCAAGCGCTTTGTTATTCAGCGCACGGGCCAGTTGGGCAAACTGAACCTGATTTTTGAAGTCATCAAAGCGAATAAACCCAGCCGCATCGCGAATGGCATTACCTTTAACGATGGGCCCTAATTGAAGCGTGACGGCGTCACCTTGCACATCAAGCGTCAATTTTCCTTCGCGACTTTCCCGGTCAATCCCGCTGACCGTGCCCTGAAGCCGTGCGTAGACAGCTTTACGCCCTGAATCCTCCAGCGCGGCCTGCGTTTTCTCCACCTCATCCCAGGACAGTGCCTGCTGCTGCGCAGCTGGAAGCAACGTTGGCTGCCACAGCGCTGTCGCGATGTTCTCTGGCGTCATGGTGCTATAGCCCGGCGTAGCCGTGGGGTCGACCGGAATGATCGGCTTACCGTTTTCATCCAGATCGACCACCGTACAGGCCGACAGCAGCAAGGCACAGAGCCCAATCCAACTGGCGCGGTATCGTTCATCGAACAGCATAACGACTCCTTTATCAGCAGGAGCTAACGCTCCTGCCGCCTCGATTACGGTTTCAACGCAAAGGTGTTGAGTTTGGTCGCGTTAGATTCGTCGATCAGAATGCAGTCCATCAGCTGTTTTTCTTCGTGCTGTGCCTTGCCGTTCTTCAGGTAGTAATCCGCCTGTTCGACCGCCATCTGCGCCTGTTGCCAGCCGGGTTGCAGCACCGTGGCCTTGATGTTGCTTTTATTGATGATGGAATCACGCACATAGTCGCTGCCGTCAAAACCCACCACAATCACGTCGTGACGCCCCGCCGCTTTCAGCGCGGCTTCCGCCCCTAACGCCATGGTGTCATTGCCGGAAATCACGCCAGTAATATCTGGGTTTGCCTGCAAGATGGCTTCCATGCGGGTAAAGGCTTCCGTCTGGCTCCAGTTTGCCGTTTGTCTGGCGACTCGCTTCATGTCGCTATATTGGTCGATCACATCGTGGTAGCCCTGTGAACGGACGTGCGCATTGGTGTCTGACTCGCGGCCAATCAGCTCGACGTATTTGCCCTTCTGCCCCATCAGCTCGACGAATTTCTCCGCCCCGAGCTGCGCGCCCTGATAATTATTGGAAACGATCTGCGCCACGGCCACGCCGGTTTCATTGATTTCACGGTCGATAAGGAAGGCAGGAATACCGGCAGCTTTCGCTTTTTTCAACGGGCCAATGGTCGCATCGGCCCCGGCATTATCCAGAATGATGGCTTTCGCCTTGCGGGCAATGGCGGTTTCAATCAGCTGGTTTTGTTTGCTGACATCATCGTCATGCGATGCCACCAGCGTGGTGTAGCCCAGCTCGATGGCTTTGGTTCTGGCGCCTTCGGCTTCGGCTTTAAAGAACGGGTTGTCGTGCGAAGGGGTAATTATGGCGATCAACCCGTTATCTGCGGCAAACGCGCCAGCAGAAAAGGAAAACATGATGGCCAGCAGGGAGGATTTCAGACGGTAAGGTTTCATTGTTATTCTCCTGTTTGAATATATATTCAATATTGAATTAACATTCAAATGAAGTTTTACAACCAACCGAAAAATTGTCCAACAGCAAAAACAGGAATAGCGAAGCAGCTCACAAATTGTTTACATTTTGCGCGAGGCGATAGCGGTGAGAATCAGGAAGGAACAGAGACGGGAGAAATTTTTAACGTTGTGTCAGCAACGGCCCGCAGGGTGACGGACAAAACGGCGTCATAAAAAATGCGGATGACGAATGCCATCCGCAGATTACGTGCTACTGGTGATTAACTATGGAGTACAACCTACAACAGGAACAACAACTCAAGGGCTACGAGGATTTATTTTCGGCGGCATCCTCCTCCGCCTGTTCTTTGATTTCTTCATATTGGAGCGATAGCGGGCCGCACCAGCGCTGCGCCAGCCAACTGGCGACCACCACCAGCAGCCAGCTAATTAACGTCGCCACCACCAAATCCTGCGGCCAATGCATGCCGAGTACCAGACGGCTACCCATCACGCCGCTAGCCCACAGCATCAGGATCACCACCGTTTTATAATGCCGACGTGCCCACAGCAGTCCGACACCCAGCAGCGCCCAGGTTGCGGCAAACATGGTGTGCCCAGAAGGGAAAGCAAAGCCGGTTTCAAACTGCCAATGGCTGCGCAGCCATTGTGGAATCTGCGTTTGGTCCTGCAACTGCGTTTTCACCAGTTCCGAACGCTCCTTACGCGGCAGCGAATAGAAATAGCTGTCGTCCACCTGATGATTTTTCTCCAGCCAGACGACATAGGGCCGTGACTCCTGCACCCACTCTTTAATCGCCGATTTGATTCCCTGCCCAATCAGCACCGTAATCGCCATGATGACCAACAGACCGAGCGCAGGCTTCAGGCGAAAACGCAGACACCAGAGAAACCAGAGGCTTAGCACAATGCTGGTCAGAATGCCCCACGGCGATGTCACCGTTTCGGTAATCCAGAAGAGTACGCGTAACCAGAGTCCGTCATACTCCGGTTGCCACTGCCAACCGCTCATCCAGATAATCATTGGCATAATCAGTAATAGCGCGGCGCCGATGGTGGTTCGTTTGGCAATTTCGTACATAGTCTCTTCCCATAATGCAGATAGTTTCTTCCCATAATTCAGTATGATGCTTTGCAACAAAACTTTCACAATTCTATCAGAAAATCCGACACGGACTGTCAGTATGGCGTAAAATAGCGCTCAGTTCTGTCAACGAACCTGAAACCAAACGGCGGTCAGGCCACGTTGTAATTCAATTTTTATGACGTTCTTAAACAGGCTTTTTTGCTGGTCAAGCACGATGGGCAGCAGTAGGATTCGCCTCAGCATTCTTGTTTTTGAACATGGTTTTTTAGACACAGCTTTTTTGGATACAGATTTTTTGGAGAAAAGTATGCAGCTAAAACGGGTGGCGGAAGCCAAGTTACCCACTCCGTGGGGCGATTTTCTGATGGTGGGTTTTGAAGAGATCGCCACGGGTCACGATCACCTTGCACTGGTTTATGGTGATATTTCCGGTTCAGTTCCCGTACTTGCCCGCGTGCACTCCGAGTGCCTGACAGGGGATGCTCTGTTTAGCCTGCGCTGCGACTGTGGTTTCCAGCTTGAGGCCGCCTTGGGCCACATCGCTGAAGAAGGCCGCGGCGTGCTGCTATACCACCGTCAGGAAGGCCGTAATATTGGGCTGCTCAATAAAATCCGCGCGTATGCGTTGCAAGATCTGGGGGCTGATACGGTGGAAGCGAATCACCAGCTTGGGTTCGCCGCCGACGAGCGCGATTTCACGCTGTGTGCCGATATGTTCAAGCTGCTCGACGTTGATGAAGTTCGCCTGCTGACCAATAACCCGCAGAAAGTGAAAATACTCAACGAAGCGGGCATCAATATCGTTGAGCGCGTGCCCTTAATCGTCGGGCGCAACCCGAAAAACGAGAACTATCTGGCGACCAAAGCGGCCAAAATGGGTCACTTGCTGGATATGAAGTAACGATCCCGCTTCACGTCAGGATCGTTTCTTTCAATGCTGACAGCCGGTTTTTAACCGGCTGTTTTATTGGGATCAGTGCTTGAGGATGTACATGTCTTGCGTGTAATAATCACCACGCACATTGGGGGAAAAACCACCGATGTAGGTCTTAACCATCTGCGGCTGGACATAGTAGTAGATGGGCAACAAAGGGATATTGCTATCTAAAATATCCGAAGCTTGTTGATAAATAGCCTCCTTCTCCTGCTTATCCTTCGCCGTCAGCGCCTTTTTCAACAACGCATCATAGTGTGCATTACTGAATTTACCGTTGTTGTTGCTGTCATTCGTTTCCAGAGTATTCAGGAACGTACTGGCTTCGTTGTAATCCCCAGTCCAGGACTGTCTGACCACCTCAAAGTTACCGGTACGTACGGTATCCAGCATCGTTTTCCATTCCTGATTTTGCAACGTCACTTCCGACCCAAGATTCTTCTTCCACATTGAACTGGCGGCAATCGCCACGCGTAAATGCGACTCGGAGGTGTTGTAAAGCAGGTTGAATTTCAGCGGATGCTTGTCATCAAACCCAGCCTCTTTTAACAGTTTCTTCGCTTCGTCATTACGCTGCTGCTGCGTCCAGTTTGCCCACTCAGGATCCTTGCGCTGGAAACCGCCTACGTTTTTGGGAATCAAGCTGTAAGCCGGCGTCTGCCCCATACCTAGCACATTGTTTGCGATAATATCTTTATCCAAACTGAGATCCAGTGCACGACGGACGCGTGGATCGTCAAAAGGCGCTTTTTGCGTATTGAAGCGATAAAAATAGGTTCCGATCTGTGGTGATACTTTCACCTCCTGCGGATACTCTTTTTTCAGCGATGCAAATTGAACGGGCGACAAAATGCCCGTGACATCAATTTCACCGGATTTATAACGGTTCAGCTCCGCCGCCTGCGAGCTGATCGGCAGGTACGTCACTTTGTTAATGACGGTATGCGCGTTATCCCAATACTGGCTATTGCGCTTGCCGACGATACGTTCGTTAACCACCCATTCGCTCAGCGTATAGGGGCCGCTGCTGACGAAATTCCCGACCTGCGTCCAGTTATCAGGATGTTTTTCGATAACGGCTTTCGGCAGCGGGACCAGAACATGGTACGCCGACATTTCCAGGAAATACGACAGCGGGTGTTCCAGAGTGACTTCAACCGTGTGACTATCCAGCGCTTTCACGCCCAGCGAATCCGGCGCTTTCTTGCCTGCCAGAATATCCGCCGCGTTCTGCACATACATGCTGGAGACGTAAGTGCCGTAAGGCGACAACGTTTTAGGGTCGCTAAGGCGTCGCCAGCTGTACACCACATCATCCGCAGTAATCGGTGAACCATCGGACCATTTGGCATCAGGCCGCAGGTGGAATGTCCACACCGTGTTGTCTTTATTATCCCAGCGCTCGGCCAGCCGCGGCTGAATGGTGCCGTCATCGCCCACGCGAACCAGATTATCGAAGAAGTCGTTAATAATGTGGCCTTCCACATCGCTTTCCACCTTATGTGGATCCAACGACGCAGGTTCTGAGCCATTGCCTCGCACCAGCTCTTGTTTATCCGCCAGCGCCGTCCCGGCAGGAACCTGAGCAGCAAAAGCCGATGTCATCGCGCCTGTTGCACACAGCGTGAGAAACAGCAGCGAATGTTTAAAGCGTTTTTTGATCAACTCATTCATATAACCTCCTGTTATATCCCCGTCATTCTCAAGCGGCATTAGCGTTGTATTCGGGGCGTGGCTGGGCAATAGTTTTTACTTATTCCCCATATAGTTAGCATCACGACAACATAACCACAATTCATCGGAGGATTCGAGTATTTAATGTGAAGAAACGTGTGCTGGTGCAGAGGACGAAATGCACCAGCACGGTAGGAGTATGCGGAGTAGCGTTACAGCATATTGCGGATAACGTAGTGCAGGATGCCGTCGTTCTGGTAGTAGGTCAGTTCGTTACGGGTGTCGATGCGGCAGCGAGTGCTGATGGTCTGCGTGTTGCCGCTGGCATCCGTGATGTTGACCTCAACCGTCGCCCCCGGCGTCAGCTGATTTAGCCCCGTAATCGAGATTTGCTCGTCGCCGGTTAATTGCAGCGTCTTACGCGTCACGCCGTCAGGAAACTCCAGCGGCAGAATCCCCATCCCGATCAGGTTAGAACGGTGAATACGTTCAAACGATTCGGCAATCACCACGCGGACGCCCAGCAAGCGCGGGCCTTTCGCGGCCCAGTCGCGGCTGGAACCGGAGCCATACTCTTTACCAGCAAACAGCGCCAGTGGGACATTTTCGTCCTTGTAGCGCATCGCCGCATCATAGATCGTCATCTCATTCTGCGACGGGATGTGGCGGGTATAGCCGCCCTCTTTACCGGGCACCATTTCATTGCGGATACGAATGTTGGCAAACGTCCCGCGCATCATCACTTCGTGGTTACCACGCCGTGAACCGTAAGAGTTGAACTCCGCAGTTTCGACGCCGCGCTCCAGCAAATATTTCCCTGCCGGGCTGTCGCGCTTGATGTTGCCTGCCGGAGAGATATGGTCGGTTGTCACCGAATCGCCCAGCATCGCCAGAATGCGCGCGTTGTGGATATCCTGAACCGGCTCAGGCTCTTTCCCCATCTCCAGGAAGAAAGGCGTCTGGCGGATATAGGTCGATTCTTCCGGCCATTGATAGGTAGGATTGTTGTCGACCTCAATATCTTGCCACTCCTGCGTACCTTCAAACACCGCCGCATACTGTTTGTGGAACATGCCCGCGCTGACATTCAATACCGCATCCGCCACCGCTTTCGTCGACGGCCAGATGTCTTTCAGGTAGACAGCTTTTCCGTCACGATCTTCACCCAGCGGTTCTTGCGTCAGATCGACGTTCATATTCCCCGCCAGCGCGTACGCAACCACCAGCGGCGGCGATGCCAGCCAGTTCGTCTTCACCAGCGGATGGATGCGGCCTTCAAAGTTACGGTTGCCTGACAGCACCGCGCCAACTGTCAGATCCCCTGCTTTTATCGCCGCTTCAATCGCATCCGGCAGCGGGCCGGAGTTACCGATACAAGTGGTACAACCGTAGCCCACCAGATTGAATCCCAGCTCGTCGAGGAACGGTGTCAGTCCTGCTTTAGCATAGTAATCCGTTACAACCCTCGAACCGGGTGCCAGCGAGGTCTTGACCCACGGCTTGGTTTTCAGACCGCGCTCTACGGCATTTTTTGCCAACAGCCCGGCCGTCATCAGCACACTCGGGTTAGAGGTGTTGGTACAGGAGGTGATCGCGGCGATCACGACGGCCCCCTGCTGTAAACGGTGCGTTTCGCCTTCCAGCGTGAATTCTTCATAGTCAGAACGGTTCTTCACCGCGCTGACTTCCAGTTCCCGACTGGCCTTAAAAGCTTCCGGCACGCCCGCTAAAGGCACGCGATCCTGTGGGCGTTTCGGCCCTGCCAGACTGGTTTCCACCGTCGACAAATCCAGCGCGAGCTGGCTCGTAAATACCGGCTCATCACCCGTATTGCGCCACAGCCCCTGCTGCTTACTGTAGGCTTCCACCAGCGCGATCTGTTCTTCCGCACGGTTGGTCAACCGCATGTAATCCAGCGTGATTTGATCGATAGGGAAAAAGCCGCAGGTCGCACCATATTCCGGTGCCATGTTGGCGATGGTCGCGCGATCCGCCAATGGCAGCGAATCCAGTCCATCGCCGTAAAATTCCACAAACTTACCGACCACGCCGTGTTTACGCAGCATCTGTGTGACTGTCAGGACCAGATCGGTTGCCGTGATCCCTTCGCGCATCTTGCCGCTTAGCTTGACGCCGACCACGTCAGGGATCAGCATCGAAACAGGTTGCCCCAGCATCGCTGCCTCGGCCTCTATCCCGCCGACGCCCCAGCCGAGCACACCTAAACCGTTAATCATCGTGGTATGCGAATCGGTTCCCACCAGCGTATCGGGGTAGGCAAACTGTTTGTCGCCCTGCTTTTCGAACCAGATGGCCTTGGCGAGATACTCCAGGTTCACCTGATGGCAAATTCCGGTTCCCGGCGGAACGACGCTGAAGTAACTAAAGGCATTCTGCCCCCAGCGCAAAAACTCATAACGCTCACGGTTACGCGCCATTTCCAACTGCGTGTTATCCGTAAGCGCCTGACGATCGCCGAAGTGGTCAACCGTCACCGAGTGGTCAATAACCAGATCGACCGGCGATAGCGGGTTAACCTTATTCACATCACCGCCCAGCCGTTTCACCGCCGCTCGCATCGCCGCCAGATCGACCACGGCGGGCACGCCGGTAAAATCCTGCATCAGTACGCGTGCGGGACGATAGGCAATTTCCCGGTCAACATGGCCGGTCTTCAGCCAGTCTACGACCGCCTGAAGATCGGCCTGCTCTACCGTATCGCCATCCTGATGACGCAATAAGTTCTCCAACAGCACTTTGAGCGACTTCGGTAATTTATCAATGTTGCCAAGCGTTTTCGCCGCCTTTGGCAGGCTGTAGTAATGGTAAATCTGCTTCTGTACCGTCAGTGTGTCCAGACAAGTGTCGCGAAGGTGTGATGACATGCTTCCTCCCAAATGAACTTGCTATTCGTTATTCTGCATCGGGCGATTAATCAATAACCAGCCTGAGCTTGCGGTCTTATTTAAAGATAACACAAACAAAAAATAACGTTTTTGCAACAATACGATATGAACGCAGCGATAGCCGTTAGCTATTGAAAAGAAGCAAATCAGAATAAACGCCAATGGGAACGTGAAGGGGATGAAAAACAGTCACGGCAGCGTACGGAGGCGAGTGAAGAAAAAAGAGAAAAACGGCCCGAAGGCCGTCTGTCTCAGTGCATTAACCTGACGTTAATTTAGACATTTCCCGTTGCCATCACGGGTGCTTCTTCGTCGGCATGGTCTTGCTCTTCCAGGTCATGGTTTCGTTCCAGTTTGGCAACAACCGCGGTCGCCATACCGTTACCAATCACATTGGTCGCCGTGCGGCCCATGTCCAGGAACTGATCGATACCAATAATCAGCAAAATGCCCGCTTCGGGTAAGCTGAACATCGGTAAGGTAGCGGCTACCACCACAACCGCGGCACGCGCCACGCCAGCCATACCTTTACTGGTGATCATCAGCGTCAGCAGAATCAGGGTCTGCTCCGTCAAGCTTAAGTGGATATTGTAAGCCTGTGCGATAAACAGAATGGCAAAAGCCTGATAGATCATGGAACCGACAAGGTTAAAGGAATACCCCAACGGGAGTACAAAGCTGGTGATTTTTTTGGGAACGCCAAATTCGCTAAGCGCTTCCATCGTTTTTGGATAAGCCGCTTCGCTGCTGGCGGTCGCAAATGCCAGCATACTGGGTTCACGCAGCAGTTTGATTAGGCCCCAGGTTGCTTTCTTACCGAGGAACAGTGCACCAGCACCAAACATGAGCCCCCATAGCAGCGCCAGACCCAGGTAGAACTCACCAATGACTTTGCCAAAGTCGAGGAGAAGCCCCAGCCCTTCGGTCGTAATAGACGACGCCAGCGAGGAAAATACGGCCAGAGGCGCTAACCGCATGACATAGTCCGTCACCCGGAACATCACTTTCGCCAGTTCCTCTATCATCGACTCCATCGTGACAGCATGTTTATTCTGGCCTTTCACAAAAGCCAGCGCGGAACCGAAGAACATGGAAAACACCAGAATCTGCAATATTTCGTTATTCGCCATCGCTTCGACGATGCTGCGTGGAAATATATGGGCAATGAAGCTTTTCAGTGTAAATCCACCGGTATTCACGCCGGTATCTACCGCTATTGGCGTACTTGGAATAGCGAGATTCATTCCAACGCCTGGCTCGAAGATATTTGCTAACATCATGCCAATAAAAAGAGAAACCACGGAAGAACAAATAAACCACACCATCGCCTTCAGCCCTATTCGGCCAACGGAAGAAGAATTCCCCATGCTAGCAAGACCAGAAACCAAGGTGGCGAATACCAATGGCGCAATAATCATTTTTATCAGGCGCAGAAAAACATCGGTCACTAAATTAAAGTAGGATACGACCTCTTTGGCCTCCTGCTCCGTTAATAAAGAATGACAGGCGCCGCCGACAACAATCCCGAGAAGAATAGCCAAGGCTATAAAAAATAATAACCTGTTCTTTTTCATAGTAACCTCATGATAATGAATAGAATCAGACAATACGCACTATTAGCCAACATGAGCCGCCTAACGCCTAGGCGTAAGCAGCCTACGGCTTATCCGATTTTTATCGGCGTATTCTCTGTGTCTTGATGTGGTGATAATAGTTACTCGGGAAGCGTATTTATTTTTCCATTACTGATAGAAAAAATGTCGACGAGATGTAACGTATAATTGGAAACGTCGCTGCTCATTAATATTGCACGCGCGTTACGAAAACCGTTGGACATAACTACCCCTCTTTTATTACATGCGATAAATAAAGGGGTAATTTAACTAACTTCACTTTGCAATAGTTCCCCTTCATACCTTTTCCTATTGTTATTTTTGAATATCCATTAGACGCTCACCATGGGGAAATAACTTAAATCGACGGTATCATGAAAAATACGAAACTTGTCACTAATGAAATTTTTCTTATCAACAGATTTAGCAATGATTAATTAACCGCTATAAGTCATGCGCCGAAAAACGCCTCCCAGACCTATCCTTTCTCTCCTCTGCCTCTCACGATCTTGCCGACCCAGAAGTCGCCCTCACCATCCGTAATGTTGCGGTTTCTGCCTCAGCCAAAAGCGGCATCTGTCACACACGATATGGCTTTACCGATCGCCGCCGTTAGAACCCATAAGGTCGCCCTGGAATAACGTATGAAAATTTGATTTTGCGCCGCCAAAATCGCCCAAATTTCACGCAAAAATCATACATAAGGAGTATTTTGCAAGAGGCCTCACACTCTCCCGTTACGTTTTGTTGTAAAAAAACGACATGTCGTTATTCAACAATCATCAGCGCATGTGTTGATGGAAAAATAATAATAGGAAGGGGTTTCCATGAAACTGTTTTACAAAGCTGAAAGCAGTTCTCTTTTTACGCACATTGTTTTGATCGAATCCAAATTGGAATTCAAGTTGGAGAAGGTCAATCTGCGCACGAAAAAGACAGAGCGTGGAACCGACTATACGTTCATCAACCCGAAAGGGATGGTGCCAGCGTTAGAGCTGGATGACGGGTCTATCCTGACTGAAGGTGTCGCTATTGCCGAGTACATTGCCGATCTGGTTCCGCACTGTAACCTTATCGCTCCCACCGGGAGTATTGCTCGCTACCATACGGTCGAATGGCTGAATTACATTTCTGCTGAGCTGCACAAAACGTTTACGCCGCTCTTCCGTCCTGGCACGCCGGAAACGTATAAAGAGCTGCTGATGGAGTATTTGCAGGTCAAATTCCGCTATATCAATCTGGTGTTGAGTGAACAGAACTATCTGGTCGCCAACCGCTTTAGTATCGCAGATGCGTACCTGTTTACCGTGATGCGCTGGGCGCAGTCGCTAAAACTGGATATGTTCCGCTACCCTGCACTGGCGGCTTACCTCGACCATATTGCCGAGCGCCCTTCCGTCGTTACCGCGCTTAAGGTTGAAAGGTTGAAAGGTTGAAAGGTTGAAAGGTTAACATGCAATAACGCCCCGGTAGTCGGGGCGTTATACGTTTTACGACAGGCGAATCGCCTGGAAGTGATGACGCGGATTGGCAATCCCATCCTGAGCCGCAACCAGCTGTAGCTCATACTCATTCATCTCTTTCGTCACCAGCATGACTTCATAGACCGCCGCCGTCGTGTGCTCCAGCGCTTTATCCAACGCCACGCCCTTTAGCAAGTTCACCAGCAGTAATCCACTGGTTAAATCGCCCACGCCGACAGGTTGACGTTCAAACTCTACCAGCGGGCGGCTGATGTGCCAGGCATCCGTCGGCGTCACCAGCAGCATTTCAAAGCTGTCTTCACGCGTGGCTGCACGACTCAGGTGTTTTACCAGAACGATTTTGGGCCCTTTTTCACACAGGGCACGCGCGGTCTCTACGGCTTCCGCCACGTTATGCACAGTACGGCCACCCAGCAGCTCCAGTTCAGGCAGATTCGGCGCGATAATGTCGGCTGCGAGCAGCGACTGCTGGCAGTGGAAATCAGACACACCGGGCGCGACGATACAGCCTTTCTCCGGCGTACCCATCACCGGATCGCAGAAGTACAGCGCATCAGGGTTAGCCGCTTTCACCTGGCGAACAATACCCAGAATATGTTCCCCTTGCTCGGCGGATCCGATATAGCCGCTCAACACCGCATTACAGGTCTTCAGTTTATCGATGTTCGCAATTCCCTGCACTACCTCGGTCAGGTGGCTGGCGGGCATCACACACCCCGTCCAGTGACCGTATTGGGTATGGTTAGAGAACTGCACCGTATTCAACGGCCAAACGTTTGCGCCCATCCGACGCATCGGAAACTCTGCCGCGCTGTTACCGGCATGACCAAAAACGACATGTGATTGGATGGAAAGTATATTTTTCATTAGCTATGACTCAGATCCTTGCCAGCGCCTGTGCGCCTCAACTTACAAGAAGAAAGGGAGCTAACGCTCCCTTATCGGTAATGCTTATGCTTTCCAGCAGATCAGGCAGTAATGCTTTTTGCCGCGACGCAGCAAGGTGTAGCGATCAAACAGACGGTCAGCATCGCTGAAGGTGTATTCAGGGTCAGCCTGTTTTTCGCCGTTAATGGTGACCGCATTCGAAGAGATCATCGTACGAGCCTGACCGCGTGACGGCACTAGCTCCGCGCTGACCAACGCCTGTTGCAAATCCGCACCGTTTTCCAGTTCGATAATCGGCATACCATCTTGCGCCAGCTGCGCAAAGTCGTCCTGCGTCATATCCTGCAATGCGCCAGAGAACAGGCTTTGTGTAATGCGACGAGCCGCTTCCAGACCTGCTTCGCCGTGAACCATACGGGTCACGTCTTCCGCCAGCACGTACTGCGCGCGTGGAGCCTTGCCGCTATTTTTATCTTCTTCTTCCAGTGCATCGATATCTTCGAGGCTCATGAACGTGAAGAATTTCAGGAAGCGGTACACATCGGCATCCGCCGTGTTGATCCAGAACTGGTAGAATTTGTAAGGGCTGGTCTTGCTGGCATCCAGCCAGATTGCGCCGCCTTCCGTTTTGCCGAATTTCGTCCCATCAGATTTGGTGATCAGCGGCACAGTCAAACCGTAAACCTGTTTCTGGTTCATGCGGCGCGTCAAATCGATACCGGACGTGATGTTGCCCCACTGGTCAGAACCACCGATTTGCAGCTCGACATCATGCTGCTTGTTCAGCGAGGCAAAGTCGTATCCCTGCAACAGGTTGTAGGAAAACTCGGTGAACGAAATGCCGACGTCATCACGGTTTAAACGCTGTTTGACGGCTTCTTTGCTAATCATCTGATTAACGGAGAAGTGTTTGCCGATATCACGCAGGAAATCCAGCACGTTCATATTGCCGAACCAATCGTAGTTATTCGCCGCGATCGCGCTGTTGTTACCGCAGTCAAAATCCAGGAATGGGGAAACCTGACGACGAATTTTCTCTACCCACTCACCCACGGTTTCAGCCGTGTTCAGCTTACGTTCTGTAGCTTTAAAGCTTGGGTCACCGATCAGCCCCGTGGCACCGCCAACCAGCGCAACCGGCTTGTGGCCAGACAGCTGGAAGCGTTTCAGGCAGAGCAGCGGCACCAGATGCCCCAAATGCAAGCTGTCAGCGGTGGGATCAAAACCGCAATACAGTGCAATTGGCCCTTGCGCCAGCCGCTCTGCTAACGCTTCCTCATCCGTCACCTGGGCAATCAAGCCCCGCTCTTGCAATTGTTTAATCAGGTTACTACTCGCCATCGATAACTCCATTTTTATAAAAATAGGCCGTTACGTTCCCGTTGGGTTTACGCACAACGCCGTGAGAGATGCGCAGCATACCTGTCTGCTGTCGCATGATGATTTCGCTGCTGCATGACTTTATGCAACAGGCTATGAACGCCATATCGCCGCGCAATGCCCAGTCAACGCGAAACTTCATAGGATAAAGTGCTGATGATAGGAGCGCCAGCGTTTAACACGGATATTTCGCGATTAAGGCGCTAAACGATCGATCTGCCAGCCTTCGTCCTGCCGCTGGTAGAAAAAGCGGTCATGCAAGCGGTGTTCTCCGCCCTGCCAAAACTCGACAGAATCGATAACGACGCGGAAGCCCCCCCAAAAACTCGGCAAAGGCACCTCGCCATTCTGGAATTTTTGCTTCAATTCCAAAAATTTGCTTTCCAGCACGCCACGCGCTGAAATCCGGCTGGACTGCTTTGATACCCACGCGCCAATCTGGCTGTCTTTCGGACGGCTGTGGAAATACTTCAGCACCTCAAGCGCTGGCAGCTTCTCTACGCGACCCAGCACCATGACCTGCCGCTCTAACATATGCCAAGGGAACAGCAGGCTGATGCGCGGATTGTTTTCCAGATGATGGGCTTTGCGGCTGCCCATATTGGTATAAAACACCATGCCTTTCTCATCATAGTGTTTCAGCAGAACGATACGCTGGTAAGGCTGCCCGTGCTCATCCACGGTCGCGACAGACATCGCGGTAGGATCGGCCAGTTTTGCATCGCAGGCCTGCTTCAGCCAGCGTTCAAATAAATCCAGCGGGTTCGCGGGAAGATCGCTACGACGAAGCCCGCCACGCGTGTATTCACGGCGAATGTCGGCAATATCGGCGGGTTGAATAAGAGGAGAACCGTCAGAAGGGGAGCGTTCCTGAGTCATAATATCCTGCTGTCGCAATGTCGGGCCAGAAGCGGGCGAAAATCCCATTTTGCTCCCGTACCCGAAAAATCGCAATCAGCAGCGACACCACTAGCGTGCGGCGTCAGTTACATCGGAGCCAACACGCAGTCGTCGATGATAACTCGTTCACCCCGTTGGATAAATGCACGATCGCCTTTGCTCCAGAATGTGTAAGTGTCATTGCTGTATCTGACGCCAGAAGCAGATACTACTTGAGGGAGCGTGAGACGTTCACCGTCCAGCAGGAAACTCACCTGTGGAGTCGCTTCACCGCCCTGCTGTAGCGTCACGGTTAGCGGCATTGTGCCGCATTGATAATGCAGCGTTTCCACCGTCTGTTTATGACCAAAATAGCTGCATCCGCTCAGCAGAATAAGCGCTGTCCCTGTCAGTAATCGTTTCATTTTTTTCCCCTGTCATTCTTGTCGATGGCGGCAACTGGCGCTGCCGCTCATTTAAGTTTAACAAGAGGATAACGATGAACCTCTCGGCAAAATCTGATTAATCCGCGTTGGCCGGATAAATCGCGCCTAACACCGTTTCCTGACTCGCCCCCGTGACGGACGGCAGATTGCCCGGCAGCCCTGATAGCGTGCGAGAGGCCAGCCAGGCAAACGCCAGCGCTTCCATATCATCGCCACTCACGCCGTATTCATCCGTCGTGCTGACTTCGATACCCGGCAGCAGCGCCGAGAGACGCGCCATAATGAGCGGATTACGTGCGCCACCACCGCAAACCAGTAAGCGTTCGCATCCACCGACCAACAGCGCCTGTTCAGCAATGCTCACAACCGTTAACTCAGCCAGCGTCGCCTGAACATCCTGCGGCGCGATCGGCGGCAGGCCAGCCAGCATTCTTTCCAGCCAGCCCAGATTGAAATACTCACGCCCAGTGCTTTTCGGTGCCCGTAACGCAAAATAAGGATCGCTCAGCATGCGACGTAGCAATAGCGGATTCACCTGACCGCTCATCGCCCACACGGCATCTTTATCATACGGCTGCGCGCAGTGTCGCCAGATCCAAGCATCCAGCAGCATATTTCCGGGCCCCGTGTCGTAACCGCGCACGGGCGCACCCGGCACCAGCAGCGACAGATTGGCGATGCCACCGATGTTGAGCACGATACGTCGTTCGACAGGATGCAATAACAACGCATGGTGGAACGATGGCACCAGCGGCGCGCCCTGCCCGCCATAAGCCAAATCTCGGCGGCGAAAATCCCCTACGGTCGTGATGCCAGTTAAGGCAGCAACGCGGTTATTATCGCCGATCTGCAACGTACAAGGCGCATCGCCCGTGGGCTCATGCCAGACCGTCTGCCCGTGGCAGCCAATCGCGGTAATATCCTGAGCCCTCAGTTCCGTTTCTTTAAGCAGCGTCAGCACCGCTTCGGCAAACAAGATGCCCAGACGTGTATCCAACTGCCCCAGCGCCGACAGCGTCACCGCCTGCCCCTGACACATCCCCAGGATGGCCATCTTGATATCCTGCGGGATCGGGTGACAGTAGCTGGCCTGCTGAGCAACCGTATGTTCGTCAATCGCGGCTAGCACAACATCCACACCATCAAGGCTGGTGCCGGACATTACGCCAATATATCTGCCTGATCTCATTATATAGCCTTTGCCCCTGTGGGATAAAAAGAGAACGCCTATAACAACCGTTACGTTGAGAATAAAAGTAGCACGTTAACACGCTGAATTATTAAATTTTTTACGTTTTTGCCACACGGGTTAGGTTTTAACCAAATGTCGGTTTTTGATAATATTTGCTACAAAAAAAGCCCTTTCTCGTACTATTTACTTCTCTGTTTATACGTAATTTAAGCGCACTATTATATTCTGAAAAAAAGAGTAAAAAGAGTGGCATGCTACACTGAGCCAGACCATAATTTATTGGTATAACACTGCGTCGGCCGAGGCTGAGCCAGCCCGACATATTCGCTATTAAGGAGTTTGTATTATGATGAAGCGTTTACTTGTGGTTACCCTTGCTGGTATCACGCTGGCTGGTTGTGCTAATACCAGCACGCTTTCAGGTGATGTTTACAGCGCATCCGAAGCTAAACAAGTGCAGACCGTGACCTACGGTACGATTGTTTCTATGCGTCCGGTTCAAATTCAGGCGGGAGAAGATTCTAACGTGATCGGCGCGCTGGGCGGTGCGGTGCTGGGTGGTTTCCTGGGCAACACTATCGGTGGTGGTTCCGGTCGTAGCCTGGCGACAGCCGCTGGCGCAGTAGCCGGTGGTGTAGCGGGTCAAAGCGCCACAGGTGCGCTGAACCGCACACAGGGCGTAGAATTGGAAATTCGTCGTGATGATGGCAGTACCATTATGGTGGTACAGAAACAAGGCGATACGAAATTCAGCGCAGGTCAACGCGTTGCCATGGCCAGCAATGGCCGCAGTATTACCGTTTCCCCACGCTAATGCTGTGTGACGATCGCCACTCTCTGCGGCGATCGTCACAACGAATAATCAACTCCCGGAATAAATAACCAATAATCAATACTGGTAATATTGCCGGGATTTAATTCTCCCTCTGCGTAACCCAAATTTAGCTACGCTTGATTCTCATGTAATGCCAATATATTTTTCTCAAGACGCGAAACCAGCAACGCTAATTCATCCACCTGTTCCGGCGTAATACCAAATAATACTTCACTACGTGTATGGCTAATTACACCATTGACTGCCTGTATGATTGGCTCTGCTGATTCGGTCAGCATAATACGTTTTGCCCGACGATCGTGCGCACAAACGTGGCGAGTGATTAACCCTTTCTCCTCAAGCTGATCCAATGTTCGGACTAATGAGGGTTGCTCAATACCTATCGCTTTGGCGAGCTGAATCTGCGACTGCCCAGGGGGTAGATGGTATATGTTATGCAACGTGACCCAATGCGTCTGAGTCAGTTCAAGTGGTTTTAATCGATGATCGACCAGCGCACGCCATACGCGCACCAGACGGGCTAAATCAGATCCTAATGGCAATTCCATCACCTCTCCTTATTGTTAGCACGCTAAGTTATATCCCTGGATTGCAATCAACTCTGATTTATAAGAATAAAAAAATGACTTTATTGTTGTAAAAATAGCTCCATCATGAAATGGATTCTATCAAATAAAAGTCTTTTAAAAATGATCTCAGGCTTATTTTATTCAATCGAACGCTCCTGCGTTGCTTAAACAAAATTTCACGTAAATAGATCATCTAAGACAAGATAACTTAGAACAACGATGGCTGACGGGACTCTGCTGGTGTATCGGATTTCTCTGAACGCTGTGAACGTTTCATTCTCTGCCGACACAAACGCAGCACATCCTGTTTCTGCGCATCACTCATTTGGCCCCAACTAAAGCGCTCATTACGACTGCGAAAGCAACCGCGACAATATCCGCCTTCATCCGTCTGACAAATACCACGGCATGGATTAGGGACAACAAAGAGTTCAAGTTGCTCTGGCACAACACCTCCTGCTACAACTCTATTTATTGAAGCCCTGTTCTTTACCGCTGGCAAGCCCAAACGGACAGTCACAATGAAAATAATTAGGTAACCATTGTAATAACTGACGATTTTTTTACACGTCAGGCAGACTAAAATTGCCCCAACGCGCTATTTACCCCTCCTGAGAGTACGTTTTAACACAAACCCCACTATTGTGTCGCATTTTTAGCATCATCCCAACAGCTTGGACTCGGTAGAGCCGCAACGCTATACTTCCCTCTTTGTTGCACTTTTTAACGAGGACACTATGCGCTTACTTCATACCATGCTGCGTGTTGGCGATTTACAACGTTCTATCGATTTCTATACCCAGATCCTGGGTATGCGCGTGCTGCGCACCAGCGAGAATACCGAATACAAATACACGTTGGCTTTCGTCGGTTATACCGAAGAGAGCGAAGGTGCGGTTATCGAACTGACCTACAACTGGGGCATCGACAGTTATGATCTGGGCAATGCCTATGGTCATATCGCGCTGGGCGTTGACGATGTTGCCGCAACCTGTGAGCGTATCCGCAAAGCGGGTGGCAATGTAACGCGCGAAGCGGGCCCGGTCAAAGGCGGCACAACAGTGATCGCGTTCATCGAAGATCCAGACGGTTATAAAATCGAATTGATCGAGAACGCCCACGCCGGTAACGGCATCGGTCACTAATCCCCCGCATTCTACAGGTGCTGCATCGGCACCTGTTCTCTCCCCTTCTTCTGCTATCTCCGTGGTTTGAAACCACAACGGCATGCTGCATCTCCGGCCAAAATTTGCAATAATGCGCGCTGCGTTTTGCTAACAATTAAGAGAAAAATGGCTGATAAAAGTGATCTGAACGCCCTGAGCGGCCGTTTTCGTGGGTTTTACCCGGTAGTGATCGATGTTGAAACCGCCGGATTTAATGCGAAAACCGATGCCTTGCTGGAAGTTGCGGCGGTAACATTAAAAATGGATCAAGACGGTTGGTTACAGCCAGATGAAACGCTACATTTTCATGTCGAGCCATTTGAGGGGGCGATTCTGGAACCCGCCGCACTGGCGTTTAATGGCATTGACCCCACCAACCCACTGCGTGGCGCGGTGAGCGAATATGATGCGCTGCATGAAATTTTCAAAGTCGTGCGTAAAGGGATCAAAGATCAAGGCTGCAACCGTGCGATTATCGTGGCGCATAATGCCACATTCGATCATAGCTTTATGGCCGCGGCAGCCGAGCGCTGTAGCCTGAAACGTAATCCGTTCCATCCTTTCGCCACTTTCGATACCGCAGCACTTAGCGGACTGGTGTTAGGCCAAACGGTTCTTGCTAAAGCTTGTATTACCGCAGGAATAGCGTTTGATTCCAGCCAGGCGCACTCTGCGCTGTATGACACCAACCAGACCGCATTGCTGTTCTGTGAGTTGGTTAACCGCTGGAAACGTCTGGGCGGATGGCCGATTGCACTGGAAGAAAATTCGCTGGAAGACGCGTCAGCCGAAGACTGAAAAGGCTGAGATCAAAAAACGGGTGCCATAGAGGCACCCGTTGGAAGAATTTACGCTCGCCTCGTAACAACATTTGACATCGTCATTACGCCAGACGAAAGCATTACTCTTGATCGGCCTGCTGCGCTTTATATTTGTCTGCCGTTTCTTTGATCAGCGGTTGCAGTTCACCGCGCTGAAACATTTCTACCACGATATCACAACCGCCAACCAGCTCACCGTCAACCCACAGCTGCGGGAATGTCGGCCAGTTCGCGTATTTCGGCAGTTCAGCACGAATGTCTGGGTTCTGCAAAATATCAACATACGCAAAACGTTCGCCACAGGCAGATAACGCCTGAACAGTCTGTGCGGAAAAGCCGCAGCTTGGCAATTTCGGGGAGCCTTTCATGTACAGCAGAATCGGGTTTTCAGCAATTTGGCGCTGAATTTTTTCAATTGTCGGTGTCGTCATCTTCTTGCTTCCTTAATTCTATAGGATGGCTAACGTCCAAAACGCTAGCCATGAGCCGCCGTCAGAGGTGCTACGACAGCGACATTGACTCAGTGATATTGTACCGATGCCACTAGCCACAAAAAAACGCCATTTTTTGTAGGGTTATTTTTTCCTGAAGACCTTCGTCATTGATGAAATCAACGCCAGAAAACGCTGATAAATCAATCGAAAAAATAACTATTAACGTTTTTTCACTATTCTGTATGAATAAAGCGACCGTGCCCACTTTTTTATGACGCCGTTTTCAGGAATACTGTGAGGATTGAGCGAGTTAAGGATTATGTTCGGTCACTGTTATTATGCGCTTATTTATTACTCTTTTTATATTATTTTTCAGTAATCTATCCCTGAACATGGTTCAGGCTGCGCCGCATACCCCGCATTCTGCGCCGAAGAAAAGCGCCGTGGCAGAAACGAATAAGAAAAGCCGCCAAACAAAGGGTAATGCTAAATCCCCGACGCCGATCAAAAGCAAAAAACCAGAGCCTACCGCCGTCAGCAATAAAACCCAATCCCGCACCGCGAGCAAAGTGACAGAGAAAAAGCCGTCACGAACGCAAAGCAGCACGCCCGCGCTAGTGAAAAAAAACCTTAAAAAGCTGAAGTCTGAAGAAGAGAAACAAACAACCGCCCAAGCCAGAGTCAAAACCGGACTGAAGAAGACCGCACTCAAGGGGAAAGCGGATAAAAATCCAGCGCCGACAGAAAAAGGAATGGCGCTAAGCGCCGCACATAAAAAACGCTATCAGCATGCCAAAACGACCGCAATGAATAAGTTGATGAGTCAGATAGGCAAACCTTACCACTGGGGCGGTTCCTCTCCTTTTACTGGATTCGACTGTAGCGGACTGGTTTATTACGCCTACAAAGATGTCGTTAAGATCCAAATTCCACGCACCGCAAACGAAATGTATCACCTGCGTGATGCTGCTCCGATTAAAAAGAGCGAGCTGGAAAGTGGCGATCTGGTCTTCTTCCGTATCAATAATCGTGGTGCAGCCGATCACGTCGGGGTTTATCTGGGTGAAGGGAAATTTATCCAGTCGCCGCGTACAGGCTCAGATATACGTATCAGCAAGCTGAGTGAAGATTATTGGCAGGAGCACTACGTTGGCGCACGTCGCGTAGTCACACCGCAGACGATTCGTTAAGAGACAGGTTGTACGTAGTAAAGAAAGGCGATGTGAAGAGAAGCGATTCAGACACGTTTATGGCATCATCAACGTGTCTGAATACCTAACGCCGTTCGGTTAGTTCATCACCGCAATAAAACTAAACGCGATGATCACAGCCAACGAGCCAACGGTTGTCAGCAAAGACATCTTCAGATCTGTATCCATAAATTACTCCTTATTAACGAACAAATTTTATCTGAAAGCTTCATCTGAAAAGACACCACCATTCACAGCCGAACCCGTTTAGGTAGTTAAAGCTACAAATAATAGGGTTATTACGATTCTTTCATAATTGTAGCGAAAAATCTCGGACGAATGCATCACTAATAGTATAAATTAGCCCTTTCACTTTCATGATAAATCGGACACAATCCGCTGTTTATGAAAGCGCTGCGTATCAGTCGAAAAACGTCAACCCAGATCCCTTCGGTATAACATTCGGCATTCTCCTTCTGAAATCCTGTTTTTTAGCTTAGAAGAAGAACATTAAACGTAGGCAAACGATTAACAATATACTTACGTCTGTAACAGGTAAGTTCAGGAGTCATTTTTAGATGGCAACGATTAAAGATGTGGCAAAACGTGCTGGCGTTTCCACCACAACCGTATCGCACGTGATCAATAAAACACGTTTCGTCGCCGAAGAGACTAAGGCAGCCGTCAGGGCAGCAATCAAAGAATTGCACTATTCACCCAGCGCCGTCGCCCGCAGCCTCAAAGTTAATCACACTAAATCTATCGGCTTGCTGGCCACTTCCAGCGAAGCCCCCTATTTCGCCGAGATCATTGAAGCCGTTGAAAACAGCTGCTACGCCAAAGGCTACACGCTGGTGCTGTGTAATTCGCATAACGACATCGGCAAGCAGCGCGCTTATCTTTCCATGCTGGCGCAAAAACGCGTCGACGGCCTGTTGGTGATGTGTGCCGAATACCCGCCCGAGTTATTAGGTATGCTAGAAGATTATCGCAGCATTCCGATGGTCGTGATGGACTGGGGACAGATGCACAGCGATTTTACCGATACCATTATCGATAACGCCTTTGAAGGCGGTTATATGGCAGGTCGCTACCTGATTGAACGCGGCCATCGGGATATCGGTGCCATCCCCGGTACTCAAGAACGCAATACCGGCAGCGGACGCTACCTCGGCTTTTTGAAAGCATTGAAGGAAGCCGACATCACCGTGCGTGACGAATGGGTGGTTCGCGGCGATTTCGAACCGGAATCCGGCTATAAAGCCATGCATCAGATCCTCGCACAGAAACAGCGACCTACAGCCGTATTCTGCGGTGGCGATATCATGGCGATGGGTGCCATCTGTGCGGCAGACGAACTGGGTTTGCGTGTACCGCAGGATATTTCGGTGATCGGTTATGACAACGTGCGCCACGCGCGTTTCTTTACGCCTGCGCTGACCACTATCCACCAGCCAAAGGAGCGTCTGGGTCAATCCGCGTTCTCTATGCTATTGGATCGCATTACCAGTAAGCGGGAAGATGCGCACGTCATTGAAGTGCACCCGACGCTGATTGAACGCCGCTCGGTTGCAGACGGCCCCTACCTCGACTATCGCCGCTAGCCGTAGCCATTCTGTACAGACGATTTTCTTATTCCTGCTGCTTCCCCTCTCTGCTTCAGCCAATTCTCTTGTATGCTGGCTGAAGCAGTTCTAAATTTAATACCGTGTTTCATTTTCTCTGGTGACAGCCGATACCTCGGCTGCGATAAGTGTTGTCCTGGTGTGTTTTACGATACTTTTGCATGTGAAAAGTTAAGGAGACATGATGGGTTTACCTTATACAGAAGAATGGGATCCTGATACCGCGCCCTGGTTCCACATCGTGCAGGACATGCTGGCCGCCGCGGATATCACCATCAACGGCACTCGCCCTTTTGACATCCGCGTGACCAACCCCAATTTCTTTAAGCGTATCCTGCGTGAGGGATCGCTGGGGCTGGGAGAAAGCTACATGGACGAATGGTGGGAGTGTGAACGGCTGGATATGTTTTCCCATCGCGTTCTGCGCGCAGGGCTGGATACCCAACTGCCCCGCCGCCTCCACGACCTGACGCGCGTTGCCCTCTCCCGCATCACGAATTTACAATCCCGCCGACGCGCTCAGGTTGTCGGTAAAGCGCATTACGATTTAGGTAATGACCTCTTTACCCTGATGCTGGATCCTTACATGCAATACTCCTGCGCTTATTGGAAACAGGCACAGACACTGGAACAGGCGCAGGAAGATAAACTCACCATGATCTGCGAAAAGCTCCAGCTAACATCAGGAATGACGCTGTTGGATATCGGCTGCGGCTGGGGCGGACTTGCCGAGTTCGCGGCACGCCACTACGGTGTTTCAGTTTATGGCGTCACCATTTCCAGAGAGCAACAGGTGCTGGCACAGCAGCGTTGTCAGGATCTGAACGTCACCATTGAATTACAGGATTATCGCGATCTCGATCGGCAATTTGATCGTGTGGTGTCGGTAGGCATGTTTGAACACGTCGGGCCGCGCAACTATGACAATTATTTCCGCGTCGTACGGCGTAATCTCAAACCTGATGGACTGTTTCTGCTACATACCATCGGGGCCAATAAGACCAATCCGCACATCGATCCCTGGATTCATAAATACATCTTCCCCAATGGCTGTATTCCCTCGATACAGCATATTGCGCAGGCGAGTGAGCCTTACATGGTGATGGAAGACTGGCACAATTTCGGTGCTGATTACGATCGTACATTAATGGCCTGGCACGCTCGCTTTCAGCAGAGCTGGCCACCGCTTTCCACACGCTATACGGCCCGCTTCCGCCGGATGTTCAGCTACTATCTTAACTTTTGTGCAGGGGCTTTCAGAGCAAGAAACCTTCAGCTCTGGCAGGTCGTGTTCAGCACGGATGGGATCGAAGGTGGATTGCGCGTTGCGCGCTGACAGCATTGTGTGTTGACAGAAAGTCGTGTGCTGACAGAAAAGAGAAGCCGGACGGTAGAAACGCCGTCCGGTTTACCAGAATGTGCAACGTAGGAATTACTCTTCCTTGCCGAGCTCGCTCGCCTGCTTGCTAGCCAACACGCGCTCGACCGTATCGACCACGGCCTGTGTCTGCGGGTCGATTTCGATATTAATGCGGTTTCCCAGACGCTTCTGTCCCAGCGTGGTGCGGTTCAGCGTTTCTGGAATTAAATGCACGCAGAAACGTCCACGGGTTACTTCTCCCACCGTCAGGCTGATGCCATCAATTCCAACGAAGCCTTTATGTAGCACGTATTTCATCAGCGCTTCATCTGCAAGGCGGAACCAAATCTGATGGTTATTCTCTGAAACCTGAATCTTAACCACTTCCGCCGTACACATGATGTGGCCTGACATGACGTGCCCACCGATCTCGTCACCGAATTTCGCGGCTCGCTCAATATTGACGACATCGCCTTCATGAATATCGCCCAGATTAGTAAGTCGCAACGTTTCCTTCATGAGATCGAAGCTGACACGATCGCCGTCAACAGCGGTGACCGTCAGGCAACAGCCATTATGCGCCACCGATGCGCCGGGCACGAGACCTGGCAGCAACTCAGGCGGGAGCTGGACAATGTGCGTGCGAAAGTTGGATTTTTCTTCAATCGACACCACCGACGCGGTGCCCTGAACAATACCGGTAAACATGCGGTTTGCCTCTTAAAAACAAAGAAATGACTCTGTGCAGTGTGCCCGATATTTCGCGGAAAACCAAACCGGAATGCCGTATACCGCATAGCTATCGAAACCGTAGCGTAACAAAAGGAATATATTCTCTTCCATGCTGGTTTACTTTCGTTAAGTCGTTACAATAATGCTCGCTTTACCCCGATCTGTTTTTCATATCTGAGTCATTTACCCTGCTATTACGTTAGTCATTCAAGGAAGGTATCCGTGCAACAGTATCTGACAGAAGCGCGTAAATTATCGGCGCTTGCTGTTCCTGTCATTATTGCGCAAGTGTCCCAAACGTCGATGGGTGTGGTTGACACCATCATGGCCGGTGCTTATAGCGCCACCGATATGGCCGCCGTCGCCGTGGGAACCTCTATCTGGCTACCCGCCATTCTTTTTGGCCATGGCCTGCTACTGGCGTTAACGCCCGTTGTCGCACAGCTCAATGGTTCCGGCCGTCGCGATCGTATTTCTCATCAGGTGCGACAGTCTTTTTTCCTCGCCGCCATCATTTCTGTGCTTACGATGCTGGTGCTGTATCAGGGGGAATACGCCATCAACCTGATGAGTGACGATTCGCCTGAACTGGCTGCGAAAGCCATCGGCTATCTGCATGCGCTGCTGTGGGGCGTTCCCGGCTATCTGTTCTATCAGGTTTTACGCTGCCAGTGTGAAGGGCTATCAAAAACCTACCCCGGCATGATGATTGGATTCATCGGGCTGTTAATCAACATCCCGATCAACTATATCTTTATCCACGGTAAATTTGGCATGCCCGAACTGGGCGGCGTCGGCTGCGGCGTGGCTACCGCCTCGGTTTACTGGATCATGATGTTGTTGATGATGCTTTATACCCGACGCGCCTCCTGGCTACGCGATATCCGCTCGCACCGTCCCGCATTCCGCCCAGACGTTGCTGTGCTGAAGCGCCTCTTTGGCCTCGGTTTACCTATCGCGCTGGCATTACTTTTTGAAGTGACACTGTTTGCCGTGGTAGCGCTGTTGGTGTTGCCGCTGGGCGTCGTCGATGTGGCCGGTCACCAGATTGCCCTGAATTTCAGCTCGCTGATGTTCGTTCTTCCGCTCTCGGTTGGCGTCGCTACGACCATTCGCGTCGGGCATCGCTTAGGAGAAGGCTCGGTTGAGAACGCCCGTATTGCCGCGCACACGGGTATCATGGCGGGTGTGGCTTTAGCCTGCTGCACAGCCATTTTCACCACGCTGCTGCGTGAGCCTATCGCCCTGCTCTACAATCAGGATCCGCTGGTTGTCGCGATGGCTTCTCAGCTCATGCTGCTGGCTGCCGTTTATCAAATTTCCGATGCCGTTCAGGTGATCGGCACTGGCGTTTTGCGCGGCTATAAAGATACCCGTTCAATTTTCTATATTACCTTTGTCGCCTATTGGGTATTGGGATTACCGAGCGGTTACCTGCTGGCGTTGACGGATAGCATCGTGCCGCGCATGGGGCCTGCGGGCTTTTGGTGTGGTTTCATCATTGGCCTGACGGCAGCGGCAGTGATGATGGTGACGCGGATTCGTTTTCTCCAGCGCCAACCCGCCGCACGGATTTTAGCGCGGGCCGCCCGCTAGATAACGTTTCATCCAATTTGAGTCGAAAAAAACGACACAATGGATACAACCCCAGCAATCGCACTGGCAAGAGCACAAAATTGCATTTTTCCTCTTGCCAGCTTTCCCCTTGCTCGCTACTATTCGCCTCGCTGTCAGACAGGCAGCACGGTATCTCAATGCGTTCATAGCTCAGTTGGTTAGAGCACCACCTTGACATGGTGGGGGTCGTTGGTTCGAGTCCAATTGAACGCACCATTCTTTTTTTTCAAAATGCTTTACTCCCACTATTTCCTACTGAAAAATAATCGATCCACCCTTTGTTGAATCTGCATTGATTATCTTCCCTTAATATCAATTTCATTCCGTCTATCTACGTTCGCTACGTCTGTTTGATCTGACTCAAAAGCAACACACTGAACTTCCACAGGTTTGTATAGGCACCTAGGCGGTTATGCTAGAATTCTTCCGCGAAAATAATATCGAAAGAGTTAATTGCAATGGATTGGTTAAAAGATTACATACCACTACTCCTTATTGGCGGTGGGATATGGGAAATTTTTCACGTCTATAACGGACTCAAATCTGGCGTGTTAGTCGAGAGAATTAATAGAAAAGACGTGACATTTCATCGTGGCGAATTTTGGTTTAGTTTTTGGATCGGTTTTCATATTATTTTTTCAATAGGAACGTTCGTCGTTAGCGTCTTCCTCATCAAAAAATATTTGCTCCTCCCTGACTGGCTGCACGTGTATTTCTCTCACTTTTATTCACTCTGACAGCATCAGCAACGTCTCAATGTGACTTTACATGGTGTCCAAACTTGCCACAGGTCATGTCACGCCAGAGCGTTACTCCGGCGTAAAAGCATGCGCTCCGCCGTTATTCCTGTGACTCGATCACCACCACGCACTGCCCGGCGCGCACGGATGCGCCGGGCTGGCAGCGGATCTCCCGCACCGTGCCGCGCTGCGGCGAGACAATCGGGATTTCCATTTTCATCGATTCAAGAATCATCAACGTTTCCCCTTCGGCTACCGTTTTGCCGCTCTCCGTCGTCACCTGCCAGAGATTGCCAGAAATCGGGCTCTCTACGCCGACCTGTCCCGGCAGGATCGGGGCTTCGCTCGCTTCTTCAATCACCACGTCCACGCTATCCGTTACCGATTGACCGGCAATACGCCAGCGCTCGCGCTCTGCCTCAAATGCAGCCCGCTGGCGCACGCGAAATGTTTCTATCTCCTCAGCTTCCCGCGACAGGAAATCCTGATAGGCGTTTAACGCCAGTTCGCTTTGCTCGATCCGTAGCGGATAGCGCCCCAGCGGGAAATCCCGTCGAATAGATAACAATTCGTCAGCCGACACCGGATAGAAGCGGATTTGATCAAAGAAGCGCAGCAGCCACGGCTTACCGTCAAATGCGTCAACGCCGCGATAGCGATCCCACATTTGCAGCGTACGTCCGACAAACTGGTAGCCGCCCGGCCCTTCCATGCCGTAAACGCACAGATACGCGCCGCCGATGCCCACCGAATTTTCCGCTGTCCAGGTGCGCGCCGGATTATATTTGGTGGTGACCAAACGGTGGCGTGGATCCAGCGGCGTTGCCACCGGTGCACCGAGGTAAACATCGCCCAGTCCCATCACCAGATAGCTGGCCTCAAAGACCGTACGGTAAACCTCATCGATATTATCCAGCTCGTTAATACGGCGAATAAATTCAAGGTTGCTCGGGCACCAGGGCGCATCGCTGCGTACCGTGGTCATGTACTTTTGAATCGCCAGTTGGCAAGCGGGATCGTCCCAGGACAGCGGCAGATAAACCACTCGTGATGGCACGGTCAAATTCTGCTGGGTGCAAACGTCCTGCCACAGCGAGGAAAGCACATCCAACAGGTGCTGTAACGAAAGCACTTCAGGGCGATAGTGCACCTGTAACGAGCGAATGCCCGGCGTCACGTCAATGATGCCATCGAGTGCCTGTTGCTCCAACGCCAGCATCAGCGCATGGACGCGGAAACGCAGCGCCACATCCAGCTCCGCCGCGCCCACTTCCAGCAGCAAATGGGTATCGCCGGACAGCCGTGCAACCAGCCGTTTATCCGCCTCACCGGTATCCAACACCACCGGAGAAATGAGCGCAGCAGGTGACCAGTCGACAGCGATCGGAGCAAGCTGTTCCACCTCCGCATTACGCGCCAGTGCCAGCTCGCGCGCCGTCGGGAGATCGACAGGAATAAAGCGCACACGGTCACCCGCATTAAGCTGTCCCATCGCCCACAGATCGGCTTCGATTATCGTCACCGGACAGACGAAACCACCCAAGCTCGGGCCATCCGGTCCCAGAATAACCGGCATATCACCGGTGAAATCCACCGCGCCGATGGCATACGGGTTATCGTGAATATTCGAAGGATGCAGCCCAGCCTCTCCGCCGCTGTCGCGAACCCACTCCGGTTTCGGCCCAATCAGGCGGACGCCCGTGCGGCTGGAGTTAAAATGCACTTCCCACTCGGTGGTAAGAAAGGTTTCCATATAGGCCGGCGTGAAATAGTCCGGTGCTGCATGCGGGCCGTAAATCACACGCAGTTCACGCACCGTAGACAATGTGGTGCGCAAGGTGTCCGGTAGGCAATCGCCGGTGCGTCGGTCCGTCAGCGGCGCAAGGTGCAAGACGTCACCCGCCCGCAGCGCCCTGCCCGCGTGGCCGCCAAATTGCCCCAGCGTGAAGGTGCTTTTACTGCCGAGATAGTCCGGTACATCAATACCGCCACGCAGGCAGAGATAGCTGCGTACCCCCTGCGCATTTGTCGCGCCTAACCGCAGCGTGGCACCCGCCGGTATCGAAAATACGCGATCCATCGGTACGGGTTGACCGTCCAGCTCGATGGCGATAGCCGCACCGGTGACTGCCGCCACGGCATCCGTATTAAAACGTAGTGTCGGCCCGTTCATCGTGATTTCCAGCGCCGCCATCCCCGCCGGATTCCCCACCAGACGGTTGCCTAAACGCAGCGCGCGATCGTCCATCGGCCCCGACGGCGGCACGCCGACCGCCCAGTAGCCGAGACGGCCGGGATAATCCTGTACGGTGGTTTGCGTGCCAGCGCTCACCACTTCGCAGGTTGTCGCCTGGTAAACCAACGTATCCAGACAGCGCGTCCACGGCTGGCCGCTGGCAAATGGATCTGCCGCCAGAATCTGACGCAAATAGTCACGGTTGTGTTCCACGCCGTAGAGTCGCGTGTCCGCCAGCGCCCGATCCAGCTCGGCCATCGCCTGCTCGCGGGTGGGCGCACTGGCGATGATCTTAGCCAGCATCGGATCGAAAAACGGTGGAATTTCGCACCCCGCCGTCACCCACGTATCGATGCGCAGGCTCTGTCCTTCTGCGGCAGGAAACGCAACTTCCGTCAACAATCCCGGCGACGGCTGGAACTGTTTACCCGGATCTTCTGCGTACAACCGCGCCTGAATCGCATGCCCCTGCGGATTCAATCCGGCAGCTAGCTCGCGCAGCGGCGGCAGATCGCCTGCGGCCAGTGCGACCATCCAGCGCACCAGATCCACACCCCAAACCTGTTCTGTTACGCCGTGCTCGACCTGTAGGCGCGTATTGACTTCAAGAAAGTAAAAACGATCCGTCGCGCTGTCATAAACGAATTCCACCGTTCCGGCGCTGCGGTAATTCACCGCCTGCGCCAGACTGATCGCCGCCGCGCACAGTGCATCGGCGACTCCATCCGGCAAATTGGGCGCGGGCGTTTCTTCAATCACTTTCTGGTTACGACGCTGCACCGAGCAGTCCCGCACTCCCAGCGCCAGCACGTCGCCCTGACCGTCGCCAAAAATCTGCACCTCCAGATGTCGGGCGCGTTCGATATACTTTTCGATGAACACGCCCGCATCGCTGAAGTTGTTCTGGCCCAGACGTTTTACCGTTTCAAACGCATCGGACAGTTCCGTGGCGCTGTAGCAGACGCGCATCCCGATCCCGCCGCCTCCGGCCGTGCTTTTAAGCATGACCGGATAGCCGATCGCTGCCGACGCACCGAGGGCCGCATCAATATTTTCCAGCAGATCGGTGCCTTCCAGCAGCGGCACGTTGTGCTGCTTCGCCAGCGCTCGCGCCGTATGCTTTAAACCAAATACTCGTAGCTGCTGCGGTGTCGGCCCGACAAAGGCGATCTGTGCCGCTTCGCAGGCTTCGGCAAACGCCGCATTCTCGGACAAAAAACCATAGCCGGGATGAATGGCCTGCGCGCCGCTGCGCTGCGCCGCAGAGAGAATTTTTTCTACATCCAGATAGGTGTGAGCCGCCGCGCCTTCGCCCAGGCTAATGGCTTCATCGGCGTCCTGAATATGCAGGCTACTGATATCGGCATCAGAATAGACCGCGACGCCACGGACGTTCATCTCGCGCAGCGAACGCAGAATACGGCACGCAATCGCGCCACGGTTGGCAATCAGAAGTTTGTCGAACATACGCTAGACTCATGCAAGGGCGGGTCGTCCCGCCAAAATGCGATCCGCATGATGGTCGTCCATCGCGGTAACGGTCAGGTACTGAAACGGGCTACAGCGCCGGAATCATGGAGCGTTGTCTGTTCGGGTATTAGCTGGCGGTAGATAATATCGGTTTGCCCGAGCCTCCAGCGCGCTCACCAGCCACGCTTTCACCCGCTGCCAGCGCGTACAGTTTTCATCACCGCGATCCGGCGTTAGTTCCATATCAACACCTCCGCTGGCGTTGGGTTCCAGCCGTTGCACGGGTTATTCAACTGCGGACAGTTAGAAATCAGCACGATGACGTCCGTTTCGGCGCGTAGCTCCACGTATTTCCCCGGCGCAGAAATGCCGTCCTCGAAGGTCAGTCCGCCTTCCGCCGTCACTGGCACGTTCATGAAGAAGTTGATGTTCGCGCCGATATCCTTTTTGTTCAGGCGACCATCGTGCAGGCAGGCGCAGAGAAAGTTATCGCGACAGCTATGCATGTAGCGTCGGTCGAGCGCATAGCGCACGGTGTTGCTCTCCTGTGCACAGGCGCCGCCTAGCGTGTCATGGCGACCGCAGGTGTCAGCGACAATCGTCAGCAGCGGATTGCCAAGATTGGAATACAGCACGCTGCCCGTCGTCAGGTAGACGCTATTCTGACGGCGCAGCGTGCGTTGCGGATCGTAGCGTTCACGCGGGTCATCAACGCGATAGAACAGCGTATCCACCGCCTGATTGCCTTCCAAATCCAGCAGCCGCAGCGTCTGCCCCTGCTTGACCTCAAACAGATAGGGTTCTCCGGCAGGGATCACATGGCGGAATACCGCGTCCTCGGCCGTTTTATTGCTGGCAATTAACGTCATGTCCGGCCTCCTTACAGGCAAAAGCGTTCGGTATTGTGAAACGCGCGTGCATTTTCCTCACGGAACGCACGGCAGTATGCGGCGACATCCTCGCCTTCCGCCCGGCTCCAGGTGAGCGCGATCGGTTGCGGCGCATACGTCGAGTTAGGATCCATCGGGTGTTGCAAGGCGGTCAGCACCACCAGCGTATCCATTGGCGCATACAGCTCGATGTAGTCCCCCGCCTGAGAATGATTGGCGTGAAAATGAAATTGTCCCTGCGCATCTACCGTGACTTTGCTGAACAGGTTGATCGTCATCAGCAAATCTTGCAGATTGAGGTTCCATTTCCCCATCTCGACCAGCAGGTTATCCATGCCGTTACGGAAAAAGCCGTTGCGCCGCTCCTGATAGCGCCCCTGCCCGTATTTCTCCTGCACTTCCTGCGCATTGAGCACGCCGCCAAAGCTGTCGTGCCAGCCGCACGTGTCGGCAATGATGGCTGCCAGCACGCGTCCCATATCGGAATAGAGGCAGTGCCCAACCGTCAGCCTGGCGGTATGTTGCCCTTTCAGGGTATCCGGCAGGTTCAGGCGCTCGCTGGTCTGGTGCGCGTTAAACAGCAGCAGACCCACATTGCCGCCGCCCTCCACATCTTCGATGCGCAGAATCTGTCCGCGTTTGAGAATGAAAGAGGTATGCCCTCCACCCGGCACGATTTCTTCATCAAATGTTGTTCGCCCTGTCGATGTGTTTGTCGATGTCTGTATCGCTGTCATAACCGAAAGCTCCTTAAATAGGGGATGTCGCCACGCTGACCACAGGAGGCACCAGCGTAAGTGCACGCTGGCGCGTGGCGAGACGCGCCTGATTAAGCGGGATGTCATAGGTAATGCGTGCGCCATAGGCTTCCGGCGCATGCGGGTCGATGCGGACTTTGTCGAACACCAGCAAACGCGTGCCGAGGTGAAAACCTTCCGGCAAATCGTGGGTAACCATAAAGACCGTCAAGCGGGTTTCCCGCCACAGCTCCAGCAGCAGCGTGTGCATATCGCCGCGAATACCGGGATCCAGCGCCCCGAACGGTTCATCAAGCAACAGGATGCGCGGCTGGACAATAAATGCCTGAGCAATCGCGAGCCGTTGCTGCATGCCACCGGAAAGCTGGTTGGGGTATTTGTGCATAGAGTGTCCCAGCCCGACGCGCTCCAGCATCCGCGCAGCATCGTCTCGCGCCGCCTGCTTGCGCTGCCCAAACAGCCTGCCGAGCCAAGGGGAACGCGGTATCTCCAGCCCAATCACCACGTTTTCCAGCACGGTTAAATGTGGGAAAACTGAATAGCGTTGAAACACCACGCCGCGGCTAGCATCCGGTTCAGCGGGCAGTCGCTTCCCTTCGAGCCGCACTTCGCCACGGCTGGGCGTTTCCTGCCCCAGCAGCAGACGTAGAAAGGTGGATTTACCGCAGCCGGATGCCCCGACCATCGTGCAAAACTCCCCTTCCTCAACGTTCAGGTTGAGCCGTTCCAGCACGACGTGGTCGCCGTATTCCTGCCAGATGTTATCGATCTCGATAAAACTCATGCTTTGCTTTCCTCTGACCACGGGAACCAACGGCGATGCAGCCAACGCAGCACCATATCCATGAGCCATGCCAGCAGCGTGATCCACACGACGTAAGGCAGAATCACATCCATCGCCAGGTAGCGGCGTACCAGAAAGATGCGGTAACCGAGCCCTGCCGTTGCCGAAATCGCTTCGGCAGAAATCAGGAACAGCCACGACGCGCCCAACAGCAGCCGCAGTGAAATCAACAGCCGCGACAGCAGCTGTGGCAAGATGACGCGCAGCACCACGACCCAGCTGTTCGCCCCCAACGTCTGCGCTTTAATCAGCGTTTCCTGCGGGATATTGCGAGCACGCTGTTCGAGATCGCGCGCCAGCATCGGCGTAACGCCAATGACGATCAGCATCACTTTCGAGAGTTCATCCAGCCCGAAAACGATGAAGAGAATGGGCAAAATCGCCAGTGGCGGGATCATCGACAGCACGGTCATCAGCGGCGAGAGCGATGCGCGAAACAGCGGGAAAGCCCCGGCCGCAATCCCGAACAGCAGGCTCAACAGGCTGGCAATCCCCAGCCCCAGCGCGAGACGCACCAAACTGGCCTGCGTATCCAGCCAGAATAGGTAATCGCCGCTGCGTTTGTCCTCGGTGAATGCCATGCGCTGAATCGCCTCGGCCATTTGCCCAAGACTCGGCAGGAGTTTGTCATTGGGGTTGTCCTCCAGCCGCAGCGCCGACCCGATGAGGTACAGCACCAGCAGCACGACAAACGGCAGCAGGACCAGCAACAGCCGTCCGCCCCGACTGGGGTAGCGATTGATCAAGCGCACGATAGTCTCTCCAGTTTGCGGGTCAGAGTTTGTTCTCTGCGGCCAGACGCACGAAGGTGTCGTCAAAGCGCAATTTCACATTGGCGCTGTCACCCTGTGTAATCTGTCCGGGGAACGTCATGCCGATAAAATCTGCGCTCTGTGCGCCAACGCCGAGCAGCCCTTTATCGAAGGAGAAATCTGCCACTCGCTTCATGGTGTTAGGGAGATCCGGGCTGGTCAGAAACGCCAGATTGTCCTGTGGGGAATAAAACAGATGGGTGGTTTTTAACTGCGCTTGATAGCCCGCTAAATCGGTGCCAGAGGCAGCCGCCATTGACTCCAGCGCAGGTTGATCGCCAGCCTTCATCAGCGCCATCATTTCAAACCAGGCACCGGCCAACGCTTTGCCCAAAGCCGGATTGTCCTGTAGCGTTTGCGTGTTCACGACCATCATGTCGATCAGTTCACCGGGAATCTGACCGGACTGAAAGACTTCCGAGGTGTCCGGCTGGCTTTTGATTGCAGAAAGTTGGGGGTTCCAGGCGACGGCGGCCTGCACGCTGCGGGTGGCGAAAGCCGCGACAATATCGGCATCCGACGTGTTGACGACGGTGACATCTCGCTCCCGCAATCCGGCCGTTTCCAGACCACGTACCAGCAGGTAATGCGAGACAGAGAGTTCAGGCAAGTTAACCTTCATCCCGCGCAAATCGCTCAGCGTTTTCCCTTTGCCTTTGAGCACGATGCCATCGTTGCCTGCGGAGAAACTGCCGAGCAGCAGCGCCGTGGTATCCACACCGCCCGCGGCCGGAATCGTCAGGGCATCCATGTTGGTCATCGTGCAGCCGTCAAATTGCCCGGCGGTGTACTGATTGATCGACTCGACATAGTCGTTAAGCTGGGTGACCTTAATCTTGATGCCGTACTTGTCGGCCCATTTATCGATAATGCCCTGCGTGCCGATGAATCCCCACGGCATCCATCCAGCATAGATCGTCCAGCACACGTTGAATTGCGTTTTAGGCGCAGCCTGAGAAGGGAAGCTCAGCAGTGCTGAGAGACTGAGGACGCAAACGCCCAGTAAACGAGATAGGTTCATGCCAGACCTCCGGTTGAGTAGGAAAAAGCGGGAACAGCGCGACACCATGGGTGTTGCTGTCTCCCGGGCTTTTGTCCCGCCGTGTAACCTCAACTGGAGGTCGCCAGCTCTCGGACCAGACATCCATATGGTATGGATCGGAACCCTAGCCAGCTATTTAGGTTATTCAGCGCCATGCGTGGTGCTGTCCCGAATAGAGAAAAGCAAAATGCGTGCCAGCACCGAAAGTGCCGGTACGGCTGTGGTTTCTAGGGATAATGATGCGGGGAAGCACGCCGCTATCGCGCTATCGCGGTGCAGTAACACAGCGAGTACGCTTCACGGCAGTGCAGCGAGAGTTAGCGAATATCGGGCTTAGTGTGCAGAACGACTGGCTGCTATCTTTTCCAGCAGCGCACTAAACGTAGCTTGTTCTTCAGGGGATAGCGCCTGAAGCATCTGCGCCTCAATCTGCTTTTCCTGATGCAGAAAAACCTGGGTAAACGCGACGCCTTTATCGGACAAACTGAGCCACACGCTGCGGCCGTCATCCGAGTTATCGATCTTGCGGACATAATCGCGTTTGACCAGCTCCGCTACCATGCGGGTGATCTGTGCCTTATCCCGACAGACCCTTTTCGCCAGCGACTGAGGCGTAATGCGCCCTTCCATCGCGATGATCTTACATAAGCGGATATGCACCACATCCAGACTAATGTCGTGCGCCTTCATCTGTTCCTGCATCTGTGCCTTATAGCTTTCTAATAAGGCAAAAAGGGGTTTCATCATGCTTTATTGACTCAGTCAACCAATGATCATATAGTTGATTTTATCAACTATCCGTCACGAGTTCAATTTACCGAGGCCACAATGGGAAACGTCTATCAGATTACGGTGGAAGAAAAAGCCGAGCAGCAGCGCACGCTGTCGTTTGAATGTTCAATTCACGATGATTTGTTCAAGATTCTGGAAAAAGTCGATGGCAAGATGGACATGACGCCGGAACAGACTCAGGCCTTTATTGTGGGTTTGAAACTATTTAGTGAAGTCATGATGCAGAATAGAAAGCACCCGCTGTTTAAGGAATTCGCCGCCCCGTTCAGAGAATTCATGCTTAATCTTAAGAAGCAGTGAGATACAAGGTTGCGCAGCAAAAAATGAGGCTCCCCGCGCCGTGAAAACACCAGCGTGGGGAGCGTGACGTCTTACTCTGCCAGATCGAAGCGATCCGCATTCATCACTTTCACCCAGGCAGCAACAAAGTCATTCACAAACTTCTCTTTGCTGTCGTCCTGTGCGTAAACCTCGGCGTAGGCACGCAGAATGGAATTGGAGCCAAAGACCAGATCCAGACGCGTCGCGGTCCATTTGACTTCACCCGTTTTACGATCGCGGATTTCATACAGGTCTTTACGGTACGGCTTCCACGTGTATTTCATATCGGTCAGGTTGACGAAGAAATCATTCGTCAGCGCCCCTTCACGATTCGTAAATACGCCGTGTTTGGTGCCGCCGTAGTTGGTCCCCAGTACACGCAGGCCGCCAACCAGCACCGTCATCTCTTTCGCCGTCAGCCCCATCAGTTGGGTGCGATCGAGCATCAGCTCCTCCACGCTCACGGCATAGTCTTTCTTCAGCCAGTTACGGTAGCCATCATGGATAGGTTCAAGGACGTCAAAAGACTCTGCATCGGTCAGGGCGTCGGTGGTGTCGCCGCGTCCCGGCGCAAAAGGCACGGAGATATTCACACCTGCCGCTTTAGCCGCTTTCTCAATCCCTACATTACCCGCCAGCACAATGGTATCGGCCACGCTGGCCCCCGTTGCGGCGGCAATACTTTCCAGAACGACTAACACACGTGCCAGACGGTCAGGTTCGTTCCCTACCCAGTCTTTCTGCGGGGCGAGGCGAATACGCGCGCCGTTGGCACCGCCGCGCATATCGGAACCACGGAATGTACGGGCGCTGTCCCAGGCGGTTGCGACCAGTTCACTGATGGAAAGGCTACTTTCTGCAATGCGTGCTTTGACCACATCAACATCATAGTCGGTACGGCCAGCCGGAACCGGATCCTGCCACAGCAAATCTTCCTGCGGCACATCTGGACCCACGTAGCGCGCTTTCGGCCCCATATCGCGGTGCGTCAGCTTGAACCACGCCCGGGCAAAGACTTCGGAGAAGTACGCCTGATCCTGATAGAAACGTTCGGAAATCTTGCGATATTCCGGGTCAACTTTCAGCGCCATGTCGGCATCGGTCATCATCGGGTTATAGCGGATAGATGGATCTTCAACGTCAACCGGCTTGTCTTCTTCTTTAATACTGACGGGCTCCCACTGCGATGCACCGGCCGGGCTCTTTCTCAGTTCCCATTCGTGATTCAGCAGCATGTGGAAGAAGCCGTTATCCCATTGCGTCGGATGCGTTGTCCAGGCACCTTCCAACCCGCTGGTGACGGTATAGCGCCCTTTGCCCGATCCCGTCGGGTTATGCCAGCCGAGACCTTGCTCCTCAACATCCGCACTTTCTGGTGCTGCACCCAGCAGACTGGCATCGCCATTACCGTGGGTTTTACCTACCGTGTGCCCACCCGCCGTCAGGGCAACGGTTTCTTCATCATTCATCGCCATACGGGAGAACGTCACGCGCATATCCTGTGCGGTACGCAGCGGGTCAGGATTGCCATCAACGCCTTCTGGGTTAACGTAAATCAGCCCCATTTGTACGGCCGCCAGCGGGTTTTCCAGCGAGGTACGATCGTCGCTGCCATAGCGCCCGGTGCTCTTCGCCAGCCACTCTTTTTCCGAGCCCCAGTAGGTGTCTTTTTCCGGGTGCCAGATGTCTTCACGACCAAAGGCGAAGCCAAATGTTTTCAGCCCCATGGATTCATACGCGATATTACCCGCCAGAATAATCAGGTCCGCCCAGCTGAGTTTATTGCCATATTTTCTTTTGATGGGCCACAGTAAGCGGCGCGCTTTATCGAGACTGACGTTATCTGGCCAGGAGTTAAGCGGTGCAAAGCGCTGGTTACCGGTACCGCCGCCGCCGCGACCATCGGTCGTACGGTAGGAGCCAGCCGAGTGCCAGGCCATACGAATCATCAGGCCGCCATAGTGACCCCAGTCCGCTGGCCACCACTCCTGACTATCGGTCATCAGTGCATGCAAATCTTTTTTGAGGGCATCGACATCGAGGGTTTTGAGGGCATCGCGGTAGCTGAAATCGCTGCCTAACGGGTTGGTCTTGGTATCATGCTGATGAAGAATGTCGAGATTGAGGGCATTTGGCCACCAGTCGGTGTTTGATGAGCCAGTAGAAGTGTTTCCGCCGTGCATAACCGGACACTTGCCGGCTGGTTTCGTTTTATTCTCGTCCATCGTTATCTCCCAGTATGTTGCATTGCCTTAATCGCTGCGCAAGAAGGTGGGTCGTTCTCCGATAGCCTTGCCTTATGGCAGCGGAGCGCTTCACCAATTCCTTCTTCTTGATGCAAGACAGTGCCAGAGTCTCCCTATAATTTATAATTGTATATGCTAACTTCTGCGATAGCTTAACCTGATGAAAAGCGGCTCAATCGCACATTTTTCCTATCTATACCCGTCATACTTCAAGTTGCATGTGCGTTGGCTGCGTTTAGTCACCCGAATCACTTACTTGAGTAAGCTCATCGGGACTCCCTCACTTGCCGCCTGCCTGAAACTCGAATTATTTAGGGTATGCATAATAATCTCGCCGATAGAACCGCTTGTGATAATGAGCCCGCTTGTCATCGCGGCCTCTTAAAAGAGGTCGCGGATTATTCTGCTACCCCAAAAACTACAGCGACGGTGAACGGAGTATGAACTGAGTAATCTCGGCATGTTTCCCTAAGCGGATCGGGAAACCGTTCCACAGGCCCGCGCCATTGCTCACGTACAGATGCATGCCATCCACGTCATAGCTGCTGGACACATACCCTTCATTCGCCATCTGCGTCACCCAATGCATACCCAACACCTGACCGCCGTGCGTATGGCCGGAGAGCTGTAAATCCGCTCCAGCACGCGCATTCTCTTTCGCTCCCGTTGGCCGATGGCTAAGCAGAACGACGGCGGTATCCGGTGCTATTCCGTTGAGTGCCGCGCCCGTATCTGGCAGCGGCTGTTGAAAATCAGCGGCGGTGCGATCGGTGATCCCTGCCAGCACAAATGCGGCATTATCGCGGCCGATCGATACATTTTCATTAAGTAACATACGTAAGCCCAGCGCATTCAGCCGCTGCACCCATTGCGTATATTCCACGTAATATTCATGGTTACCCACGATGGCAAACACGCCGTGTGGCGCAGTCAGGTTACGCAGCGGTTCCATGTCATCGTGACGGGCATTCACGGTACCGTCAGCCAGATCGCCAGTAATCACCGTCAGATCGGGTTTAAGCGCGTTGGTTTTTGCCACCACCGCTTCCATCCAGGGGCGCTGTAACAGGCGACTGGCATGTAAATCGGTTAGCTGCACCAGCCGGAAACCATCCAGCGCAGGCGGTAGCTGTTTCAACTCGACTTCTACCGTGCGCACTTCAGGAACACGCACCGCTTCCCAGACGCCAATCGCCGCCAGCCCCATCGCCACCACGGCAATTCCGCCACGCAGCGCCATATTGTTCAGCAGAACCTGCCCAACCGAGCGGGATAACAAACGCCCCACAACGCCGAACAGATCGACGGCCAACAGCAGAAATGCGGATATCAGCAGCGCGCCAAACGCCCATCCCAGAAACATTAGGACAAGCGCGGGCACTTCCGGCGACGCCATCGTGCCAAAAAAGGTGCGCGTAATCAGATGATGCTGCGAAGCCAGCAGCACTAACACCGCCAGCATGCGCTTTACAGGCACACCGACACGCAAGCGCCAGACCAGACGCCAGATAACATAGAGGGCGATAAGCCCAGTAATGACATGAAACACGGCTGTTTTTCTCTCTTTATCGATGATGTCGGTATATTGACGCGTAAATTTTACACCATGACTCACGCATTGCAGATCAACGCGGTAGAGGTGTTGTGTTGCCAGAAGGTGCAGATTAACATGGCGCAATTCCATGCTGTACACATCATTGACCCGAATGAAGCCTGCTCGCTGACGGCCGGTTGTGCATCATTTTGATTAACCAAGGACATGTATGTTCGATTACACCGACTTTCCCGAGCAACGGCAATCCAAAATCAGGCAGATCCTCAGCGAGGAAGGCAAAGTCGTCTGCGCCCAGCTCTCACGTGAATTGAACGTATCCGAGCACACCATACGGCGTGACCTGAAAGAACTGGCGCAATCCGGTGCCTGCAAACGCGTCTACGGCGGTGCGGTCAGTATGCCGCCAGAGGTGATTGATTTTGCCAGCCGAGCCACCATCGATGCCGCCCAGAAAGATCGTATCGCTCAGGCCGTCATCCCGCTGATAAAGCCCAACAGCTGCGTCTTCTTTGACACCGGCACCACCAATCTGGCGGTGGCAAAGCAGATCCCGGCTGGCCTGAAATTTACCGCCGTGTGTAATTCGCCCATCATCGCGGCAGAGCTGATGCAGTATCCTGATGTAGAAGTGATTTTTCTTGGCGGAAGGATCCAGAAAGAGGTCGGCGGCGCGATTGGTATCGATACGCTCAGGCAGCTAGAGAAAATGTTTTTCGATCAATGCCTGCTGGGAGGCTGTGCCTTTGATGCCAATGAAGGCCTGACCGTTTTTGAATATGATGATGCCGAATTCAAAAAATGTCTGGTGACCCGCAGCAGCGAAGTGATTGTTGCCCTGACCGCCAATAAAATCTCCGCCCTCACGCGCTATCGTGTGGCTGCATGTGATGAAATCACCACGCTGGTAACCGATGATGAAATCTCTCCTGCCTGCCAGAGCGTCTTAAGCGAAAAAAATCTGGATGTGATTATTGCCCGATAATGCAACGGTAGCCCCAGCGGTTGCCGGTTTGCTTCATGCACTTCAATTCATGAAAGCAGCAGCTTTATCGTTTTCAGTACCCCATCGTCATCATTGCTGCGGGCAATAAAATTCGCCGCAGCTTTGGTTTCCTCAAACGCATTGCGCATCGCAAAGCTGTAAGCCCCGCGGCTCATTAGCTCAATATCATTGAGACCGTCGCCGAACACCATCGTTTCCTCTGGCGTAATCGCCAATTTCTCCTGAAGGATGTCTACGGTGTGTCCTTTGTGTACGCCGACATCAGCAATGTCGATCCAGGCCGCTTCAGAGACGACGATATAGACATGATCGTGAAACGCATCAAGGTACTTCGCCGTCTCGTGGCAGTGTCCTTCTGGGTCATAAACCGTGATTTTCACAAAATCATCGGTCACGGCAGCAAAGCTGGAGATCAACGTCACATTGGTGTACGACTTTTTCACCTTTTCCAGTAAGGCAGGATCGATCGTTTCCTTCACCATCGCACCGTGTGGGGTACAACCGATGACGACGTGCCGATCGTCTACGCTTTCCAGTACGCCAATCAGGCTCAAGGCAAGGCGGTTTTTGATGAGTGACTGGTAAACGTATTCACCCTGATACTTGATGCGCGTCGCGCTGTCTCCCAGAATCCAGATATCTTTCGCATCATCGCCAAAAAGCGCTTCGACCCGCTCGCACTGCTTGCCTGTGCAGACAGCAAACCGCACGCCCTTCTCTTTCATTAATGCATAAACATCGGCAAACAAGGCCCTGTTGTAATCGCCATCGCTGTGAAGAAACGTGCCGTCGAGATCGGTAATTACCAACTTGATCATTCCACTCCCCTTGCAGATTGTACGTACACAGATAGCCGCGAGTCAGGCCGTAATCTGCCTGAACCAAGAGATATCGCTTTTGTGCGGTGTGTTAGATGACTGATGTGATGATTAATCGCCAATGCTCGATTCAGCTCGAAAAAGCAATAAACACACTAAAAAGAGCATACAATGCGCAATTACAATCACTTTACGCGAAATTCATTGAGATATTACGCAGAAATTAGCATAGCACTTATTGATAATAAGCAACAAGAAGCAAAATCAATCAATAGTGAGCATAAAGAGGAGTGAAAACAGTGGCAGAATCGCATGAAAATGGCCCTGCCACACGCCAGATGTTCCCATGAAGACGAACCTGACGTTCAGACGCAATGCGTTATTCAAAAACTATACCCTAAATAATTCGAGTTGCGTGAAGGCGGCAACCGCGCGAGTCCCCAGGAGCTTACTCAGGTAAGTGACTGGGGTGAGTAAGGGCAGCCAACGCACAAGCAGCTTGAAGTATGACGGGTATATACGCTATGAGGACAGCTTCATCAGAACCAAGCCGCTGACGATCAACAGCGCAGCGATAATCCTCATCGCATTTGCGGGTTCATTCAGGAAGACCAATCCCACCACAAACGCGCCTACCGCGCCAATCCCTGTCCAGATGGTGTAGGCCGTACCCAGAGGAAGAGATTTCATTGCCATGGATAACAGCGCAAAGCTGACGATCATGGCGACAATCGTGACAACCGATGCGCCTACTTTCGTGAAGCCATCAGACAGTTTCATGCTGTAAGACCAGACAATTTCAAACAAACCGGCAAGCGCTAATAGAAACCAGGCCATACCCTGTTCTCCTTAAACATCGAATAGGGGGTCGTCCCGTGAATCCTTTTCGCGTCAGGGGTCGTCCCCTGTCAGGATGCTATACCGCGATACGATAGCGTTGCGTTATCAGGGAGTAAAGTCTTTGCGCAACAGGCCGACAGCCGTCTAAATCGCATAAAAATTTCCGGGAAATTTTTTAACGTTACGTCAGCAACGGCTTTATCCGACGAATTCGGCTAAACATTCAACACTTGAAAGAGGATGATAAACAAAGCGCTTGCCACCAACGTCAGAGCCGTTCATAATAGCGCCCATTCCAAACGCTGGAATGAAGAAAAGCATTCTAATCAAAACGTTACTGATTAAGATGTTATCTACTGTACGACCGTAGCTCAGTTGGTTAGAGCACCACCTTGACATGGTGGGGGTCGGTGGTTCGAGTCCACTCGGTCGTACCAATTCATGTTCTGTAAATATTACCCTACGCCTGTAGGCTAATGAATGTGAATTGAAATTTCCCCTACTCGTGTCTTGTTAATTTCATCTAATTCAAACTCAATCCAAATTTTTCATCTGCTTTATCTGCTAATTGTTTTGGATTCAGACTACTGCTATGAATCGCTCTTGATAAGAATCTGCCTTCCTTTAGGCTCGATTCGTGAAAAACCATTCGTCATTTATGATCCGTGTTAGTACTCGAAAGGAAACGAGAATATGGAACGTAGTGAAGCTAAAGATATCGTAACAGCATTGATAAACGGCATTGATCCTGCAACGGGAGAAGTCTTACCAGAGGAAAGTCCATACAACAACCCACAGGTCATTCGAGCCCTATTCACCGTGTTGGACACACTCAACGTCAAGAAACAACCTAAGAAGACACTCGAAGAAAAGCAGCAGGACAATATTAAAGCAGGCCGCCCGAAAAATGCAGGTATTTCATGGGATGATGAATTAAAGGCGTTGTTGGCCTCGACATTCCAAAATGGCGCGTCTATTGACGAACTGGCGACAACTTTTGAGAGAACAAAGGGCGCCATTGTGTCAGAGTTGACGAAGCAAGGGCTAATTGAGCCAAAGGTTGATAATAAAATTAGCTAACAAAGCGAAGCACGCAACACCGCGGCCCAACTGGCCGCGATAATCGATATTACCGCAGCGAACTAAAACCCAGCCTCAGACTATTGCGCCAATGCCCGATCGATATAGCGGGTAAACTGTTGGTAGAGTTTACCGGGTCGCGTCACGCTGAGCACAAGCTGAATCGCTGGAACGCTGGGAGCACCGTCTTCCGGGCCCAGAACATACAGAGCGTCGGACAACGCGCTTTTCGGCAGTAAACCAATCCCCAGCCCTTTTGCCGCCGCGCTGCGGATATTATCGAAAGACCCACTCACATAAGAAAAGTAATACGGGCGTCCGACATGCTCCAGCGCAGAAACCGCACATTTCCGAATCACACAGCCATCAGGGAACGTGACGAGAGGGACTTCATCCATCTCACTGAAATTCACCGCACCGGAACTGACCCAGTGAAGAGATTCAACCCGCAAAATTCTTTCTGTTTCAGAAATCAGCGGCTGTCCCGCCAGTCCTTTGAGGATCACGACATCCAGACGTTGCTGGGCAACCATCGACGACAGCACGGTCGATGACGCCGCCGTGATTTCCACCTTTAGGCCAGGATTCTCCTCAAGACATAGCGAAATGATTTCGTGCAGATTCTTAACCTCGAAATCATCCGGGACACCGAGCGCTACGCGGCCTGTCATTGGCGACTTCTGCAACGCGCCGATGGCCCGATGCGTACGTAGCAGAATGTCACGCGCGGCAGGCAGCAGCTGTCGCCCTTCTTCGGTCAAACCGAGAATGTGTCCCTGGCGCCGTTCGATGAGGCGACAACCGACATCTTCTTCTAAGCGTTTCAGGCCAGCACTCAGCGTTGATTGCGTCCGTCCTAACTCTTCACCCGCACGTCCGAAACCACCGCACTCCGCGATGGAGACAAAGATACGCAGTTGCTCCAGCGTGATACCACGCCCCTCTATCCGCTCGACCTGTGCTCGCACCGTTATCCTGACCTCTTGAGATTATCGCTATTGATTAAATCAATTATGAACACATAATAATTCATTTAGCGGTTTATGAAACACCCCGCAAAATCCACGGGTCGATATCTTCAAAAATATAAAAAAGAGGCCCATCCATGTTCTTGATTGTCGTCCCCTTATTTCTGGTGATTCTCGTTGGTTATTGTTATGGAAGAATAAAGCCCGACAGCGGCCAAGCAGATAAGTTAATCAACGACTATGTCCTGTATATTGCGCTGCCTGCCTTACTGTTTATTGCCGTGGCGCGTGCCGACACCAGCGATCTGAAACAGTGGGGTTTTATGCTGTCAACGCTGATCGGAATCGCAGTGTCCTACATGCTTGCCGCATTGCTGGCGAAGCGCATGAGGATCGGATTGCCCCAGTCCTCCCTTCTTAGCATGGGCGCGTGTTATGGCACCACGGGATATATGGGCGTGCCGATTTTGATTTCAGTCTACGGCGAACAGGCAGCACTACCCGCAGCGATGGCAACCATTCTGCACAATATCCCCGCCATCATGGCCGTGATCGTCAGTTGGGATGTGTTTTCTACACGAGCGACAGACGCTCAGCCGCGATTGATTCACAGTGTGGGAAACTCGGCGCTGACGACCGTGAAGAATCCATTAACGATCTCAGTGCTTGCCGGTCTGGCGTTCGTCCTGCTCGACATTCAGGTCCCCGTCGTCATCGAATCCTTTGTGCGCTTTCTGGGCAATGCTGCGGGCCCCACCGCGCTATTTGCTCTCGGACTGGGCCTTGCCAGACTGAAGGTAAAAGAACACCTGAACGTCACGGTCAGCAAAACGCTACTACCGCTGGTTGTGCTAAAACTCGTGATACAGCCTGCCGTCACGTTCGCGATAGCCGTCTATGTATTCGGGATGGGTCAATCTCAGGGGGTCTGGCTGGCAACCGCCGTGGTGATGGCCGCGCAGCCAATTGGCGCTGGCGTGTATGTGTTTGCCAAGAAGTATAATTATCAACCGGATGTGATCGCACTATCGATCATCGTCTCGCTACTGCTCGCACTCGTCACGATTCCCGCAGTATTGAGCCTTTTTCCGCCTTCGTGAATAACCGTCTGGGCTTCTGGTAATGATGCGGAAGCCCTATTCACACTGTCTATTTCAACGGCCCTACTGGCCGCGCGTCTCCAGATACAGCACCGTGGCGGCGACGCGGGAGCGTACGTTGAGTTTGCGCAGCATGTTGCGGATATGCACTTTTACCGTCTCTTCCGAGATATACAGCACACTCGCAATTTGCTTGTTGGATAGCCCAGAGGCCACTTCCTGCAACACATCCAGTTCGCGCTCTGTTAACACAGTAAAGGGCGAAGGCGTGTCCTGTATGGCGATACGGTGGCGCAGCACGTCCCGCACCTGCTCACTGAAGGCATCACCGTTACGAATCGCATCCAGCAAGTGTTCTGGAGCGCTGTCTTTGAGCAGATAGCCATCGGCACCCGCATCCATCAGCGCATAAATATCGCTCGGCGCATCGGAGACCGTCAGCACAATGACGCGGGCGCAGATCCCATCGCGCCGCAGCGCGTGGAGCGTATCCAACCCGCTCAATCCTTTCATATTGAGATCGAGCAAGATGATATCGGGAGAATCCCGATTCGCGAGACTCAGCGCCTCCATGCCATTGCTGGCTTCCCCGATCACATCAAAAATGGCATCGGTTGCCAGTAACTGACGGATTCCCCGGCGCATAAGTGGATGATCGTCGACGATCAAAACACGATAAGATGGTTTTTCTGACATGCCCAGCCCCAATGTAATATGGATCTTATTATTTTATTTATGGTCTATGATTTATCCCCGTCATACTTCAAGCGGCCTGTTTCCCACTCGACTTATTCAGGGTAGAGATTGTTCGTGTTGTCGCGTTCACGCGCGGTCGTCGGCGTAGAAAAACAGACGCTAACCTGCGTTCCCCCTTCAGGGTGGAGGCCAATAGAGAGCTTTCCCCCTAACCGTTCGGCGCGCTCCTGCATAATATTTAAGCCGTAATGTCCCGCAGGCTCCTCCTGATTGATAATGCCGCAGCCGTCATCACGAATATCCACACAATGACGGCCATCGGGCTGCGTACGGCAGTTGACGGTAATCATCGTCGCCTGCGCGTGTTTAATGGCGTTCAGCACCGCTTCACGGATGATTTGCAGCAAGTGAACCTGCTGTGAGGCATCCAGCGCCTGCGTAGGAATCCGGCAATCAATCGCGATGGTCGCCGGAGTCTGCGCACGCAGTGGCTCAATCATTTCCTGCATCGCCGCTGGCAAATCTGCCTGTTGTAGCGTCAGCCGGAACGTGCCCAGCAGTTCGCGTAGTTGGCGATACGCATCGCTGAGCGCCTGTTCAAAATCTGTGATGATCTGCCGGGCCTGCGCATTTTCTTCCGCTACCGAACGCTTTAATAACGCCATCTGGATATTCAGATAAGAAAGCACCTGAGCCAGTGAGTCATGCAGTTCACGCGCGATAGTGGCGCGTTCTTCCATCAGTAACAGCTGCTGGTAGTGCTTCTGCGCCTGATTAAAATAGAGTCCGCGACCCAGCATAGTGGCGACGCTTTCCATCAGCTGCGCCGACGGCTGTTGCGTTGGTGCCTGCCAGCGCAACTGTCCAAACTCGACTTCTTGCAAACGAATGGGCAAAGCCTGCCATGTAGCCTGCTCGTCCGGCTGGCCTTCACATAACAGCCAGTTTTCCCCGACCCGCATTTCCAGACAGTCGACCGTTTCATAGCGGCGAACAATTTGCAGAATCTGCTGAAAACAATGCCGGTCTATCGTGCTGACGTTCATCGCCTGAGAGCAGTTGTATAGCACCTTCAGCATGCGGTTCACTTCCTGCAAGCGCAGCGTTTTCTGCCGTACCTTATCTTCCAGAGAGCGGTAAAGTTTTTGCAGCTCGTCAGTCATACTACTGAAGGTTTGCGCCAGTAAACCCAGTTCGTTAGGCAGATTGACGTCCAGCCGCGAATGGGTAAAACGCCCCTTTTCAATGGATGCACAGGCCGCCATCAGCTTATTCAACGGCACGACCACCTGACGACGGATGCGACGCAGCGTAAAGAAGATCAGTATATAGATAGTGATCGAGCCAATTATTGATGTCACAACGACTATCATCATCTTGCGTTCGGAATAGTGCTGCAACGCCAGCACAAAGAGATCGATCTGCGTGACATAGCCGACAATATTGCCCTGATACCACACCCGATCCCCCGCGCTCAGGCGCTCATCCATCGTTTTCCAACTCTGCAACAGCGCGGCATAACGATCGCGCACATCGCGCGGCACATACCAGCGATCCAACAGGTGAAAAACCGAGGAATCCAGCGTTTGCGCATAGAGGCGGCGATGCGGTTCTAACGCTGTGCGATCGCCCTGTAGGTCATACCCCATGCGATAGCTTTGCATGCGCATGGAACCGGCCACGTTGATCGCTTCCGCATCACGTAAACCGCTGGCTAACGTCAGCAGCGCAATGCCCGTCGTCAGGAATGAAAGCAGCGCGATATAAAAAAACGCGCGAGCCAGGCTGGTAGAAACAGGACGTTTGACCATCACAACGAGTAATCCTCTTTGGCGCTATACCTACTCTAAGTAAGTAGATCAACATTTCAGCGTACTATCACGATCCCCACACGCTCCCGCAAGCCAATGAGACGCGAATCCCACATAAGCTTGATCCGGCACCCCCATTTACCTCTAAAGGGTGATTATCGCATACAGCCTAAGAGGAATAGTGTAACCCCTACAAAAACAGCGTGTTTTTTATTGGATATTTCATTGAGCACCAGAGCGACAAACTGCCATGACTAACCTCTCCCGGCGTTCCTTACTGACTGGTGGCCTACAGCGGGCAGACAACGCGTTGCGTCCGCCGTGGAGCGGCGCGGAAAGCCAGTTCCTGAGCCAGTGCACGCGCTGTAACGTCTGCATTGATGCCTGCGGTTCCGGGATTATCCAGCGCGGTTCGGGCGGTTTCCCCACCATCGACTTTCAGCGCGGCGAATGCACGTTCTGCTACGACTGCGCTCGCGCGTGTCCACAAGCGCTGTTCGCGGAGAGCCACACTCCGCCGTGGGAATACCACCTGACGATTCAGGATGCCTGTTTATCGCTGCATCAGGTGGAATGCCGCAGCTGTCAAGATGCGTGTGAAACCGGGGCGATACGGTTTCGTCCCGCCCTCGGGCGCGTTGCCGCACCGTCAATCGACAACGACGCCTGTACCACCTGTGGCGCATGCATTTCCGGGTGCCCTGTCGGTGCCATGTCGATGAAAAAAATCACCGCGGGGTATCACACCGCGCCAGCGCGTCTTCCGACGCAACAGGAAAACCGATGAGCACAGTCTGGCATGTTTGCAGTGTAGTGGTTCACGTCAACCCGGCGCAGTTGGCGGCCGTTGCCGAGGCGCTAGCGACGCAGCCCAATGTCGAGGTGGGTGCCAGCGATAGCGATACCGGAAAAATGGTCGTGGTGCTGGAGTCAGATTCAGAAGACACGCTGTTAAAACAAATAGCGTCAATACGCGAACTTACAGGCGTACTGGCGGTTTCGCTGGTTTATCACCAGCTTGATGAACCGTCTTTCGATGAACAACCTCTTGATCAACAAGCTCAGGGTGAGGAAATACCATGAAACTCAGTCGACGACACTTTATGAAGGCGAACGCGGTCGCAGCGGCAGCCGCGGTCGCAGGCATCACCATACCTACTGCGGTTCGCGCCGTGACCGAACAGTCAGAGGCTATCCACTGGGATAAGGCCCCCTGCCGCTTCTGTGGCGTAGGCTGCGGTGTACTGGTCGGGACGCAAAATGGCCGTATCGTCGCCAGTCAGGGCGATCCCGAAGCGCCGGTTAACCGCGGATTAAACTGCATCAAAGGCTATTTCCTGCCAAAAATCATGTACGGACAGGATCGCGTAACCCAGCCTTTGCTAAGGATGCGCGACGGAAAATTCGATAAAGAAGGCGAATTTACTCCGATCTCCTGGGAGCAGGCGTTTGACATCATGGCGGAGAAATTCAAAACCGCTCTGAAGGAGAAAGGTCCGAACGCGATAGGGATGTTTGGCTCTGGGCAATCAACGATTTGGGAAGGCTATGCAGCCGCCAAGCTGTTCAAAGCCGGTTTTCGCTCCAACAACATTGACCCCAACGCGCGCCACTGTATGGCATCGGCGGTCGTCGGCTTTATGCGTACCTTCGGTATGGATGAGCCAATGGGCTGCTACGACGATATCGAGCAGACCGATGCATTTGTGCTGTGGGGCTCCAACATGGCGGAGATGCACCCGATTCTCTGGTCGCGTATCACCGACCGCCGCCTGTCGAACAGCAATGTTACGGTCGCCGTGTTGTCCACCTATCAGCACCGCAGTTTTGAGCTGGCGGATAACGGTATGGTGTTTACGCCGCAAACCGATCTGGCCATTCTCAACTATATCGCCAACTACATTATCCAAAACAATGCGGTGAACGAGGCTTTCTTTACCCGCCACGTGAACCTGCGCAGAGGCGTGACCGATATCGGCTACGGGCTGCGTCCGACTCATCCGCTGGAGAAAGCAGCGAAAAACCCCGGTTCCGATGCGTCTGAACCTATGAGTTTTGAAGAATACAAAGCCTTTGTCGCTGACTATACGCTGGAAAAAACGGTCGCGATTAGCGGCGTTCCCGCCGACCAGTTAGAAGCGCTGGCAAAACTCTACGCCGATCCGAAAAAGAAAGTGATCTCCTACTGGACGATGGGCTTTAACCAGCACACGCGCGGCGTTTGGGCGAACAATCTGGTTTATAACATCCACCTGCTGACGGGCAAGATCTCTCAGCCGGGCTGTGGGCCGTTCTCGTTAACCGGTCAGCCTTCTGCCTGCGGCACCGCACGTGAAGTCGGCACCTTCGCCCACCGCCTGCCTGCGGACATGGTGGTAACCAACGAGAAACACCGCGCGATTGCGGAAAAGCTGTGGCAGTTACCGACAGGCACGATTCCTGAAAAGATCGGTTTGCACGCCGTCGCACAGGATCGGGCGCTGAAAGACGGCACGCTGAATGCTTATTGGGTGATGTGTAACAACAACATGCAGGCCGGCCCGAACATCAATCAGGAGCGTATGCCGGGCTGGCGCGATCCGCGTAACTTCATCGTCGTGTCCGACCCCTACCCGACGATCAGCGCATTGTCCGCTGACCTGATTTTGCCTACCGCGATGTGGGTGGAAAAAGAAGGTGCCTACGGCAACGCCGAGCGCCGGACGCAGTTCTGGCGTCAGCAGGTTAAAGCGCCGGGCGAGTCAAAATCGGATCTGTGGCAGGTGGTGAGCTTTGCCAAGCGCTTCGCCATCGAGGACGTGTGGCCGGAAGAACTCCTGGCGCAGAAACCGGCCTATCGTGGCAAGACGCTCTACGACGTACTGTTTGCGAACGATGTCACCACGCGCTTCCCGCTCAGCGAATTAGCGGAAAACCAGTTGAACGATGAATCTCGCGAGTTCGGTTTTTACCTGCAAAAAGGCCTGTTTGAAGAATACGCCGCGTTTGGTCGTGGGCACGGTCACGACCTGGCACCGTTCGATACCTACCACAAAGTGCGCGGACTGCGCTGGCCAGTGGTTGATGGCAAAGAAACGCAGTGGCGCTACAGCGAAGGGAACGATCCTTACGTCAAAGCGGGAGAAGCCTACCGTTTCTATGGCAAACCGGATGGCAAAGCGGTGATTTTCGCGCTGCCGTACGAGCCTGCCGCCGAAGCGCCGGACGAAGAATATGATCTCTGGCTCTCCACCGGTCGCGTGCTGGAACACTGGCATACCGGCAGCATGACGCGCCGCGTACCGGAACTGCACCGCGCCTTCCCCGAAGCCGTACTGTTTATGCACCCGCAGGATGCCAAAGCACGCGATCTGCGTCGCGGTGAGAAAGTCCGCATTATCTCGCGCCGTGGTGAAGTCGTCTCGATTGTTGAGACGCGTGGCCGCAACAAGCCACCGCGCGGTCTGGTGTATATGCCGTTCTTCGATGCCGCACAGATGACCAACGTCCTGACGCTGGATGCGACCGATCCGCTGTCGAAAGAAGCGGACTTTAAGAAATGTGCCGTCAAGCTGGCTAAGGTGTAACACGCATGGCACGCCCGGAGAATTCATCACCCGCTCGCCGTCGCTTTCTGCGTGACGCCGTCCGCGCCGTTGCTGGCTTATCAGCAGCGGTGACGGTTCTCGGCATTCAGCAGCGACGCGCTCAGGCAGACGAACTCCGGCTGCGGCCGCCGGGTGCGCTGTCTGAGGCGGCGTTTTCCGGTGCCTGCATACGCTGTGGCCAATGTGTTCAGGCCTGCCCGTACGACACGCTGAAGCTGGCAACGCTGGTTTCCGGTTCCGCAGCGGGTAGCCCTTACTTTGTCGCACGCGATATCCCGTGCGAGATGTGTGAGGACATTCCCTGCGTGGTCGCCTGCCCCAGCGGTGCGTTACAGCCGTTAGACACGATTGATGATGCCCGCATGGGATTAGCGGTGCTGTTAGATCAGGAAAACTGCCTGAACTATCAGGGGTTACGCTGCGATGTGTGCTATCGCGTCTGCCCTCTCATCGATAGCGCCATCACACTGGAGCCAGAGCGCAATGCCCGTACCGGAAAACATGCCCGTTTTCTGCCTACGGTGCATAGCGATGTCTGTACCGGCTGCGGCAAATGTGAAAAAGCCTGCGTGCTGGAACAGCCAGCGATCAAGGTCTTACCGCGCGCGTTGGCAAAAGGCGAACTCGGACACCACTACCGTTTCAGTTGGCTGGAGGCACGCGATGGCAAATCGTAAGCAAGACGCCGGGCGAGAAGCTCAGGCGAAAAAAGGCTGGTGGCCCAGCCACCGCTGGCTGGTTTTACGCCGTCTGGCCCAGTCTCTGGTGCTGCTCATGTTCCTCAGTGGTCCGCTCTTCGGATTTTGGATCCTGAGTGGTAACTACAGCGCCAGCCGCTTGCTCGACACCGTGCCACTCAGCGATCCGCTGATGGTGCTGCAAAGCCTGGCTAGCGGCCATCTGCCCGCCACGCTCGCGCTGGTCGGTTCGCTGATTATTGCGCTGAGCTATGCACTGGCAGGTAAGCGCCTGTTCTGTAGCTGGGTCTGCCCGGTTAATCCGCTCACCGATTTAGCCGCCTGGCTGCGTCGTCGTTTCGGCATCACTGCCTCGGCGACGATCCCCCGCAATCTACGCTATCTGCTGCTGATCCTTATTCTGGCAGGGAGTGCGCTGACGGGCGGGCTGCTGTGGGAATGGGTCAACCCGGTTTCACTGATGGGTCGCGGGCTGATTTTCGGGTTTGGTGCGGGTATCTGGCTGCTGCTGGCGCTATTTCTGTTTGATTTGTGGGTCGTGGAACACGGCTGGTGCGGACACCTGTGCCCGACTGGTGCGCTGTACGGCGCGCTTGGCGGCAAAGGCGCACTGGTTGTGGATGCCACTGAGCGTGAACGCTGTACGCGCTGTATGGACTGCTTTCATGTCTGTCCGGAGCCACAGGTGCTGCGCGCCCCCTTGCTCGATAAAGACAGTCCGGCACAGGTGACTGACCGAGACTGCATAACATGCGGACGTTGTATTGATGTCTGCGCTGAAGACGTTTTTAAAATAACCCTTAGATGGAAATCGGGAGCAAAGTCATGAAAAGCCTGAGAATGGGATGGTTTCGCTGGATCACCGCCCTGACAATAATGGGCAGTACAATAATAGGTAGTGCAATCGCTACTGCACAGGTCGATTTAAGCCAATCGCCAGAAGTCGCCGCGACACAGCCGGGAAATAGCCGGATGCCGAAGCAGCAGGAGCGTATGGCACTCAACTATGTCAACCAGCCACCGATGATCCCGCATAGCGTGGATGGCTATCAGGTCACCCCGACCTTTAACCGTTGCCTACAGTGTCACGGCGTAGAGAGCTATCGTTCCACCAGCGCCCCCCGCGTCAGTCCGACCCATTTTGTCGACAGAGACGGCAAAGTGCTGAGCAATGTCGCACCTGCACGCCATTTCTGCCTGCAATGCCACGTGCCGCAAGCGGACAGTTCGCCGATTACCGGTAACACGTTCACCCCTTCTAAAGGCTTTGGTCAGTGAGGTTTGCTATGAAACAACCAGGAAAAGTGGGACGGTTGTTGCGCCAGCTGTGGCAATGGTGGCGCCGCCCAAGTCGGTTGGCGCTGGGAACGTTGCTCATTATCGGTTTCGCGGGCGGTATTTTCTTTCTGGCGACATCCCAGAAAGGCATGGAAATGAGCAACAGCGAGGCGTTCTGCATCAGCTGTCATGAAATGCGCAATACCGTCTATCAGGAATATATGGAAACCGCGCACTACAGTAACCGCAGCGGCGTGCGCGCCACCTGCCCGGATTGCCACGTTCCGCATGAGTTTGTGCCGAAAATGGTGCGTAAGATTCAGGCCAGTAAAGAGCTGTACGGCAAAATAATGGGCACGATTGATACGCCACAAAAATTTGAAGCACACCGGCTGACGATGGCGCAGAGCGAATGGCGGCGCATGAAAAATAACAATTCTCAGGAATGCCGCAACTGCCACAACTTTGACTACATGGACTTCTCAGGGCAAAAAACCGTCGCGGCGGAGAAACACAGCGAAGCGATAAAACTCGGTCAAACCTGTATCGACTGCCACAAAGGCATCGCCCACAAACTGCCGGACATGCACGGCGTCAAAAGCGGGTTATAACCCGCGCCTCGAAGTAACGGGACGGCGTCTGCCGTCCTCATCACAAGCGGAAGCATCCGCCGCTCTCACATCTGGTTATCGTATTTCTGCAATTACAGTGAGGGTTTCGTGCGCAGTAAGTAGTGTGATCTTCTGCAACTCTCGTTGCACGCGCCCGACGCGGGTGTGGCTAAGGCCGCTCTCAGCACAGCCAGAAACAGCCGCCCCAAAATAACAATGTACTCAGTTCAGTCTTTTGATTTTATGGGGTTGGCTCACGTAAAAAAATCGCGCAGAGGTGTACATGACCGCCGGATGAGCGGCATGGACGCCGCGAAAGCCTGCGCCGCGTCGGACAAAAACGTCAACGACGTTTTTGAACAGCACTTGTGCTGGCCCGTAGGGCGAGTCCCATTTATGGGACGAGTATTCGCGTCGCAGGCGGTCCGAACAGCGGGCATGAACACCGAAGGCACCGCGAAGCGGCGCGATTTACCGCGAAAAGCCAGGGGTCACGGGGCGACGGCGATGAGCTGCCCCGTGTCGGGCGCGTGCGACGCGAGTTGCAGAAATTCACGCGGCTTATTGCGCACGAAACCTTCACACTAATGACAGAAACGACTGAGATTCCAAATCTATGCCTGTGATGAACCATAAGCGTTTGAAGGGAGACACTACGTTTGGAAGAGATAAGTTGTCGGATAGCAAAAGGGCGATATATCGCCCTTCCGATATTGATGATGAAGATGAAAGAATTTACTTGCCGGTGGTTGCCTGCACCGACAGTGACGCTTTGGCCTGCGCCACGCTGCGCTCGATGACCGCGCGGCGCGTGTCGTTTTGCGGTAGCAGTTTCAGCATCATTTGCCAGGCATCAATCGCGTCCTGATAGCGCTGGGCTTCATAAGCATTGAAGGCCAGCAGGCTCAGCACGCGCACATTGGTCGAGCCGGAATTCATCAGCTCACGTAGCATGTCACCACCACGCTGGCTATCACGCGGATCGGTAGATCTCGATAGCAGATCGGCATAGTCCAGCGCCAGATCCGTGTTTTTCGGATCGAGCTGGAACGCCTTGGCAAACGCCTGCACGGACATGTCGTAGTTATTCAGCAAGCCCGCAATGCGCCCCAGCATCCACCAGTCTTGTGCATTGTCTGGCTGCGTTTCTAGCTGACTACGTAATCCCAGGCCGAGACGTGCGACCTCTTCGATGGTCAGCGGTTCGGCGTCAGGATCCAGCGCTCGCTTCATCAGATCCGGCGTTAACGCAACAACCTGCTGCAATTCCTGCACGCGATTAACCGCCGAGGTTTTCCAGAATACGCCGAGACTGACGATAACCAGCAGCAACACGCCCGGCAGCAAAACCCAGCGGTTTAGCGGACGCTGTTGTGCCTTCGCACCGCTGGGAATATCCTGCAATAGCGTATGCTGAAGCTCTTCAACCAGTTGAGCACGTTCCTGCTCATTGGCAACATCCCCATTAAGCTCACGCAGACGGTCGTGATACAGCGCCTGATTAATCGCATCGCGATCGTATTCGACCCGTGACGACCACGGCGCAAGCAGGAGCGCAGAAAGCGCAATCAGCGATAGCACAATGGTTGCAATCAGTAGCATCATTCCGATTTCTCCTCACGTCCCAACAGCGTCTGCAAACGCTTTTTATCCTGTTCGCTCATCGGTTCTTTGGCGCTTCTGATACGGTGTGCACGCCGAATAATCATCCACGCGCCCGCTGCCAGAAACAGCGCAGGCAGCAGCCATAGCAGGAGGGTAAACGGCGTGATCGGCGGTTCATACGTCACAAAGTAGCCGTAACGATCCACCATATAATCGACAACCTGCTCTTTCGTTTTCCCCTGCTGCATCAGCTCGTACACTTTCTGCCGCATATCCGAAGCAATCATCGAGTTGGAATCGGCAATGCTGTTGTTCTGGCATTTCGGGCAGCGCAACTGCATGGTTAATTCACGAAACTGTTGCTCCTGCGTGTCGTTGTCAAAACGCAATACCTCGGATGACGCCAGCACGCTGAACGACAGCAGCAATGCACCAAGGAAACTCAGCACTCTCATGCGCCGCCCTCCTTGCTGTATTGCTCCCACAGCGGTTGCAGCGTTTCTTGCCACACCTGCATGTTGAGATCGCCCGCATGGCGATAGCGAATGATGCCCTTCCCGTCGATCAAGAACGTTTCCGGCGCACCGTACACGCCCAAATCTAGCCCCAACATGCCGTCGCCATCAAACAGGCTCATCGCATAGGGATTGCCCAGCGTCTTCAGCCATTCAATCGCTTTGGGGCGTTCATCTTTATAATTCATGCCCACGACGCGAATTCCCTGCGCCGCCAGCGTGTTGAGGAACTGGTGCTCCGCGCGGCACGTCGGGCACCAGGTCGCCCAGACGTTCAGCAGCAGCGGCTTGCCATCGCTCAGCTCAGATTGGTTATAAACTTTCCCCGGCTGATCCAACGATTCAAGACGAAACGCGGGAATCGGTTTACCAATTAGGGCCGACTCCAGCCGCATGGGATCGTCGCCGTCGCTGTTGCGCACCAGCTGCCACAGCAAGGCAACGGCCAGCAGTAAAAACAGGGCGAGCGGGATTAACAAAATCTTACGGCTCATGATGCTGTCTCCCGAACGGCGCGACGCAGGCGATAGCGCGGGTCAAACATGCACAGGATGCCCCCTAATGCCATCAGCCCCCCGCCGTACCAAATCCAGCGGATAAACGGTTTGTAATACAGCCGCACTGCCCAGCTACCGTCATCCAGCTTTTCACCCAAGGCCGCATAGAGATCGCGCGTCACACCCGCATCAATGGCGGCTTCCGTCATGATCGCGCCGCTGGTGTTGTAGAAGCGTTTTTCCGCTTTCAGCGTCGCTTCCGGTTTACCGTTGCGCGTCACTTCAATCGTCCCTTTCGCGCTTTGCCAGTTAGGCCCTACGACATCACGCACGCCTTGAAACGTAAAACGGTAATCGTGGATCGCGATGCTGTCGCCCGCCCGCATCCGCACATCCCGTTCAACACTATAATTCTGGCTGAAGGCGATGCCTACCACCGTAACCGCAAGCCCAATATGACCGCACACCATGCCCCACTGGCTCAGTGAGAGCGTGGTTAAACCGCGCAGAAAACCATGACGACGGGTGGAACTGGTATGCAGTTCGTACACCGTTAAAAAGAACACCCACAGCGCCATCGACAGACCAACTACCGTCATGGCAACAACGGAATCCTGGAACAGCCACGGCAGCAGCAGCGACAACGCAGCGGTCACAGCCAGCGCAATCAGCAGCAGCTTACGTAGCTTTTGCGGCTCATCGCGCCGCCAGCGCACCAGCGGCCCCACGCCCAGCAGTAAGGCAAACGGTGCCATTAACAGGGTGAACATGGTGTTGAAGAACGGTGCACCAATCGAGATGCTGCCTAAGCCCAGTTGCTTATGCACCAGCGGCAGCAGCGTTCCCAACAGCACCACGAGCGTAGCCGCCATCAGGATCAGGTTATTGCCGAGCAGGAAAGTCTCTCGCGACCAGAGCGAGTTCGTGACCCGCGCCCGTACCCGGTTGCCTTTGATGGCAAACAACAGCAAAGAACCGCCGATGACAATGACCAGAAACGCGAGAATGAACATGCCGCGCGCCGGATCGGAAGCAAACGCATGCACCGATACCAATACGCCGGACCGTACCAGAAACGTTCCCAACAGACAGAGTGAGAACGCGCCGATGGCCAGCAACACTGTCCAGGCCTTGAAGCTGCCGCGCTTTTCGGTGACCGACAGCGAGTGCAGCAGCGCCGTGCCCACCAGCCACGGCATCAATGACGCATTCTCTACCGGATCCCAGAACCACCAGCCGCCCCAGCCAAGCTCGTAATACGCCCAGCCCGAACCAAGCACGATACCCAACGTCAGGAACGACCAGGCCGCCTGTGTCCACGGCCGCGACCAGCGTGCCCATGCGCTGTCCAGTCGCTCAGCCAGCAGCGAGGCGACCGCAAACGCAAACGCCACGGAAAACCCGACATAGCCCATGTAGAGCAATGGAGGATGGAAGATTAACCCGACATCCTGCAACAGCGGATTGAGATCGCGCCCGTCAATCGGGTAGTCCGGCAGCGTGCGCGTAAAGGGATTCGACGTCAGGATGATGAACAGCAAGAAGCCGACATTAATCATTCCCATGACGGCCAGTACGCGGGCGACAGCATCCAGCGACATCCCGCGGCTGAATACTGCCACCGCGAAGGTCCAGCCGCTCATCAGCAGCACCCAGAGCAGCAGCGATCCTTCATGTGCGCCCCACGCCGCCGCCACGCGATACCACACCGGCAGCGCTCGATTCGAGTTGTTGGCTACGTAGAGAACGGTGAAATCATTGATCACCAGCGCATGCACCAACACGAGGAAAGACGCCAAAATGCATGCAAACAGCGCCCAGGCAAGCGGACGTGCCAGTGCCATCAGACGAGTATCCTGACGCGATGAGCCCCACAACGGATACACGCTGAGCAACAGCGCGACGCCCAGCGCCAGACAGAGCAGATAATTGCCCACTTCAGGCATCATAACCGTTTACCCTCTGTGCCCGCGGCCGATGCATGACCGTTTTGTCCTTCCATCGCCGCTTTGATTTCCGGTGGCGTGTAGTTTTCATCATGTCGGGCAAGCACTTCTTTCGCCATAATATGGTCGTCGGTATCCAGAATGCCCTGCGCCACAACCCCTTGCCCCTCGCGGAACAGATCCGGCAGCATCCCGTTATAGGTCACATCGACAGAACCCTGCGCATCATAAACGGTGAAGCGGACTTCCAGACTTTGGCTGTCGCGACGTACGCTGCCTGGCATGACCATGCCGCCGACGCGCAGACGCTGTCCAATCGCCGGTTTTTCCTGCGTTTCATTCTTGCCGTAAAGAATTTCACTGGGCGTATAAAAGAGATCGATATTTGAACTCAGCGCATAGAGCGTCAGCGCGATCGTCAACACCGCGCCGCAGACGACAGCCAGAATGGCATAGAGGCGGGTTTTACGCGGTGCACTCATTGCGTCACCTCCATCGTTTTCGACTGACGAGCCGTATTCTTGCGCTGCTCACGCGCCTGCTGGCGACGGATATCACTCAGCAATGCGCGACGGTTCAAGAGGGTATGACTGACCAATGCACTCAGCGGTAACAGCGTGAGCACCACGGCCAGCCAGACATAAAAGGCATAGCCGCCCATCGCAAAGAAATCCTGCCAACTTGTGAAAGCGATGTTCATCGTGCTATCCCTCCTTTATTAAGCAGCGCAGCCACCCAAGGCGCACGGCGCTGCTGCACCAGTATCAAGTTACGCAATCGCATCAGTGACAACGTCACGAATAAGCTCATAAACCCTAACATCATGATTCGCAGCGGGAGACGCATGGCGGGATCGATGGTTTTCTGCATTTTTGTCGATCCCTGATGCAGGGTATTCCACCATTCGACCGAGAAATGGATGATGGGTAAATTCACCACACCCACCAGCACCAGAATGGCCGCCGCGCGACCAGCAAGGCGGCGATCGTCAAACGCGTTGTAGAGTGCGATGATGCCCACATACAGAAACAGCAGAACGAGTTCCGACGTCAGACGCGCATCCCAGACCCACCAGGTTCCCCACATCGGTTTCCCCCAGGTGGCGCCCGTCGTTAACGCAATAAAGGTAAACACCGCGCCAACGGGTGCCATCGCCGCCACGGCAAGCTCCGCCGTTTTTGACTGCCGAATTATCCCGACAAGCGCACATATCGCCATCACGGCATAGACGCCCATCGACCACACGGCCGCCGGCACGTGCACGTACATGATGCGATATCCTTGTCCTTGCTGATAATCCGCGGGCGCAAATCCAAATCCCAGTAGGCAACCGCCGATCAACAGCGCCGCGCTAAGCAGGGCAAACCAGGGGATAAGCCTGCCGCAAAGGCCATAAAGGCGATCCGGCTGCGTAAGCTGATAGTTCTTTTTCAACATAATCGTGTGCTCACTCTGCGTAAAACTCATCCCTGCGGGACGATGAAGGCGATCCTGAGATCGGAAAATTACTGAATGCTCACCCGCAACGCCGCCGCCGTGGCAAACGGGCTCAGGGTGGCGCTGCCCGCCAGAAAGGCACCGAGGATCGCCAGATACCCGCCCACCGGCAGTTGCATCATGGCGGCCTCGACCGCCGCCGTTGCAAAAATCAACAGCGGTATGGTGAGCGGCAAGACCAGCAGGCTTAACAGCACACCGCTGCGGCGCAACCCGACCGTTAATCCCGCACCAATGGCCCCCAGAAAACTGAGCGTTGGCGTGCAGAGCAACAGCGTGAGCGCCATCACCCACCAGCCGTGGCTGTCCAGCCCAAACAGAAGCGCCGCCAGCGGAGAAAGCAGTAACAGCGGCAGCCCGCTGACCATCCAATGCACCACCACTTTCGCCAGCACCACTAACGGCAGCGGCAAAGGCAACAGCGTCAGCTGTTCCAGTGAACCGTCCTGATAGTCATCGCGGAAAAGACGATCCATCCCCAGCAGCGAAGCGAGCAACGCCGCCACCCACACCACGCCGGGAGCCACGCGCATCAACAGCTGCGGCTCTGGTCCAATAGCCAGAGGAAACAAAATGATGACGATCAGGAAGAACCACAGAGGGTTGAGGATTTCCGCGTTATTGCGCAACGCGACGCGCAGTTCTCGGGCAATCAGACGCCGCATGATGGGGTTCCCTCACTCGGTGTCAGTTGGATACAGCGAATGTCCTGAGCGAACGGACGCAGCGGCTGATGGGTGGTTAAAATGATGATGCCGCCGCGTGCAATGTGGTGTTCCATACGCTGCGTCAGCATTTCGACGCCCGCCACGTCAAGCGCGGTCAGCGGTTCATCCAGAATCCACAGCGGAACATCGGTGAGCCACAAACGCGCCAGCGCGACGCGACGCTGTTGCCCCGCAGAAAGACGCGCCACGGGCACGTCTTCATAACCGGCCAATCCGACCGCGGCCAGCGCCTGCCAAAGTGCATCCTGTTGCTGTTGCGGATAGAAAAAGCGCAGGTTCTCTTCACCGGTCAGGACGCTCTTGATGCCTGGCTGATGGCCTAGCCACAGAAGCTGCTGGTTAAACTGCTCGCGCATACGGTTGATACGTTGCCCTTGCCAGCAGATTTCCCCCGATTCAGGCGTCGCCAGGCCGCTTAAAATACGCAACAGCGACGTTTTTCCCACCCCGTTGGCGCCAGCAATCTGCACCATTTCTCCCGCGCTGGCCGTAAACGACAACGCGCTGAACAGCACATGTTCATCGCGTATGCAAACCACATCGCGCGCTTCTAACATCGGGGTGTACTCCTACTTTCTTAGTGGCTATAGAATAACATGGTGCCCGTACTCCCCCTCTCGGGGACCGTAACCATAAAGAGTTAATCTCTTTTATTGAGATCAATAAAATCAGCGATTCTGGTTATCTCTGTCATCGCACCGTATCGAAAACCACGCCGACACGCTTAAACCGGAAATCTATTGGGCATATTTTTATGCAGCCGCCGAGACCGTTTCGTGCGCTACAAGACCTTCATTTCATGCTACCGCTTAGCACGCGCCCGACGCAGGGCGGCTCAATCGCCGTCGCCCTGCGAACCCTGGCTTCCGGCTAAATTATGCCGCTCTGCGGTACCATCGGTGGGCATGAGCACAACCCGAGCCACCAGTGACGCGTTCCCGACGCGGCACTGGCTTTCGCGGCATCCATGCCGCTCACTCGGTGCTCACGCCCACCGCTGCATAATTTCTACGCCGCATAACAGTAAAACCCGTAATAAGCTGTAGCCGTACGGAATGAGAAATAGCTAAAGCAAAACGTATCACGCACTATTTCTGGCTATTCTTCAGCAGCGTTGCCGTGTTGATCGCCTCGATTAACTGGACGCGGTTAACTCGCGGGCTGTACGTATCCAGCAAGCGCTGCCAAATCGTAATCGCGCGCGCATAGTCCGCCTTCAGGAACGCATCAGATGCCAGCAGCATCAGCGCCGTCACTTCATTGGCATCCAGTGCCAGCGCTTTATCGACCATCTCTTGCATCGGGGGCGTGACGGCCTGACCCGCCTGGTAATACAGCACCGTCGCCAGCGCCGAATACAGTTCCGCGCTGTCATCCTTCAATGCAATCGCCTGTCGATAAGCGCGCAGCGCGTTGTCGTAAGCGTTACGGTAAAGATAATATTCACCCAGCTCAGCCCAGAAGACGCTGTTGCCCGGCGTTTTACGAATGTTGTCCTGCAAGGTAGCAAGCTGTTTTTCCTGCTGTTGCGCGTCGCTAAAATCGTGTAGCGGATCGGCAAGCCGCTGGCGTTCCGCCTGAACCAGCGCAGCACGCGGACTCAGCATGTAAAACGTCGCACTACTTAGCAGGATCGCGATGATCGCGACTACAACCGCGATGGCGGGCAGCGGGCGCTGCGCAGAAGAAGGGGATGCGGCTAACGGCAGATCGTGGGACAGTTCTCGGCCCAGCATTTTTGCCTCATGCTCGGACAGATGCTTTCCTGCCTGTTCACACTGGAAATGCCAGATGCGCTCCGCCAAACGCGGTAGCTTGCCATCCCCCTCCGACTGACGCAGGGGCAATAGCGGCCATAACAGCCCGGCAGCCAGAACGACAACCGCGACCGCGACGAACACCATGCTTAATAAGTTCAGGTCTAGCAGGTTCACGCTTAACAGGCTCATGGGCGCGCCCCTTGGTTCTGCCGCCGCATCACTCGCCACGCGATAACCGCAATCGCTAACAGTAGAAGCAGTGGCGTGAGCCAGAGGATGCCGGTTTGCATTTTCATCGGCGGGTTGTACTGAACAAAGTCACCATAGCGCTGGTTCATAAACGCCATAATTTCTGGCTTATCTTTGCCCTGCTCCACCATAGAAAAGACCTCATGGCGCATGCTGACCGCCACGGGCGAATTCGATTCCAGCAGGCTCTGGTTCTGACATTGCGGGCAGCGCAGCTCGCCAGCAATCGCCATCGCAGTCTGACGCTGCATCTGACTGGAAAACGCCCAGGTATCGACCACCTGAGCCTGCACAGAAAAAGCCAGCAGCATGAAAAGGAGCGCAATGTATTTAGTCATAGGCCCTTCTCCCTCTGAACCACCCCAGCAGTGCGCCTGCGACCATCAGCAGGCCGCCGCCCCACACCCAGCGAACGCCGGTTTGCACATAGAAACGCATCGCATAACGGTTTTCGCCGGTTTTCTCTCCCATCACGGCATACCATTCTCTGATCGGCCCCCAGGCAATGCCCGGCTCAACCATCTGCTGTTTACGTGCGTTGTAATAACGGCGTTCCGGCATCACCTGAGCGATTTGTGAATCGCCACGATAAATCGCAATCACAGCCTGCTCTGCGGTGTAGTTCTGTGCCGCGACTAGCTCCAGCTGTAAAAATCGGAAATGGTAGTCGCCCAGCGTGACCTGTTCTCCCTGACCCACATTGGCGCTGATTTCCTGCTTGCTGCCCGCAGAGAACACAATCCCCAAGGCAAATAGCGCCACGCCCGTATGCGCCAGCAGTGCAGGAAGCTGCTGGCGTATCGCCGACAGCGGCTGTAACCACTGCGCAGCCATAGCCCAGCCGATCAAACCCGCAGCCAGTGCGACAGCGTACCCATGCGGCCATAAGATCAGCGCAGTGACGACGCCGACCACCAGCGTCATGCCTAAACGCCGGACAGGCCATCGCGTGCTGCGTTTCCAGTAGCCTCCCGCGGCTACCCCGATGAGCAGCAGCATCAGGCCACCGAAGGGCAAGAGCACGCGGTTAAAATAGGGTGCGCCGACGGAGATTTTCCCCCAGCCCGCCAGCCCGTAGATCATTGGGTAAAGCGTGCCGAGCAGTACCACCAGTGCGACAGCGCTGAATAACAGCAGCACCAGCAGTATCGCCATTTCCCGCGACCAACCGGAGAAACGGGCAGCAGAGCGGACAAGCTGAGCACGCCAGCCATAAACCGCCAGCGCCGCCATACTCAAGCAGGCAAACAGGATAAATAGAGGCACCGCACGGTCGTGTTCGAGCGCGAAGGCATGGACGGAAACCAGTATCCCGGAGCGCACAATCAGCGTGCCCAGCAGGCATAAAATGAACGTCAGCAGCGCCAATATCAGCGACCAATGGCGGAAGATGCCACGCATGCGGGTGACAGACAAACTGTGCAGTAATGCGCTGGCCGTGAGCCACGGGAGCAGTGAGGCGTTCTCTACCGGATCCCAGAACCACCATCCTCCCCAGCCCAGCTCGTTATAGGCCCACCACGACCCCAGAATGATCCCCAGCGTTAGCAGGCTCCAGGCGGGCAGCGTCCAACGCCAGCAAATCCAGGCGGCGGGCGCAGTAAACTCACCATGAATCAGGGCAGCTAGCGCCAGCGCCGCACTCACGGTTAATCCGCCATAGCCCAGATAGAGCAACGGTGGATGAAGGATAAGGCCAATGTGTTGCAGCATGGGGTTGAGATCCCTCCCCGCCACCGCGGGCGGGAAGAGACGCACAAAGGGATCGGAAAAGAACAGAATGAACACCAGCAGCGCGGTCGCGATCGCGGCCAGCATCGCCAGCGTCAGCGGAAACAGATCGCTTGTCGCCTTGCGATAGCGGCAGGCAAACGCGGCGCTCCAGCCGGTTAAACATAACAGCCACAGCAGCAGCGATCCTTCATGCCCGCCCCAGACCGCCGCAATTTTTAGCCCAAGCGGTAAATCACGATGGCTATGCTGGGCGACGTAGTTAACGGAGAAATCATCCTGCACCACGCTCAGCGTCAGCGCGATAAACGCAAACAGCACAAGGCCAAACAGTACCAACGTCCAGCACCGCGCCAGTCGGTAAGTGCCCGACCAGCGCAGGGAGTAGCCTGAAAATGTCAGCAACGCCATCGCCACACCGACGCAAACCGCCAGCGACAGCGCGACATACCCAAATTCTGGCAATAACAACATCAACAGGCCTCTTGCTGGGAATTAGACAACGGTTAACTGCCCCGCATAGAGGATAAAGAAGCGCAGTAACAAGACGCCCACCAGACTCAGGCCACACACCGCCAGCACGCCATAAGGTGAATGCTGTCGGCTGGCCCATGACTTGAGCAGCAAGGGAATGACTAATCCAATCCCTACCACGCCCAGCCAGAACCACACGGCCCAGAATCCTCCGCCCACAGCCGCCACCAGCGCCCGCTGCTTCCCATCGTCCCCTAAAGCAAGGCCGATAAAGAACGCGAACAGTAAGAAGATCTCTAACCACACGACTGGCGTTTCGACACGGTGTACAAAGTGCGCTTCTTCGCTATGCGGATTGCGGCGATAGCGGCAGGCCATGGCGATCAGCGCCACCGCCGCACCGGAGGACACCCCCGAAAACAGGAATAAAGCCGGTAAGATTGGGTTATTCAGCAGCGGATAGGTCTTCAGCGCGGAGAGTAAAAATCCGGTGTAAGCCCCTAGCATCACCGCCAGCAGTAACATCACGATATCTAGCGATTTCTGCATCGGTGCCAACCAGCCGAGCACCTTGGGAAGTATGACCAGCTTCGGCAACCAGCGCTGTTGCAGCACGATAACCTGCTCGCTGAAAATGTTGACCAACCAGATCGCCAGCGCCGCCATATAGACCTGAAACAGCATGACCCCAACCGACATCACCGAGGTAAAGCTGTAATGGAACATCAGCTTCCAGAACGTCCAAGGGCGCGTCAGGTGGAAAACCAGAATCAGCAATCCAAAGATGATGGTGCACGGTGCAAGAATCAGCGTGGTGCGCATGAGCGTACTGTCGGCGGTGGCCTGCTCGGGGTGGTAGCGCCGCAGTAAGGCCGACAGCGTCACCAGCCCCGCAGAAATGCCCACCAAAAACAGGTAAATCGCAATCGGCCAGTCCCAGACTAACGAATCAAAATGGAATGCGCTTGAAGACACGGGCGTCATTGATGAACCTCCCCGTATTTAAACGGTACGCGATAAACCTTAGGACGAGTGCCGAGCGCGATTTTGTAGCGATACGTCGGCTGTTGACGAAGCAGGCGGGAAATCTCGCTGTCAGGATCGTCAAGGTTGCCGAACGTCAGCGCGTTAGTCGGACAAGACAACACACAAGCGGGCAGTTTTCCGGCTTTCAGGTTGGTCTTGCGGCAAAAATCGCACTTATCCGCCGTTTTCGTCTTCGGATGAATAAAGCGCACTTGATAAGGACAGGCAGCAAGACAGTATTGGCACCCTACGCACAGATCGGGATTCACATCCACAATGCCGCTTGCCGCATCGCGATACGACGCTCCGGTAGGACACACGTCAACACAAGGTGCATGATCGCAGTGCTGGCAGGAGTGACGGAAAAAGCGATATTTCACGTCCGGGAAGGTCCCGATCGGCTCGCTGCGAATGATCGTCAGACGCGATACGCCTTCCGGCACCTGATTGACGTCCCGGCAAGCATCCATACACGCCGTACAGCCGATACAGAGCGATTCATCGTGGATCATGCCGTAGCGGACGCCGTTGATATTCAGCGTCTGTGCGACGACCTGCCCCGCCGTGCTGGTGATGGCAATCAGCCCCCCCATACGGGCAAGAAATTGACGACGAGAGCAACTCATGGCTGCCTCTTATTACCCAGATGAACTGAGGCTGGGTTGAAGTCTGGGTTATTACGTTGATCGCTATGGCAATCCACACACAGTTTGATGCGACCCTTGTCGTTCAGTGTCTGCATACTGTCCTGCGTGGGGTGCAGTTGGTGGCAGCTGGCACAGGCCACTTTCGCGACATGCACATCGTGTGGCCAAAACGACTTCTGCAACTGTTCCGGCGTATGGCATGACATACAGACGCTGTTTTGCTCTTCCACCTTATACATCGGGAAGTTAAAGCGCATGACATCTTTAACGCCTTCGCGGTGCAGCAGCGACGGCTTACCGTGACAGTTTGTGCAGGTCAACTGTTGCTGATTATGCGGGTTGACAGCAGAGGCATGCTTGCCCTGCATGCCATCCTCTTCCGGTTTATGGCACTGTAGACAAGCCTCATCGGGATTACGCTGCGGCATGACCTCCCAGCGCTCTCCTTTTTCCGCCTGAGGTGCGGGCTGCGTCAGCCCTGGCAATGCCCAAAGCAGGCCTGATACCAGCACCCCGGCAGTCAATAACGAACGTAATACGCTCATATCCACTCCACTTTATGATCGCCCGCGTCCACGGGCGATGAGGGGTTATTAGTTCAGTCGTCCCGCTTTACGCGCTTGCTCATCCCACTGCGGCACTACCGTATTCAGGAAATCCTGTTTCTCGGCTTTGATTTGCTGCATGTTGAGCCCTATCGCCTGCTGCGCTTTCTCTTTCGTCGAGATATCCGGCAGCTTGATTTCTCCTGTTATCCCTTTCTGGGCCAACAGGCGCACCAGCTTGGTTCTCGCCTCGGCGGATTTACTCAGTGAGGTGCCAAGCATGCGTAAGCCTTCATCCGGCGCATGCATGTGAATACCGTGAGAGGCAACCGCCAGATCCCAGCGCCATTGCGCATGGCGAATATCCATCAGAATCGGCTGCATTTCTGCTTCGGTTGCACCGGCATCCCAGGCCGCTTTCGCCTCAAAGTGCGCGTGAACCAGTTGCTCTTCGGCTTTCAGTTTTAAGTCCTGAATGGCCGTTTTGCGTTCAGCAACCACCGCCTGCATCGCCGCTTTATCCTGCGTGTGGCAATTGGTACAGGTTTCGCCGTAATTGTCGAAAGGGTTGCCAATCTTGTGATCGGTATACAGCTTGCCGTCCGCGTTTTTCACTTTCGGCATATGGCAGTCGATACAGGTCACGTTGTTTTTACCGTGAATACCAATGCTCCAGGTTTCATATTCTGGATGTTGGGCTTTCAGCATCGGTGCGCGGGAAAGGGTGTTGGTCCAGTCGGAGAAGGAAATGGCGTCATAGTATTTTTCCATGTCTTCGACTTTGGTGCCGTTATCCCATGGAAATTTCACCGCTTTGTCTTTACCGGAAAAATAATACTCAACGTGGCACTGCCCACAGACCATAGATTGCTGACCGAATCGACTGGTTTGATCAAACGGTTTGCCAATCGATTCCATTGCGCGCTCGGCGTAAGGACGGGACAGCGTCAGCGCCGGTTTGCCCTGAGCGAAATCTGGGGACGCGGTATCATGGCAGTCCGCACAGCCGAGATCGTTAGTAATCTCCGGCCCGCCTCGTGCCCATTTGCCTTTGAAGTAGCCGTCCTCGCCTTCCTGTTGAATCAAGCGGGCGACATCCGGGCTTTTACAACTCCAGCACGCCATCGGCAGAGGGCCATCTTCTGCCGTCTTGGGTGCACCGGTACGCAGCGTTTCACGCACGTCCGTGATGGCGTAGGCGTGGCCGCGCGGCTTGTTATAGTCTCTGGAGAAGGGATAACCCGCCCAGAGGACCACCATCATGGGGTCTTCTGCCAGCGCATCGTGACGCTCAGACTGTTCACTGGTCGCTTTCCACGAGTTGAACTGATCGGGGTGTTGATTGGTGAAGACGGAGTTTCTTGCTTCTATCGGGGCGGGAGGGGGTGACGCCGGAGCATCAGCGGAATAGGCTGGCATCATTAGAAAGAGACTGGCTACCATGCCCCACAGATAGGAGACTGACATGCTTATCCTGACCATGCGTTTGTGTCCAAATTAAGCCGCCTACTGGCGGTCGTTTTAGTTATCCATTTGACAGAAACCACAACAACTGTCGTGACATTACTCGCACTATGAATAACAAAAAGATGCATTCAAAATATTGTTTTTGATCAAAGGTAAAGAAAAGTAATGAATCGTATCGAAAGTTATATGAGGATTGTCTCAGTCACAGAGGGTGGACATCGCAGGATATGGCGAGGGGATTAAACGCTGAGAGCTTAAAAATTAAGCACTTAAAAAGCGGGCGCTTAAGCATCAAGGTAGGTGGCACAAGTACTGGGATGACGTGTCCATTTCGGCCGTTCATCCCAATGTATTTGCTGATAAAGCGCGGCGTTTTGCCTGATAGAAAGGTTCAAACGCTCAATAAGTGGGGCTTAAGTGAAAAATAGTGCCCCAGAGTATGCCCTTTGGGGATGTTTATTTCCCTTGACCATAGGCCAACGCCAGCTTGGCGTAGAAATCTTCCAGCGTGAAGCGGGCATCAACGGCGTTATACACCCGAATCTGGCGCAAATTTTTCTGAGGCGCATAGGTCAGATCGTCATTTAACTGTGGTGCATTAACCAACGTGTAGTGATATTCGTGGTCATCCAACAGCAGCGAAACCGCAGGGTTATCACCCAAGACCCAGACTTCACTTTTCGGCCACGGAACATCCTTGATGGTTTCGGAAATCGCACGATTAAACTCGATCAGCTGTTGCCACAGGTATTCCCCAACTTTCCCCTGCGGCTTAACGCGCACGGCAAGTTCAGACAGCGAGACGCGTACGGACATATAGACATTATGTGGCACCTGCCACAAAGGCACCTGAGACTTGAATACGCTGTTCGCCGCGACCGGATCGTTAAACATATTGTATTCCCAGCCGCCTTTTGGATAAGGCATGCCGCCAATCCACACTACCGTCATTTTGCTGGCGATCTTTGGTTCAGCCTGCAATGCGGCAGCGATATCCGTAATCGGCCCCATGACTAACACAAACAGCGGGTGCGAATCCTCTTTTAACGCTTCCTTGATCAGCATTTGCGCCCCTTCACTCAACGCAGGCGCGCCACCGTCGGCTTTCAGCGCGTGCGTCGCACCTCGATACACGGGAATGTCCGTTTTTCCCATCACGTTCATCAGGCGCTGGAGCTCATGGTAGCTTTCCATCATGCTGTTTTCGCCATCACGCTTCATCAATGGCGCGGTACGGGAGTAATGGGCAGCAATCAGCCCTTTCACCTGCATCGTCGGCGTCAGCACCGCATGGGCAACGGCAAAATCATCGTCAGCCTCGTTTTTCGCATCGGCGCTGATAATGACGCGAATCTGCTTATGATCGGCCACGTCAAAAGGGGAATTTTGCGCCTGCGCGCTGAACGCACTGAGGAAAGGCAATGCCACGATCAACATGGCAAAACGGGAAAAGTAGCTGCGAATAGACATGATTATCCTTAATGCTAACGGTGCCTGGCCGTCGTTGATATGGCAGCCCAGCGGTTCAGGCTGCCATCAGAGAAGCGGGCATGCGACGACGCTGCCCGCAGCATGAAGACGCTATTTAAAAAGCTTCTGAACAAACTCGCTGTAGGCCGGTCGCCAGACATCCATTTCATGACCAAGATCGGGATAATTGCGGTAATCAAACCGGATATCTTTCTGCTCCAGGATGGTTTTCAGGCCCGCAATATCCTTACCGGTGATGTTGTCAGTTTCACCAATCACCACCGTGAAGTTCTTCAGTTGCTGATTAATTTGCTCCGGCCGCTCAAGCTGTGCCGCAACGGCCGTGTTTGGCACCGTTTCAGTCGTCACACCGCTGAATGTCGCCAGCCAGCCGAAATGATCCAAGTGGCTCATGCCGGATACCAGAGCCTGATAGCCGCCCTGAGACAGTCCGGCCAGTGCCCTGCCGTTTGCATCCTGACGGACGTTAAAGCGTTTGCCGATCTCGGGGATGATGTCATGAATGAGTTCACTGTCCGCCGCTAACGCATTGCGCGGATAGAACACCTTGCGGCGCTCCTGCGGGGGATATTCTTCCGGGATAATGCCGGGAACGTCCGTTTCCGTATCAGGAATAACGACCAGCATCGGCTCAATCTTTTTCTCTGCCAGCAGGTTATCCATCATCTGCGGTATCCGCCCCTGCACCACGGCCGATGCGCCCGTGTCGCCAAAGCCATGATAGAAATAGAGTACCGGCAGCGGTTTTGACGATTCGCTATAGCCCGGCGGCGTCCAGACATAGACCTGGCGCTCTGATTTCAAGGCTTTCGAATGGTAGGTCAGCGTTCTCAGCTCACCGTGTGGCACCTGACGCACGTCCAGAATGCTCCCCAGCACCAGAATCAGACTGGTATTCACCTGACGCTGTGGCTTGGTAAACGCTGTGCCGGTATCGATGGTGCGAAAACCGTCCACGCTGAAAAAATATTCATACAGGTTCGGTGCCAGCGCTGACGTTTTGAACGACCATACGCCAGATTCATCTTTCGTCATCGCATGGGACACGATGCTATCGGGCGTCGAACCGGTAAAAACACTGACCTGCTTCGCCGTTGGCGCAAACAGGCGGAAAGTAATACTGCTATCGGCATTCACCGCCGTGACGTACTGGCTCACAGGGACTGTGGCCGCGGGCATTACCGGAAAATCGGCAGGTAATGCGAATGCATGCATGGAGGCACAGGCAAACAGACTGGTTGCCAGTATCGATACCGTTCGATGCTTTAAATTTATCAGCATATTGTTGCTCCATTTTGTAAGGATGGCAGGCGTTTCAGCCTGCCCTATTTGCGGCAATTCGTCGTTACCACCACACCTCAGCCTGAACACCGACAATGAACTGAGATTTATTCTTATCATCTGAGAATTTGTAACCCGAAATCTCATTATCCAGAATATTTAAGTACGTACCGTAGAGGCGAATTTCTGGTCTGGAATTCAGGATGCTGGTATCCACTTTCAGTGCATGATAAAGCGTGGTTTTATAACCAGACTCGCGGAAGTTTACACCAGCTTGATTGGTATTTTTCTGCGTAAACCAACCTAGCTCCACACCAGTTTGGTTATAGGTATCCCAAATATAGGCGGGACGAATAACGGTACGGATACTTTCGAAATCGCTGTGCGCCCCCGTTTCATAGCTATAAATATCTTTACCCCAGGAGTACACCAACGCATTAGCCATGATGATGTTGTCATGCAAATACATTTCACCTTGTGATATTACGCGAAACGCATTACCACCAGTGTGATCGCCATAATAATTTTCACCCTGTCCAATTGACGGATTACCGTCATTGTATCGGGCAAACCCACTGGCGATAGAATTATTCGCTGACTGCAACGTAAATTCGTTAAATCCACCACGCGCATCCAGTTTCTGCTTGACGATTGCCGTCGCCAGATAGCTGTCCTTCATTTTGAAGTATTCATTATTGCTTTCGTTATGTTTCTGGCTATCGTTCTTATTTGCCATCACATACTTACCAATCAGCGTTAGCGCACCGTCGTCCCACAATGGCAGATTTTTATACCGAATCTCCATCGTGTTGGTATTCATTTTGGTTTTATCCGCGTTTCTACCAATATTCGGGTTTTCGTATTCTCGGGCATAAACGTTAACGTCTTCACGCGTCAAGGCGAGATCTAATTTACCCGGCCCCGCGTTCATATTCTCTATACCGACCCCAGCACCGGCATAAACACGATCGCTTTTCCAGTCCAGCATTTGAATTTCATACACGGGGAGAACATGTTTACCGACCCAAAAATCTGCTTCTGGCGCAAAAGGCAGGAATCCGTTGGTTGTCAGGTACAAATCGGAGAACTGAAGGACGTTCTCATTGCCCGTATTATCACCAAACCAGCCCGCGCTGTATTGCTGTCCAACGTTTCCGTCGAGTTTAACCACGGCGTGTGCCGTCTTGCCATCTTTGTTATAAACGCGCTGGGTGAGAAGAAGATCGAACCAACCAGAATGTTCATTACCAAAACGACCTAAAGAACCAATGGCATAGGACTCCGGTGAACCATTCGTCCCAGTTGCCCAACCGGAACGTAAATAGCCGGTATAGGAGAAACCAATGTCATCTTTAACGTATTTGCTAATTTCATCCAACGTGAGCGGTTTTTGCTGTGTATTTGCAGCCGTGGCAACATCAACCGAGCTTGTCGCAGAGGCCGCTACCGTATGGTTAGCCGGAGAACTGTTAACGGATACAACAGCCCGTGTTTTATCTTTCGCCGTTGAATTTGCGGCGACTTGGGTTTTGTTCTCTGCGATCGTCTTATATTCGCGCAGCTCTTTTTTCGTTGACTGCAATTCGGCTTTATTTGCCGCCAGTTCTTTCTCCAATAGTTCCAGTCTTTCTTCTACGGTCAATTTCGCGGCCATAGCACCATTAGACAAAAACACTGACGACATCAGTAATACCATCATCTTTACAGGGAATTTTTTACGCATATTTATTATCCGAGTAGGGTATATTTTAAAATATTAAACATCGATTTTAAATTGAAACAGCCCCCTCACGACGCTAGCCGTAAGTCCGCCTGTTTGTACACGTTGTGTAAATCCTAAATAACCGTTTATATGATTTAATGGCTAGTCCATTCCCTCCCGCTTCATCTTATTTCCTCGCCATCTTTCCCATGGGTAGTAAAAAATAGAGTTCGCATTCATCCCAGAACTTATTTTTCTGAGAATGAATGCGTAAATGACTCATCGATGCGATGGTTTATTTCAACGTTTCACCATTAGAGGAAATGACCTCTTTATACCAGTAGAAACTTTTCTTACGCCGACGTTCTAATGTGCCGTTCCCTTCATCATCACGATCGACATAAATGAAGCCGTAGCGTTTCGACATTTCGGCTTTTGACGCGCTGACCAGATCGATAGGCCCCCAGCAGGTGTAACCCATCACCTCAACGCCATCTTCCAGCGCTTCGCCCACTTGATACAGGTGATCGTTCAGGTATTGGATGCGATAGTCATCGTTAATGCTGCCATCGCTTTCAAGTTTGTCTTTGGCACCTAAACCGTTTTCCACAATGAACAGCGGTTTCTGGTAACGGTCATACAGATAGTTCAGTAAATAACGCAGCCCTTCCGGGTCGATCTGCCAGCCCCACTCGGAGCTTTCCAGATGCGGATTCGGCACCATATTCAAAATATTGCCACGGGCTTTCAGGTTCACTTCTTCATCGGTGGTCACGCAGCCCGTCATGTAATAGCTGAAAGAAATGAAATCGATGGTTTCTTTCAGCGACTGGCGATCGTCTTCCGTTACCGTCAGCGTAATACCGTGCTGTGCAAAGAAACGCTTCATGTACGCCGGGTAGTATCCTCGGGCTTGGACATCACCGAAGAACAGCCAGTCGCGGTTCTGCTGCATCGTTTCCATGACATCCGCAGGCTTGCAGGTTAATGGATAGAACATGGAACCCAACATCATATTGCCGATTTTGGCATCAGGGATGATGTCATGACACGCCTTCACCGCTTTAGCACTAGCCACGAGCTGGTGATGAATTGCCTGATAAATATCCTGCTTACTACTCTCGGTAGGTAAACCAATTCCTGTAAACGGCGCGTGTAATGCGCAGTTAATTTCGTTGAACGTCAGCCAGTATTTCACTTTGTCTTTATAGCGCTGGAATACTGTGCGGGCGTAACGCTCGAAGAACGTAATCGTTTCACGGCTTCCCCAGCCACCGTAATTCTTCACCAGACCGTACGGCATTTCATAGTGGGACAGCGTTACCAGCGGCTGAATGCCATACTTTTCCATTTCATCAAACAGACGATCGTAAAATGCCAGCCCTGCCTCATTCGGCTGGGTTTCATCGCCCTGCGGGAAAATGCGCGTCCAGGCAATCGAGATTCTCAGGCATTTGAAGCCCATTTCGGCAAAGAGCGCGATATCTTCGGGATAGCGGTGATAAAAATCGATCGCGGTGTCTTTGATTCCGCTATCGCCCGGTGTACGCGTGACGATCTCGCCAAAAATACCCTGTGGCTGTAAATCGGACGTTGATAGCCCTTTACCGGCCGTTAAATACGCACCTTCAACCTGATTGGCTGCGATCGCGCCGCCCCACAAGAATGCTTTCGGAAACTGATGGCTCATCTTTTCTCCTCCCAATTGGGTCGTAAATTTCAATGTCAGCGGATTAACGTCAGCAAAGCGCCCTGTTCCTGCACGGCATTTCCGGCGGTAGGCAGAACATCAACGTAATCTTCGCTATTGGTGATAATGACGGGCGTTGTCGTGTCATAACCGGCTTTCTCAATCGCCTGATAATCAAACTCCACCAGAAGATCGCCCTGTTTCACGACATCGCCAGTCTTAATGTGTGCAGTGAAATACTGACCATCCAATTTCACCGTATCGATACCGACGTGAATGAGCACCTCGGCCCCTTCTTCCGATTCGAGCCCAATGGCATGGTTGGTCTTAAACAGCGAGGCAACCGTACCGTTCACCGGGGAAACTACGCGCCCGGCCAGCGGTTTAATCGCAATCCCTTTTCCCATCAAGCCACTGGCAAACGTTTCATCGCCGACTTGTTCAAGTGGCAGAACCGTACCTTCGATCGGGCTGTTGATCTCTTGCTTGCGCGTTGCATCACTCTGACGCTGTGTGGCTTGTGGTGCCGCCTCAGGCGCATTTGCTTCTGTTGCTTTTTCTTGCGCGGGAATCCCGAACGCCCAGGTCGTCACAGCCGCGAAGGTAAAGGCAATCGCCGTACCAATGATGGCAGCCCAGACTGTATTATCGACACCGGTCGGCGGGATAACCTGAGTAAAGGTGAAGATGCTCGGGAAGCCGAAGGAGTAAATAGTGGTGTTGAAATATCCCAGAACACCCGCGCCGATGGCACCGCCTAAACAGCCAAAGATGAAAGGACGCTTCAGCGGCAGCGTGACGCCATACACCGCAGGTTCGGTAATACCGAAGATTGCCGCCGAGAACGCCGAACCAGAAATTCCTTTCAGCTTCATATCACGAGTACGCAGCAACACACCCAGCACCGCCCCTGCCTGCCCTAACACCGCAGGCGTCAGCAGCGGCAGCAGTGTGTCGTGCCCTAACACGCTGAGGTTGTTGATCATCAGCGGCGTTAAACCCCAGTGCAGACCAAAAATCACGAACACCTGCCACAGCGCCCCCATCAGTGCGCCCGCAATTGTGGAGTTCAGCCCGTAGATCAGCTGGTAACCACCGGCCAGCATATGCCCAAGCCAGGTTGCCGCCGGCCCAATCAGCAGGAACGTAACGGGGACAGTGATACAGAGGCACAATAACGGCGTGAAGAAATTGCGGATGTTGATATGCAATAGTGCATTCAGTGGCTTTTCCAGACGTGAGGAGAGCCAGGCCGAGAAAATAATGGGAATAACGGAAGAGGCATAATTAATAAATGTAATCGGAATGCCAAGGAAATAAAGTTGCTGATAATTCGCATTCTGCATAGCGCCAAATTCAGCAATCATGGAAGGATGCACCAGCGTGGCACCAATCACCATGGTAACGAATGGATTTCCACCAAATTTTTTCCCTGCGGTATAACCTAACACCACGGGGAAGAAAAAGAATAATGCATCGCTTGCTGCAAACAGAACTTTATAGGTTCCGCTGGTTTCAACCATCCACCCACACACTAAACTCAGGGCTAAGAATCCCTTTAAAATACCGGAAGCAACCATAACACCGATTAGTGGTGTAAATATGCCAGAAATAATATCGATGAAGCGGGAAAGAAGATTCCCTTTTTTCTCATCGCCTTCCTCATTATTTGAGGAATCAGCCTGATCGGTCAATCCAGCAATATTCTGTAAACTACGATAGACGTCACTGACATGATTGCCGACGACGACCTGAAATTGTCCGCCACTTTCAACGACCATAATCACGCCTGAATTACTTTTCAGCGCAGCGGCATCCGCTTTTTTATCGTCTTTTAATTTAAAACGTAATCGAGTTGCGCAGTGCATCACGCTAATGATGTTGCCGCGTCCGCCGACACCATCGAGTATCTCTGTTGCTAATGCTTTGTATTCCATCGTCTATCCTTAATACTAAACAGACCTAAATATCAATGATTTAAGGTTGTCAGCTCTGTTTGAGACAAAAAAAAACCTAAATCGCTTTTCCCAATAAGCATTGAGAAAACGATTTAGGTTTTGCCTGCCCGCCTAGATTAGCCTGACAGTAACAATCCTGATTGTTTACCCGTCATACTTCAAGTTTCATGTGCGTTGGCTGCGTTCACTCACCCGAATCACTTACCTGTGTAAGCTCATCGGGATTCATTCCCTTGCCGCCTTCCTGAAACTCGAATTATTTAGGGTATGTGCCAGCGCGACTTATGCGCCAACAATAAAACCAACTTCATCTGATAATTTACTTTCCACATACTCTATGCTTTCACGTTCACCGTATGCAAGGACATTTATCTTGTCATATTTTTATTTTGTGACGAAAAGCAAATTAACAGAACTTATTCCCCATCGCCTGGTTCTATTTTATCCTGACCTTCTGTCCGCACACGTTCAATATGAATGGTTAAGAACATCAACTCTTCTTTCGTTAACGTGTACTGATACTTTTGAACAATATGAACCTGTATTTTTTCCGCACAGCGATAAGATAATTGATATCTTTCCTTTACGACATCATGTAATGATTCGTCATCACTAAATACCGTACTCTTTCCTATTAGCCGCTGCGCGAAAAATTTCAAATGCGTAACAAAACGATGATAGCTTAACGCCTGTTCGTTATAATCCAGACTCAGCTGATATTTTACAATATTCAGTATTTCCTGCATGATTTTGGTAATCTGCAAGACTTCCGGCATTTCGCTGTCAAGCTGCGCATTCACCAAATGCAGCGCAATAAATCCCGCCTCGTCTTCCGGTAACCGCACGGCAAGACGCTGCTCAATAATATCCAGCGCCTCCAGACCAACAGCGAATTCCTTTGGATACAGCCGTTTTATTTCCCATAACAGCACATTGCGGATGTCCACCCCTTGTTTGTGGCGCTCTATCGCAAAATGGCAGTGATCCGTTAAGGAGATATAGACGCTGTTTTGCAGTTTCCCGGGCAAACGGTCTTTTGCCAGCAGAATGATCTTGTCTGCCGTCGTGATGACATCCATCGGAATCTCTGACAACAACTCCTGTAGACGCGATGTCAGCTCGCCGGATTTCATCACAAACACACGTTCAATCAGCGTTTCGTCCAGCAGATCGCCAGAGTGCTTTTTGAAGCCCAGCCCGCGTCCCATCACAACCGACTCATTATTGTTTTCGTCGATCACGGTGACGACATTATTGTTGAGTATTTTGGCAATCTTCATTTTTCAAACCCTGGAAACAAAAAAACCAGACACCCGTAGCAAGAACGAGCATCTGGTTTTGCCTGCTTACGCAGTAACAATCCGCAATGGCAGGTAAACTACCATTTGCATTCATCTTCTCAAGAAGCATGACACAAAAACGTGATACGGATCGACAGAAAAACATGCCGCTTACACGTGTTTTCTTTATTTATTGTCGACTGTTACAAGAATCAACCACTTGCCGTCGTTCGCCGTAATACCGTATTTATACCGTGGGTTTCTTAGGCAGTTGCGCAACAAAGTTAGGTAAAAACACCAAATCGCTCAGTTTTTTGCGTAAACACGACAAAATATTCAATTTCACCCCTTTTACCACCTTGTTTCTCGTCGCTTAATAACTATAATACGAAACGTCGTTTCAATTGAATGGTTTCAGCTAAACAACGTGCCACTATCAATAACATTATTATCAACGGCATCGCCAACGCGAATCCCGCTCTCATGCGACGAGCGGCTGTGCACTTCATCACCCATTCACGACGACCATCTATACTTACCTCCTATACTGTTCCCTCACGCATTCTTTCCAGCGGCCTGTCTCGCCTCGCCACTGGTTCACTCGTTTTTTTATCCATCACAACTTGTAGAAACTATCTTATGAAAAAGACAAAAATTGTTTGTACCATCGGGCCGAAAACTGAGTCGGAAGAAATGCTTGGCAACCTGCTGTCTGCCGGCATGAATGTTATGCGCCTGAATTTCTCTCACGGGGATTACGCAGAACACGGTCAACGCATCAAGAACCTGCGTGCCGTCATGGAAAAAACCGGTAAACAAGCCGCTATCCTCCTTGACACCAAAGGCCCAGAAATTCGTACCATGAAACTGGAAAACGGCGCTGACGTCACGCTGACCGCAGGTCAAACGTTCACGTTCACCACAGATCAAAGCATCGTGGGTAACAAAGATCGCGTTGCAGTAACCTACGCTGGATTTACTGAAGACCTGAGCGTCGGTAACACCGTTCTGGTTGATGACGGCTTGATCGGTATGCAGGTTACCGCAGTCAACGGTAACGACGTCGTTTGTAAAGTGCTGAACAATGGCGATCTGGGCGAGAATAAAGGCGTTAACCTGCCTGGCGTTTCCATCCAACTGCCTGCGCTGGCCGAAAAAGACAAACGCGACCTGATTTTCGGTTGCGAACAAGGCGTCGATTTCGTTGCGGCATCCTTTATCCGTAAACGTTCTGACGTTGAAGAGATCCGCGCTCACCTGAAAGCACACGGTGGCGAGCACATTCAGATCATCTCCAAGATTGAAAACCAGGAAGGCCTGAACAATTTTGACGAAATCCTGGAAGCATCCGACGGCATCATGGTTGCTCGTGGCGATCTGGGCGTTGAAATCCCAGTTGAAGAAGTCATCTTCGCGCAGAAGATGATGATTGAAAAATGTAACCTGGCACGCAAAGTGGTGATCACCGCAACGCAAATGCTGGATTCCATGATCAAAAACCCACGCCCTACCCGTGCTGAAGCTGGCGACGTGGCGAACGCCATCATCGACGGCACCGATGCCGTTATGCTGTCTGGCGAAAGTGCGAAAGGTAAATACCCGCTGGAATCCGTTACCATCATGGCGACGATCTGTCAGCGTACCGATTCCGTGATGAAAAGCCGTCTGGATACCATCAAGACTCCGCCAGTTCTGCGTATCACCGAGGCTGTCTGCCGTGGTGCGGTAGAAACTGCAGAGAAACTGGATGCGCCACTGATTGTAGTTGCGACCAGCGGCGGTAAGTCTGCCAAATCTATCCGTAAATACTTCCCGAATGCCCGCATTCTGGCGCTGACGACTAACGAAGTCACTGCGCGTCAGCTTCTGCTGAGCAAAGGCATTGATACGCTGCTGGTGAAGGAAATTGCCTCTACTGATGATTTCTACCGCATCGGTAAAGAAGCCGCACTGAACACCGGTCATGCGCAAGCTGGCGATGTTGTGGTTATGGTGTCTGGTGCACTGGTTTCCAGCGGCACAACCAACACCGCTTCCGTACACCGTCTCTAATCCCAACGATCAGATCGGTAAAAAGCGCCTTAATGGCGCTTTTTTTATATTCTGAAACGACTTTCTACAGTGCGATAACCTAATTAATGCGTCTGTGTAACACGTCATTTAATAGCCGAAAGCCTCAGAGTTATCCGATAAAAATAGCACTGTTTTCCTTACTTTTTTAATGAATATGTAAAACTCGCTGTTTCTTTGAGCGAACGATCAAAATTAAGCATGTTCTCATCAAAAATTTATTCTCATTAGAAAAAAGTTTGTGTAATACTTGTAACGCTACATGGAGATTAACTCAATCTAGAGGGTATTAATAATGAATCGTACTAAACTGGTACTGGGCGCGGTAATCCTGGGTTCTACTCTGCTTGCTGGTTGTTCAAGCAACGCTAAAATTGATCAGCTGTCTTCTGACGTTCAGACTCTGAACGCTAAAGTTGACCAACTGAGCAACGACGTGAACGCAATCCGCTCTGACGTACAAGCTGCTAAAGATGACGCAGCTCGTGCTAACCAGCGTCTGGACAACCAAGTTCGTACTTACAAAAAGTAATCGAACTGGTTAAGTAGTGAAAATGGCGCACACTGTGCGCCATTTTTTTTGCCTGCGTTTTACCTTTTCAGCGTTCTCTTTCAATCCTTTTTTCGCTTTGTCAGGCATCTTCATCCTTCTGCCCTATCCCTGTGCCAGCACAGATGCGCCTAAACGCATCTGGCCGATTTATTTCATTATTACCGAGCGGTGGTACTGATCGCCGTGATCGGCGCAACCTGATGCGTTTCAGGCGCTTCTGGAGCCGATTCTACAGGTGGCTGGTAGGTATTGATGTCTTGTCCTACGCTCACCACGATTGGCATGCCTGAACGGCGCACAATGGCATCAGCAACGGCTTTACTGTCCGTCTCCGCATCCTTAACAAACTTCTGCGTCTTCGCTGTCAGCGCAATCGGCATAGTTTGTGGATCGTCCTTATCGGTTTTCGACAGAGGCTGATGCACTTCAACGTAGCGTTTGCCGTCGGGTTCAACAGACGTTTTAATCGCATCGTTAACAATCTGCACTCGCGTACCGACTGGCACGTTGTCGAATAACGCTTTGATGTCATCCGGGCGCAGACGGATACAGCCGGAACTTACGCGCATACCGATACCGAAGTCCGCGTTCGTACCGTGCAGCAGATAAACGCCACCGTGTGCTGACAGGCGCAGCGCATGTAACCCCATCGGGTTATCTGGGCCAGCCGGAACGACGGCAGGCAGTTTAATGCCCTGCTCTTCAAGGTAATGCTTACGGATGTTCGCCGTTGGCGTCCAGGTCGGATTTTCACGCTTCTCGCTTACGCTGGTCGTCATCAGTGGCGTATTACGCCCCAGCTGACCAATGCCGATCGGGTAAACGATGACGGTATTCTTCCCTTTCGGGTAGTAGTAAAGGCGCAGTTCCGCCAAATTGACCACAATGCCTTCGCGCGGGGTATCCGGCAGCAGCATTTGCGTCGGGATCGTGAGCGTGGAACCTGCTGTCGGCAAGTAAGGATCGACGCCTGAATTCGCTTCCATCATGCCCAACAGGCCAATTTTGAAATCCGCCGCGATAGCTTCCAGCGGACGACCATCATTGGGGACCGTATAAGCGATATTCTCACCGATAAGGCGGCTATTGGGTGGTGGTAGCGGGTATTCCGTCGCGGTAGCGGCGGTGCTGGTCAGGTATGCCGCGAAGGCCATACCAAGTAAAGTTAACGCGCGTTTCATATTAGGTTCCCTACATCACAACTAACATAAGTAATTTATCAACGACATCCGGTTCTGTACCCAGAATGCGGTATCCGGTTGGCTATACCCTGTTTACCCCGTCATACCTCAAGCTGCCTGTGCATTCGCGTTTTTGCAACCTGAATGGTTCGGGGATATCTGGTGTCATGCGGCTATTGTTGCCCCTATCCACCGAGCGTGGGTATATATTAGCATTGTTGTAACAAAAGAATATTTTATTTAAAAATCAAAGCATTGATATTCAATTCTTTACAAAGCAGAGTCAGCATAAAATTTAATGAGAAATAAATATACGGGACGAATTCTGAAATATCAGCGAGTTAATAAATCTACCAAAAAACAATAACGTGCCGTTGGTAAAAATCAGTAAATGAAAAAACAAAAAAGCGCTGGACGTTTTTTTCCGTCACAGCGCTTTTTTATACTTCAGGAAAGCAGAAAACAGGGAAGAAAATTAAAGCAGTGCGGCGGCGTGCGCACGAATCGCGCGCAGCATCGCCTCAAGCCCCTGAGAACGGGATGGCGTCAGGTGTTGATTCAACGCCAGCGATTCAAAGAATGGCCGCACGTCCAGCTCAACAATCTCCTGCGCTGTCAGCCCCTGATACAGGCTGAACACCACCGCAATCAGCCCCTTCACAATCGCGGCATCGCTGTCGCCGTGCAGGGTGATAACGCCCTGTTCATCGGGCTGTGTCACAATCCAAACTTGACTTTGGCACCCTGAAATCAGGTTGTCTGGATTACGCCACTCGTCGGGCAGAGGGTCAAGACGCTCCCCTAACTCGATGACATAAAGATATTTTTCTTCCCAGTCATTACAGCGCGCAAAGTTGCGCGCCAGTTTCTGCGGTTCTGGCAGACTCGCCATGTTTTTCTCCCCGAACAGATCCGCGCGCGGCGCTTAACTGCCCAGCAATCGATGGATACGTTGCAATCCGGCAACCAGCCGGTCAATTTCTTCGCGTGTAGTATAAACGGCCAGCGAGGCGCGGCACATACTAGGAACACCGTAGTGTTCCATTAGCGGCATCGCGCAATGGTGGCCGGTGCGAATCGCAATACCGTACCGATCGAGGAAACTTCCGACATCATAGGCGTGGTGCTGCCCAAGGTTAAATGCAATAACGCCGTGGCGTTCAGCAGGCCCGTACAATGTCAGATCGGGCACCTGCGTGAGCGCTTCCAGCGCATACTGCATCAGCGAGGATTCATAACGTTGAATCTCTTCACGCCCCAGCGCCGTCACATAATCCAGTGCGGCACCTAAGCCCATAATACCGCCCGTATTGGGCGAACCGGCTTCAAAGCGCCACGGCGAATCGGCATAGGTGGTGCCCGTACGCAGGCTAACCTGACGAATCATCGCCCCGCCGCCTTCCCACGGCGGCATGGCCTGAAGCAGGTCACGTTTGCCGTATAACACGCCAATACCCGAAGGGCCGTAGATTTTATGTCCTGAAAAGACAAAGAAATCACAGTCCAGATCCTGCACATCGACCGTCTGATGCATAATCGACTGCGCACCATCGACCAACGTAACCGCACCAGCGGCTTTTGCCTGCGCGATCATGGCCTTCACCGGGTTGAGCGCACCGAGCACGTTAGAGATCTGCGTCACCGCCAGCAGGCGAGTACGTTCGTCCAGCAATGCAGGAAGCTGTGCGACATCCAGAGAGCCATCTTCGGCCAGCGGCAATACGCGAACCTCAACGCCACGCGCTTCCGCCAGCATCTGCCAGGGAACGATATTCGCATGGTGTTCCATCTCGGTGATGATCAGGTTGTCGCCCGGCTGAATGAAAGCGCGACCATAACTGTTAGCCACCAGATTGATGGCCTCCGTCGTCCCGCGGACGAAAACAATCTCTTCCACTGAGGCCGCATTGATAAAGGCGGCGACCTTCTCGCGCACGGCTTCCATCGCGCTGGTCGCCTGTGCGCTCAGCGTGTGAATACCGCGATGCACAGCAGCATATTCATGGCGATAGAATTCGGCTTCGCGATCGATAACCGCGTGCGGTTTTTGCGCACTCGCGGCGCTATCAAGATAGGCTAACGGCTGGCCGTTAACCTCGCTTGCCAGCAACGGGAAATCGGCACGAACCCGTTCAATAGGATAACTCATCATACCGCCTTGCCGGCATTCGCCAGCGCGTTTGGCAAACGCTGCGCGATACGTTCCAGAACCACATCTCGCAGAGACTCGTTTTCAATCGCTTCTGTGACTTCCGCCGCAAAGGCGAAGATGATCATCTGTTGCGCATCCTGCTGCGTAATACCACGAGAACGCAGATAGAACAGCTGCTCTTCGTCCATACGGCCAATAGTGGCACCGTGACTGCATTTCACGTCGTCTGCGTAGATTTCTAACTGCGGCTTGGTATCAACCTCAGCCAGTCGCCCCAGCAGCAGGTTGTTGTTAGTCATCTGTCCGTCAGTTTTCAGCGCATGCGGCGCAACTTTGATCATGCCGTTAAACACCGCTCTGGCGCGATCGTTGACGATGACTTTATGCAACTGGCGGCTTTCGCCATAGCCCTGATTGTGTTCCAGATACGTTCGCGTATCACACACTTCGCTGCCAACCGGCAGGATCAGGCTGTTCATGGACAGATTGGTACCTTCGCCGTTCAACTGGGCGCTGGTGTGGTGACGCGTCAGCCCCGCCCCCAGCAGGAAACTGTGGCTACGAACCCGAGCATCACGCGCCAGCACCAGATCGTTATGCGCGAAGTGGTAGCCCGCCGCCGCTTCAAACGCCAGCTTATAGTGGCTAACCTGGCTATTTTCCGCCGCATTCACCGTCAGGCGTGCGCCAGTAAAGTGCGCATGCTCATCCAGACTGACGTAGTGCTCGATAATTTCCGCGCTCGCGCCACGTTCGACGTTCAAATGATGACGATGGTGAACCGTGTTCAACGCGGCTTCCTGGCTACTGCTGATGTGCAACAGGTAAAGCGGTTTTTCCGCCTGCTGGCCGGCAGCCAGACGAATCAGCGTACTGGTGCTAGCCAGACTTTCGGTCAGGTGCAGGAACACTTCAGACTGGATGGCCGCAGGCAGCACGCCATGCGCATGCGCCGCCTGTACGTCAACTTGATAAGGGCCCCAGGCGCTGTCGCTGAGTTCGGCGTTGAATACGCCATCGACAAACACCAGACGCCAGCTATCCACCGCTAAGGCCAAGGCGTCTACCGCCGCACGATCGAGAGACGGTGCCTGTGGTGCGACAAATTCGTTGCTCAGCAAGCCATCCAGCGGCGTGTATTTCCAGTGCTCATGCTTACGGTTCGGTAAGCCAAGGCGCACCACATCCTGCCAGTGCTGGTTCGCCCCTTCAGAACGGCGCGACACATCACGTTCAAACAGACCATGCCATTGCTGCAGCGCCTGCTCTTGTTTCTGTGCGATGCTGGTTTTACCCGTCGCGTTATCGCTCGTCTTATTGCTCGTCGGTAAGCCAGCCATAGCCTTGCTCCTCCAACTGTTTCACCAGCGAGAAATCACCAGATTTCACAATACGACCCTGATACAGAACGTGGACGTGATCCGGTTTGATGTAATCAAGAATACGCTGGTAGTGCGTGACGATGATGAACGAACGTTTGCCATCGCGCAGGGAGTTCACGCCGTTAGAGACGATTTTCAGTGCATCGATGTCCAGACCTGAGTCGGTTTCATCCAGAATGCACAGATCCGGCTCCAGCGCCGCCATCTGCAGAATGTCGTTACGCTTCTTCTCGCCGCCGGAGAAGCCTACGTTGACCGAACGGGTCAGCAAATCTTCTGGCATATTCAACAGCGCGATCTTTTCTTCGATAAAGTCGGCGAAGTCAAAGCGATCCAGCGGTTCCTGCTCGCGGTATTTGCGCACCGCGTTAACGGAGGTTTGCAGGAAGAACTGGTTGCTGACGCCGGGGATCTCGACAGGGTACTGAAACGCCATAAAGACGCCTTCGCCCGCACGATCTTCTGGGGACAATTCCAGCAGATCTTTCCCTTTGAAGCTGACCGAACCGTCGGTCACTTCATATTCTTCGCGTCCAGCCAGCGTCGCGGAGAGCGTACTTTTTCCTGAGCCATTCGGGCCCATAATTGCGTGAACTTCACCTGGCTTAATGGTGAGATTAAGCCCTTTGATGATCTCTTTGCCTTCTACGCTGACTTTTAAATTTTCGATGCTTAACATGCTTATTCCTTCCAACGCCCAATGTGGCGGGCGCTTAATGAATTCCGGGACCGATGATTCTCATTATTCTCTGTGAAAATCCCGGTAACCGCCGAATTAACCCACGCTGTGTTCCAGGCTAATCGCCAGTAACTTTTGTGCTTCTACCGCGAATTCCAGCGGCAATTCAGAGAAGACGTCCTTACAGAATCCGTTCACGATCATCGAGATGGCGTCATCTTCGCTGATACCGCGTTGCAGACAGTAGAACAGCTGGTCTTCACCGATTTTCGAGGTCGTCGCTTCGTGCTCCAACTGCGCAGTATTGTTGCGCACTTCCACATACGGGAAGGTGTGCGCGCCGCACTCGCTGCCGATCAGCATGGAGTCACACTGGGTGAAGTTACGGGCGTTGGTTGCGCTCGGCATGATCTTCACCAGACCACGGTAGGTGTTCTCACTGCGCCCGGCGGAAATCCCTTTAGAGATAATGGTCGAACGGGTGTTTTTACCGATGTGAATCATCTTGGTGCCGGTATCGGCCTGCTGACGACCGTTGGTCAACGCGACAGAGAAGAATTCGCCCACGGAGTAGTCACCGCGCAGAATAACGCTCGGGTATTTCCAGGTGATCGCTGAGCCAGTTTCTGACTGCGTCCATGACATTTTTGAATGCTCGCCTGCACACAGCGCTCGCTTGGTCACGAAGTTCAGAATCCCGCCTTCTGCGTCATCTTTACCGGAGAACCAGTTCTGCACCGTGGAGTATTTCACTTCGGCATTCTTGTTGATGATGACTTCCACCACGGCGGCGTGCAGCTGGTAGGTGTCACGAACCGGCGCGGAACAGCCTTCGATGTAGCTGACGTAGCTGTCGTCATCGGCGATCAGGATCGTACGCTCGAACTGACCGGTTTTCGCCGCGTTGATGCGGAAATACGTCGACAGTTCCATCGGGCAGCGCACGCCTTTCGGGATGTACACAAACGTGCCGTCGGAGGCAACCGCCGAGTTCAGCGCCGCAAAGAAGTTGTCGTTCGCTGGGACGACTGTACCGAGATACTGACGCACCAGATCGGGATGTTCCTGAATCGCTTCGCTGAATGAGCAGAAAATAATGCCTTTTTCAGCCAGCTCATGCCGATACGTGGTCGCAACAGAGACGGAGTCGAAAATCGCGTCGACCGCGACTTTCTTGCCTTCACGGACAGGAACACCCAGCTGATTAAACGCATTCTCTACTTCGCTGGTCAGGTAATTATTCACGTCCGTAATCCCGGATTGCTGCTTGGCACCGGGCTCAGAGCCGCAGCTGTCATCGCAGTTACCGCAGGAAGGCGCGGAATAATAGCTATAGTCCTGATAGTCCAGTTTCTCGTAATGGGCTTTCAGCCAATGCGGTTCTTCCATCTCCAGCCACGCTTTGAAGGCATTGAGACGGAATTCCAGCATCCACTCAGGTTCGTTACGCTTCGCCGAGATCGCCCGTACGACATCTTCGTTGATGCCGTGCGCCAGCTCATCGGTTTCCAACTGCGTGAAGAAACCTTCTTTATAGCGTCCATCACCCATCCAGATCTGGACATCATCAGGTACATCTACCGTGCTACGTGCCATAATTTTTCATCACTTAAATGCCAAAGCTTTCGCCACATCCACAAGCATGCTGCGCTCTGGGATTATTAAACTTGAATATCTGATTCAGCCCTTCACGGACGAAATCAAGTTCTGTGCCGTCAATGAAAGGCATCGCCTTCAATGGGACATACAGTTTTGCGCCATCACGTTCGAATACCAGATCGTCGGTCTCGAACTCCTGTACCAGATCCAGCACATAGCCAAATCCTGCACAGCCTGATTGTTTAACGCCGAGCCGTAGTCCTTGCACGGCGTCATCCTGCTTCATCAGATTCTTAATCTGCTTCACGGCGCTGTCGGTCAGCGTCAATCCTTGCCAGACATTTTCATCCAGTGAAAACGTCCCTACATTTTCCGCTTGCATATGGAATACCTCATTGCGTGTGGTACCAGTTTTAGGCTGGTTTCCCCTAATGTTAGTGATAATGAAACTAGCTTCAACCTCTTGTTTCGCAGGGCTATTCGTAACATTTCGGTTTTTAACGAGCCAATAGCGCTATTTTACACGTCTCTGACGCGTCAAACAATGCGGCAAAAAATCAACTAACCAATTGATAATAAATGAATTAAATTCATCACCCCTGTCCCTTTCGGGAAGGTAAAAATTATCATCTCGTTATCATTATTATAACATTTATCGACAATACCTATTTGTAAAAGAGGGAAGGTATATGAAGATTTATGTGATTTCCGATCGGACTTTTAACGCTAAAGCACATTTTACCCATTGATCATGGCCTTTTTTATTAATATGATAATGATTATCATTTAATATTCAGGGTCGATAACCATGCTTTCCATGAATGCCTGGCTGCACCACCAAATTGACGAATATAAATTTCAGATTCGCGATGCCACCGTTGATTTCTATATGGCGGAAGCTCGCCTGAACCGTCCGGGAAGCAATATTGACCATTTACGTCGCTATCATAACGCCTGCATGGACATGGTTGAACTCTGTTTGAGAAATGGCGATGACGACAGCTATCTGCATGCGCTGGTCAAACTGCATAATCGGTTGATTAAAGAGATTAATAATGAAGGGCGTTGCCACCTCTTTCGAGTGCAAAGTTACTACTTTGCCCGTAACACGCTGAAGTCGATTTGCCATCAGTTAAGCATGCAAGGCTCGTGGGATAAAGCAACCGCGTTTCAGACCGACTTCGTTAAGCGCGTGCCGTTTCTCCCCTGAAGAGCAATGTTTTCCCAGAACCACGAAACCAGACCGGCCAGCAATCTGGTTTCGTGCTTGATGTTTACGGCGTAATGACCGACGTCGTCAGACGCGAAATGCAGCACAGGCGATTCTGATTATCAAAAATCTCAATCTGCCACACCTGACTACGGCGGCCAACGTGAAGCGCACGACACACGCCACGCACTTCCCCTTCGCGCACGGCTCGCAGATGATTAGCATTAATTTCAAGCCCCACCACCTGCTGATCGCCTTCAGAACACAGATAGCCCGCGACGGAACCCAGCGATTCCGCCAGCACGACAGATGCACCGCCGTGCAATAAGCCAAATGGCTGACGCGTGCGAGAATCCACTGGCATCACCGCTTCCAGAGAATCCTCCGCGATATGGGTATAACGAATACCGACATGACCCACCATACACGTTTGGCTCGGTTCGTTAAGCTGCTCAAGCGTAACCTGTCGTTTCCATAGCATCAGATAATCTCCAGCAAGGCCTGTAGCGGATGGCGCAATGCGCTGCCTTCCATGCGTTTCACCTGACTGCGGCATGAATAGCCCGTAGTCAGGCAGCGTTTCTGCGGCAACTTCTGCAACACCTGCTGCCAGGACAGCGCATAGATTCCCTGCGAGTTAGCGAGGTTCTTGGTTTCATGCCCGTAGGTTCCCGCCATGCCGCAGCAGCCAACGCTGACATTCTCCAGTTTGGCACCAAAGCGCGAGAAGATATCGGACCACTGTTTCGTACTGATCGGCAGCGCCGTGGTTTCCGTACAGTGCCCCAGCAGATACCAGGATTCACCCGTGGCAGGCTGCGGCGTGCTGTCTGCCAATGCCGTCACTAGCCATTCATGCACCAGTTGCACCTGAAAATCGCCACGCTTCTCGCCCAAAATTTCGCGGTATTCGTCGCGATAGCACAGCACCAGCGCCGGATCGACGCCTACCATCGGCATTCCCAGTTTGGCGACGCGGTTCAGGAAATCTGCCGTCTTCGACGCCGTTTTGGCAAAACGTTGCAGGAAGCCTTTAATATGTTGCGCCTTCCCGTTCGGCGAGAACGGCAACAGGACGGGCTTCAGCTTCAGTTTTTCGATCAGATGGACGAAATCTGCCACCACTTGCGCATCGTAATAGCTGGTAAACGGATCCTGCACGATTAACACGTACTGCTGGCGTTCCGCTTCCGGCAACTGTTCCAACTGCTCAAGCGTGGTGTTGACGCCACTGTGTCCTGCAAATTGCTGGCGCAGCGATGGCGATGACAGCAGGGGCAGATCAACCATGCCGATCTGGCTGCGGCTCAGGTTATTCAGCAGCGGCATTTTCAGGAAGAAGTTAAACGTCTTCGGGCTGCGCGCCATCAGTGGAGCATAGCTTTCGACACCGGCAACCAGATAGTCACGCACCGGACGCAAATAGCGCGTGTGGTAAAGTTGCAGGAAGCGAGAACGGAAACCGGGCACGTCAATTTTGATAGGGCACTGCGTTGAGCAGGCTTTACACGCCAGACAGCCCGACATCGCGTCTTTGACTTCGTGCGAGAAATCGTAATCCCCTTGCTTCGCCTGCCAGGTATTGCGGGTCTTCTGGATAAAGGCGCGCAGGCTCAGTTTCTGCTGCGGCAACGCTTTTTCCAGCGCTACGGGATCGACGCCCTGCTCTGCCAGCAGGCGTAACCATTCACGCACCAGCGTCGCACGACCTTTCGGGGAATGAATCCGGTTACCGCTGATTTTCATCGACGGGCACATTGGGCTACGGGCATCAAAGTTAAAGCACAGACCATTGCCGTTACATTCCATCGCGCCACGGAACGCCGTGCGCACCGTCAGCGGGATCGTGCGATCGAACGTGCCGCGCTTGACTGCATCGACTTTCATCATCGGCGCATCCACGTCTAGCGGCGCACAAATCTTACCGGGATTAAGTCGGTTATCAGGGTCGAACGCGGCCTTGATACGGCGCAGTTCGGCATACAGTTCCGGCCCAAAGAATTCAGGGCTGTACTCGGCGCGGAAGCCTTTACCGTGCTCACCCCACAGCAGACCGCCATATTTGGCCGTCAACGCAACAATCTGGTCAGAAAGCTGTTTCATCAGCATTTCTTGTTGCGGGTCGCACATATCCAGCGCCGGACGAACGTGCAGCACCCCTGCATCCACATGACCGAACATGCCGTACGTCAGGTTATGGCTGTCCAACAGCGCGCGGAACTCTTCGATGTAATCCGCCAGATGCTGTGGCGGCACGCAAGTATCTTCCGCAAACGGAATCGGCTTCGCCAATCCTTTGCTGTTGCCCAGCAGCCCGACGGCTTTTTTCCGCATGGCATAAATACGCTCGATTCCGGCCAGATCGTTACAGGTTTGGTAACCAATCACCCCGCCTTCTCCGCTTGCCAGCAGCGTATCCAGCCGTTGACAGAGCGAGTCGACCTGCCCGTTAATCAGTGCTTCATCATCACCTGCGAATTCAACGATATTCAGGCCGAGCATTTCCTGATTAGGCACATCGGTAATCAGTTCGCTGACGGAATGCCAGACGATATCTTCGCGGGCAAGGTTTAAGACTTTGGAATCCACGGTTTCAACGGATAACGCCTTCGCTTCCACCATGAACGGCGCATTGCGCAACGCGGAGTTGAAGGAGTCGTATTTGATATTGACCAGACGACGGCTCTTCGGCAGCGGCGTGATATCGAGCTTCGCTTCGGTGATAAACGCCAGCGTGCCTTCCGCCCCGGTCAGAATACGCGTCAGGTCAAAGGTGCGGAGATCGTCGCTGAACACATGACGCAGGTCATAACCCGTCAGAAAACGATTCAGCTTAGGGAATTTGTCGATAATCAACGCACGCTGTTCGCGACAGCGGTGCAGCACCGTATGGTAAATACGGCCGATGGCGGAATCTTCTAACGCCAGCTTCTCTGCCAGTTCTATCGGCATCGCCTGCGTATCCAGCATTTCGCCGCCCAGTAGCACCGCACGCAGCCCCAGCACATGGTCTGAAGTTTTACCGTACACCAGCGAACCTTGCCCTGAGGCATCGGTATTGATCATGCCGCCCAGCGTCGCCCGGTTACTGGTCGACAGCTCGGGGGCGAAGAAATAACCATAAGGCTTCAGGTATTGATTAAGCTGATCTTTAATGACGCCCGCTTCGACGCGCACCCAGCCTTTCTCAGGATTGATCTCCAGAATGCGATTCATATAACGCGACATATCGACCACGATGCCGCGATTCAGCGCCTGCCCGTTCGTTCCTGTCCCGCCACCGCGTGGAGTAAAGGTCAGCCCTGAAAAACGCGTATCGCCCGCCAGCCGTGAGAGGATCGCGACATCAGCGGTTGAACGGGGGAAAACCACCGCATCCGGCAAAAGTTGATAGATGCTGTTATCCGTTGCCATCGTCAGACGATCGGCATAATTGGTCGCCGTATCGCCTGTGAATCCGTTTTTCTTCAATGCTTCCAGAAAATTAAGCACCGGCTGGACCAGCCCGGGAGATTGCGTGATCTGTGGGATCATTATTTTTTGACCCTGTCCGTACATGATGTGTTTGCCAATATGTCGTGATATGCCTGTGAAGAGCCCGATATAGCCGCTCTGTCATCGGGGACATCACGTTTTATCACATTTCGCAATCGTGTGCGCTCTCGGATCGGCAAAAACATACAGCGTGTTGGCTAATGGCCGTTTCACCAACAAAATGTTCAACACGCTGTCAAAACCCTCGGAAATATCTCATGATGGCTCGTGACTACATGGCTTCACCCAAGCAACCTCGCCTAAGCCCTTTCTTTTGCTATTGAGGAACGATTCATTGAGCAAATATTCCCAGCCACCACGATTTGATCTGGCCAGAATCCTGTTCAGTCTGGTGTTTATTACCATCATGATTATTGCCTGTTTTTGGGTGGTACAGCCTTTTATTCTGGGATTCGCCTGGGCGTGTATGGTGGTTATTGCCACCTGGCCGATGCTGATTAAATTTCAGGCACTATTATGGGGGAGACGTTCTCTCGCCGTGCTCGTTATGACGCTGCTGCTCATCCTGCTATTTATTGTCCCGATTGCCGTTCTTGTGAGTAGCGTGGTGGAGAACAGTTCGGCGCTAATGAGCTGGGGAGCCAGACAGGAAAACTTTTCGCCGCCAGCGCTGGAGTGGCTGACGTCCATTCCTTTAGTCGGTGAGAAATTATTCAACAGCTGGCAGACGCTGTTGCAAAGCGGCGGCAGCGGTCTTTTCGCCAAGGTGCAGCCCTATTTTGGTAAAACCGCAACCTGGTTGGTTGCACAGGCGGCGCATGTCGGGCGCTTTCTGATGCACTGTTCCCTGATGCTGATCTTCAGCGCTCTGCTGTATTACAAAGGTGAAGCCGTTGCGAAGGCCGTGCGACATTTCGCTATCCGGCTGGGACAGGAGCGCGGCGATGCCGCTGTGATTCTGGCAGCGCAATCAATTCGCGCCGTCGCACTGGGCGTGGTGGTAACGGCCATCGTGCAATCGGTGTTAGGCGGAATTGGTCTGGGGCTGTCTGGAATTCCTTACACCACGCTATTAACCGTGCTGATGTTTCTGTGTTGTCTGGCACAGTTAGGGCCGCTTCCGGTATTGATTCCTGCCATTATCTGGCTGTATTGGACGGGCGATAACACCTGGGGCACCATCCTGCTGGTCTGGAGCTGCGTCGTTGGCACCATCGATAACGTTATCCGCCCAGTATTAATCAAAATGGGCGCCGATCTTCCTATGTTGTTGATTCTTTCCGGCGTGATTGGCGGATTGCTGGCATTTGGCATGATAGGGATATTTATTGGCCCGGTCGTCCTTGCCGTTTCCTATCGTCTGCTGTTTGCCTGGATGCGTGAAATCCCCGAGCCACAAAACATCCTTTCCGTTAATACGTCTAACACGCCAGATAAAGAGTAAGACCGGTAATCACCGTTTTCTCTTCCCGTGGGCGGTACGCCGCCCACGCATTCCCTCTCTTCGCACCGCTTCTCCGCCATTATCTTTCGTGCACGGTTTTGACACTATTTTTCGGCGCTATCATTCCCTTACTTTTTCAATAGGTAAAAATAGCTAATGATTAACCCTCTATTCCTAGGGATTAGTCCTAAAAATTTTGATATCATTTCTCTAATGCATCAATATTATTGACAATGTAAAAACTCCGAGAAGCCAATTCTTAAAAGATAATTAACTATTAGGATGATTCTTAATGACTGAATAGGGCATAATCCATAGGATAAATACCGGAGCTAGTATTAACCTACTGTTTGTCAATGAGGTTTCCTCCTCGTCAGAGTTAGTAACGAATTGCTGTGTGTAGTCTTTGCCCATCCCCTGAGATGGGCCTTTTTTTTCCTTTCATTTGTCTTCCATTCAATTACGCTTCATCCCTTTTTTGTTACTCTCCTGTCTGCCTACCCTTAGTTCAGTTTTTCAGGAGTTTTTCATGATGCCTCTTGCCGCGAAGAGAGTGCTACTCTGTGGCTTATTCAGCCTTCTGACAGCCTGCGATAACCCAACGCCTACGACACAGCGGCCTTTGTTGACCATTGAAGGCAAAACCATGGGGACGTTTTACAGCGTAAAAATTAGCGGCGACGTCACCGAAGACAAAACGCAGCTGCAACGGGAAATCGATGTCCTGCTGGAGCAGGCCAATGACGATATTTCTACCTACCGTGACGATTCAGTCCTGTCGCGTTTTAACCAGTACCGAGGAACGGATCCCCAGCCCATCAGCAATGGCATGGCAGATATCATTCTGGCCGCGCTGCGTATCGGTAAAGCCACGCACGGTGCGATGGATATCACCGTCGGCCCGTTGGTTAATCTTTGGGGATTCGGCCCGCATAAGCAGCCGACACGGATCCCCAGCCAACAGCAGATCGATGTAGCGCGGCAAAATGTCGGGCTGCGTCACCTGAAACTGATCGGTGACGAAAAGGGAGAATGGATTCAGAAAGATCTCCCAGGTTTGTATGTCGATCTCTCCACACTGGGCGAAGGATACGGCGCCGACGTTCTCGCGCAGCTAATGACACGTAAAGGGATCACCAATTATCTGGTTTCCGTCGGTGGCGCGGTTTCCAGCCGTGGGGTGAACGCCGAGGGTACGCCGTGGCGTGTGGCGATTCAGAAACCCACGGATCAGGAAAATGCGGCACAGGCGGCGGTGAATTTGCAGGGTTATGCAATCAGCACATCCGGCAGCTATCGGAATTATTTTGAAGAGGACAGCAAGCGCTATTCGCACGTTATCGATCCCGAGACGGGTAGACCGATTACTCATCAGCTGGTTTCTGCAACCGTGATTGCACCAACCGCGCTGGAAGCGGATGGCTGGGATACCGGTTTGATGGTGTTGGGAACAGAGAAGGCGTTGAAACTGGCAGAACAGCAGGGGCTAGCGGTTTATCTGATTACCAAAACGGATAAGGGCTTTAGCGCGGTGATGACACCACAGTTTAAATCCTTCCTGATTGCGGCACCGTGATTTTCAGCACGGCTTGCGATCGGCGGCGGCCGAGCGGTGGTAATGGATAGATCGTAAAGACGCTGTGAATACGTCCCTGTACGCTCGGGTTGCGCCATCCATGGCGCAAACGCTTTACTCTTCTATTCCATTACCACCGTTCTCATTCCGTAAATACGGTTTCAACAGTCTGAATGCCTGATGGCTACACACATCAGGCATTCACAGTACTGATTACTTGTGCTCAGCCAGATTCAGCCAGGTTTGCACCACGGTGTCCGGGTTAAGCGACAGGCTATCGATGCCCTGCTCCATCAGCCAGATCGCGAAATCTTCGTGATCTGACGGACCTTGACCGCAGATACCGACGTATTTGCCCTGTTTCTTGGCGGCCTTGATCGCCATCGACAGCAGCGCCTTCACCGCATCGTTACGTTCATCAAACAGCGACGATACCACGCCGGAATCACGATCCAGACCTAGCGCAAGCTGTGTCATGTCGTTTGAGCCGATAGAGAAGCCATCAAAGTGTTGCAGGAATTCATCGGCCAACAGCGCGTTGGACGGAATTTCGCACATCATGATGATTTTCAGACCGTCTTCGCCACGGCGCAAACCTTGATTCGCCAGTTCAGCCACCACCGCTTCCGCTTGTGCCACGGTACGAACGAACGGGATCATGATCTCGACGTTCTTCAAGCCCATCACGTTACGCACGCGTTTGACGGCTTCGCATTCCAGCGCAAAACAGGCTTTGAAGTCCGGCGACACGTAGCGACCCGCACCGCGGAAGCCCAGCATCGGGTTCTCTTCTTCTGGCTCATAGCGCTCGCCACCGACCAGATTGGCGTACTCGTTGGATTTAAAATCGGACAGGCGGACGATGACACGCTTTGGTGAGAATGCGGCTGCCAGCGTCGCGATTCCTTCCGTCAGGCGACCGACGTAGAACTCCACCGGGTCGTCGAAGCCCTGCATCAGCGTTTTGATTTCACGTTGCACTTCAGGGGCTTGCTGATCGAATTCCAGCAGCGCACGCGGGTGCACGCCAATCATGCGGTTGATGATGAATTCCAGACGTGCCAGACCGACGCCATCGTTTGGCAGGCAGGCAAAATCAAATGCGCGGTCAGGGTTACCCACGTTCATCATGATTTTCAGCGGCAGTGCTGGCATTTCATCAATCTGTGAACTCTTCACGGAGAAGTCCAGCAGATCCTGATACACGTAGCCCGTGTCGCCTTCCGCACAGGAAACGGTCACTTTCTGCCCTTTGCGCAAACGCTCGGTTGCATCGCCGCAGCCCACGACGGCCGGAATGCCCAACTCGCGTGCGATAATCGCCGCGTGACAGGTACGTCCACCGCGATTGGTGACAATCGCCGCCGCTTTCTTCATGATCGGTTCCCAGTCTGGGTCGGTCATGTCGGTTACCAGCACATCGCCTGCGTTGATCAGGTGCATCTCGCTGATGTCCTGAATCACTTTCACTTCACCCGCACCGATGCGGTGGCCGATCGCACGGCCTTCCACCAGCACCGTGCCGCTAGCTGGCAGGTGGTAACGTTCCATCACCTGACCGTTAGAACGAACCGTTTCTGGGCGCGCCTGCACAATATAAAGCTTGCCGGTATGACCATCTTTCGCCCACTCGATGTCCATCGGACGGCCGTAGTGTTTTTCAATCAGCAGTGCCTGACGCGCCAGCGCCTGCACTTCATCATCCGTCAGGCTGAAACGCGTCGTTTGTTCTGTTGGCACATCTTCAATCCGTACCTGCTTGCCATGTTCCTGGCTCGCGGCATACACCATACGGACTTTTTTCGATCCCATATTACGGCGCACAATTGCAGGTTTGTTGTTCTGCAACGTCGGTTTGTGAACATAGAACTCGTCTGGGTTCACCGCGCCTTGCACCACCATTTCACCCAAGCCGTAAGCCGACGTAATGAACACTACCTGATCAAAACCGGATTCGGTATCAATGGTAAACATCACGCCCGCAGAGGCCAGATCGGACCGCACCATGCGCTGCACACCCGCCGACAGCGCCACGCCACGGTGGTCATACCCCTGATGTACACGATAGGAGATCGCACGATCGTTAAACAGCGATGCAAATACGTGCTTCACGGCCACCATCACCGCATCAATGCCCTGCACGTTCAGGAAGGTTTCCTGTTGACCGGCAAAGGACGCATCCGGCATATCTTCTGCCGTGGCGGAAGAACGCACGGCAAACGAGGCGTCTTTCTCACCGTCAGCCAGTTGCTGGTAGGCGTCACTGATTGCCTGCTCCAGCTCTGGCTGGAAAGGCGTATCAATAATCCACTGGCGGATCTGCGTACCAGCGCTCGACAGCTGGCTCAGATCGTCAATGTCGGTGCGATCGAGCAGCTCATAAATGCGCTGGTTAATCCCGCTTTGATTAAGAAAATCATTAAACGCCTGCGCCGTTGTCGCAAAGCCGTTGGGAACGGCTACGCCCAATCCTGAAAGGTTGGTGATCATTTCACCCAGAGAGGCATTTTTACCTCCCACCCTTTCAACGTCGTGCATACCGAGCTGGTTATACCAAAGGACATTACGCAAATCAGGGCCGTTATTGGACATCGAAAATAATCCTTTCTGCATACAATTAGGGTATGAAAGAGTTCGGTTGAGAATCGCCTCAACGCAATCAGGTTAGCATAGCGTTTTGATGAACATGGACAGGTGAATCGATCAACCTATGAAAAAAAACTGATTTCACGGCGAATGATTGCTTAACGCGGTAAAAATCCAATATCGTAGAAGATTAGCATTCTTTATCATGAAGATAATGAAATGGCGTTTTAATAAAAGTATTCTTGAAACGCAATTTTTGACGAGGTTAACGTGTTCGGGTTGTCTAAAATATCAACAGGGGGTTATGTGGAAAGAAGCGTATTTTATGTCTCGGACGGTACGGCCATTACGGCAGAAGTACTGGGCCATGCGGTGCTGTCCCAGTTCCCTGTGAACACGGTTAGCTATACCTTACCTTTCGTGGAAAGTGAAGCGCGCGCCAAAGCCGTGTGTGAGCAAATCAATACGCTGTATCAGCAAACCGGTGTGCGACCGCTGGTGTTTTATTCCATCGTCACGCCGACCGTGCGTAACATTATTACCAGCAGCGAAGGGTTTTGCCAGGATATCGTACAGGCGCTGGTTGCTCCCTTGCAGGAAGAATTGAACACGCCACCGACACCGATTGCCAACCGCACCCACGGTTTAACGGCCAATAACCTGAGCAAATACGACGCTCGTATTGCCGCCATCGACTATACGCTGGCGCACGATGACGGCATCTCGCTGCGCAATCTCGATCAGGCACAGGTTATTCTGCTGGGCGTGTCGCGCTGCGGCAAGACGCCGACCAGCCTGTATCTGGCGATGCAATTTGGCATTCGCGCCGCCAACTATCCTTTTGTTGCTGATGATATGGATAACCTGCGCCTGCCCGACGCGTTGAAACCTTTCCAGCACAAGCTATTCGGGCTCACCATTGATGCCGAACGGCTGGCGGCCATTCGGGAAGAGCGCCGGGGCAACAGTCGCTATGCTTCGTTGCGCCAGTGCCGCATGGAACTTAGTGAAGTTGAAGCGCTATTTCGCAAACACCAGATTAAATATCTCAATACCACCAATTATTCCGTTGAGGAAATTTCCGCCAAAATCATCGACATTCTCGGCATGAGTCGAAGAATGTACTAGTACATGAGATATTTTTTATCCTGATGCGGTTGTAATGTGCGCCAGTTCGTTTATTGTGTGCTCCATCACTTCCCGGCATTTCGCCGCTGCGAAGCAACCTTTTAGTCGGAAACATAGCCTGAAAACGCTGTCTGAAAACACCGTCATGTTCATTCATTGCGGTGGCGGCAGGTTTTCGGCTTGACCGCATTCAGAGATAAAACATGCTGCAAACAGATGAACTGCGGAGCGCGCGCATCGAGAGTCTGGTTACGCCTCAAACGTTACTCGCCAGACTCCCGATTACCCCTGCCGTTGCCGAAAATGTCACCTCGTCACGCAAAAACATTGAAGCCATTCTAACCGGTCAAGATCCCCGCCTGCTCGTCGTGATTGGCCCCTGTTCGATCCATGACACCGACAGCGCGTTAGATTATGCACGCCGTCTGGCCGCGCTGCGCACGCAGTATCAGGATCGACTAGAAATCGTCATGCGCACCTATTTTGAAAAACCGCGCACGGTGGTGGGCTGGAAGGGACTTATTTCCGATCCGGCACTCAATGGAACGTTTCAGGTGAATGAAGGGCTGGAAATTGCGCGCCGCCTGCTGCTGGACGTCAATCAGCTTGGATTGCCGACCGCGACGGAATTCCTCGATATGGTCACCGGCCAGTATATCGCCGACCTCATTAGCTGGGGTGCGATTGGCGCGAGAACCACCGAAAGCCAGATCCACCGCGAAATGGCTTCTGCGCTGTCCTGCCCTGTCGGCTTCAAGAACGGGACGGACGGTAATACACGTATCGCCGTTGATGCCATTCGTGCCGCTCGCGCCCAGCATATGTTTCTCTCGCCGGATAAGCAGGGCTTCATGTCGGTCTACAAAACGCAGGGCAATCCGTTCGGCCACATTATTATGCGTGGCGGGAAAAAGCCGAATTACCACGCGGAAGATATCGCCGCGGCCTGCGCTCACCTGCGTGAATTCTCGTTGCCCGAGCATCTGGTGATCGATTTCAGTCATGCCAACTGTCAGAAACAGCATCGCCGTCAGCTCGACGTAGCCGATGATATCTGCCAGCAAATTCGTGCCGGTTCACGCGCTATCGTGGGCATCATGGCGGAGAGTTTCTTAATTGAAGGCAATCAGCCAGCGATCAATCCTCTGGCATTGACGTATGGGCAATCCATTACCGATCCTTGCCTGAGCTGGCAGGACACCGAAACGCTGCTGGCACGTCTGGCGGACGCCGTCGACAGCCGTTTTTAATCCGATATACGCTGGCACACTCACCTTCCCCCGGTAGTGTGCCAGCTGTTTTCCTGCTTTCCCGCTGCTTATCCCGCTATCTCGTCGTATGTAACTGCAGTACGTAAATACCTCTTACGATTCCTCTTATTCCACTTATTAAGAAAACTTCACTTGAGGTTGCGTTTTTGTTACATGAAAATGATTCTCATTCATTGCTATAATTAATACGACAACGATTAAGGGAACGAACGAGATGCAGACGTCCATTTACCAACAATACCTCCAGGCGAAAGTTGAACATCCGCGTAAATACGCACGCGATTTGGCTGCGCAACTCGGCATCAGCGAAGCGGAACTGACCCACGCCCGTGTCGGACACGATGCGCAGCGCCTACAGGGTGATGCCAAAGTTTGGTTAAGCGCGCTGGAGCAGGTTGGTAATACCAAGTCGATCACACGTAACGAATACGCCGTGCATGAGCATACTGGTTACTATCAGAACCAGACGCTTGATGGGCATGCCGGCCTTATCCTCAACCCACGCGAGCTGGATCTGCGTTTGTTCCTTTCTCAATGGGCTTCCGCTTTTGCGATGCGTGAAAACACCGCACGCGGTGAGCGTCAGAGCATTCAATTTTTCGATCATCAGGGTGATGCCATCCTGAAGGTCTACACAACTGACACCACGGACATGGCCGCCTGGCAGTTATTTGTTGAGAAGTTTACCAGCAGCGAAAATCCAGCCTTGGCGCTTCGTCCAGCAAACAGCGCAGCAGCCGAGCAGGTTGTTGCCCATAATCCTCAGCTTGAAGCGGAATGGCGTGCGATGACGGACGTGCATGATTTCTTCATTCTGCTCAAGCGCCATAACCTGACGCGCCAGCAGGCGTTTAACTCGGTTGCTGACGATTTGGCCTACCGTGTAGATAACGATGCGCTGTCGCAGATTCTGTTTGCCGCGCGTGAAGATCAGAACGAGATCATGGTATTTGTCGGTAACCGTGGCTGTGTGCAAATCTTCACCGGTACGCTTGAGCGTGTAGAGCGTATGGAACAACATGCAGAGTGGATTAACATCTTTAATAAAGATTTCACCCTGCATCTGATCGAAGGCGCGATCGCAGAAAGCTGGATCACGCGTAAACCGACGGCCGACGGCATTGTGACCAGCCTCGAACTCTATGCCGCAGACGGCTCTCAAATTGCACAACTCTTTGGGCAACGTACTGAAGGCACGCCGGAACAACAGCAGTGGCGCGACCAGGTTGATGCTCTGAAACCATACAAGGATCTCGCCGCATGAAAAACTGGCTATTCCCCCTGCTATTGACACTCCCGCTGGGGGTGTCTGCTGCCGAGCGTATCGTTTCTATCGGCGGCGACGTCACGGAAATTATCTATGCGCTGGGCGCGGAGAAAGATCTGGTGGCACGCGACAGCACCAGCCTGCACCCGGAAGCCGTGAAGAAACTGCCTGACGTGGGCTACATGCGCCAACTCAATACCGAAGGCATTCTGGCGATGAAACCATCTCTGGTGGTCGCCAGCGATTTGTCCCAACCTTCGCTCATCTTGCAGCAGGTGGCGGACAGCGGTACCAAAGTGATTCACGTTCCTGCTCAGCCTTCGCTGGATGTGGTGCCGCAGAAAATCGGCGTCATTGCACAAGCGCTGGGTAAAGACACTGAAGGTAAAAAGCTGACAGAAACCTATCAGCAGCAGTTAGCAGCCGTCAAAACGTCACCGCTGCCGGTGAACGTGCTGTTCGTTCTCAGCCACGGCGGCATGACCGCAATGGCAGCAGGCAAAAACACCCCGGCGGACACCATTATCCGCCACGCCGGGTTGAAGAATGCCATGCAGAACGTTGAACGTTACCAGCCGTTGTCGCAGGAAGGCGTGATTGCCAGCTCACCGGACCTGATTCTGATCTCCAGCCAGGGGCTGAAAACGCTGGGCGGTGAAGCACAAGTCTGGAAATTACCCGGTCTGGAACTGACGCCTGCTGGCAAGAACAAGCGTCTGTTAGTGGTCGATGATATGGCGATGCTGGGTTTTACGCTCGACACCCCGACGCTTATGGCGACGCTGCGTCAGACAGCTGAAGCGATAAAATGACGTCACGGTTTCACCCACGCACGTGGTTGATCGCGCTGTTGTTATTGATGGTGGCACTGATGGTGGGTGCCGCCAACATGGGCGCACTGACCCTATCGCTCAAGATGTTATGGCAAACGCCGCTTGACGATCCGATCTGGCATATCTGGTTGAACATCCGCGTTCCTCGTGTGCTGCTGGCGATCCTCGTCGGCGGTGCGCTGGCCTGTTCCGGCGCGATTATGCAGGGATTATTTCGCAATCCGCTCGCCGATCCCGGTCTGCTTGGGATCAGCAGCGGTGCCGCACTCTGCGTCGCGATAACTATCGTGCTGCCACTCGGCCTTCCCCCTCTGCTAGCGCTTTATGGCCCGATGTTCGCCGCTTTCGCGGGGAGTCTGGCTATTACCGCGATCATTTTCATCCTCAGCCGTTCCGAACAAGGTGGGTTAACCCGGCTGCTGCTGGCAGGCATCGCGCTCAATGCGCTGTGTATCGCGCTAATCGGCGTCCTGACCTACATCAGCACCGACCAACAGCTGCGCCAGTTTTCGCTCTGGGGCATGGGCAGTCTCGGGCAGGCACAGTGGCCAATGCTGCTGGTTGCCAGCACGCTGACCATCCCTGCGATGATCGCGACGCTGTACTATGCACGTCGTCTGAACCTGTTGCAGTTAGGGGATGAAGAAGCGCATTACCTTGGCGTCAACGTGAAGCGCACCAAGCACATTCTGTTGTTGCTCAGTTCGCTGCTGGTAGGTGTCGCGGTGGCGGTGAGCGGCGTGATCGGGTTCGTCGGGCTTATTATCCCGCACCTGATACGCTTGCATCTAGGAGCTGACCATCGCTGGCTCATTCCCGGTTCTATCCTCGGCGGTGCCTGTCTGCTGTTGTTTGCCGACACGCTGGCACGCACGCTGCTTGCTCCGGCGGAAATGCCCGTGGGGCTGTTAAGTAGCCTGATTGGCGGGCCGTATTTCTTATGGCTGATCGTTCAGCATAAAGGACGGGGCAATGACTGACTCAGCGCTCGACCGGACGTTAGTCGCACGCCATCTACGCTTTCAGGCCAACGGCCGTTATCTGACGGATGACGTTTCTCTGGAATTGCACAGCGGGGAAATCGTCGCGATTATCGGCCCTAACGGCGCGGGGAAATCGACCCTGCTCCGTTTACTGACCGGTTATTTAACGCCAGATGAAGGCGAGTGCCTGTTGGCCGGACAGCCTTTCTCACACTGGCAGCCCGGCGCGCTGGCAAAAACACGTGCGGTGATGCGTCAACATAGCGGTATGGCGTTTGCGTTTAGCGTACGGGATGTCGTTGCGATGGGGCGTTCCCCTCATGGTCGCTACCCGAAAAATGATGATGTGATTCAGCAGGTCATGGCGCAAACGGGCTGTCTGGAACTGGCTACGCGCGACTATCGCCAGCTTTCCGGCGGGGAACAGCAGCGCGTGCAACTGGCTCGCGTGCTGGCGCAGCTGTGGCATCCAGAACCGACGCCGGGTTGGTTGTTCCTCGATGAACCGACCTCGGCGCTGGATCTGTACCATCAGCAGCACCTCTTGCGGCTGCTCAAGCAGCTTACGCGCGGACAGCCGTTATCTGTGTGCTGCGTCCTGCACGACCTGAATCTGGCGGCGCTGTATGCCGACCGTATTCTGCTGTTGCACGAAGGAAAGCTGGTCGCACAAGGCACACCCGCACAGGTATTACAGGCAGACACGCTGACTCACTGGTATCGCGCCGATCTCAGCGTCGGTTCACACCCTGACTACACCATTCCGCAGGTTTATCTGCGGCAATAGCCAAGTCCCCCCTGCTCCGGCTCAGCTGGAGCAGGAAATTTCCAGATGCTTGCCCCACTCTGGCGGTAACGCCGCTAAATCGTTCTTCTCCGGCTGTTCATCAAACGGTTGGCACAGCGTCTGATGCAAACGCGTCAGCACGCTAATGTCGTCGCTTTCCGCCCGTTCAATCGCCATTTGCGCCAGATAATTACGCAGAATATATTTCGGATTCGTTGCATTCATCAACTGGCGACGTTCTTCGTCGCTCTGATCTTCCTGCATCAGCCTCTGGCGGTAGGTCGCAAACCAGCTATCGAACGCGGTCCTGTCGATGAACTCATCACGGAGCGGCGAGTGCGATGCCTGCTTTTCGCTGTCTGCCAGCAGGCGGAACGTACGGGTGTAATCGCTGCCTTCCTGCTGCATCAGACGCAACAACCCAACCAGCACGTCATTATCTTCCGTACTCGCGGTAAAGAGACCCAGTTTGGCGCGCATCAGCGTGCCATAGTGCTGCATCAGCGCCGGTTCATAGCGGGCAAGCGCGCGCTCCAGCGTTTCCGTGTCCATCAGCCCCGACAGCGCCTGCGCCAGACGATGCAGATTCCACAGCCCCACGGCGGGCTGATTGTCAAACGCGTAGCGCCCGCGATGGTCGGAGTGATTGCAAATGAAATCGGGCTGATAGGCATCTAAAAAGCCATAAGGGCCATAGTCGATGGTTAGCCCCAGAATCGACATGTTGTCCGTATTCATTACGCCATGCGCAAACCCGACGGCCTGCCAGTGTGTAATCAGCCGGGCGGTACGTTCTACCACATCGCCGAACCACAGTTCATAGCGACGCTCGTCGTTTTCCCACTGTGGCCAGTGACGGGCAATCACATACTCCGCCAATTGACGTACTTTTTCCGGTTCACGGCGATAGTAGAAGTGCTCAAAATGACCAAAACGCACATGGCTTTCCGCCACGCGCAACAGCATCGCGCCCTTTTCTTCCTGCTCACGCTGGACCGGATGTGTACTGGTGACAATCGTCAGCGCCCGCGTGGTGGGAATGCCCAAATGGTGCATCGCTTCCGAAGCCAGAAATTCGCGTATCGCCGAGCGCAGTACCGCGCGACCGTCTCCCATGCGCGAATACGGCGTCAGCCCCGCACCTTTGAGATGCCAGTCCATACTGCGGCCATCCGCCAGCTGTTGTTCTCCCAGCAGGATGCCGCGTCCGTCACCCAGTTGACCAGCCCACATGCCAAACTGATGGCCGCTATAAACCTGCGCCAGCGGTTCCATTCCCGGCAGCAAACGCTCGCCACTCCAGACGGCATCCTGTTCTGGCGTAAACCAGTCGGAAGACAGCCCAAGCTCCGCGGCCAATCCCTCGCTGTGATAAAGCAGGCGAGCGCCATGTAGCGGCGTAGGCTGTAGCGCGGTATAAAACCCCGGCAACTGGTGAAAATAGTGATTATTGAATAACGGTGTTTGTTGCATCCTGTCTCCCTAATACCACTCTGTTCAAGTGAAGAGAGCCACGCGCTCACCACACAACGACTGATGGGTAAACAGAAAGTGTAGAGGGATGGCAATCGAATTAACACGGAGGAAACGCAGGGGTATTATTCACGCCCTGATTCAGGAAGCATCTTCACTCCCGAGTTAGGTACTAAATTATTGATTTCTCATTTAATCACCTTATTAGTTAGCTTTTTTATATATAATGCTGTCGATTTTAAACAACTTAAGGAATCAATGATGAAAGGATTTTTATTTATATGTTCGATGTTGCTCTCTATGTCATCTTATGCCCAATGCTGGATCGTAAATGGTGACTTTAAAGGTTACACCGCCTCGCATGGATCAAAATATCAATTTATAGAAAATAGCAGAGCCAGCAAAGGAAACGTTTACATTGATATAACTGGGGATAAGGTCAAGATTAAACAGGATAATTCATCCGCTTTTGATATGACTATAGCGTATGAAGTTATTGCTAAAAATGCATTTGTGGGAAACAGCACTGCATTAGGAATGACGACTTTGGAGCAATGGCTAATTACTAAGGATAATAAATTGCTACTCACAGAAACCCTTGAATATCATGACACCCCGGAAATGAATACCGTAACGGTTTGGGTTGCTGATGTCACAGGTAAATGTTAATTAGGAAATTAATATTCTGTAAATAATTCTGTGTCATTACCTCTCTATTAAACGTGACCGCTCTGGCGGTCACCGAACTCGATAATAAAACGAATCATTCTGATCGTTTTAACCTTCACCCTTCCAGATCGGTACTGGTGCGTAGCTTATATAGCTCAATGGCTTTATCGCGTGTCACACGTAACTTAGCATCTGACATGACAATCCCCCAAATTGTACCGTCTTGCTGCATATAGAAGCTCCGCATGGCTTCAAGGTATGAATCGCGGTACTTGATCCAGGCAACCTGTGACTTCTTCAAATTGGCTTTGAATTCTTCTGATTGGTCAGCTAAGAGTAACTTGTATTGCTTGTTTAACTCGGTATCCCATGCCTTCAGGCCGATGTTGAAGCAGTCATTTGTCGCTAACGTGTTTTCAGCCTTGTTAGTACAAGCCGTCAGTTGGTCATCTAAGCCCTTGATGAAACCATCATTGGCGTAGGTTGCCGTCGTGATTGTTAATAGCAGCGCGGTCAGTAGTGTCTTCTTCAACGCATATCCCCTGATTCTAATAGTTGTGCTATTTATTCCTAAAAATACCGTTCTGCCGTATTAGCGCAAACTCTGCTCCAGCCAATCGGCCAGTTCCTGCAATTCGTTTTGCTGTTCGGGGAAAGCGGTAATCAGTGTCTGACAAGCGGCCGCCATGTTTTCCGGGCGGTATGCCGTTCCCTGCAATGCGGAGGCGAGTGCTTCTAACGGTGCCGGATTCAGGCTATCGGTATAAATCTGCGCACGAACAATCACGCCGCGTTCCACATCGAAATGTAATTCAACGCCGCCCCAGGTAAAGCGATTATCGAGTAAATGCGAGAAGTCCGGTGCCTGACCGAAGTTCCACTCCCAGCTACTTTGACGCGCAAACTGTTCGCTGAATCCCGGTAAATCCGGGTAGGCAGAAGGCGAAATTATTTCCGGTTCGCACTGTTCGCCGAAATAGTCAAAGAAGGCCTGCGTCACCGCCTGACTAATAACCTGATGATCGACAGAAGGCAGCAATTCCATCAGATTGGCGACGCGGGAACGCACGGACGTAATTCCTTTTGCCTGTAGCTTCTTAACATCCGGGTTCAAATAATCGGCTAAGCGGCTGAGATCGGCGTTCAGCAGCAGCGTGCCGTGATGAAAACCGCGATCTTTAGTTTCACGGTAGGCAGAACCGGACACCTTGCGCACGCCGTCCGCGGTTTCCACCACCAGATCGTTACGCCCCGAGGCGCTAGCCTTTAACCCCAGCGAACTGAGTGCATCCAGAACAATCTGCGTTGAGACGCTTTTGTCGTATTCCGGCTTGCCCGCCATGAAGGTAAAGCAGGTATTGCCGAGATCGTGGAAGACCGCCCCACCACCGCTGCTGCGTCGTGCCAGCTTGATGCCATCCTCTTCCATCCGCCGCGTATTGCACTCTTTCCACGGGTTCTGGGCACGGCCAATGACTACAGTTTCCGCATTGCGCCATAAAAACAGTACCCGCTGCGTGGTAGGCATCTGGCGAAAGATGCACTCCTCAACGGCCAGATTAAACCAGGGATCGTAAGAGCCAGAGATCAATAAACGCAGAGAGGACATGAGCAGCTCCGTGCTGTAAGCATAATAAAAAGGGGGGGGGGATTAGATGCGGCGGGCCTGCCAGTACGCCCGTTTCCAGTACACGTTATCCAGCGATGAGCGGATTACGCCCTGACTGGTGGAGGCATGAATAAACTGGTCGTCTTTGTCATAAATGCCGACGTGCAGGCCACTGCTGCCGCTGCCCGTTTTGAAAAAGACTAAATCGCCCGGCAACAGGTTATCGCGGTCAACGCGCTCGCCCAGTTCGGTTTGTGCTTCCGTAGTACGCGGCAACTGCATGCCAAACCTATCGCGAAACGTCAGGTAGACGAAGCCGGAACAATCAACGCCGTTACGATCCAGCCCACCATAGCGATAAGGCGTTCTATACCATTGCCCCAGTTGGTCGTTTAGCTGCACCATGACCATAATCGAATCGCTCAGACGCGCGTTCGGCGGCGGATTATTATGCCGACTACTGCTACAGCCGACCAAAATCAGGCTGGCGAGGAGCAAACCATATCGTAGGGGCAAAGCTGATCGTAAACGTATCATGCGCGATTACCATAAAACCGCCGAGGCCATCGTCCTCTAGCGTTTGAAAATGCTAGGTATTGGATTAATTTAGCGTTTAATCGGGGTAACTGGCAAGTAAAGGCGATTTTTCCTATTTTCTAACGACGCCATTTTCTGGCGGCACTAGGCGCTGCGCGTGATGATCCAGTTTCTGCCATCGACCACGTGCCGCTGAAACGCGACACCAAATACAGGAGACAGTATCTCCGGCAGCATGACTTCCGCCGTCTCGCCCTGCGCCACCAACGCCCCAGCCGACAGCAGCCACACGCGATCCGCATGATGGGCGCTGTGGTTCAGATCGTGTGCGCAAACCACGACCACGATGCCCAAACCACAGAGCTCACTCAGTAACGAATCCAGTGCTACCTGCTGAGCCACATCCAGGCTATTGGTCGGTTCGTCCAGCAGCAACAAACGCGCGTGCGGATTGATCGTCGGCCAAATCTGCAACAGCGCCGCCACTAGCCGAACGCGCTGCCATTCGCCTCCCGACAGTTGCGTGAGCGGGCGCGCCAGCTTGTCGGTTAACATCAGACGTTCCGCCAGAAAATGCACCACCTTTTCAACCGCATCTTCCTGAGCCAGCGGCGGCTGATGCCGTTGCCAATACTGAAATACCGGCATCAGCGCCAGCGGTGGTTGCTGCTGTGCCAGATAGGCGCGCCGCACGGCCAGATCCGCTGCCGTATACTGCGACAGCGGCGTGCCGGCCAGACAGACTTCTCCTTCCCCCGCCAGCAAGCCAGCCGCTCTTGCCAGCAGAGTACTCTTGCCTGCGCCGTTCGGGCCGATGATGTGCAACAGTTCACCACGATAGCACTCCGCACTCGTCGGCGACAAACGCGGCAAGACGCTGGCCTGCAACAGCTGTAATATGGGGGAAGTCTGCTGCGTCACTTATTTTGCCAGCGCCTCTTCGATCGCTTTCACGATGGTGTCATGGTCAGGTGCCATATCCGGCGCAAAACGATCAATCACGCGCCCTTCGCGATCCACCAGGAATTTTTCGAAATTCCACAGAATGTCTTCCGGGTTCTTAGGCTTACGGCCTTTATTGACCAAACGGGCAAAAAAGTCACTTTTCCAGGTCCCGTTAGCTTCCGGCTGCTCGCGAATCAACACTTGGTACAGCGGGTGACGATTCTCGCCATTGACTTCAATCTTGCTGAACATCGGGAACTGAACGCCAAACGTCCCACGGCAGAATTCCTGAATCTCTTCTTCCGAGCCCGGTTCCTGTCCTGCAAATTCATTGGAGGGGAATCCCAGCACGACCAGACCTTTGTCGCGATAGGTTTCGTAGAGCTTTTCCAACGCGTCGTATTGTTTAGTCAGGCCGCATTGAGAGGCGACGTTAACGACTAAAGCCACCTGCCCTTTAAACGTTTCAAACGTTGTTGCTTTCCCATCAATGGTGGTCAGCGGAATAGCATAGATTTCAGTGCTCATCGTTTTGCTCCCTTCAGTGATAAAACAGAGTTGATAAACAAAAGTGGATAGAACAAGACATATCGCTACAGTCGATTGCGCAATAGTAGCCAGATAAACCATGGCGATCCCAGCGTAGCGGTAACCACGCCTATCGGCAACTCGGCTGAACTCAGCGCAATGCGCGCGACCGTATCCGCCAGCAGCAGAACGCCGCCGCCGGCCAGCGCACATCCAGTCAGTAAATAGCGTTGATCGGTCAGCCCGCACAGCCGCAACATGTGTGGGATCACCAAGCCAATAAACGCGATGATGCCGGCCAGCGCCACGCTCAGCCCGACCTGTACGCCCATAACCAGCACGAGAATCGTACGCCAGCGATAGACCGGAATGCCTAGTTGACGCGCCTGAATCTCGCCCAGCGTCAACCCGTTCAGTACCGCGCCCTGCCGGCTTAGCCACAGCAACAGCGGCAAGAGCGTCAACATCAACCAGCCGTGCCGCCAGTCAATGCCGCTAAAGCCGCCCATCATCCAGTACATCAGTTGGCGTAAATCGAGGCTGGTACTGAAATAGACGGCCCAGGTCATCACCGCGCTACAGATAATCCCGAGCGCAATGCCGATGAGCAATAAACGGGTATTGGAAATATGACGACGGGCAAAATGGAGTAACAGAAAGGTAATCAGCAGCGCGCCAGCAATGGCGCTCAGGCTTAACATCCAGACAGGCAGCAATCCCTGTCCCAGCAGTACCGTCAACACTAAGGCCACGCCTGCACCATTGGCGACGCCCAGCAGCCCGGGTTCCGCCAGCGGATTATCAAAAACGGCCTGCATCACGGTGCCTGACATCGCCAGACTCGCCCCCACCAGCATCACAGCCAGCGTTCTGGGCAAACGCAACTGCCAGACAAAGAGCTGCTGAGCGTCATCCAGCCAGGCCGTCGGCCAAATCCAACGTTCCCCCGCGCACAGGCTGACGATCAACGTAAGTGCGAGAAACGCCAACAGCAGTGCCAGACTCCGACGATCGCGTCTGCACTGCTGTTGCTTTAGCTGGCTGTAATGAGGTAACTGCGTCGCGTGCTTTAGCGGGATATCACCCGGCGATAATGGCTGCATTGTTCACCGTAACAAGGAATCCAGCGCAATAAAAAAGCGCAGTTAAGATAACGTATTGTCACGTATGTTAAACGATTTCGCCTGCCTTACACGCTTTTTCCTTGTTACCGCGACGCAATCAAAATGAATGCGGCCACTACTTGGTACTGCATACCGCAATATAGTTAAGCTGGTTTCGATTGCGGCGGAAGGTATGAAACATGTTGAAGAACATGTCGCGATTCTCTTTCTTCAGCGCGTTTTTTACGATGCGCGCCGCACCCGCTACGCCTTCATCATAAATCAGCCCTTGTGGCGTCAGCAGCGTCATGGCACCGTTATCGTAGCTGACTTTGCTAAAACCACACTCCTGAAACAGCGTCACCCAGCGCTCACGCAGCATTGGCTGAGCATGCACATTGATCGCTTTGTGCATCTGTTCCACCGCCTGCAAGGCCCCGGTATCCTTCTCGGAAAGCAGCATGATGTCGTGCGTAATCAAGCGACCACCCGGTTTCAGCACGCGATAATATTCGGCAATAATGCGGCTCTTGGCTTTGTCGGCATACATCGTCAACATGGCTTCATTAATCACCACGTCGAAGTGATTATCGGGAAACGGCAGCTCCAGCGCATTTGCCTGCATAATCGTGACCTGTGATGCCAAGCCGTTCGCCGCGACATTCTCCTGCGCTTTCTGTAGCGCCACTTTATCCATATCCGCGCCGATGACCTGACAGCCAAAACGGCGTGCAATCTCCATCGCCGTGGTGCCCATATTACAGGCGACTTCAAGCACAACGCTGTCCTGCTGGAACCCAGCCTGACTGAGCAGCCATTCAGTTGCCTTTCTGCCGCCGGGGCGCAGACGTTTTTTCCCCAATCGGGCTAAAAATTTATGTCCTGCTTCATGATCGCTCATACTGTCACTCCTTAATTCGGTGTTATCGCGGTAGCCGTTTAGCGTCTACTGTGGTGGCGCTTAGTTGGTTTTTAGCGTCTTCAACATCGTCAGCAACATACGTGACGACTGCTGCGCATCGACAGCATGCGGAACATTGGCTGGCATACGCACCAGCGTGCCGGGCTGCGCGACAACGGGCTCACCACCAATCGTCAGCAATAATTCACCTTCAAGTACCATAACCAGTGCATCATAAGGGGCACTATGTTCGCTCAGCCCCTGCCCCTGATCGAAGGCAAACAGCGTGACATTACCGCCGTCGGTACGGGCCAACACGCGACTGGCAATACCGTGTTCGGTTGGGGTAATCAATTCATGGAGAACCAGCGCCTGTGCCGCTGGAAGGGTATTTTCTTTCATGGAAACTCTCCGCTATTCTCGATTCAGCGCGCCGTGATTTTGCTTGCTGAATTCATGCAAGTGATTATTATTTTCATTTACTAGCTTGATGGTAATACCAGCCTCTGGGAGGGCAAATGACATTTGTCAAAAAAGCGCTATCGCCCGATGAATACGGCGAGGTGCTGTTTCAGCATGACTGGATGCGCGGTGAACCCAACGATGTGGTGTGTGAGCTATTGGCAAAAAGCGAGCGTCTGTTTTTCCGTCAGGATGATGTTCTGTTTCGCGAAGGCGACAAAATGCAGCACTGTTTGCTGGTTGAAGCAGGAAAATTACAGGCTTTTCGCCATACCTATGGCGGCGATGAGAAGATTTTCGGGCAGTTTGAGCGCGGTGAATTTGTTGCCATCGCTGCGGTGTTTATGGATCACGGCCGCTTCCCGATGAATATCCGCGCGCAGAGCGAGGGTCACACGCTGATGATCCCACGGCAGGATATCCATCAGTTTTGTTTGCAGCGCCCGGAGCTGGCGCTGCGTTTGCTTAATTATCTGGGCAAAAAGCTCTACTCGACGATCAACCAAATCGACTGGCTAACGTCCAGCTCAGCACCGCAGCGTCTGGCAGATTACCTGCTGCGCCAGCACCACATTCAGCAAACTCAGCAACTGACATTACCGGTGAGTCGGGGCCAGCTCGCGACGTCATTAGGGATGCGAAGTGAAACATTGAGTCGATTGATGTCCGACTGGAAGCGGCAAGGCCACATTACCTACCGGGGTCATCAGGTGGAATTGTGCGATTTGAATTATCTGAAAGCGCTGGCGGCAGAGGCCCGACGGACATTCTGATCGATCTAAGCCTTTGTTGATTCAAGCACAACGGGGGATAGAACAATTTTGGATATACTTTTTGACAATTGTCATTCCCGCATCATCACATTATCAACTAGGCTTAGCTTACATTGATGAGAATAGCTCTCATTAACATAATTATCTCATTCATATCGTGGTGAGATACTGTGAGGGTAACGCTATGCTAGGCTTTTTCCGACGAACCTTATCGCTTCATGGAACACGGTCACATCATGGAACATCGTCACGCCATGACAGCCAACAGCCGCCAGTGGACTCGCCGACAGAAACCGCTGCACATGCTCGCTGTAGCGAGAGTGAATATTGTTTCTTTAACCACGCTGCGATGTTGCCGTTCGATCAGCTTGATGAATGTTGCTGCGGCAACGATCGGCAAGAGAAAACGCCATCCTCATACGATTCATGACGCTTTCTCTTTTTGCGGGCGCTTAAAATTTAATGCTTTGACCGCGCGTCAACCAGGCAGCGACAAACTCGGGCACCACGGCGCTGGCGGGTCCGTACATTTTTTCATCAAACTGGCTTTCTACCTGACTCGGCTCCAGATTCAGTTCCAGCGTGTAGGCACCGTGCGAATGAGCCTCATGGACAAAACCGGCAGCAGGATAGACATGCCCAGACGTGCCAATCGCAATGAAGTAATCGGCCTGCGACAGCGCATGGTAAATCTTATCCATGTGCAGCGGCATTTCACCAAACCACACCACATGCGGGCGTAACGGTGCGGGAAATTGGCAGCAGTGGCAACGTTCGCCGGCGGCGAGATCGTCCGTCCATTCAAAGATCTGTCCACTTTGGCTACAACGTACTTTCAGTAGCTCACCGTGCATATGAATGATGCGCTTGCTGCCAGCACGTTCATGCAGGTTGTCGATGTTTTGCGTAATCAGCAGGAAGTTGTCTTCCAGCATCGCTTCCAGATTCGCTAATGCCAGATGCGCAGCATTGGGTACAATTTCCGGCTGCTGTAGCTGACGACGACGGGCGTTATAAAATTCCTGCACCAGCTCGGGGTTACGCTGAAAGCCTTCGGGCGTCGCAACATCCTCAACGCGGTGCTCTTCCCACAGGCCATCGGCCGCACGAAAGGTACGGATGCCCGACTCTGCTGAAATACCTGCGCCCGTCAGTATCACCACGCGCGGTTTTTTCACTTCGCTTGCTGCCAGATAATCACGATGGAAAATACGCGCACGAAGACGCTGTTGCCGCATACGCTTTCCCTTATGAAACCGCCCTAATCGTTGACGCGTATACATACTTTCTCCAGCTAGTTATCCATTAAGTGTAGCAACGCCGCACCACGTACGCCGCCCGCATCGCCATGACGCGCTTTCTCTATACGTGGCAGTTTCGCAATCGGTAAAAGTCGTGAAGGAAGGCGCGTCGGCAGAATTTGATAAATTTCATCAAAATTCGACAGTCCACCGCCCAACACCAGCAGGTGCGGATCGAACAGGGTCAGCAGATTACCCAGACAGGCCGCCAACAAATCCATAAAGCGATCGACAAACGCTTGCGCTTTTTCTTCTCCACCACGATAGTGCCGGATGATGGTCACAGCAGGCAGCGCTTCACCATACAGATGCTCGTACAGCCATTCAAAACCGCGCCCGGAAATATAATTCTCGATACAGCCTGATTGACCACAGCCGCACTTCACGCGGGGAATATCCACACCGATGATATCCAGCGCGTCGGACGGCAGGCGAAGATGACCGAACTCACCCGCGATGCCGTTGCGCCCGTCAACTGGACGCCCGTTAATCACCAGACCACCGCCTAACCCCGTGCCTAAAATCATGCCCAGCACGATAGGATAGGAACGAAATTCCGCATCCCAAGCTTCCGATAGCACAAAGCAATTAGCGTCGTTACTGATGCGGATATCTCGCTGCAAACGCTGCGACAAATCCGTACGCAGCGGTTTTCTCATCGTCGCAGGCAGGTTAGCGGTGAATAGTGCACCGTCGTTGCCTGTCTCCATGCCCGGTACGCCGAGACCGACCTTCCCCTGCATACCAACCTGAGCATCGGCTTCATGCACCAGATTGACCAGCGTCGAGAGTAGATCATCATAATTATTGCGCGGCGTCGGCACCCGCTTTTGCCACACCTTATTCAACTCTGCGTCGAACACGCCCAGCTCAATTTTCGTGCCGCCCATGTCAAAACCGTAGTACATGACTGCTCCTTAGGGTGTGATCGCTTTCCCACACGATAGGGAATATCCCCGTCATATCTCAAGCCGCATGTGCGTTGGCTTGGCTTACTGTCCGCTCAACACGCGAGCAGGATCAATCCGGCTGGCGCGCCGCGCCGGATACCAGCTGGCAATCAAACTCAGCACCAGCGATGTACCTAATACGATAAAGACGTCCATCAGATGCAATTCCGATGGCAGGAAATCGATAAAATAGATGTCGCCGGACAGCAGTTTATGGCCGATGAGTGCCTCAATACCGCGAATAATCGGCGTCAGTTGCAAGGTCACAATCACACCAATCACCGCGCCTATCACGCTACCCAGCAGCCCAGCCAATAGCCCGTACCAAATAAAGATAGCCCGAATCAGCCCGTCAGGGGCGCCCAGCGTACGCAAGACCGCAATGTCGCTACTTTTGTCTTTCACCGCCATCACCAGCGTTGAAACAATATTAAAACAGGCCACGCCAATCACCAGGATCATCGCCAGATACATGATGGTTCTCACCATCTGAATGTCCCGATACATATAACCATAGGTGCCAATCCAGCTGCGAATAGAAACATAGGCATTCGTGACTTCGCCCGCATCGCGCACCAGCTTATTGGCAGAGAACACGTCATTGGCTTTGATGGCGATCCCCGTTACGCTCTGCCCCATGTCCAGATATTGCTGGGCATCCGCCAACGGAATCAGCGCTAAGCCGTGATCGAGCTGGCCGCTCAGTTGTAAAATACCGCTGACGTGCAACCGGATGCGTTTCGGTTGCATCAGCTTCATTTCTGGGTCACTGTTCGGGATCATCACCGTGACCCAGTCGCCTTCCACCACATTCAGCGCCTTTGCCACGCCCTGACCAATAATGACCTGCTGTTCACCCGCGCGGAACCGCTGCCAGGCATCATTCAGCACATAGTTGGGCAGCGCGCTAAGACGTTTCTCCTGCTGTGGATCGACACCTTTTACCTGAACCGCCTGAAGTTTGGCACCGTTCTCCAGCAGCCCGGTGAAATTGATATAAGGTGCCGCGGCCGCAACGCCGGGCACCTGTTCTATTTTCGGAAGAATGTCCTGCCAGCCGTCGAAAGGCTGATTGACCGGTGCGATCTCACCATGCGGAACCACGGCGAGGATGCGGTTATTCAGTTCGCGCTCAAAGCCATTCATCGCGCTCAGGCCAAGAATCAACACCGCTACGCCGAGGGCAATCCCGAGCGTCGAAATGACCGAAATCAGCGAAACCATGCCGCCACGCCGACGGCCGCGGCTAAAGCGCAGGCCAATCAGCAACGAGAGCGGAGGAAATCTCATTGCCGCGCTCCCATCAGGGTCAGTTCCTGCTGCAACTGACCGTCGCGCATTTCCAGTTGGCGGTTCAGTCGGCTAGCCAGTTGCAGGTCATGCGTCACCACCAGAAAGGCAGTGCCCTGCCGGACGTTCAGCTCACCCAGCAGTTCAAAAATAGTGTCTGTCGTACGCTGATCGAGGTTACCGGTTGGCTCATCCGCCAGCACCAGCGACGGGCTATTCACCAACGCTCTGGCAATGGCGACACGCTGCCGTTCACCGCCGGACAGTTCTGATGAACGGTGGTGACTGCGTGCTTCCAGCCCGACAGCCGCCAGCATTTCGCGGGCTTTATCCTGCGCCTGCGACGTCGGTACTTTGCCAATCAGCAACGGCATTGCTACGTTTTCCAACGCGGTAAAATCCGGCAGCAGATGGTGGAACTGATAAATAAAGCCCAGCTCGCGGTTGCGTAAATCCGATTTTGCCGCCGCTGAGAGCGTATTCAGCGGCTGGCCTTTAAAGATAACCTCACCTGACGTCGGCGTATCTAACCCGCCCAGCACATGCAGCAACGTACTTTTCCCCGAGCCGGAGCTCCCGACGATTGCCATCATCTCGCCGCTGCTCATTTCGAATGAGACATCACGTAACACGTCGGTAGACAGCTTGCCGTCCTGATAGCGCTTCGACAGGTTAGTACACTGCAATAACGGTAAATCACTCATAACGTAAAGCCTCAGCGGGTTGAACGGCGGCAGCGCGCCATGACGGGTAAAGTGTCGATAAGAGGGCAATGACCATCGCAGAAATGGCGATGGTCACGACCTGCATGGGATCAATATCTACAGGCAACGCGGCACCATCCAGCAATACGCCCAATATCGGCATCAGCGTATTCAGTTGGCTGGCCAATAACGTCCCCAGCAATGCCCCTAACAACGCGCCAATCACGCCAGCGCTCCCCCCTTGCACCATAAACACCGCCATAATCTGACGTTGAGTCAGCCCCTGCGTTTGCAGAATGGCGACTTCTCCCTGTTTTTCCATCACCAGTAAACCCAGCGAGGTAATAATATTGAATGCGGCCACGGCGACGATCAGGCTGAGCAACAGCCCCATCATATTTTTCTCCATGCGTACGGCTTGGAACAGCTCACCTTTACGCTCACGCCAGTCTTTCCAGACCGTACCTTCCGGCAGCGTTTGCGTGCTCAGCGTATCGACCGACAGCGGCTTTTCCAGCCACAAACGCCAGCCGGTAATCTGGTTCGCGGGGTAGCGCATCAGCCGTGAAGCATCCTGCTGGTTCACTAAGAGTTGGTAGCTATCCACTTCGCTGTTCGCGGCAAAGGTGCCGGCAACGGTGAAAATACGCTGGCTGGGGATACGGCCCATCGGCGTCAGTTGGCTGGCGCTGGTTACCATCATGCGAATTTGATCTCCAGCTTTAACACCCAGCTGTGCGGCCAGTTTATCGCCCAAAATGGCCTGATACTGACCGGATTGCAGTTGCTGCTGTTTGACGTTAACCAGATAGCGTGACAGCGGTTCCTGTTCGTCAGGATCAATGCCTAACATCACGCCCACCGCAACGCTGCGGGCGCTTTGCAGCACCACATCGCCCGTTGTCAGCGGTGCAACGCGCGTTACGCCTTCCAGCGAGTCTAAGGAGGAAGCAGGAATCAACGCCGGGTTCAGCGAACCTTGCGGCGTAGAGATAACTGCCTGAGGCATCATGCCCAGAATATTGCCTTCCAGTTCGCGCTCGAAGCCATTCATCACGGAAAGCACGGTGACCAGCGCCATCACGCCCAGCGTGATGCCAATGGCGGATAACCAAGAGACAAACCGGCCGAAGCGGTCTGATGCACGCCCACGCATGTAACGCAGGCCAATAAATAAAGCGACAGGTTGATACATGAAATCCGTCTGGATAAGGTTGCCAAAGCAAAGTGATCAAGGATAATAAAGGGTAGTACTGCTTTATGGAACCCTAACACCCTCACTCTACGGCTTTTTCTTATTCCTGGCCGGATGCAGGGAGGCGAGACCCGATAATCAGATGATGCCTGAAAATTACCGTTATTCGCTGCCGCCCAAAGCGGGTGAGCAGCGCCTGCTGGGCCAGTTAACCGGCGCTGCCTGCGCCGTTGAATGTGCAGAAATCATTGAACGCCACGCCGGGCTAGTGGTGCTTATCGCGCCGGATATGCAAAACGCTCTGCGATTGCGTGATGAAATTCAGCAATTTACCGACCAGCACGTCACCACCCTGCCTGACTGGGAAACGCTGCCCTACGATAGTTTCTCTCCGCATCAGGAAATTATTTCGACCCGCCTTTCCACGCTCTATCAATTGCCCAATATGACGCGCGGCGTCCTGATTCTGCCAGTCAACACGCTGATGCAGCGCGTTTGTCCGCACAGTTTCCTGCACGGCCATGCGCTGGTGTTGAAAAAAGGCCAGCGCCTCTCGCGTGATAAACTGCGTTCGCAGTTAGAGCAGGCGGGCTACCGCAGCGTCGATCAGGTCATGGAACACGGTGAATATGCCACGCGCGGCGCGCTGCTGGACCTATTCCCCATGGGGAGCGAAGAGCCCTACCGTATCGATTTCTTTGACGACGAGATCGACAGCCTACGTCTGTTTGATGTGGATACGCAGCGCACGCTGAATGAAGTACCGCACATTAATCTGCTGCCCGCCCATGAGTTCCCGACCGATAAAACCGCCATCGAACTTTTCCGCAGCCAGTGGCGCGAGCAGTTTGAGGTGCGACGCGATGCCGAGCACATTTATCAGCAGGTCAGCAAAGGCGTCTGGCCCGCTGGGATCGAATACTGGCAGCCGTTATTCTTCAGTGAACCGCTGCCGTCGTTGTTCAGCTATTTCCCGAACAACACGCTGATCGTCAACACAGGCAATATCGAACAGAACGCCGAACGTTTCTGGCAGGATATTCAGCAGCGTTTTGAAAGCCGTCGTGTTGATCCTATGCGACCGCTGTTACCGTCAGATTCACTCTGGCTGCGTGTAGACGGTCTGTTCACGGAGCTGAAAGCGTGGCCGCGCGTGCAGTTGAGAACCGATACGCTGCCGGAAAAAGCCGCCAACGTGAATCTGGCCTATCTGCCGCTGCCAGAATTGGCGATTCAGCATCAGCAGAAATCCCCGCTGGATGCGCTGCGCCGTTTTATCGAACAGTTCGAAGGCCAGATTATTTTCTCCGTCGAGAGCGAAGGCCGACGCGAAACGCTGCAAGAGCTGCTGGCGCGTATCAAACTGAATCCGACACTCATCAACACGCTGGAGCAGGCTCAGGAGCGCGGCATTTACCTGATCATCGGTGCCAGCGAACACGGTTTTATCGACACGCTGCGTCAGCGTGCGTTGATCTGCGAAAGCGATCTGCTGGGTGAGCGCGTCAGTCGCCGCCGTCAGGATAGCCGCCGCACGATCAATACCGATACGCTGATCCGCAATCTGGCGGAACTGCGGCCGGGGCAGCCCGTCGTCCACCTCGAACACGGCGTTGGCCGTTATGCCGGGCTGACCACGCTAGAAGCAGGCGGCATCAAAGCCGAATACCTGATTTTGACCTATGCGGGTGAAGACAAGCTGTACGTTCCTGTTTCCTCGCTGCATTTGATCAGCCGCTATGCAGGCGGTGCCGATGAGAATGCGCCGCTGCATAAACTGGGTGGCGATGCCTGGTCACGCGCTCGGCAAAAAGCGGCAGAAAGAGTGCGTGATGTCGCCGCCGAGCTGCTGGATATTTATGCCCAGCGTGCGGCGAAAAGCGGCTTTGCGTTTAAGCATGATAAAACGCAGTATCAGCTTTTCTGCGAAAGTTTCCCTTTCGAGACCACGCCCGATCAAGCTCAGGCCATCAACGCGGTGCTGAGCGACATGTGCCAGCCGCTGGCGATGGATCGTCTGGTGTGTGGCGATGTCGGCTTTGGTAAAACCGAAGTGGCGATGCGCGCCGCATTTTTGGCGGTTGAAAACCATAAACAGGTTGCCGTTCTGGTGCCAACAACGCTGTTGGCGCAGCAGCACTTTGACAACTTCCGCGATCGCTTTGCCAACTGGCCGGTGAAGATTGAAATGATCTCCCGCTTCCGCAGCGCGCGTGAACAAACTCAGGTGCTGAAGGAAACGCAGGAAGGCAAAGTCGATATTCTGATTGGCACCCATAAACTGTTACAGAGCGACGTACACTGGCGTGATTTAGGGCTGCTAATTGTGGACGAAGAGCATCGCTTCGGCGTGCGCCATAAAGAGCGCATCAAAGCGATGCGGGCGGATGTCGATATCCTGACGCTGACCGCTACGCCGATTCCGCGTACGCTCAACATGGCCATGAGTGGAATGCGCGATCTGTCGATCATCGCCACGCCGCCCGCCCGTCGTTTAGCGGTGAAAACCTTCGTCCGCGAATATGACAATCTGGTGGTTCGTGAAGCGATTCTGCGTGAAACTCTGCGCGGTGGGCAGGTGTATTACCTCTATAACGACGTCGAAAATATCGAGAAAGCCACCCAGCGACTGGCAGAGTTGGTGCCGGAAGCACGCATCGCGATCGGCCACGGTCAGATGCGCGAACGTGAGCTGGAACGGGTCATGAACGACTTCCACCACCAGCGTTTTAACGTTCTGGTATGTACTACGATCATCGAAACGGGGATCGATATTCCGAGCGCTAACACTATTATCATCGAGCGTGCCGATCACTTCGGTTTGGCACAGCTGCACCAGCTGCGCGGTCGCGTCGGGCGTTCCCACCATCAGGCTTACGCCTACCTGCTGACACCGAATCCTAAAGCGATGAGCACCGATGCGCAGAAGCGTCTGGAAGCGATTGCCTCATTGGAAGACCTCGGCGCTGGTTTTGCGTTGGCAACGCACGATCTGGAAATCCGTGGCGCAGGCGAACTGCTCGGGGACGATCAGAGCGGACAAATGACCAGCGTCGGTTTCTCGCTTTATATGGAATTGCTGGAAAGCGCCGTCGAGGCTCTGAAAGCGGGCCGGGAGCCGTCGCTGGAAGATCTGATCAACAGCCAGACCGACGTCGAACTGCGCTTGCCTGCCCTGCTGCCCGATGATTTCATCCCCGACGTCAATACGCGCCTGTCGTTATACAAACGTATCGCCAGCGCGAAAACCACTGCCGAGCTGGATGAGTTGAAGGTCGAACTGATCGATCGCTTCGGTCTCCTTCCCGATGCAAGCCGCTATCTGTTGCAGATTGCCGCCTTGCGTCAGCAGGCACAGGCGCTGGGTATTCGCCGTATAGAAGGCAATGAGAAAGGTGGATTTATCGAATTCAGCGAGCAAAACCGCGTCGATCCGTCCCATCTTATCGGCCTGTTACAGCGCGATCCGGGCACCTACCGCCTTGATGGCCCAACCCGCCTGAAATTCATGAAGGATTTGAGCGACCGTCCGCAGCGCATCGAGTTTATCGGTTCACTGCTGGGGAACATGGCGCAGCATACGCTGGCGGCGTAACTCGCTTTCAACATAAACGGGAACCTGCGGGTTCCCGCAAAAATCCCTCCCCCGTTGCATCCACCGCCGTAACGCAGTAAAGTCGCCACCCTTTTTATGGTCCGCCATCCTTGGCGGTCTCCTTTCCGGGCCGTCGCGGGTGCGACGTTAAAAATGTCTCCCGGAAACTTTCTATGGCATGGGCCTCACTATGTTTATCGGTTTTGACTACGGTACAGCCAACTGTTCAGTGGCGGTTATGGATGCAGGTACGCCACGGCTCCTGTCGCTGGAAAATGGCTCGCCTTATCTTTCTTCCCTGCTGTGCGCGCCCGTGCGCGAAGCGGTTAGCGAGTGGTTATGGCGACACCATCAGGTCAATGCTGAGGGTGAGAACGCGTTACTGCTGAAGCGCGCCATCAGCTACAACCGCGAAGAGGATATTCGCGTGCAGCCTGATAGCGTGAAATTCGGGCGCGATGCGTTACGCCACTATATGGATGACCCGGAAGAGACGTGGTTCGTTAAATCACCGAAGTCCTTCCTCGGTGCCGTCGGGTTAAAAGCCCAGCAGATTGCGCTGTTTGAGGATCTGGTCTGCTCCATGATGCTGCACATCCGCACGCAGGCAGAAAGCCAGCTTGATCAGCCTATTCGTCAGGCCGTCATCGGTCGCCCGATTAACTTTCAAAGCATCGGCGGCGAAGAAGCCAACCAGCAGGCGCAAGGCATTTTAGATCGTGCGGCACACCGTGCCGGGTTTGAAGACGTCGTCTTCCAGTTTGAACCCGTGGCCGCTGGGCTGGATTTCGAATCCACGCTGACGAAAGAAACGCGCGTGCTGGTCGTGGATATCGGCGGCGGAACCACCGACTGCTCCATGCTGCTGATGGGCCCAGAGTGGCATAAGCAGCATGAACGCTCACAAAGCCTGTTAGGGCACAGCGGCTGCCGCGTTGGCGGTAACGATCTGGACATCATGCTCGCGTTCAAACAGCTGATGCCACTGCTTGGCATGAATAGTGAGTCGGAAAAAGGCATCGCTCTGCCACTCATGACCTGGTGGAATGCGGTTGCGATTAACGATATTCCGGCGCAAAAAGAGTTTCATAGCACCGCCAGCCGCGCCTTAATCAACGAAATGATCCGCGATGCCCGCCAGCCAGAACTGGTAAAAAGATTACTGACCGTTTGGCAACAGCGCCTAAGCTACCGTCTGATTCAACTGGCGGAAGAAAGCAAGATTGCGCTGTCCAATCAGTCGGAAACGGCAGCCGATTTGCACTTTATCGAATCGGGTCTGGCAACGCACATTCATGCTGATGAACTCAATGCCGCCATCGAGAATCCGCTCACGCGTATTCAGCAACAGGTGACGCTGGCGTTAGAAACCAGTCAAACCCGACCGGAAGTGATCTACCTGACCGGCGGTAGCGCCCGTTCTCCGCTGCTGCGTCAGGCTATTCAGCAGTTGCTTCCTGATATTCCTATCGCCAGCGGCAACGATTTTGGTTCCGTTACCGCCGGACTAGCGCGCTGGGCAGAGATTATTTTCCGTCGTTAAGCCAAAGACGGGACGCCAACCACGTGTCTCGTCAGGCTGTTCTTTTGATCGCTACCGTGGCTTGACTAATAACCCACGCAACAGCAATTCCAGCGCGGCTACACCTTGTGCCAGCCGTGCATTTCCATCCTCTCCGTCCGCTATCCAGAACGCCGCTTCGGCCAGACTGCCGTAGATTAACGATGCCAGCGCCTGGGGATCGGCATCAGCCACCACGCCCTGTCGGATAAGGTTGTCTATCAGCCGCTGCATCGACTCAACGCAATGGCGCTGTGAATCTGGTGACGCGCCCCCCAGCACCGCTCGGGCATCACGCAGCACAATGCGCTGAATCTCCGGCTCCAGCGCCATTTCCAGATAAGCGCGGCAGCGACGACGAAAGCCTTCCCAGCCATCCTCGGCGGTGTCGGAGATGACTTGCAGTCGTTCATCCATCTCAGCATCGATCTGTTCCACCACCGCCGCCAACAGTCCTTTTTTGTCACCGAAGTGGTGATAAAGCGCCCCACGGGTCAGGCTCGCCTGCGCGGTGAGATCGTCCATTGAGGTGTCAGCATAGCCGCGTTCGCTAAAGACCTTACGGGCGGTCGCCAGCAGCGTAGCGCGGGTTTCTTCCATTTCAGCACGGGTACGACGAACCATCGACACATCCTTACATACACACCGTATGATTATTTACATTCATCCCGTATGAATATATGCTTTTATTCATACGCTCTGTATGTATTGTCGCTGTGCCGCCACTTGGTGGCAAGTGGATTCACTTTGGAGAATGAGATGGTTAATCCTTATCGAGAACTTTTCGCTGCGCCCGGCACCAAGGGCTTTGCGCTGGCTGGCCTGTTGGCGCGGATTCCGCTGCCCATGACGGGCATTGGCATTATCACCATGCTATCGCAACTGCGCGGCAGCTATGCGCTAGCGGGTGCCGTCTCTGCCACCTTCGTACTGACCTACGCGCTGCTGTCACCGCAGATCTCTCGTCTGGTCGATCGCCACGGGCAAGGCCGCGTGCTGCCGATTTCAACCGCTATCAGCGTGATTGGCATGCTGCTTCTGCTCGCCAGCACCTGGTGGCAAGCGCCCGACTGGAGCTTATTCATCGGTGCCTTGCTGGCCGGTTTCATGCCCAGCATGTCCGCAATGGTAAGAGCGCGCTGGACGGCCATCTATCGCGGCCAGCCTCGCTTGCAGACGGCTTATTCGCTGGAGACGGTGCTCGATGAAGTCACCTTTATCGCCGGGCCACCGCTGGCTGTCGGGCTGTCCGTCGCGGTATTTCCTCAGGCTGGTCCGCTGGCAGCGGCGTTCTTGCTGATTGTCGGCGTGTTTGCTCTGGTGACACAGCACAGCACCGAGCCGCCAGTAGAAGCGCAGGATGTCCGCACGGATCGTTCGGGGTCGGTGATCAAACAGGCGAACGTGCGTTTACTGGCGCTGTTGATGGTCGCGATGGGCGTCATCGTCGGCACCGTGGATATCGTCAGCGTGGCCTTCGCCGAACAGTATGGTCAGCCGGCGGCGGCCAGTTTGGTGTTGTCAGCTTATGCGGTCGGTTCATGCTTGGCCGGGCTGGTGTTTGGTGCTCTCAAGCTGCGAACCGCATTGCATCAGTTGTTATTGCTGGGCGGCTTAGCAACGGCAGCAACCACGTTGCCTCTACTGCTGGTTGGCAACATTCCCGCACTGGCTATGGCCGTGCTGATCGCCGGGCTGTTCTTCGCCCCCACCATGATCGTGGCAATGTCGCTGGTCGAACGTCTGGTTCCCGAGCAGCGTCTTACCGAGGGCATGACCTGGCTGCTGGCGGGGCTGAATGTCGGCGTGGCGCTAGGCGCAGCGCTATCAGGCTACGTTGTTGACGACAGCGGTGCCCGAGCCGGATTCGCCGTTGCGCTATGCGCTGGCGCATTAGTGCTGCTAGTTGCGCTGTGGGGATACCAACGCCTGCGGACGATTCCTCCTCTTCCCCACGCCGTTTGACGGTATATCGCCGCTTCCCCTATTAAGGACTGAACCATGAACTCACCTTCTTCTATCCCTCTAGGTGCTGCTGCACAGCATTCCTGGCTGGCCGTCGTCGCTGTCGGCCTTGCGACCTTCTCTGTCGTCACGACGGAAATGCTTCCGGTCGGCTTGCTAACACCGATTGCCGATACGCTACAGACTTCTACCGGAACCGCAGGCCTGATGATTTCACTCCCCGCGCTGCTGGCTGCGCTATTCGCCCCGCTGGTGGTGATCGCATCCGGCGGCATGGATAGACGCAGGATCCTATGCGGACTGTTGACGCTGCTGGTTATCGCCAACATTGCTTCGGCACTGGCACCGGACATCGGCTGGATGCTGGCTGCGCGCGTGCTGGTCGGTTTCTGTATGGGCGGTATCTGGGCGATTGCTGGTGGTCTGGCAGCACGACTCGTTCCCGAGCACGCCATCGGTCTGGCGACATCCATCATCTTTGGCGGTGTCGCTGCGGCATCCGTGCTGGGAGTGCCGTTCGGCGCACTGATCGGCGATCTCGCCGGGTGGCGCTGGGCCTTTGGCTGCATGGCCATCTTTAGCGGGCTGGTGCTAGTGCTTCACCTCGCGGTTATTCCTGCCTTGCCCGTTGCCCATTCAGTCACACTACGCCAGTTCGGCGAGCAGTTGATCAATCGTAAGCTGCAAGTTGGGCTAACCCTGACGCTACTGCTGGTAGCCGGACACTTCATGGCCTTTACCTTCGTACGGCCGCTGCTGCTATCGGTGTCGGGATTCGATGCGCGATGGATCGGCGCACTGCTGTTCGCCTATGGCATGGCAGGCATCATCGGCAATTTTCTGGCAGGTATCATCGCGGCGCAGCGCACAGCGTTAACCTTGATGGCAATCGCGTTGGGGCTGTTGTTGACTCCGATTCTGTTCCTGATCATCGGGGGCTCGCATTTTGGCGGTGGTGTGACGCTGCTCGTCTGGGGATTGGCCTACGGCGGCGTGTCCGTCGGTTTGATGACATGGATGATGAAGGCGGCACCGCGCGCCGTGGAGATTGCCTCCGCACTGTATGTTGGTATTTTCAATGTTGGCATTGCGCTCGGATCGTGGGTCGGTGGTCAAGTCGTGGATAGCTCAGGCCCGATCGCGACACTTTGGCTGGCGGGGGGATTCGCGGCGGCCGCCTTGCTGCTATCCCTTAGCATGAAGCTAACCGAAAGCAGGAAGAGCCTATAAGCAGAAAGAACGTAGAACGAAAAAACCGCGAGCACCTTCTTCAGGTATCTCGCGGTTTTTAGAGATGGTGTCAGCGCAAACCGTAGACGTTGGGGTCAGTTAACTCTGTTGATTCAGAATTAATTGTCCGTTTCGATCTACTGGAATTTGTGTACCAGGATCGCGATCCATGCGGATTTTACCCTGCTGGTCGCCGATTTTATAGGTGACATCATAACCCAGAACTTTTTGTGATTTGTCGTACACCGTCTGACAGCGCTGTTGCTGCGTCGTGTACGTATCATTTTCCTGCATGCCGCTTTGTACACGGTTGCCCGCATAGCCGCCTGCCAGTGCACCCGCTACCGTTGCGACATCCTTACCGCGTCCGCCACCGAACTGATGCCCCAGAACCCCACCCGCTACGGCACCCAGTACCGAGCCAGCAATCTGGTTTTCATCCTGTACCGGACGACGGTGAGTCACATTGACATTACGGCACTCTTGACGAGGCGTTTTGACCGTTTCTTTAATCGGTGTTGCTGTTAGCACCTGTGCAAACTGAGGTTTAGAGGAAAAAACTTCCATACTCGCCACCGCTGCCACACCCAATGCCGCAGCCACACCAATACCTACACCCGCTAACATGGATTTGTTCACAGGATACCTCCCGAATCTATTCTCACGCATTCCCCACCTGCAATCCTGCCGTAAATCTTGTTTTACGCCAGCTCGCGTTTAACGCGATGAATCCGATGGTTCCTTCTGAATATCAACATTCAGAATTTTCGACGTGCGTGCTACGCCATCTGTAAACAGTGGAAAGTCTGCACAATGTTTCACACTCTCGCAATAAGACTAATTAACCAAAAGTGTCAGATTCGTAACATAAATCCGTCATTTGAGAATTATCTTAACTGGAATTGCTAATAGGACGATATTTTATACTGCCATATCAGCAAAGTAGCTAATAGCGCTACGACTCAGAAACAGGATCTTATGAGTGGATTGGCGAAAAGGGAGGGTTATTGAGTAAAAATAAGATGGCCGCTGGCACAAAAGAATACGGGCATGAAATTGCGTTCATGCCCGTATCAGAAGGATGTCAGCAGTGATGGATTAATGCAGCTTCAGACGCGGGCGAATCACCCGGTTGATCCCACCAACCAGCATCATCAGGCCTGTTTTGACATAGCCATGCAGAGCAACCTGGTGCATGCGATATAGAGAGATATACACGAAACGTGCAATCCGCCCTTCTACCATCACGGAGCCCCGCATCAGGTTCCCCATCAGGCTGCCAACCGTACTGAATTTAGACAGCGAAACCAGCGAACCGTGATCTTTATAGACGTAAGGTTTCAGCGTTTGTCCGTTCAGCAACGCGATGATATTGCTGTGGCAGCGTGATGCCATCTGGTGAGCTGCCTGCGCACGCGGTGGCACAAAACCGCCGCCTTCCTGCGGGCAGGAGGCACAGTCGCCAATGGCGAAAATGTTGGGATCGCGCGTCGTCTGCAACGTCGGCTCAACCACCAGTTGGTTAATCCGGTTCGTTTCCAGACCTGCAATCTCTTTCATCGCATCCGGTGCCTTAATGCCCGCCGCCCAAACCATCAGGTCGGCTTCGATAAATTCACCGTCCTTGGTATTCAGACCGCCGCTTTCTGCGCTGGTCACCATGGTTTTCGTCAGCACACGGACGCCAATGTTGTTCAACTCTTGATGCGCAGCCGCTGAAATGCGCGGCGGCAGCGCAGGCAGAATACGTTCGCCCGCTTCCACCAGCGTCACGTTCAGCGTTTGATTATCCAGCCCGTCAAAGCCGTAGCTGTGCAGCTGTTTCACCGCGTTATGTAACTCAGCAGACAGTTCGACCCCTGTCGCACCGCCGCCCACAATCGCGATATTCACGCGCTCTTTTTCATCCTGATTTGCTGTGAATTTCAGGAACAAATTCAGCATTTCATTATGGAAACGGCGGGCTTGTTTCGGATTATCCAGGAAAATACAGTGATCTTTCACGCCCGGTGTGCCGAAGTCATTGGAGGCACTGCCTAATGCCACCACCAAAATGTCATACGGGATACGGCGTGCCGCAACCAGTACGTCGCCTTGTTCATCACACACTTCGGCCAGTTGAATCTGCTGCTGTTCACGATCGATATCCGTCAGCATGCCCAGTTGAAACTGGAAATTGTGATTGCGAGCGTGCGCCAGGTAGCTCAGCGCATCCATATCGTCGTCCAGCGAGCCGGTCGCTACTTCGTGCAGCAGTGGTTTCCACAGGTGGCTATGGTTACGATCCACCAGCGTAATCTCCGCTTTTTTCTTGCGTCCTAACTTGTGGCCCAAACTCGTTGCGAGTTCAAGTCCGCCAGCTCCCCCGCCGACAATGACAATTTTTTTGGTTGGTGATGTCAAAATGACCCCCTAAAATGTGAACCAATCGTTAATAAAGAGTAAAAAATAATATCCTTATATAACATAGGGTTCGCGTAAGTTAAGCCTGATATCTGCTGCAAGAATAGCACGCTAGGTTATTTGGTCATACCAAAATTGATATATATCAATTTATTTTGCTGCGCAGGTTTTTAGCTCGAAAATTCCATCTTTATTTCAGTGAATTAGCGAAAATCGGTGGGAAGAGAAAATGCTGAATCGTGCGCAAATGCGCCGCTGGATGAACTAAGAAAAGTAAATAAATTGCGTCATGCCTCCTGATCCCCTATCAAACAAAGGTATCAGAAGGAACGACAGCATCCATTAACAGGTCATCGCTAACGCAGGGTTAACCGAGCGTTTTGAAGGCTTTTATCCGCTGCAAATGGGGAGAGATGCTTTTGAATTTATGCGTCTGAATATCGTCCCAGACGATCTCGTAATACGTTCCCAACGTCTGCGCACTACGCTGGCTGTCGAGCATTTCATCCTGACGAGAAAGCATCACCATGCAGCGATCACGGTTCTTTTCACGAAAGTTCGCCACGCACTTGGTGGCGATATCCAGATACTCTTCCGGGCGATCGATTTTCCCGCTCATGTTTTCCTGCGGGAAAAGGTTAGGATTAACGATGACTTGTCGTATATCACACAGGAAACCGACGCGTTCGGCCCAGAAGCCCCCCAATCCTACGCCACAGATCAGCGGACGATCGTCATCAGACTGCTGAATCGTCTTATCCACCTGCTTTAGCAGATGTTGCATATCATGACGCGGATGCAGCGTGCTGTAGCTAATCAGCCGTACATCTTCATCAATAAACTGAAGCTGTAGGACCTTTTCATGGTTGCCGGGGCTGGTCGAGTCAAAACCGTGTAAATAGATAATCATCTTTCATCCTCACCGCAGACTAAGTTGCCTATTTCTCGCCATTTTTATGCGCCTGCCAGCGCTCGCTGAGCAATGTGAGCGCCTGATTCGCCTGCTTCCAGCGTGGCGAATCCAGCAGTTCCCGACGAGAAAACGAACCCTGATGATATAAGCGCGTCAGTTGCTCCGCTTTGACCGGGGACAGGTTATCCAACACGCTGACCGCCCCTTCACGATGATTACAAACCAGAATCATGTCACATCCTGCCTGCAACGCCGCCTGCGCCCGCTCGGGATAACTGCCCATCACAGCAGCGCCTTCCATCGAGAGATCGTCGGAGAAAATGATGCCATCAAAACCCAGCTCTTCACGCAGCACCGTTTTGAGCCAATAGGGCGAACCACTGGCGGGGTGCGGATCGGCCTCCGTATAAATCACGTGGGCAGGCATGATCGCATCCAACTGCTGGCGCTGGATCAGTTCTTTAAAAATCGACATGTCGTGGGCACGAATTTCTGCAAGCGGACGCGGATCGCGCGGGGTTTCTTTATGTGAATCGGCGCTGACCGCACCGTGGCCGGGAAAGTGCTTACCCGTGACCTTCATGCCCGCGCTGTGCATGCCGCGAATAAAACTCTGCGCGACGGTCAGCGCCGTCTCTGGATTGGCATGGAATGAACGCTCGCCAATCGCCGCGCTCTGGTGGCCGATATCCAACACTGGCGCAAAGCTAATATCGATATCCATGGCGATCATTTCTGCCGCCATCAGCCAGCCGCCCTCTTCCGCCAAACGCAGGGCTTCTGATTCGCTGTTTAATGCCGCAAACGCCTGCGCAGCAGGCAGACGAGTAAATCCGTCACGGAAACGCTGAACGCGCCCGCCTTCCTGATCCACGGACACTACAAGCCGCTCGCGCGACGCCGCGCGGATTTGACGCACCAGTTCACGTAACTGCGCCGCATCATGAAAATTACGGGTAAACAGAATCACGCCGCCAACCAGCGGATGTTCCAGCACTTCACGATCTTCTGCATCCAGCTCATAGCTGGCGACGTCTAACATTACCGGACCCACAAAAACCTCATTCTTTAGAGTGTACTGCTTAGTGAAATGATCTTTACCACAAAAGCCACACCGTCAGCCTAGCGGTAGGTGATGGCCTGGCTTATAGCCAATGATATTGTTGTAACCGATGGTATAGCGCGGGAATTCCCGCTAGAAATTCGGGGTTCTTCGTTTGCTGCCAGCGAACCTCAAACCACATCAATACCAGATAATCGACCCAGGGGAACCACTGCATCATCTGTTGCTGGAGGCGGCTCACGGAAAACCCTCGCCGATGTCGCTGGTAGCTCTGTAGAAAATGCGTTTGCGCCAGGCTTTCCATCTGACTGGCTCGCACAATGAACGCCAGCTCAAAGGCAATATCGCCATCTGAGGCATATTCCCAGTCAATCAGCATCGTTCCTTGTGGAGTAATCAGCAGGTTTTCAGCATGCACATCGAGATGGAGAGGCACCAGCGCCAAAGGCGTGGGTAGCGCCGCGCCCTGAAAATAATGATGGGCACGCAACAACGCGGGCGAACGGCGGCGCGGATCCATCAACTGCCAGTGCTGCGCGAATAGCACTTTGAGATCGAGAGGATGGCCGCTACGCGGCTGGCGATGGAGCTGAGACAATATTCGTGCCACTTCACCATTAGCCAGCATCATCAGAAACTCATCCGATGTGGCAATGCGCCCCGGCACCCACTCGACAATTAACCAGCCATCACGCCACAGCAGCGGTCGTGGCGCGAGACCTATCGCCGACATTTGCCGCAGCAGAGCGAACTCGCGCTGGCGATCGACACCCATCTTCCGCTCGGTTGGCGACTGCCGACGCGCAAGCCATTCGATGTCCGGCCCACGGATACGCCAGCTTTTACTACTCAGCCCGCCAACCAGCTCTAAGCGAATATCCGCCATATCCACGGCCGGGAAATGTTTCTGGATCGTCGCAGTCAGCTGCTGCTGGATGCCTGCTGTCTTAATGCTGAACGGCGCCATTGCCTGACCACACAATTTCACCGGTCTGCACCAGCATCAGTTGCATGTCGAGCTGCGGCGATTTCACATCGCCACTGACGTCGCTGTACAGCACATACTGCGCGCTGACATAACGCGCCAGACCAATCGCCTTGCTGCGCGATCCTAAGCTGTCATCAACCGACAGACCCAGCGTTTGTTTCGCGGCAGCCAGTTGCTCGCGCGGCACCAGCGTAAACGCCTTGCCAGAAGATAATGCGCTGTACAATGCCCCTGTCGCTTTCGCTATCGGCAGTGAACCGTTGGTGTTGTTTTTCACGCTATCCACCAGCAGGATGCTGCCCGGCGTGACGCCATCGGCTTTCAGCATCTGTGCTACCAGCGGATTAATGCTGGCTTCCCAGTTCAATGTCTGGATTTTTGGTGGTTGCGGTACAGATTCACCCGGCGGCGGCGTTGGCGTAGTCGGCACTTGCGGCTCAACGGGCTCAATCGTCGCAGGCGGTTCGGTCGGTTCTGGCGGACGGCTGGGGCACCCTGTCAGTACCAATACCGCCACCATCACCCCTAGATACTTTTTCATATATTCTCTCTCTGCACACCATTACAAAAACAGATGAAGGCGGACCTGACGCGCATTGGGACTGCTGCGCGTGGAAAAAACCGTCATTTCCGTCTGTGGCGGGATTTCAATGGACTGCACCTCTTCAAAAGGCAGCACATCCAGCCCGTTTTCGTCATACCAATAGAAACGGTAATGCACGGTCACCGCCTGTGAGGCGTCGTTGCTGACAACGGAAGACGCACGTAGCCGGCCATTTTCTGAATCCAGCGACGGGTTCCCCGCGGTAATACCGGCCGACAGCACAGGTGCATCTAATACCAGCGTCTGCCGCTCATTGATGGTCAGCACCTTTGGCGTGCTACAACTCGCCAGTAGCCCAGCCATCAAACACGCGGACAGAAAAAGCATCGGGTTACGCATGATGTTCTCGCATGATGGTTTTCTCGCACGACAGTCTACCCATGACTATCGAACCTGGTTCATAAGATCTAGTTCTATAGGATCTAGTTCGCCAGCAAAGGTCCTAATGCCTGGCCACCCAGCAGATGCATGTGGATATGATAAACCTCCTGCCCGCCGTGTCGGTTGCAGTTAATGATCAGGCGATAGCCGTCTTCTGCAATCCCTTCCTGCTGCGCAATTTTACCCGCAACCGTCACCATACGTCCCAGCGCAGCTTCATGCTCGGGAGCCGTGTCGTTAACGGTAGGGATCAAAACATTCGGGATGATCAGAATATGGGTTGGCGTGCGGGGTGCGATGTCACGGAAGGCGGTGACCAGTTCATCCTGATACACGATATCGGCAGGAATTTCCCGGCGGATAATTTTACTAAAGATGGTTTCTTCAGCCATGATTGATTTCCTTGTTAAAGCTGGCGTTGAACGACGTCATGTAGGCAGTATGAGTGACATATTCCATTTCTTTCAACCTTCTTCGTCTATTTCTGGTGCGGGTGGTCAAAATACGACTCCCAGTAAAAACCAGAAATACGCCAGCTTTCTCCTGAAAACAGCGACGCTATCACCGCTGCGGTAAGGCTTTCGTACCGTCCATCGAAAATTTGTGTGTGCGCCTTCCCATCAGCTAAGAGACCGCTGCGTTCTTACTAACATCAGCAACAGGATGCAGACCAACAGGGCAGCGACCAGGTTGTAGAGCATTCCCGCCACAAAGGCTGAAACGTATTGGCCCGCTTGTGCAACCGCACCATCGCCTGTCGCCAGTGCAGTACCAAACAGGATGCCCACCACGGCCACACCTAGCGCCGCCCCAACCTGCTGAACCGTCGAGATCACGCCCGATGCCATCCCCGCCTGAACCTCATCGACAAAGCCCAGCACCAGATTCAACAGCGGCGTCATGATGAGGCCTTGACCTGCTCCGACCACCACCAACACAGGGATCAGCTGTACAGCCACCAGATCGGCTCCCGCTATCTGCACCTGCACAATCAACAGGCCGATCGAGACAGCGTAAACCAGCGCTCCCGCAACGATAGCAGCTGTGCCCCAGCGGGCAACCAATCGTGGTGCCGCCAGCGATGCCAGAACGAAACCCACGCTGCACGGCGCAAAAATGCTGCCCGCGAGAAACGGATCAAGCCCCAGCCCCGTTTGCACCAGTAAGGCAAAACACAGGAAAAATGAGCTGGATGTGGAATACACCAGCAGCACCAATAACACACCCAGCAGGAAACGGCGCTGTGCGAGCAGGCGCATATCCACCAGCGGAAGGTGTCCCGTCCGCTGTCGTCGTTCCTGCTGGCGATGAAAAACCGTCAACAAGAGAGTCGAGGTGGCCAACATCCACAGGCTCCATGCTGGCCAGCCTTGCCCCGGCCCTTCGATCAGCGGCACCAGCAGCAGCGTCAACCCAACGCTGACCAACGCCACGCCCGTCCAATCTAGCGAAGGGCGCTGCGGCGCTCGGGACTCAGGAATAAATCGTGCAGCCGCAATAGCCAGCAGGCCAATGGGTATATTGATAAGAAAGATACTGCGCCAGCCCAGCCCGAACAGATTGGCATGCACCAGCCATCCCCCCAGTATCTGACCCGCGATAGCAGCGAGCCCCAGCGTCATGCCCAACAGACCGAAGGCACGGCGGCTATCGTCACCGTCGAAATTGACGCGGATAGAGGCATAAACCTGTGGAAACAGCAAAGCGGCTGCAAGTCCCTGTAAGATGCGAGCACCAATCAGAAACCCCGCACTGGGCGCTAAACCACACAGCGCAGAGGCGAGCGTAAATCCGGCCATACCCACTACAAACAGGCGGCGTCGACCAAAGACATCCCCCAGCCGCCCGCCCGTAATCAGCAGTACGCCGAAAGCCAGTTCATAACCCGCTACGATGAAACCGATTTGCGCGAAGCTAGCGCCCAGATCGGCCTGCATACTGGGAATCGCGACATTGACCACGAACAGGTCGAAGATCGTGACAAAACCCGCCATCAGTAGCACTGACAGGCCAAGCCACGGCGGACTGTTGACGGCTGGCGTAGGCAATGCCGACGCGCGATAATTTGAGTTCATTTTGTCTATCCTTGCCTATCGAGAAGTTGCGTATCGAAAATGATGACGCCGCCATTTTCAAATCCTTTTTAAACAATTACAATTTAACCACTTATGCTATTACTAAAAACAATGCGGTAAACGATGCGAACATTGGAAAGAACTCGCCATGATCTGGCCGCTTTTTTGCGCGCGCGCCGTGAACGGGTATCACCCGCCGACGTAGGCTTGCCTAGCGGAGGAAGACGACGCACGCCGGGCCTGAGACGCGAAGAAGTGGCGGCATTGGCTGGCGTTGGCCTGACGTGGTACACCTGGCTCGAACAGGGACGTGATATCGGCGTGTCGGCGGCATTTCTGGACAGTCTGGCACGGGTGCTAAAACTCGATGCAGCCGAACGTCGTCATTTGTTCCTGTTGGCGCATGAGCGACCGCCTGCCGAGCCGGGTAAGACGTGGTGCGTCGTGCCGCCGCTGGTACGGCGTCTGATGCACGATCTGGCTCCGCATCCGGCCTATATCCTCAACCTGCGCTGGGACGTGCTAACCTTCAATGAACCGGCGAATCAGCTTTTCAACTTTGACGCCCATCCTTCCGAAAGGCGTAATCTGCTCTGGCTCTTGTTCACCGACCCGTTGCTGCATGAGCGATTCATCGACTGGGAGCAACAGGCTCCACAGATGCTGTCGAGTTTTCGCCGCGATTTCGCACGTGCGACGCAGGAAGCGGATATTCATGAACTGGTGGACGAACTGGAGCAGGTATCGCCAGATTTCAAAACGTGGTGGCGGCAGCATGAGGTACACGCCCCGTGCAGCGGCGTGCGGCAACTGATGATCGACGACAAGGCTGAAGCTTTCGAACATACCTCGCTGACCATCGATGAAGATCGCCATCTGCAGCTGGTGGTTTACGCGCGGCAGTCTCAGGAAGAGAAATAAGGCGGTTTTGACCATAAAAAAAGGGGCTTTCGCCCCTTTTTATCACTCCCCAACAACACATCAGTGGTTACGGATGTAGTCGTCCATATCGGTTTTCAGGTTATCGGATTTGGTACCGAAAATGGCCTGAACACCGGAACCTGCCACAACCACACCTGCTGCGCCCAGTTTTTTCAGGCCAGCCTGATCAACTTTAGCCACATCGCCTACGCTGACGCGCAGACGGGTGATGCACGCATCCAGGTTAGTGATGTTTTCTTTACCACCAAACGCGCTAACCAGTGCGGCAGCCATTTCAGTGCTGTCCTGTGAGGTTTGCTCAGATGCGCTATCTTCACGACCCGGCGTTTTCAGATTCAGTTTAGTGATCAGAACGCGGAAGATGGTGTAGTAAATCAGCGCATAGCACAGACCCACAATCGGGAACAGCCACAGGTTGCTACCGTTGCCGCTCAGTACCACGAAGTCGATCAGACCGTGAGAGAAGCTTGTACCATCACGCATACCCAACAGGATACAGATTGGGAACGCCAGACCTGCCAGAATCGCATGGATCACATACAGGATCGGCGCGACAAACATGAAGGAGAACTCAATTGGCTCAGTGATGCCCGTCAGGAACGAGGTCAGCGCCGCAGAGATCATGATGCCGCCCACTTTCGCGCGGTTTTCTGGCTTCGCTGAATGCCAGATAGCAATAGCTGCTGCTGGCAAGCCGTACATTTTAAACAGGAAACCACCGGACAGTTTACCCGCAGTCGGGTCACCTGCAATGTAACGAGGGATATCTCCGTGGAAAACCTGACCCGCCGCATTGGTGAACTCACCAACCTGCATTTGGAAAGGTACGTTCCAGATATGGTGCAGACCAAACGGTACCAGAGAACGTTCAACGACCCCATAGATACCGAATGCCAGCATTGGGTTCTCATTCGCTGCCCAGTGAGAGAATACCTGGATCGCACTACCAACCGGTGGCCAGATGAACGACAACAGCGTACCGACAATGATTGCCGTCAGGCCGGAAATAATCGGCACAAAGCGTTTACCGGCAAAGAAGCCCAGATACTCAGGCAGCTGAATGCGGTAGAAACGGTTAAACATATACGCGGCAATCGCACCGGCAATGATCCCGCCCAGAACACCGGTATCTGCCAGATGCTTCGCCGTGATCTCGGCAGCCGGTAGATTAAGAACCAGCGGCGCAATCGCAGCCATGGTTTTGACCATGATGCCATAAGCCACCACTGCCGCCAGTGCGGAAACACCGTCGTTATTAGTGAAGCCCAGGGCAACACCAATAGCAAAAATCAACGGCATGTTGGCAAACACCGAGTCACCGGCCTGTGCCATGACGCTGGAGACAATTTCAGGCAACCAGCTAAAATTGGCCGAACCGACACCCAGCAGGATACCTGCGATAGGGAGTACGGATACGGGCAGCATTAGCGACTTACCTACTTTTTGCAGGTTTGCGAATGCATTCTTGAACATAATTGAGTGTGCTCCTGAGTAATAGTGCTTTTACTTCTGATACTTCATCTAAGCAAAGACGGGGAGGATGGCCTTTGCGAGTTGGGGTGTCTTAGCCCCCTTTAATTTTTACGCAGAGTAAAATAAATAGCGTTCACAATGTTTGATTGCTATCACGTTTCCACAAGCCAACAGGCTGAGATCGAATAGATATTGCACTTTTATGTGATATATCGCTAAAAAACACGTCCCCCTGAAGAGGAAAAACCTAATCAAGGGGATTATGAAGCGCTATTAATTACACGGATAAAAAAAACTCGGCTATTCTCAGCCACTATTGCGCAGCGGTCAACCGAGCCGGATCGATGTGAAACAGGCGGGAGAAGTTTTCTGTCGTGGCGGCAGCGAGGGTTTCCAACGATGTGCCTTTCAGTACAGCGAGATATTCTGCTACATCGCGTACATACGCAGGCTGGTTTTCCTGACCCCGGAATGGAACCGGCGCGAGCCAAGGGGAATCCGTCTCAATCAGCATCCGATCCAGCGGCACGTAACGCGCGACGTCACGCAACTCTTCTGCATTACGGAACGTGACAATCCCAGAGAACGAGATATAGAACCCCATGTCCAGCAGCGCTTTTGCCGTGATCAAATCTTCCGTAAAGCAGTGCAGCACGCCGCTGCATTTCTCCGCCTGCTCGTCACGTAGAATGGCCAGCGTATCTTCACGGGCAGCACGCGTATGCACGATGACCGGCTTGTTCAGGTCATTGCCAATACGGATGTGTTCACGAAACGATTCTTGCTGCTGGGCTTTCGTCTCTTGCTGATAGAAATAGTCCAGGCCCGTTTCCCCCATCGCCACCACACGGCTGGCGCTGGCTAGCTCACGCAGCTCGGCATAATCATAAGAGGCTTCCTGATTGAGCGGATGAACGCCGCAGGAAAAGGCCACGTTATCGCGCTCGCCGATTAACTCCACCATCGCACGATAGCCGGGCAGCGTTGTCGCCACCGCCAGAAGGAAGCCGACATCGCGACTTTTCGCTTTATCCAGCACATCGGAGACATCTTTATGCAATGACTCATAATCCAAACCGTCAAGATGACAGTGGGAATCCACTAACAACATGATATTTACTCGATAGTAATTAAACAGAAAAAGGGTGGCTGTCGCGCTTAACCGATGAAGCAAACGTGCGCTCTCCATCAAGCAGGCGTTCCGTCAGCAGCAGTTCACGGTTAACACCCGTGACGGTCAGCAATTTTTGCCGACAAGCCAGCCACTGTTGCAGCTCATACTGCAAATGTGCGGAAGGTTCGTGCGCCAGACGCTCAACCAATTCAATCTGATCCTGATTCACCCAATGCTCGCTTGCCCCCTGCTGCCATTTCATGGCATCCAGCAGTAGCGCAGCCAACCAGTGAATACGAACATCAGCATCGTCATGATTCAGCTGTGATATCAATGAGAGCTGATCTCGCGAAGTCAGCGCGGCAGAGAACGCCTGACACAGCGCGCTACGCTGTTTCCAACGCTCTGGCTGCAATAACGCCTCGGCAGCTAGCGGCGCGCCCGATTGCAATCTCAATGCCGTGCGCAATGCCTTGCTGTCATGGCGATGGCGAGCATTCAGCCACAGCACGCTCTGCGTCTCACTCGGGACATCCAGATAGTGATACAGGCAACGGCTGCGCAACGTAGCCAATAGCCGGGCTGGTTCACGGCAGCCAAATAAAAAGAAGGTATTCTGCGGCGGCTCTTCCAGCGTTTTCAGCAGTGCATTGGCGGCAGCCTCTGTCAGCAGCTCAGCAGCAGACAGCCAGATCACTTTTGCTCCGCCTTGTCGGGAGTGTTGATACACTTTTTCCACGACGTCACGCACGGGATCGACGCCCAGGCTTTGCTTGCCTTTCTCCGGGCTCAGCACATGCCAGTCTGGATGCGTTCCTGCGGTCATCAGGTTACAAGAGTGGCACTGACCGCAGCTTTTTATTCCATCAGGCCGCTGGCAGATCAGCCAGCGGCTCAGCGCATAAATCAGCGATTCATCGCCCATTCCCGGCAATGCATGCAGCAACAGCGCATGATGCCCCCTGCCCGCCTGATATTGGCCGATAAGCTGCCGATAAGATGCATTCAGCCACGGATACCAATCCATCAGCCCTGCCTCTGTGCAACAGGCTGCAACCCTTGTTGCTGCAACCACTGCTGTAACGTCGCCTGAATATCCGCACTCACGGCATCAATAGACTGTGAGGCATCGATCGTCAGGATGCTGTCATCCTCCGCCGCCAGTTCCTGATAGCGGGAGCGGGTGCGATCAAAGAAAGCCAGCGACTCCTGCTCAATCCGATCCAGCTCGCCGCGCTGACGCGCGCGTTGCAAGCCGATGGCTGGAGGAAGATCAAGATAGAGCGTCAGGTCAGGGCGAAAATCACCTAGCACAGTATCGCGCAGTGAGCGCAACAGTTGTTGATCGATCCCACGTCCACCGCCCTGATAAGCCTGTGAAGAGAGATCGTGACGATCGCCGATGACCCAGTTTCCATTCTCCAACGCCGGTTTGATGACGTTATCCACCAGCTGAACTCTGGCCGCGTATAACATCAGGACTTCTGCTTTGTCGGTGACCTTCTCATCGGCTATGCCTTGCTTGATAAGCTCACGCAGCTTCTCCGCCAGCGGCGTACCACCTGGCTCTCGCGTGAACACCACGTCTTTCACGCCATGTGAGCGCAGCGTTTCCACCACGATATTGCGTGCAGTGGTCTTCCCTGCACCTTCCAATCCTTCAATGACGATAAATTTACTGTTCATCCCGTTCCTTTAACGCTGAGCGGTATACCCTCACAGCACGATTATGGTCTGCAAGGTTAGTGGTAAAACTGTGTCCGCCTTTTCCATCCGCCACAAAATACAGGTATGACGTTTTGGCTGGGTGCGCAGCCGCATCCAATGAGGCTTTCCCCGGCATCGCGATTGGCGTCGGCGGCAGGCCGGAAATGACATACGTATTGTAAGGCGTCGGCGTGTCTAATGCTTTACGGGTTATCACGCCTTTATAGTCATCACCCATGCCATAAATCACTGTAGGGTCAGTCTGCAAGCGCATACCAAGACGTAAGCGATTGACAAAAACGGAGGCGACCTGAGTGCGTTCTTCATTGATCGCTGTTTCTTTTTCAATGATTGACGCCATCGTCAGCAATTCGTCCGGTGTCTTATACGGTAATCCTTCTTCACGCCCTTTCCATACCTCATCCACCGTTTTTTTCATGCGCTGATGCGCACGCTGCAACAGGGCGCTATCGCTCGTACCGGCCGTGTATGAGTAGGTATCAGGATAAAACCAGCCTTCTGGGTTCGTCTTATCTTTGATTTCCAACTGGGTGGCGACGTCCTGTTCGGTTTTATCGGCCAGTGAATGCTTGATGTAAGGTGCTTGTTGCAGCGTGGCAAGCCACTCTTTCAAACGTGAGCCTTCGACAAAACGGATGGAGAATTGCGCTTCCTTTCCGCTGGACAGCAGCGCCAGCATCTCGCGCACGGTCATGCCCGCAGTAAAGCGATACGTACCCGCTTTGAATTTTGCCAATTCAGGTTCAAAACGGAGCAGCCACGGAAAAAATGTGTCATCAGTAATGATTTTCTGATCGAGAAGCAGCGTTTCCAGCCCTTCCCTTCCCGTACCGGCAGGAAGCGTAAAGATAGCTTCCTTTTCGGTAGCCAATGGAGAATCAGCAAAACGCTGCATTTTCTGCCACGCGACCAGTAATATCAGCACAACAGCAGCGATAATCAGCAAACCAATTTTCTTTTTCTTCATAAATCAACCATCTACTAGCAGTCAGGACTTAGGAATTGATAAAGCTCTCGGGAGTGATAACGCCAGATGTGCGCCTGATTTACAGGGACGATCGGCATTAATGCATTACAAACCAGCACTTCGTCCGCATCGGACAGTGCGGTCAGGGGTTCGCTGACGATCTGTAGCTCGAAATCAGAATCTGCCAGCAAGGCAATAATATGCTGTCGGGCAACGCCATCCACACCTGACTCGGATAAATTCGGCGTATAAACCCGATGTCCTTTACGCCAGAATAAATTCGCGGCACAGCATTCCACTAGCGCACCAGAGGTGTCAAGCACGAGGGTCTCATCGGCTGAGGTCTGGTCAAGATGCGCGCGAATCAGCACTTGTTCGAGCCGATTCAGATGCTTTATCCCCGCCAACAGCGGACTTTTAGCGAGCGCCACCGGGCTGAGATTCAGGCTAATACCCTGCTCACGCCAACTGGCATAGTGCGCAGGATAGCTTACCTGCATAACGACTCGGGTTGGCTGCGCACAGCCTTGAGCACTATAACCTCGCCCGCCGACACCCCGCGTTAGCATCACTTTCACTACGCCATCCGTCCGCCCCAGCGCTACCTGTTTCATTTCAGCGATTAGGCTTTCCCAATCAAGCGTCGGAAATAACAAGCGCGTAGCGGCCTGTTGCAGACGCGCGACGTGCCGATCAAGCCAGACAATCTCGCCATCGCATACTCTGGCTGTCGTAAAACAGCCGTCACCATACTGTGTACCCCGATCGAGTACCGAAAGTTGTTCCTGTAACTGACCATTAATCCACAGCATATAAGCTCCGCATCATTCATCGTCGTCAGCTTGCCAGCAAAGCGGCGTTGCAGACAAGCAGGTGTGTCTGATTTTATGCAGGCAAAAAAAAACCCGGAAACCGGGTTTTTTTAAAACGCTATCGCAATCAAACTTTACGGAAGATCAGAGAACCGTTGGTTCCACCGAAGCCGAAAGAGTTGCAGAGTACGTATTCCAGGTTGCTGATCTGACGCGCCTCATGAGGCACGAAATCCAGATCGCAGCCTTCATCTGGATTGTCCAGATTGAGCGTTGGCGGAACAGACTGATCGCGCAGAGCAAGAATACTGAAAATAGACTCTACCGCACCTGCCGCACCGAGCAAGTGACCCGTCATGGATTTTGTCGAGCTCACCAGCACACTGCTGGCGTCTGCGCCAAATACGGATTTCACTGCCTGCGTTTCAGCTTTATCACCCGCAGGCGTAGAGGTGCCATGCGCGTTGATATAACCGATCTGGCTCGTTGCCAGACCCGCGTCACGCAGCGCATTTTCCATCGCCAGCGCAGCACCAGAACCGTTCTCCGGTGGAGACGTCATATGATACGCGTCGCTGCTCATGCCAAATCCAACAATTTCTGCATAGATTTTCGCACCGCGTTTTTTCGCGTGTTCATACTCTTCCAGCACCATGAGGCCAGCACCGTCACCCAGTACAAAACCATCACGGTCTTTATCCCACGGACGGCTTGCCGCCTGAGGATTGTCATTGCGCGTAGACAACGCACGAGCGGCACCGAATCCACCGACGCCCAATGGGGTACTGGCTTTTTCTGCACCACCGGCCAACATCACATCCGCATCGTTGTAAGCAATAATGCGAGCGGCTTGACCAATATTGTGTACGCCAGACGTACAGGCCGTAGCGATAGAGATGCTCGGGCCACGCATTCCGTACATGATAGTAAGATGCCCAGCCACCATATTGACGATGGTTGATGGCACGAAGAACGGGCTGATTTTACGCGGGCCGCCATTCACCAGCGCAGTGTGGTTCTCTTCAATAAGACCCAGACCGCCGATGCCGGAACCAATCGCCGCACCGATACGCGGAGCGTTTTCTTCCGTGATTTCCAAACCGGAATCCTGCATAGCTTGAACGCCAGCAGCAACACCGTATTGAATAAAGGCATCCATTTTGCGTGCTTCTTTACGCGAAATGAATTCCTCAGAATTAAAATTCTTTACTAAGCCAGCAAAACGCGTTGCGTAGGCACTAGTATCGAAATGGTCGATCAGGCTGATACCACTCTGACCGGCAAGAAGAGCACTCCAGGTAGACTCAACTGTATTGCCGACAGGAGATAACATGCCCAGTCCGGTCACAACTACTCGACGCTTAGACACGCTTATCCTCCAGGGAGGGAAAAAAAGACACTGCGGGACAAAAAAACTTAGGCGGTCGAATGACCGCCTAGATATGTTCGCTTACTGCTGGTTAGCCTGAATGAAATCAATGGCTGCTTGAACAGTCGTGATTTTTTCAGCTTCTTCGTCTGGAATCTCAGTATCAAATTCTTCTTCCAGAGCCATTACCAGCTCAACAGTGTCAAGAGAATCAGCGCCGAGGTCGTCAACGAAAGAAGCATTGTTTACGACTTCTTCCTGCTTAACACCAAGCTGTTCAACGATGATTTTCTTAACGCGTTCTTCGATAGTGCTCATACTCTTAAATTTCCTATCAAAACTCGCTTTCGCGATGGTTTTCGTAGTGTATAAAATGTTTGAAAAGATGCAACAAAATCTCGGCTGGTTGAACCACGATTTTGTGCTATTTTGCGGTTATCACCGCAAATAATGCAAATAGTTTTCGAGCTTTTTAGATCATATACATGCCGCCATTGACATGCAATGTTTCGCCAGTAATGTAAGCAGCTTCATCAGAGGCTAAAAATACAACAGCACTGGCGATTTCTTTAGCATCACCGAGTCGGTTAGCTGGAACCGACGTCAAAATGCCTGCTCGCTGTTCTTCTGTCAATGCCTGAGTCATATCTGTTTCGATAAAACCAGGCGCGACTACGTTGACCGTAATACCACGAGAAGCCACTTCACGCGCGAGGGATTTACTGAAACCAATCAGTCCCGCCTTCGCTGCCGCGTAGTTAGCTTGTCCTGCATTGCCCATCGTTCCCACAACGGAACCGATGGTAATGATCCGGCCAAAACGTTTCTTCATCATGGCACGCATCACTGCTTTAGACATGCGGAATACCGACGTTAAATTGGTATCCAGAATATCGTGCCATTCATCATCTTTCATACGCATCAGCAGGTTATCACGGGTGATACCCGCGTTATTGATAAGAATATCAATTTCCCCGAATTCTGCGCGAATTTCTGCTAATACGCTTTCTACTGATGCTGCATCGGCAACATTCAGCATATAACCTTTACCGTTCTCACCCAGCCAGCCACTAATGGCTTCAGCACCTTTTTCGCTGGTTGCGGTACCAATGACTTTTGCCCCGCGGGCAACCAACGTCTCGGCGATGGCACGCCCAATACCACGGCTTGCACCGGTAACCAGTGCAATTTTCCCCTCAAAACTCATTGTCTTCTCCGTTCTTATTTCTCAATCGCCGCTGATAGAGAAGCAGGATCGTTCACCGCTGCTGCTGTCAGGGTATCGACGATTCGTTTGGTTAAGCCAGTCAATACTTTACCCGGCCCGACTTCTAGCAGCGACTCAATGCCCTGAGAAGCCATAAATTCAACACAGTCAGTCCAGCGCACTGGGCAATGAAGCTGGCGCACCAGCGCATCGCGAATGGCTTCCGGCGTGGTTTCGATGCGAGCATCAACATTGTTCACAACGGGGATGACCGGAGAATTAAACGTCACGGATTCCAGCGCGACAGCGAGTTTCTTCGCTGCTGGCTCCATCAGCGCACAGTGTGACGGTACGCTGACAGGCAGCGGCAGCGCACGCTTCGCACCCGCTGCTTTACACGCAGCACCAGCACGCTCAACGGCGTCTTTATTGCCCGCGATCACCACCTGACCCGGTGAGTTGAAGTTTACCGGAGACACCACCTGCCCCTGCGCGGATTCTTCACACGCTTTAGCAATGGCATCGTTATCAAGCCCGATAATGGCATACATTGCACCCGTGCCTTCCGGCACCGCTTCCTGCATCAGTTTGCCACGCAGTTCAACCAGGCGGACGGCCTGTTGGAAATCCAGAACACCCGCACAAACCAGTGCTGAATACTCACCAAGGCTATGACCAGACATCAGGGCAGGTGTTTTGCCGCCCTGCTGCTGCCAGGCACGCCAGATAGCGACAGAAGCGGTCAGTAATGCAGGCTGCGTCTGCCAGGTTTTATTCAACTCTTCAGCCGGCCCTTGCTGGGTCAACTGCCACAAATCATAACCTAACGCTTCAGAAGCCTGAGCAAACGTTTCAGTGACGATCGGGTATTCTGCAGCAAGTTCAGCCAACATCCCTACCGTCTGCGATCCCTGACCTGGGAACACCATTGCAAATTGCGTCATATCACAATCCTGTTTAATTAAAAACGAACCAGCGCGGAACCCCAGGTAAAACCACCACCGAAGGCTTCAAGCAGCACCAGTTGCCCTGGTTTAATACGCCCATCGCGCACCGCTTCATCAAGTGCTGAAGGCACAGAGGCTGCGGAGGTATTACCATGACGATCCAGCGTCACAACCACCTTGTCCATCCCCATACCCAGCTTTTTCGCCGTGGCGCTGATGATGCGCAGGTTAGCCTGATGAGGCACCAACCAGTCTAATTCACTTTTATCCAGTTGAGCCGCTTGCAGCGTTTCTTCAACGATATGTGCCAGTTCAGTCACTGCCACTTTAAAGACTTCATTACCCGCCATCGTCAGGTAAGCAGGCGTATCCGTATGATTACGATCCTGATGTGGCAACGTCAGTAGTTCGCCATAACGGCCATCGGCATGCAGATGGGTAGAAAGAATACCCGGTTGCTCTGACGTCGTTAACAGGACAGCACCCGCACCATCACCGAACAGAATCAGCGTGCCGCGATCTTCAGGATCCAATGTACGAGACAACGTATCAGAACCGATCACCAGTGCGTATTTCACCGCACCACTTTTAACGTATTGATCGGCAACGCTCAGCGCGTAGGTAAAACCTGCACACGCAGCGGCCAGATCGAAGGCGATCGTGTCTTTGATCCCTAGCAGTTGCTGAACCTGACAGGCTGAGCTAGGGAAAGCATGGCTTGATGATGTTGTCGCAACAATCAGAAGACCGACTTCAGAAGGATCGACATTCGCCATTTCCAGCGCTTTTTGCGCGGCACGGTATCCCATGGTCGCCACGTTTTCATCCGGCGCAGCAATACGGCGCTCACGGATTCCAGTACGTGTGACGATCCAGTCGTCCGTCGTTTCCACCATCTTTTCTAAATCAGCGTTCGTCCTGATTTCTTCAGGCAGGTAGCTGCCCGTTCCGATTATTTTTGTATACATGTACGCTTAATCACTCTTGGGTAATACCGCTTCTAGACGAGCGGCAATCCGCTCGGGAAGCTGCCGCCGTACCGTCTGCATTGCCTGCTCAATAGCAACCGCAAACGCTCTCTGGTTTGCTGCACCATGGCTTTTGATTACAGTTCCCCGTAACCCTAGCAGGCATGCGCCATTATATTGATCGGGATTCAAATGACCGAAACGCTTTGATAAGCGTTTTTGTAACAAACGCCCTAGCCATTTCAACCACCAGGATCGCTTTTGTTTTTGCCCAGGGCCTGAAGCTGGAGATTTCAGCAGTGACAGGAACATCCTTACCACGCCTTCCACCGTTTTCAGGGTGACATTGCCCACAAAGCCGTCACAGACCATCACATCCGTTTTCCCAGTCAGCAGATCGTTGCCTTCCAGATAACCGATATAATTTATTGATGGTGCCTCTTTTAGCTGTGCCGCTGCTTCACGGATAGTGCTCAGCCCTTTGCTTTCTTCTTCACCGATATTCAACAACGCGACCCGAGGATTCGTCAGTTCCAGCACTTCTTCAGCCATCACTGAGCCCATCACGGCAAACTGAACCAGCATCGTGCTGTCACAGTCAACATTTGCCCCCAAATCCAACACGACTGTTTTTCCGTGTTGCTGGTGAGGTAATACTGACACCAACGCGGGTCGCTCAATTCCGTCCAGTGGCTTAATCAGGAGCTTTGCCAGCCCCATAAGCGCACCGGTGTTGCCTGCACTTACACAGGCCTGTGCCCTGCCGTCTTTAATCAACTCAAGCGCTATGCGCATTGAGGTACCACGGCTCGCACGAATAGCCTGCGACGGCCTCGCATCACTAGCAATAACCGACTCCGCCGGTATAACTTCTAAGCGGGAAAGTAAATCAGAATCGACTTTGGCAAGTAATGGAGTAATCGCAGCAGGATCGCCGACTAATAACAAATTGAGAGCTGGATTAGAAGCCAGTGCCTGCAATGCAGCAGGCACTGTTACGCAGGGACCAAAGTCCCCGCCCATCGCATCTAACGCCAGAGTTAGGCGTGTCAAGGTATTGCCTTACAAATAATTCGCAAGAATTACTTAGCAATGACCTTGCGACCGCGGTAGTAACCATCCGCAGTGATGTGGTGACGCAGGTGAGTTTCGCCAGAAACTTTATCTACGGATACAGAAGCGGTAGTCAGCGCATCATGTGAACGACGCATACCACGTTTGGAACGGCTAGGTTTGTTTTGTTGTACGGCCATGGACCTTACTCCTTATTGCTTATGCTTTAAACTGGCTAATACGGCAAATGGATTTGGTTTTTCCGCCTCTGCAGGCAGTTGACCAAATACCATATCCGCTTCGGACACTTCACAGTGTTCAGAATCATGCACCGGGGCGATAGGCAACATCAGAATAATTTCATCTTCAATCATTGCCAGCAGATCAACTTCGCCAAAACCATCGACGCCGATCGGCTCATACGCTTCCGGTAACGCTTCGGCCTGCTCATCATTGACGACCGGGCTGAAACAGAATGTCGCATGGACTTGATGTTCAAACGGCTTTCCGCAACGCTGACACATCAGAGTGACAGTAACGTCAGCGTTACCGTCAATCACCGCCAGACGCTGATTATCGATATTGAAAGATAAAGAGGCCTGAACATCACTATCCACACTCACCACTGATTCGGCAACACGCTCTACTTGTTCAGCTGAATAGATACCAACGTAATCTAAACGCTTCTGAGCAGTGCGGACCGCATCAAGGGTTAAGGGTAATTTTACCTTTTGCATAGGGCGCGCATATTAACGTCGTAACGACATAGAGTCAAAGAAAAAGGCAGTGATGCACCACCTTTCACCAATATTCGCTTCCAGAGCGGCGCACAGTTTAAAATGCCTTTCATCATTACGCTACGGTTTATCAAAAAATTATGCAGCAGATTGTTCTCGCCTCAACGTCACCTTACCGCCGAGCCTTGTTGGAAAAGCTGGCGATCCCCTTTGTTTGCGCATCGCCAGACATTGATGAAACCCCTCACCCCGGAGAAAACGCCGTCGATCTCGTGATCCGCCTTGCTGAAAACAAAGCGCGAGTGCTGGCCACTCACTACCCCAATCACCTGATTATCGGTTCCGATCAGGTTTGCGTCCTTGGGAACGCGATAACAGGAAAACCACATAATAAGGGTAACGCAACACGCCAGTTACAGCAGGCCAGCGGAAAGTGTGTTTCCTTCTTTACGGGCTTAGCGCTCTTCAATAGCGCGACCCAAGAAATACAGAGCCTAGCAGAGCCATTTGACGTGCATTTTCGTACGCTAACGGAAGCGGAAATTGACGGTTATCTGGAGAAAGAGCAGCCGTGGAACTGCGCGGGCAGTTTTAAAAGCGAAGGATTGGGCATTACCCTCTTTGAGCGGTTATCCGGGCGCGATCCTAATACGCTCATTGGGTTGCCACTGATCGCGCTAACACAGATGCTACAAAAGGAAGGCGTGAATCCACTGACGATGTGAAATGAATCGGGATAGCACGATGAAGCGCTATCCCGACAAATTAAGGCATGTAGGTATGCGAGGTTATGCTTTTGTCTTGCGCAACGCTTGCAGACAGCGACGCAATCCACTATCCAATGGCGCTTCGACTCTCAGCGTCTCACCCGTGTTCGGGTGCTCAAAACGCAGCGCCTGTGCATGCAGGAATAGACGTTTTAGGCCTGTGCCTACCAGTTGCTGATCGAATTCACGATCGCCGTAGCGGTCATCGAATGCTATCGGATGCCCGGCATACTGCGCGTGTACACGAATTTGGTGCGTACGCCCAGTAACAGGGCTAGCCCGCACCAGCGTCGCGTGTTCAAAACGCTCTTCTATTTTAAAGCGTGTTTCTGACGGTTTACCGTCGCTGTTTACCCGTACGATGCGTTCACCGCTTTGCAGGATATTTTTTAACAGTGGAGCCTGAACGACCTTACAGTGAGACTGCCACTGGCCGCGAACCAGCGCCAGATAGTCTTTTTGCATGCCTTTCAGCCGCAGCTGTTCGTGCAGAGAACGTAAGGCCGAACGTTTTTTGGCGACCAGCAAAACGCCCGAGGTATCGCGATCGAGACGGTGAACTAACTCCAGAAAACGCGCTTCAGGGCGTAAAGCCCGTAACCCTTCAATCACGCCAAAACTTAAGCCACTGCCGCCATGCACGGCTGTACCCGAGGGCTTATTTAGCACCAGCAGGTAATCATCTTCATAAATAATGCACTCGGCCAACGCCGCCACTTTACCAAGACTGGCAGAAACAGGGGTTTCATCGCGTTCTGCCTGTCGAACAGGCGGAATACGGATGACATCACCATCGAGCAATTTATACTCAGGTTTGACCCGTTTCTTATTTATCCTTACCTCACCTTTTCGCAAGATACGGTAAACCATGCTTTTAGGCACACCCTTTAAGTGGGTATGTAAAAAATTATCGATGCGCTGCCCCGCTTCATCTGCGGAGATCGTCACAAATTGTACTGAAGGATTATCTGTTTTCATGATGCGCGATTCTAAATAGAGCAACCCGATAGCGCCACTTCTTTTTCTGTGCTTAACTGTGTGTCTGACTTATGAAGATATTGTTGCACTGTCGAGTAAGCGGGCGGGTGAGTTGGGCTATAGCATCAAACCCTGTCCGTTTTGGTGATAACAACAGAACTATCTTTATACAGACAGGCAAAGTCACCTTGCTATAACGGTATCAGCAGTGGAATAATGCTTTTGCGTTTCCCACGCGGATTTCCGATAGAACAAGGGGAAATTGCGAAATTATTAAGTTTGCCTGATGACACACACACGCAGCAATGGCGTAAGACGTAATGTGATATCAAGCAGTTAGCGGGCTGCGGATTGCAGCTTGGCCGGCAAATGGAATCAGATCTGGCGACATAATTCAGAAGCTGTTCCCTCAGTAAATGCGCTGTTTTCCATCAGGAAACACAGGCTACCGAAACATGCGTCTCTATGCAGGCGACAACCGGGAGGTTGACGTCCCTGCGATAAGCCACGAGACCATCGGTTCACTCCGGTCATGCGGTTCTTTTGTCCGCAGCTCTATCAATAATGCAAGTAAAAATAACGAGTAAGTTGAAGATGAAAAGAATGTTAATTAACGCAACTCAGCAGGAAGAGTTGCGTGTTGCCTTGGTTGATGGTCAACGGCTGTATGATTTGGATATCGAAAGTCCAGGCCATGAGCAGAAGAAAGCAAATATCTACAAAGGTAAAATCACTCGTATCGAACCTAGTCTTGAAGCCGCTTTTGTTGATTACGGCGCTGAAAGACACGGTTTCCTCCCTCTTAAAGAAATCGCCCGCGAATACTTCCCTAGCAACTATTCTTCCCATGGTCGTCCTAACATCAAAGACGTGTTACGTGAAGGTCAGGAAGTCATTGTTCAGGTAGATAAAGAAGAGCGTGGCAACAAAGGCGCGGCACTGACCACCTTTATCAGTCTGGCAGGCAGCTATCTGGTCTTAATGCCGAATAACCCTCGTGCAGGCGGTATCTCACGCCGTATCGAAGGTGACGATCGTACCGAGCTCAAAGAAGCGTTGGGATCGTTGCAACTGCCCGATGGCATGGGGCTTATTGTTCGTACCGCTGGCGTGGGCAAATCCGCTGAAGCGCTGCAGTGGGATCTGGCTTTCCGTCTGAAACACTGGGACGCGATCAAAAAAGCCGCCGAAGGCCGCTCTGCACCATTCCTGATCCATCAGGAAAGTAATGTAATCGTCCGTGCTTTCCGTGACTATCTGCGCCCGGACATTGGTGAAATCCTGATCGACAACCCAAAAATTCTCGATCTGGCGAAAGAACATATTTCTGCGCTGGGTCGTCCCGATTTCAGCAGCAAAATCAAATTGTACAGTGGCGAAATTCCGCTTTTCAGCCACTATCAAATCGAATCGCAGATCGAATCGGCTTTCCAGCGTGAAGTTCGCCTGCCGTCTGGTGGCTCTATCGTTATCGATACGACCGAAGCGCTGACAGCAATCGATATCAACTCCGCCCGTGCAACGCGCGGTGGTGATATTGAAGAAACTGCGTTCAATACCAACCTTGAAGCCGCAGACGAAATTGCCCGCCAGTTGCGCTTGCGTGACCTCGGTGGCCTGATCGTTATCGACTTCATCGATATGACACCAGTTCGTCACCAGCGTGAAGTTGAAAACCGCCTGCGCGACTCTGTACGTCAGGATCGTGCGCGTATTCAGATCGGCCGGATTTCCCGCTTTGGTTTGCTGGAAATGTCGCGTCAGCGCCTAAGCCCTTCGCTGGGTGAATCCAGCCACCACGTCTGCCCACGCTGTAGCGGCACAGGCACGATTCGTGACAATGAATCACTTTCACTGTCTATTCTTCGTCTGATCGAAGAAGAAGCGCTGAAAGAAAATACCAAAGAAGTCCACGCGATTGTTCCAGTTCAGATTGCGTCTTATCTGCTGAACGAGAAGCGTGATGCCGTTAACGCCATTGAGAAACGTCAAGGCGGCGTGCGCGCGATCATCGTGCCACATGATGGTATGCAGACTCCGCACTACTCCGTTGTTCGCGTCCGTAAAGGCGAAGAAAAACCGACGCTCAGCTATTTGCTGCCTCAGCGTTTGGAAACGGAAACGCAGCAGTTGCAAGACGAACAAACAATCGAGCGTAAACAGCCTGAGCAACCGGCTTTAGCAACGTTTAGCATGGCTGAAATGCCAGAAGAAACCACGCCTCCAGTTGCCAAAGAGGCTCCTGCTGTAGCGAAAGCCACAGAGGATGCTCAACCGGGCCTCATTAGCCGTTTCCTCAGTGCCTTGAAAGGCGTATTCACTTCTGAACCTGTTGAAAAAACAGTGGATGCTGCAGACGATAAGAAAGCAGAAGAAGAGAAATCTACTGAGGGTCAGCGTTCTGAACGTCGGAACTCACGCCGTCAGGGTAATAATCGCCGCGATCGTGGCTCACGTGACAATCGTGACAATCGTGACAATCGTGACAATCGTGACAATCGTGACAATCGTGACAATCGTGACAATCGTGAACAGCGTGATGATCAGCGCCGTAATAAGCGACAAAACGAGGAAGCCGTTACTGACACCCGCGCTGTGGAAAATGCGGAGAAATCCAGTTCGGAAGAACAGCCGCGTCGTGAACCACGTGCTGAGCGTCAGCGTCGTCGTCAGGATGAGCGCCGACAGGCTCCGGCTGAGGCAAAAGCACAGCCAGTCATTGATGATTCTGATGACAATGTGGCCGAGCAGGATACACCGACTCAGGTTATGCCACGCCGTCAACGCCGTCAGTTGACGCAGAAAGTACGTGTCCAGTCTGAAACTCAGCAGGATACCCTCTCTGATAACACTGCGCCTGTTGCTGATGTATCCCAGCAGACTCAAGCTTACGTCAAGCCAAACGATACTGCGGTAGACAATAACGAGGTCGATAACGAGCAGAACGATGCAAATCGTGCCAATGCCGAGAATGGCGGTATGCCGCGTCGTTCACGTCGTTCGCCGCGTCACCTGCGCGTCAGCGGCCAGCGCCGTCGCCGCTATCGTGATGAGCGTTACCCGTCTCAGTCGCCAATGCAGTTGGAATTTGCTGCCGCATCACCGGAAATGGCATCAGGAAAAGTGTGGGTTAGCTATCCTCTTACACAGCCGCAGCAGGCTGAAAGCCAGCATCAGCAGGACGAGAACGTTGCAGCAATTGAAACACCGCTGTTACCAGCCGTAGTCGAAACCGCCGTGACAGCACAAGCAGACACAGTGGAATCCAACGCAGTTGAAAACGTTGCGATTACTGAAGCAGTGGTTCAGGAAGACGTCGCGGTAACCGCAACAGCACAGTCTGCCGACGTTATCCAGGATAGTAATGTAGCGGATGTCGAGCTGAGTACCGCTGGCGAAGAAACCGCCATCGAGCCAGTTACCGAGAACACCGCTATCGATGATGCTATCGCTGCAGTTGCCGTGAATGCCGTTGAGGAAGCACCAGCTGCTGATACTGTCGCTACTCAGGTCGCTGAAGATGTACAAGCCGTTGACGCTAATGCAACCGAGAAAGCCGATCTGGCAGAGCCAGTTTCTACCCCTGCGGTTTCCGCAGTACAGGAAGTCAGCCCGCCGCAAAGCGTTCAGGATGAGCCTGTAACGACGACCAGCGAACAGCAGATTGTGGAAGAGCCGGTATTGAGCGAAACAAAAGCAGTTGCTGATGTTGATCAACCTCGCTATAAGCTCCATGCGACAGCGCCAATGACTAAAGCGCCAGCGCCGGCATACCATGCTGAGCCAGCTCGACACAGTGATTGGGTACGTCCAGACTATCCGTTCTCAGGAAAAGGTTCGGCAGGCGGTCATGCTGCAGTTAACCAATCAACTGCGCCAGCAACCAAGCCTACACCAGTCAGCGAGTAATCCTGGCTTCTATAGACAAAAGCCCGCCAATTGGCGGGCTTTTTTATAAATAAATTTTTAGCCTAGAAAATTCAATAGCTTGATATCTACACTGTCCGTTTTGCCGTCCAGCTCCGCCAGCAGATTTTTGAAGTGATCGCTCTGCTCATGTGATGCCAACGCATCGCGATCTTTCCAGCGTTCGAAAAACACAAACGAGCCGGATTTATCCACAACTTCGTGCAGATCATACTGCACATTACCCGCTTCCTGTCGGCTAGGTGCCACCACGCGTTTCAGCGTTGCGGTAACGTCTGCAATGAACTCTGCTTTTGCCTGAATAGTAGCGACAATACGAATTTCCATATACATCCCTTATTTATCAATGAAAAGATAATGCTATCAAATGCCAATCCACAGTTAATTTCAAGCATTCATCAACAAACGGATGCATTCAAATGGCTTTGCGCTTATCCTTATCCCCCGCCGTATCAGTCCCAAAACCAACCGAAAGATGCTGTTTTTCTACTGACCGCCGGAGCGCAATTCCATGACCGCACAGCCCACTATTCTTAAAATCCGTCGCCCTGACGATTGGCACATTCACCTGCGTGACGATCGGATGCTGGAAACCGTTCTCCCCTATACCAGTCGTTTCTTCGGCCGTGCAATTGTTATGCCTAACCTGACGCCGCCGATTACCAGCGTAGCCAGCGCTATCGCGTATCGTCAGCGTATTTTGGCCGCGGTCCCGCAGGGTGATGATTTTCATCCGCTGATGACGTGCTACCTGACCGATGCGCTTGATGCCAACGAAGTCGTGAGTGGTTTTGAACAAGGCGTCTTTACCGCCGCAAAACTCTATCCGGCCAATGCCACAACGAACTCCAGCCATGGGGTGACCAGCATCGCCAATATCTCCGGTATTCTGGAACAAATGCAGAGAATTGGCATGCCGTTACTCATCCACGGTGAAGTGACCGATTCCGCCGTGGATATTTTCGATCGGGAAGCGCGCTTCATCGAAACCGTGCTGGAACCATTACGCCAACAGTTCCCTGAACTGAAGGTCGTCCTTGAGCACATTACGACGAAAGAAGCCGCGCAGTATGTTGTTGGCGGTAATGGTTACCTCGCCGCAACCATTACGCCGCAGCACCTGATGTTTAATCGCAATCATATGCTGGTTGGTGGCGTTCGCCCTCACCTGTATTGCCTGCCTATCTTAAAACGCAATACACATCAGCAGGCGCTACGTGAAGCGGTCGCCAGCGGCTGTGACCGGCTTTTCCTTGGCACGGACTCCGCGCCGCATGCCAAACACAGAAAAGAGTCCAGCTGCGGCTGTGCCGGTGTGTTCAATGCTCAGGCGGCATTAAGTACATACGCCACCGTTTTTGAAGAAATGAACGCGTTGGATAAACTCGAAGCATTCTGCTCCCTAAACGGCCCGCGTTTTTATGGCCTGCCGGTGAACGACAGCTGGATTGAGCTTCACCGTGAAACCGTCACATTCCCAGAAGAAATCGCGCTCGGCGACGAGTCGCTAATCCCCTTCCTCGCTGGACAAAGCCTCAACTGGTCAGTCCGTTAATCGACAAGCCCATCCGCATTATGCCGATGGGCTAAATTTTATTGCGCGTCTTGTTCTCCACCTGCAATAACTGTATAAATAAACAGTTTAAAATTTGGAGGTCAGCATGCGCGTAGAAATCACTCTTGCAAAGACAACGCCTTTACCCGCCGGTGCCATCGAAGCACTCAGGCATGAGCTGGAAAAACGTATTCATAAAATTTATCCCGATACCCCCATTCAGGTTCGTTATACATCCGCAAACAGCCTGACGGTAATGGGAGCTGGCAAAGAGGACAAAGATCGTATCTCTGAAATCTTGCAGGAAACGTGGGAAAGTGCCGATGACTGGTTTACGGCAGAGTAATCTAAAGCTTGAAAGATAATGAAGATATAGGCTGTAATGGCAGTTTAAAGCGGCATTTCGCCATGTGCTATGACCGAGGGTATCTGTTATGACGGTAGAAAAACCAGAAGAGGCAATGACATTCGGGGAACTGCTGGAGCTGATTGGCGAGCAACAACGCAAGATCGATGCTCTGGAACTCGCCTTTTCGTCCCTGGCATTCTGCCTTGATGAGAAAGCAAACAAGCTGATGATTCACAATCTGACACTGGAATCTCAAAATGAAAATCGGGATCCCGCAATGAAGAAATACCTTGCCCGACTTGCTGCCGCATTAGAGAAAAATTCAGGGCCTGCTGTAGAATAATGTTCGCCTGCCCTGTAACAACACCTTCGGGATGAAAGCCTATTCGTCCCGATATTTTATCTGATGCATCGCTTATCCCTTCGTCATACCTGCCTGTCTAATGTTTTTTACGAAAAATTGAAAATATTTCCCATAAATTAAATAAGCCACAGTATACTGATAATGCTTGTTTAAAAATAATGATCCACCTGAAACCTCGTTAGTCACTCATGTTAGTAACTAGTCAATAAGGGGTATTTATGGATAGAAAAAATGAAGTTATTCAGACACATCCTCTTGTAGGTTGGGACATCAGCACCGTTGACAGTTATGACGCCATGATGATCCGTTTGCACTACTTATCCACCTCGGACCAAGCACCAGATGAAGCACAGGTAGACCGGACGCTTTGGCTAACGACAGATGTTGCAAGGCAGTTGATACACATACTCGAAGCCGGTATTGCAAAAATCGAATCAACAGACTGTGACGCCAGTGATTATCGAAAACATTAGTAATTGATAACGTTATTAATATTATATTCAATACCCAATGATTTACGTTAATGACAATTGCTTTAATAACAACACCGCCTTATTGGCGGTGTTGTTATTTTAGGCTTGTTCTCATTTCTTTTTATAGCATCAATAGACTATGTCACACTCGCCTGATTTTATACTCGTTGCTTTTATACCAATAATCACCCGCTACATAATTATTCAACTAATCGAGTGTCTTTCTGGCACAATTAATTTAATTAGCCGCCATCTTTATTCATCTTTCACCTGAAAACAGGTATCAGAAATATCTATTTCTAGTAGAGAGTTTCCATAACCAAACTGAATAAATTATGAATTTAAATTCAAAAAAATTGTTCATGTTTATGATAATGTTACAATTTGAAAGTTTATATTGATTTTATGTTTCTTCCTGTTAAATTTCGCCGAATTGACTGCGTTACCGATCTGATAAGGAGTTATCACCATGCTTTGGCGTAATACCTCTTCTCGTTATGGCCATATCAGCATTCTGTTGCACTGGATTGCAGCGTTAACCGTTTATGGCATGTTCGCTTTAGGGCTGTGGATGGTCACATTAGGGTACTACAATATTTGGTATCACCGTGCCCCAGAGATTCACAAAGCGATTGGCGTGCTGTTCTTTGCCATCTTAATCTTTCGCGTGGTGTGGCGTTTTATCTCCCCACCGCCTCCGCCGTTGAAAAGCTACTCCACATTAACCCGCGTCAGCGCGACGCTGGCTCATATTGCGCTTTATGTCATTCTTTTCGCCATTCTCATTAGTGGATATCTCATTTCCACTGCCGAAGGGCATTCCATCTCAGTTTTTGGCTGGTTTTCTATTCCGGCCATTGTCAGCGGCTTGACGGATCAGGCCGATATAGCAGGCGACGTGCATCTTTATCTTGCATGGGCGGTGGTTGCCTTATCAGTGCTGCACGGTTTAGCCGCATTAAAACACCACTTTATCGATGGTGATAACACGTTGAAACGGATGTTGGGTCGCAACGTTCCTTAACTTTCTGGATTTATGGAGAAATACCAATGCTGAAGAAAACACTACTGAGCCTGACTGCAGTATCCATGCTTGCCTCTGCCGGTTCTGCACTGGCGGCAGAGTACAAGTTCGATAAAGAAGGCCAGCACGCGTTTATCGAATTCCGCATTAAACACCTCGGTTACAGCTGGCTTTACGGTAGCTTTAACGATTTCGATGGCGCTTTTACCTTTGATGAGAAAAACCCATCAGCGGATAAAGTGAATGTCACTATCAACACCAACAGCGTTGACACTAACCACGCTGAACGTGACAAGCACCTTCGCAGTGCAGAATTTTTAAACGTTACCAAGCATCCACAGGCAACGTTTACGTCCACGGAAGTGAAGAAAGACGGTGAAGATTACGATATTACCGGCAACCTGACCTTAAATGGCGTCACCAAGCCCGTTAAGCTGGATGCCAAACTCATCGGTCAGGGTGATGATCCGTGGGGTAACTATCGTGCAGGATTCCAAGCCGAAGGTACTATCAAGCTGAAAGACTTCAACATTACGACCGATTTGGGTCCAGCTTCACAGGATGTAGAATTGATTATTGCCGTTGAAGGCGTTCGCCAGAAATAAGGCGGCACTACGCATCAACAGTACACAGCCCTTTCCGTTGGAAAGGGCTTTTATATTGCACGATAAGCCGTTGTCTATTTAGCCTTATCTTTCGCTGCAGGGGCAGGAATATGCAACGTTGACTGCAATAATCCTTTGGATTTATTGAAGATTTTCATCCCATTTTCACGCCCACTGCGTATCGCCCTTTGTTCTTCCAGCGGCAGCTTCATCTCTTCCTGACACGGCGTGCTACAGCAACCTTCGTATTTTTCAGCACAGCTCGGACATTGGATAAACAGCAGATGGCATCCTTCATTACGGCAGTTAGTGTGACTGTCACACGATACTCCGCACTGATGGCAATGCGCGATAATGTCATCAGAGATACGCTCTCCCATTCGCTCATCAAACACGAAATTCTTGCCGATAAACTTCAGCGGTAGCCCCTGAGCTTTAGCCTGGCGAGCATATTCAATGATACCGCCCTCTACGTGATACACGTTTTTAAAACCGTGATGCAGCATATAGGCGCTGGCTTTTTCGCAGCGGATACCGCCCGTGCAGTACATGACAATATTTTTATCACGCGCCTCATCCAGCATATCCACAGCCATCGGTAACTGCTCACGAAAAGTATCCGACGGCACTTCCAGCGCATTCTCGAAATGCCCGACTTCGTATTCATAGTGGTTACGCATATCGACGAATACGGTATCAGGATCGTCGGCCATCGCATTAACCTGATCGGCCTTCAGGTATTGCCCGACATTCGCCGGGTTAAAGGTAGGATCGTCAATGCCATCGGCGACAATCCGTTCACGTACTTTCATACGCAATACCCAGAACGATTTCCCGTCATCTTCCAAAGCGATATTTAAGCGAATCTGATCGAGTGCCGGATGTGCACTGAACAATGCGGCTTTAAAGGCATCGAACTGATTATTGGGCACGCTGATTTGGGCATTAATCCCTTCAGTGGCAATATAAATGCGCCCGAAGACCTTATATTGCTCAAGCTGAATATACAGACGATCGCGAAAGGCTTTTGGATCGTCAATCGCAAAATATTTATAGAAGGAAACTGTGGTACGCGGCTCGGTTTCCGCAAGCATACGCGCCTTCAGTTCCTCATTAGAAATTCGGTTATGTAACACTGGCATGGTGTACGTTCCTATCTTCATTGAGGTTAGCGTGTGGCGTTCATCATCAAGCTATAGCTCGACATACTGAATCGCCCGGCATCATACCTGATAGCGCTGAAGCTGTCAGGGCATGAAATGAATAGCGTAACGAGAAAGAGTGATCTACCGTAAACCCACGACCTCTGGGATTCATTTTCGCTTTCATGAAGTATCATCATCGAAGGATCGGTCATTATGAGTCAGCTTTTCTCCCCGGTATCGCTGGGTAAACTCGAATTGCCCAACCGAATCATCATTGCCCCCATGTGTCAGTATTCAGCAGAGGATGGCAAGGCGACAGCCTGGCATACCATGCATTTAGGTAACCTGTCACATTCTGGCGCTGGGCTACTTATTATTGAGGCGACCGCAGTCTCACCAGAAGGGCGAATTTCCCCTCACGACCTTGGTTTGTGGGATGACGCGACGGAGCAGGCTCTTGCTGGTGCGGTTCACGCAGTCAAAACCTATTCAGCCATGCCTCTCGGCATACAGCTGGGGCACGCGGGTCGCAAAGCATCAACAGGCGTACCGTGGAGCGGGCGAGCATTTCTGCGCCCGGAACAGGGCGGTTGGCAAACTATTGCACCATCGGCTGTTCCTTATAATGACAGTGATGCGCCACCGCAGGCCATGTCAGAACCGCAAATCCGTGCGCTAATTGACTCGTTCGTTGACTCCGCTAAACGTGCGGATCGTCTGGGCTTTGATCTGATAGAGATTCACGCTGCCCACGGCTATTTACTGCACCAGTTCCTCTCACCGCTGACAAACCAGCGCACGGACGGCTATGGCGGCTCGCTTCAAAATCGGATGCGTCTGGTCATTGAAATTTACCGTGCGATACGCGACGTTTTCCCTGAACATAAAGCCGTCGGCGTACGTATTTCTGCAACAGATGGTCTGGAAGGCGGTTGGGATCTGGAACAGTCCGTACAGCTCAGTAAAGCGCTGCACGAATTGGGTTGTGATTTCATCCATGTCTCCAGCGGCGGGCTATCACCGTTACAGCAGATTCATCCTGCGCCGAATTATCAGGTGCCCTATGCGCAGCGGATTAAGCAAGAGGTGGGCATTACGACCATCGCCGTTGGATTGATAACCGAACCGGAACAGGCAGAAGCGATCGTTGCAACCGGTGAGGCAGACGCTATCGGGCTGGCTCGTGCGATACTCTTCGATCCTCGCTGGCCGTGGCATGCAGCCGCCAGACTGGGCGCACAGGTCTCAGCCCCTGCACAATACTGGCGTAGTGAACCACGCTACGCCAGAGGTATTTTCAAGCAGTAACGATGAATACGATGTGTCAGGCGATCCTATCGGGGTCGCCGCTTCCCCCTCTCACCACGCGGTATGCCAACAAAGGTTAAAACTCATTCTCTGAAGATGGTACGATCAAATCCGCTTTTTTGCATAAAAATCAGTCAATAACACAGCGGTAATTTGTTTTATTGGCAAAGCACCGCAATAATCTATCTTGCAGTTGACCATTAACTCGTTTTTTAACGGTTCGCGTGCTGACCAGCACCAAAACATTGATACTGAGGCCATGACACAAATCCCTTCTTTTAATCGTTCATTGCTACATCCGCGCTATTGGCTCACCTGGTTGGGCATCGGCATCCTGTACCTTATCGTTTTGCTTCCCTACCCCGTTATTTATCGTATCGGTACCGCACTCGGCTATCTGGCTATGCGTCTGCTGCCAAAGCGCGTCAAGATCGCCGCTCGCAACCTTGAACTGTGTTTCCCTGACATGCCACAGGCGGAGCGTGATGTGTTAGTCAGGAAGAATTTCAAATCTGTCGGCATGGGCGTAGTTGAAACAGGCATGGCCTGGTTTTGGCCGAATTGGCGTATCGAGCGCTGGTTTACGGTGACAGGCGTTGAACACATCCTTCCTGAGAACGAACGGAAGCAAGGGGTACTGCTCATCGGGCTGCATTTTTTAACATTGGAACTCGGTGCGCGAGTTTTTGGCATGTACAATCCGGGGATCGGCGTCTATCGTCCGAATGATAACAAGCTGATTGACTGGTTACAGACGTGGGGAAGAATGCGGTCTAATAAATCCATGCTGGACAGAAAAGATCTGAAGGGCATGATTCGCGCTCTCAAGCAGGGCGACATTATCTGGTATGCCCCAGATCATGATTATGGCCCACGCAGCAGCGTATTCGCTCCTCTGTTTGCCGTAGATAAAGCAGCGACAACCCGCGGTAGCTACATGCTGATAAAAACGGCACGCCCGGCAGTCATCCCTTTCGTGCCTCGCCGACTGCCTGACGGCAAAGGCTATGAACTACTGATCCAGCCAGCGGAACAGGATGCACCTGTAGATAATGAAACTACGACTGCCGCTTGGATGAACAACGTGGTTGAACGGAACATTCTGCTCGCACTGGATCAATACATGTGGCTGCACCGCCGTTTTAAAACGCGCCCGGAAGGCGAACCGTCCCTTTATTAACGAATGCACTCCTGTAGTTTCGGAGCTGCGACACCTTATGACAGACGAAAAAAAGCAACGGCATTGATTGCCGTTGCTTTATCTTTCACACCACTAACTTTCTACACCACAAGCAGTTAGCTTTTGATATGAGGTGCGGGAAGTTTCTGGTAAGACTCAACCCACGCAGCATACGTTTCCGGCTTTTGCCACACATGGTAGTGCAGGCGCGAGATCGTTACAGGATCGCTAAGCAACGCCAAGCGCTGATTATTGCTCACTTCTTCCGGCTTGCGATTCAAGGCATCACGCACATTCTGCTCACGTACGTCTTCAATCGCTCGGCTGAAGCGATGGCGCGCCGTCGCCATTGCACTGGCAAGGGCGTTAATTGACGGATCAAAGACAGCCTGCATAAACCCGTTATCGAGTCTACGCTGGTGGTTCAACCGGCAATATTCATCCGTAGCGACCAGTTCACGCGGCGGATTAAACTCTTCCGGTATCATCAACAGCTTGGCACGCTTACAACCCAGCCCCAATGACGCGCGGCTCGAATAAACCGAAACGAACGGCGACAAAATCAGCGAGAAGACAATCGGAGCCAGCCACCACAGGAAGCGCAGATCCAGCCATGCCATGCCAATCGCCCAGACCAGACCCAGAATCAACTGAGAACCGTGGCGCACAAACGCCTCACTCCACGGGGTCGCATCGTCGTCACGCTGTGGAGAATTCCACTGTACCGACCAGCCGAGAAACGCACTGACAACAAATACCGTGTGGAACAGCATTCGAACCGGTGCCAGCAGAACCGAGAACAGCATTTCCAGCAGCAGAGAAAGGAATACCCGGACAGCGCCGCCGTACTCTTTTGCCCCTTTCGCCCACACCAGAATCACACTCAACAGTTTTGGCAAGAACAGCAAGACCAATGTCGTCGAGAAGAGCGCGATAGCCAGTTCCGGCCGCCACTGTGGCCAGACGGGGAACAGCTGCCGGGGCTGCAAAAAGTACTGTGGTTCCATCAGCGTATGCACAACCTGTAAGGCTGTAGAGAGCACCAGGAACATAAACCACAGCGGTGCAGACAGATAAGACATCACACCAGTAAGGAAAACGGCACGGTGAACCGGATGCATACCTTTAACCAGGAACAACCGGAAATTCATCAGGTTACCATGGCACCAGCGGCGGTCACGTTTCAGTTCATCCAACAGGTTAGGCGGCAGCTCTTCATAGCTTCCCGGTAGGTCGTATGCAATCCATACGCCCCATCCAGCACGGCGCATCAGCGCAGCTTCAACGAAGTCGTGAGACAGAATCGCACCAGCGAATGACCCCTCACCCGGCAGCGGTGCCAAAGCACAGTGCTCGATGAACGGTTTAACGCGGATAATGGCGTTATGTCCCCAGTAGTGCGACTCACCCAGTTGCCAAAAATGCAGGCCCGCGGTGAACAGCGGCCCATAGACACGCGTTGCAAACTGCTGGCAGCGTGCATATAGCGTATCCATGCCCGATGCTTTCGGCGAGGACTGGATGATACCGGCGTTCGGATTTGCTTCCATCAGTCTGACCAGAGACGTCAGACATTCACCGCTCATCACGCTATCGGCATCCAGAATCACCATGTAGCTGTACTGGTTACCCCAACGGCGGCAGAAATCATCGATATTACCGCTCTTACGTTTGACGCGACGGCGACGGCGACGATAGAAGATACGCCCTGCTCCGCCAACATCACGGCACAGCTCCATCCAGGCTTTTTGCTCTGCTACGCAGATATCAGGATCGTTACTGTCACTCAGGACGTAAATATCAAAATGCTCAAGGTTGCCCGTCGCTTCAACCGATTCATACGTCGCACGTAATCCTGCAAACACGCGTTCTACGTCTTCGTTACAAATCGGCATGATTAACGCCGTGCGATGCTCGGGATTCAGCGCCTCGTTACCCACTGTCGTGGAAGAGATACTGTATTTATCTCGACCAATCAGCAGTTGCAGGAACCCCATCAGCGCGGTCCAAAATCCGGCCGACACCCAACAGAACAGCACCGCGAACAGAACGAGTATGCCGCTTTGCAGCACATAAGGCAGCAGTTGCATCACCGAGCGCGTCCACGGCTGACCCGCCATTTCAAACGGATCGATCAGCGCCCACCCCTGATAAGGAAGGATGGTTTTCATGTACCAGGTTGCGATCGCCGTCTGGAACAGCGTCAATGCCAGCAGAATATAGCGACGGATCGTCCCCACCAGACGCCAGCGGTTTTCGGAAATTTTCTCTTCCGGGCTGTAATGAGGGCGAGGCGGCACGGTACGGCCCAGCAGACTTTCCCACCAGCGGATCAGTGGGTTCGTTCGCCAGACATCAGGGAACATCGAGGCGCGGGTAATAACAGGCATCGCTTTTAATGCCGTCCGCCCTTCCCTGTCTGTGCCGAGTTGCTTACCGTTGTCCAGACCATCAGCCCAGGCCATTTCAAGACGAGCCTGCACGGAATGCAGCGCAACATCGTCTTCTGCCTGAACATTGACCTGACGACCTTCAGACTGGCTGCCTTCAGACAACGCCTGATGCAAAACGGCCTGATCGTTCCAGGCCGCTTGCGGTAATTTTTCGCGAAGAACCTCTGCCTGCGGAGCAGGCAGAGGTAGTTTCTCAATATAATCGAGAGAAGAAGTTGACTTATTCATTAGCAGGCAGCTGATTGCTCCAGGTTTCAGTCAATGTCGTCTCGCCATTAACCAACGCAGCTCTCATTTCGGTCGGCTGTTTCGCATCCTTCACACGCAAACGCAGCGTCAGACGCCAGCCATGAGTTACCGGGTTATAGCGAACATTATTTTCTACAATCTCGCCGTTGTCGCCAATGCTGACCTGAGAGGCTACCGGAGCGTTCTCATCCAACTCTTTTAAATTCGGTCCAACAAAATCCACAATGTAAGCGATCGTGCCGTCAGGCTGGCGGATCAGGTTAGATTGTTTAACATCACCGGCAGAACGGCGAGTTTGTTGAACATAGGCAATGTTCGGGGAGTGCAGTTGATCTTCGTCGCGCGTAAAGTGCAGACGATATTTAATATCCAGCGGTTTGCCCGTTTCAGGCAACACATCCGGCGTCCAGAAAGCAACGATGTTGTCATTGGTTTCATCCGCGGTAGGGATTTCAACCAGTTCAACTTTCCCTTTGCCCCATTCGCCTTTCGGCTCAATCCAGCCGCTTGGACGCAGATCGTAACGGTCGTCAAGATCTTCGTAGGCAGCAAAATCACGGCCACGCTGTAGCAGACCAAACCCTTTCGGATTTTCTACCGCATACGTGCTCACGGACAGATGCTTAGGATTATTCAGCGGACGCCAAATCCATTCGCCATTACCGGCATGGATTGACAGACCGTTAGAGTCGTTCAGCGCTGGACGATAGTTCAGCGTTGGTGACGGCTGATTCGGCCCAAACAGATACATACTGGTCAGCGGAGCGATACCCAGCTTGCCCACTTTATCACGCAGGAAGACTTTAGCCTGAACATCTACGACGCTGTCACGACCTGGATAAACGGTAAAACGGTAAGCCCCTGCGGCACGCGGCGAATCCAACAGCGCATAAATCACCAGGTGTTTATCATTTTGTTTTGGACGTTCAATCCAGAACTCACGGAAGCGCGGGAACTCTTCACCAGAAGGCAAAGCCGTATCGATAGCCAGACCACGGGCGGACAAGCCATAAATCTGGCCTTTACCTACCACACGGAAATAACTGGCACCCAGCATGCTGACGATTTCATCGTTCTTATCTGCTTTATTGATCGGATAGAGAACTTTAAAACCGGCAAAACCGAGATTTTTAACCGTTTCAGGATCGTGATTAACGGAACCAAAATCAAAATACTCAGGAGAGTATTTAATCTCATCAACCGTTGTCGCCGTCACTTCATTAATTTTTACCGGCGTATCGAAATACATGCCCTGATGGTAAAACTGGAGCTTGAAAGGCGTCTGTACATTATTCCAGTATGATTTATCGTTATTGAAACGAATCTGCTGATAGTCCGCAAATTTCATATCACGGAATTGCGCAGGCAGATTACTTTTCGGCGCTTCAAAACCCTTTTGCGCCAGCTTTTCAGCCTGCTGTGCCACATCATCAATAGAAAATGCCCAAGCAGGCACTGCGCTTACAGACAGCATAACGGCGGCGGACAGCCAGCGAAGGCTAGCAACCCGCTGTTTAAACCCAAATTTATTATCCAGCACAGCTCCCCCTGTTGGTGTGCTTCAATCAACTAAAATCCATATTAATGGATAAGTTAGCTTTCCGACAACTTGATAAAGATATTGTTCATCATAATAGGTCAGCGTTTAAACAACGAGAACGATAAAGCATGATAAACCGGGTTGTAAAAATGGAAAACAGCCACGGACTATAGCGAATATCGACCTGCGCGTGCGTAGGATTATTCCGTTTACGCCCGCGCCATTTCCTTTGCCCCACCGATAAAAACAGTAACGGATAGCGACGACAGTTCACATGGCGTGTGAGGTAGGGTGGATATAAACATTTGTGTAACAATGCCAGGGCAAGTAAAGTACACTCCTTGGCTGAACCCGGTATTATTGAATTAAGACTGCTATGCTTTTGTCCGCGCTACGACGGCGAAGTTTCCCAGCCTGGGTCGGCATCTTCGCTATTTTGACCATCTTCATTGCCCCAGTGATTTCACAAACACTGGTGCTTCATGGGGCCCATGCTCATGAAAATGGTGCAAACCCGCATAGCTCGACTACACATAGCACTGCTGCACATAGTACTGCTGTAGATACGACCAGCGCGCATGATACAACAGCGTCCACCAGCCACAGCGGCAGTATAGCTGAACCGCATCATAATCATACCGGACATGAGATGTCCGGGCATCACGCGACGCAATCACACCATTCGCCTTCATCACCATCCATGATGATGGATCATGCCGCTTGCGGTTATTGCGTACTCTTTTCGTATACGCCGGCGCTGTTCGCAACAGGATCTCTCAATCCCATACTGACCGCGTCTTTATCAGAAGCGCTGGTTATTCACTTTATCTCCCGCATTGTCCTTCCTGAACGTTATGCTTCTCCTGTAGTCCGTGCCCCGCCTTTCTGAATCACGCATCATCATGCTTATGTGCATTTATAACGCATCGCGCTATACCCTTTCAGGTGTGGCGTTTGATCTTTTTTGCTAAGTGATTTCAGAGGGTTCTATGTCACACCCTAATCAGGCATCAGCCACTGCTGCCGCCTCTGGCGCGCGCCCAGCCGGAGAAACTGCGTCGGATAAACGCGCAATGGATAACGTATCACCACGTGCCGCAATCGTTGCCCTGTTCATCCGGCTTCATTTTTATATCGGTATTTTTGTCGGTCCTTTTATTTTTGTCGCCGCACTGACAGGGACGCTGTATGTCCTGACGCCGCAGATTGAAAATCAGCTGTATTCACACCAGCTTTTCACCGAAAGTCAGGGGACGACGCACTCTCTGGCTGAGCAAATCCATGCTGCACAGGCGGGGCTCGCTCACCATCAGGATGCAAAATTACTTGCGATACGTCCTGCACCTGCCGCCGGAGAAACCACCCGCGTCATGTTTGCCTTGCCGGAATTGGGGCCATCAGAAAACCGCGCCGTTTTCATCGATCCCGTTTCGCTGGAAAATCGCGGCAGTGAGATTGTTTACGGCACCAGCGGCATTCTGCCCTTCCGTACCTGGCTTGATTACCTGCACCGCGGGCTGCTGTTAGGCGATGTCGGGCGTAATTACAGCGAGCTGGCAGCATCCTGGCTGTGGGTTGCGGCACTGGGCGGCATTGTTATCTGGTGGTCAACCCGACATCTGTCGTCAGCGACCAAACGGCGGAAATTAAAAAATAGCCAGACGACGACAGCAAAGACGCAGCGTCTGCGCCACTGGCACGCCACAATGGGGCTGACCCTTGTGCTGGGTTTGCTCTTTTTCTCCGTAACGGGGTTAACCTGGTCGCAATGGGCGGGAAGCAACATTTCTGTCGCGCGTACCGCGCTAGGGTGGCAGACGCCATCAGTGAACACACAGTTGCCCGCACCGATGTCTCATCACGATATGATGCACGGTCACGATATGGCGATGGCTACGGATGAACATGCTGAACACCATGCGTCAATGCCAATGGGGGATGCTGAAGCCTATTCACCGGCGTTATTTGATGAAGTGCTGGCCGCCGCACGCGATGCTGGGATTGATGCCAATAAAATCGAAATCCGCCCTGCCACCAAGCAGCACCGTGCCTGGACCGTCAGTGAGATCGATCGTTCCTGGCCAACGCAGGTTGATGCCGTGTCGGTTAATCCAGATACGCTAGAGATTGTAGACAAAACCGATTTCAACACCTTTCCGCTTGCCGCCAAGCTCACCCGCTGGGGAGTGGATGCACACATGGGCGTGTTATTCGGTTTACCCAATCAGCTCATCCTCGCGGCATTTGGTCTTGGGCTCTGTACGATGATTGTATGGGGTTATCGGATGTGGTGGATACGTCGTCCAAAATCTCGCCATGACGCTAATCCGGTCAACACACTGACTGCAACATTATTACTGGTCCCAGTCTTTCACCGCGTGCTGACTGCGCTTATTACGCTACTACTGGCCGTAAGCTTGCCCGTTATGGGGATCAGCCTGCTCATCTTCCTGCTCATTGATGTTGTTCGGTGGTATATGAATAACCCTAAGCAGGCCATCGCTAAACACTGATTTTCGTACTGCCATCATTGCCCGACACGGCAATAAAAAACCGCCATTGTGCTACACAATTTGTGCACACAATGGCGGTCAATCAGCAATACCAGTTAACGACAAGACGTTAGAACGTGGTCCAGTCCGCTAACTCACCTTTGGCTGCTGTTTTTTCTGCACGGCCATGTTTAGGGGCAGCCAGCGCAGGCGTTTCTGTTTTTCTATTTAACGCCGCACTTTTATACGATGCACCCAGATTGAATACGCTAACCGTACGCGCAAGGCTATTCGCCTGATCCTGTAAAGAGAGCGCAGCGGCGGCAGATTCTTCAACCAATGCCGCATTTTGCTGGGTCGTTGTATCAATCTGTCCAACGGCTAGGTTGATTTGATTGATCCCATCACTTTGCTCACGGCTGGCCTGCGCAATTTCGCTGATAATTCCCGTTACGCCCTGCACATTCGTCACCAACGAGTTCATCGTGACGCCAGTTTTTTCTACCAACCCCATGCCGTCCTGCACTTTCTTGAACGAGTCATCGATAAGTTCTTTGATTTCTTTTGCCGCCGTAGCGCTTCGCTGAGCCAGCGCGCGTACCTCACTGGCGACAACGGCAAACCCTCTGCCCTGCTCACCAGCACGTGCCGCTTCAACGGCCGCGTTCAGCGCCAAAATGTTAGTTTGGAATGCAATGCCATCAATCACGCCGATAATTTCCGCCATACGCTGTGACGAATCACGGATACCGCGCATTTCCTGCGTGACTGTTTCCATCATGATACCGCTTTTTTTCACGGTTTCAGACGCGCTAGCCGCAAGGTCTGTCGCCTGCGTCGTGTTATCTGCGGTATTTCTTATCGTCGACGTCAATTGTTCCATCGATGACGCCGTTTCTTCCAGCGAGCTGGCCTGTTCTTCCGTGCGGGCAGATAAATCCTGGTTCCCCGCAGCAATTTGCGATGCAGCGCTGGAGATCGTTTCTGCACCATCGCGCACCTGGCTGACAATCTGCCTTAAGCTGCTGTTCATATTATTCAAGGCGGATAACAGCTGACCGGTTTCATCTTGACGATCGGTGTAAATTTCAGAAGTCAGATCGCCTTTCGCGACATTTTCGGCAACACCCAGCGCTTCCTTTATCGGCTGAGTGACGCTGCGGGTAATCAACGAAGCAATGATCAATCCAGCCAGCGCACTGATGATAATGATCGTGGCGAGAACCATCAGTGCATTTTTATAACTGTCACCCACCTCTCGCGCTGAGGATGACATTTTGTCATCCTGTACGTCGATGAACTCATGAACTTTGCTGGTGTATTTCGCCTGAGTAACACGCGTTACGTTGAAGTATTCTTCCGCAGCGGCGTCGGTGTTTCCTGCCGAAACCAGTGAAGAGAGCTTATTCGCGGAGCCGAGGAAATCACGGCGAATGTCGCCAATATCACGTAGTATCGCAACGGATTTATCGTCGCTTACCGATTGGTTCAAATACTCCATGAGTTCAGATATCGTTCCTGAACGCTCTTTGTTCAGCGCCAACTGTTTGTTAATTTCGCTTTCTGATTTCAGTAGTAGAAGCAGCTGCTGGTTATTGAGGTAATTATTCAGCTCATCAATGAGCTTGTTACTTTTGACGGTGAGTGGGTAATTTTGCGAAACAATCTCATCCATTTTTTCGTGAAAATCACTTAGCTTTGAGATGGCAACACTACCAATTACCAAAAGCATTAATACCAAAAAAGAAAACCCCGCCCCTAATCGATATCCTATACGCCAGTTGGACAAATTCATTAACATCTCCTTAATTAATTTTCTCTATCTGTATAAAAACATATAATTAAAAAATTAATATTTATTCAATAAATACAGATAGCTCCAATACCCTTTTTCATAACAAAAAATACACATATCTGGACAGACTATTTATATGCCCTGGTGAGAAACATAAAAAATATGTAGTCAGGCATGCTCATCAAACCACATCCATCGCGATGCAGCCGAATGGGTCTAGCCAGATACCGCGCTTGATGCCAGATATCTGCACATACTGGCAGTGGAAAAAATGTCATCCTTTACACCTCATCTTTCACCGCACGTTCCCGTACCATGAGTGGCTTCTTACATCCCCATGTCCCATAAAACTCAGGAACATTATCGCTACTGAAATTAGGGTTAAATAGCAGCAATAAGGGTGAATAAAAACCAGAACAATTTTTCCTTACGCCGAAGGGGGGTATCGGCCTTTTGTAGATAATCTTTATATTTTCTAACTTATGGATTTAATATCTATTAAATCGATCATTTTTTTATAATCTATCTATTTATAAGATATATGTTTTTTCAGAGAAGATAAATATTGCATTTAGGATGTAACAATAAACTCAAAAATAAAAGGTAACAATTCGTTATAAAATTAAATAAACACTGTCTACGTTTATATTATGTCGCGCATGGGAAATGGGAATAGATGGGATTAAACAAATAAGGTGCGATCGCATACTTTCTAGTAATTTTTGCTTTCTATACAAGCAACATGACAAGCAGAATGCTTTAAACAAAAATACGCACCCAGATGTCTTTTATCGAGACGTCTGGGTGCGTATTTTGCTATTTACTTTTTGAATCGATCAGAGATTCAAAGTCACATTCCAACATTACTTTTTCTTGGAAGTCGCTTTAGATTTACCTTTCAGCAATTCTCGGACTTTCTTTAGCTCTTTCTGCGTCAGCGGCACTTCTGCACCGACTTCTTCTGTCCCCTGGCTGTCCACCGACTCAGAAGACAGTTCAGAAGCCTGATGGCTTTCATCAAAGCTCCTCAGTAACCGGGCACTGACTTCTGCACTGATAGATACTTCGTTTTCCAAGGCAGCCGCTTTGATTTTTTCTTTCAGCTCTGGGGAAATCTTCAGGGACAGGCTAGATATCTCACTCATTTTATTACCTTTCTCATGGGGTAAAATAGTAAGCTATGACAGCCAGCCTACAATGTCCATACTGAAATAAAAATTTAATATTTCTGTCACAGAAATAGTTTAATTGATCTCTTAGCAAAGAGATTATTATTTCGCTATTTTTATTTCCCTGTCGAATGTTATGTATTTCAATTTCTCATTTTCCAGTCATCAATCATTTTCCGGGTCACATCCTCTTTGTAACAAATTGGCGAATAGCCTCCTGCCCGACTCCATGCACTACGCTTACCGCACTTGCTGCCATTACGTGCTGAATTATAAGGGCAAGGACAATTACCAGAATAAGACGAAATAGATTCCTGAATGATCTGTACTTTGATCTGCTCATCAGAAATTCGGACGTTTTTCGCCATACTAGGCGTAGAAACAGAAAGCAGGGCCACAGCACATACCATCGCAACAACCAGCGTTGTTTTCATACCGAGGGTCTCATTTTAACCAGAGGATAATAACTGTAGTACAAAATACGCACCGCAAAGCGATGTCACCCGACGACGCATTATGGGTTAAAAAATTGATCAGAAAATATTAACAACATAAAATGCAGGCGCTTCGAGGATAAAAGGAAACAAACGTGCCACATCACTCCCTCTGGGAACTCATTAAACTTACCTACATGATCGGCTTTGTCGTTTCCCTGATCGTGACGTTCTTGTTAAGTAAAGACAAATCCCTGTTCATCCGATTCTTTGCCTCGTTAATAGTGGGGCTAACCTGGCCGTTGAGTTTTCCCGTTGTCCTGCTGTTTTCCATTTTTTGAAGCGGCGCTTATCTTCCAGACAACGAGCATGATGACTCAATGCAGCCACGCCTATGCTTACCTTTTAGAGGGAATGCCCCACGATGAGTAACATTCTGATCAGCGCCTGTCTGTCTGGTTTTCCCGTTCGCTATAACGGTACTGAAAAGAAATCTGTCGGCGAGTATCTTGCCCAGTGGCGACAACAGGCGAGACTGATTACGTTTTGCCCTGAACTGGCTGCGGGTTTCTCTACGCCTAGACCTTCTGCGGAGATTATTCCCGCCTCGGGTGGTCATTCGGTCATCAAGGCTGGCGCCAACGTTGTTGAAGCCACTGGCGGCGATGTAACCGAGCGTTATATTTTGGGTGCCTGGCTAACGTTGCAAATGGTACAACAGAATAACTGCCGCTTCGCTCTCCTGACGGAAGGGAGTCCATCCTGTGGTACACACATCATATACAGCGGGCGCTTTGATGGTTCGCAAGTAGCAGGCAGCGGCGTCACCGCTGAATTACTGCGTCATCACGGTATCGAAGTATTTTCCGATCGCGAAATCGAGCGGTTGATCGAACGTGTTGAATATTGCGATCGCCATGCTTATGCATAGCATACGCTGCTGCCCCGTAAACAAACCCAAACGCAGCAGCAGCGTTATGCAAAAACTAACGGACAACTAATACCGACATTTTCGCATGGCGAACAATGGCGGCAGCATTTGAGCCAAGCAGATAGGTTTTCACATTCGGTCTCCGTGAGCCAATGACGATTAAATCTGCATTAATCTCCTCCGCCAGCGCTAACACTTCGTCTCTGGCCGATCCGAAGCTGACGCTGCATGACAAACGCGATGCAGGAAGGTCGATCGTTTTCATCAGTGATTTCAGCTTGTCATTCGCTTTCACCACCGCTTCGTTCTCAAACTCTTTTATGCCAAAAGAATAAGCAGATAAAAACGCCGACGCATCTGGGAGGGAATGAAAGAGGTGGATTGCGGCACCCGACATTTTAGCCAACCTGACTGCATGCGTAAGCGCGTGTTTGGTGAGTTCATCTTCTTCTATATCTACTGGCACCAGGATGCTCGTGTACATAATCACCTCTCCCCTACGTGGATAACTGATTACCTGTCAGTATGTAAGAAGCGTAGTCTGCCCCTCGTCAGCAAAATATGATCCCGTTCACTTTTACGCATTTTGCCTGCAACTTTTAGCCCAATCGGCGCATAAAGCGAGCCGTTAGGTCACGGATGAATGCTTTAAAGTGATCGTGAATAGATACGTGACGATTCACCCCAAGGGTGATAGCCCATTCCAGTAAAGTGAAATCCATACCGTTCATAAAAGCCGATCAGCTCGGTGCATAAATGCAGCGCAGAAAAACCAGCACGGCGAGTTTCCTGAGTAAGATGCTCAATCAACTGCCCCGCATAACCCTTGCCACGATGGTTTTCTTCAACATAAAGCGCGCACAGCCAAGGATAAAGATCCATGCGGCTGATGAAATCATTGGTAATTAACCCTGCACCACCAATAATCTGCCCGTCCTTTTCCAGCAGATACCAGTCTGGCAATGGGTTTTCCGCATCAATGCAGTGGCTGATACAGTCTTCGTAAAGCATCAACGTCTCATCTGATGCCCAGTGGCGTTGGAAGTAATGGATCGCCTGCTCTTTGTATTCGGGGCGATTTCTGACAGAAATAATATTCAACATGGAACTAACGACTCATCTTCCATGAAGCAACGATGTGCTCCGTGGTTTCTACCGTAATCGTGTTGCCCGGAATAATAAGATTCCGCCACACGTCGTTGTAATGCGTGACTAGCTGCTCGGCCTTCAATTCACCGCGATTGGCGGTCGTGTGCGCATCAGCTGCAATCGTCAACGCATAGCCTCGACTGGCTGCATTTTTAATGGTTGCATCAACGCAATAATCCGTCGCGCATCCGCAAATCGTCAGGTGGCTAACATTCAACTCAGCCAGCACATCGGCTAACGGCGTCCGGTAAAACGAGTCGCACGCCGTTTTAGTGATCGACAAACTGCCCTCAGGCTGGTGCAACTCAGGCAATAACTGCCACCCATCGCTGCCTGACAACATGCCGTCTTCTTCATGCTGAATAAAAATCGTCCGATCTGCGGCAGCTGAAAGCTGGTTTATCAATGCAACCGTCTGCGCTTGTCGCGCTCTTGGCGTTGCAAACACCGCATTTTGCATATCAATCACTATCAAAACCTGCATCTTTTTTCCTTATTTCGACGCTTAACATCGGCACGCATTATCGTCACAGGGGTAACAGTCTGCCATCATCCCAACTAGGAGCTCTGGCTAGATCATGTCCACTATACCATGAGGATAAAACCTGATTTCCCCTGAGCGCAGTAAATCAATATCAAACCAGCGGGTTACGATCGGAACACCGTTTGTCTCTATACCATGAATGATATCTTGTTGATAAAGCGACTCATCCTGAAAGCGGGCCTCATACACAAAGACAATCTCATGGCCCGGCTTGCCATTGTAGGAGAAAATATTCTCTGAAACGCCCAACAGCGAAAAGTCCTTGGTCGCTGCACTGATTTCCTCCTGAACCTCCCTCTCCGCCGCAGCCTGCGACAGTTCGCCAAAATCGATGCCACCACCGAGCGGCAACACATAGTGCTCATCTTTTATCGGGTCATGCCCTTCTGCTAACAGAATCTTGCCATTATTGCGGAAAAGACAAACTGCTTTTGCTCTGATCTTTTGCATGCCAACGCTCCAGGTAAACTACAGCACTCTTTTGATAAAAAGACATTTTTGATAAAGAGACGCTTTTGGGTAAACGGACAATTTTTTGACAAAAAGACATTTATTGATAAACAGCATGTATCGCAGGAAAATGTCATCTTCTTGTACAGATCAAAATCTTATAGGATGTAATCAAAATGCATTAATAGTCTTTATGTTCAGTTAATGTTTTTCCCTGCCCCTTTTCTTCTCGTTATGTTTAACTTATTGAAGTCATGTATCTCGCATAATTATTTCAGACATAATATTGTCAGGAAACGATCAATTCATATTTATCCGCCTGACCATTGATCGCCGTCATCCTTTCACGTTTGGCAGCATCGTTGAGTAACGCGGTGTTTATTTATCTTATCGACTGGTTTTATGCGTATGATCGACTAAAGTTAAGTAACCATTTCTTCATGTCTGGCGGATAACGCGTTCGTGCTGTCTGACAAGACGTGCATTGACCACGTCAGAAAGCGCTAAAGGGAGGAAAAGCAATGCATTCAGAAGTGCCCCAAAACGAGCTCCTGATATCTGATGTCTTCAGTCTTGACTCTCAGATCAGCGATATGGAAATGCTTGGCAACATTGTGGAAGAGATCATTCAATCTGGCCATTCCGTCAGTAACAAGGCCATCATCGCTAAATTAGTCCACAAGATTGAAACAGAAGCCAATGCCGCTTTTCAGGAAAAATATCGCACATTGCTAGATCTGGTTGTTTATAAAACTCAGGATGACTTCCTGATTTAATCTGTAATCAATACATCAATCTATCGTTTTTCAGTAACGTTTATACTTTCCAATTCGGGCATTTCATTTAATGTGCGCACGGCTGATGATGAATATATGAACGCTAAATAACACCGATATTTATGTTGTTATTATTCTTGAGCAATAACTATCGTTTTATTAATAATGAATAGCACAATGCTTATTTATTTTTACTAATCGTTAGTATTCATTTTTAAATAAATACGCAATGGGAAAAGCATTCGCATCATCTCTTCGGTACATGCCGACGCAGACGACGTCACAGCCAGCAGAAACATCAGCGCCACGAAGGTAAAACGAGTCAGGGATTCGATAACAGAAACGAAAACGGGCTAGCCTAAGCTAACCCGTTGAATTTTTTTGGCGGAGGAGTAGAGATTCGAACTCTAGAACACTTTCGCGTCGCCGGTTTTCAAGACCGGTGCCTTCAACCACTCGGCCACTCCTCCGCAATGACGCGAACTATAAACAGTGTATGAGATCTTGTAAAGCATCACAGCGCTCAATCGCCTGAAAAATAGTCTAACGCAACGTAATTGGACGCAAAATCGTCACGCAACAAATAAAATAGTGCAATTTATCTCCGGTATCACACGACGTGCGGAGCAAAATACGAGCGCTGATCCGAAAGATGAAAACTTTCAGCGTAAAGAAGGGTAAACCGTCTTTAATAACGTCCTGTAACTATTTATTCTTTGACGTTGGATAATAGCACCCTGAAGAGAGAGTCGCTGACTATGGATCGTATTGTTGTTTCCTCTACCCGTGAAAGCTCGCTACTCAGCACCCATAAAGTGCTGCGTAATACTTATTTCCTGCTGTCGCTGACACTGGGCTTTTCCGCCGTTACCGCAACGGCAAGTACCGTATTTAATCTGCCTGCCCCTGGCTTAATTCTGATGCTGGTTGGGTTTTATGGTCTGATGTTCCTGACGCACAAGCTGGCTAACAGCCCTGCGGGTATTCTGGCGGCGTTCGCACTGACCGGATTCATGGGTTATACGCTGGGCCCGATTTTAAGCTCGCTGATTTCCTCCGGCGCAGGCGACATTGTCATGCTGGCTCTGGGCGGCACGGCGGTGGTGTTCTTCTGCTGTTCAGCCTATGTCTTAACGACACGTAAGGATATGTCCTTCCTGTCTGGCATGATGATGGCAGGATTCGTTGTTCTGGTTGTTGCCGTTATCGCCAATCTGTTCTTGCAGATTCCGGCCCTGCATCTGGCAATCAGTGCCCTGTTTATTCTGTTCTCTGCGGGTGCCATCCTGTGGGAAACCAGCAACATCATCCACGGTGGCGAAACCAACTACATCCGGGCGACAGTTAGCCTGTATGTCGCGATATACAATATCTTCGTTAGCCTGTTGAGCATTCTGGGCATCATGCGTAACGACTAAGTTCCGTCTATCGCCACACTGAGAAAGCTCCATCTGGGGCTTTTTTTTTATTCCGGTGCAAACAGCAAAATTTGTTAAACTGCGGGCTGAGATATCGCAGTCGGAGAGAAGATGTTGGAGTTTGAAGGGCGAACAATCGCAACTGACGCGCAGGGTTACCTGATGGACAGCACCGTATGGAGCGAAGCATTGGCTCCCGTGTTAGCGGAACAGGAAGGCATCGTGTTGACTGAACCGCATTGGGAAGTCGTCCGGTTTGTGCGGAATTTTTATCAGGAGTTCAATACGTCACCCGCGATACGCATGTTGGTTAAGGCGATGGCGCAAAAGTATGGTGAGGAGAAAGGAAATAGCCGCTACCTGTATAAACTGTTCCCGAAAGGGCCAGCCAAGCAGGCAACCAAAATCGCTGGCTTACCCAAACCGGTAAAATGCATCTAGCACGCCCCCGTTTCAGTAGCGGATCGTAAAACCGGCATAGTCCGTCTTACCATGTGGCTCAATAAGCACCTTATCCACTCTGGCGCTTCGTGGGCCTCCTTGCTTCAGCCACTCAATCAACGCGTCTACCGCATGAGGTTCGCCGCTTGCTACCACCTCCACGCTGCCATCATCACAATTGCGTGCATAGCCATTGAGCCCAAGCTGCATAGCCTGATGCTGTGTGCTGCAACGAAATCCAACGCCCTGAACCACGCCATAGACATAGGCGGCCATCGCTATCTTTTCCATCTTCTTCCCCCTTTCCAGCCCTGCGACCACACAACATTTCATTAGCAGACCTGTATCTTCTAAAAATTTACACCATACTGTTAATAATGTGTTCAGCCTGCGATTCATCAACGAACTCATTATTTGAAAAAACGCTATACGCTAAAAGGTGTTATCGGATGCGGTTGCTTTTCCTCCACGCCATCCGCAACGAGTAGAAAGTGTAATCTATTTCCAGGGGGTTATATGATCATCTGTAAATTCGGTCTTGGACAACAGATTCGTCATAGACAACTGGGATTTCCAGGGGTCGTTATTGATATCGATCCCGAATACTCATTAGACACGCCCACCTGGGAAGAAATTAGCGGCAATGACACGCCGCGCGCCGAACCGTGGTACCACGTTGTGATGGAAGATGACGAAGGCCAACCGATTCATACTTATCTGGCAGAAGCGCAGTTGATGAAAGAAGAGCTTTCTGAGGATGAACACCCTTCGCTAAACGAATTAGCCGAGGTCATTCAACGCCGTGCGCCACAGCTGCGCCATTAGTTGTTCACTAAAAGCTGATCCTGACGACCAAAGGTAAGTATTGGCGATGTTGTGATATTCAGCATCGCCGACTATCTGCAACTTATTTCTCTAACCCCAGCCGCGGGATTTCAATTTTCGGACAGCGATCCATGACGACTTTCAGCCCGGCATCGTGAGCCAAAATGGCGGCTTGCTCATTAATGACGCCAATCTGTAGCCATAGAACGGTCGCGCCGATGGCGATGGCCTCTTTGGCAATCTCATAGGCCGCTTCCGGCTGGCGAAAAACATCGACCATATCAACCGGTTTAGGAATGTCCTCTAAGCTGGCATACGCTTTTTGACCTAACAGCGTCTGGCCGGCCAGTTTGGGGCTAACGGGGATAACCTCGTAGCCCTGCTTAAGCAAATACGCCATCACACCATAACTCGGGCGTGACGGATTATCGCTGGCCCCCACTACCGCAATGGTTTTTACCGTTGTCAGTACAGACTCAATCTCTCTGTCATTCATACTATTCAACCTCTCTTGCGTGATTGATTACAGTGTATCTCACATTCTACGAATAGCAGGAAATGGCTTAAAATCGCCTCCATCTGTGCCTTATAGCGCGAAAGATGCCATAACAGCCTGTTTCAAATTGAAACCTTTGACACATTCAGACAATTCCTCAACAATACTCGGATTACGTTCCATCTGGGAAAATTATGAAATTCGGCTTCATCACTGTCTGCCTTTTTATTGCAGGTTTAAGTACCTCTGCAATGGCGGCAACAACGTTGAAATTAGATCAGAAAATCGATCTCCTTATGGTTGACGGGCAAAAGATGTCAGGCTCGTTGCTGAAAGGTGCCGATAGCCTCGAACTTGGCAGTGGGCAACACCAGATTCTGTTCAAAGTTGTCGATACCGTCGATGCCCAGACTGGTGCGCCAGTGACCTATTTCCCTTCAACCTTTATTGCGACCTTTAACACGGAAAAAGTGGCATCGGTGTCATTTAAGCTCCCCCCGCTGCAAACCCTTCAGGATCGCAAGAACTTTACCGACCAGCCTCAATATCAATTACTTGATGAAAAAAATCAGGCAATCCCCGTGCGTACCGATGCGTTTGTGATCGCAGACAATGAGCTACTCGATATAGAGCGAAAAATGTCAGAGTACAACGCGGCGGCAAAAGGGGCTTCGGTTGCGGGCTTTGCGACCGCACTGAATGAATCCGTAAGCTGGTGATTTTACGCGCAGTCACATCTGATTTTTGATACCCGTTCGCCTTTTCCTGCTTTTATCGCTTTGCACTGAAACTACGTTTCCGTAATCTGTCTGTACCCTAGCGTCAGCTTTACTACACCAGATTGAAGGACGTAACCATGGAGTTCACCACCCGTACCATCCCTGCGCAAAAACATATCGCGCTGGTCGCACACGACCACTGTAAACAATCTTTGCTGGATTGGGTTGGTACGAATAAACAACAGCTCACAGAGCACACGCTTTACGCTACCGGAACCACCGGTAACCTGATTCAGTTGAACACGGGTCTGCCTGTAAAAAGCATGCTAAGTGGACCGATGGGGGGTGACCAGCAGGTTGGCGCACTCATTTCCGAAGGGAAAATCGATTTGATGATCTTCTTTTGGGATCCGCTTAATGCCGTGCCACACGATCCCGATGTGAAGGCGCTGCTGAGACTGGCTACGGTTTGGAACATTCCTGTTGCTACTAACCGGGCAACGGCGGATTTCCTGATTAACTCAGCGCTATTTAACGAGCAGGTTCAAATCGCCATTCCTGATTATCAGCGCTACCTGCAAGATCGACTGAAATAATATCAGTACATCATAATGGACCAGCGGCGTACTCACCGTCGACGCTGGTCTCTTCTGTTCTACTTCTCTCTTTTCGTTATCCCGGCTTACGCTGCGTCGGTACACCTAAACGATGAAGATGTTCAATAAACACCGATGGATTCGCCACATCCTGTAGCAACCAGACGCGATGTTTCGCTCTCGTCAACGCCACATAGAGCAAACGCCGCTCTTCCGCATCGGGGAAATCCTCCGGTTCAGGTAACAGCACCGCTTCAATCACGGACTCTCTTGCCGGGGCCGGGAAGCCATCTTTCCCTTCATGCATACCCACGATAATGACATATTCCGCCTGCTGCCCTTTACTGGCATGCACCGTCATGAAATCAATCTGCAAATTCGGCCATTTGGTTGCCGCCTTCTCCAAAATCGCCGGGCGTAAATGGTGATAACGCGCAAGCACAAGAATGCGCTCATCAGCTTTCACAAAGCCGCTCAATTTATCCAGAAGTGGCTCAAGCTGATCCTGAGGCAGAATCGTCACCGCTTTTTTATCCCCCTTGCTCAGGCTATTAAGCGGTTTCTTCAACTGATACGGATTTTGCTGTATGAACGTATTCGCAATTTCACCAATGCGTTCATTAAAGCGATAGGTGGTATCCAGCGCGCACTGCTCACCTACGCCGAAATGCTGTTCAAATGCTGTCGTCAACGCCAGCTCAGCACCGCTAAAACGGTAAATTGCCTGCCAGTCATCCCCGACGGCAAAAAGGCAGGTGCGGCTATTTTGTCGACGCAGTGCTGCAAGTAAGCTCGCACGCTGTGGCGAAATATCCTGAAATTCGTCCACCAGAATGTGCTTCCAAGGGCTGACAAAACGCCCTTTATCCAGCAAGTTCACGGCCTGATGGATGAGGCCGGAGAAGTCGACGGCGTTCTCATCCTTAAGCGCTTTTTTCCAGGCTTTCAACAACGGTGCCATCAGGCGAATACGTTGCTGAAACTCTGTCCGAATGGATTCTGGTGCCTGCTCAACCATTTCACTCTGGCTGCCGCCGTGCATACGCATCAATCCTAACCAGCGCTCAAGTCGCCCGGCCAACCGCCCCGCCAACTTCGGATCGTTCCAGAAATCGCCTTCTGGCACATCCCATTCCAGCTCTTCCGTTAACCAGCGTCGCCACCCGTTAGCCTGCGTTTTTTTCTCGGCACACTGCTGCTGCCAGTGAGAAATCAGCAGTTCGCGACGCTGTTTGGTATCACTTTCAAGTTGGCTTATCATCGGGGCCTTGCGGCTAGCCTGCTGAATAATGTGCAATGCCAGCGCATGGAACGTCTTAGCCTGAATCTCATCCGTATGGAGCCGCTCCCGGATGCGCTCGTTCATCTCTTCTGCCGCTTTACGGCCAAATGCCAGCAGTAAAATCTGATCGGGCGTGGCCTCTTGTCGATGCATTAACCACGCCGCTCGAGCCACCAGCACAGAGGTCTTTCCACTGCCGGCACCCGCCAGTACCAGTACACCTTCTTCGCCATTGATCACCGCTTTACTCTGCGACACATTTAATGGCGAACTCTCCACCGTTTCAAAGAAAGGCTGCTCTGCCGCCAGCGTGCGATCCATCCATGCCTGATTCGCCGCAGTGCGCATCTCATCGCCCTGATCAAGCCAGCGCAAGCAGTGCTGGTAGTTATCACGGCAGTTATCAAAGGTTTCAAGACGAGAAACAGGCAGAGGTAAAGCTCCCAGCGAATCGCGAATGGCATTCTGCAACGTGACCAGAGTCTGACGGCTAAACCATTTATCCTGCTGCGTCAGCGTTTGAATATTGTCCGTTTGGCGCTGCAAAACTTCAGCGCTGATCAGGCTCATCTCCTCGCTCCAGTCGAGCCAGGATTTAAGAAGATGGCGGTAAAAAGCCTGCGTTTCCTGCCACTCTGTTCCGTGCAGGCGCACCACTTTTCCGGCTGGCAATTCAAATTCCAGCTCTCCCCACACCAGCCCTCTTTTACAGTGGATACTCAGCAACTGATTAAAGGGGATCAGATATTGATGTTTATCGCCACTCACTTCGACACCGGCATTCAGTAACCGCACCCGGTTGTAAGGATGCTGGGCCAGATGTTTACCTAACGAGGTAGATTTCAGTTCCATGATGTTCGCGCCATGACTATGTGAGAGGATATTCGTCCATTTCTTGTCGTTTATCTGACTCTAGTTTACCCGTTATCGGACTTCACGCTCTAGCCTTAAAAACAGGTTAGGATATCCTGATGCTTAATGTGATAATTCTTTTACCATCAGCGAGTTTGGGACGTTATCTGGTTACCTTACAAGTGCAGGAGAAACTATGCGTACTGTGTTGAACATCCTTAATTTCGTATTAGGTGGTTTTTTCACCACGTTAGCCTGGCTTCTGGCGACAGTTGTCAGCGTGCTGCTGATTTTTACCTTACCGCTAACGCGTTCATGCTGGGAAATCACCAAGCTGTCGCTCTTACCTTATGGTAATGAAGCTATCCATGTTGATGAGCTACACCCAGATGACAAGAGCGCAATTCTCAGCGCTGGCGGATCGCTGCTGAATATCTTCTGGTTCATTTTCTTTGGCTGGTGGCTTTGCTTGTCGCACATCATTACAGGCATCGCACAGTGCATTACGATCATTGGCATTCCTGTTGGCATCGCCAATTTTAAAATTGCCGCCATCGCGCTGTGGCCAGTAGGACGTCGCGTGGTTTCCGTCGAACTGGCGCAGGCAGCGCGGGAAAACAATGCCCGCCGCCACTTTCGCTAACGGCATCTAAGGATATTACGTTGCTCACCTTCGCCCCGGGAATTCGCCGCTATGTGTATAACAGCAGTTGGCTGTATACCATTCGCATCCTCATTGCACTGAGTGGAGCGGCGGCAGTTCCCTGGTGGCTGGGTCAGCCAACATCGACAATCCCCGTTACGCTTGGCGTCGTCGCGGCCGCCCTCACCGACCTTGATGACCGCCTCACGGGGCGTCTGCGTAATTTGTTCATTACACTGACCTGTTTTTTTATCGCTTCCGTTTCGATCGAGCTGCTATTCCCCCACCCCTGGCTGTTTGGCCTCGGTCTGGCGGTGTCGACCTGCGGTTTTATTCTGCTCGGCGCGTTAGGGCAACGCTATGCAACCATCGCATTCGGCGCACTGCTGATCGCGATTTACACCATGCTGGGCATATCCCTTTACGACAACTGGTATCAGCAGCCCATCATGCTGTTGATCGGGGCTTCCTGGTACAATCTGCTGACGCTATTCGGCCATCTGATCTTCCCCATCCGCCCGTTGCAGGATAACCTCGCGCAGTGTTATCAACAGTTGGCCCGCTATCTAGATGCCAAAGCCAACCTCTTCGATCCTGATATTGAAGAAGAAACCGACAAGCCCTTGATTGACGTCGCGATGGCAAACAGCCAATTGGTTGCGACGCTCAATCAGACCAAGTCATCGCTGTTAACGCGTCTGCGTGGCGATCGCGGCCAGCGTGGAACGCGTCAAACACTGCACTACTATTTCGTCGCGCAGGATATTCACGAACGAGCCAGCTCATCGCATGTTTACTATCCGCAATTGCGTGAGAAACTGCGTTATAGCGACGTCCTATTTCGCTTTCAACGCCTGCTGAGTATGCAGGCCAAAGCCTGTCAGCACTTGTCGCAATCCATTCTGCTGCACCAAAAGTATCAGCATGACAGCCGTATTGAGCGGGCTTTCGTGCATCTCGAATCTGCTATTGCGCGTATCGCGGCTAACAACATGGCAGACGCGGCACAAATCAAAGCGCTCACCTATCTCTTAAATAACTTACGCGCCATTGATGCCCAGTTGGCGACTATCGAATCCGAACAGGCCATTGAGCAAGAAAACAACCCAGAAAACACGCTGGCAGATGACAAAATCACGGGCTGGAGCGACATCAGCTTGCGCATTAGCCGCCACCTGACACCGCAGTCAGCACTGTTTCGTCATGCCATCCGTATGTCCGTGCTGCTCTGTAGCGGCTACGCGTTGATTCAGGTCACGGGATTGCAACATGGTTATTGGATTTTGCTCACTAGCCTGTTTGTTTGTCAGCCCAACTATAACGCCACTCGGCGGCGGCTGACGTTGAGAATCATCGGGACATTGACCGGTATTTTACTCGGCTTGCCTATCCTGTACTTCGTTCCTTCGCTGGAAGGACAGCTAACGCTGATCGTTATTAGTGGCGTACTATTTTTCGCCTTTCGCAACGTGCAGTACGCCCACGCGACCATGTTTATTACGCTGCTTGTCCTGCTCTGTTTCAACCTGTTGGGTGAAGGCTTTGACGTTGCAGTGCCACGCATTATCGATACGCTACTCGGGTGTGCCATAGCATGGGCTGCTGTCAGTTTTATCTGGCCGGACTGGCGTTTTCGCGGTCTGCCAACCGTCATCAATAAGACATTGGACGCCAACTGCCGTTATCTTGATGCGATCATGGTTCAATATTATCAGGGGAAAGATAATAGCCTGCCTTATCGCATTGCCCGCCGCGATGCGCATAACTGCGATGCCGAACTAGCGTCCGTCGTGTCGAATATGTCCTCAGAGCCCCATGCGACCAGAAGTAAGCTGGACAGCGCATTCCGCTTCATGTGCCTGAATCATACGTTACTAAGCTATATTTCGACGCTCGGCGCACATCGCGGGAAAATTACCTCAACGGAAACACTGCAATTGCTGGATGATGCCGTTTGTCATGTTGATGATGCGCTACACTGCAGCGAAGAGGAAAGTTTACGTATCAATCAGGGATTGAAAACCATTACCGCCAGCCTTCAATCCCTTTCACCCGAGTCAGACAGTAAAGAATCATTAATTATTCAGCAAATCGGCCTGCTGATCGGTCTCTTACCTGAACTCGTACAGCTAAAAAATGACATGATGACACAGTAAAAATATGACGTGTCTCTTAGTGCTTTGGCCCTTTGGAGACGGCGTTGTTTTTATACCATTCCAACAGTTCATTGCGGATACCGCGAGGGAGTGCTGCCTGATGTGTGCCACAAATGGCACCAGCAAGCGCCAATAGCACATTCACACTCAGATTAGCCCGAACCTTCCGCAGCTTGAGATAGCTGTTTTTTGCACCGTAATGCTGTAACTCATCGACATTCTTGATTCCCGCTTTCCACAGCAGCCGTTCGATATCATGGTTAAGATTCGGGAGATCCTTTAACCGCCCGTTGGCACTTTTGACTGCTTGATCATACTGCGCACCTCCCAGCGCCAGATGAGCGAAATACAGTAGCTGCTCAGATTCTTGCCATAATGACTCATCGACAAGAAAGTAATTCAAAGGAACAGGCATGCCGCGTTTGGTATAAATCAGATGAGGCATATCACGCTGTTGAAAATATTTTTCATCCTTCTTACTGGCGCGAAGATAAAGCTCCCCTTCCGACACCAGTCCAAAAATCGTTTTATTTGCTGCGATGCTGTAGCCACCAAATTGGGAACGTGAAGTGATGTCCCCCAAAGATGAAAAAGACTGCTGAGATTGCAAAATCCTTTTTTTGCATAATTGCTTCATTGCCATAATCCTTAGTATTGAAATGATCTCTTCCTGAACAATTAAAAATATCTGTAGCAGGAACAAATAATTAACCACAGCCCCGATGCGGCTTCAAACAGTAAATGTGTTTACTGTCTCTTGCATAAGGAATATGCGAAGCGCTTTCAAAAAATCAGGTTGATTTTCACGCACACAGCATATACTGTATGTTCATACAGTAACACTATGGGTAGAACTCATTATGCGTACGCAATCAATCCGCTCTCACAACATCGAGCTATCATCGTTTTCTGCAAATCAACACGCTGCGGAGCCCTCGGTTGCCACAGGTGGAATTATCAGCGAAATCGTGTACAACGCCGATCAGCCCATAGTCACACACCTGTTATTACCGCTCTTACAGCAGCTAGGCACGCAGTCTCGGTGGCTGTTATGGCTTTCCCCTCAGCAAAAATTGAGCCGCCCTTGGGTACAGCAATCTGGGCTCCCGCTGGATAAAATGGTGCAACTCCATCACATCAATCCGCTGTTTACGGTTGATGCCATGGAAAGAGCCTTGCTGACAGGGAATTACAGCGCTGTTTTATGCTGGTTACCGCACGAATTGACGGAAGATGAGAAGGTTCGATTGCGGCACGCCGCACAGGCAGGAAATACGTATGGCTTTATTATGCGGCCAGAAAATGCTGGCGGTGACGCCTATAGACTGTTTCCTAGCCTTAAAATTCATTCGACATTGTATCATTAAGTAAATTAAGAATTTTCTCAGCCCCTTCAGGTTATATGTCTTGTCGATCGCCGCAGAGCGGTATTCTGCGGGCTTTTTGGGTGTATTTAATACAGCTAAAAGGCGTAAGATCTGTCAAAAGCATCTACTATTTGTTAGCAAGTATGTATGAATCGTGCGATTTTCTTATGACGTAAATCACATCATACTTGTAACTTTCTCATCACGTTGTAGACTTTAACTCGCTGGAGTTGCTCTTTTATAACGTCAGTTGACTGACAGTGAGTCATAAATAAGGGCAAAGTCTCCGACCAAAGGATTTTAACCAAAGGTTTATTAGCCCTCCGGGTTAATTGCCGATTTGGATGATAATGAGGCGTAAAATGAAAAAAACAGCTATCGCAGTTGCAGTGGCACTGGCTAGCTTCGCGACCGTCGCGCAAGCAGCTCCTAAAGACAATACCTGGTACACCGGTGGTAAACTGGGTGTGTCTCAATTCCACGATACTGGCTTCTACGGCAATGGTTACAACGGTATCGTTAACAACCCGATCAAAAGCAAGTTAGGTGCTGGTGCATTTGTTGGTTATCAAGCCAACCCGTACCTGGGTTTTGAACTGGGCTACGACTGGCTGGGCCGTATGAAGTATGCAGGTTCTACTTCTAACGCAGCAGACAGCGCGAGCTTCAAAGCACAGGGCATCCAACTGGCTGCTAAACTGAGCTACCCTGTTATGCCTGAGCTAGACGTTTATACTCGTCTGGGCGGTATGGTATGGCGCGCTGACAGCCACGCAGCTATCGGCGGCGGCGACATCAACAACGACGACACTGGCGTTTCCCCGCTGGCTGCAGTTGGTGTTGAATACGCTATCGACAAAAACTGGGCTGCACGTGTTGACTACCAATGGGTAAGCAACATTGGTGATGCTGGTACCGTTGGTGCCCGTCCAGACAACCTGCTGATGAGCGTTGGTCTATCTTACCGTTTCGGCCAGGATGACCGCGTAGCACCAGTTGTTGCTCCGGCTCCGACCCCAGCTCCAGCTCCAGTTGTTGAAACCAAGCGTTTCACACTGAAATCTGACGTCCTGTTCAACTTCAACAAAGCAACGCTGAAAGCAGAAGGCCAGCAATCACTGGATCAACTGTACACTCAGCTGAGCTCTCTGGATCCGAAAGACGGTTCCGTTGTTGTTCTGGGCTTCACTGACCGTTTAGGTTCAGAGCAATACAACCAAGGCCTGTCTGAAAAACGTGCACAGAGCGTAGTTGATTACCTGGTTTCTAAAGGTATCCCTGCGAACAAAGTCTCTGCTCGTGGCCTGGGTAAATCTCAACCAGTTACGGGTTCTACCTGTGACAACGTGAAACCTCGTGCTGCGCTGATCGACTGCCTGGCACCGGATCGTCGCGTAGAGATCGAAGTTAAAGGCATCAAAGACGTTGTAACTCAGCCTCAGGCTTAAGTTATTAACGAAAAAAAACCTCGCTCCGGCGAGGTTTTTTTATGCCGGACATCCTTGTCCGTCACCCTGTGGGCCGTTGCTTTGCAACGTTGAAAACGCTCCCTGCGTTTTTTTATGCGTGTTTGTCAGCGCGATAAATGACAAAAAACCGATCACGTCTCGTCTTTATTCAGAATAGCTTTAAGATCCTGCTTAAGCAGCGACATCTGGCTGGCATATTTTTCTTTGTGCTCAGCGTCTTCGATTAGCTGCACAATCGTTTCTGATAAGGTCACTCCGCGTCTCTGAGCGAGAGCCGCAAGGCGCTGCCAGACCAGATATTCCAGATCGATCGATTTCTTGCGTGTATGCTGGTGCTCTGCATTGAAATGACGTTTACGCCGTGCACGAATCGTTTGCTTCATCCGGTTTTCTAAGGTGGGATTCATGCATTGCGCAATCCACTCCAGCACTTTAACCGGCTGATTTTCCATTTTAAGCAATGCCTGTACCGCGTCATCCGCAGCGCTTTGCTCAAGAAAACGCGTAATTTCTTCTCCCTCCCGATGCTTCTTCACCAGGTATTTCCATTTCCACCCGCACTCAAGATTTTCTAGTTGTTGATATTTCATATTAAATTCTTCAGTGACCGCGTAACGTGACTTTCAGCATAACAGTTTTACCTGATTTTGACCGCTTTCTGGCGGCTTTCTGACAGCTTTTAAGACGATTAACCAAACGCAGTCTAAGCCTCAATATATGAAAGATGACGGAGAGATGACTCTCCTTATGCGAAGTGCGCATTATTCTTGTATAATCACGCTTTTCCTTCAGACGATTACATTGATACTTTGACCAGTAACCGACTCTCATGGCAGCATTTACTGCCTAATAATACGCCTTATCAAACGCTATTCACTCAGGCAGCTCAACTTGCTCCTGCTGAATTCTCCGCTATTCAGTCGCGTCTGGCAGACAGCTTGACGCTCTTTTGCCACCCTCGATCTCCTTCGCGCTTTATGCTGTTGAAAGCGCAAGAGAATGATGAATATATGGCATTGATCGCCCGTGCGCTGAGCGCCATCAGGCCAGACTCCGGGGCGATACATGGCAGTAAATATATCATTGAGGGTCGTCATATTCGGGTCGAACCCGCCACACAGCCTGCGGACAACTTTGCCGCACAGCAGCTCTGTGGCTATCAGGAATGGATTGAATCTGAACAGCTCTTCGGTTGCGTACGCAGTTTTCACGATGAAATCACGCTGCATCCAGGGCTGATTCATCAGGTTAATGGCGGTACGTTGATCCTGTCAGCCAGAGCACTGCTGGCTCAGCCCTTGATGTGGCTGCGTCTGAAGCAGATTATGGCTGAAGGCATCTATCGTTGGCAGTCACCAGACGAGCGCAAGCCGCTTCCTGTTGATGTGCCACCGATGCCGCTTGATATTCGCCTGATTATTCTCGGTGACCGCGAAAGCCTGGCTGATATTCATGATATGGAACCGGAATTAGGCGAACACGCTATTTACGGCGAGTTCGAAGCGCAATTGCAGCTGATTGAAACGGATGATATGGCGCGCTGGTGTACCTACATCAATGCACTGTGCAGCGAAAATCAACTGCCGCTGCTGGACGCAGATGCCTGGCCGGCATTGGTCAACATTGCAGTGCGCTACAGCGGCGATCAAGGCAATTTGCCATTATGTCCGCGCTGGCTAATCGGCCAGTTAAAATATGCGTCGCTGTACGCCAGAGATGGTCAGATCACGGAGCAGGCGCTGGTTGACGCCGTTGCTGCCCGCCAATGGCGTGAAGGCTACCTCCGCGAGCGCATGCAGGATGAAATAGAATTAGGCCAGATCCTGATCGAAACGGAAGGCGAAGTCGTCGGCCAGATTAATGGACTTTCCGTATTGGAATTCCCAGGCTACCCCGTTGCCTTTGGCGAGCCGACGCGTATCAGCTGCGTAGTTCACGCTGGCGACGGTGAATTCACCGACGTTGAGCGCAAAGCCGAACTGGCTGGCAATTTGCACGCCAAGGGTATGATGATCATGCAGGCGTTCCTGATTACGGAATTGGAACTTGATCAACAGCTTCCCTTCTCAGCGTCCATGGTCTTCGAACAATCATACAGCGAAGTTGACGGTGACAGTGCCTCACTGGCAGAGCTATGTGCACTGATTAGCGCCCTCTCCTTGCGGCCGATCAATCAGCAGTTCGCCGTGACCGGTTCCGTCGATCAATTTGGTCATGTGCAGCCGATTGGCGGCGTGAATGAGAAAATCGAAGGTTTCTTTGAGGTCTGCCAGCGTCGTGGATTGACGGGAACGCAGGGCGTGATTTTACCTGCGGCTAATTTACGCCATCTCTGTTTACAGGAAGATGTCGTTGAAGCGGTACGCGAAGGGAAATTCCATTTGTTCCCGGTAGAAACTGCGCCGGAAGCGGTATCATTATTGACCAACTTCGCTTATGACGATGAACAGCAGCCAAACCTGTTGTCCGCCATTCGTGAGCGAATTGGACAGATTTCACCGCAAGAGCGTAGACGTTTCCCTTGGTTTTTCCGTTAAACCAACTGGTTCAACCAGACGCAACAGACTTGCCCAGCATACAGGTGTACGCTAACCTGCGTGCTTCATTAAAACAAGGCTTACAGAGACCATGGTAGATAAACGCGAATCCTATACAAAAGAAGACCTCCTTGCCTCCAGTCGTGGTGAACTGTTCGGCCCGCAAGGCCCTCAGTTGCCTGCCCCTAACATGCTAATGATGGACCGCGTCGTTAAAATGACGGAAGACGGCGGTAAGTATGGCAAAGGCTATGTGGAAGCCGAATTGGATATCACGCCTGACCTGTGGTTCTTCGGTTGCCATTTCATCGGCGATCCGGTGATGCCAGGTTGTCTCGGTCTGGATGCGATGTGGCAATTAGTCGGATTTTATCTGGGCTGGCTGGGCGGCGAAGGCAAAGGCCGCGCGCTCGGCGTAGGTGAAGTTAAATTCACCGGACAAGTGCTGCCGACAGCGAAAAAAGTGACTTATCGCATTCACTTCAAACGCGTGATCAATCGCCGCTTGGTGATGGGTATTGCTGATGGTGAAGTGTGGGTTGACGGTCACCAAATCTATACCGCTGACGAACTGAAAGTGGGTCTGTTCAAAGACACCAGCGCTTTCTAAGTATCAGATAGCACTGCGGGCGAAAACCTTTTCGCCCGCGTTATCCGTTTATTTATCCGATATTATCTCGCCACTGCTTAAATCACTCGCTCTATCATGATGGACTTTTCAGTTCATTGGTGATCGACTGCCGTACATCTTGCGGTATCTTCAATTCAGTCGCTAGCGCATCCAGATAGCTTTTCTCCATGAAGTGATCGACATCAATGACCGCGCAGCTCAGGAAGTAAACCTCAAGCGCCTCTTCCTCATTCTTCACATCTTTCGCCAGCAAAATCGGGTCAAGCGGTTGTTCTATGGCTTCCTGCACCCAGCGATGTGCCTCACTGCCCAGTTGCAGTTGCTGAATATTTTCATCAATACGCTGTTTCTCGGTTGCATCAATATGGCCGTCACTTTTGGCAGCAAAAACCAGAGCCTGAATCAGGCGACGGGCGCGGACATTGTCGGCTGAGGACTGGGTGCCAAACTGCGGATCGTCCTGATGCGTGTCGCGAACGCGTTTTTTGTACTGGTTCCACAACACCACACCCGCCGCTGCACTACCGCCAATGATCAACGCATTTTTACCCAATGAACCCATGATTTTCCGCGTGGATTTATTCGATAACAACACACCCGCCAAACCACCCAGCGCAGCAGGCTTCAGCATGTCGCCCAAATTGCCGTTTTTTCCCCCTTGATGCTGATTCCCCTGCTTGCTAACGGAACCTAATAAGCCCTGAATCTGTTGCAGCCAATTATTCATTTTCATTCCTCAAGGAAAAGTGACATCACTGATGGCGATGTCACTCATAGTAATGGTGCGGAAGGTGTTTGTTTGTCAGATTGTGTATAGCAATGAAAAGTATGGACCGCGCTTTCTCTACGGTCCATTTGGCGATCCATCTTACTATTTAGGAAACATTACGAAGCTGGCTTCAGCGGCGCTTTTCTCACTGGGGTATTGCCGGAAACATAGTAGCGCGCTTTGCTGCGCGGCAGCGGCTGACGCCGGCGGATTCGGTCAGCAATTTTCTCGGCAATCATGATGGTTGTCGCGTTCAGATTACCGGTAATAATTTGCGGCATGATGGAGGCATCTACTACGCGTAGCCCTTCCATACCGTGAACTCGGCCTTGCCCATCAACCACCGCCATCTCATCCTCACCCATCTTACAGGAGCAGGAGGGATGGAATGCCGTCTCGGCGTGATTGCGGATAAACTCGTCCAGTTCTTCATCAGTCTGAACCTCCAGCCCAGGGCTGATCTCTCGTCCACGGTATTTATCCAGCGCAGGCTGCGCCATAATTTCACGCGTAATGCGGATCGCATCGCGAAATTCCTGCCAATCCTGCTCCGTCGACATATAGTTGAACAAGATGCTCGGGTGCTCACGGGCGTCTTTAGATCGCACCTGTACACGCCCCCGGCTAAGTGAGCGCATGGAGCCGACGTGCGCCTGAAATCCGTGCTCTTTCACCGCATTACTGCCGTTGTAATTAATCGCGACGGGCAAGAAGTGGTACTGAATATTCGGCCAGGCGAACTCATCCCGACTACGAATAAAGCCACCTGCTTCGAACTGGTTGCTAGCCCCAACACCAGTGCCGTTGAACAACCATTCCGCGCCGATTTTTGGCTGATTAAACCACTGCAACGCCGGATACAGCGATACTGGCTCTTTGCAGGCATACTGCAAATACATTTCCAGATGGTCCTGCAAGTTCTCACCGACGCCGGGCAAATCGTGCACCACGGGAATATCAAGACGCTGGAGCAAGTCTTTCGGCCCCACGCCAGAACGTTGCAGGATTTGCGGCGAAGCAATGGCGCCTGCACACAGCAGCACCTCACGGCGTGCCTTCGCCGTCTGCGCACTTTCCCCTTTAAAGTAAGCCACGCCAACGGCACGTTTTCCGTCGAAGAGAATTTTGTCGGTTAAGGCATGTGTCACGATGGTCAGATTCTTACGGCCTTTCGCCTGATCCAAATAACCTCTCGCGGTACTGGCGCGACGTCCCTTCGGCGTGACGGTTCTGTCCATCGGCCCAAAGCCTTCCTGCTGATAGCCGTTAAGATCGTCCGTACGCGGATAACCCGCCTGTACGCCCGCTTCAACCATCGCGTGAAACAGTTCGTTGTTTCCCATCTTCGGCGTTGTCACCGAAACAGGACCGCTTGCGCCATGATAGTCATTCGATCCCACATCCCGCGTTTCCGCTTTACGGAAATACGGCAGGCAGTCAAGGTAACTCCAGTCTTCCAGACCCGGCATGGTCGCCCAGTTATCAAAATCCATCGCATTGCCACGGATGTAGCACATGCCGTTAATCAGCGATGAACCACCCAGCCCTTTGCCGCGACCACATTCCATACGGCGATTATTCATGTGAGGTTCTGGGTCGGTTTCATAAGCCCAGTTATAGCGCTTCCCCTGCAATGGGAAAGCCAATGCCGCAGGCATTTGCGTGCGAAAATCCAGCCGATAGTCCGGGCCGCCCGCTTCGAGCAGTAGAACGCTTACGTCGCTTTCTTCTGTTAAACGCGTTGCCAGCACGTTGCCGGCGGAACCAGCGCCGATAATGATGTAATCATATTCCATTAGGCTTTCTCCCCTTCGTTTAAAATACCGAGCGGAATTCACCCAGTTCAACCTGTACCGATTTAATTTGCGTATAGTGTTCCAATGTTGTGATGCCGTTTTCACGTCCGACACCCGAATGTTTGTAGCCGCCCACAGGCATTTCAGCCGGAGACTCACCCCAGGTGTTGATCCAGCAAATCCCCGCGTCGAGCTGATGAATCACCCGGTGTGCCCGATTCAGATCGCAGGTCACGATGCCAGCCGCCAGCCCATACTCACTCTCATTGGCGCGGCGGATAACCTCATCCTCATTTTGATACGTCAGAATGCTCATGACCGGGCCAAAGATTTCTTCTCGCACAATCGTCATATCATCCCGGCAGTCCGTGAACACCGTCGGGGCAACGAACGCGCCTTGCGCATACTTCTCGTCAGTCATCGGTTCGCCGCCCACCAGCACGCGAGCACCTTCGCGTTTTCCGCTTTCGATGTAGCGCAGTACGGATTCTCTGTGCGGGAAGCTGACCAGCGGACCAAAATTCACCTGCTCGTCAGTCGGGTCGCCAATACGAATACGCTGAACGCGCGCCAGAATTTTTTCCTCAAACTGCGCCTGCAATGCCTGCGGAATGAAGACGCGTGTACCGTTGGTGCACACCTGACCTGAGCTGAAGAAATTCGCCATCATGGCGATATCCGCCGCCTTATCCAGATCGGCATCATCAAAAATGATCAGCGGCGATTTTCCGCCCAGTTCCATCGTGACGTCTTTCAGGGTCGAGCCCGCGGCATTGGCCATTACCGTTTTCCCGCTGGCAATCCCACCGGTGAAAGAGACTTTGGCAATACCTGGATGCGTGGTTAGTGCCTGACCAACGGATTTCCCCGTTCCTGTCAGCACGTTGAATACGCCAGCCGGTAGCCCAGCCTCGGTGTAGATTTCCGCCAGTTTTAGCGCGGTGAGTGACGTGACTTCACTGGGTTTGAAGATCATTGCATTGCCTGCCGCCAGCGCAGGGGCGGATTTCCACAATGCGATCTGAATGGGGTAGTTCCAGGCACCGATACCCGCGACCACGCCAAGCGGTTCACGACGAGTGTAGGCGAATGAGGTATCTCGCAGAGGGATCTGCTGACCTTCCAGCATAGGAATCAGCCCCGCGTAGTACTCCAGAACATCCGCACCAGTCACAATATCGACGGTTCGGGTTTCCGAAAGCGGCTTGCCAGTATCGTGCGTTTCAAGCAAGGCGAGCTCATCGTTACGCTCACGCAGAATATCCACGGCGCGACGTAAAATGCGCGAACGCTCCATCGCCGTCATCGCCGCCCATACTTTCTGCCCTGCGGTTGCTGCACTGACCGCACGGTCAACATCAGCGGCAGTGGCAGACTGAATGTGGGCAATGATGTCGCCATTCGCGGGGTTAATCGCCTCAAACGTATCGTCACCCGTGCTATCGACATAAGCGCCGTTGATATAAAGCTGTTGTAAACCGTAGTGAGACATAAATTCTCCTGTCTGATGGCAGCCCGAACGCTCGTCCGGGCAGAAAAGGCAAAAATGATAAGGAAGGGTTACGTGCGGACGAGCTGGTGTTCGATATAGTCGTAGGTAATGCTCAGTGCTTCTTCGCGGTTGAAGGCCTCATGGCTTAGCGCACCACGCAGCCACAGCCCATCGATCAGACCTGCCAGCCCTTTTGCTGCAACACGCGCGCTATCCTTCGGCAAACAGTGGCTGAACTCGACACACAAGTTGGAGTAAAGCCGCCGATCGTTAACCTGCTGTAGCCGATGGAGCATGGGGGAATGTAGGCTACTGGCCCAAAACGCCAGCCAGGTTTTCATCGCTGCGCTATTCGTCTGGCTATCATCAAAATTCCCCTGAACAATCGCCCGTAAACGTGCGCGAGGCGTATTTTCTGTCAAGTTCAGCAACCTTGATTTTACCGCCAGCCCCAGATGACTAATCAGATAGCGCATCGTCGCTTCCAGTAAGCCATTTTTATCGCGGAAGTAATGACTGATGATCCCATTCGACACTCCCGCACGTCGGGCAATCTGTACGATTGAGGCATCATGCATCCCCACATCGTTAATCGCGGCCAACGTCGCTTCGATGAGTTGCTGCCGTCTGATTGGCTGCATTCCGACTTTAGGCACCGCACTTCCTCTTCATTTTTTTCCCTTCATTTTTGCCTGATGAATCACGGTAAACGACGGTGATTCATGCTCCGATTTGTCCTATTAAACTTTTTTTTGATTGAACGTTCAATCAAAAATGAATATCTTTTATTGCCGAAAGGTTAAAAATTCGTATCAATTATCATGAAAAATGGTGTGAGCTCAGACGATAACTCCACCTTAAAAAGAATAATTTCTTTTTTGTTCTGACAACCTTCTTCAACGGAAAGCGTACTCAGCGGATGTCCTGCGCCATATTCTTTATATGCGCTAAGCGCGCTTCGTGGAGAGAGGAATCAGAGTATCTATTCACGTCACGCAAGGGATAACCATGCCAGCATCAGAAACGACCACCCAACAGGATCGCCTGAATCCTGTCGTGTTCTACACATCAGCGGGACTCATCCTGACCTTCTCGCTGATGACCATGTTGTTTAACCAAGAAGCGAATGCCTGGATTACCCACGCGCTTAACTGGGTTTCTGCCACATTTGGTTGGTACTACCTGCTAGCCGCCACGCTCTACATCGTTTTCGTCATCTTCATTGCGTCATCTCGATTTGGATCGATCAAGCTCGGGCCAGAGCAGTCGAAGCCTGAATTTAGCCTGATGAGCTGGGCGGCGATGCTGTTTGCTGCGGGAATTGGCATCGATTTAATGTTCTTTTCCGTCGCGGAACCGATCACGCAATACATGATGCCACCGGAAGGACAGGGCCAGACGATAGAAGCGGCACGGCAGGCCATGGTCTGGACGCTGTTTCACTACGGGTTAACCGGTTGGTCAATGTACGCGCTGATGGGCATTGCTCTGGGCTACTTCAGCTACCGGTATAATTTGCCGCTGACGATTCGCTCTGCCCTGTACCCTATCTTTGGTAAACGAATTAATGGCCCGATTGGCCACAGTGTTGATATCGCTGCTGTACTCGGAACCATCTTCGGTATCGCGACCACACTGGGCATCGGCGTCGTTCAGCTTAACTACGGGCTGAAAGTCCTGTTCCAGATCCCAGAGAATCTCACCGTTCAGGCCTCGCTCATCCTGCTTTCCGTCGTCATGGCGACCGTTTCCGTGACATCCGGAGTCAATCGCGGTATTCGTTTCCTCTCCGAGCTTAACGTCCTGCTCGCACTGGGCTTGATTCTTTTTCTGCTTTTCTGGGGTGATACCGAGTTTCTGCTAAACGCGCTGGTGCTTAACGTCGGGGATTACATCAATCGCTTTACAGGCATGACGCTCAACAGCTTTGCGTTCGATCGCCCGACGGAGTGGATGAATAGCTGGACGCTGTTCTTCTGGGCATGGTGGGTCGCATGGGCACCGTTTGTCGGGCTGTTTCTGGCGCGAATCTCACGCGGCAGAACGATTCGACAGTTCGTCGTCGGCACGTTGATCATTCCGTTTGTCTTTACGCTGCTGTGGCTCTCCATTTTTGGCAACAGCGCGCTTTATCAGGTGCTCCACGGTAATCTGGATTTTGCCAATGAAGTCATGCAGCACCCAGAGCGCGGGTTCTACAGCCTGCTGGCACAGTACCCCGGCTTCAGCCTAAGTGCCTCTGTCGCGACCATCACCGGCTTACTGTTTTATGTCACCTCTGCCGATTCAGGCTCGCTGGTGCTGGGCAACTTTACCTCTCGCCTTGGCGATATCAACAATGATGCGCCAAACTGGCTGCGAATTTTCTGGTCAGTCGCCATTGGCCTACTGACGTTGGGCATGCTAATGACAAACGGTGTGTCAGCCTTACAGAACACCACCGTCATTATGGGATTACCATTTAGCTTTGTGATGTTCTTTATTATGGCGGGATTGTACAAATCACTGCGGGTTGAGGATTACCGTAAAGCCAGCTCCTTACAAACATCAGCACCGATGCCAATCTCCGGCGACGATCGTCTGAACTGGAAGCAACGCATCTCACGCGTCATGAATTTTCCTGGCACAACCCATACGCAAAAAATGCTGGATAACGTTTGTAAAGCTGCCATGGATGACGTCGCGCGCGAACTGCGCCTGCGAGGTGCCAGCGTTGAAGTCAACGACTTGCCGCCTGTCGAAGATGAGCGCTTGAATCATCTCGAACTGTTGGTTGATTTGGGTGATGAACAGAACTTTCTTTACCAAATTTGGCCACAGCGCTACAGCGTCCCGGCGTTTACCTACCGCGCCCGCTCGGGTAAATCAGATTATTATCGCCTTGAAACCTTCCTGTTAGAAGGAAGTCAGGGGAATGACCTGATGGATTACTGCAAAGAACAGGTGATTAACGACATTTTGGATCAGTACGAACGACACCTGAATTTTCTTCATCTTAATCGAGAGGCACCGGGCAATACGCTGACCTTCCCTGACGCATAACCCCCTCCCCTATGGCGCTGAAATACAGCGCCATTTTCAATATGTTATGCTTTTATTCTCCCTTTTTCTTGCATCGTATTTTTCCTGAATCTATGGGCTGTGCCGCATTCTTTGCTTCCACGATTTGCGCTTTATTTTTGAAACGGTATACTGCACACAACAAATTGAAATACAGTTTTAAAAAATGTATTTGTCCGTCACAGAAAAGGAACGAACATGAAAATTGCACTGATTAACGAGAACAGCCAAGCTGCCAAAAACGCAATCATCGCCGAGTCTCTGACCAAAGCGGTTGCACCGTTGGGCCACACTGTACACAACTACGGTCAATACGCCGTTGAAGATACAGCGCAGCTGACCTACATCCAGAACGGTATTCTGGCAGCTATCCTGCTGAACTCTGGCGCGGCTGATTTCGTTGTGACCGGTTGTGGTACTGGCCAGGGCGCAATGCTGGCTTGTAACTCTTTCCCAGGCGTAATCTGCGGTCTGGTTGTTGACCCATCTGATGCTTACCTGTTCTCTCAGATCAACAACGGTAACGCTGTATCCGTTCCTTACGCTAAAGGCTTTGGCTGGGGCGCTGAACTGAACCTGGAAAACCTGTTTACCCAGCTGTTCAAAGAAGAAGGCGGCCGAGGCTATCCGAGCGATCGCGTTGCTCCTCAACAACGTAACAAGAAAATCCTGGATGCTGTAAAAGCAGTGACCTACAACGATCTGATCACCATCCTGAAAGGCCTCGATCAGGATCTGGTTAAAGGTGCGATTGCTGGTCCTAAATTCCAGGAATACTTCTTCGCTAACAGCAAAGACGAAGCACTGACCAGCTACATCAAAACGCTGCTGGCATAATCGTCAATAGCTGAAAAAAACCACAGGCCATTGCGGTCTGTGGTTTTTTTATGCCAATTCCCCATGCAGTTTGTCTACATTTTAACGACGCTGTTACGCAGACTATCCGTTACCGTTCAATGCTTAGCCATACGCACCGTTCGCGCTAAATACTGCTTGACCGAAGCTAAGCGACTCCCTATAGTAGCGCCCCGTTGCCCCTTGTAGGCGACCCCCGGTGAGGTGTCCGAGAGGCTGAAGGAGCACGCCTGGAAAGTGTGTATACGTGAAAACGTATCAAGGGTTCGAATCCCTTCCTCACCGCCATATAAAAGAAAACGCCCCTGATGCAAATCAGGGGCGTTTTTTTATGGTGATATCACAGGAACTTTTATTCCCATGCTACACAGACATCAGCCATAGGCATGGAGCGTACGCTGACACAACGCCGAGCGCACGCAGTCCTCTTTACCGAAAGAGACCACGCCAATCATGTCATCCTCTACAAAACGCTCCAGTGCGTCGCGCAGGCCGGATTTAACCCCAGATGGCAAATCGCACTGCGTGATATCACCATTCACGATAACCGTGACATTTTCGCCCAAACGCGTCAGGAACATTTTCATTTGGTTCACTGTCACGTTTTGCGCTTCATCAAGAATCACAACCGCATTTTCAAATGTCCGTCCGCGCATATACGCAAATGGCGCAATTTCGACTTTGGCGATTTCTGGCCGCAAACAGTACTGCATGAAAGAGGCCCCCAGCCGACGCAAAAGTATGTCGTAAACCGGACGGAAATAAGGCGCAAATTTCGCTGTAATATCTCCGGGTAAAAAGCCAAGATCCTCGTCGGCCTGTAATACTGGCCGCGTAACAATAATACGCTCAACCTCTTTATGGATTAGTGCCTCGGCCGCTTTCGCAGCGCTCAGATACGTTTTACCGCAGCCAGCTTCACCTGTGGCAAAAATCAACTGTTTGTTTTCTATCGCAGACAAGTAATGTTCCTGGGCAACGGTACGAGCTTGAATAACGGAATTATCACGATTTTCACGCGCCATTCCGATTGCTTCAATCCCGCCCATCTGTACCAGAGAAGTGACCGATTCTTCCTCACGCTGACGATGGCTACGCGAGTCACGACGGATAACGCGTTTGGCTTCACGACGAGCTTTGATCACTGCTTTTTGTCTTCCCATAGTGGCACCTTACAGTTTGTTTCACTTACCGCACTGTTCTACAGCGCGTGACGTTTAACTCACTAACGAGGTTAGGCTTCCTTATTAAGCCAATAGCGGACAGAGAATACGCATGATTCATCCACGAACGGAGTGAAAAACGGGCCGAGCATTCATGGATAGAAAAAGAAAATAAACGGAGAGTTTGGGTAAAGAGAGAATGGCGCAGTGTTGAAAATAAGTAGGAGGAACATCCCTCGCATCGGCGAGTCAGCGGCGTAGAATCTTGGCATCGACTACAAAGTCCAGAAAAGGACATTACCATTCGCGTTCCTCACTGTGACAACGACTATTCCACTGAATAATGATTGATCGCATCGTAGAACTACTGCTAACCATTGCCTAAAAATTAGTGCCGAATGATTTCAGTAGTATGACAGTGCAATAATTTGCCTCTGCAATGCAAGCATTTTTTACACTGTCATAACATTTATCTATAGTCAGTATCCCATGGTTTGGCAATGTCAGCCTGAAAACGACGCATGATGCACGTCAGAAATGCCGCTGCCAGTCCAGATATTGATCGTATTTTCGTAAGGCACTACGGTAAATATTTTGCTCAATACCGGGAAGGTAATCACATACGCGCTGCTGCACTCCATCACGGTGCCGAGAAAAGGTTTCTGCAGGATAATTATTGGCGGCCAGCAGCTCATCCAAGCGCCGCAAGCGAATGACATACTCACGCATCGTGCTATGGCGGACTTCAGTCTGCTCAATCAGATACTGTGTGAAAGCTTTAATATCGAAATAGCTAGCAGTGGTATTGCATAATATTTCGCTACAAAAGCGGCAAAGTGGGATTAATTCCTGTTGCAGACCGGACCAGATGTCATCATCGATAAGCCTGTCGATGCTGCCGATCGATTTTTTATTGATAAGCTGATTACGAAATACCAGTGAAACGCGGTCGAGCTCTTTATCACACTGGGAACAGTTGGTTTGTCTGTGTTTGAAGTCTTTCAGATAACGGCTTAGGAGCTGTTTCTTCCGAATTGATGGGTGCATGAATCCATTCCATGACAATATATAACTTCAATGTAAAGCGATAGCATCGTTCATTACGCCAGAGAATCTGGTGTGCTAAAAACAGGTGACATTAATCATCTAAATACTGATGTAAAGGGCGCATCAATATTCAAACATTGCCATGGCCTGCTGCTTCAGTGACCGAAGATATACTTTGATAACAGTATTCCTACGCAGCGCAATTAAACATCGTTCATTAATTTCACGCGCAGGCGCTTTATCGCCTGGCTATGCAACTGGCTGACTCTCGACTCTCCGACTTCAAGAACGGCACCGATCTCTTTCAGGTTCAACTCTTCCTGATAGTAAAGCGTCAACACCAACTTCTCGCGCTCTGGCAGGTTTTCAATCGCATCCATTACACGATGGCGCAAATTGCCTTCCATCAGTTGATGCAATGGGTTCGCATCTTCATTGCCTTCCAGTAACGCTTCTGCGCTGTCACCATGTTCTTCACGCCATTCATCGTAAGAGAAAAGCTGGCTATTGTTCGTATCCAGCAGTATCTGACGATAATCCTCAAGCGTGATATTCAAGGTCTGCGCAACTTCCTGCTCCGTTGGAGTACGACCGAGCTGCTGTTCAGCCTGTTGCATAGCTTGTGCCACTTCCCGCGCATTACGCCGTACACTGCGTGGAGCCCAATCACGACTGCGTAATTCATCCAGCATCGAACCGCGAATTCGTTGGACGGCATAGGTGGTAAACGCCGTACCTTGTAACGAATCATAACGTTCAACTGCGCTTAGCAAGCCGATACCGCCAGCCTGTAGCAGATCGTCAAGCTCGACGCTCGCGGGGAGACGAACCTGTAAACGCAAGGCTTCATGGCGCACTAGTGGAACATAGCGCTTCCAAAGGGAATTTTTATCCATTGTGCCTTCGGCGGTATACAAATCGCTCACAGTGACAAATACCTACGATGATAATGTTATCGACACTATTATGCTTTTAGGTAGGGTAGCCAATCGCCTGAATAGCGTCAAAAAAGGAGGGTTATTCATGCTATGTATGACAGGATTGAGTAAGGAGTCTGCAGAGAGAAACACAAATGGCACGTACAGATGGTGCAATGCGACAGCAAATCTGTGATGTATATCTCTTTCGAAGGGAGATGATTCTAGCGCAGATCTTGAACAGATAAACCCGAATTTTCCCCTCATAGGGTCAACAGTAATGTGAAACGTGTAGCATCGGTAGATGTAAACACTAATGCGTGTCAAAAGCATTACAATCAATAATATAAAAACCTACGGCCACTCTCACTCGCCATTTTATCGCTGTCAACAGAGAACAAGTATCAAATTGTTATCACTGATAAATTAATATAGTATTGAGTAATATCAAGTCATTAAAAATGCGGTGCACAAATGATATCAGTCTGCATGATCGTGAAAAACGAAGCTTTGCACTTAGGCAACGCACTGAAAGAGATTGTAAAATATTTCGACGATATTGTTGTCGTTGACACTGGCTCAACCGATGACTCAAAAGATATTGCCAAAAATTTTACTGACAAAGTTTATGACTTTGAATGGATATCAGATTTCTCCGCTGCGAGAAATTACTCACTACAATTTGCCAAATATGATTGGATTTTAGTTGTTGATGCCGATGAAGTGATTAATCAATTTGATGTAGCACTGCTTTCAGAGCTCATTAGCACACATCCGACACAGGTAGGCACCGTAGAAATTGCTAGCATTACTAATGATGAAAATTCGGAAGAGACAGATTTAATTCAAGAACGTATAAGTCGGCTTTTCAACAAAGAATATTATGAGTTTTTTGGCATTATCCATGAGCAAATTTGCAAGAAAAACACTGGAAAAGCGCCAGATGGACGTTTTGATGCATCACTATCGTTCGTGCATAATGGTTACAAAAAAGAAATCATAGAAAGCAAAAATAAGATCGCTCGCAATATTACATTACTCAAAAATGCCATCGATAAAACAAGTGCAGATGCTTATCTGCATTATCAATTAGGAAAAAGTTACTATCTGGGGAAGGATTATGAGCGAGCGGCACAAAGTTTTGAAACATCACTACATCTACAAAAAGATATGCATCAGGATTACAACGAAGTCCTGATTGAATGTTACGGCTATTGTTTAATTAATACCGCACAATATGAAAAAGCATTAGATATTTTACAATATGAAGATCTCTGTTCTTCCACCGACTTCATGTTTTTAAAAGCATTAATACTTATGAATAATGCTGATTTTCAGAATGCTATCGATACATTTCAGCTCTGCACGAAGATGGGCCCAGGTCGAAAACAAGGTGTTGGAACGTATAAAGCCAATTACAACATAGCAGTTATATTGGAATGTTTTGGCATGAAACCTGAATCTCTCGACTATTACCAACGATGCGGGAATTATAAGTTAGCGCTTGAAGGGATAATGAGGGTTAAATCGTAATTTATTTTAAAAAAGCTAATGGAATATCTCTACATTACTAAGATTGATATTCCATTAGAATGAGCTGAAATTTAAAAATTCATATATTCGTCGTTAAGAAAATTATAGTAGTTTGAGCTAGTCAATGCTTTAGTCAAATCAGTTCGGCTATACTTATCAAAAAATGAATAATTTATTTTGCAGGCAAGCGACAATCCTGAATCTCTCATCATACAATAGTTTTCATCGCCGCTACCAAGTCTAGGCGCTCTGTAATTATTCAGCAACTCTTGACCATTAAGGTTAAATGTTTCATGAACACCAAACGTATTAAGATGTATTGACTCAAACAATAAACTTAAATGTTTATTATTCGGATGGCTAATTGTTGAAAAACAGTCTTGATCCTGAGATAAAGAAGATAAATAGTAATCTGAGTAATCAAAAATCAGCTTTCCTGATTTATACAACCTCTTATATTTATCAGCATCTTCGATCAGTGCAGCATGTTTTTTATCTTGGGACAAACTAACATTATGGTATTGAGTGATGGCATCCTGATAATTAAAACCAGAGAGATACAAATGCAGAAACCGATAGTCTACATAAACCATCAAGTCAGGCAACTCTTTATCAATGTAGGCTAATTGTGGGCTGGATACTCGAGATTCCATAGTCGGAAGCATTTTTATATCAAAGTATCTTTCCAGTGCGGAGGTAGAAAAACGCCCCCATCGTTCTGAGTGATACTGCATAAAAATAACATCGCAAGACTCTAACTCATGGTAGAAATTTATAACATCAACCTTCTCTTTTAATTTATAAATTGGTGTATTAAAAATATAGTTATACTCATGACCACTTATATTTTTATTACCTTTCAGCAACTCACCAATAATTTCGAGCTGACAATTTCCAACTAAGGCGACTCTCATAAATAAAACCTTTCCATTATATATAACTACGTTCTAAGCGCGAAAAAACAAAAATATCGCGCATAGATTCCCAAAAGCTAAAAACCTTATTGAAAAGTAATTTTTCGTGACAACTCTCGGATCAAATCGTGGCCATCCCATACTAAAGAGAAATCCATAGATTTACCCATTGGCACAATCCTATCGACTCCCTTCGGACTCGAAGAAATGAATACGTCAAAGTCTTCTTTATTTAGTCCAAGGTAAGTTACTGTCTGACATTTTTCAGAGCAAATAGATAAGATTTCCCTTATATCCTGAATAGAGTACTCAAGGAAAAAACCACTATTATATTTATAATTTATAATATGAGGGTCCAACTCTTTCAGTTCGACCCTTGTAAGATGATTAGAACGGTTCTTTATGATTTTTACATCAGAACTCGCCGCAATTTGATAGGATTTAGATAATTTACCAACAGATTGTACAGGTGAGAGATGATAATCTCTGATAGATTTACTCTCAACTTTTTCCCAAAAATCAGCCTTTGCTGCTTCAATATTACTTCCGAGCCAAAAGACAAATGCTGGAGACGTACACGCATTTTGGTCAGAAAAGTAAGTATCGTTATAAAAATTCTGAACAATCCTTTCTTTATCATCGGCAGACAAATAAAAATCAGCGTTGATAATTAATATAGAATGCCTGTCAGAAAATGTTATTTCATTTGCTCTTGGTTTCATAGCCGACTGCCGGATATTAGCGATTGTTTGATCGCCCCCCCAGATCACTCGAGCATCGGCTATAGCCGACAAGCTATCAAGAACAGCTCTAACCGTAGGGAATTTCGCCATTAACACATAAGGCTGGATATAAGAAAAATCGCCGGAGACAAGTTCATTTATAGCATCACAGATGACAGAAACCTGGGGAAAGTCTTTAGCTGGCAATCTAATAATATTGGAATTACCCGCTAACAAACCTGCAGCGAAACTAAAAGCAAAATTAACAGGCACATTAGATGGCGTAGAATGAAAAACGACGCCTTTACCGAATCGTTCCAGAATATCATCGTATTTGTTTTTTTCTTTTAACAATGAGACTCTTCGACACCAAAAAGCAAACGTTATCACATCTGAATAATCTTTAGCTTTTTTCATCAGCAGCGTAGACAACGCATTCAAAAAAATAATACTTTTGTCATCAAAAATCCTCATAGCCGGAACATCAGGCATTGCTTTCAGAGTATTTTCATTTCCGACAACATAAGAGATATCGTTAATTTCTTGCTGCATAAGTGTCGCTGCACCCTCTGAGTTCTGCATTTTGAAGTCTGCCATTAATTTTGAAATATTTACCTTTCCGGCCACAAGGACAGTCATCGATACCTAATAAAACCCCCTCATCCTCTGTTAGCAAAGAATGCCCGGGGTATGATTGCGGTAAAATAGATACAACCTGGACAATACCTGTTTCACCGGGGTTGCAAACAGAAAAATCAGATGGGCGACGAATGATCACATCAGAGTAATTACTAGCATGTAAATGTCCATGCTCACACGCCATATAAATGGATCCTGTTTGCTCGACCATACCGTAGTAATCATGGATATCGCTAAGATTAAACTGTGCTTTTAGTATGTTTTTAAACTCTACTTGTGAAACAGCCTCAGAAGCCAGTTTTTTCCACCCTCCTCCATGAATCAAACATCCATTTGATAAATCAAGCTTGTCGCCTGATTTGACAAACTCTTTATAAAAATGCTGCCAAACCATAAATGTAAAACCAAACAGCAGTATTTTCTTTCCTTTATGTTTCTCCAGAAATGCTTTAATCACGGGTAGATTAATGTTCATTTCATCATCTAGAGCATAGGTTCTATCGGTGCCAAAAATAGAAAAACCTAATATACCAGCACCTCTTGCCGAGAACATTGCTCTGTTTTTTACTACGGCTGAACTATCAATAATCAGCATCGGCATACGAGAGCTTTCGGTAAAAGAGGAAACGATCTTCACCAGTACCTTTTGTTGATTACTCGCTGTTGCCTTATCCAGATAAATCCTGGATACAGTTTGCCCCGTTGTCCCTGATGAGGTCATTGTTTTAAACACGTCCTCATCAGATACAGATTTTAACATTAACTCTTTAAAAAGGCTTACAGGTAGAAAGGGAATATCGTAATAGGAGTTGATATTAAGAACATCAAATTTTAACGCGTCTATAATATTTGAATAAGGAGCGCAGTGCCTATAGTGCAGGCGAGTTAACTCTCCTAAACTACGCGTTAAAAAATCATTTTTCTCCTGCTGCCCCATTGAAAACGGGTCTAAATTCAACACACTCTCAAGATTGTTCATTTTTATTTCCCAAGCTCACTATATAATATTTTTCCGGCGTTATTTTTTGGCAAGGAAGAAATGTATTTAACTTTGAAAGCAGAAAAATTTATCTTACTAGTTTTAGCAATAAAATCTCTAACATCCTGAACACTATCATCATTTGTAATATAAATATCCATGGCATCATCAATGCCGCAACAAGCACAGTCGATATGTTTAAAGTTGGATTTTATTAAACGTTCAGTTTCATCAAGATTCACTCTATTTCCGTATATTTTTAAAAATCTCTTTTTTCGCCCAATAATATAAAAGAAACCATCACTATCAAACTTTGCAACATCTCCAGTAAGCAATTTTCCTTTGAAGTCATCGCCTTGGGAAAGATCTTCGCGCGAACTGGCATACCCCAGCGTTACATTATCTCCATGATAGACAAGTTCCCCTGCGGTTTCAGGCGAATTTATTAAGTTACCGTTTTCATCTATTAAAGAAAATTTCCCTCCAGGAATAGCAATACCCATTGAGCCTATTTTCTCTAACGTTTTTTCTGCAGGCAGGTATCCCATTCTTGCTGTTGCTTCTGTTTGCCCATACATTACAAAAAATTTCTTATTATTATCGTGTGCATACTGGGAAATTTTTTCATGCAACTCTATTGATAGCTTTCCACCTGCTTGCGTAAGCGTCTTTAACTGGGGAAGATCTCTTCTCATGAATTTTAATTTATCAAGCATTTCATAAGTGTATGGTACGCCAGAAATAGATGTTACAGCACTTTCTTGTAATAATGCCCAAAATTCCTTTTGCATTAACGTACTATTGGTTAATACAACACTTGCACCAATGCTAAAGTGAGAATTAATTACAGATAGCCCATAGGTATAATTCATTGGTAGCAGAGTAATTGCACGATCGTTTTCTGCTATGCCAAGATATTCAACAATTGCTTTCGCATTAGACTCAATGTTTTTATAACTCTGTCTAACTAATTTCGGGCTTCCCATTGAGCCAGATGTCGTTAGCAATAAAGCCAGATCTCGGTTTAAATCATTATCTTCACTATTATGAATATCTGTCTCTAGCAACGCATATCCATGTCGAACAAATACAGTCCTATATGAGAAGAGCACTTGCTTCTCAATCGGTGCATAAATATATTCGGGTCTATAAATCTCAATAAGATTGCTCAATAACTTTGAATCAATATCTTTATCAAGAAGTAATGGGACAACATCATGCTTTAATGCTGAAATATACCCAACCATTGCCCCCAAGCAATTAGAACATAAACTAAAAATTAAAGTCCGTTTTTTTATTTTCTCACCAAATTCACTACTAAATGAATCCAATTCCTTATAAGAAATTTCGCGACCATCGTCGGTAATGATGGCAGTATTATCAATGTAGTTATTAAAATCAAACAGCATGAATTTTTTCCCCTATAGTAAAACTATCACCATGGCCTGGGAAACATACAATACTTTTATCTAGAGAAAAAAAGAAAGGCAATGCTATATCGTTATAGCTTTTACGATTTCCACCTGGAAATCTGGTAATGACCTGCACATCTTTTAATAGTGAATCACCAGTAAAAGAAACTTTACCATTAATAATAATAGATATACTTCCTGCTGAGTGCCCGGGGATTGACGTCATCCTTATTTCATTACCTTCCCAAAGATAAGTCATTTCATCATCAAAAACGATATCAGCTACACACGAGTAAGATAGAAATTTTTTATTAAATTCTTTGGCAAAATCAGTACCGTTAGCCCTATCCTGCTCCGCAAGAATAAAAGATATCAGAATTGGTCGATTATTTCTTTCATCAAGAATAGATTCTGCACATTTCTTTTGACAGATCAGAGTTGCTTTAAATATGGATTTTAGCCAATTCACGCCGGACGTGTGATCAGGATGCTCATGCGTTAATAAAATAACGATCTCTTTTATATTGTTATTTTTTAACAATATAAAAGCACTTTCAGATTCATGAGGGTCAATAACTAACGCAGAGCATCCCCCTAACATGATATACATATTAGAGTTGATATATGGAAAAATAAAGCGGTTGATAGTGATATCACCCGCTTGATAATTAAGCATTTAACTATAATTCCCCACTAATATCATCTTGGGATATCAGTCGATCTGCCTCAACGTCTCTGCTTAAAACACGTCCAACTAATCTATCCGTTAATTCTGGAGCAAGCCCTGTACCGGGACGCTTAAAATCCATATCCTTGATCGATAATTTGTGCCCTGCAGGTAAATTTCTAGCAAACACTATGCTTCTGCGCATTTTTTTACGCTGTTCATATTCTTCTGCTGATACCATTCTTTCTTTATTACCCATAGCAGAAAAAACATTATGACAGCCATGAACCAAGGCCTTCATTTCCTCTGGTTCAATGGCCATATTGTTGTCCATACCCATCTTACTCTTATCTAGTGTAAGATGTTTTTCAACGGCACAGCTCCCTAACGCAGTAGCGGCGACAGCCATCTCAGTCCCTAAAGAGTGATCTGAAAACCCTACTGGGTAATCGCTAAAAATCTCTCTCAGTCCTACTATGTTATTAAGATTTATCGTCTCTGGCTCAGCAGGATAAATTGAAATACAATGCAATAGGATTATTTTGCGATTACCTTGCTTTTCAATGACAGCAACAGCTTTTTTTATTTCATCAAGCTCGGCCATTCCTGTGGAAAGAATGATAGGTACATTCTTGCTAGCAATATATTCAAGGTAGGGATAGTTGTTAACATCTTGAGAAGCAATTTTAATATATGGGACATTACATTCGCTTACTAAGAAATCCACTTCCCCATGAGAGTAAGGAGTCGAAGAGAATGAGATTCCTATTTCATTGCAATACTTAGACAACTCTAACAGCTCAGTTTCAGGCAATGAGAATTTTGAGATTATCCGTTTTGCAATAGGGTTACTGTCATAGTAATCCTTTGAGTATAATGAATCCGTAGACCAAGATTGAAACTTTACACAATCACATCCAGCTTCTTTTGCTTTAATGATCATTTCTTTTGCGACGTCAATATTTCCGTTATGACTTGAATTCACTTCTGCAATAATATACGGTTTTTTATAAGACCCTATTATTTTACCATCCCGTAATAAAATATCTGCCATCATGTACCTCGATATATTTTACTGATCAATAGGATCAATAATCATTTCTGATAAAAACAGTTCTCGTTCCAGAAAAGGAGATTGATCTTCCAATGGCCTCTGGACAAAGCGTCCTTTCATGTTACGAACATAAGAGGTATTAATATACTCTTGATCTTCAGGGCTCAAAATCTCACAGAGAATAGGACCTTCACAGCTCAAAACTTCCTGAAGTTTTTGATCAACCATATCTGTACTTTCTATGAGTTGATACTGAATATCAAAACAGTTAGCAACTTTTTCAAATTCAGGACAAGATACACCATTATCAGCATCTGTGCCGACAGTTCTCGTTCTAAACAAATCGACTTGCCTTTTTCTAATAACGGCATAACAGTTGTTATTAATTACCAAAATTTTAATAGGTAAATTATTATGTCTAATAGTCTGCAATTCTTGCAAATTCATCATTATGGAGCCATCACCAACAACAGCAACAATTTGTTTCCCTGAACTATAGTATGCTCCAATCGCTGCAGGTAATGCGTATCCCATCGCCCCCTGAGATACAGGATGTAAACACTTTTGCTGTTCTTTAAACGATATGGTTGTTGGCATAATCAACTCTTCTAAACCAGAGTCAGTCACAAAAACCGCATCATTTTCCAAATGTGCAGAGAGAACATCGGCCAAATAATACAAATCAACTTTCCCGTCTAATTTATATTTATCTTCACATTTAGGAAATATGTTTTTGTAGTGCAAACACTTATCAACCCAAGCATTCCAACTTGTATTTATGTCTTTACTGTTGAGTTTATTCAAGAAATCTTTAGCATCCGATAGTATAAGTTTATCTACTGCCAAATTCGCCTTTTTATATTCATTCTCATCAATATCAATAGCAATAATTTTCGCACATCTCGCGAATTTTTCTGGGTTGCTTCCCGTAGTCATCGATGTCATACGAGAGCCAACAATAATTAATAAATCGGCATTCTGCATAGCAAAATTTGCCGCTCTATTTGTAGCCATTGTGCCTACGGCACCGATTGACAGTCTCTTATCAGATTTATATATATCCGTAGCCGAAGCCGAATAAACAACCGGTATTGAATATTTATCAATCACTGTATCTAAAACAGCTTCTGCTCCTGCAGAACGAACACCGCTACCAATTAAGACAATAGGACGTTCAGAGGCAGCTAACGCCTCTAATAGAAATTCCATGTCGCTATCAGAAGCAGATAGCTTATTCTCATTAAACTCGAGTCGCTTTAGTTCATCCTCATCAACCCGCATGTTTTGAATATCGAGAGGAATATCAATCCATACAGGACCTTTCCGACCGGAGCAAGCAAGGTGAAAGGCCTTATCCAGCTCCATCGCGATACTTTCAGGATCTGAAACCATAACCGCATATTTGGTAATAGGCGTAACCAGACTGATGATATCAGCTTCCTGTTGCCCATAAGTTCTTATAGGCAACCCAGTATATGTTACGGTTTCTTTTAATGAATTCTGCCCTGAGATCACAATCATAGGGACGTCATCTTGCCAGGCACAGAGCACAGGAGTAATTGCATTTGTGGAGGCACATCCTGTAGAAACCAGACAGGCACCTATTTTATGATTTACCTGAGAATAAGCCATCGCAGCATATGCACCTGCTTGTTCATGATGAACACAGATGCAGTCTAGCCCTTCCTGCTTGGCGGCAGCGTCAGACAAATAAAGTACCCCTCGGCCTGTTACCATAAAGAGGTGTTCAACCCCTTCTTGGTATAGACGTTTCATAACATAATCTGCGACGCGTATCATAAAGGTTTCCTAAAAAATATTACTTCGGAAGAAATTTACTCAAAGTATCAGGTACAGCAACAACTAAATCAATCTGGCACGCTAATTCATTATTAACAAAACCAGTAGCTTTTCCACTGGCAATACCCCGACGATAGGAGCCTAATTCAGCTATGATATCCAGGCGATTTCCCGGGATAATTTTCTTCTTGAAGTCGGCATTTTTGACAGATAAAAAACCTGTTTTCTTTCCTTTATTCTCAGGGATAGTTAAAAATGTCATTAAAAAAACTTGTGTTAGAGTCTCTATTTGAATGAATCCAGGAACAACAGGCTCATCTTCAAAATGAGCAGGAAAAAACCACTCATTATAAGTAAAGTTTTTGAATCCTTTTGCACTCTTCCCAGGAAGAGCCTCCTCGATTGAGTCTAAAAAAAAGCAAGGATAGCGATTCTGCTGATATTTTTGAATCTCAACAGGAGAGAGGTTTCTTAAAATAGAAGACTCGCTCATTGTTAACCCTCTGAGATTTCAATATTATATTTACCTAATATTTCTATCCCTTTTTTGAATGAACTCAAATCAACAATATCGTCAGTATCCAGCATAATATCAAAGGTGTCCTCTATTGCAGCGACCAATCCCATATGCCCTACAGAGTCCCATGCATCAATAGACTGGTATTTCAGTTCGCTCGCACTTGATGCTTCAATTTCAAATGTTGTAGCAAATGCATTGGTATATTTATCTAAATTAGTCATAGCTTCCTCATAATATTTAAGTTCAAGATTTACTTAATGGATCGATCAAATAGCCCTAAACTGTAAACAGGTGCATTTTGAATAAAAAATTAATGATGTTGGATTAAAATAAAAAACACGTAACACATAGACAGACGAGTAAGTTGTTTTTACAAAAAAACCTTCCCCTCATCATTTCCTTTAGTAACACGCGCAGGATTACCTACTACGACAGAACGTGCTGCAACATCTCTGAATACAGCCGATCCCATAGATATTATAGCATCATCCCCGACAGTCAGTTTTTCTTTAATCGTTGCATGCATACCGACATAGACTCTGTCACCAAAAACAGATGCACCGCCGGGTGCAGAATGAGCAGAGAAAACAGAATGACTGCCAACAATAATATCGTGCCCAAGTAAACTATATGGCTGAACAAGGCAGTTTTTACCAATGTTCACATTACAGTGAATCGAGGAGTACTCACATAAAACACTACCTTCACCTATTATTGCGCTGGGTGAAACCCGTGCAGTTGGATCAATCAGTGTAGCGATTTTCAGCCCATTACTTTTAGCTTTATCAAAGAGTTTCTCACGTAAAGAGGGTTCGCCAATAGCGATAATAATCTCGCAAGTATCCTTATTTTTTATGATGGATTCAAAACTGAGCACTTTGGCACCCAGAATTTCTCCACCATTTTCGTAATCATTAATAAAAACGATGTCTGACCACAAATTTGATACTGTATTTATATTATTCGCCGTATCAAAAAATTCCCTACCTAGGCCACCCGTTCCATAAATAGCTAAAATTTTATTTTTCATAGTAACACTCAAAGCAGAGACCGTCGTATCAAAAACATCCTTTATCTCTACTTAAAAATGGATAAATTTCGGTAATACACCTAATTAGACCAGCAAGCTATTACTATAGACTCAGATCTTGCAAGGACTAATGTACGTATTTTCGGTCCATTGTAGTCGCAGCACGACTCATTCTGCATTGAGTGCTTTGACTTTCGATAATAGTTTGACGAAAAAATATATTACTTCTGGCAATAACTCATCCGAATCGAGTTATAAAACGGCGAAGTATTTTTCTATCAATGGCTATGATTTATATTATTTACTGTATGCAATCACGTATCCAATTAATAATTTACCCATAGAAAATATTATTAAAATCACTATCGGATTTTAATATATAATGTATCTCCTTCGATAAAATGATGTGCCACTCGAGGATTATTTACTAACTCATCGCCAACTTTTTTCGGCCCCTCGCCAAATGCCCAGTCATAATCATCAATAAGCACCCATCCACCGCTCTTAACAAGAGGAAACCAATTATCAACATCTTTTTTAGCTTCCTCATACTTATGATTTCCGTCTATATGCAGGAGCGATATGTTTCCATCTATTTTTATACATCCAAAGTCATTATTACAAATTTTACCACTCTTTGTCGATGCCAGATATTCTGAGACTGCGGCCTCAGAAACAGCTCGAATATAGGTTAAATTTTTCTGTCCAGAGTTATATGTAAGAAAACCAGAGAAAACACTATCCCAGTTAACCTGATCGCGAGACTCATTGACAAGAAGTACTTTATCATCGTTGCCTTGATCACCACTGAGCTCACCTTCCCAAGGGTCTACACATATAACATTACCAATTTCATATTGTTGAGCTAACCAGGATAAAGCAAACCCAGATCGACCTAAAAAGGAACCTATTTCAACGACATCCCCTTTTGGGGTATCCGTAAATATCGAACATAGAGCTCTGAGTTTAACATTATCGCTTTGCCCTGGGATATCGTTATATTTTACATATAAATTTGCATATTCATTTTCTTTCAATGCTGTAATAGAATTACCCTGATTATTCTTAGATATTTCCGCCTTTGTTTCCTTAGCCCATAAGCATGCCTCTTTTACATTATTAAAAACAGAATCTAACGGAGGTAAATCACAAACCGAATAATCGTATGATATTGTTTCTTTTAATTTATTCAAATAATGCCAGACTACATGGTGTGGCGAATAAACATAGTTAATATTATTATTGCGTAGCATATCTTCGAACTCAGACGGAAAAGATTCATCCGTAATGTAAGGAAGATACTGAGTGTTACTATCTATTTTATTTTCTGAGGATGCATGTACGATGTTACCACCAATTGAGCTAGCAAAATTGGAGAACACCTTAGACTCAGGCATATTACTAGGAAAAACTAAAAAATTTAAAGCCATATTTACTCTCCAAATAAAATCAGCCAATGTAAATATTATTTAAAACCAGAATTTTATCTTACTAAAAATAGCAAAAGATGCTTAATATAACTAATTAAGAAATTATACACCCAACTATTTTCAATATATTTTCTTCAGACAAATCAGGATAAATAGGAAGACATAATACATTATCAGCAACATATACTGCATTAGGTAATAAACTTTCTTCAGCTGAGTCTAAACCTCTGTACATAGGGAATGAACTAATTAATGGATAAAAATAACGTCGCGCGAAAACATCCTTCGTCTTTAAATACTCATACAACTCGTCTCTTTTTTTAGGAAAAGATTCAGACAAAAATATAGGAAAATAAGAATAATTCCAAGTTACATCACTCGGAATACTTGTTATCCTAATCCCTGATACGTCTTTTAAAAGCTCAGCGTATAAGTCATAAATTTCTTTCCTTTTTTTCAACGCGACATCTATATGTGCAATTTGTAGCAACCCATATGCAGCCTGTACCTCATTCATCTTACCGTTGATGCCTGGTGCAACAACAGTGACCTCATCAGCAAAACCAAAGTTTTTAAGATAATCGATGCGTTTTTTGGTCTTTTTATCAGAGCATATAATAGCGCCACCCTCGATAGTACTGAAAACTTTCGTCGCATGAAAACTAAGAATAGATAGGTCACCATGATTTAGAATACTATAGTCATCTTTTTTTACGCCAAATGCATGGGCAGCATCATAGATAACCTTCAGTCCGTAGTTATCCGCAATCGTCTGGATACGTTCAATATCGCAAGGAATACCATAACAATGCACCGGCATAATAGCTGAGGTATTAGAAGTAATGGCTTGTTCAATTTTATCAGGATCAAGATTGCACGTCAGAGGATCAATATCTACAAATACGGGTTTTAACCCATTCCACAAAAGCGAGTGTGAGGTAGCAACAAAAGAGTAAGGAGTAGTAATAACCTCACCAGTAATGCGCAACGTCTGCAATGCAGTCAATAGTGCCAACGTGCCATTTGAAAAAAGACTGATGTACTTAACTCCCAAGTATTTTGCCAGTTCTTCTTCAAGCTGTTCGTGTAGAGGTCCACCATTCGTTAATCTTTTGTTCTCCCATATTTTTTCCAAATAAGGAATAAACTCCTCAAGCGGGGGAAGTAGTGGACTGGTAACATATATTTCATTTTTCATAAACAGCCCTTAATATAATAAATCATCGTGGAAGCCAAACTTTCTTTATAATTCCCAGATTTTTTTGATTAAGCATCCAGTTTTCTTGAACTTCGCTTTTCAACACAGCGCCAACCGTTCTGGCCGAATCAACATCATGGATATATTGATTCATTGCAGCTGACCAGTCCTTGTATCTGTTTTTCACAAGATTAGCGGAAAGCCTGCCTTTGTAGCATAAAATATCACTGCATATAACCGGTATTCCACATATACCAAGCTCTAATAAACGAATATTGCTGCGGGTTCGATTAGTATTATTATCAGCCAACGGCGCTATTGCAAAATCAAGATTGAGAGAGGCTAACTGTTGGGGATAATGCGTAAAACCGTGATAGCGGTGATATTCATGAATAAAGGGCTTCAGTTTAGGAGGATAAGCCCCCAAAAACACCCACGTAACGTGGTGAGAAAAATCACGGATGACGTTGGAAACCAGTTCAATATCTTCATCACGCAGATCCTGCGTTATACACCCAACTCGAGGCTTATCGCTTACCCTTCCCGTAAGAGCAAGATCATTCCAGAAATGAGGTAAATATGTAGGTAAAAACTGAATATCGTGATGCACTCTACCATATTGCTCAGCTAATGCTTCAGACCCAACAATCACCCTATCAAAAGAAGCCAAGTTCTCTTTTATTTTATTCAAGTGTTCTTTTTTATTTTTACTATCATCGAGTTTACTTGATTCATAGTGGTTCATATCATAAATAGAAAAACAATCTTTCATCGACTTGAAATTAATTATATCTCCACTTTGAACATGATTCTGAGTGATAATAACGTCAGGCTTTATTTGCAAAAATTCAGATATAACGAGGGAATCTGAAACCACAGCCCCTTCAACCATTCCGTTGTATCTCATTTTATAAAAAGGCTCGTCTAACCGATATATCTCCATCGGATTACAACCGCCAGAATACATCATTACGCGAGGCGGTCGTTGAGGCTCTAGCGATAGCTCGCGCGGCCTGATATATTTTTCTATTCTATAAGCCTTAGTTAATGACAAATTCTTATTATAAGCAGGATCATTAGCAATGACATCTCCCCACTTATGATAGATAATACTCTCTTGTTCTGAGCAAGTTTCGTTCTTCCTATCATTTTTTCCCGGAGATAAATCAGTCGCAACAATAGAATAAGGGGTCCAAACAGAAAGATAACCTGCGTCACGAATTTTTAGACTTAAATCGATATCAGCAAGATATTGCTCAGTCAGTAACTCGTCTACTCCACCGACATCTTGATAAACCGAGCGCCTTACTAGTAAACATAATGAGGGGAGCGCGCTATAATTTTGTTCTATTGCTAAACGATGCATATAACCCGAAGCTGAATAGTGGCTTCCAACAAAAGGACTTTCAGCTACACCATTGAGCCCAAGAATCATTCCTGCTGAATAAACTTTCTCATTAAGATTAATGACTTTACTGCCAACACATCCTACGTCATCACGAAGGCAATGATTGGCTAAATTTTCTAGCCATTCATCATGCGCAGGAAAAACCGCAACATCAAGCAAGAGTAAATACTCACCCGATGCTTGACTAGCTGCGATATTATTGAGTCTTGAGCGGCTTTCCTGATGTGGAAATAGAATGACTTTTATTCTTTTAGGATCAATTTTACTGACTTCTTCTAGCCAATAACGATTCTCTTCAACCTCAGCATAGCAACTTAGAATCAAAATTTCATAATTAGTATATTTAGATTTTTCCAACAATCCCATAACACAGCGTTGCAATATATTGACATCACCGCTATCGATGATAAGAATACTAACTTTAGGTAGATCTTTGGTATGACCATAAACAATCCGACATCCACCTGAGGAATTGTGTAAAATCAAGCTATTCACATAGCCTTTTGTACTTAAATAGTTACTAATCAACTGTTCTGCTTTACTACTATCTAGCTCTTTTTTTGATTCACTGATTAACAAAGGCTCAGAAAAATGGCCGACACTTCCATTCCCTTTTTCTGTAATCACCTTCATCAGAATATCGAAATCAAAAAAATCAGGAGAAATGCCATTATAATAGCTCGTGTCTCTAAATATGCTTTGATGGAAGAAGCAACCAACAAAAAATGCGCTAGGGAAACCAATGAAATAATCAATACTAAAATCAGGTAAAAAGGCTGGTCCTAATTCACCGCTATCATTAATAAATATTTTGTCAGAGTAAATCGCGCTATATTCACTCACTTTATTTAAGTAACATATAGCAGAAAAAATTCCATCTGCGATAAATGTAACGCCAGCCCTCACATACTGGAGCCAGTTAAAACGCTGCTCCATTGATATATTTTTTATAGTAGTGCTTAGCTTTGTTGTTTCGCATAATGAGGTCCAAGACTCAAAATCTTTAGGAAGCGTATATTCTCCATCGGTAAAAACGATACAGTTTAATTTCGAATACATCTCCTTAACGGGAAATAAAGACTCTAATGTAGTTAAAATATCACGCCAAGATTTCGATTGATCATAGATGCAAATATAAATAGCTTGAGGTGATACCAATTCACTAATACTTCTGGAAATAAGGGAAATTCGTTCAGGGGAAAGCTCCCGCCGTTTAACCCATTCCATTATATTTTCTTTATGATTTTTATTATAACAATCTTGTGCTTTATCTTGTGTCATTTCCAGAAAATTGAAAAACTGCTGATTGGATACACTTTCCAATCCTTCATAAAACTCTTTATATTTATAAAGATTTTCCTTTACTCGTTCCAATTCACTCGGGGAATCGTTCCAGGCAACATCAGCATCACCCGCATCTTTAGAGGTATTCTCCGTGATGGCATATTTCTCATACCCTGAAGCAACCCTGGCAACCACGGGACAGCCGCATAACCCAGCTAAAGCGCAGGTACCAGATGCTTCATAAGTATACATAATGCGCCCACGCTTAAGAACTTTAGCAAGTTCATTCAGCGATAGTGGCTGCTCCATCGATAAAATTTTTATATTCTCAGGCAACGTTGAAAAATCGACACAACTGCGTGGCACCCGGTTTAAATACAACAGGTCAAGATCTTTCTCTTTAACATCATCGCAAAACACTGACAAATCATAAGTTGATATCGTTAATAAATTGGCATTAGCTTCATTTTCAGCAAATTCTTGTCGATAAAAGAAAAAGAGATCGTCCTCATCAGCATTAATATTGTTGCCATTCAGAACCCCCTCTTTGTTCAGCATATACCGGACGCAAACAGGTGCTTCCAGAGGGTTACCTGACTCTATTTCAGGGTAAACCGCGATGAATACTTCCCCAGACTCTTTATACTCGTTAAATTTCCCAGATGTTAATTGTGGCGTATTCCATTCTGGGTTAGTTGCTGGAGAAATAACGTATGCTTCGCCACCATTTTGGTTAATAAGATGGCAAAGGCGATGCACCACCTGAATCCCAAGAGAGGCTTCAATATAACCAGGAACAGTAATTACATAAGGATATTTAAATTTTTTATTCATCGTTTATCCTGAAACTCAAACGCCCATATACGCCGTTTACAAAAAATCTATCGCCATTATCTAAAAGAGAGAATGCTACCGCCCTTGGCTCTTCAGCAACCAATGCGCTATCACGTCCTCATGTTGTGTTACTACGTTATCTCGCTATTTTGGCAACCAGGCCTGTAACCAATCCGTCAAGCCATCGCCTTCCAGCATCCAATCTTTATACACGGCATCTCTCAGTTGATCGCCCACTCTTGCTGTCGCATCCATATCAGAGATATGCATACGTATTGCATCCATCCAGTCTTTGAAACGATTATCAACCCGTGTTACGGGCAAACCACAGCGATAAGGCTCGATATCAGTACAAATTACAGGCACCCCACAAGCCCCTAGCTCCATGAGTCGCAGATTACTTTTGCATTCATTGAACAGATTATGTTCTAGCGGTACTAATGCCAAATCGAGATTCAGACTCGCTGTTTTTTGTGGGTAATATTCTATAGGGACGCCTGCATGAAATTCACATTTCACACCTTCAGGTTTCATCCCCATGAAAACCCACTCAACTTCATCTTCAAGCGCTTTCACCACCGAGCGGAGAATAGCCAAATCACCTTTATGGCTACTCCCGCCAGCCCAACCCACCCGAGGTTTACGCCCTTGCTGACGCAGGCTCGTTAACCCTTTCCACCAGGATGCAGGTAGCCGGTTATAAGCAACACGAATATCTGAGTGATAATCTGAATAGGCTTCAGCCAGTGCTGGCGTAGAAACCACAACCCAATCAACAGATTCCAGCGAACGACGGAAATTTTTAATTAGCTGTTGTGAGAATGCTCTTCTATTACCACTGTTGATAGGGATATTAAGAATATAGTCATCAAATTCCGCAACAATAGATGAACGCGTATATTTGCGATACTGTGCCACCATCTCCGGCGTCTGGGCTCCAGCGGCGGATTGAACAATCACAACATCAGGTTCCATATCAACCGCATCGACCAGTTTTGGTACACCATGTTTCAGTCCCCCTTCTATATGCATCTCTCTCTCTAGAGCCTGAAAAGGGAAAATAACACGATAATGACCACATCCATGCCAATCACTGTGACTCCCAATAACCACTGGCAGAGGTCGCCCTGGTAATGCACGTTGGCATCTTGCCATTTCTGGCGTGAGAGAAAACCCTGGAGCATGCTTACCGTAAGCTGGGTGATAACAGGGATCGTTAGCGAGTTGCGGCAACCAGCGATCATAAAGTGAGTCAATATCTGACTTTTGTGGTAAAGGTGGTAACTTGAAGTGCTGTTGCAATAAGCGCGATGCACCACCTAAATGCATCACTTGAGCATCTGGCGTCCACACAACCAAATAGCCCTGTTGTCGAGCTTTAAGCGCAAGATCAATATCGCCAAAATAGGTGGGATATTGCTGCTCATCAAATCCACCAAGCTCAACATAAACGTCACGCCGCATCATCATGCAAGCCGCACTAACCGCACTGACATTATGGGTCATACGGAGACGACTCATATAGCCTTTTGATTCTGCTCCCATCCCCTGAAACGCAATCGCGGCGCTATCATTCATACCTAATACAATACCGCCATGCTGAATGCGTCCATCATCAAACACCAGTTTAGCCCCAACGATACCAACCTCAGGACGTAGTGCATGATTTAATAAAGCATCCAGCCAATCCCCATTGGTAATTTCGGTATCATTATTAAGGAAAAGCAGGACATCGCCTTTCGCTTTTTGAGCAGCAAAATTATTAATGGCGGAAAAATTAAATGGATGTGGCCACGACAGAACCTGAACCTGAGCTAACTCCATTGCAGCAAGTTGTCTCAAATATTGGCAGGCACCCGCCTCTTCTGACTGATTATCTACAATTAATAATTCATAGTTGAGGTATTGCGTACGCTCCATCAGTGTTTCGATACATCGACTGATGACAGGCAGATGATCACGCGTAGGAATAATAATGGAAACAAGCGGCTTACTTGTATGTTGATACTGAATACGGCATATTCCGTCATTGTTGCGTACTGAAACAACCGCTTCAACATGGCAACGAGCAAGATGCCGTTGAATAATATCAGGATAATGCTGTGTCACACCGTCGCTGTTCAACCAATCGAACAATGAGTCTGTGGTATAAACTAGCACTTCGGGAATATGGCCAATTGCCTGCGGCCCTTCTTGTTCTATCAGTTGCCAAATAACATCATGCAGTTCAAGAGATTCACCTATCGAAGGAATAATACCTTGCTGGCGCAAAGTTGATACATCCACAGCCAGATTACGGCCTATGTAGGGGAAACTGCGCAACATATCAATATTACATTCTGGCTTAAGCATTGGGTTTTCTGCTTTACCTTCTTTCAGGATCGCTTCGTCAAAATAGAAGGCTTTCGCAGAAGGAAAACGCAGGCGGTGCTCAGCTAATAATAACGATGCATGCGGAAGTAAACGTTCCCCAGCACGTAAAACAAACAGATAGGATGCTGATGTTTGAACCAGAATGGCATTTAGTTGGCTCTCCTCAGCACAATCGGATGATAACCATGTGACCGTACCGGGAGCACCAGCACAAGCGAAATTATTCGAGGTCAATACATAGACCTCTTTGGCCAAATAAAATTGTTCATGGATGCTAGCCAATGAAGCATTGATGGCATTTTTATCGTTAGATTGCGCCAGTACCACAATACTTATATTACCAACATCTGGATAGGCTTGGATAAACGCTTGTAATAAATCACGACGAGCAGGACTAATCAACCGCTCGCTCAACCACTTATCAACAGAATAAAAAGGCTTCGTTTTATCCTGCAACGTTAAGTTATGAAGAGCAAGCCTTTGCAGTTCCTGATCGGTTATTTTTTTAAGCGTCGGCTCTGGCAAGCTGTCAATCAGTGATGGTAACGTATTTGATAACCGCCAGGATTTATTATAATAATCTGAACGCTTCTGGGTATATTTAGCCGCTTGCTCATAACCCTTATAAATGCTCTCTGCTACTTCCTCGGAAGAAAGAGCCTTCCCTGCCGTTTCATTCCGAAATACATTGCCCTCAACCAATTCATCGGTAATGTATCCAATGAAAAAATTGTCTTGATACAAATAGGCTGGCTTTCCTGCACACAACGCATATTGTGCAATAACCCCACTAGCAACAATAGCATCAAAATCCGTAACGGCATTATTATGAACCCATTGTTCTCGGTTCATGATTTCACAAATTATCGAAAACTTCTCCAATTCACTTATCAATGCCTTGAGCATCGGTGTTGTTTCTTCCACGACAATAAGTATCTTTTTTAGACTATTGTTATTTGCCAGTGAAGTGTGATTAAAATATAAATCAGGAGCAGAAGGAGGGAACACAGATATCAACGAGCTAGTTATCCCGCTCTCATTCAAAAAATCGGCTAATCGAGGCAATGTGACTAACGCTCGATCGCACAAGCGGTTTTCAAGCAAAATATCAGCTGATGCGGACTCTCGACTATCCAAGGACTGGTGGTCGAATATCATATTCGTTGTGACACCACCATTCAGGAACCGGTCTAATATACTTGTACTTAATGAAAAATATTGAATCCAGAATAGATCATAATTTTCATTGAAAACATGATCAGTATCAGCAGTGGCAAAAATGTCTTTACCTGGAAATTTCTTCTCTATCAGATTTTTTATGCGCACATCATACTGATGGCAATAGACATCCACACTCCAACCGTTATCGATGAATCCATCGATCAGGTCCAAAATGGCCAGTGTTTCATCTCTGTAGTCGATAAGTTGAAGTGTGCTGATAAAGACGCGTGGCATAGAAAGGAGCCTTGTAGACAAAACGGATGTATAAATACTTCCATTCTAAAGAGAGAAAATCAAACTAAACGATAAATAAACCAATCAATTACCATGCTATTTAAAGCATTAAAATCAAAACTATCGTTCTTCTCCTAACAAAATGTACTAAGGTCTATTATTTATTGTTCACTTGGTTCTATTGTATGATAAACAACCACTTATAGGCATTTTTTGAAACTATAAATAAGCAAAAAGTTGTTCGAAAGATACAGAATGGAAAAAATTAAGATAGAAGGATCATGGCGATGTTGTTAAAAACAGGCTTAAGATGACATTGAAATACAAACGATTGATATATTTAACCCGGCGCATGGCCGGGTTAAAATTCATACCATATTGCTTACGATTAACGCAACAGAGACAGAACAGTCTGAGGAACCTGGTTCGCCTGAGACAGGACTGATGTACCAGCCTGTTGCAGAATGTTCGCCTTGGTCATATTCGACACTTCCACCGCATAATCCGCATCCTGAATTCGGCCACGGGCGTTGGACAGGTTGTTGATGGTGTTGTTCACGTTGGTGATCGTGGATTCGAAACGGTTCTGGATCGCACCCAGATTACTACGTGCGGTATCTACTGCTTTCAGTGCGGTATCTACAGCATTGACAATCTGCTGTGCCAGACCACCAGAACCACCGATAGCACCAGAACCACTTGCAGCACCGGTACCGCCGCTGATTGCATCTACTGCAGTAGAAACACCAGAAGACAGGCCAGAAGTCGTTGAGGCATTAACCAGCGCGCCAGAATCGATAGTGATAACTTCGTTAGCACCGGTGTTTGCACCAACCTGAATGTTGATACCGCCACTTGCTGTACCGTCCAGCAAGTTCGTGCCGTTGAAAGAGGCTGATTTAGCAACACGGTCGATTTCGTCCAGACGTTGCTTCATTTCAGTGTAGATTGAAGTACGGTCAGTACTGCCGTTAGTGTCACTTGCAGCCTGAACTGCCAACTCACGAACACGCTGCAAGTTGTTGTTGATTTCGTTCAGGTTACCTTCCGCAGTTTGCGTCAGGGAGATACCGTCGTTCGCGTTACGCGCAGCCTGAGTCAGGCCTTTAACCTGTGCAGTCATACGGTTGGCAATCGCCTGACCAGCAGCATCGTCTTTTGCACTATTGATACGCAGACCAGAAGACAGACGCTCAATAGCGGTGCCCAGAGAAGATTGTGATTTGTTCAGGTTGTTCTGGGTAACCAGAGACATGATGTTAGTATTAATCGATGCCATGATAAGCGTTCCTTAATCAGACCAGAAGACAGACGCTCAATAGCGGTGCCCAGAGAAGATTGTGATTTGTTCAGGTTGTTCTGGGTAACCAGAGACATGATGTTAGTATTAATCGATGCCATGATAAGCGTTCCTTAATCAATGAGATGTTAAGTGTCGGGTTCAGCTTATTGGCTCATCCCCGTCCTTACTAATTATCGGAACCTTTTTTAAAATCTTTAATTTTTTGTCTGTGCGTGTTTTTTATTCAAAGTTATCTGGTTCAGAAAGAAAAAACCCAGCACAAGGCTGGGTTTAACATCAAGCTGTGTTGCTTACGATTAACGCAGCAGAGACAGAACGGTCTGAGGAACCTGGTTCGCCTGAGACAGGACTGATGTACCGGCCTGTTGCAGAATGTTCGCCTTGGTCATGTTCGACACTTCCACCGCATAATCCGCGTCCTGAATTCGGCCACGGGCGTTGGACAGGTTGTTGATGGTGTTGTTCACGTTGGTGATCGTGGATTCGAAACGGTTCTGGATCGCACCCAGGTTACTACGTGCGGTATCTACCGCTTTCAATGCAGTATCAACGGCATCAACAATTTTTTGAGCCAAGCCATCATCGCCACCAATGCCGCTTACCGCACCACTTGCAGTTGTTCCGCTAATTGCGGCAACAGCGCTAGATACGCCAGATGACAGACCGCCAGAAGTTTTAGCATTAACCAGCGCGCCAGAGTCGATGGTGATAACTTCGTTAGCACCGGTGTTTGCACCAACCTGAATGTTGATACCGCCGCTTGCCGTGCCGTCCAGCAGGTTCGTGCCGTTGAAAGACGCTGAACCAGCAACACGGTCGATTTCGTCCAGACGTTGCTTCATTTCAGTGTAGATTGAACCACGGTCAGTCTGGCCGTTGGTGTCACTTGCTGCCTGAACCGCCAACTCACGAACACGCTGCAAGTTGTTGTTGATTTCATTCAGGTTACCTTCCGCAGTTTGCGTCAGGGAGATACCGTCGTTCGCGTTACGCGCAGCCTGAGTCAGGCCTTTAACCTGTGCAGTCATACGGTTGGCAATCGCCTGACCAGCAGCATCGTCTTTTGCACTATTGATACGCAGACCAGANAGTTTGCGTCAGGGAGATACCGTCGTTCGCGTTACGCGCAGCCTGAGTCAGGCCTTTAACCTGTGCAGTCATACGGTTGGCAATCGCCTGACCAGCAGCATCGTCTTTTGCACTATTGATACGCAGACCAGAAGACAGACGCTCAATAGCGGTGCCCAGAGAAGATTGTGATTTGTTCAGGTTGTTCTGGGTAACCAGAGACATGATGTTAGTATTAATCGATGCCATGATAAGCGTTCCTTAATCAATGAGATGTTAAGTGTCGGGTTCAGCTCATTGGCTCATCCCCGTCCTTACTAATTATCGGAACCTTTTTTAAAATCTTTAATTTTTTGTCTGTGCGTGTTTTTTATTCAAAGTTATCTGGTTCAGAAAGAAAAAAACCCAGCACAAGGCTGGGTTTAACATCAAACTGTGTTGCTTACGATTAACGCAGCAGAGACAGAACGGTCTGAGGAACCTGGTTCGCCTGAGACAGGACTGATGTACCAGCCTGTTGCAGAATGTTCGCCTTGGTCATGTTCGACACTTCTACCGCATAATCCGCATCCTGAATTCGGCCACGGGCGTTAGACAGGTTGTTGATGGTGTTGTTCACGTTGGTGATCGTGGATTCGAAACGGTTCTGGATCGCACCCAGGTTACTACGCGCGGTATCTACTGCTTTCAGTGCGGTATCAACGGCATCAACGATATTCTGTGCCAGACCACCTGAACCACCTATAGCACCTGTCCCACCACTAATTGCAGTTACAGCGGTCGATACACCAGAAGCCAAGCCTGCACCAGACGTCGTTGTCGCGTTAACCAGCGCACCAGAGTCGATAGTGATAACTTCGTTAGCACCAGTGTTTGCACCAACCTGAATGTTGATACCGCCACTTGCCGTGCCATCCAGCAGGTTCGTGCCGTTGAACGATGCCGCGCCAGCAACACGGTCGATTTCGTCCAGACGTTGCTTCATTTCAGTGTAGATTGAAGTACGGTCAGTACTGCCGTTAGTGTCACTTGCAGCCTGCACCGCCAGCTCACGAACACGCTGTAAGTTGTTGTTGATTTCGTTCAGGTTACCTTCCGCGGTTTGCGTCAGGGAGATACCGTCGTTCGCGTTACGCGCAGCCTGAGTCAGGCCTTTAACCTGTGCAGTCATACGGTTGGCAATCGCCTGACCAGCAGCATCGTCTTTTGCACTATTGATACGCAGACCAGAAGACAGACGCTCAATAGCGGTGCCCAGAGAAGATTGTGATTTGTTCAGGTTGTTCTGGGTAACCAGAGACATGATGTTAGTATTAATCGATGCCATGATAAGCGTTCCTTAATCAATGAGATGTTAAGTGTCGGGTNGTTCAGGTTACCTTCCGCAGTTTGCGTCAGGGAGATACCGTCGTTCGCGTTACGCGCAGCCTGAGTCAGGCCTTTAACCTGTGCAGTCATACGGTTGGCAATCGCCTGACCAGCAGCATCGTCTTTTGCACTATTGATACGCAGACCAGAAGACAGACGCTCAATAGCGGTGCCCAGAGAAGATTGTGATTTGTTCAGGTTGTTCTGGGTGACCAGAGACATGATGTTAGTATTAATCGATGCCATGATAGCGTTCCTTAATCAATAAGATGTAAGTTTCGGGTTAGACCCACGGGGTCATCCCCGTTGTGTTTATTTATCGGAACACTTTTCAAAAGCTTTAATTTTTTACCACACATATCTTTTTTTTGAGCCTGATAGCACAACTAAATCTCTGTCCAGCGACGCTTAAGACAGGATCCATAATACTGGATAGAAATAACTCCCGCTCAAAATGCTAAACTTATTATTCGTACTGCCGATAACTGATACATAGACCATTGGCTCTGGACAGATAAAGGATTCGATCATGGCAAGCGTAACTTCATTAGGTGTGGGTTCAGGTTTAGATTTGGCCGGTTTGTTAACCCAATTGAGAACAGCTGAAAACCAACGTTTGACGCCCATTACAACACAACAAGCCAGTTATAAAGCTCAACTTACTGGTGTCAGTGCGCTTAAAAGTTCACTCGATAAGCTCAATACCGCTACCAATGCCTTAGCCAAATCACAGTCATTCGGCATTGTCGCGGGATCGATAGATGGAATAACCAACACAAAAGTATCCAGCACCAATAAGGTATTTACTGCAACAACAAGCAGCAAAGCTGTCGCTGGCAGTTATAGTATTGAAGTACAACAATTAGCTCAAGCTCACTCCATTACCTCTGGAGTTAAGACAAGTGCAACCACAGCGCTAAGCTCATCAGATAGCAGTCTCACTATAGCCCAGGCCGATGGTAAGTCATTGACGGTTGACATTAAAGGTGGGGAAACTTCGTTAAACGACGTCCGGGATGCGATTAATAAAGCAAACGGCGGCGTAAGCGCGAGTGTAGTCAAAGCCAAAGATAATGAATATTACCTGATGCTAACAGCCAGAAACAGCGGCGAAAAAGGTGAAATGACAATCACTGACAGCGGTAGTGTTCTGGGTTCAACAACCGAAAAGGTTGCCGCACAGAATTCCGTGATCATTGCAAACGGTATTACCATTGAACGCCAAAGCAATACGATTGATGATGCCTTTGAGGGCGTCAACTTAACGCTACAGGCTAAGACAGAAGCAGGTAAACCCGAAACCCTGACGGTTGATCAAGACATCACGGGTATGAAAGATGCGATAAAAGCATGGGTTGATGCATATAACGGCCTGCAAGATACTGTTGCTGCACAAACTAAATACACCGCAGTTGAAGTCGGGGAAAGTCAATCCAGCACAAACGGTGCGTTAATCGGTGACTCAACGGTTCGTGGCATACAGAACAAACTTAAAGCACAGCTCACCACAGTACAAACCGGAGATGGTGAGTTTAATATTCTCGCCGATTTAGGCATCAAACAAAACTTTAAGACCGGTAAACTTGAAATAGACAACACGGCTTTGGAAAAAGCGCTTAAAGAAGAGCCAGGTAAGGTTCAAGCCTTTTTCGTGGGTGATAATGACAAAACTGGTTTTGCGACAGAAACCCGTGTTTATCTGAAAGAACTCCTTGATACCGTCGATGGTACAATCAAAACGAAAGAAGATGGTATTAATAAAACGATCAAAAGCCTGGATACCCAATCTCAGCGAATCAAAGCCGGTATTGAAGATACAATTGCTCGCTACCAGAAACAGTTTACAGATCTTGATAAAGCGATGTCTAACATGAGCTCAACCAGTGCAAGTTTGGCCAGCATGTTCTCCAAGCTCTAAAGTTTGCTGATTAAGTAGATAGGTAACGAGATGTACAATATGAAAGGCAGTCAGGCCTACGCTCAGGTAGGCCTTGAAAGCAGTGTGATGAGCGCAAGCCCTCACCAGCTTATCGTCATGTTGTTTGATGGTGCGCGCAGTGCAATGGTGCGCGCACGCATCCTCATGGAGCAAGGCGATATCCCGGGCAAAGGCATGGCGTTATCTAAAGCGATCAACATTATCAATAACGGACTAAAAGCCGGTTTGGACATGGAAAGAGGGGGAGAACTCGTTGAAAACTTGTCCGCCCTGTACGATTACATGTCTCAGCGTTTGTTGATTGCCAATTTACATAACGATGCAAAAGCAATAGAAGACGTCGAAGCGTTGCTGGAAAACATCGCTGATGCCTGGCGGCAAATCGGTCCTAATTACAAACCAGAGCAGGAAGTACGTTAATGGCCTCCCCCCATCGGCTTCTAAAAGATTACCAACAGCTTTTGTCTCTGAGTCAAAAAATTCTTCATTTGGCTGTCAGTGGCCAGTGGGATACGTTGGTTGAGCAAGAGATTGTTTATGTTCAGTCCGTTGAAGGCTTAGTTAACACGCCAATTCCTGACGAAATTGACAGCGTGATGCGTTTGCATCTGCGACAGATTTTGCAGGAAGTGATGGATAATGAAGCGAAAGTAAAACAACTTCTGCAGAAGCGGATGGACGAGTTAAGTTCGTTAATGGGGCAATCACTGAAGCAAAAGTCAATTAATACGACTTATAGCGAATTTGCGGGCCATCGATTGCTACCTGGTGAACCCGCGCCAGGTGAGCCAAGCTCATAATTTCATACTCGTTATATACGACACTCGCGCTCCTATCTTCACCTGATACGGGCGCGTTTTTTTTATCCACAAACGGTGCTTTTACTCTGCATGCTCAGACTATCTGGCATAACAAAATCAGTGCGCGTTAAGAATTTGAAGATTGGAGTGTTTGAAGACAAGGAGTAAACAGGCGGGTACTGAGCACAAATAAAGATTGTGCGTAATTTCATTGCATTAACAGTGAGATTACGCACAATGGCTTTACTGGTTGCCGATTGATGTCATTGAACGACATCAAACAGACATATTCATCACTTCCTGATACGCAGATACCAGCTTATTACGCACCTGAATGCCCATCTGCATTGAAATGGATGATTTCTGTAAATCCACCATCACATCATTCAATGCTACGCCTGGCACACCCAAGGTAAATTTTTCAGCCTGCGTACGAGCCGTCTGCTGCGTGTCGCTGATCTTATCGATCGCGGCTTTCAGCTCACTGGCAAAACCAGGTTCTACCGATGGTCTGGCTATTGGTGTGTCAGCAGCTTGCAGAGCTTTGACCTGCATTTGCTGTAAAACACCATCTATACCTTGAACTGACATAACACCTCACTACATCATACAGAGTAGACTGCTTATGCATTTTCTATGACAGCATTACCCTACCACACAGCTTTTCAGATAAATCGCACAATTAGCGCGAAAAATGCCACCTTATCGACCCATCGATTTTTCTTTTACGGAAAATAATGACATGCCGATAAATGTAGGCGAAATGTTTTATTGATTGCGCAATCAGGGAGTTCTGTTTTGTCACGTCACAACGTTAAGTATATCGTTCAACAACCAAGCAGAGATAGAGTATGAACGCCTCATTAACCGGCTCCGCTACCGGTAAAAATAGCTTTGGCGAAATACTCAACCGGTTACGCGCCAATCCGAAGATCCCACTATTGATCGCAGCAGCTGCGACCACTGCCATCGTCGTTGCATTGACTCTATGGGCCAAAGGCCCAGATTATCGGGTTCTTTATAGCAACATAAATGACCGAGATGGCGGTGCGATTGTCAGCGAATTAACAAAGCTGAACGTTCCTTATCGTTTTGCGGAGAACGGCGGCGCGATCATGATTCCCGCCGAAAATGTCTATGAGACCCGACTCCGACTTGCTCAATTGGGGCTGCCAAAAGGCGGCGCGGTTGGCTTTGAATTGCTCGATCAAGAAAAATTTGGCATCAGCCAATTCAGTGAGCAGATAAATTACCAGCGTGCGCTGGAAGGTGAGCTGTCCAGAACGATAGAAACGCTCGGCCCTGTCCAGAATGCGCGAGTTCACCTTGCCATACCGAAGCCTTCACTGTTCGTTCGTGAACAAAAAGCCCCCTCTTCTTCTGTCACCCTGACATTACAACCAGGTCGTGCATTAGATGAAGGTCAAATCAATTCCATCGTTTATATGGTTTCCAGCAGCGTTGCTGGCCTGCCACCAGATAATGTTACGGTCGTCGATCAGACCGGACGCCTGTTAACCCAGGCAGGCGGCAGCAGCCGCGATCTGAATGCTGCGCAACTGAAGTACAGCAACGAAGTCGAGGCGATGTACCAACGCCGCATAGAGTCAATCATCGCGCCGATGGTTGGCATGGGTAACGTACATGCTCAGGTTACCGCGCAAATCGATTTCTCTGCTCGCGAACAAACTGACGAGCAGTATCAACCTAACCAACCGCCAGACAAAGCGGCTGTTCGCTCTCAGCAAACCAGCCAGAGTGAGCAAAAAGGCGGCCCGAACGTCGGTGGCGTTCCAGGTGCATTAACCAATCAGCCCGCACCGGCACCTACAGCCCCTATCGCAACACCGCCAAATAATGCCAATGCGAACAATCAGGCTGGCCAGCAGAACCAAAACAATGCGGCAGGTGCGCAAGCTAATGCGGCAAATGCAAATACCGTTATTCAGACATCAAATGTTCGTAATGATGCAACAACCAACTATGAAGTCGACAAAACGATTTTACATACCAAACACAGTTCGGGTGGTGTGAAGCGCTTGTCTGCGGCCGTTATTGTTAACTACCAGCCTCCTGGTGAGGACGGCAAACCGGTTGCACTGACGGAAGAACAGATCAAACAGATTGAAACAGTAGCACGCGAAGCAATGGGCTTCTCCACTGAACGTGGCGATACATTAAATGTCGTGAATACGCCATTTATGGATAGCACTGACGGTTCTGGCGAACTCCCATTCTGGCAAAAACAGGCATTTTTCGATCTCCTGATGGAAGCTGGCCGCTGGCTGCTGGTTCTGATCGTTGCCTGGATTCTGTGGCGTAAACTGGTTCGTCCACAATTGCAGAGAAAAGCACAGCAACAAGAAGCGGCGCTGGCGGCGGCTGCACTATCTCAAGGTACAGACAGCGATGTTATGGTCAACTTGAGTAGCTCGGAAGTTGAACAGCAGCGGAAATCGCAGCAACGCGTCAATGCAGAAATGCAAAGTAACCGCATACGTGAAATGGCAGAGAACGATCCACGCGTTGTCGCTCTGGTAATCCGTCAATGGATGAGTACTGAACTATGACCCTCACAGGAACAGAAAAAAGCGCCATCTTATTGATGACCATTGGTGAAGACCGCGCCGCGGAAGTGTTTACTCATCTTTCGACTAAAGAAGTGCAGCACCTGAGTTCTGCAATGGCGAACATGAGGCAGGTATCACAACAGCAGTTGCTCGAAATTCTGAGAGAATTTGAGGCTGATTCAGAGCAATATGCCGCTCTCAGCGTGAATGCGGGTGACTACCTTCGTTCAGTGCTTGTCAAAGCTCTTGGTGAAGAGCGAGCGTCTAGTCTGCTGGAAGATATTCTGGAGAGCCGCGACTCTACGAGTGGAATGGAAACACTCAACTTTATGGAGCCGCAGATTGCCGCAGACCTTATTCGCGACGAACACCCGCAGATTATCGCAACAATCTTGGTGCACCTGAAGCGTGCTCAGGCTGCCGATATCTTAGCCCTGTTTGACGAACGTCTTCGTCATGACGTTATGCTACGTATCGCGACCTTCGGCGGCGTTCAGCCTTCCGCACTGGCAGAATTGACAGACGTTCTGAATGGCTTGCTGGATGGTCAGAATCTCAAACGCAGCAAAATGGGTGGTGTTCGTACTGCGGCTGAGATTATCAACCTGATGAAAACCCAGCAGGAAGAAGCGGTTATCGATGCTGTACGCGAATTCGATGGCGAACTGGCACAGAAAATCATCGACGAAATGTTCCTGTTCGAAAATCTGGTGGACGTGGACGACCGCAGTATCCAGCGCCTTCTGCAAGAAGTCGAGTCCGAGTCTCTGCTGTTGGCATTGAAAGGCGCCGAAGAGCCTTTACGCGAGAAATTCCTGCGCAATATGTCTCAGCGTGCTGCAGAAATTCTTCGCGACGACCTTTCGACTCGCGGCCCAGTACGTATGTCGCAGGTCGAAAACGAACAGAAAGCCATTCTGCTTATTGTCCGTCGACTGGCAGACAGCGGCGAGATGATTATCGGTGGCGGCGAGGATGCTTATGTCTAACGCTCCCAAAAGCCTGGCCTGGCAGCCTTGGAAGCCTAACGATTTGGCTGAACCCGTTTCAAAGTCCGTTCCAACCTATCAGGTAAGTGATGAACCTGAATTGTCGGACATCGAGAATTTCTCTGAAGAAAACGTCCTTTCTACCGCAGAGGACGAACTCGCCTCTCTGCGTGAAAGCACGATGCAACAGGCACGAGAAACGGGTTTTGCGCAAGGCCACCAACAAGGTTATGACGCCGGTTATCAGGAGGGTTTAGCCAAAGGGCAACAGCAGGGCTTACAAAACGCCTTGCAGCAGCAGCAGCCGATCATCGAACAAATGCAGCAAATGGTCACCGAATTCCAACAGACGCTGGATACACTCGACAGTGTGATCCCCGCTCGTTTGATGCAGTTGGCGTTGACCGCAGCCAAGCAGATTCTGGGGCAACCTCCGGTATGCGACGGTAATGCGCTGCTCGGTCAGATACAGCAATTGATTCAGCAAGAGCCTATGTTTTCAGGTAGAACGCAGTTGCGCGTTCACCCTTCAGATCTGGAACGTGTTGAACAGTTTTTGGGCCCAACACTCAGCTTACATGGTTGGAGATTGCTTGCCGATAGCCAACTTCACCCTGGTGGTTGTAAAGTCAGCGCGGAAGAAGGCGATTTGGATGCCAGTCTGGCAACACGCTGGCACGAACTTTGCCGTTTAGCCGCACCAGGAGAACTATGATGACTTCGCGCCTCGGACGCTGGCTTTCTTCTCTCGATTCATTTGAGAAGCGCATTGATGACACGCCTTCGGTGCGTCGTTACGGCCGCTTAACCCGGGCGACAGGTTTGGTATTGGAAGCGACAGGGTTACATATGCCACTGGGTGCCACCTGCCTCATTGAGCGGCAGAATGGCTCACAGGTTGAAGAAATCGAAAGTGAAGTTGTCGGTTTCAACGGGCAAAAACTCTTTCTTATGCCGCTGGAAGAAGTTGAAGGTATTACCCCCGGAGCACGTGTCTACGCCCGCGTCGGCCAAGACAGCAGCAGCCAGGGGAAGCAATTACCATTAGGCCCTGAATTACTGGGCCGAGTACTGGATGGTAGCGCAAAACCGCTGGATGGTTTACCTGCGCCGGATACAGGCTATCGCGCAGCGCTGATTACGCCACCGTTTAACCCATTACAAAGAACGGCTATCGACAGTGTTCTGGATGTAGGTGTTCGAGCCATCAACGCATTGCTTACCGTGGGCAGGGGGCAGCGAATGGGTCTGTTTGCGGGTTCCGGGGTGGGTAAAAGTGTGCTGTTGGGTATGATGGCACGCTATACTCAGGCTGATGTCATCGTTGTTGGACTTATCGGTGAACGTGGCCGAGAAGTGAAAGACTTTATCGAGAATATCTTGGGCACGGAAGGACGAGCGCGCTCCGTCGTTATTGCCGCACCGGCTGATGTTTCTCCATTATTAAGGATGCAGGGTGCCGCGTATGCCACGCGTATTGCTGAAGATTTTCGCGATCGCGGGCATCACGTTCTGCTCATCATGGATTCGCTCACACGTTATGCCATGGCACAGCGTGAAATTGCTTTAGCGATTGGCGAACCGCCAGCAACCAAGGGTTATCCCCCTTCTGTCTTCGCTAAATTACCTGCGCTAGTAGAGCGCGCAGGAAATGGTATTCATGGAGGTGGTTCAGTCACCGCCTTCTATACTGTTCTAACAGAAGGTGACGATCAGCAGGATCCTATCGCTGACTCCGCTCGTGCCATCCTTGACGGGCATATCGTATTGTCACGTCAATTAGCTGAATCAGGCCATTATCCGGCAATTGATATTGAAGCATCGATTAGTCGTGCGATGACAGCGCTGATCGATGAAGGTCATTATGCTTCTGTAAGGCAGTTTAAACAGTTACTATCCAGCTACCAACGTAACCGTGATTTAGTCAGTGTTGGTGCCTACGCCGCAGGCAGCGACCCTATGCTTGATAAAGCAATTCGGCTTTACCCGCACCTGGAAGCCTTCTTGCAGCAGGGTATGTTTGAACAAAGTAACTATGAAGAGTCCTGCCAGGCGTTGCACACTATTTTCCCTCGTAACGAGTAGGAGAGCAGATGAAAACCCAGTCACCGCTGGTTACACTACGCGAACTGGCGCAGAAGGACGTTGAGAAAGCAGCAGGCCAGTTGGGTCAAGTGCGTCAGGCACATCAACAGGCCGAGCAGCAGCTCAATATGCTGTTAAACTATCAGGATGACTATCGTCAAAAATTGAACTCGACGATGTCCTCTGGTATGGCAAATAATAGCTGGCAAAATTATCAGCAGTTCATCCGAACGTTAGACGGTGCAATTGAGCAACACAGGCAACAGCTCTCGCAGTGGACATCACGTTTAGATTTAGCAATGAAGACTTGGCAAGAAAAACAGCAACGTTTGAACGCATTTGAAAAGCTGCAGGATCGCGAACTGACAAGACAGCTTGCCAAAGAGAACAAAATAGAACAAAAACAAATGGATGAATTTGCCCAACGGGCCTCACAGAGGAAAGCAGAATCATGAATCTGTCCGCGTTACCTATAGCTACCACTGCCAGTGATACAAGCGGTTCTTCCGCTTCGTTACTGACACAGGGTGAGCTGCCAAAAGATTTTGTTGATCTGTTGAGCAAACGCATATCACAAGTAGCCGATACTTCGGGTAAAAAAACGCTCGATAAAGTAGACGAAGAAGCCCTGCTAAGCGCGTTAGGGAAAGATAATGCTTCGCTGAGCCGTGACGATTTAAATGCCCTGCTTTCTTCCTTCAGTTCTCTTACGGGAGCAACGATTACAGCGGGTAAGCAAAATCCAGAAATTATAGGGCAGGCGAAGTTTAAGAATCTGGACAAAAAAGAGAGTGACAGCACGGCAAATGACACTATCGCCATGCAGGCACTGCTTGCCATGTTGCAGACAACGCCGCTTCCTACACAACCTGCCGCTGATAGTATTGCAGCAACTGCCGTAAATGCAGGGTTAATGATTCCAGGGCTTACTGACGCTAAACGCCAGAATGAGGCGTCCGCATCGTTACTAAGCAATACGGGTGAAAGTGCTAAAGGCACGCTGGCAAAATTGCTCGACACGTCAGTGATGCCAGATAAAGATGCAGGCATATCACGCGATCTGCATCATGCAGCCAAGCAAACCTCATCAGCAACAACCGAATCTGCGGATGAGGCTGCAAAGTTTGCGCTAACGACGCCAAACTCCCTTGCAGGCGATCGCAATGTGTCTGAATCAGTCTCTACGTTAGGCAACGGCGCGTCTCAAACAACGCCGCCTGTCGCACAGGCGATGCATATTCAACCGGCATCGGTGGGAACAACCACCCCAGCCCCTCAGGCAACTAACGCACAACTGAATGCACCATTTGGTTCACCGCAATGGCAAGATGCATTGGGCCAGCAAATCATTATGTTCAGCCGTAATGGTCAACAGACCGTAGAGTTACGTTTGAACCCACAGGAATTGGGCGCCCTGCACATCAGTCTAAAAATTGATGATAACCAAGCTCAAATTCATCTGGCTTCAGCAAGCGGTCAGGTTCGTTCAGCGCTGGAAGCTGCGCTGCCTCACCTGCGTAATGCGATGGCAGAGAGCGGAATTAACCTTGGCCAAAGCAGCGTAGGTAGTGATTCCTCTGCCTGGCAGCAGCAAATGGCGGGTAATAATAACGATGGCAACAACCGTGGCCCGTCTTACCAACAGCAATTTGGCCATTCATCAGACAGCACAAGTGAATTATTAGACGTACCAGAACAGTTGAGATCAATGGCATCATCGGTCAACGGCGTTGATATCTTTGCCTGAAAGTGAAGTAAACGAATAAGTTAGCACGATTTTCCCTGCCTATTCTCTGTATTGAACATTGCAATAGGCAGGATAATCATCGACATTACGCATTTATTTATTGTTGGTTTCATCCAGCAGTAAATATCGATAAGTAACGGGAACTATCTTTGGCTATGTCTGATATGCAAGTTCGACCAGGACGTAAACGGTCTATTTGGCTAATACTACTGATTATCGTTGCTCTCGCTGCAACTGGTGCTGCGGGCGCCGCCTGGTGGCTATTAAATCAGAAAAACGCAGCAACGGCTGAGCAGGAAGCACCGCCACCGCCAGAGCCTGTTTTCATGCCACTGGATACTTTTACCGTTAATCTCGTCAATGCAGATAATGACCCTGACCGCGTGTTGTATGTTGGATTCACGCTGCGTTTACCAGATGAAGCAACGCGTACACGGTTTACGAATTATCTGCCAGAAGTTCGCAGCAGACTGTTATTACTGCTTTCTCGTCAGGACGCGATTGCACTTGCCAATGAGCAAGGTAAACAGAAGCTGATAGAGCAAATTAAGCAAGTGCTAAGCCCACCATTAGTTCCTGGTCAACCTAACCAGGTCGTTACTGATGTTCTGTTCACGGCCTTTATACTGCGGTAACCATTATGGGCGATAGTATTCTTTCACAAGCAGAAATTGATGCATTATTAAACGGCGACAGCGGCGATAGTGACGCTGAAGCAAATGCGGCATCAAAAACGGATGGCGGCGTTAAGCCCTATGATCCGAATACTCAGCGACGCGTTATCCGTGAGCGTTTACAGGCGTTAGAGATCATTAATGAACGTTTTGCTCGCCAGTTCAGAATGTCATTATTTAACCTGTTACGCCGTAGCCCTGATATCACCGTAGGTGGAATCAAGATCCAGCCTTACCATGAGTTCGCCAGAAATCTTCCGGTACCGACGAACCTGAATCTGATTCACTTAAAACCGCTACGTGGTACTGCATTATTTGTATTTTCACCAAGCCTGGTATTTATCGCCGTAGATAACCTTTTTGGCGGTGATGGGCGCTTCCCGACGAAAGTTGAAGGACGTGAATTTACCCACACAGAGCAGCGCGTAGTTAAGCGTATGTTGCGCTTGGCTCTGGAAGCCTATGGCGAAGCCTGGAATGCGATTTACAAACTTGACATCGAATACGTACGTTCAGAAATGCAGGTCAAGTTTACCAACATCACGACGTCGCCCAACGATATTGTCGTAACGACACCGTTCCATGTTGAAATCGGCTCACTGACTGGCGAATTTAACATCTGTATTCCTTTTTCAATGATCGAGCCGCTGCGCGAACTGCTCGCGAACCCGCCATTGGAAAACTCTCGTCAGGAAGATCAGAGCTGGCGTGACACCCTAGCCAAGCAAGTACAGCATTCCGAATTGGAACTCGTTGCAAGCTTTGTTGATATTCCGCTGCGATTGTCCAAGATTCTGAAGCTGCAGCCCGGCGATGTGTTACCGATCGACAAACCTGACAAAATCGTTGCTCATGTTGACGGCGTGCCTGTGCTGACCAGCCAATATGGCACATTAAACGGGCAATACGCCCTACGTGTTGAACATTTGATTAACCCTATATTGAATTCTCTGGATAACGAGGAACAGCCCCATGAGTGACACCAAGAAACCGTCCGACGACAAGGAATCAGTGGACGATCTGTGGGCTGATGCATTTAACGAGCAGCAGGCTGCAGAAAAACCGGCCGCGACAACGGAAGGCATTTTTAAGTCTCTAGACGGTCATGATCCGCTGGGTGCCCTGCAAGATATCGATCTGATATTGGATATTCCTGTCAAACTCACCGTTGAGCTTGGCCGAACCAAAATGACGATAAAAGAGCTGCTGCGCCTGACCCAGGGGTCTGTTGTTGCACTTGATGGTTTAGCGGGTGAACCGTTGGATATCCTGATCAACGGCTATCTGATCGCTCAGGGTGAGGTTGTTGTTGTATCTGACAAGTACGGTGTCCGTATTACAGATATCATCACGCCATCCGAACGTATGCGCCGCCTGAGTCGTTAATGGCAACAGCCTCGATGTCATCCCCGGCCCCAGTAGCAAGTCAGCAATCAACACTTGTTACTGAGCCACCACTTACCGGCAGCATGTTACTGACACAGGTTGGTAGCGTGCTCGCTGGTATTTTATTATTTATTCTGCTGATTGCCTGGCTGGCTCGCAAACTCGGCTTTACTCCCCAAGCCAAGCAAAACAAGTTGCTAAAAGTGGTATCCAGTTGCCCTGTCGGGCAGCGTGAACGTGTCGTCATTGTAGAGGTTGATAATACCTGGCTGGTGTTAGGTGTTACGGCTCAGCAAATCACGCCGCTGCATACACTTCCGGCACAACCAACCAACGACAGTTCCTCCACTGGCGATACCAAGCCGGTAGATTTCAATCAACTGTTAAAGAAAGTTTTAAAGCGTCCGGAAAAATCGGAATGAGTGCCTTGCCTAATTATTTTCGTATCACCGCCCTGCTTCGCACACTGCGCTATGGTTTAGCCATCAGTTTATTATTCATGGCACCATCCGTATGGGCGCAGCTTCCCGGAATTGTGACGCAGCCGCTACCTAACGGTGGGCAGAGCTGGACGCTATCAGTACAAACGCTGGTTTTCCTCACGTCATTAACGTTTCTTCCTGCTGCATTGCTAATGATGACCAGCTTCACCCGTATCATCATTGTACTGAGTTTGTTACGTAATGCGCTGGGTACACCAACCGCACCACCGAATCAGGTATTGCTCGGGTTGACGCTTTTCCTGACATTTTTTGTCATGTCGCCAGTATTAAACCGCGTTTATGACGAAGCCTATCTTCCCTTCAGTCAGGATCAGATCAGCATGGAAGTCGCCATAGAACGTGGCGCGGAACCCGTGCGTGAGTTCATGCTGCGGCAGACCCGGGAAACCGATCTGGCGTTATTTACCCGACTGGCAGCAATTCCAGAGATTCAGGGGCCTGAAGCAGTACCTATGCGTGTACTTCTCCCCGCATTTGTGACAAGTGAGCTAAAAACCGCGTTCCAGATTGGTTTCACCGTGTTTATTCCTTTCCTTATCATCGACCTCGTTGTTGCCAGTGTATTGATGGCGCTGGGTATGATGATGGTTCCTCCGGCGACAATTTCGTTGCCTTTTAAACTCATGCTTTTCGTATTAGTCGATGGCTGGCAGCTGCTACTCGGTTCATTAGCCCAAAGTTTTTATAGTTAGACGAATAGAGGAATGGGACTATGACACCAGAATCGGTGATGGCGCTTGGCTATGAGGCAATGAAGGTAGCATTGGCGTTGGCGGCGCCTCCGTTGATGGCAGCACTGCTCAGCGGGCTGCTTATTAGTCTCTTACAGGCTGCCACTCAGATAAACGAAATGACGCTGTCGTTTATCCCTAAAATTCTAACGGTCTTCTTCACCTTAGTGATCGCTGGCCCTTGGATGTTAAACCTCATGCTGGACTATATGCGTACGCTATTCGGCCAGTTACCTAATATTATTGGGTAGGCATGCTGACGTTTAACAGTTGGGACATGGTGAATTGGGTCAGTCAGTTTTTCTGGCCTTTTGTCAGAATTCTCGCACTGATCAGCACCGCTCCTGTCTTTAACGAAAGAGCGATTGGCAATCGGGTAAAAATCGGTCTGGGCGTACTGATTACCCTACTCGTTGCGCCCTATTTGCCGTTAAACACCACGCCTATTTTTTCCGTCGCGGGCGTATGGCTGTTAATACAGCAAATTCTCATCGGTGTTACGCTCGGTCTGTCAATGCAGTTAGCATTTGCCGCTATTCGCCATGCCGGCGAACTCATTGGCTTACAAATGGGGCTTGCTTTTGCGACCTTCTTTGATCCCACTGGCGGCCCGAATATGCAGGTAGTCGCCCGCTTCCTGAATATTCTTGCAATCTTATTATTCTTAACATTTGATGGGCACCTCTGGATGATTTCGCTATTAGCAGATAGTTTCTATACTCTGCCAATCAGCGCCAATCCTATTAACAGCCATGCTTTTCTCGCTCTTGCTCGTGCCGGTGGACTGATTTTTATTAACGGATTGATGCTAGCGCTGCCAATCATAACTCTATTGCTAACCATTAACCTGGCATTAGGCATGCTTAACCGCGTCGCCCCCCAACTCTCAATATTTGTCGTTGGCTTTCCGATTACCCTCACAGTGGGAATTATGACGCTGGGTTTATTACTCCCACTCGTTCCCCCCTTTGCAGAGCATTTATTCAGCGAAGTATTCGACTTACTCGCTGATATTCTCACTCAGCTATCAAGTCCTAGCTCCCAATAGTAGAATTAAGAAATCCGTAGTGGTCGACGTTAGGCCAATACTGATATCGTGCGCGTATATTTATTCCTCACTTCAACATCCTATCGCGACTTGTCATATGGCTATGCAAAGCTGTAACTTTACCAAATCACGCGTAGGAAGTTGCGCCAGACATCGATGCACTAGAACAACCGATGTACTAAAACAATCTATGCTCTAAAGAAACAGGTGTTATATAAACGAGATGCCAGAGAGAAGTGGGGGACGATCGGAGGAATAAAAAATGGCATGTCATCCATTCAATATAATGAAGGGAGTGACACGCCTAAAAAATACGCCCGGTTTAAGCGTATTCAAACCGTAAAGTAGAATAGAAAAATATCGTCTATTTCTACTATCGCATCTGGAATAGCGACATTCCTTGCATATTCTGGAAAGCCGTATAAGAGGCCTGTAGAGAAGACTGCTGCATGATATAAGACGAAATTGCGTCATACCAATCAGTATCCTGCAGCTGCCCCAATGCAGTCTTATTGGCTACATCACGATCTTTACCAATAGCATCAAGGTTATCAATCTCATTGAGCTGAATACCCAACTCTGCACGAACGGCTGAAATATTATTAAAGGAATTTTTTAAACCACGGTTTGCCGTCTCTAATGCCGCTGCCACACTGGCTTTTGTTGCATCGTCAGCATCAGCAACAGGCGTTTCAAGCGCTTTAATTGCAATATCCAAAGTCTCAAATAAATCTGACTGGATACTACCATCCGGTTCTGCTTGAGCATCACCGGTTGTTCCATTGAACACCGCGGAACCAACATGGCTAACCGTCATATTTCGTGACGCATCTACGCGTTGTGAGATCGCCTGATTACCACCCAAATACTCAACGCCTGTGGCCCCATCAACAAAAGGAATTTTGTCGGTGTTATAACCAGCAAAAATATAATTACCGTTACCATCAGTGCTGTTAGCCATATTCAGCAATTCAGCTTTCATGCCACGCAGGGAAGTCGCGACCGACTTGCGATCGTCATCACTCAGAACACCACCGCCTTTGATTACTTCGGTCAACGCGCTGCTAATCGTGGTCGTGCTTTTGTCCAGAATAGACTCTTCCAGAGACATACTTTGCTTCGCAAATGTGCGAGCTAGCGTGTACTGACCATTCTCCGACTGGGCCTGGCCAAGCATAATCGCTCCCGCCGCAGCGATCGGGTCATCTGATGGATTTACGACACGTTTACCGGTTGACAGCTGCTCACCCGTTTTTTGCCACGTTGCCTGACCATTCATAATGCCTTGCATATTTTGCTGGTATATCATGCTGGTACTTAAGCGCATGGTATCAATTCCTCTTAATCAAATGGTCAAACTAGCTACGTGCGGCTAATAAAGCGTCGAATATGGATTGTGCTGTTTTGATGACCTGAGCATTTGCCATATAGTATTGCTGGTAACGCATCAGATCGCCGTATTCCTCATCCAAGTTCACACCGGATACAGACTGCTGCTCTGCCGTTAGTTGTTTAACAACGTTTTGCTGTGATGTGTTATTTATCTTCAGCGTACTGGTCTGGTTACCGATCATGCCCACCAAGCTCGCGTACGCGCCAGAAGCACTCGCTTTACCACCTACAATTTTTTCATTTTGTAGCGCAAGTAATGCCTTGGCATTGGTATTATCACCTACCCCACCAAACACGGGATTGCCGCTTCCATCCACAACCGGATTGCCAGCAGAATCAAGCTTAACGGATGCCGCAGCAATCTTATTAGGGTCAGAAATAGCAACGGACATATCGGTAATGACATCATTAACTGGTTTGAGCAAGAAACTGTCGTTCGTTGCTGGCGTACCCGAGATAGTCATCTTGATACCATCAAAATTCAGGCTGTTATCAGAGGTATCCACGGTTGCCGTAAATTTTGAGTTGTCAGATAAACGGGTAACTTGCCAGCTAGCGCCATCATATTTAACCGAATAATTGGCCGCTTGTACGTCTTTGGTATCAGTGTAAGACGGAGTCAATACGGCATTACCCCCGTTCTTGCTGTCATTTAGAACGACAGCCTTACCAAACGAAAAGAAATCGCCGCCTTTGACCCCATCGTGGTCAAAACCTTTTTGGTGCTGGGCATTAAATGCATCAGCAAACGCTAATGCTAACTGCCCTAACTGATTACGCGCCTCATCTAGCGTCTCGGAACGGAAAGAGATCAAACCACCTAATGAGCCACCGGTTAATGTACTCTCATTCAACGTGACAACATCGTTTGTCCGGTCTTTATATCCGATGGTGAGGCGAGATGGGTCGATGCTGGAACTAATTGCAACTAATTGATTGCTCGTACCTGCCTGAACCAGATTTGTACCGTTCTTTAATGCAACGTTATAGACGATTCCATCCTGAACAGTGACGTCAACGCCTACCAATTTATTGAGCTGATCGACAAGAAGATCGCGTTGATCGAGCAAATCGTTAGGCATAGTGCCACTATTTGCGCCCATTAGTTTCGTGATTTCGTTGTTTAACGAGGCGATCTGATCGGTATACGTATTAATTTGGCCAACAGTACTTTGAATCTGTGTATTCAGCCCGCTGTCCATGTCACGCAGGTATTTATCCGTGACCTTGAATTGGTTTACCAGCCCTTCAGCTTTGCCCAGTACAGTTTGACGAGTCGACGAATCACCCGCGTTACTGGTGAGGTTTTGCAGGTTAGAAAAGAAACCCTGTATGGTTGATGAAAGGCTCGTTGCGCTGCTAGCCAGCAGATTATCGATCTTAGAAATTTGCTCGTAGTAAGCAGAAACCGAGCTGCTTGTCGTTTGCGCAGAACGCAGCTGGTTGGTGATGAATTCATTGTACTGACGATTAATGCTAACAACATTAACACCGTTACCAATATACCCAGCGGATGTGCTGCTGCTAGTTGCTTGCTCAAGAATTGCATTTTGCCGACTATAGCCAGTAACAGCCTGATTACTAATGTTGTTACTCACGGTACTCAGCGCAACCTGTGCACCTTTTAAGCCACTCATCGCGGTGTTAATTAAATTGGACATAGGGTGTTGTTCCTTTTACACAGGCTTTTTTCGCCCTGCGCGATTAACCAAATGCTGAAAGCAGCAAATACGCTACATAAGTTAATTACTTTATCGGTCAGGAAGCGCAAATCTTGAATAAAAAAATTAAAATAGCCGACTCAAATCGTGAGTGTAAGCTTTCGCCACTTTCTCGCCAGAACTCTTCATTTGCTGGATCATGCTAACCAGTTTTTGGGCATATTGTGGGTCCGTTGCATAACCCGCCTTTTGTAACGCATGAGCCGCTTGCTCAGCCGTTCCGGCGTTCATCACTGCAGAATAGCGTGGGTTATTGGTCAACAATTTCACATAGTCACCAATAGCTTCAATATAGGAATCGTACACTCGGAAGCTGGCTTTTACTTTTTTGGCTACGCCTTGCTCATACTCTGTCGTCGTTATTTCTGTTGTCGGCCCATTCCAGCTACTGCCTGCTTTGATACCGAACAGATTATGACTTGGTCGCCCGTCCTCGGTAGGGATTTCGCGTTGCCCCCAGCCAGATTCAAGCGCAGCCTGGGCGATGATAAGGTGATGAGGTATACCGCTATGTTGGCTGGCAATCTGAGCAGGTAAGGAAATCTGAGACACAAAATTACTATTGGATAGCGGTAACGCTGAACCCGTAGTGGGCAATTTGGGCAGCGCTTTACGTACCATCTGTTCCACGGCCGCGATTGGCATGCTTTTAAGCACATCACCATCAAATGTTAATGGAACAGATGGAACAGCAGCTTTAGCTGCCGTGGCCTCTGGGGATTGTCGGGTCAATTGCTCAACCATAACATCCGCGAGCCCAAGCCCCTTGCCCTTAGTCGAGATCTCTTGAGCAATTTGCTGGTCATACATTGAGGTATACAGACGCGTCTGATCGCTGTTGAAAAGCCCATCCTGCGGAATCGCAGAACGCATGCTTTTCATCATCAATTGTACAAACACGCCTTCCATTTGTTGCGCAACCGCCCTGATACCCTCTTTGCTTTGAGGATTGCCTGAAACTTCACGCTTCAGCGTATTCAGGGACTGCGCATCATAAGCCGCGTTATTCAGCGTCTGCATATCACTCATCAGATAATTTCCAGTTTGGCACGCAAGCAGCCGGCACTTTGCATCGCCTGCAGAATAGACATCAGCTCCATCGGCGTTGCACCCAAGGAATTCAGTGCACGCACGACGTTGTTGAGGTTGGCGCTGGAATTGACACGCTGTAAAGCCCCACCCGCTTGCTGAACCGAAATCTCTGTTTGCGGCGTAACCACCGTCTGACCACCGCCAAATGGGGTATTAGGTTGGCTAACGTTGGCCTGCTGATTGATCGTCACAGAGAGGTTACCCTGAGCGATAGCACAGCTATCCAGCGTGACATCGCGGTTCATCACGACGGATCCGGTACGAGAATTAATAATCACCTTGGCATCCTGAATACCGACGTTGATTTCAATATTCTGGACATCGGCCAAAAAGCGAACCTGAGAACTGTTGCCATGCGGAGCAAGTACCTGAATAGTACGAGAATCCAGCGGAGTTGCTGTACCACCGTATCCAGAACGATTAATTGCATCGCTGACTTTCTGCGCCATCGAGAAGTCGTCGTTCTTCAGTTGCAGCATTATCGTATTTGATGTGCCAAACGTGCTTGGCAACTCCCTCTCGATGACGGCACCATTGCTGATTCGACCGCCAGCAAGTTGGTTAACCTGAACACTGCTTCCACCGGCAGAAGCACCAGCACCGCCAACCAAAACATTCCCCTGAGCGAGGGCATATACCTGGTTATCGACCCCTTTCAATGGGGTCATCAGCAACGTCCCGCCACGCAAGCTCTTCGCGTTACCGAGTGAAGACACCACGATATCAATATTTTGGCCTGTTCTGCCAAAAGGCGGAAGTTCCGCCGTTACCATCACCGCCGCCACATTCTTCAACTGCATGTTGGTACCGGCAGGAACAGTAATCCCTAACTGGGAAAGCATGTTAGTTAAGCTTTGCGTGGTAAACGGCGTCTGCATGGTCTGGTCACCAGAGCCGTCCAGACCAACAACTAAACCGTAACCAATTAACGCATTACCGCGTACGCCCTGGATATTCACCAGATCGCGAATTCTCTCTGCCGACGCAGGGGCAATATTCAGCGTCAGTAACGTCAGCAGTACAGTGAAAAATGATGCAATCCGCATGGCAGGCCTCTTAAGCTTAGAACGGAGAAACATTGAGGAAGAACCGCTGTAACCAGCCCATGTTTTGCGCTTCGTTAATATAGCCATTACCGACATATTCAATGCGCGCATCCGCAACCTGGGTTGATGGCACCGAGTTGTTACCACTAATGGTTCTCGGATTAACTACCCCAGAGAAACGGATAAACTCTGTTCCCTGATTAATTGCAATTTGTTTTTCGCCAACGACCTGCAGATTGCCATTAGCTAATACTTGACCAACCGTGACCGTAATCGTGCCACTGAAGGTGTTGTTCGCATTCGCACCGCCCTGCCCAGTGAAGTCATTCGTTCCTGTTGCATTCAGAGACGCACGATTATTACCCAACGGCCCGTCAAGATAACGCGGTACCACCGTTGCACCGAACGTTGACGAACCATTACGAGCAGCATTGGCTGACGAGCTTTTACTGGCGCTCACATTTTCCTGCAACACGATCGTCAATGTGTCGCCAATATTACGTGGGCGACGATCTTCAAACATTGGCTGATAGCCATAATTCATCGGCTGCACGGTTTGGAAGATAGAACCATTAGGACCCGCTAATACAGGCGATCCAGGCTGAGCAGTCGTAGGCCCAGTGACAACTTTATCATGCGGAATATAGGCGCAACCGTTAAGTGCTAACATCGCGATCAATGCCAACAGACGGTGTCGGCGGAGTGGTTTGATAACCGACTTTGCATTCATTATCACTGCGGATATCGCCTTAAATTAATCTATTTCACATATTCACGGGGTAAATCAAAACCATATTGGCCCACTCATCGGGTGCCTATGGTCATCATTACCCCGTTAAACACTGTCTGCATTGCTACTATCAGGCAACCAGAGCACCCGCTCTCGCTCCTGAAATTAGCGGGTCACCCATTACAGCTGAGTCAATTTCTGCAACATTTGGTCAGAAGAAGAAATTGCTTTACTGTTGATCTCATAGGCACGCTGAGTCTGAATCATCGATACCAATTCCTCTGCCACATTGACGTTGGAGGTTTCGACATATTTCTGATACAGCAGGCCCGCGCCATTCAAACCTGGGTTTGTTTCATTCGGCGCACCTGAACTCGCGGTTTCCAGATACAGGTTCTCACCCATGCTCTCAAGGCCGCTATCATTAATAAAGGTCGTCAGTGTCAGCTGGCCAATCTGGTTTGTTGCCGCCTGTCCCTGCACTTTAACGCTGACAATACCGTCACGACCAATATTCAGTTCGGTCGCATTCGCCGGAACAGTAATCGCGGGCTGAACCTGATAACCGCTAGACGTCACTAACTGACCGTTACCATCAAGCTGGAAGGCGCCGTCACGCGTATAAGCCGTTGTCCCATCAGGCAGCTGAACCTGAAAGAATCCCTGACCTTTAATCGCAACGTCTTTAGAGTTACCCGTTTCGGAAAAGGTCCCTTGAGTATGAATACGCTCTGTTGATACCGGACGAACACCTGTACCCAGCTGCAAGCCGGACGGTAGCATGGTTTGCTCTGAAGATTGAGCACCAGGCTGACGAATTGTTTGATACATCAAGTCTTCAAATACCGCACGCTGACGCTTGAAACCATTGGTGCTGACGTTTGCCAAGTTATTGGAAATAACGTCCATATTGGTTTGCTGAGCATTCAAACCGGTTTTTGCAATCCACAAAGAACGGATCATTTATTCACTCCTGTGCGCACTCGGCGCTTAACCCATTGCTAATATCTGATTAGCGCGTTGTGCATTATCGTCGACGCTGCTAATGATTTTCATCTGCATTTCAAAGCGACGAGCATTGGCAATCATATCGACCATAGTATCGACCGTGTTCACATTACTGCCCTCGATCACACCTGGCATAATACGCACGGAAGGATCGTTTTGCAGAACATTACCACGTTGTTGCTGAGCCTGCTGCGTCAAGCGGAATAATCCGTCATCAGACCGCTCAACTTCTTGTCCGGTAGCCTTAACAAGCTTCAAACGCCCCAACTGGGCAATCGTATTCGGCGGATCCCCAGCGTTAAGTGCAGAAATTGTACCATCAGCAGAAATGCTGATCTGAGCCTGCGGAGGAATGTCAATCGGTCCACCGTCGCCCATCACAACACGCCCCTGAATAGTCAACTGCCCATCAGCGTTGATCTCCATATTACCATTACGGGTGTACGCTTCACCGCCATCAGCCGTTTGCACTGCCAGCCAACTCTCTTTCGGTAAAGCGACATCCATTGCACGGCCAGTATAATTCATCACGCCTTCAGTCATATCAGCGCCAGGCGTTGAAGCGACAACCAGCGTTCGGGTGGGCAGTGTCAACCCATTTACCGGTACAGCACGCAGTGCAGAAAGCTGTGCCCGGAAACCCGGCGTTGAGGCGTTAGCCAAGTTGTTCGCAGTAATTGCCTGCTTTTCCAATGACTGACTCGCGCCACCCATTGCCGTATAAATCGCGTGATCCATGCAATGTCCCCGTTAGGATAATTAACGCAGGCTAACCAGCGTTTGCAGAATGGAATCCTGCGTTTTGATGGTTTGCGCATTCGACTGATAGTTACGCTGCGCAACAATCATGTTGACCAACTCTTTACTCAGGTCAACGTTTGAACTTTCGGTAGACTTGCCGATCAGTTTACCCAGACTTCCGGTACCTGCCAGACCAACAACAGCCTGACCAGAGCTCGCAGTTTCAGACCAGGCGTTATCCCCTTCTGGTGATAAACCTTCTGGGTTAGCAAAGCTAGCCAGCAGGATCTGACCCAGCGCCTGCTTCTGACCGTTGCTGTAGCTGCCTTCGATCGTGCCGTCGTCATTGATAGCAAAACCGGTCAGCGATCCCGGGCCGAAACCGTTCTGGGTTGGGCTCTTGTAGCTATACTCTGTGTTTTGCTGCACGCTACCAGTGAAGTCGAGGCTATATGTCCCCGTTGCTGCACCATTGGTGCCTACAAGGTTTATTGTGAATCCAGGAACTGTTGTCGTAGTCGGCGTCGTTGCAGGAGGAACCGGGGGTGTTGTTACGGTCTGAGACAACAAAGCACCATTCGCCCCAAAATTCATCGTCCCAGCATTTTGATACGAGGCTGGAGTGACAGGAGTGATTGAGTCATCCTTAGCATACGTCTGCCACGTATTATCCGCTGTTTTAACAAAATACAGCGTAAAGTTATGCACGTTACCCTGACTGTCATAGGTTGTTAGTGCGGTCTTACTATTATAAGTGCCTTCTGCGCCAGGATTGGTAGCCCAGGCCGTTGTTGGAACAGCATCTGAAGATTTCAGGTTAGCTTTAATCGATGCGGTGGTTGTTGCGTTCGCCAGCATGTCCCCATCAGGAACAGTCAACGGGACTGGGTCGGCACCCGTTTGAATGACTGGTGGTGTACCTGCAACCGGGTAACCCGTCAGTTGCATACCTTGCGCGTTGACGATATTACGACCGTTCAGCATGAACTGACCATTACGGCTGTAATAAGTCGAACCGTTGGTGTCCTGCAGACGGTAAAAACCACCGCCGCTAATCGCAATATCCAGGTCTCGTGAGGACGAAGTTACCGTACCATTACCAAAATCCTGCAATACCGATGCAACCTTCACACCCATACCGACTTTAGAACCCGCAAACATATCCGCAAATGTGACGGTCCCGGATTTAAAACCCACTGTCGCTGAGTTAGCGATGTTATTACCAATAACATCCAGGTTATTAGATGCCGCGTTTAAACCACTGACCGCCTGAGAAAAACCCATGTCGCTCTCCAGAGAATTGATTAAGTCATATTCCAGATAGTGAATTTCACTGGAATAACATGAAATTTACACCGTTACAGAATCTGCCGGACATCGTCCATGGTAGCTCTGCCGCGCAGCCCTAAATCCAGTAATGCACCGTTCTCGCCGCGAACGACACTATTTACAACCGCATAGCTCAGTGGCTGAACAACTTGCTGTGCGCCACCAGTACTGGCAGCAACAGTGAAGGTATAAGCCCCATCAGGCGCAACCGTGCCATCAGAAAGTTTACTATCCCAGTTGAATGAGTGAACCCCAGCAGAAAGCGTGCCCAGTTCGATCGTACGAACAGCTTTACCTGTCGCATCATTAACGGTGACGGTAACAACCTCTGCTGCTTTTTCCAGTTCCACGCCAAAGGGGGTACTGGTTTCTTTACCAACAAGAATGTCTTTTCCAGGGATCATGACACTGTGACCAATCAGCGTTGTTGCCTGCATGGATTGGTTGTTATTGATCTGACCAGAGATGGAACCCAATGTGGTATTCAACTTTTCAATACCGCTGACCGTATTAAGCTGAGCAAGTTGGCTGACCAACTGATCGTTGCTCATCGGGTTCGTCGGATCCTGATTCTTCAACTGCGCAACCAGAAGGGTCAGAAACTGATTCTGTAGATCAGCGCTGCTGTTCTTCTCTACCGCCGTTGTCGACGAAGTACTCGACGTGCTCTGTGTTCTCGTTGCCGAGGACGTATCATTAATTGTTACAGACACTATTTCGTCTCCCGATTATTGCCCGATCGTTAACGTCTTCAGCATCATCGATTTTGTTGTATTCAACACTTCGACGTTTGCCTGATAACTGCGCGATGCAGAAATGGTGTTTACCATCTCAGCCACTGGGTCAACATTCGGCATGCGAACGTATCCCTGCCCATCAGCTAGCGGATTGCCCGGTTCGTAAACCAGACGAGCAGGTGATGGATCTTCAATAACATTGGAAACGCGTACGCCCCCCGTAGACTGCCCCGGAGCGGCATTCACTTCGAATACCACCTGCTTGGCGCGATAAGGCTCGCCATCAGGGCCCGTTACGCTGTCTGCGTTAGCCAAGTTACTGGCGCTCACATTCAGACGCTGAGATTGCGCAGAAAGCGCTGAGCCTGAAATTTCGAATATATTTAATAACGACATGAATCTTTACCTTCCTATCGCGCTACGATCATGAACCTGACTGCAGGACCGTCATCATGCCTTTAATCTGTCCACCCAGAACGGTCAGGCTGGATTGATATTTCAGGCTATTATCGGCAAAATTAGTGCGTTCGCGGTCCATATCGACCGTATTGCCATCCAACGCAGGTTGATCGGGTACGCGATAGAGCAAATCAAGTTCCGGCGGCTGAAAATTCTGTGCCGGTATATGCCGTACAGATGTGGTCTTCAGCGCGATACCCGTACCGTTCACCCGCCCTTGCTCCATCGTTTTACTGAGCTGGCTGGCAAAATCGATATCCCTGGCCTGATAGCCTGGCGTATCCGCATTGGCAATATTCGCGGCCAGAATTTCCTGCCGCTGGGCACGCAAGTTCAACGCTTCCTGCTGAAACCGCAACGAGGCGTCTAATTTATCAAGCATGCTCCCTCCGCAAGTTAGAATTTGGAGTGAGTAGGATAATTCTCATGATGGCTATGCCATCGAACGAATAGACACCAAATGCAGCGCTATTTATTGCCTTAACCTCACGCTGACATCGTTACACTTAATGCCCGATATAATCAGGATCAGGAGAGCCGAGCAGGAATGAAAACAATACATTATTACCTCTATCTGGCGGCGTCCTGTTTTTTCACCCTTTGTGCCCCTGTCAATGCGAACGACCTTCCTGCACAGATCAATCAATTTTTTGCCTCACGCTTTCAGGGAAGCACGAATACCGTAAACGTTGTGGTAAAATCGCCAGAGTCGCAATGGCCACAGTGCGAAGCGCCCCAAATCACGCTGCCCGGAAATACGAAAATGTGGGGTAATGTGAGCCTGTCCATACGTTGCGGGCAACAGCGTCGCTTCATTCAAACCGAAGTTCAGGTAACAGGGAATTATGTCACCAGTGCTCGACCTATAAATCGTGGAACCACGCTGACGGAAAAAGACATTCGTTTGACAAAAGGCAGGCTCGATTTATTACCGTTGCGCCCTATACTGACGTTACCTAGCGCACAGGGCGCAGTCCTTTTGCGCGATCTCACACCTGGTCAGGTTATTACCGCCTCCATGATCAGGCGTGCCTGGGTCGTAAAGGCAGGTCAGTCAGTGCAGATTATCGCCCAAGGGGAAGGCTTCACAATTAATGGCGAAGGAAAAGCCATGAACAACGCGGCAGCCGGGCAAGCGGTTAGAGTCAGAACGGCAAATGGACAAATAGTCAGCGGAATCACAAACGAAGATGGGATTATTCTGATCTCACAGTAATTAATTAAAGATTTGCTCACGTTTGCCGATGATAGTTACAGAGTCATTACTGATGACGTTTTAAAATTGAACACCAATGTGATGATAATTCTGTAACACATTGATGATTAACCATTTATCCTCAAATCAGAGGGATGTATTATGAGTATTGATCGCACCCAGTCACTGAAGCCGGTCAGTCAAGTTCAGCAACGCGAATCTGGCGATGTCGCTAAAGCTAAACGTAAACAAGCTGAAGCTCAGTCTGAAGTTAGCGCAACACAGGTAAAACTGAGCGACGCGCAAGCAAAATTGATGCAACCGGGTACGCAGGACATAGACATGAATCGCGTTGAAACCTTAAAGCAGGCAATTCGTGATGGCTCACTTAAAATTGATGCCGGAAAAATCGCGGATGCGTTGCTTAAAGAGACGCAGGATTTTTTAGCAGGTAATTAATATTTATGGAAAATCTACAATCGATTTTGGATCAACTGCTGAGCAACCTACGTGAGCTCGATGTTGTTATGTCCGAAGAGCAAACACTGCTTTGCGCTGGCCATATTAATAGCATCGCACTACAACAGGTAACAGAGAATAAAACGTCTTTGCTGGCGACGATGCAGCATTTGGAAACGCAGCGCCATAAAACTGAATCGACTCTTAAGTTGCAAGCGCCTTATGACGGTATTGAAAAGCTAGCGACTTACTGGCAGCAAGTGCAAGAGTTAACCAGACGTTTGAATGATCAGAATCAGCACAATGGCCTTCTGCTTAGCCGGCATATTGCCTACACGAATGAAGCCATCAATATATTGAAGCCCCGCCATGGCCAAGGATTGTATGGTCCAGATGGTCAGTCGAAAGGCGTGACAGTTGGCGGTAGGAAAATTGCATTCTAAAAGTCTCTGCGCTTTGGGCAGAGACTTTTTATTATCTAAACAACCACTTAGAAAACTACTTATAGTTTACTGCAATATCGATTGTACGCACGCTGAACGAATGATTAATACGTCCACTCCCTTCAATGTAGTAGACAAAACGAAACTCATTATTAGCCGCTAATCCGTCAAATGCTCGAGTTTGCCCGTCACCACTTCCGTCTAAGTCAACACAGCGCTGCGGCGATTGTGAACACAGTTTCACAACAAGCCCTACTGGTATCGCGGAATCAATTACGTGCCGCCAATATATTGTCGTAATCGTTTCATCTGGATTAACGGCTATATTAGGAGCAAAAGCTGACGTCGTAACCATTTCACCACGATGATCAAGTTTTATTCCCGGCATGCTTCCGTTCCAACTACCTGGCGTCGCGATGGCACAGAGCGGGAATGCCAGCACGACTGCAGCCAGAGAATGCATCATATTCCTCACTTCTGAGCTTCCCCTATCACTGATGTCATGCGAATCTGGCGATGATCGCTGATTTCTAAATTAGACAGTACGGCCATGTTTGGCAGACTACGATGTAGGAATCGGGCAAGCAAAGCGCGCAAAGCATGGTTCACAAGCAGCACCGGCGGAGCACCCAACATTTCCTGTCGCTGTAGTGCTTGTTTCGCCTGTTCAAGCAGACGATCGGCAAGTCCCGGTTCTAGGCCACCGCCGCCTTGAAGCGCCTGTAACAGAAGGCGCTCCAACGACCCTTCCAGACCGATAACCTGAAGTTCGCTGTCTCCTGGGAACCACTGCTGGGTAATCGCACGTCCCAGAGCAACCCTAACCACTGTGGTGAGTTCATAAGGATCTGGCTGCACTGGCGCATGTTCAGCCAATGTCTCCATGATGGTACGCATATCCCTAATCGAAACTCTCTCACTAAGTAGATTTTGCAAAACCTTATGCAAGGTCGTTAACGTCACTACGCCCGGAATGAAATCTTCTGTCAGCTTTGGCATTTCCTGCGCAACGCGGTCCATCAGTTGCTGAGCTTCCTGTCGTCCAAACAGTTCACTGGCGTGTAATGCAATTAAGTGATTCAGGTGCGTTGCCACCACGGTACTTGCCTCTACGACCGTGAACCCTTGAGCTTGGGCCTGATCTTTCAGGGCATTATCAATCCAGACCGCTGGTAACCCAAACGCAGGATCCTGCGTGATATCGCCAGATAAAGAACCAACCGCATTGCCCGGATTGATCGCCATCCAACGACCGGGATGAGCCTCACCGCTACCCACCTCGACACCTTTCATCAGTATGCGATAGCTGGCAGGCTGAAGTTCCAAATTATCCCGGATATGAACCACCGGCGGTAAATATCCCATTTCCTGAGCAAACTTCTTCCTGATACTACGAATCCTGCCCAGCAGCTCGCCATCTTGCTGCGCATCAACCATTGGGATTAATCGATAACCAACTTCCATACCCAGCGGGTCTTCAAGCTGTACGTCAGACCAACTGGCTTCAATAACCTGATGCTTCTCCATTGATGCTGCTATAGGTTGCATCACGGGTTCTTTCTGCTGTTCTCCACGCATCCACCAAGCAAGTCCTAACAACGATGCGGTAAATAACAGAAAGACAAAGTTGGGCATTCCAGGAACCATCCCAATAAGCCCAATAACCGCCGCACTCAGCACCATCACTCGTGGGTTATTGAATAGCTGGGTGACCATCTGCTGGCCAACGTCCTGATCGGTACTCACGCGAGTAACAATTACACCCGCGGCGGTAGAGATAATCAGAGCAGGAATCTGGGCAACCAAGCCATCACCGATGGTAAGCAGCGTATAGCTTTCTGCGGCCTGCCCTACCGGCATGTTGTGCTGTACAACACCGACGATCAATCCACCAACAATGTTGATGACCATGATAATCAGTCCCGCGACAGCGTCACCGCGCACAAACTTACTGGCACCGTCCATTGAGCCGTAGAAATCTGACTCCTGAGTGACTTCAGCCCGGCGCTTTTTCGCTTCTTCTTCACCAATGATCCCAGCATTAAGATCGGCGTCGATCGCCATCTGTTTACCTGGCATACCATCCAACACAAAGCGGGCACCGACTTCAGCGATACGTCCGGCACCTTTGGTGATAACCATGAAGTTGATTAAGACAAGGATGATAAAGACCACGATACCAATGGCAAAATTTCCGCCTACCAGAAAGTGACCAAATGCTTCAACAACTTTACCTGCGGCAGCCGTCCCTGTATGTCCTTCCAGCAAAATGATACGGGTAGAAGCGACGTTGAGCGAAAGACGCAATAAGGTAGAAAACAGCAAAATCGTAGGGAACGCAGCAAACTCCAGCGTCCGCTGCGTAAACATCGCAACCAGCAATACCATGATGGACAGTGCAATGTTAAAGGTAAATAACAGATCCAGAATGAATGGCGGCAGCGGCAATACCATCATGGAAAGTATCAGCAGGATCAGTATTGGTCCGGCTAATATTTGCCATTGGGTACCTTTCATATTACTCGGTAAACGAAGCAAAGAGGCCAAATTAGCCATCAGTAGTATTCTCTTTAGCAAAATCCAGTGCATCCGGCACTGGTAGATGTTTCGGTTTTCTAGGAATTAATCCACCTTCCCGCTTCCAGCGTTTCAGTTGATAAACCCAGGCTAAGACTTCTGCAACGGCGGCATACAGCGCGGCTGGAATATGCTGCCCGACCTCTGAATGACGAAATAGCGCTCGCGCCAATGGTGGTGCTTCTAAAATAGGAACGCGATGTTCGGTCCCCAACTCACGAATACGTAACGCGATCTCACCAGCCCCTTTAGCCAACACTCTCGGTGCATTCATTTTTTTCTCATCATAGCGTAATGCTACCGCATAATGCGTCGGGTTAGTGACTATCACATCGGCTTTAGGGACATCAGCCATCATTCTACGCTGAGCAATTGCTCTCTGCTGCTGACGAATACGGCCTTTAACATGAGGGTCACCTTCGTTCTGTTTATGCTCATCACGAATTTCCTGCTTACTCATTCGTAACTTTTTGATGTGGCTCCACACTTGCCAGAACACATCAAAAGCGACCATGGGAATGAGCCCCATAATAATAAGGAAACCACACATCACGGCCAGTTCCAGCGCATCCCCCATCGCCGCAATCGGCGCTTCGGATACCAGATGCAATATCTTCGGCCAGTTATGAATCAAGAACAAGGTACTAATGATCCCGACCATGACTGATTTCAATATTGCCTTGAAGAGCTCAGCCAGTGATTGAGCGGAAAATAATCGTTTCAGCCCAGAAATAGGATCTAATTTTTTGAAGTCAACTTTTAATGACTTAGTACTAAAGAGTACCCCACCCAGCAGCATCGGCGCAGACAGCGCAACCAACACAGCCCCTAGCATGATTGGTATCAACGCCGATACTGCCTGACGCAGTAATGAGCCAGCATGCCGTAGCATTTGGGTGTCATCACCAATCGTTGCATAATCAAAATTTAACGACTGTGAGACAATTCTGGCCAATCGGCCAGCCATGGCTTCGCCTCCCATCCACAAAATAGCCAAACCTGCGACCATCATCAGAACAGAAGTCAGCTCTCGAGATCGCGGGATTTGCCCTTCTTCTCGTGCCTTTTCCTCTTTTTGGGGAGTGGGGGCTTCTGTTTTTTCTAGATCGCTATCTTCAGCCACGATGTGTTCCTGTTACGACTTTCAGGATAGGAATTTGCTGCCTAGCATGACAAATACGAGAAAGTTTTATGGCTGGAACAACGAGAAAAACCGACGCTTCTTTAACGAATAGTAAGGATGCACAGGCGGGAAAATCGAGTTTAGCTATTTATGGCCATAAATACTGGCCATAAATAACCGGGCGATGGTGTTCATCATTCTTTCAAAAAAGGGAATCGTTCCCTTTTTTGAAGCAAGATTCATTAGAACCCAAGGCTATCCAGAAGGTCATCAACCTGATCCTGATTGGCAACGATACCTGCTGCACCTTTATCCAACTGAGGTCCGTTCAGCAGACCATCATTTGCACGCTTAGGCGCGTCTGGTTTTTCTGGGATATTTTCCAGCAATACCATCAGCAGTTGTTTTTCAATCTCCTGGACAACATCCATCATACGCTTGATTACCTGACCAGTAAGGTCCTGGAAATCCTGCGCCATCATAATTTCCAACAGTTGGGCGTTGGTAAACGAGGTATGCTGTGGTACATCTTCAAGATAGCTACGCGTATCCGTCACTAATTCGCGCGCATCAGCCAGCTCGATTGGATTTTCAAACCATTCATCCCAACGAGTTTTCAGAGATTTGGCATCAGCTTCTAGTTGGTTTTGACGTGGCTGTGCAGCTTCTACGCAGTTCAGAGCACGCTCTGCCGCTTGCGCAGTCATCTGGACAACATAGTCAAGACGATCGCGGGCATCAGGAATTGCCTCTGCTGCTTCTGCTATCGCATTATCCAGACCCAGCTCTTTCAAACTGTCACGCAGCATACGAGTCAATTGGCCGATACGCGAAATGATCTCGGTTGCTGAAGCTGTGTCGTTCACGGACGGCATATGTGGCGTCATAAGATCCCCTTACATACCCAATTTTTCGAAAATCTTACTCAGTTTTTCTTCAAGGGTAGCTGCAGTAAATGGTTTAACTACATAGCCGCTAGCACCTGCTTGTGCCGCAGCGATAATGTTCTCTTTCTTAGCTTCTGCCGTTACCATCAGCACGGGAAGGCTGGAAAGCGCGCCGTCAGCACGAATAGTCTGTAATAGCTCCAGTCCATCCATGTTGGGCATATTCCAGTCAGAAATGACGAAATCAAAAGTACTGGAGCGAAGCTTGTTCAGTGCATCAGCACCATCCTCTGCCTCTTCTACGTTATTAAAGCCCAGTTCCTTCAGCAGGTTACGGACAATTCGGCGCATCGTCGAAAAATCATCCACTACCAAAAATCTGAGTTCTTTATCGGCCATACCTACTCCTAAAATATTTATTGCTCACCGAGAGCTGCTTATATACGTAATGCCTGTCCGGCAGAGATTTGTGCCAACATACGCTGGCTCACCTGGTGCAAATCCACCACTTCATCGACGCCACCCATCGCAATCGCTTCGCGTGGCATCCCGAAAACCACACAACTTGCTTCATTCTGGGCCAGAGTATAAGCACCAGCCTGATGGAGTTCCAACATGCCGGCCGCCCCATCATTCCCCATTCCAGTAAGGATTACCCCTACAGCATTTCGCCCGGCGTATTGCGCAACCGAACGGAATAACACATCAACTGATGGACGATGCCGATTGACGGGGGGCCCATCATTTAAACGTACTTGATAGTTTGCCCCACTACGCGCCAGTTCAAGATGGCGTGCTCCTGGAGCAATATAGGCGTGACCAGGAAGAACACGTTCACCATCCTCTGCTTCTTTCACCGTAATCTGGCATAACTTGTTCAAACGCTCGGCAAAAGACTTCGTAAAGCCCGGTGGCATATGCTGTGTGATCAGTAATGCAGGGCTTGTCGGCGGCAGGGGCTGTAATACATGCCGTATCGCTTCCGTTCCCCCTGTCGATGCACCAATCGCGATCAATTTCTCACTACTGAGCAACGGCATATGCTGAATAATTCTTGTCGGTTCTGCCGCTGCACTACGTTGCGGAAGTCGCGCCTTCGCTGCCATGCGAATTTTTTCCGCAATCAGTTCGCTGTATGCCAGCATTCCCTCACGGATACCTAACTGCGGTTTGGTGACAAAATCAATCGCACCAAGCTCCAGCGCGCGAAGCGTAATCTCTGAGCCTTTTCCCGTCAGTGACGACACCATGACAACAGGCATCGGGCGCAAGCGCATAAGCTTCTCAAGAAAATCCAGCCCGTCCATGCGAGGCATTTCAACATCCAGTGTTAATACCTGGGGATTGAATTTTTTAATCAAATCACGAGCAACTAATGGATCTGGCGCAGTTGCAACAACTTCCATATCAGGATGGCTATTGATTATTTCAGTCATGATCTGGCGCATTAGGGCAGAATCATCAACGCATAATACTCTTATCTTGCTCATTATCTTTCCTTAGCCAGCCCATATACAGTTTGCCCACGCAAATAGAATTCACGACTAATCTGGCTGAAATTCTCTGAATGCCCGGCAAATAACAATCCACCCGGTTTAAGCATCGGGACGAATCGACGAAGAATACGCTCTTGAGTTTCTTTATCGAAGTAAATCATTATATTACGACAAAAAATAGCATCGAATGGTGCAGGAACGGACCAATCGGGCGCAAGCAGATTGAGTTGTTGGAAATGCACCATTGATGCAAGCTCAGGGCGTACACGAACCAAACCACTATGTGGTCCGGTGCCGCGCAAAAAAAACCGCTGTAGTTGTTGTGGAGAAAGAGAGCGCAATTCTTCTTGCCGATAGATGCCAGCCGTTGCCTTTTCTAACACCTGAGTATCAATATCACTGGCCCATACCTGACACCCACTCGCCTTATTCCCTAAAACCTCAGCAAGTGTCATTGCCAATGAATAAGGTTCTTCTCCTGTAGAAGCCGCCGTACTCCAGATGGTGTAGCCATTTGGACGTTTTCTGACATGCTCGGCCAATATAGGAAAATGGTGGGCTTCACGGAAAAATGCCGTCAGGTTAGTGGTTAATGCATTAACAAAGGCTTGCCACTCGGCGCTGTTAAGATCTGACTCCAGTAATGCTAAATACTGGCCGAAATCATTGATTCCGAGCAAACGGAGACGTCTAACCAAACGGTTATAAACCATTTCACGTTTGTGGTCGGCAAGAACAATGCCGGCACGCTGGTATATTAGTTGACTGATTCGACGGAAATGGGTATCCGACAACGGCAACCTGTCAACCATCTGCGTCAGGATAGAGGCAGATTCAGGGCGATTTTGCGACGGTGTGCTTTTCATATCAAATCGCTCGAATAGTGTTTTTTGCTATGGTTTTTTTCAATCTGAACTTTCCTTTACAGCTAACGCAGGTTTTTATTGTCATTCGTCAATTACTCATCGCATTACGATTAAAACTGACACTGTATTGGTAATACACACTGCAAGTTCTGCAAACTGAACCGGTCAGCATGTTCGTTCTACCAAAGCCACATGCTGTCGGGTGGCGTTGTCCCTCTCATCACAGCTGTGCTACCTGCTTTATTCTTTGGCTTTAATACCAAAGCCAACCTCACCCCATCATATCCATAACATACGTTACAGATTGAACAATATCATGAATTACCCTGCTTCAAAGCACCAGGTGCTGTATCACTTACAACCCCCAAGAGTGCACTGATCGATTACTCGCATGTTCATTTTTTAAATTATGGCGAGTAAACCATCACCCAGCCACCTACATGTAAGCGGCTGGGGATTAGCTCAGTAACAATATCCCTACAGCTTGGGTTATTTATAGCTTATACGACGGTTTTGATCAGAACGTTTCCCAATTATCATTTGGTGAACCTTCTTTCGCTTTCTTACCACCATTCGCTGATGAAGCCAACAATGCAGGTTTTTGACCCGCTGTCGCCGGTGTCGTCCTTCTAAACGAACCGGTATCTTCAGACAGACGGAATACAGCAACCGCCTGATTCAGCACTTTCACTTGTTCTTCCAAAGCAACCGCTGCGGTCGCAGACTCTTCAACCAAGGAGGCGTTTTGCTGCGTCACACGATCCATCTCAGTAACAGCCTGACCAACCTGATCGATACCTTTGCTCTGCTCATCAGAAGCAGAGGCAATTTCGCCCATGATATCCGTTACACGAGTGACTGCACTGACGATTTCTCCCATCGTCTCGCCCGCACTTTCAACCAGTACAGAACCTTCATCAACTCGGCTTACAGAATCTTCAATCAAACTTTTAATTTCTTTCGCAGCTTGAGCACTACGCTGTGCCAAATTACGAACTTCACCAGCAACAACCGCAAACCCACGGCCTTGCTCGCCTGCTCTGGCTGCTTCAACCGCCGCATTCAATGCAAGAATGTTGGTTTGGAAAGCAATACCATCAATCACACTAGTAATATCGGCAATCTTTTGCGAACTTCCAGCAATATTGTGCATGGTTTTGACGACATTATCGACGACCTTGCCGCCCTTCTGCGCCGTCTCTGATGCACTCAGTGCCAACTGACTGGCCTGACGAGCATTTTCCGCATTCTGTTTAACTGTTGCGGTCAACTGTTCCATACTTGCTGCCGTTTCTTCTAGTGAAGCAGCCTGTTGCTCAGTACGCGAAGAAAGATCGTTATTTCCAGCACTAATTTCTGTAGCACCGGTATAAATGGCATCAGCACCTTGTCGAACCGCACTAACCGTTGAAACAAACTCACTTTGCATATGGCGGATACTGTCAGCCAGAATGCCCATTTCATTGCTGCTGTGAAAGTGAGTGGTTTTTGTCAGATCGCCTTTCGCAATATGACGAATGTGCTCAACAATACTATTTAGCGGCCTTATTAATAGCTGTTGAATACCAATCCAGGAAATCAGCGCTAACGCAAAAACCAACACGATAATGAAGCCAAGGATCCAGAGCGCCGAATCGTAAGCTGCATCATTTTTAGCTATACCAGCCTGATAAAGTTTATCGCTTTCAGCTTTATAGGCGTAATACGCTTTTTCAAAGTTGTCCTGAAAACTCTGTGTTGGCTGCTCAACAAACTTCTTAAATTCCCCTGCATTCAAAAACTGAATTAATTCAGTTAATGCGCCATTCAGAGCCACATAATTTTCTTTTACGCTCCGAGTAACATTTTCATCCTGATGCGCATCCTGCGGCACTTTCTCATAACGAGAGAAAAAATCGTTTGCGACAGACAGTTGCCTTTGAGCAGAGACCAGAAGCTCTTTACCGCCAGCACCGGCGCCCGTACCGCTTGCATCAAGTGCAAAACGCGTACCCGCACGGTTAAGTGTATTACGGGTCTGTAATAAATATGACCATGCTGAATCCAGTTCGGAACGCTTTTGGTTAATCACCTGCGTTGAACTGAAGATATCCTTATCATTTTTTAATGCACTAAAGAATAAACCACCAGAAATAAGCTGAAGTGCCCCAAACAACACGAGTACAAGCATCAAACCTGTAACAACTTTTATACGGTTAAACATATAACGCCTTTTGAGTAGACCAACCACCGATGATATCGGCACTATTCTGGATATCTTTACGAATTTCTGAACTGACAAGGATACAGCTAAGGAAGGTTTTCGGGGCCACTTTCGTAGCCCCTGAAGGCCGATGTATTAGGCTTTCAAAACGCTATCAACCAGCGCCATTTCTTCGCTGCTCAACAGTTTTTCGATATCAACCAAAATCAGCATTCTCTCGCCCAGAGAGCCTAAACCAGTCAGGTACTCTGTTGACAGTGTTACAGCAAACTCCGGCGCAGGACGAATTTGGTCTGTAGTCAATGACAACACATCAGACACGCCATCTACGACAATACCGACAACACGCTGGCCAAGGTTCAGAACAATAACAACCGTGTTGTCGTCGTATTCAACATCCTGCTTGGCAAATTTAATGCGCAAGTCAACGATCGGTACAATGACACCGCGTAGGTTGGTGACACCTTTAATGAAGGAAGGTGTGTTGGCAATACGCGTTACCTGGTCATAACCGCGAATTTCTTGTACTTTTAAAATATCAACGCCGTACTCTTCGTCACCCAGCGTAAAAATCAGGAATTCCTGTCCTACTGTTTCGCCAGTTAATTTCGTGACGCTTGCAAGTCCAGTCATGTTTTCCACCCTTTATTAACAATCTGTTTTATTAAGCAGCAGTTTCAACCGCACGCTTTTCACGATTAAGCGCTTGTAACGCTGAAACATCCACAATCAGCGCAACACTGCCATCACCAAGGATGGTAGCGGCTGAAACGCCTGGTACCTTGCGATAATTACTTTCCAGATTTTTGACGACGACCTGATGTTGACCAATCAACTGATCGACCAACAAGGCATAACGTCGACCCGCACTTTGCAGGATAACGACAATACCCTGAGTAGCATCCGTCTTAGCGCCATCCACATCAAAGATATGGAACAGTTCAACGAGAGGTAAATATTCACCACGAACCTGCAATACTCGCTCTCCGCCGGCTAACGGGTACAGGTCTTCGGACTGCGGCTGCAAGGATTCCATCACGGCGTTAAGCGGGAGAATAAAGACTTCTTTGTTAACTTTAACGGACATGCCATCGAGGATAGCAAGTGTTAATGGCAACAGGATTCTGATCGTCGTGCCTTTTCCAGCCTGGAAGTGGATTTCAACATGACCACCCATTTCCTGGATATTCCGCTTCACCACGTCCATGCCGACGCCACGACCAGAGACGTCCGTGACTTTCTCAGCGGTTGAGAAGCCTGGAGCAAAGATCAGCATGCCCACTTCTTCATCAGACATCGAGTCACTTACTGCTAGCCCTTGAGACAAGGCTTTAGCCAGAATTCTCTCGCGGTTGAGCCCAGCTCCATCGTCGATAACTTCAATACAGATGTTACCACCCTGATGTTCCGCAGAAAGCGTCAGGTTACCAACAGCAGCTTTACCTGCAGCAACGCGTTTATCTGGAGATTCGATACCGTGATCGAGGCTGTTACGCACCAAGTGTGTCAGAGGATCGATAATACGTTCGATCAAACTCTTATCCAGCTCAGTCGAGCTCCCCATCAGCGTTAGTTCGACCTGCTTATCCAATTTCGCAGCCAGATCACGAACCAATCGAGGGAAACGACTAAATACATATTCCATCGGCATCATACGGATGGACATAACCGATTCTTGCAGGTCGCGGGCGTTGCGTTCCAACTGACCCATACTATTGAGCAGGTCGCCGTGCGCCACAGGATCGAGTTCGCTTGAGCGTTGTGCCAGCATGGATTGCGTAATCACTAACTCACCGACGAGGTTGATAAGCTGGTCAACCTTCTCAACCGCTACACGAATACTGGTATCACCGGTTTTTGCTTTATTTTTTCCATTTTCCGGTGCAGCTTGCGGTTTTGCAGCAACTGGTGCAGACGGCGCAACTGGAGCAGCGACGGCGACAGGTGCTTCAACAACAGCCAATGTTTCTACGACTTCAGCGACGGCAGGTTTGCTGGCGACGGCAGACTTGAAGCTGATTTGCTCTGGCTCAAGAACAAAACACAGCACCGCACTAATATCGTCTTCACTTTCAGACGTCACTAATGTCACTTCTACGCTAGTGTCAGTCTGGTGCGGATCTTTAACCGTCCCCAGATTACCAAGCTCTTCCAGCATCTGAGGTATTTCCTGAGACTTCAGGCCGGTTAATGCGATACGCATTTCACCTTTACCATTAGATGCTGGGCTAGCAGAGTGCTGTGTTACAGCCGACGCATCAGATTGGGCTGCGTCACCATCGGCTTTAGACTCCAGAGCAAGCTGGCGCAAGGCCTGACAGATATACTCAAAGCTTTCAGCATTGGGTTCCTGTGCGGTTTTATAAGCGTCCAACTGATCCTGCATAATGTCTTTTGTTTCCAGAAACAGGTTGATGATATCAGTGCTAAGACGCATTTCGCCACGTCTTGCCCCATCGAGTAAGTTTTCTAACAGGTGCGTAGTTTCCTGCAATGCTTTAAAGCCGAATGTGCCAGCCCCTCCTTTTATGGAGTGCGCAGCACGGAAAATCGCATTCAATTGCTCGGTGTCGGGTTCTGACGGATCCAACAACAATAAGTGTTGTTCCATATCTGCCAGTAATTCATCTGCTTCATCAAAGAACGTTTGATAGAAAGCACTCATGTCCATGCTCACGTGGTCACCTCTGCTGTGAATCGCGGCTTATTGAGAAGGCGTCGCCTGGCTATCGGGCGCAGCAGGCAACGCGGTGGTTGGCTGTTGACGCTCTGGAGCAGGAACTCCATTAGTTGGTTGTGGCGATGCCCCACCACTTCCACTCGTATTGTTGTTATCACTATTTTCGGCAGCCGGAGTGGTAGGTTTAGGCTTATCCAACTCCATATTTTGTAAATTTTCCACCTTGTCTATATTTACAGCAGAGCTTTCTGCATTTTCTTCTTCAATATCCTTTTGAGCTTGTCTGCTCAATACCAGCAAACTGATACGTCGGTTAATCGCATCGCTTCCACCTGCCGCCTGTTTGAGGCTCATTGTCGCAGCCATGCCCACAACGCGCAAAACTTTTCCATCAGACAAGCCCCCAAAAATAAGCTCTCGGCGTGATGCATTGGCACGATCTGCGGACAATTCCCAGTTACTATAACCACGCTCCCCTGTCGTATACTGAACATCATCGGTATGACCGGAAATACTCAGCTTATTGGGGAAATCGTTCATGATAGGCGCTATCGCACGCAGGATATCTCGCATATAGGGCTCAACCTGCGCGCTCCCGGTTTTAAACATGGGGCGATTTTGACTATCGATGATTTGGATACGTAACCCTTCCTCAATCATTTCAATTAACAGATGTGGACGGAGTGCACGTAAGCGAGGATCGGCTTCAATTAACTGATCAAGGCGTTCACGTAATCTATTGAGTCGAACCTGATCCAGCTTCTTTTCTACGTTATCTGTCTTGATGGCCTTTTTCACTTCACCATCTTGCTGGGTGGGATCATTCCCCCCACCCGGAATCGGGCTGGAACTGTCGCTTGATTTAGAGCCAGAAGTTAATGCAACTTTTAGCGGGGTACGAAAATACTCTGCGATTTGGGCGAGCTGCATTGGCGTAGAAATCGCGATAAGCCACATTACAAGAAACAATGCCATCATTGCTGTCATAAAGTCAGCGTAGGCAATCTTCCAGGAGCCACCATGGTGGCCCCCATGTCCAGACTTACGCTTTTTGCGAATAATGGGATGCTGATGTTTCATGCGTTACTGTCCGACGCTTGCTGAGTCGGCGATTTCACACGACGAATGTGCTCTTCCAATTCGGTAAAGGAAGGACGCTCCGTTGAGTACAGCGTTTTACGACCGAATTCAACGGCAATTTGTGGAGCGTAGCCATTAAGGCTCGACAATAATGTGATTTTAATGCACTGCAGTACTTTGATTTTTTCTGCATTTTTCTGACGCAGTAACGCGGCTAATGGGGAGACAAAGCCGTAAGCAAGTAGAATACCCAGGAAGGTACCCACCATGGCGTGAGCGATCATCATACCCAACTCAGCAGCAGGCCGGTCAACATAGGCCAGTGAGTGAACAACCCCCATAACGGCAGCGACGATACCAAATGCAGGAAGACCGTCACCCATCATCGTCAAGCTGGACGCGGGTACTTCGCTTTCATGTTCAATTGTCTCGATCTCTTCATCCATCAGCGTTTCAATCTCAAACGCATTCATGTTACCGCTGACCATCAAACGCAAATAATCGGTAATAAACTCAACGACGGTATTGTCAGCAAGAATATTCGGATAGCTCGAGAAGATTTCACTCTCCCGAGGATTATCAATATCAAACTCCAGGGAAAGCATGCCTTGCTGGCGAGATTTGGCCATCACTCGAAAGAGTAAGGCCATGAGGTCCATATACAATGCTTTATTGTACTTGGAACTTTTGACCAAAAGAGGTAGTGCACGTAGTGTTGCTTTTATCGCCTTTCCATTGTTACCAACGATGAAAGCACCTACCGCCGCACCACCGATGATCAGCAGCTCCGAAGGTTGATAAAGCGCACCCAAGGCCCCACCGACCATGAGATAACCGCCGAGTATCGAGGCCACAATTACGATATAACCCAATATAACCAGCACAAGAAATCCTTATAATAAAAAAGGTGGGCGGAAAGAGAGATAAAACTGCGGAGCCGTAGCCAGGACGTTCTAGAGGAAGAAATCTATCACCGCCTTCACAACACACAGTGATAGATTCACAAATCGCTACAGGCTCAGACTGCGTGTTTTACCTGTTCATCCAGCAGTTGAGGTATTATATCGGCAAGATTTTGCGAAAGTTTACGCCTTTTTACCGCTCTGGAAGGGGGTTGGCACAAACTACAAACAAAACTGTTTTTAGGTTGATGAGCGTGGGTAATGAACATCCCTTTGCAGCAATTGCATGACGATAGTTGCAGCATACCGCTGTCAACAAACCGGACTAATGTCCAGGCACGCGTCAATGCCAACAGTGGAGAATCGCTCTGCGGCGCACACTGTTCCAGGTAAAGTCGATAAGATTTAATAACCGCTTCAACACCGCTGCACTGCCCATTCTTGATTAAAAAGCTGTAAGCGTTGTAGAACATTGATGAATGAATATTCTGTTCCCAGGTCATAAACCAATCCGTTGAAAAAGGTAGCATTCCCTTTGGCGGCGGACTTCCTCTAAGTTCTTTGTACAGTTTAATCAAACGTCCGCGACTTAACTGAGTTTCACTTTCCAGCATCTGTAAACGAGCACCGAGCGAAATGAGCTCCATCGCCAATTGGATGTCTTTCGCCTCCTGAACAATACTTTTCTCCGCCATTACTTATGCCCTTTTCTTAGGCAGGTTTTCTTCTTTCGAAGTTAACTGTTGTAATAAGTTACTCGACAACAAAATCCCCGTATGAATTTGCTGTAAATCATCCACACGTGATTCCTGAGTCAAGACTTTGATTGTATTGTGATCGTTAAAGCGGAAATGGCATATCAGTTGGTTAGTTTCTGCCAATTTCACCATCTGCGGTAAAGTCAGTTGCATCAAGATATCTGCCATCTCGTCATTGATTCCCAGACGAAACATTGCAGAAGCTTTTTCATCATTAATTAAGCGTTGCGCCAGTAACAAATAAGACAGATTAATGTCATAAATGTGTTTGAGTAATTCAGAGGTACCCATATTTCCCATCCCGACAGGCTATGTTTAAAACATAAGTTAGGTGATAGACCATATCGCCCAGTTCGAAAATCACTCTCCATTGATGGCATAAAAAACTATCGGTGCCAGATACTGCGAGTTACTACTTTATCATTTCTTATTCGGGCAATCGTTACTTGCCAACTTTACGCATCACGCTGCGAATCCGTTCATCCGTTGCTTTCTAGTTCCACCCTGAAGATTTGCTTCAACCAAAGCATAGGATTAATCCTAAAACAGCGCAACTGTACCGCCTAATCCGTAGCACATACAACGCGACTGAAGAATGATTTTGGCCATTATGTGACACAGATCACACAAATGAAAGCATTATGAGCTAAACCCTGTCTGGTCTGATCACTTTTATGCCTATTTTCCCGCCAAAATCGCACACTAAACGTTACAAAAAAGAGCATTGAAAATAATAAAAAAGAAACAATTTGCTTGCTATATAAATGATAGATATACAAAAAATCCCTTGAGCCCAGAACACACTCCTTTATGTAAGTTTATACCTTTCACGAAAAACTTACACTTTTTACCCAAAAAACTCTTAACCTCATGTTATGAAGCAATATTTATCTATCCCTATCAGAATACAAACCAATGGCAACAAAGCAATCGAACTACTAGCAAAAGGTAGATAAAGAGTTAGCTCATTGATATTAAATAAATTAGTGATTTTCTGGGATTGAGTGCAGGCACTGCAGCATGAAGTGGTTCGCTGCTTCAACGAGCTCAAACATCACGCTACAAACAGTGCCTTCAGGACGATAGATGCGTTGGATCACAGAGGCGTTTTCCGATCGCTTTTCACAATTCGGTTAACCAGCCAAATACCTGAACATACCAGGACAAGTGCAAAGAAATATTTCCACTCCAGAATGCTTTCATTAAGAAACAGTGCTGACAACAGCGTACCAGAGACAGGGATAAGGAAATTAAATGGTGCGACCATACCGACCCGATTATATTTCAGCAATTGGCTCCATAATGAAAAAGCGACTGAAGAAAGCAAAATAAGGTAACCTAGCATCAGCACCGCTTTCCAATCAGGTATGATGAGTGTCCCGCCGGTACAGTATCCGGATATGGTCAAAATAATCCCGCCAATAGCCAGTTGATAACCTGTCATAACGGTTGGATCCATCGTTTGTGATATTCGCTTACCATATATAGTCGATGCAGACAAAATAAATGCGGCAATAACAACGAATCCATCACCTAACAGCGTAAAACCAATGTTCATTCCGTTGCTGTTGATATTAACGACCATCACACCGACGAAACCTAATATGCAACCAATTAGTTTATTGATATTTAATTTATCATTTTGGTATAGATAATGAGCTAGCAGTACGCTGAAAAAAGTACTGGTTGCATTCATGATCGAACCTTTAACGCCGGTGGTATAAGCCAGACCGATATAGAAAAAAACATACTGCAGCGATGTCTGGAATATTCCCAGGGTAGTTAACTGAACTAACTGCCCACGCTGAAAGCGCCCGATAGAGCGTCCGCTTAACACAGCAAGTGCCAAGAGCAACAGCCCAGCAAACGCGAACCGGTAGCCTGCAAAAACGAGTTTTCCAGGAATATCATTATCTGCAATGTGAAACAGCTCATAGCCATTTTTAATTGCCGGATAAGCACTTCCCCAGAGCAAACAGCATAATGTGGCGATAAAAAAAACAACTTTTTTATCAGAAAAAAAATGCGTACGCTTTTCCAAGAAAAATCCCTCCGAAGATAGACTCGCCATAATAGCGTTGAACCTCAGACAAATAAAGTTAGGAGGTAGACTCTTTATTTTTTATTATCAATCTGTATGATTTCGCATCACGTATTTCTCTTTTCTTTTTAAAGAGTTAAAAACGTGATCGGGATCGCATCGAATTTGATTAAGGTTTCTCAATATATGCCGATTATCTTTTACATTGGTTGTTTAGCTAATGAATTGTCATTAATGTAGACACTAAAACCTAAACGCCAATGCCGCAGCGAGTGGCATGGTAAATCATAAATTCCTGAGAATGAGCGAATGGATATGAAAATAACGTCAAGGTCTGAGCAGCACGCCGAGGCCGGCATGCTGAGCAATTTACGGCTAGTTCCCTTATTCATCATTATTCTGGGTGGTATCATGCTGTTATTTGCAGCATCTATCGGCACATCCAGCTATTTTCTACAAAGCAGCAATCAGTCATTAGACGACGTCACACAAGAAATCGATACCCGAATGGGGATCTCAAACAGTTCCAACCACCTTCGCACCGCACGTCTGCTGCTCATTCAGGCCGCAGCGGCTGCTCGTATTGGTGATTCGCAGGTCTTCAACGACAACCTGAAACAGGCTGAACAGCGTCTGGAACAATCAAAAAAAGCCTTCACTGTTTATGAACAACGCCCGGTTAAAACACCTCAAGATATGGCGTTGGACGGCGATCTGCGTAAGTCCTATGACGCGTACGTCAACCAAGGTCTTATGCTGATGCTCACCGCGGCAAAACAAGGCTTGTTTGAAGAGGTTATCACTCTCGAATCCGAAGAAACCCGGGTTTTAGATTTGGCCTATAACAAATTTTTGCTAGAGGCTGTCGCTTACCGCACACAAAGAGCGAAAGACTTAAACGAAACCGCGCATAAAAATGCACTGCTTGGATATTCGTTGATGGGCGGCAGTTTTGCGCTGGCCACCATTTTAACGCTTCTGACGTTCTTCCTGCTGCGCGGGATCCTCATCAAACCAATAAATCAATTGGTCCTGAGAATTCAGCGCATTGCGCAAGGTGATTTGACTCAAATGTCGGACCGTTATGGCAGGAATGAAATTGGCACGCTAGCCAGCAACGTTCAACAAATGCAGTCTTCTCTGGTCACGACCGTCACTACCGTTCGGGAAAGCGCAGACTCTATTTACCAAGGTTCAACGGAGATTTCATCCGGTAACACCGACCTTTCTTCGCGAACCGAACAGCAAGCCGCAGCACTTGAACAGACTGCGGCAAGCATGGAGCAATTAACCGCAACCGTGAAGCAAAACTCAGAAAATGCGCACCATGCCAGCCAGCTCGCGGCAAATGCTTCAGGAAAAGCCAAGCAAGGCGGTGAGATCGTTGCAAACGTTGTGAACACGATGAACAGTATTTCAGGTAGCTCAAAGAAAATATCCGAGATTACCAGCGTTATTAACAGCATTGCTTTCCAAACGAATATTCTCGCACTCAATGCGGCGGTTGAAGCAGCTAGAGCGGGAGAGCAAGGTCGCGGTTTTGCCGTCGTAGCAAGTGAAGTTCGCAGCCTCGCACAGCGCAGTGCTCAAGCCGCAAAAGAGATAGAAACGCTGATTTCTGAATCGGTAAATCTGGTCAGCAGTGGTTCTGTTCTGGTTGATAACGCGGGTCAAACGATGAAAGAGATCGTCGATGCCGTCACTAACGTCACCGACATCATGGGTGAGATTGCTTCTGCTTCTGACGAACAAAGCCGGGGAATTACTCAGGTCGGTCAGGCGATATCTGAAATGGACAGCGTGACACAGCAGAATGCTTCGCTCGTTCAGGAAGCCAGCGCTGCCGCCGCATCGCTAGAGGAGCAAGCTGCATTGCTTACCCGTGCAGTTGCGACATTTAAGTTATCCAGCCATTTATCAAATTCAGCGCCTGCTCGGCCGAACGCTCTCGCCGCCAAGGGCCGTTCATCACTCGCCCTCCCCCGTCAGGCTAATACAGAAAACGGTAACTGGGAAACGTTCTAATACTGATATCAAAGCCACTGCGAGCATTGTTCACTCGGACAATGCTCGTATACTGCGGCGTTCCCCTTTACTCTTTTTCTGGCAAGATCTTTGGCTCAACAAACGTACCGTCTCTGCTATCAACCTCATTGAAAAACCAGATACCAGCTGGGTAATCTTTTAATGCAACTAAATACATTATCCCTTCCTGAAACGTTTCTACAGCAAGAATCGTCCCTTCCCGCCGCGTCTTTCCATCGGTTTTAACCGTAACCAGATCATTAACTTTCATAAATTTATCTCAAAATAGCTTCTAACATCAAAAAAACAGCATTATCATTTACAACTACGGTAGGAATAGTACCTGTATGAAATGATTAATTTTATTTGTTTTTAACAACGCCATATTGACCCTCTCTGTCATTACATATCAATTATTCAGGCAAAAAATTGATCGTTTCTATCCTAGTACATCAGACATATTCGCAAAAGAGATTAAAAGTTGAACGAACTATTGAACGTTAATGAACAGAGAGATAACGGTGAGTCAGACTACAATCAAGTCATAGCATCAGAATGGATGCAACTGATAGCCACAACCTCACAGAAATCTTTTAATCTACTGCGAACCCTCGCCGATCAGAAAGCCTCCGACTTTGCTGACGCGTTCTACTCCTACATGCTCAAAGATCAAGAAGCCTCCCTATTTCTTTCCAGTCAGCAAGTCCACGATCGACTCCATGGATCGATGAGCAAATGGATAGTGGACATTTTAACGAATACGGGAGATCGTCTGGCTGACCTGATTAACCACCAAAAGAAAATAGGTCAGATTCATGCGCGTATTGGTATTCCCGTCGATCTCGTTGAGCGCGGAGCTCGGCGTCTAAAATGGCACCTTTATGAAGACATCGCACGGGTGGCAGAGGATAAAACGCTATGCTTTGATGCCATGCGTTTTGCCTCTATCTCTATGGATATCGCCATAGAGATAATGAGCAAAACCTATTCACAATCGCACGATCTGGCAGCCAAAAATGAAGAGTCCTATCGGCTATTTTCTATTCTGGAAAATGCCAGTATGGAGAGAGAGCGCCAAAATGCATCGCTGCTAAATTGGGAAAATGCCTTTATTTTTAGTGTTGCCACTGGTACGCCTCTTTCCAGCATCCAGGACCTGAGTGATTCGGAGTTTGGCCTGTGGTTTAACCATAAGGGGAAATCCAGTTTCAGTAATATTCAGGGGATACGCACTATCGCCTCCATCATGACAGAAACGGATGACTACATTCGCGGCCATAGTACTACCGCACTACTGACACAACAGGATTACGCCCCGCTACTTAAAACGGTCAGAAGCAAAATTTATAAAATAAATATGCTGCTGGGATCGCTATTTGATGAAGTCCAAAAATTGGAAAGCGGTAAGGATACGTTGACCCTTCTGTTAAACCGTCGCTTCCTGCCAACCATTCTTAGACATGAAATATCGCTGGCAATGCACTCAAACACCTCGCTCAGCATCGCCATGATTGATATTGACCATTTTAAAACCGTGAATGACACCTATGGCCATGCCGCTGGTGATAGCATCCTGAAAAGGATTGCAGAAGTGCTATATGAGAGCACGAGGAACAGCGACTATGTTTTCCGCTACGGCGGGGAAGAATTTATGATCGTGCTTATTGAAACGCCTAAAGTCGCCGCCTACACCATCATCGAGCGGCTGAGAAAGAAAATCCAGGATCACCCTATTTATCTTCAAAACGGTGAAAGCGTTACAATGACCATAAGCGCAGGCATCGCCGTCTATAGCGGTCATCCAGATTATGAATGCCTGATAAAGGCAGCAGATGATGCGCTCTATCAGGCCAAGGCCAACGGCAGAAACAGGATTGAATACGCGCCGGAAGAATAATCATTTTAGCTTGTTGCAAGCCTGCACTTCAGCTCACAGCCGAAAAGAATAGCTCGCTATTCATCATCGCAGGTTTGCATCATTCCCCTAGCCAAACAGATGAATTGCCCTCCATTGAACAAATTCATAGCATGAAAACGATAAACCAACGATTTTACTAACCAACCCGCCAAAAATTTGATACATATTCAATAAATAAGCATGATCGTCGACAATATGTCATGCAGTGAATCTTTTTATAGTTTGATCTTATTTTGCACAAGGGAGGAACGAACATTGCAGCGACAGCAGGTATCATCGTCACGAATTTATTCCATTGGGTACGATCCAAAGACGCACAACCTTGAGATAGAATTTAATAATAAAGATATCTATCAATATGTTAGCGTGCCTGAATCTATCTATAAAAAATTTATTTCTGACGCTGTCGTCTCTAAAGGTCGTTTCTTTGATGGCGTGATAAAAGATAAGTTTTTATGCCGAAAAATCAGATAGATAAAAATTCACCGATAGTAATATCGGTATTTGTCGCCGTTCCTTAACGGCGATGAAAACATCGCTTTATGCCACATCAACTTGCCACTTAATCCTCCAACCGCCTTCCAAAATCACAGCTAATCATGTGAATTAAACATATATCCAGATGGTATCTCCTCGATAGCCCCCTTCAGACTGTGTGAGTATCTATACTATCTAACTAAGGAGAGTTCATATGATCGCATCGGATATTCAGGGGGCTAATCTGTTATTTGCCCAGACCAGTAAGCACGCTATTGCGCCAAGTGAAGATACGTTCAAAATGGCACTTGAGAAAGCAAAGGATAGCGGGCAAATCTCCAGACACGAACCCAGTGCTAAAGTTGAGCCTCAACGCTCGAAAGCAGCACAGGAGTTTATGGATTGGGTCTCCATGTCTCATGAAGAAAGATTATTCTTCTCCGTACTCGCCTCCATGGGAATATCCAAGGAGCAATACGAGGCAATGCCAGCAGAAGAACGCATGGCGTTAGATCTCAAAGTACAAGAACGTATAAAAGAAATGGCGGAACAAGGTCAACAGCTCGCGTAATGACAACAAACACGCCTGTTACAGAGATATGGTTAGCCTCTTAGCGCCATAAATCTAGCCGCTCGACAAGTCATTAAGCAAAAAATCCAGTAACGTACGTGTGCTGGTGGGTAAGTATTTGCGTGAACAATATAACGCATAGACCCCCAACTCTGGCAATGCGTAGTCTGTCAGAACGCGAACCAGTGCGCCGGTACGAAGGTAAGGATCCGTCGTAAAAGCGGGTAAATGAACGATGCCCTCACCCGCAAGCGCGGCATGCAGAAGCACCATGCTATCATTCGCTGCAAAGTTGCCCGTAACGCCCACTTCATCCATTACCAGACCTACACCGTTAGCCGATGGGGCTTGGAAGCGCCAGACACGACCAAAACGCGTGTGGTACAAGCAGTTGTGTTGCCTGAGATCGTCTGGCCGTTGGGGCGTTCCGTTGCGTGCCAGATAGTCGGGCGCTGCGCAAACGACCGAAGCACAGCGGGTCAGCTGGCGTGAAATCACCGTCGGATCGAGTTTGTCACCGACATGAATAGCCAGATCAATACGCTGTTCCACCAGATTTATTGACGTATCCTTTAACACCATCTCAATGGAAACTTTGGGATATTGGGCAGAGTAGCGCCTCAGTGCATCGGCTAGATAGGATTGGCCAAATGAAATACTGCTAGCAACCCGGATCAAGCCATTAGGCTCTTGGCTTTTACTCTCAAGGGCAGCGCCAATATCATCATTCAACGCTAAAATTTGTCGACAATAGGACAAAATCTCGCTCCCTGCACTCGTCAATCCCAAACTGCGACTGGAGCGATGCAATAGACGAACGCCAAATGCTTTCTCCAATGACGCGATATAGCGCGTAGCCATGGCTCGCGAGATATCCAGCTTGTTCGCTGCGGCAGTTAGGCTCCCTAACTCAACCACATCCACAAATACCTGCATGGCAACAAAGCGGTCCATAAACCCTCATATTGTTCGAAATATGCAACGTTAGTTTGCATTACCTCGTATTTATTCGTCCGAATTTAGCAACTATAGTCTGGGCTTTATTATCTAGACAAGAGATAAAAAATGAAGAACCAACGTCTTACACCTCTGGCTACTTTCTTACTTTTATTCAATATGGCTGCTACGGCTCACTCGCTCCCCTCACCGGATGCAGAAATAACTAGCACGGCCAACCCCACACTGACAGGATGCGGTCCATCATCAACCATCAACCAACTTTTCAGCCAATTTGGAAGCAGCGGCAAAATGCCTGCGGAACTTGGACGTTGGCTGAATGATACAAAGGCACAGACTGTCGAACCCTACCAAGCCTTTGACAATGTTTATTATGTCGGCATTTGCTGGGTCTCAGCCTGGCTTATCAAAACCAGTGAGGGCCCGGTACTGATTGATACGCTGTATGGTGAATTTACGGACCAACTGATCGAGAATATTAAGAAAATCGGCGTCGACCCGGCAGAGATCAGAATGGTACTGCTGACACACGGGCATTTTGATCATGTAGGTGGCGTTTCTAAACTCAAGGCGCTAACCAATGCACGTTTTGTCATGTCGGAGGAAGGCTGGAAGGAAGCACAGTTGGATGCAAAAAGTACACAGGGAAAACCTGACACGTGGACGATACCTGCTCCTGCTGCCACAGATATTTTGGTGAAAGATGGTAGCGCGTTGACCGTCGGTGATACGACATTTCACGCCTACATGACACCCGGTCACACTTGGGGAACCACATCTTATGTATTCGATGTCAAAGAGGAAAATAACACTTACCGCGCAATTACCATTGGTGGATTAGGGCTAAACGCTATCGATAGTCCACAGCAGGTTGAAGCCTATATTCGAAGCATAGATCGCATCAAAGCGATGGTAGAAGATACCAAACACCCCATTACAGTTCATCTCACCGCACATCCTTTTAGTAACGGTCAAATTGAAGTGCAAGATCAGCTAAAAGTACGTCAGCCTGACCAGCCTCACCCTATGGTGGATGCAAAAGGACTACTTGAACAGCTAGCTATGCTCCGCGCTAGTGCTGTAGAAAGACTCGCGGCTGAACAAGCTAAGATTAAAAAGTAAACGCCCCGATGAAGTTCACTAAATAAATGAGGATCCATAAACACAGCCTTGGGTTTCCAGCTCAGGGCATATTTATATCAACTGTCATTTATGCCATTAAAATCGTGGTAATACGGGACAACAGCCCCACCTAAGCAGGGCCAGATAGAGTAATAATTATTACGACCATTTTTTTCTGAAGTTCTCGTCGTTTTGTACGTATCGTAGAGAGTCCAGTATTAGCCCAGATATTCTTAATATATCCTCTGGGTTTTGTTTGATGGGTTGTCATGGCGATAAAATACCCAAAGGGCCGGGCACTGCTTTACTAACATGACACACATTGATGAATCACTGAAAAAAAATCCGCACCTGGCGCAGGTGTTCCACCAATATCGTTCCCAGTCACAAGGGTGAAAATCAGTTGGATTTAGCTCTATAAATCATTAAGCGCCAGAAACTAAAGGTTAGTAATGGCGCTTAACTTAACTACTGGTACTAATGCAGAAGTTCAGGAAATTTTTTTTCGACCATGGAAAAGGCATTAGAACACTGTTTTTTCAGCACAACATAGTCAACTAAGCATCTATCAACTTTTTTATCTTGCCCTACAGAATAAGTGCTATCAACCAGCGAGGATACAGGATCCAAGTGAATCGCCTTTGACATTTGACTGCTAAAATCCATCATGTCAGATAATAATTGAGTCGAACAATGTTCTGCCCCTTTTATCATTAACTCACTCAAGTCACTGTTGCAGTATAATGGTGCATTCAGAAAGGCGAATGTCAATTCTTGGCGAACTTCGATGTAGCGATGGTCAAACATCTTGCTTCCAGCAAAAACTCCAATCACGCCTAATGCCGTACATAAACCAAACCACAATGAATTCATGTTGAGTTCAAGTCTCCCCAACATGAATGAAATCGTTATTCCCCAAGATATTCCGGTACCGGTCAACAAACTCCCTAAACCGCTCCATATATTTCCGGCAATAAAGTACATAATTGCAGCATAGATGCCACAACACAAAGGAGTAAGGCAGCATAAGCCTTTTAAGTAACACTTAATTTTATCTAAAGAATTAATGCCCATTATCACTACTCCTTCTGAAGGCTGCTGCCATTTTGCTGCCACTTGCCTTTTTTCAGACACAAAAAAACCGCCTTTCGGCGGTCTACGACATTGCACATAAGTGCTTGTTTTAATTCGTGTTAAATCAATGGTGCCCGGGGCGGGACTTGAACCCGCACAGCGCGAACGCCGAGGGATTTTAAATCCCTTGTGTCTACCGATTTCACCACCCGGGCATAAATATTGGAGGCGCGTTCCGGAGTCGAACCGGACTAGACGGATTTGCAATCCGCTACATAACCGCTTTGTTAACGCGCCAAAATATTCAGGTCTTAGTGACCAACATCCGCAATTGCCGATGTTTTAAATTGGAGCGGGAAACGAGACTCGAACTCGCGACCCCGACCTTGGCAAGGTCGTGCTCTACCAACTGAGCTATTCCCGCAACACAGAACTCACTGATTATCTTAACTTCTTACAAACCAGCGTTGCTGTTGATGCGGTGCATTCTACTGACATGACGCAGTGAGTCAATAAAATTATCAAGTAGCCGTGTTCGTTTGCTGGTTTTTGCGGCGCTTCGATCAAGGTTCAAGCAGATCGTGTCGCGCAGCATTCAAATATTGAAACATGGACCAGAAAGTCAGTACGGCGGCGATGTACAACGCCACAACACCAATGCCTTCAACAATGCTTTCTGGGCGCCATAGCAAAGCAAAAAGCGCCATCATCTGAGCCGTGGTTTTAACCTTCCCTATCCACGACACGGCAACGCTACTTCTCTTACCAATTTCAGCCATCCACTCGCGCAATGCTGAAATGATGATTTCCCGCGCGATCATTGTCGCTGCAGGCAGCGTAATCCACCAAGAATGATAGTATTCCGCAACCAGCACCAACGCGACAGCCACCATCACTTTATCCGCAACAGGATCGAGGAAGGCACCAAAACGCGTGGTCTGTTTCCAGCGGCGGGCGAGGAAACCATCAAACCAATCCGTAACGGCAGCAAACACGAAAATCAACGCGCAGAGCAGCGGTGCCCAGACGAATGGAAGATAAAACGCCAGCACGAAAAACGGAATAAGAGCAACACGAAACAGGGTAAGCAACGTCGGTATATTAAATTGCATAGCGCTTAGGTAACTATCTGGCTGGAGTGGATACTAAGAGTATGTTGCAACATTGTCCCTAGTGTTTCAATGCATGGAAGATTTTTTCTGCCAATGCATGCGAAATTCCTGGAACATTTGCAATCTCCTCAATACTGGCATTCATCAAAGGTTGCAGCCCTCCCATGTATTTCAACAGGGTTTGACGACGTTTAGGGCCGACACCTTCGATAAGCTCCAGCGTACTGGTATTTCTTACTTTTGCTCTCTTCTTACGATGTCCGCCAATGGCATGGTCATGCGAATCATCGCGAATATGCTGGATAACGTGCAACGCGGGAGAATCAGGCGGTAGTGCCATACCCTCGCCCGTCGACTCAAAAAACAGCGTTTCCAGTCCGGCTTTACGATCGCTGCCTTTCGCGACACCAAGTAACAGCGGCTTGTTTTTATCCCATGATACTTGCAACGAGTCAAACACGGCCTGAGCCTGACCGAGCTGCCCTTTTCCGCCATCGATAACAATCACATCCGGTATTTTGCTGTCATCCAGCGTTTTACCATACCGACGTCGGAGGACTTGCGCCATGGCGGCATAATCATCGCCTGGCGTAATGCCACTGATATTATAGCGGCGATATTCCGAACGTAACGGGCCGTTGGCATCAAATACTACGCAGGATGCCACAGTCTGTTCCCCCATAGTATGACTGATGTCAAAACACTCCATTCGGTGGATTTCTGGCAACTGCAAGACGTTAGCTAACGCAGCCAAACGCTGGTGAATGGTGGACTGCTGAGACAGTTTTGTGACCAGCGCCGTGGCAGCATTTGTCCGCGCTAATTTTAAATAACGAGCACGATCGCCGCGAGGTTTCGTCTGAATCTGTACTTTTCTTCCCGCGACCGTTGTCAGAGATTCCGTCAGCAAATCTTTATCGGGCAGAGTGAAGTCGAGCAGAATTTCAGTAGGAAGCGTTCGGCCTAAGCTTCCTTGCAAATAGAATTGTCCGACAAACGTCTGCACGACTTCCCCCAACTCCGTACCGCCAGGTACTTTGGGGAAATAGCTGCGGCTGCCAAGCACTTTTCCCTGTCGGATGAACAGGACATAGACGCAGGCCATGCCCGCATCAAAGGCAACACTGATAACATCCAGATCGTCGCCGTCGCCGGAAACAAATTGTTTTTCCGTCACCCGCCGAACCGCCTGGATCTGATCGCGTATCCGGGCTGCATCTTCAAAATGCAGATCGCGACTGGCCGCTTCCATCCGGGAAATGAGTTGATTCAGTACTTGCTGATCTTTGCCAGACAAAAACAGGCGAACATAGTCAACCTGCTGTTGATAATCCTCTTCGCTCACCAAACCGCTAACGCAAGGCCCGAGGCAGCGACCAATTTGATATTGCAGGCAGGGGCGAGAGCGATTGCGATAGACGCTATTTTCACACTGGCGCACCGGAAATAGTTTTTGCAGCAAGATTAGCGTTTCACGTACGGCATTGCCGTTAGGAAACGGGCCGAAGTATTCACCTTTTGCATGCTTAGCGCCGCGGTGAACAGCTAGACGTGGATGAGCATCACCGCTCAGGAAAATCATGGGATAGGATTTATCGTCGCGCAACAAGACGTTATAACGCGGCTGATAAAGCTTGATGTAGTTGTGTTCCAGCAGTAAGGCTTCAGTTTCTGTGTGCGTGATCGTGACATCAATATGCTTGATGCTTTTGACTAATGCCTCGGTTTTACGGCTGGCGACATGGCTGCGGAAATAACTGGCAAGTCGTTTTTTTAAGTCTTTTGCCTTACCGACGTAGATGACCGTATTACCGGCGTCATACATCCGGTAGACACCAGGCTGGCTCGTTACCGTTTTTAAAAATGCCGAAGCATCGAAACTCTCACTCACTACTTAACAATGTCTCCGCGGTAAAAAGCCCATGCTTGATAGCCAGATGGGTCAGCTCTACGTCGCCGTTGATATTCAGCTTGCTGAACATACGGTAGCGATAGCTGTTCACTGTTTTAGGGCTAAGATTGAGCTGATCTGAAATTTCAGTCACTTTCTGTCCCTTCGTTATCATTAGCATAATCTGTAATTCGCGTTCAGACAAACACTCAAGCGGCGCATCCGTCTGCGGCTCCAACTGACTTAATGCCATCTGTTGAGCAATATCAGAAGCAATATACCGTTTACCTGCATGTACTGCGCGAATGGCGGAGATCACTTCCTGAGGGGCGGCAGCTTTACTCACATATCCCGCGGCACCGGCCTGCATCACTTTAGCGGGCAACGGATTTTCAGTATAAATAGTGAGCATGATGACTTTTATATCTGGCGTAAAACGGAGGATCTTGCGCGTTGCTTCAAGCCCACCGATGCCCGGCATGCTCATGTCCATCAGGACAACATCCACATCATTGCTTCGGCACCATTTGACGGCATCTTCACCGCAGCATGCCTCACCAACCACTTTCAGACCTTTGATATCGTCAAGAATGCGTCGTATCCCTGCCCGCACCAGTTCATGGTCATCAACAAGAAAAACGCTAATCAAAGAATAATTCTCCAAAAAAGGGAGTAACACTTACATAAAAAGTTGCTTGCAGGTGATACTACGTTGGTTTCAAAAAATAATGAACACAGACTTATATGAATATCTATTTTAAAATATGCCGAGAAGGAATAAAGCGCATTCCCGATCATAACAATATATCGTTAACCTGATGGTGTATGCTGATCACATTCTTAACATTTCAAATACGCCACACAGTATAAACACTTCACTGGCACAAAATGTATAAAAAGCAAGGCAAATCAAATGGCATGCAATTGGCTTTACATCTTGATTGTCAATAAAAAGTCACTATTGTAATCAGGATGTGATTAGAAATTTTATCATCGTCTGCCACTGTATTATACAAATAATATATTCAGTGAAAAACGTCCATAGTGAACATCATATGTATTAAACGAAACACATCTATAGCCTTTACCACAAAAAAACATCCAAAATATAGACGCTATTTATATAAGTTAAATGCATAAAAAACAGTCACTAAAATGGCTTTATCCGCGAATAATATCAACCCACAATATGCTTTATGTTATACTCCCGCCCATCTGGTTTTGCCTGTCGCGTCAGCGGTAACGCCCGCAGCAGGCGAAGGAAAACATCTTTTTCTTGTTGAGGAGAAAACATGAGCAACGCAGATTTTTCTACTGCTGCATCCGCTGAAACACTGGCCCACGAGGTTACCTGCCTGAAGGCTATGGTTACGCTGTTATTAAAAGCAATCGGCCAGGCAGATGCCGGTAAAGTTATCATCAATATGGAAAGATATATTGCTCAATTGGAAGATGCCGAGCAAGCCGCTGTTTTTGATAACACGATTAAACAAATCAAAACCAGCTACCGTAAATAGCACTATTTGCTACACCGCCATCTTAATAATTTGATCTGGCGGTGTAGTAGTATTTAGTATTGCCTTCCTAATTTAAAAAATAGAGACGCTAGTCTATTTATTTCCGATACTGATGAGTTTCAAAAGCAGCGCCTCTTCTTTCTTTTTATAAAGCGTTAATTCCATCACCAACGCTTTATCCAGGAACTGCTTTCTGGAAAGTGCTTTTCTTTCATCAACCAGTTCCCTCAGCTCGGTGAAGCATTCATTTATTTTGTACTCTTTTGAGCTTTCCGTACAAATTATCTCATGGATTGCCTGGCTCAGTTCAGACAATGAGATAACCGATTTTGGATCCTGGTGACTTTTTTCTATGACAGCCAGTAATTTTTCGAATCCCATATGAACCTCCGAAATCAAGCAGAAACTTGCTTATGGCTAACCAGGAAACTCCAGCAACTTCTAAACGCCGCCCCAGTGGATATGAACACAACCCTGTGCAAACAACTCGTCACATCATAAACGATCTGTCAACGATTCCATCGGTTAAGCATAGCACCTTCTCGCCACTCTTCAGGACGTATGAGGCACATTATCGCCATCAAAAGTGATAACGTTCAGCGATATCATCAACCATCTTATCTATCCACTTGGCGTTAACGCGTCATATGAATAAAAACATGCTAGGAAATATCACATTTATTAAGTAAAGGAGATCGTGATGAGAGTGAGAAGAATAAATGAAAAAGAGTATAAATTAATGCAGAAAATACGATTAACGTTAAAAATAAATATAATTAAAAAGAAACTAACCAAAGAAAACAAAATAATAACAAATTGAAATAAAAACCGTAAGTCATTGAAATTGTTGGTGGGTCGTGCAGGGTTCGAACCTGCGACCAATTGATTAAGAGTCAACTGCTCTACCGACTGAGCTAACGACCCAACGGGGAGGATTATTCTCCTCCCCGGCGCGCCTGTCAAACACTTCATATTAATTTTTTATGCGTGATAATAGCATTGTTAGCGATTAGTAATTTTGTTAACCTGCCCAGACTATTTATCTCTGCTTCTCATCGTTTTATATCCTCTTCATTTTAGGGCGGAAAACATACAGCATCACCTTACATCATTATCTGCCCTCTTTATGCCTGGCTATCTCAGACATCCGCTGTAATAAGTACTGCGGTTGCGCTATCTTATATGTTTAGATTTTCGCAAACGAGAGCCGCCAAAGAGCTCAAAAAAACATCACAGACAGAAACAGGAAAGTGTACTTACATGGTCGAACAATCAAAAGAAGCCGCAGACCTTGCCTCTGAACAGGGAGAAGGACTGCAACGGAATCTGACTAATCGTCATATCCAGCTCATCGCCATCGGCGGAGCGATCGGTACTGGGTTATTCATGGGTTCGGGCAAAACAATCAGCATGGCGGGTCCTTCGATCATCTTCGTTTATATGATCATTGGCTTTATGCTGTTTTTTGTCATGCGCGCAATGGGGGAACTATTACTCTCCAACCTCAACTATAAGTCATTCAGCGATTTCGCTGCTGACCTCCTTGGGCCATGGGCGGGTTTCTTTACCGGCTGGACTTATTGGTTCTGCTGGGTCGTAACCGGGATCGCCGATGTCGTAGCCATTAGTGCCTACTCGCAGTTCTGGTTCCCTGATTTATCGCAGTGGGTCTCTTCGCTGCTTTGCGTTCTGCTATTACTGACGCTAAATCTGGCAACAGTGAAGCTGTTTGGCGAGATGGAATTCTGGTTCGCGATGATCAAAATTGTCGCTATCGTTGCGTTAATCGTGGTCGGTGTCGCGCTGGTCATGATGCAATTCTCTTCCCCATCAGGAAACGTCGCCTCCTTTACCAACCTCTGGAATGACGGTGGCATGTTCCCTAAAGGGATAAGCGGTTTCTTCGCCGGATTCCAGATCGCCGTATTCGCATTTGTCGGTATTGAGCTGGTCGGTACCACTGCCGCTGAAACTAAAAATCCGAAAGTCGTGCTGCCCCGCGCAATTAACGCCATCCCGATTCGCATCATCATGTTTTATGTTTTTGCATTAGTCATGATTATGTCCGTCACTCCTTGGGGTGCAATTACGGCGGATCGCAGTCCTTTCGTGGAAATGTTCGTACTGGTTGGCCTACCTGCAGCCGCCAGTATGATCAACTTTGTTGTCCTGACGTCAGCGGCATCCTCAGCCAATAGCGGCGTATTCTCCACCAGCCGCATGCTCTTTGGCCTGGCGAAACAAGGTGATGCGCCGAAAAGTTTCGGTAGGCTCTCTAAACGCGCGGTTCCTTCGACTGGGTTGATGTTTTCCTGCATTTGTTTGCTTTCGGGCGTGGTGCTGATCTACCTGATTCCGAACGTGATGACGGTCTTTACGCTGGTGACCACCGTCTCCGCGATTTTATTCATGTTCATCTGGAGCATCATCCTGTGCTCTTACCTGACATACCGTAAAAAGCGCCCTCAGCTACATGCCGAGTCATCCTATAAAATGCCGTTGGGTATTTTCATGTGCTGGATATGCCTGGCCTTTTTCGCATTTGTTATTGTACTGTTAACATTACAGCCAGATACACGGCAGGCGCTTATTGTCACGCCGCTGTGGTTTATTGTTCTGGCTATTGCTTATCAGTTTATTCGTCGGAAGAAGCAGGCTGTTGATGTGAAGTAAAAGGTATAAACGCAAGAAAGGCGCGGACAAACGTCGGCGCCTTCAATTTTTTTCGGCAAAATCACGCATAGCACAAGTATTCTCTATTATTGGATATAAACAGTTCTCAATTGGATATACGAAAATTAATATGCGAACAATTAATGTCGTCACCATTGATATATAAGAAAGTTATTCCCGTAATGAAACGGTTGTCATTCGATTGATGTTTTTTGCCAATAGTTCGAAAGCTAAGCAATTATGGTCATCCTTCCGCTGTGAAGCATCAGCAACCACACCTTCTATTTTTCTGTTTAACTCATTGATTTTACTGTCATCAAGTGTTGAAACAATAGCGAAAATAAGCATCTCTAACGATTCAATCTTCGCATTAAGCGCTTTTTCTCCAACTTCTTTTTCTGCCAACTTTATTAAAAGATGAGAGAGGATATTATTCATTTGAACTCCTTAATCAAAAAAATAACCGTCATACACCCATAAGGCAACACCTGTTCTTGGTGCACAGGATTAGAGAAAACATAACGAAGATTAATGTAACACTGTGAATGGCCTGACCGCTAGTGTCTATTACCATTTTAAGGAAATCATATTCACACGGCAGCAATAAAATGAAGTTGCAGATAAATAAACCAAATAAATAAAAAAACTAAAAAACCATTTTATTTTTAAGAGCAAAAATCTCTGTTTTGAGGAAGATCGATAATGCTATGAATTGTGATGATCTTCACAAAATAAATAAGAAAGAGCATCGTTTTGATAGAACATCTGACACAAAGTCTGATTAGTAGCCAGCCATCGGGAAATGGCTGGCTCTATGGCTAACGCTTAGGCACTCATTGATTGCCGTGCGCCACTCACCGCATCCTTTGCCTGTTCGCACTGTGACAATATCGTCTGTGCATGAGAATAAAGAATTTTCCCCGCCTCAGTGGGCGTCACACCACGCCGACTCCGTACCAGCAGCTGTTTTTCGAGTTCACTCTCCAGCGTCGCGACCTGCTGGCTCAGCGCCGGTTGTGCAATATGCAACAACTCAGCAGCCTGTGTCAGGCTACCGATATCAACGATTTTCACAAAATACTTGAGCCGTCTAAGATTCATGTCTGCCTCCTGAGTAGTTACCCTAAAGAGGTAGCAAAAAGCGCGCCATATTATGTTTCTATGCCTAAGAAAAAGTGATACCTCATTGATAAGACACAGGTAAAATAAGGAAAAGCAATGATTCTGCTAACCAACACCCCCGATTTTGTCTGGGAAACCTGCCATCAAGCCAATGCCAACCTGCACCATCTTAAAGCAGTCCCTGCTATTTTAGAGTGCAAGCCTGCCCGTTAATCAGCGCATTTTATTGCTTTCCAGTGCTCAACTTGAGCAATAATTTCAATATGTTGGTTATTAGTTCGGCAATCAAACGCACCAAGCGATAACAGCCTTTGACAAGCTGAAACACTCCCGCTATTATCCGTCGCACTTAACCGATTCCTCTGTAGTTCAGTCGGTAGAACGGCGGACTGTTAATCCGTATGTCACTGGTTCGAGTCCAGTCAGAGGAGCCAATTTAAAGAAAGCAGACGTTCACTGACGTCTGCTTTTTTGCTTTATATCAATTGGTTATCCCCTTCTTCATGTTCGCCCTCGTTCACTAAAAAACACTCGAAGCCATACCCTTTTGCTGGTAAAAATACGGGTAAAGCTGGTTCGATTTCGTTTTTACCAGCAATCGGAGGGAACCGTCATGTCACTTACTGATACTAAAGTAAAAAATGCCAAACCTTCAGAAAAGGCGGTAAAGCTCACTGACGGGTTCGGCCTCTACTTGCTGGTACATCCCAACGGTTCCAAATACTGGCAGTTAGGCTATCGCTTTGAAGGGAAACAGAAGGTGTTTTCCATCGGCGTCTACCCTGCTGTTTCACTGGCTGATGCAAGACAACACCGGAATGAAGCGAAAAAGCTGTTAGCAGCGGGAATCGACCCCAGCGCTAAAAAGCAGGCTGACAACAAAATCATTCAAGAGAAGCGTAACAATACCCGCGCTTTCAGAACCGTCGCCAAAAGCTGGTTTGCCACCAAAACCACATGGTCGGAAGATTATCAGCGTTCTGTCTGGATACGACTGGAAACCTATCTGTTTCCTGACATAGGTGAAAAAGATATTGCTGAACTGGATACCGGCGATCTGCTGGTTCCCATCAAAAAGATAGAAAAGCTGGGTTATCTGGAAATTGCTATGCGGGTGAAACAGTACGCCACAGCCATCATGCGCTATGCCGTCCAGCAAAAGATGATCCGTTTCAATCCTGCCTATGATTTAGAAGGTCCGGTTCAGAAGCCCCAGACCGAACACCGCCCCGCTATTGAACTGGAAGAGATACCTACCCTACTGGAACGTATTGAATCTTATAAAGGCCGTAGCAGACTGACCCAATTGGCGATAAAACTCAATCTACTAATCTTTATCCGTTCCAGTGAACTCCGCTTTGCCCGATGGTCAGAGATCGATTTCAAAAGCACTTTGTGGGTTATCCCTGAACAACGTGAAGCCATTGAAGGGATAAAGCATTCTGGCCGTGGTGCAAAAATGCGCAGGAAACATTATGTTCCTCTATGCGATCAAGCACTGGCAATTTTGGAAGAGCTTAAAGACCTCACCTATGACGTTAACGGTGATGACGGCTTTATCCTGACTGGCTGTTATGATGCGATGAAGCCGATGAGTGAAAACACCATCAACAAGGCACTGCGCAAAATGGGCTATGACACCAAAACCGATCTGTGTGGTCATGGTTTCCGAACGCTGGCGTGTAGTGCCTTGAGGCTTTGTTGAATAAATAAGATTCCGTGCGTACGTCCCTGTAGCTGGCTGGATTTTCAGGCAATACGCACGCTTTCTGGCATACCGGCCTTCGTCATTTTGTTCAGTGCTCGTACCATGGCCAGAGCCTCTGCAACCTGGCCATCGTAGNGGCTTTGTTGAATAAATAAGATTCCGTGCGTACGTCCCTGTAGCTGGCTGGATTTTCAGGCAATACGCACGCTTTCTGGCATACCGGCCTTCGTCATTTTGTTCAGTGCTCGTACCATGGCCAGAGCCTCTGCAACCTGGCCATCGTAGTCTCGCAGTGTCAGTGAACCTCCGAACAGCTGTTTTACCCGATACATGGCTGTTTCAGCTATAGAGCGACGGTTATATTCCGTTGTCCATTTCCACCGTGCATTGCTTCCGCTCAGCCGCTGATTAGCAACGGCACGGTTGCGGTCCGCATACTCATCAGGCCAGTAACCCGCTCCCTTCCGGGGAGGAATGAGGGCGCTGATTTTCTTACGGCGCAGTTCATCGTGACATAACCGGGTATCGTAAGCGCCATCGGCGGCGGCTGACCTGATTTTCCGGTGGGTCTGCCGGATTAACCCGGGGAAGGCTTCTGAGTCTGTAACGTTGTTAAGCGACAGGTCAGCGCAGATGATTTCATGTGTTTTGCTGTCAACGGCCAGATGCAGCTTCCGCCAGATACGGCGGCGTTCTTTGCCGTGTTTTTTGACTTTCCATTCGCCTTCACCGAAGACCTTCAGTCCGGTGGAATCAATCACCAGATGCGCGATTTCACCCCGGGTGACCGTTTTAAAATTGACATTGACCGACTTTGCCCGCTTGCTGACACAGGTGTAATCCGGACTGCGCAGCGGAACGTCCATCAGGGTAAAAATGGAATCAATGAAGCCCTGTGCAGCCCGCAGGTGCAACCGGAATACGCGTTTAATCATCAGAACGGTAGTGATAGCAAGGTCAGAATAGCGCTGTGGTCTTCCGCGTGCTGAAGGCAGGGATGTGTCATGCCACGACTTAATCGCCTCATCATCCAGCCAGAAAGTCATGGAGCCACGGTTGATTAGAGCTTTGTTATAGATGTGCCAGTTGGTGATTCTGAACTTCTGCTTTGCCACGGGACTGCCTGCGTTGTCAGGGAATGCGTGC
>NZ_JAULSZ010000003.1:0-514268 GCF_051707265.1 Pectobacterium sp. S5
GTGGTCCCACCTGACCCCATGCCGAACTCAGAAGTGAAACGCCGTAGCGCCGATGGTAGTGTGGGGTTTCCCCATGTGAGAGTAGGGAACTGCCAGGCATCAAATAAGTGGAAAGCCTCTGTCGAAAGACAGGGGCTTTTTGCTATGGGGAATTTGGGTGGATTTCACCGTTTGTACGTCGAAACCCATACGGAATAATAAATATAGGGAAATAAATGACGATCTTATATATCCAGATCCGTAAGAATAAAATGGTTGTGCGTAATCCTGAGACGCATCAGGAAGTAAGTGACTCTAGCCAGGTTTTTAGTAATTCACGCTTATTGGTTGCTGACTTTTTTCGTGCAGAGAAGGTTCTTCAGGATTTAGCCCACAAATTTATCAAACGTGGCTGGTTTACATTCGGCCAGGATGTGCTGGTTATGCATGCGCTTGAAATGAACGAAGGGGGGCTATCACAGGTTGAAGAACGTATTCTTCTGGAAATAACTGTTGCGGCTTCACCGAGAGCACGGCTGATTATAATAGAACACTCCCGGGTGTTGGTTGATGCGGAAGTGATTGAGCTGGCAAGGAAAAAAAGATAAAGCATGTGGCGCGTTCTCTGGACACAGTGAAACATTTTCACCTTATGCGCTGAGCACTCGACATTAGTACAAAAACTCGCTATCTTCGGGCATCTGGATGTCTAAACGTTTAAACGTATGCTTTGAGGATATAAGGTTATGCCAATTCGGGTTCCTGATGAGTTACCAGCTGTCAATTTTCTGCGGAATGAGAACGTCTTTGTGATGACGTCCTCGCGTGCTAAAACGCAGGAAATTCGCCCCCTCAAAGTGCTGGTGCTGAACCTGATGCCTAAAAAGATCGAGACTGAAAACCAGTTTCTGCGCCTGTTATCCAATTCCCCCTTACAGATCGATATCCAACTGCTACGTATCGATAGCCGCGAGTCGAAGAATACGCCGGCTGAGCATTTGAATAACTTTTACTGTAATTTCGACGATATTCAGGACGAAAATTTTGATGGCCTGATTGTGACTGGCGCACCGCTGGGATTGGTTGATTTCTGCGATGTTGTTTATTGGCCACAGATCGCACGTGTCATCGAATGGGCAAAAGAGCATGTTACCTCCACATTGTTTGTGTGTTGGGCTGTGCAGGCTGCTCTCAATATCCTTTACGGTATTCCCAAGATGACCCGCAAGGAAAAGCTATCCGGCGTTTACCTACATCAAACGTTGCAACCTCATGCGTTGTTGACACGCGGCTTTGATGAAACATTCCTGGCACCACATTCACGCTATGCGGATTTTCCGGCCGATGTAATTCGTCAGCATACGGATTTAGAGATTCTGGTTGAGTCTGAGCAGGCTGGAGTCTACCTGTTTGCCAGCAAGGATAAGCGTCTGGCGTTTGTTACCGGACACCCAGAGTATGATGTTTTGACGCTCGCAGGCGAGTTTTTCCGCGATTGCGATGCTGGATTGGATCCGGCCGTTCCGGTGAATTATTTCCCCAATGACAACCCTGAATTGGCACCGAAAGCGAGCTGGCGTAGCCACGGTCATCTGCTTTTTGTTAACTGGCTGAATTACTATGTTTACCAGATTACGCCTTACGATTTACGCCGGATGAACCCTACGCTGGACTAACCCATTCCCCTTCTTTTCTCTAAGGCACCTTCAAGGGTGCCTTTCTTTTTTGTGCTGAACCCTTTCATTTCTGTTGGTTAGTGAAAGTCATTTCTCTTCCTTTTTGATTTTAATTTTCATTTTTATCATGATGTTACTTTCTGTTTTTAATTAAAATGGAAATTGTTTTTGATTTTGTTTTTTATTGTATTACGCTTAATCCTGTCGGCTAAGAAATGTACATACTGGTTTGCCGATTTGGCGGTTGTTGATAAATGAAGCGGAATCTGAAAAGGAACCACGAATGATGCAGCAGACGATAAACAGAGAATTGGCCTTTAGTCAGCGTTTTGGCGAAGGTGAGAAGCAAATTCTTACGGAAGAAGCGATTGATTTCTTAACGGAGCTGGTCGCGCATTTCACGCCAGCCCGTAATCAATTACTCGCCGAACGGCAGGTACAACAGCGTAATATCGATCAGGGTAAGTTGCCTGATTTTATTTCAGAAACAGCTTCCATTCGTGATAAGGCATGGACAATACGCGGTATTCCCGATGACCTTCAGGATCGTCGTGTTGAGATTACCGGTCCGGTCGAACGCAAGATGGTGATCAACGCATTGAATGCCAACGTGAAAGTATTCATGGCGGACTTTGAGGATTCGTTGTCACCGAGTTGGGAAAAGGTGATCGACGGTCAAATCAATTTGCGTGATGCCGTACGCGGTACGATTTCCTATATCAATGAAACAGGAAAAATCTACCAGCTGAAACCCAATCCTGCCGTATTGATTTGCCGGGTACGCGGTTTGCATTTGCCTGAAAAACACGTGTCCTGGCAGGGAGAAGCGATTCCCGGCAGCCTGTTCGACTTCGCGCTGTATTTTTTCCACAACTATCAGGAGCTGCTGAAGAAAGGTAGCGGCCCTTATTTCTATCTGCCTAAGACCCAATCATGGCAGGAAGCGGCCTGGTGGAATGATGTCTTCTGCTACACGGAAGATCGCTTTGACCTGCCGCGCGGGACGATCAAAGCGACAGTATTGATTGAAACGCTGCCTGCCGTTTTCCAGATGGACGAAATTCTCTATCACTTACGTGACCATATCGTTGGGCTGAATTGCGGCCGCTGGGATTATATCTTCAGCTATATCAAAACATTAAAGAACCACAGCGATCGCGTCCTACCTGACCGCCAGTCGGTGACGATGGAAAAACCGTTCCTTAGTGCTTATTCGCGGCTGTTGATCAAAACCTGTCATCGCCGTGGCGCGTTCGCCATGGGCGGGATGGCGGCGTTCATCCCAAGTAAGGATGCGGAACGCAATAACTGGGTGTTGGATAAGGTACGTAAAGACAAAGAGCTGGAAGCTCACAATGGTCATGACGGCACTTGGGTGGCCCATCCTGGGCTGGCCGATGCGGTGATGGAGGTGTTCGATCGGGCGTTAGGCGAGCGTAAAAATCAGCTCGAAATCAGTCGTGAACACGATGCGCCCATCCGTGCAGAAGAGTTGCTTGAGCCTTGCCCGGGAGAGCGTACGGAAGTGGGGATGCGCGCGAATATCCGTGTGGCGGTGCAGTACATCGAAGCATGGATATCCGGCAATGGCTGCGTCCCGATTTATGGGCTGATGGAAGATGCGGCAACGGCAGAAATTTCCCGTACCTCAATCTGGCAGTGGATTCGCCACGGCAAGACATTGAGCGATGGCCGTGTGATCACCAAAGCGCTGTTCCGCCAGATGCTGGCCGAAGAGATGTTTGTGATTCAAGAGGAGCTCGGTGATGCCCGTTTCAGCGGAGGGCGCTTTGATGAAGCTGCGCGGCTGATGGAGCAAATCACCACGCAAGATGAGTTGATCGACTTCCTGACGCTACCTGGCTACGCATTGCTTGATTAATCCTGACTGATAATAAAAAGGAACCTCTGCTATGACGACCTCTCGTACCCAACAAGTCCAGCATATCGAAAAAGAGTGGAAAACCGCCCGCTGGGAAGGTATTACGCGCCCCTACAGCGCAGAAGATGTGATTAATCTACGGGGATCGGTGAACCCGGAATGCACGCTCGCGCAGCTCGGCGCGGCAAAGCTATGGAACCTACTGCATGGTGACTCTCGCAAAGGCTATGTGAATTGCCTGGGCGCGCTGACGGGAGGACAGGCTTTACAGCAGGCGAAAGCGGGCATCGAAGCGATTTATCTTTCCGGCTGGCAGGTGGCGGCGGATGCCAATCTGGCGTCCAGCATGTATCCCGACCAGTCGCTCTACCCAGCGAACTCCGTACCTGCGGTGATTGAACGCATCAATAACACCTTTCGGCGTGCCGATCAGATTCAGTGGTCGAATCGCATTGAGCCGGGCGATAAGCGTCATACTGACTACTTTCTGCCGATTGTTGCGGATGCGGAGGCGGGGTTTGGCGGCGTGCTGAATGCGTTTGAGCTGATGAAATCGATGATCGAAGCGGGTGCTGCTGCGGTTCACTTTGAGGATCAGCTGGCATCGGCGAAGAAATGCGGGCACATGGGGGGAAAAGTACTGGTGCCGACGCAGGAAGCCATTCAGAAACTGGTTGCGGCGCGTTTGGCGGCGGATGTCTTGGGTGTGCCGACCTTACTGGTTGCGCGAACCGATGCGGATGCGGCGGATTTGCTGACTTCCGATTGCGATGAATATGACCGTGATTTCATCACCGGAGAACGTACGGTGGAAGGCTTTTATCGTACGCGTGCAGGGATCGAGCAGGCAATCAGCCGTGGTCTGGCGTACGCACCGTATGCCGATTTGGTGTGGTGCGAAACCTCAACGCCGGATTTATCGCTGGCGCGTCGTTTTGCTGAGGCTATCCACGCGAAGTTCCCCGGTAAGCTGCTGGCGTATAACTGTTCCCCTTCCTTTAACTGGAAGAAGAATCTGGATGACAGCACGATTGCACGTTTTCAGGACGAGCTGTCGGCGATGGGCTACAAGTACCAATTCATTACGCTGGCTGGCATTCACAGCATGTGGTTCAACATGTTTGACCTGGCGCACGCCTATGCACAGGGCGAGGGGATGAGGCACTACGTAGAAAAAGTGCAGCAGCCTGAATTTGAGGCGATTAAAGATGGCTATACCTTCTCATCGCATCAGCAGGAAGTGGGTACCGGCTACTTCGATAAGGTGACGAACATCATTCAGGGAGGCGAGTCTTCAGTGACGGCGCTGACGGGATCGACGGAAGAACAGCAGTTCTGATCCTAACCCGGTCAGTGTTCGGCTGGCCGGGTTTCATCGGGAGATCATGATGACGCGTGACCTTGAAAAGCTGGTGGCGCAGACGATCCTGCAAGGGTTTGATGCGCAATATGGACGTTTTCTCGAAGTGACGGCGGGTGCGCAGCAGCGCTTTGAACAGGCTGACTGGCCTGCCGTACAACAGGCAATGAAACAGCGTATTCACCTATACGATCACCATGTTGGTCTGGTGGTCGAACAGCTGCGCTGTATTACCGGTATCCGCTGCGATGATGCAGATTTTTTGGCATGCGTGAAGCATATCTATACCCGCTTACTGCCGGACTATCCACGTTTTGAAATTGCTGAGAGTTTCTTTAATTCTGTCTACTGTCGGCTGTTTAACCATCGGGAACTGACGCCTGATAAGCTGTTTGTTTTCAGCTCTCAGCCTGAACAACGCTTTCGTGAAATTCCCCGGCCTATCGCCAAGACGTTTGTGCCCACTGACGGCTGGCAGAACATGTTGGAAAAGCTGCTGAGCGATGTGCCGCTGCGTTTACCGTGGGAAGACTTGCCGCGTGATATTGGTTATATCACTGCGTATTTGCAGCGCACTTTCTCAGCGGAGCAGCTTGCGCAAGCGACGTTACAGCTGGCTAATGAGCTGTTTTATCGTAATAAAGCGGCCTGGTTGGTGGGAAAACTGTCGCTCCCTGACGGTGTTTTTCCGTTCCTGCTGCCGATTCACCACAACGAACGCGGGGCGCTATTTATTGATACCTGCTTAACCAGTCAGGCAGACGCCAGCATTGTGTTTGGTTTCGCCCGCTCTTACTTCATGGTGTATGCCCCGTTGCCGTCGGCGCTGGTAGCCTGGCTGCGGGACATTTTGCCGGGGAAGACAACGGCGGAGCTGTATCTGGCCATCGGCTGCCAGAAGCACAGTAAAACCGAGTATTACCGCGAGTATCTGCACTACATTGCCGAATCAGAAGAGCAGTTTATTATCGCGCCCGGCGTGAAAGGTATGGTGATGCTGGTGTTTACGCTGCCTTCGTTCGATCGCGTATTTAAGGTCATCAAAGATCGCTTCGCGCCGCAGAAAGAGGTAAGTGCAGAGCGGGTAATGGCGTGCTATCAGCTGGTGAAAGAGCACGATCGCGTGGGGCGCATGGCGGATACGCAGGAATATGAAAACTTCGTCATCGATAAGCATCGTATCAGTCCAGAATTGCTGGATGAGCTTTGGCGTGAGGTACCGGAAAAGCTGGAAGATCTGGGCGATCAATTGGTGATCCGACACTTGTACATGGAACGCCGAATGACGCCGCTGAACCTCTATCTGGAGCATGCAAGCGCACAGCAGCTGCACGATGTGATTGAAGAATACGGCAATGCCATCAAACAGCTGGCTGCGGCGAATATTTTCCCCGGCGACATGCTATTCAAGAATTTCGGCGTCACACGTCATGGACGAGTCGTCTTTTATGACTACGATGAGATTTGCTACATGACTGAAGTGAATTTCCGCAAAATTCCGCCACCGCGTTACCCAGAGGACGAACTGGCCGCCGAGCCGTGGTACAGCGTCGCGCCGAATGACGTGTTTCCCGAAGAATTTCCGCATTTCCTGTGCAGTGATCGCCACATTCGCACGCTGTTTGAGGAAATGCACGGTGATCTGTTTTGCGCGGATTACTGGCGAGCATTACAGCAGCGTATCAGAGACGGGTACATTGAGGATGTTTACGCCTACCGACGCCGCAAGCGTTTCAGTCAGCGTGCTGAGCCGCTATACACCACAACTGAGAATGACTCTGGCCTTTGTCGTTATCCGGCGTAAAAAATTATGCTGAGGAGATAGCAGGCTTAGGATGAGCCGCAGGACGCGGCGAAAGCTTGCGCCACGTAGGGAACGTGTCGCAAGCGGTCCGTTAAGCCTGATACCGACGAAGGCACCGCGTCAGCGGCATAATTCCCGCCGAAAGCCTGGGTACACAGGGCGGCGGCGACTGAGCGCCCTGTGTCGGGCGCGTGCTACGACGTAGCATGAAAATAACGGTATTATTGCGCACGAAACCTTCCCACAGTCTGCATAAACATGCGCCTAAAAGGCTTATAACCCGCTGTATTCCTGCATGACCTGCTTCGCGGCTTTGATCACCAGTGCGCCGAGTTCCGTGACGCGGTCGTCCGTTATGCGTGATACGGGGCCGGAGATGGAAATGGCGGCGAACGCTTCATGATGTTCATCCAGAATACAGGCCGCGATACAGCGTAATCCCAGCGCGTGCTCTTCGTCATCAAACGAATAGCCCTGTTTGCGAATCAGAGACAGGTTTTCTTTCAACGCTTGTGGCGAGCTGAAGGTATGTGGCGTGTAGCCGTGCAGCCCTTTCTTGTGCAGCAGTTGAGTGACCTGAGCATCGGGTAAATGCGCCAGAAACGCTTTCCCTGCACCCGAAGCATGCATTGGCAACTTACCGCCGATCGGTGCGGACATGCGCATCAGCGCCGTACACTGTACCTGATCGATGATGATCGCCTGGCTGTCGGTCTGATCGAGCACGGCCAGATTGACGGTTTCACCAGAATCTTCCATTAACTTGCGTACTATCGGATGCACAATCGCCAGCAGGTTGCGGCTTTGCAGAAAGCTGCTGCCGACGATAAACGCGTGTGAAGCAATCGTCCACAGCCCCAAGTCGCCAACCTGACGCACAAAGCCCTGTTGCTGCATGGTGGTGAGCAGACGGTGGGTCGTGGAATTCGGTAAACCGGCCTGCTGAGCGAGATCGGTTAGCGCCACGCTGCCGTTGGCTTTGGCGATATATTCAAGCAGCGTCAGGCCACGGGTCAGCGACTGAACCTGCCCAGTTGGCTGTGCGGCGGTGCCTGCGCTGGCTCTGGGTTTTTTCCCGCGTTTAGCTGGCTCTGGTGGCGTCATGGCGTCGATTCCTTTTTATGGTAATGGAATTGATTTTCGTTTTTTTACCGCAGAATGCAACTCTTCTTTCTCTGCGCTTTTTATCGGCAAATGACCTGAAAAAGTCTCATGCTACACCGCGTTAGCGTGCTCATAACTTATGCTAGGATATACCCGTCATACTCCAAGCTGCATGTGCGTTGGCTTCTCTTACTCACCCCAGTCACTTACTGATGTAAGCTCCTGGGGATTCGTGCGATTGCCGCCTTCCTGCAACTCGAATTATTTTGGGTAGAGACACAACATATCGTATTTATTGGCCGGGAATGGGGTTCGCGTGAGTAATCGGGTAGACGAATTGCGGCGTCAGTTGGCGCAACGCATTATGGTGCTGGATGGTGGTATGGGAACCATGATCCAGGGTTATCGCCTGGAGGAAGCAGATTATCGCGGCGAGCGCTTTGCTGACTGGCCGAGCGATGTGAAAGGGAATAACGATCTGCTGGTGCTGACCAAGCCTCAGGTGATTAGTGAAATCCACGACGCCTATCTGGAAGCCGGTGCCGACATTCTCGAAACCAACACCTTCAACGCCACCACCATTGCAATGGCGGACTATGATATGCAGGCGTTGTCGGCGGAAATTAATACCGTTGCTGCACAGCTGGCGCGTGCTAGTGCGGACAAATGGACGGCCTTAACGCCGGATAAGCCGCGTTATGTTGCCGGAGTGCTCGGCCCGACGAACCGTACCGCGTCGATCTCTCCCGATGTTAACGATCCAGCGTTTCGTAACGTTAGTTTTGATCAACTGGTGGAAGCGTATCGCGAATCGACACGCGCACTGATCGCGGGCGGCGTCGATCTGATCATGATCGAAACCATCTTCGATACGTTGAATGCCAAAGCGGCGAGTTTCGCGGTAGAAAGCGAGTTTGAAGCCTTAGGGATCACACTGCCAGTGATGATTTCCGGCACGATCACGGATGCGTCAGGGCGTACGCTATCCGGTCAGACAACAGAAGCGTTTTACAACTCCTTACGCCATTCCCGCCCGCTATCTTTCGGCCTGAACTGTGCGCTGGGGCCGGATGAACTGCGTCAGTATGTCGCTGAACTGTCACGTATTTCAGAATGCTATGTGAGTGCGCACCCGAACGCAGGGCTGCCCAACGCCTTTGGAGAATACGATCTGGATCCGGCCGATATGGCGAAGCATATCGGCGAATGGGCGCGATCCGGTTTTCTGAATATTGTCGGCGGCTGCTGTGGATCGACACCTGCGCATATTGCCGCGATGGCAAAAGTGGTGGAAGGCGTGCCGCCACGCAAGCTGCCGGAGATTCCGGTGGCCTGCCGCCTGTCTGGTCTGGAACCGCTGAATATCGATGCCAACACGCTGTTTGTTAACGTTGGGGAGCGGACGAATGTCACCGGCTCCGCACGTTTTAAGCGTCTGATCAAAGAAGAAAAATATAACGAAGCGCTGGACGTCGCCCGTCAGCAGGTGGAAAGCGGTGCGCAGATCATCGACATCAATATGGATGAAGGCATGCTGGATGCGGAAGCGGCGATGGTCCGTTTCCTGAATCTGATTGCTGGTGAACCGGATATTGCCCGTGTGCCGATCATGATCGACTCCTCTCGGTGGGAGGTGGTTGAGAAGGGGCTTCAATGTATTCAGGGCAAGGGAATTGTTAACTCGATTTCCATGAAAGAAGGCGTTGAGGCCTTTGTGCATCACGCCAAACTGGTTCGGCGCTACGGTGCGGCTGTGGTGGTGATGGCGTTTGATGAAGTCGGTCAGGCCGATACCCGCGCACGTAAAATTGAAATTTGTAGTCGGGCGTACCGCATCCTGACGGAAGAAGTCGGTTTCCCACCGGAAGATATCATTTTCGATCCGAATATTTTTGCTGTGGCAACGGGGATCGATGAGCACAACAACTACGCGGTGGATTTCATCGAAGCCTGTGCAGACATCAAAGCGCAGCTGCCGCATGCGATGATCTCCGGCGGCGTATCCAACGTTTCCTTCTCATTCCGCGGTAACGATCTGGTGCGTGAAGCGATCCACGCCGTCTTCCTGTATTACGCGATCCGCAATGGTATGGACATGGGGATCGTGAACGCCAGCCAGTTGGCGATCTATGACGATCTTCCTGTTGAACTACGCGATGCCGTTGAAGATGTGATCCTTAACCGTCGCAGCGATGCCACCGAGCGTATGCTCGATCTGGCGGAAAAGTATCGCGGCAGCAAAACGGAAGATGAAGGCAGCAAAACGCAGGCGGAGTGGCGCGGATGGGACGTGCGGAAGCGTCTGGAATATTCGCTGGTTAAAGGAATTACCGAATTTATCGAGCTGGATACCGAAGAAGCGCGCCAGCAAGCGACGCGGCCGATCGAGGTGATTGAAGGCCCGCTGATGGACGGCATGAACGTGGTCGGCGATCTGTTCGGCGCGGGGAAAATGTTTTTGCCGCAGGTGGTGAAATCTGCCCGTGTGATGAAGCAGGCGGTGGCCTACCTCGAACCTTATATTGATGCCAGTAAAGACAAAGGCTCGTCCGCTGGGAAAATCCTGCTGGCGACGGTAAAAGGCGATGTCCACGATATCGGCAAGAATATTGTCGGCGTGGTGCTGCAATGTAACAACTACGAGATTATCGATCTGGGCGTGATGGTGCCGACGGATAAAATCCTGAAGACCGCGCGTGAAGAGAATGTCGATATTATCGGGCTGTCTGGGCTGATTACGCCGTCGCTGGATGAAATGGTCAACGTGGCGAAAGAAATGGAGCGTCAGGGCTTTACGCTGCCGCTGCTGATTGGTGGCGCGACGACGTCTAAAGCACATACCGCCGTGAAGATTGAGCAGAACTATAGCGGCCCGACGGTCTACGTGCAGAATGCCTCGCGCTCTGTGGGCGTGGTATCAGCGCTGCTGTCCAGTGCGCAATATGACGACTTTGTTGTACGTACCCGTAAAGAGTACGAAACCGTGCGTATTCAGCACGCGCGTAAAAAGCCGAGAACGCCACCGGTGACGCTGGAAGCGGCTCGCGCTAACGCCTCCGATCTGGACTGGGAAAATTATACACCGCCGGTTGCGCATCGGCTGGGTGTTCAGGAAGTGACGGCCAGTATTGAAACGCTGCGCAACTACATCGACTGGACGCCGTTTTTTATGACCTGGTCGCTGGCCGGGAAATATCCCCGCATTCTGGAAGATGAGGTGGTGGGTGAAGAGGCTAAGCGCCTGTTTGCCGATGCCAACGCGATGCTGGACGATTTGTCCGAACGCGGTGCGCTGAATCCGCGTGGCGTGGTTGGCTTATTCCCGGCGAACCGCGTTGGGGATGACGTCGTGATTTATACCGATGAATGGCGTGAAACGGTGCTGTCAGTGAGCCACCATCTGCGTCAACAGACGGAAAAAACCGACTTCGCGAACTACTGCCTGTCCGATTTCGTGGCACCGAAGTCCAGCGGTAAGCCGGACTATCTCGGGGCGTTTGCGGTGACCGGTGGACTGGAAGAAGATACGTTGGCCGACCAGTGGGAAGCTCAACATGATGATTACAACAAGATCATGGTGAAGGCGATCTCCGACCGTCTGGCGGAAGCCTTTGCGGAATACCTGCATGAGCGTGTGCGAAAGGTCTACTGGGGCTATGCGCCGAATGAGAACCTCAGTAATGAGCTGCTGATCCGCGAGAACTATCAGGGCATCCGTCCTGCGCCGGGTTATCCGGCTTGCCCTGATCACACGGAGAAAGTGCAAATCTGGCAGTTGCTGGATGTGGAAAAGCATACTGGCATGAAGCTCACCGAATCCTATGCTATGTGGCCGGGCGCGTCGGTATCCGGCTGGTACTTCAGCCACCCGGACAGTAAATACTTCGCCGTCGCGCAAATCCAGCACGATCAGGTAGAGGATTACGCGGTGCGTAAAGGGATGGATGTGAGCGAGGTGGAACGCTGGCTGGCGCCGAATCTAGGTTATGATGCAGATTAAGAGGTTGAGTAAGTAGCTTACAATATTGCTGCCTGAATTATGCATTGTCGGGGGGCGTTTCGGGCGTGATGAGCCACATGATTTCTCTGTGGCGCTCGCACCACGCCCGCTCAGGGCGCTCAGTCGCCGCCGCCCTGAGAACCCAGGCTTTTTGGCGGAAATTATGCCGCTTTGCGGTTCCTTCGGCATTCGAGAACGCTAATCGTGCCGCTAGTGACGCGATTACTCGCCCCATAAATGGGACTCGCCCTTCGGGTCAGCACAAGTGCTGTTCAAAAACGTCTTTGACGTTTTTGTCCGGCGCGCAGCACTAGCTTTCGCAGCGTATATGGACGCTCCCGGTTGAACAAGGCATTTTTCAGCAAGATGTAAAATCGGTAACTGCAGGCATATATCCGGTTTCTGATGAGGCTTCTGCGCCCCGAACCATGATGAAATCCGCCAGGTGAGAACCAAGCATCCACTACGGGCTATCGTGCCCATCGGCGAACCGGTTTACCTCACCTGCGGTCTTACCTGTTTTGCCATCTTTTTGATTACACCTGCAATTCCGGACTGCGTTTTACCCTTTGTGAACCCCAGCAAAGACTGAGCGGTACTCAGGCTACCGCAGGGGGGCGATATTCGGTTTCATGGACCAGCATCGACCACAGTATCCGCGCTGTTTTACTCGCCTGTGCCACTACTGCAACATTGTAATTTTTGCGTTTCAGCAATCCGTCGAGCCACCGCATGTCTTCCCTGTGTCGCTCAATCACGGAAGCGACTGCCCGGGCTCCGTGAACCAGAAGATAACGGAAGTAACCATCGCCCCGTTTGCTTATCCGCCCCAGATGCTGTTTGCCTCCGCTGGAATATTCACGCGGTGTCAAACCCATCCAGGCTGAGAACTGTTTTGCACAGCTGAATTGCTTTCCGTCACCCACTGATGCGACCAGATACGTCGCCGTCAGCAGTCCGACGCCGGGCACTTTTGTCATGCGTTTACAGGCTGCCTGTGTTTCGGCCCATGACTTCAGTTGTTGTTCGATAAGCTCCAAATGGTCATCCAGCGCATCAATATGCGCGATCTGCCGTAATGCGCTGGCACGAACGAACGGGGATAGCTCATTTTCTCCGTCTTCAAGAATTTCTGGAACGCCCTGCTTCAGCGCTTTTCTGCCTGTTGCCATCACAAAACCAAACTCGCTCAGCATGGCCCGCAAGCTGTTCGTACAGGCGACCCGTTCCCGGATAATGATATCCCGCTCCGTATGAAGGGCGAGTACAGCCTGCTGGTCAACGGTTTTGACCTGAACAAAACGCATATTGGGCCGAGTAACGGCTTCGCAGATGGCTTCCGCATCCGTCGCATCGGTCTTGTTGGTTTTGACGTAAGGCTTGACGTACTGCGGTGGCATCAGCCTGACCTGATGGCCGTGGCGGATAAACATGCGGGCAAAATGGTGGCTGGATGAACACGCCTCCATCCCAATAAGACAGGGTTCGAGACGGATAACGAACTCAGCAAACTTTGCCCGCGAGAGTTTCTTTTTCAGAACGGTCTGGCCGGTGTGATCGACACCGTGAAGAACGAAAACGTTTTTTGCCAGATCGATACCAAGGGTAGATACTTGCATTTGGACGCTCCTTCTTTTGAGATTTGACACTCAAACTTTGGCACATCTGATGCCGTAAAGATGGAGCGTCCATCTCATTATCCATGCGGCTCACACGGCGTCCTCGCTCGCCTCAGCATAATTTTTAACGCCACTTGAAAAGCAAAACCGGTTAGGACGCAGATGTTTTCTACTTCTTAGCCTGTCGCCATGCAAGATCGATTGTGATGAGAATAGTTATCAGTCTTATTGATGAGATTTCATGGTAATGGTAAGGTGAGCACCAATTAAGCAGAAAGCATTTTTCTGTCTTCATTCCACGCATTCCCGCTAACCGCTGGCCTGATTCTGGGCGTTAAACAGGATGAGGGTATCTTCCCGCTCATGCTAAAACGACTCTTTTCCATTGAGGATTTCTTCGACATCGGTGAACGTTACGGGATTGATTACCACTTCCCGCAGCTGTCGTCCTGCCGTGAGCGCGCGAAAGAAAAGCGTATCGTGGTGCAGGGTGACGTCGAAGAGATGACGCTATCCTCTGGGATTTGCCTGACGAATTCCAACGTGCAGGTGTTGCAGCCTTACGAATCGACGTCGTTGCACTGCTGCCCGTTTTATACGCTGGTGGTGCTGGAAGGTCGCGTTGCGCTGCGCCTGAATGGCAAGGAATTTGTTGTTCGGTCTGGTATGGCATTCAGCACCCGGCTGGGTGACCCGTTAGTCATGAACGCCAGCCACCTCGCGGACTGTCATCTTCGCACCGTATCACTGGGTATTTTCCCCACCACTTTTGCTTTGGATCCACTGTTAGGCTCGCTGCTTAATGAGTGGGAGCAGGGCGGTAATCCGACATTTTTATGGCAGGTTCCCGGCTATTTATTATCTGGGTTGCAGCATGCGCTGGAAAACACCGTGCCGGGATTATCGCGCCAGCTGATGCTGGAAGGCGTGATGCTACAGCTGCTAGGGCAAGGTCTGTCATTCGGACAACGTGGGGGAGAGCGGCGCGTCTTACCTCCGCCCGGCGAGCAGGATCGGCTGGAGAACGTTCGACGGCTTCTGGCGCAACAGCCTGAAAAAGAGTACACCCTCAATGAATTGGCGCAGCTGGCCGCGATGAGCACCAGTAGCCTGCGCACCAAGTTTCGTCAGGCGTATGGCCATTCGGTCTTTGACTATCTGCGCGATTGCCGTCTGGAACTGGCTCGGCGCTATCTGTTGCAGGGATACAGCGTTCAACAGGCGGCCTGGATGTCGGGCTACCAGCACGCAACCAACTTTGCCACGGCTTTTCGGCGGCGTTACGGCATGGCACCGAGCGATGCGCGCATGGTCAGCTAGCGTTTCCTTTCTTATCACTCTCCTGAGCCTTATTTGTGCCAGATATTGTCACTTGGCTACCCGCTTGACGCTTTCTCGCTGAGTTCCCGTTTTGTCATTGCGCATACACAAGTTGTCACTGCGCATAGCTATCGCAAGACTAAAAACGGTAATAATTCTTATTTACAATAATAAGGTCTGTGGAGATTCCCATGTTCAGAAAAACGCGGCTGGCGCTGGTGGTTGGCTGTTTCACCAGTGGATTAACGGTGTCGGCACTGGCGCAGGATACGCCATCCTCTTCTTCTCAGGGCGATACGTTAGTCGTGACGTCTCAAACGCAGCGCGGCGCGACTAAGCTGGAAACGCCCGATATCGAGACTCCTCAGGCCGTTTCTATCATTACGCGCGACCAAATTCAGGAACAAGGTGCGACCAGCGTTCGTCAGGCGGTCGGCTATACGCCGGGCGTATACAACAACCAAATCGGCGCGTCCAACCGCTTTGACTACATGGTGCTGCGCGGCTTTTCCGACGGCAGCCTCGATAACGTCTATCTCGACGGGCTGAAGATGATGGGGGATACCAACTCCCATAGCTCGCTGGTTATCGATCCCTGGTTCCTCGACAGCATTGAAGTGGTCAGAGGCCCGGCGTCCGTACTCTATGGCCGTTCTTCTCCGGGTGGGATTGTGGCGCTGAATTCCCGTCAGCCGTCGTTCGATCGCAGCGGACAGATCAAACTGTTTGCAGGTAATAATGCACAGCGCGGTGCGGCGTTTGACGTTACCGGTCCGCTGGATGATGACGAGCGTTTTGCGTTCCGTCTGGGCGGGATGGTGCGTGAGGCGGATACTCAATTTGGACCGCTGAAAGAAGAACGCTATGCGATTGCGCCTAGCCTGCTGTGGCGGATTTCCGACAAAACTCGTCTGGAGTTGATGGCGTACCTGCAACGCGATCCTGAAGGCGGCAGTCACTCGGGTTTGCCGTATGAAGGCACGGTGGTCGCGCACAACGGGCGGAAAATCTCGAACACCTTCTATGAAGGGGAAGAGAACTATGAGAAATACGACCGTAAGCAAAACATGGTGGGATACAACGTTGAGCATGGTTTTGATAGCGGCTGGGCAGTGCGCCAAAAAGTGCGTTATCTGCGTACCAAAGTGCATTTGGATCAGGTGTACGCCTATGGCTGGACGCAGCCGACCGCTGATACGTTGACCCGCTATTACTCCGGTTCCCGCGAGTCGCTGTCTGCGCTAACGTTAGATAATCAGCTCGATGGCAGCGTGGATACCGGTGCGGTGAACCACCGTCTGCTGGTGGGGATTGATTATCAACAACGTCATAATGATGTGGATTGGCCTTCGGGTTCCTTCCCGGCGCTCGACGCGTTTAATCCCGTTTACGGTTCCGGTCCAACGGCCATGTCCGGCACGCTGGAAAAACACAAGCTGCAACAGACGGGGATCTATCTACAAGATCAAATGAGCTGGGAGCGTTGGCGTTTAACGTTGGGCGGTCGTCACGATCAGGTAAAAATCACCACTATCAATAAAAATAGCGGTGACCGTGGTGAGCTGGATGAGAATAATTTTAGCTCACGTGCCGCATTGCTCTACCTGTTTGATAATGGCTTTGCGCCTTATGTGAGCTATTCCACGGCCTTCACGCCAACCAGCTTTGCTGATGCGAGTGGCAACATCCTTGAACCGATGAAAGGAAAACAGTGGGAAGCGGGCATGAAGTATCAGCCGGAAGGATCGCAAAACCAGTATAGCCTGTCAGTATTCCGTATTAATCAGAAAAATGTCGCGACGAAGAATCAGCCCAGCGATCCGTATCGTTCCATCGGTGAAATTGAATCGGAAGGCGTGGAGCTGGAGGCTGTGAGTCATATCACCGAAAACCTTCGTTTGCAGGCGGCCTATACCTATACGGATATCCGCTATAAGAAGAGTGATGATGTGAATGAACAAGGCCGACGTGCGGTTTACGCACCGCGTAATCAGGCTAGCGCCTGGGCTAGCTATGATGTCAAAAGCGGTCCGCTGGACGGACTGACGATTGGCTCCGGCGTGCGTTACGTGAACGGTGTGACCTCCGATCGTGCCAACACCCACACGCTGCCTTCTTATACGCTGGTGGATATGGCGGTGGGATACGATCTCTCGAAGGTCGGTCTGAAAGGGCTGAGTGCGCAGCTTAACGTCAATAACCTGACCGATAAACGCTACGTAGCAGCCTGTAACTCGCTGGAGTTCTGCTACTTCGGTGCGGAGCGCAGCGTGGTCGGCAGCGTCTCTTATTCGTTCTGATCGCGCGTGTTGCGACAATGAAACGAAAGCCGGGGAAACCCGGCTTTTTCACATCTTATGTGAACTAACGATCAATACAGGCCAATCGCTTTCCACCACAGCAGACCCGCGCTCATGAAGATCGCCTGATTCACCAGACTGACGACGAAACCGGTGCGCCACCACACCGCGGTGGGTACGTAGCCCGCGCCGAACAGGATGGGGCCGCGAGCGTGGGTATATTGCGTCAGTGAACAGTACAGGCTGCTGGTAAACGCCAGCATGAATGCCATCGGCACTGCTGGAATATTCAGGTTGATCCCGACACTGAGGAACACGGCAAAAAGTGCGGCGATCTGCGCGTTGCCGCTGGCAAAGAAATAGTGGGTGTAGAAATAGGCCGCATTCAGCAGCAGCAACACCAATACCCAGCTGGTTCCCTGCATCAAGTGACCGATGTTGCTGCCGATGAGATCGCCAAACCAGTTGGTGAAACCGAGCTTTTTCAACTGATTCGCCATCATCAGTAGGGCGGCGAACCAAATCAGCGTATCCCAGGCTCCTTTCTCGCTCTTCACGTCTTCCCAGCTCAGTACGCCGGTTAGCAGCAGGAAAGACAGCCCGACGAACGAGGCGGTCGTGGCATCCACGCCTAATTTATCGCCAAAAATCCACAGCACCAGCAGCAGGACAACAGTGAATGCCATCAGCCATTCACCGCGGCTCATGTTGCCCATTTTTGCCAGTTCGGCGACGGCCAGTTTTGGTGCATCTGGCGTATGGCGAATTTCCGGCTTGGTCAGCCAGTAGACGAGCAGGGGAACAACCGCCAGAGAAATCAAACAGGGCACGAGCGCTGCCAGAAACCAGCTTCCCCACGTGATGGTCACGCCCGCGTTGGCGGCGAGCTTCACTGCCAGCAGGTTGCCGGTGTAAGCAGTCATAAACAGCGCCGCCGTCACGTCGTTAACGTTACCGATGCAGGTAATCAGGAAGGTGCCAATCTTACTGCGCGAGGCATCTTCCGGTTTGGAGTCGAAGCTGCGCGACAGCGAATCGGCAATGGGATAAATAATCCCGCCGCAGCGTGCGGTGTTGCTCGGCATTGCGGGGGAAAGCACCAGATCGGCAAAGGCCAGACCGTAAGCCAAACCCAGCGTGCGTTTTCCCAGCATGCGGATCATCTGCAAGGCGATGCGGCGACCCAGCCCTGTTTTGATAAAGCCACGGGCGATCATGAAGGCGACAACAATCAGCCAGATCAACGAGCTGTTCAGGTCGCTGAGCGCGGTTTGTATCGCACCGCTGGCCGTTGTATCTCCCGCAGCGTACGTCAGCGCAAAGAGCGTGATACTGATAATACCGATAGCCCCAATCGGGAGAACATTCGCGACAATGCTCACGATCGTGGCGACGAAGAGGACGGCGGAGTGCCAGGCTGCGGGGCTTAAGCCAGTTGGGGGTTCCATGTGCCAAAAAGAGGCGGCGATGGCGAGAATAATGATTAGCGGAAGCCAGTTCAGTCCATATGAGGTTTTCGTTTTCATCCATTTTCCTTACTCGAGGGCTGCAAGATTGTGCAGCGTTATAACCCATAAGAGTTATAGGGATAAAAAGAGCATAGCGCTAACCGGGAAAGGCGTGAGGCAAAATTATGGGCTTATTGATTTGGATTCTGTTTTTTAAATATTGTCAGTTAAGTAATTTTTATACGTCATTGACCGCTGCACGATTTTGCTTTGGCGCGGGCTGCCTCGCAGTACGGTCCGCCAACATCTGGTAAGATGGTCGTTCATTACGTCATCAACACATTCTATTTCATCAACACACGTTTAGCTGGAGGCGAGGACTTTTTGTTAACACTGCTGAATCTCCTTTCTGCGATTGCGTTACTGGTGTGGGGCACTCACATTGTCCGTACCGGTATCATGCGGGTTTATGGCACCCAGTTACGGCGGGTTCTCAGCGATAGCGTTGAGAAAAAACCGTTGGCTTTTATGGCCGGCATTGGCGTAACCGCGCTGGTGCAGAGCAGCAATGCGACCGCGTTGCTGACGACCTCTTTTGTCTCACAGGGGCTGGTGGCATTAACGCCTGCGCTGGTGATTATTCTCGGGGCGGATGTTGGTACGGCACTGATGGTGCGAATTCTGACTTTCGATCTGTCCTGGCTTTCTCCGCTGCTGATTTTCCTGGGCGTAATATTTTTCCTTAGCCGTAAGCAGACGCGGGTGGGTCAGGTTGGTCGCGTGGCGATTGGGCTCGGGCTGATTTTGCTGGCGCTGGAAATGATTGTCGTGGCCGCGGCTCCGATCACGCAAACGTCGGGCGTGAAAGTGCTGTTTTCCTCGTTGACGGGCGACGTCATGTTGGATGCACTGGCTGGCGCGTTGTTCGCGGTGATTACCTATTCCAGTCTGGCAGCGGTGCTGCTAACGGCAACCTTGACGGCAAGCGGTGTAATTTCGCTGGAAGTGGCGATGTGTCTGGTCATTGGTGCCAATCTGGGCAGCGGATTACTGACGATGATGAGCACCTCGACGCAGAATGCAGCAGGCCGACGCGTGGCGCTCGGCAGCATGTTGTTCAAGCTGATAGGCTGTTTGGTCGTACTGCCGCTGGTTGAACCGCTTTCGCGCTGGCTGACGCGTATTCCGTTAAACGCCGAAGAGCTGGTCATCTACTTCCACCTGTTCTACAACCTGATTCGCTGTCTGCTGCTGATCCCGCTCACCGGCGTGGTGGCGCGGCTGTCCTGCGCGATGATTGCTGACTCGCCGCAAGTCGATCTCCAGATGAAACCGCGCCATCTCGATACCAGCTCTCTGGATACGCCAGCGCTGGCATTGACCAACGCCGCGCGGGAAACGCTGCGCATTGGCGATGTGCTGGAGCAAATGCTGCGTTTGTACCGCGAAGTGTTGCAGGGCGACCATATGCAGCGGCGTGAGATTCGTCGACTCGATGATGATGTCGATATCCTTTACACCGCGATTAAGCTTTATCTGGCGCAGATTCAGAAAGACGGATTGGATGAGCGAGATTCCCGGCGCTGGGCAGAAGTGATTGAAGTGGCGCTGAATCTGGAGCAGGCGGGAGATATTATCGAACGCATGGCAGATGACATTGCCAATCATTCCTCTGGTGTACGCATGGCGTTTTCCGCGCAGGGTCTGGAAGAGTTGAACCATCTGCATGAACAGCTGCTGGCGAATTTGCGTCTGGGGCTATCGGTTTTCCTGTCGGAGGATGTCACCAGCGCGAAACGCCTGCGCCGTGCCAAACACCGTTTCCGCATTATGAACCGCCGTTATGCCCATGCGCATGTCGACCGCTTACATCAGCACAACGTACAGAGTCTGGAAACCAGTTCGCTTCATTTGAGCTTACTTGGGGACATGAACCGACTGAATTCACTGTTCTGTGCGGTAGCGTATAACGTCTTGATTGTGCAACAGGATGGGGACGAAGAGCGCGAAGAATCACCGCTGACGTTATGACAGAATCTTGTGGGGGAGGTTTCCCCCACAAGATAGACGTTGCTTACTCGAATAGGCTGCGGTGCAGCGTTTGCACGACTCGCTCGGCGTCATCACCCGGTACCAGGAAGCACAGGTTGTTGCTGCTGGCGCCGTAGCAGATCAGGCGAATACGGAAGGGTTCCAGTACGCCAAATACTTCTTTCCCGACGCCACAGGCCTGAGACAGATTGTTGCCGATCAGCGCGACCAGCGACAGATTCTCTTCAACCTCAACCCGACACAGCGATGACAGCTCGGTCAGCAAGGCGCTGGACAGCAGGCTGTCGCCCGTTGAGGTGGAGCCAGTTGTGTCGAGCGTCAGCGCGACGTTGACTTCTGACGTGGTGATCAGGTCAACGGAGATGTTGTGACGCGCCAGAATGCTGAACACTTCGGCCAGAAAACCGCGTGCGTGCAGCATGTTCAGGCTATACAGCTTAAGCAGCGTTTGTTTACGACGCAGCGCCAGCGCGCGGAACAGCGGCGGGTTTTCGGTTTTATTGCACACCAGCGTACCGCCAGCGGCCGGATCTTTGCTTGAGCCGACGAACACAGGGATATCGCTACGCACCGCAGGCAGCAGCGTGGCAGGGTGCAGGACTTTCGCGCCAAATGTCGCCATTTCGGCGGCTTCTTCAAACATGATTTGGTCGATGCGTTTTGCCGTCGGCACCACGCGTGGATCGGTGGTGTAGATGCCGGGAACATCGGTCCAGATATCAATCCGGCTGACGTTGAGCGCTTCGCCCAGCAGCGCCGCCGTATAATCGCTACCGCCGCGACCCAACGTGGTCGTGCGACCTTTCGCTTCGCTGCCGATAAAGCCCTGAGTGATCACCAGACCTTGCTCAAGACGCGGCTGCAACTGGCTACGAGTTAGCTCGCCTAAAACCTCGAAGTCCGGCTGTGCACGGCCAAAGTGATCGTCGGTACGCATGATTTTGCGCACATCGAACCATTCTGCAACGACATCACGCTGGCGCAGAATCTCGACAAACAGCAGGGTAGACATCAGTTCGCCGTGGCTGACCAGTTCATCGGTCAGGGCGTTTGACGTCGCGAGCGCCGTCGCTTCCGACAGGGTGGTGATGCTGTCCAACATGCGATCAATCTCATCGCGAATAACGCTTTGGTCAGTCAGTTTGTCGATGATGGCGTATTGGATTTGGCGGATTTTCGCCAGATGCTCGTCGCGCGTTTCCGGCGTTTGGCCTTCCGCGAGCGCGACCAGTAAATTCGTAATACCCGCTGATGCTGACAGCACCACAACGCGCACATTCGGGTTGGATAACACCACATCAGCACTGCGATTCATGGCGTCAAAGTCCGCCACGCTGGTGCCGCCAAATTTGGCAATAACGGTAGAGTTCGCGTTTGCGGATACTTCAATTGCAGACATGTCAAAAAACCTCGTGTCAGGGGGTAGGCTGTTTTCAATAAACAGCATTCCATTAATCAGCCTTGGCACAGGGGGAGAGCAAAGTAGGGGGCAGGCGTAGAAAATGACTACGATACACCCAGAAGCGCTCCACCTTGCTGGACGTCCATCAGGACAAATCCGGTGACAACCCAGAGGATTCAGCCTCTGTAGTCGACAGGGTGAAAACCGTATTTTCACCCCATCTCGGCGTCGCTCCCCCTCGGATATCATCAGCGGATTACGGTTCCTCCGATATCTTACCTGGGCGACGCGCCTCTTCTGGCTTGCACACCGAGTGTGCAAGTACGGTGTTAGAAATAACGGGTTATGCCGTTTCTGTCAATAAACAATCTGTCTGTAAACAATCTGTCAGTGAACTACAGGGCATAAATCGCTTTTAGCAAGAAAAGGGATCTCAATCTGGATTTTAAGGGATACAATCGATTCAGTCACTTTGAACTCATGCTTAGAGAGAAAGTCGCATTATGAAAAATATTAATCCAAGCCAAACTGCCGCCTGGCAGGCATTACAACACCATTTTGACGCGATGAAAGACGTGCAAATCAGTGAGCTGTTTGCACAAGATAGCGATCGTTTCGCGCATTTTTCCGCGACGTTCGACGATCAGATGCTGGTGGATTACTCCAAAAACCGCATCACGGTAGAAACGATGGAAAAACTGCACGCGCTGGCACGAGAAACCGACCTGTCTGCGGCGATTCAGTCCATGTTTGCCGGCGAGAAAATCAACCGCACGGAAGACCGCGCGGTTCTGCACGTTGCCCTGCGTAACCGCAGCAATACGCCGATTCTGGTGGATGGCAAAGATGTGATGCCGGAAGTCAACGCGGTGCTGGCGAAGATGAAAGATTTCAGCGAACGCGTGATTGGCGGTGAGTGGAAAGGCTATACCGGCAAAACAATTACCGACGTGGTTAATATCGGTATCGGCGGCTCCGATCTCGGCCCGTTTATGGTAACGGAAGCGCTGAAGCCTTATAAAAATCACCTCAACATGCACTTTGTCTCCAACGTTGACGGCACGCACATCGCTGAAACGTTGAAGCCGCTGAACCCAGAAACCACGCTGTTCCTCGTCGCGTCGAAAACCTTCACCACGCAGGAAACCATGACCAACGCGCACAGCGCTCGCGACTGGTTCCTGAAAACGGCTCAGGACGATAAGCACGTCGCCAAGCACTTTGCTGCGCTGTCCACCAACGCGAAAGCCGTCGGCGAATTTGGTATCGATACCGACAACATGTTCGAATTCTGGGACTGGGTTGGCGGACGCTACTCTCTGTGGTCGGCGATTGGGCTGTCGATCATTCTCTCTCTGGGCTTTGATAACTTTGAAAAACTGCTCAGCGGCGCGCACGCGATGGACAAGCACTTTGCTTCCACGCCAGCGGAGAAAAACCTGCCTGTGCTGCTGGCGCTGATCGGCATTTGGTACAACAATTTCTTCGGTGCTGAAACTGAAGCGATTCTGCCGTATGACCAATACATGCACCGTTTTGCTGCCTATTTCCAACAGGGAAATATGGAATCCAACGGGAAATCGGCCGATCGCAACGGCAATCCAGTGGATTACCAGACTGGACCGATTATCTGGGGTGAACCGGGTACGAACGGCCAGCATGCCTTCTACCAGTTGATCCATCAGGGTACCAAGCTGGTTCCGTGTGATTTCATTGCGCCGGCGGTTAGCCATAACCCACTGAGCGATCACCACAGCAAGCTGCTGTCGAACTTCTTTGCACAAACGGAAGCGCTGGCGTTCGGGAAGAGCCGTGACGTGGTGGAAGCCGAATTTGCGGCGGCAGGCAAAAGTCCAAAAGAGGTGGAACACGTCGCGCCGTTTAAAGTATTCGAAGGCAATCGCCCGACCAACTCTATCCTGCTGCGCGAAATCACCCCGTACAGCCTGGGAGCGTTGATTGCGCTGTATGAGCACAAGATCTTCACTCAGGGCGCGATCCTGAACATCTTCACATTCGATCAGTGGGGCGTGGAGTTAGGGAAACAACTGGCGAACCGTATTCTGCCAGAGCTGGAAAATGACAGTACGATCGACAGCCATGACAGTTCTACCAACGGACTGATCAACCGCTTCAAGGCGTGGCGTAACTAATCGGGCCTGTGCCCTTTGGTTTTTCAATCGCAAGGAGGAAGACATGCAGGTTCGTATTTTGTTGGGGCTATCAGCCGCCGTTTTGCTGGCGGGGTGCAGCAGCACCAGTCAACTCAGCGCTGCTGGGCAAGCCGTGGCGTTCACGGATACCAAACCAGGAAGCGAATGTCAGCTGTTGGGGCAAGCCAGCGGTAGCCAGTCTAACTGGCTGGCAGGAAACCATAGCGACGGCAGTTCTATGCGCAGTGCGGCAAACGATCTGCGCAATAAAGCGGCGGCGATGGGGGGCAATACCATCTATGGCACAACCAGTTCGAGCGAAACCTTCTGGTCGAGCTTTGCGCCGCTAGACAGCAAGATGAACGGCAGCGTCTACAAATGTCCTTAAGCTAAAGAAAAACCCGGTGAGAGTGGAGTGATCCGCTCTCACCGCATCATTCACTCACTCGGTCGCTCAACGTAATAGATCGGCATCGTCCTGATGCTGCTTCATCCCTAAATCCAGCGGCGTTTTGCTGGCTTCCCCACCAATTTCCCGCGCCAGACGGGGCACCAGATAGCCAGATACCTTCTTCAGCAGCGCTTTAACTAAGACGCGTGCCTCGTTGTCATCTACCAGAAAATGCGCGGCACCCTGAACCTTATCCAGTACGTGCAGGTAATAAGGCAGAATGCCTGCGTCAAATAGCGCATTACTGAGCCTGGCGAGTGTCTCTGCACTGTCATTCACCCCGCGCAGCAGCACGCTTTGGTTGAGCAGCGTCACGCCCGCACGGCGCAAGCGTGCCATACTTTGTGTTAAATCAGGATCAATTTCCTGCGGGTGGTTAATATGCGTCACCAGTAGCACCTGAAGTGAACTGCGTGACAGGCGATCGCATAGCGCGTCGGTAATGCGCGCAGGGATCACCACCGGCAAACGGCTGTGAATGCGCAGACGTTTCAGATGTGGGATGTTTTCCAGCTCGGTGATCAGCCAGTCCAGCTCGTGGTCTTTGGCCATCAGCGGGTCACCACCGGAAAAAATAATTTCATCCAGTTCTGGGTGCAGGCGGATATAATCCAGCGCCTGACGCCAGTTTGCCTTGTTGCCCTGATTATCCTGATAGGGAAAATGGCGGCGGAAGCAGTAGCGGCAGTTTACCGCACAGCCGCCTTTAACCAGCAGCAGGGCGCGGTTGTGATATTTGTGCAGTAGCCCCGGCACGACGCTGTGTTGCTCCTCAAGCGGGTCATGAGTGAAGCCTGGGGTGGCGATAAACTCTTCACGCGCGGTCAATACCTGTAGCAGCAACGGATCGTCAGGATTGCCTTTTTGCATCCGTGCAGCGAATGCGCGCGGTACACGCAGCGCAAAAAGCCTGCGCGCATCACTGCCTTGCCGAAGTTTAGCGTGATCGTTCAGTGCCAAAAGTTGCAGTAATTCATCAGGATCGGTAATTACGTCTGCAAGTTGCTGCAACCAATCTTCTCTGGAAGGTATATTTAGGGTTACAATGTGTGCCATTTTTTGGCTTCGTACCAGTATTAAAATTATAGAGGGCCTTTATGGCGACTTATTCTAGCAACGATTTCCGTTCCGGTCTTAAAATCATATTCGAAGGCGAACCGTATGCCGTCGAATCCAGTGAGTTTGTTAAGCCGGGTAAAGGCCAGGCTTTTGCTCGCGTAAAAATGCGTCGCCTGTTGACGGGCTCTCGCGTTGAAAAAACCTTCAAGTCTACCGATTCTGCAGAAGGCGCAGACGTCGTCGATACCAACATGAACTACCTGTACAACGACGGTGAGTTCTACCACTTCATGCACCCTGAGACGTTTGAACAGCATCAGGTTGAAGAGAAGACCGTTGGTGACGCCGCAAAATGGCTGCAAGACAACGCAGAATGTATCGTTACTCTGTGGAACGGTAGCCCAATCACCGTTCAGCCACCGAATTTCATCGAAGCTGAAATCACCGATACCGATCCAGGCCTGAAAGGCGATACTGCCGGTACCGGTGGTAAGCCAGCAACGCTGAGCACTGGCGCAGTTGTTAAAGTGCCATTGTTCGTGCAGATCGGCGAAGTTGTCAAAGTTGACACCCGTTCTGGCGAATACGTATCACGCGTTAAGTAATTAATGCGAAAAAGGTCGCCTTCTGTGAGGGCGGCCTTTTTAATTCATTTTTTCCTCACTCAAGCCTTCCCCTGCTTTGCTCCTCGTCCGAAAAAACCTCCACAAGAATTAAAATTGGCTACGCTTAAAAAGCAGTCACTTTCGTACCGTTGAAATCCTACTCTCATAAAGAAGGAACCGAGTATGTTGAAGAAAGCTTTTGTTGCCATTTTCTCTCTGGTTATTCTCTCTGCGGTGGTTGGGTGCAATACCACCCGAGGCGTTGGGCAAGATGTTGAAGCGGGTGGGAAGGCTATTCAGCGCAGCGCCCAATAGATAACGTAGGAAATAAGTCGTAATAACTTTTCCGAGTGGAAGAAAATGCCGTTTATGGTGTTTTCTTCCCCGCGGCGAGATAATGTGAAAGTGGATCACTCGGAGAAGTAATAATGTCGCCTCTTTTCATTACTGTCGGCATGCTGACGTTGAGTAATATATTTATGACGTTCGCCTGGTACGGGCATTTACGCTATTTCAGTGGCCGAACGTGGATAATTGCTGCGTTGATCAGTTGGGGTATCGCATTATTTGAATACCTTCTACAGGTGCCGGCCAATCGGATTGGTTATCAGGTTGCCTCTGCCGGTCAATTGAAAATATTGCAGGAAGTGATCAGCCTTTCCGTATTTATCCCTTTCTCCATGTTCATTTTAAAAGAACCGTTCCGCACCGATTATATTTGGGCGGGGTTGTGTCTGCTGGGCGCGGTTTTCTTTATGTTTCGCGATAAGATTATGGGATAACGCACCGGTTATCCCATTGTTGCGCCCAATACGCTTAAATTACTGATTGACCCAGATAAGCGCTTCTGTCGGGAAGCCGTAGCGTTTGGCTGTGGCGACGAGTTTGTCGCGTGTCGCAGCATCTAACGTTGGCGTGCGTGAGAGAATCCACAGGTAGTCGCGGTTCGGCCCGCAAATCAGGGCGTAGCGGTAGTCGTCGTCCAGTTCAATAATGTTGTAACCGCCATAGAACGGCCCGAAGAACGACACTTTCAGTGCGCCCTGCTGGGGCGAACCCGTGAAATACGCTTTCCCAATGCTCTCTTTCCATTCCTGTTTTTCGACGTTAAAGCCGCGATTGATCACTTTGATACCGCCGTCATCCCGCGGGCTGTAGGTTGCCGTCACGCGTTCCATATTGCGTTCAAAGCGGTGGTCGAGGCGGGCGATCTCATACCATGTGCCGAGGTAACGATTGACGTCAAAATTTTCCACGACGGTGACGTTATCGGGCGGCGTTACGCTACAGGCGACAGAAAAGAGTGCTATCAGCGCGGCAATGCACGCTTTCCCACGTCGTCTAATTTTGAAGAGAAGGCTTTTGAATAACGTGGTGTTAAAGCGAATAGCGTTAAAGGGCATCATATTGACATCTCATCGTTTTCATCTTTGTTCCAGTGTAGACGATGGATGTGGTCAGGCGGGGAAATAATACGGCCTGCAATATCGTGCAGGCCGTTAAGTACAGATTCACATCTACAGCGTTGTATCTACAGTGTAACAACACCGATGACGGTAACCACACTCAGGATGGTTGCCAGACCGTAGAACACCCATTTCCCCGCAGGGACGTGGATTTTCAGATCATGCATCGCGTGGTGGATACGGTGCAGGCCACACCAGAGCGGCAATACAATCATCAGCAGTAAAAAGACACGGCCGATAAAGCTCTGGCTGAACGCGGCGATGCGTTCATAGGTTAACGCGTCTGGGAACAAGCCCAGAGGCAGCATCACCCCGACCAGCAGAATGATCACCGGGGCGAAGAACGCGCTCCACATCCCACCGGCGCCGAACAGGCCCCAGAAAGGCGGTTCGTCAGAACGTTTTGGCGTTGGGTTAATCACGTTATTTCTCCTGTTCAGAATAGTAAGGCGATCGCCAGAACGGCTACGGTTACCACCACGGTGACAGCCCACAGCCCTTTAATGATCGGCTCTGGCCCCATTTTTTCATCTTTAATCACGATGATGCTGGCCTTCGGTGCCAGTTCAAACCAGGTTTTGGTATGCAGCGCGGCAGCAAGCAGAGCAACGACATTGATCAGCAGCACCAGTGGGTTTTGCAGGAAGCTGACGAAGCCTGCCCAGCCTTCTGGCCCGTTTTTCAGCGCGAAAACGCCGAACATCAGTACGATGCTGAACCAGACGGCAGGGACGGCAGTCCCTTCACGCACCATATAAAAGCGGTAGAACCCCAGCTTTTTCCACCAGGTCGGCGACATACCGCGAACATACGCTTTACGTTTAGATGTCATCATTGTCCCTCCCTTATTGTGGTTTCAGCATGGCGATCATGAAGTCTTTCGCGCTTTCGACTTTGCCTTGCTGGATAGCCGCGGCAGGGTCGACGTGCTTCGGACACACTTCTGAGCAGTAGCCCACAAACGTACAGCTCCAGACGCCGTTATTCCCGTTCAACTGCGCCATACGCTCTTTCTTGCCGTGATCGCGGTTGTCTAGGTTATAACGGTGCGCCAGCGTAATTGCCGCCGGGCCGATGAACTCAGGGTTCAGGCCGAACTGCGGGCATGCCGCGTAGCACAGACCACAGTTAATACAGCCGGAGAACTGGTGATACTTCGCCATTTGCGCCGGAGTCTGCTTATTCGGGCCATCAGCAGGTTTACGATCGTTGCCGATGATATACGGCTTGATGGCTTCCAGACTCTCGATGAAGTGGGTCATATCGACCACCAAATCGCGCTCGATAGGGAAGTTGCCCAGCGCTTCGACCTTCAGACCGTTCGTGTATTCACGCAGAAAGGTTTTACAGGCCAGTTTAGGGACGTTATTCACCATCATGCCGCAGGAACCACAGATTGCCATACGGCAGGACCAGCGGTAGGACAGATCCGGTGCCAGGTTATCTTTGATGTAACCCAGCGCATCCAGCAGGGACGTCTGCGTGTTGTACGGAACATCGAACGCTTCAAAATACGGTTCGCTGTCCTGTTCAGGGTTATAGCGCATGACTTCCATTTTCAGGGTTTTGATCATCTCAGCCATTCGCCTGCTCCTTCTTGCTGCCTTCCTGCGCATCACCTTCTGCACCGTATACGCGTTTGGCCGGTGGAAGTTTGGTAATCTTCACATCGCTATACTCCAGACGAGGTGCGCCTTCCGGGTTATAGAACGCCAGCGTATGCTTCAGGAAGTTAACGTCATCACGCTCGGTGCAACCGTCATCCAGACGCTGGTGGGCGCCGCGAGATTCTTTACGGTTGATCGCCGAGTGCGCCATACATTCCGCAACATCTAGGCTATGGCCCAGCTCAACGGTGTACAGCAGGTCGGTGTTGAACACGCTGGAGCGGTCGGTGATTTTCACGCGTTTGAAGCGTTCTTTCAGCTCAGCCATCTTATCGACGGTTTTCTGCATCAGATCGGTGGTGCGGTAAATACCACAGCCTTCTTCCATCGACATGCCCATTTCATCGCGGATTTTCGCCCAGCTTTCGGTGCCTTCCTGATTCATCAGATCATGCAGGCGTTGTTCGATGTCGCGGGTTTGTGCGTCCAGCGCGGTGCCATTGGCCGGTGCTGCCGCCTGCGCGCGCTGTACGGCGTGCTCACCTGCAACGCGACCGAAGACCACCAGTTCGGCCAGCGAGTTGGAACCGAGACGGTTCGCGCCGTGCAGACCAACCGAGGAACATTCGCCGACGGCGAACAGACCCTTGATGCGGGTTTCGCAGTTCTGATCGGTTTCAATGCCGCCCATCGTATAGTGCGCAGTAGGACGGATAGGAATCGGCTCTTTCACCGGATCGACGCCGACATAGGCTTTTGCCAGTTCGCAGATGAACGGCAGACGTTCCTGAAGTTTCTTCTCGCCGAGGTGGCGCAGATCGAGGTAAACCACATCGCCCAACGGGGTTGAGACAGTGCGGCCTGCGCGCCATTCGTGCCAGAATGCCTGCGAGACTTTATCGCGCGGCCCCAACTCCATGTATTTGTTTTTCGGTTCGCCGAGCGGCGTTTCCGGGCCCATGCCGTAGTCTTGCAGATAGCGGTAGCCATCTTTGTTGACCATGATGCCGCCTTCGCCGCGACAGCCTTCGGTCATCAGGATACCGGAACCGGGCAAGCCGGTCGGGTGATATTGAACAAATTCCATATCACGCAGCGGAACGCCGTGGCGGAACGCCATGCCCATGCCGTCGCCTGTGACGATGCCGCCGTTGGTGTTGTAACGGTACACGCGACCTGCGCCGCCTGTCGCCAGCACCACGGCGTTAGCGCGGATCTGAATCAGCGAACCTTCCATCATATTGATGGCAACGAGGCCGCGCGCCTGGCCGTCATCGACCAGAACGTCGAGGACAAAGTGCTCGTCGAAGCGTTGGATTTGCGGATATTTAAGGGAAGTTTGGAACAGGGTATGCAGCATGTGGAAGCCGGTCTTATCGGCGGCAAACCAGGTGCGTTCGATCTTCATCCCGCCAAAGCGGCGAACGTTGACAGAACCATCTGGTTTACGGCTCCAGGGGCAGCCCCACTGTTCCAGTTGAATCATCTCTTCCGGGCAGCGCTTGACGAAGTGCTCAACAACGTCTTGTTCACACAGCCAGTCGCCACCAGACACGGTGTCATTGAAGTGATAATCGAAGCTATCGTGTTCCTGAGTCACTGCTGCTGATCCACCTTCTGCCGCCACGGTATGGCTACGCATTGGGTAGACTTTTGAGATCAGCGCAATTTTCAGTTGAGGGTTGGCTTCCGCGGCAGCAATTGCTGCTCGTAGGCCAGCGCCTCCAGCCCCGATAATGGCTAAATCGGCGTTAAAGGTTTGCAATGCATTCCTCCAGTTACTTAAGTTAATTAAGTTAAAATAAAAAAATAATATCTATTCGTTTCTGTCTTTATATCCGAGCTTAATATCAAACCCGCTGAAAATTATGTGATAGATGTATAAAGAATAGATAAACCTATAATTTTTGTGTGGGAATGATTATACCGAATTATGGGTAGATGAAATTTGATGTGATCCTGCATTTTGCGGTTTTTTCAGTGGGTCGCGTATTTATTGATAAAAACGTGATCGAAAGGCTTATTTAGGGGGGAATAATGCTTTTATTTCTTTAATAACCCTTTTGAGGTGGATATAAGAAAATGATCCACTGGATATAATTTACGGCTGCTATCTTGATCGCTCCCTCCTAGAGGGTAGAGCAGCATTGCTGAAAAGCGCGTCTGGCCTTTTTTCCGCTGGAATTTTGGGCTGATGCGGGTAGACTGCACCCCCTGTTTGACTTTGGAGTAAGAACCATGAGCGAGACGACAAGTTGGCAACCTAGTGCTTCTGTCGCTAATTTGTTGAAACGAGCGTCGATCATTGCTGCTGTCCGACGTTTCTTCACCGATCGTGGTGTACTGGAGGTCGAAACGCCCGCGATGAGCCAGGCTACGGTAACGGATATTTTCTTATACCCGTTCCAGACCCGCTTCGTTGGCCCCGGTGCTGCGGATGGCATGACGCTGTATTTGATGACGAGCCCGGAATACCACATGAAACGTCTGCTGGCTGCCGGCAGCGGACCGATCTTTCAACTGGGCCGCAGTTTCCGCAATGAAGAATCAGGCCGACACCACAACCCAGAATTCACGATGCTGGAATGGTATCGCCCTCACTATGATATGTACCGCCTGATGAATGAGGTCGATGACCTGTTGCAGCAGGTACTGGATTGTGAAAGCGCGGAAATGCTCTCCTATCAGCAGGCGTTTTTACGCCATCTGGAGATCGACCCTCTGTCTGTTGATAAAGCGCAGCTGCGCGAAGCAGCAGAAAAACTCGGGCTGGGCGATATCGCCTGCCGTGAAGACGATCGCGATTCTCTGGTACAGATGCTGTTCACCTTTGGCGTTGAGCCGCATATCGGGCGTGACAAACCGGCGTTTGTCTATCATTTCCCGGCAACGCAGGCCTCACTGGCCGAGATCAGTTCGGAAGACCATCGCGTCGCCGAGCGTTTTGAAGTCTATTTCAAGGGGATCGAGCTGGCGAACGGCTTCCGTGAATTGACCGATGCCGATGAGCAACGTCAGCGCTTCGAGCAGGATAACCGCAAGCGTGCCGCGCGTGGTCTGCCACAGCAGCCGATTGATGAAAATCTGCTGGCGGCGCTGAAACACGGTCTGCCGGAGTGTGCCGGTGTGGCGTTAGGTGTGGATCGTTTGATCATGCTGGCGCTGAATGCCGAGAGGCTGAGTGATGTGATCGCGTTCTCCGTCGATCGCGCGTAATCCGTTTGAAGTAGGGCGGGGCCAGATCTGGCCCCGCCCGTTTTCCCTTCTTATAAGCTGCCCGGCGTCCGCTGCCGTGGCGTCAGCGTTTTTCCACTGCGCGACAGATTGTCCATTTTCACCTGGAACGGTGGGAAAGGAAGCTCCAGATTATGTTTGCGGTAGTTTTCCAGAATCAGCTGATGCAGTTCGTGGCGCAGCGGCATACGGTGCCCCATTTCGGCGGCGAACACGCGCAGCTCGAAAATCTGAATCCCCTGTTGCAGGTCAACCAGGAAAGCTTCGGGCTCTGGCGTATCCAGAATCAGCGAACAGCGCTTCACTGCGTCCATCAGCAGTTCCGTGACTTCCTGACTGTTCGCGTTCGCCGGAGCTGGCACCGTCATCACCACACGCGTGACCGAATCCGACAGCGACCAGTTGATAAACTGCTCGGTGATAAATGCCTTGTTCGGCACGATGATCTCTTTGCGATCCCAGTCGGAAATGGTGGTGGCGCGGGTATTAATACGCATGACGCTACCCGTGAGATCGCGGATCGTGACCGTATCGCCGATGCGGATCGGTTTCTCAAACAGGATGATCAGGCCGGAGATAAAGTTGGCGAAGATCTCCTGCAAGCCGAATCCGAGTCCCACACCCAGTGCGGCAACCAGCCATTGCAGTTTCGACCATTCGATCCCGATCAACGAGAAGCCCATCAGACAGCCGATCAGCATCAGAATATATTTGCTGATGGTGGTAATGGCGTAGCCGCTGCCCGGCGACAGATCCAAATGCTGTAGGATCGCCAGCTCCAGCAGGGCGGGTAGGTTACGTACCAGCTGTGCGGTAATAATGAAGATCAGAATCGCGATCAGCACCGATCCCAGCGTAATCGCCTGCACGCTTTCCACGCCTTTGACCGTGCTGGAGACATCCCACAGGCTGATATTTTCCAGGAATGCGAAGGCAGAATGAATTTCCGACCACAGCGCGATAACGGAAACCAGCGCAATCAGCGTCAGAATGGAGCGTACCAGCTGCAAGGATTTGGCGCTGATGGCATCCAGATCGACGACGGGTTCTTCTACCGCTTCCGAACTACTTTCATGGGACGACGCAGACGTCGTGTCTTCTTCACCTTTGGCACGCTGCGCCAGAATTTCTGAACGTCGCTGTTTGGCGCGATCGAAAGCGATGCGGCGACGCTGAATTAGCATCCAACGGCGAATAATGTGGTAAACCACCAGCAGGAAGAACCAGATAGAGACGGAGGTTTCCAGGCGTGCCAGCAGCGCCTGGGCGGTCGCCAAATAGCCGATGCAGGAGGCCAGCGCGGCAACGAGCGGCATGGCGATCAGGATGTTCCACATCGCACGGTTAACGGAGTTTTCCCCCGAACCTTCTTTATCCAGATGCAGCGGGATACCAGCGCGTTTTAGCCCAGCGGTGACCAAACTCAACGCCATACAGAGCAGGATGAAGCAGAGCCGCCCCAGCGTGCTGGAAAACTCGCGATCGTTGAGTTTATCGAACGTAATCAGCGCCATAATCAGCGGCACGATAAAGGCGATGGAGAGGCGATAGTAGCGCATCGCTCTGGCTACGTGCTCCGGCGACCAGCGGAAGTGGACAATGAACAGCCCCTGCGGATGCGAGAATGAGGCGCTGATCATAACCAGCCACATCAACGGCACGGTAGCGGTCACGCTGTCGCCGATAGCGACGGCAATCGGATAAGGCCAGGCGTTTTGTAGCCCGTATCCCAGCGCGGCCCAGAGCACTGGCAGCGGCAGGGCGGTAAGGATGGACCAGAACACGGTACGCAGCGTCAGCATAAAGTGATCGAGTGTGACCTTGCCGACGCGGCTGCTAGCACGCTCCATAAACGCATGATAGTGACGACGAGAGCTGATACTAAAGCCAACCAGCAGCAGTGCGCCCAGCAGCGGCAGCACGGTTTCCTGGCTGGTCACCATCATCACCAGCGCGCTACCCAGCTGCGTCAGCGTATCTAATGACAGCAGGCGCGTCAGATCCTGTACCAGTTTGAGCGGATAAGCGAACGTCACGGGCTCGACATCCGCAACCCAGAACAGGTCACGATGAGCCGCTTCCCGTGTTTCGGTTAGTGCATCCGACAGCTGGTTATTGGCGACTTTGAGTTTGGTTAACTCCAGTATTTGCGAATCACAGCCGGAGATCAGTGAGGTCAGCAGGTCGCGCTGGGTTCGCATCTGGTCGGCCAGAATGCGCTGCTGTTCGCTGGTCAGCGGATCGCCGTTATCCTGTTTGGCGCTATCAGGATCCTGCGGTTTGTTGATCAGATCTTCAAAGTGCAGGCGCTGTACGCGCAGCTGTGCCATGTCGCTATCCAGCAACTGAGGCTTGGGCATTTCCGGCAGGCGGGCGATCTGTGCCCGTAAGGTTTCACCCAATATCGGTGAAACACCGAGCCACTGTGCCTGTTCGCGAATGGTGCTCAGCGCCTGACGAACCTGAATGGTGTGCGTGGCAGCCTGACGCTGCTGAGAAGCAATGAGGTCCATCCGCTGTGCTTGCTGGTTCAGCGCGACGGAGAGCTCGCGATTAACCTGTAGCTGCTTGCTGATGACGCTAGGTAAATCGCCACTTTGTTCGGCGAGCAGCTCTGTGCGCTCTAATGCCTGTTCGGCTTCACGCTGGCGCAGGTTGTTGAGTCTGCTGCGTAAATCCTGTTGCAGCAGATCCATCCTGTCGTAGCGCTTTTTATACAGTTCGACACGTAGCCGAGACAGCTCCTGACGATTGCTGGCTGACAGCTGTGCCAGCTCCAGTTCGTCCACCCGGCTTTTGCGCAGGGCGGATTCGGCCTGAAGCGCGACGAGTTGCGCTTGCCCCAGCGGGGTAGCAGGCGTACCGAGAGACTGAATACGGCGTTCCGCATCGTTTTGCATGCGGCTGGCTTCAGTTTGCTGCTGCGGAAGCTGGCTCAGTGAGTCGCTGATTTCACGCAGCCGATCTTGTTCCTGCTGGAGCTGGCGGGCCTGTTCCAACAACTGGCTGCTGGTTTGCAGTAACTGCTGTTCGAGATCGTTACTGGAGAGACTTTCTGAAATAGACGACGATTTGCCATCTTCGGCATTCAGCTGGCGACGCAGCTCTTGAACCAGCTTAGGGAAATCATCAATGACGCGCTGATACTGTGTGGCGCGCTCCAGTGACTCTTTGCGGTCCTGCAGGGTGTTCAGTGCAGCCTGATATTCTTCAATGACTTTCGCCTGATCGGCTGCACCTTTGTTGGCTTCCGCCTGCTGTAGCTGCTGGCGTAACTGCGCCTCATTGGGCGCAGTGGCAGCCAACGCGGCAGTTGATAATAAACATCCCAAAAGAAAAGTCAGAATCAGACGCACGTTAGCTACCTTTTTACAAACAACACTCTTACAAGCGACTAAAGTCGGACGTTATTTACGGCGCGTCGGGTTTGTGGCCCGTCTGGCCGGCTGCATCAGCTGCAGGATTTTGTCCCTCAACCTGAGCTGGCTCAGATGTTACAGCGGCAGGCGACAGTGCGGCGTCGTTGGCTTCCAGTTCGGTTCCTTCTGGGAAGACAACAGGCGCTTGCTCATCCTGACGGACTTCGGCAAACGGTTCGCCCATACGCGTCACGCTCATGGTATTCAGGTGTGCGGCAAACTGGAGATTATTGCCGGCAGCAAACAGGTTAATCACGGTTGAGCCGAGCTTGAAGCGACCCATTTCCTCGCCTTTCGCCAGCACGACTGCACCTTCTTCACCCGCCTGCGGGTAAGTCCAACGCTTGATGATGCCTTCACGCGGTGGCGTCACAACGCCGGACCACACGGTTTCGATGCTGCCGACAATGGTCGCACCGACCAGAATCTGTGCCAATGGGCCGAATTCAGTATCAAACAGGCAAATGACGCGTTCGTTACGCGCAAACAGATTCGGCACGTTATCGGCCGTCAGCAGATTGACAGAGAACAGGTCACCTGGCACATAAATCATCTCGCGCAGCACGCCGTCGCACGGCATGTGGAGGCGGTGATAATCACGTGGAGAAAGATAAATGGTGGCAAACAGGCCGTCGCGGAACAGATCGGCCATCACATAGTTGCCAGCCAGCAACGCTTCCAGCGTGTAGTCGTGATTCTTCGCCTGAATCAGCTTGCCGTCGGTAATGGGGCCAAACTGCGACAGCACGCCGTCAGCGGGCTGCACCAGACGGTGCGCATGAGGATCGACAGGACGAATGCCTTGGCGCAGAGGGCGAACGAAAAATTCGTTAAACGTGCGGTAGGAGGCGGTATCCGGCTGCTGCGCTTCCTGCATGTTGACGTTGTATTGGCGGACAAACAGATCGATCACCAGCTTGGTGAGTTTTCCTGCACGCTTATTTGCTCCCCAGCCCGCTAAGCGGGTCAGCCAGATCTTGGGAAGCCAATACTGTAATTTGATTTTGATATTATCCAGCACTGTGAGCCTCTTGGATTAATAGTGCGCCATAAAACAAGCTTTCTGGGGGAACACGCTTAGCTTAGTGCTGTCAGCGGTAGCCCAGAGAGAATAAGCGGATTCACTTATCCTCAAAGGGGGCGCATTGTAGCGACGGTTATGATAAATGTCAGTTATCTGTATCCGAAAAGCCTTTACGCGTTTTTACTTGCGCCATGCTCTCCAGAATCCGGTGATAGTTATCAAAGCGCTCTGTGGCAATCTCTCCGCGCGCAAGTGCGGCATTGATCGCGCAGCCTGGATCGTTTTCATGTTTACAGTCGCGGAACTTACACGAGCCGATGTGTTTACGTAACTCAATGAAACCACTCGTCACCTGTTCAGGCTCCAGATGCCACAGACCAAATTCACGCACGCCCGGTGAGTCGATCACGTCGCCGCCATGCGGGAAGTGATAAAGCCGGGAGGCGGTGGTGGTGTGTTGCCCCAACCCTGAGTTATCAGACACCTCATTTACCAGAATGCGTTCTTCACCCAGAGCAAGCAGCGCATTAAGCAGGCTGGATTTCCCGACACCTGACTGTCCGGCGAAAATACTGATACGGTCAGTGAGTGCCTGCTCCAGTTCAGGGATACCCTGTTGAGTATGGCTGGAAACCATCAGCACGCGATAGTCGAGGGCGCGGTAGATATCCATTTGTTTATCAACAAACTGGCGGGATTTGTCATCCAGCAGGTCAATTTTGTTCAGCACGATCAGCGGGTCGATCTCCAGCGTTTCGCAGGCGACCAGATAGCGATCGATAATGTTCAGCGACAGCTCAGGCAAGATCGCCGAGACGATCACGATCTGATCGATATTGGCGGCGATCGGTTTAATGCCATCGTAATAGTCGGGGCGAGTCAGGACGGAATGGCGGGGGTGAACGGCTTCCACGATCCCGCTGATGCCAGCGAGTGATTCATGGCCGGGGCGCCAGACGACGCGGTCGCCCGTGACCAGCGATGAAATGGTCCGACGAATGTTGCAGCGGTGCACCACGCCATCGGCGGCTTCCACATCGGCGTGCATACCGAATCGGCTGATGATAATACCTTCCTGCGCATCGCCCAGTTGGCTATCTTCCCATTCGACTTTGCTTTCCGTTTTTTTCAGGCGACGCTGGTGGTTTGCGCTAACCCGACGCTGCTGACCTTTCGACAGTTTCTTTTTGCTCACTGAGCCTCACTTAAGACGATTTATCGTTCACGACAGCGGGTTGTCGCTCGCCGCGTTTGAACGGACTATAATACACCCTATTTGATTTTAATTAACTGATACCACCTTGTCGGTATCAGCATTGAGATTGTTACTGGTATCCTTGTATCGACGATAGGGCACAATGCAACAGGAATTCCCACGATGGTAGATGAAAATAACCTGATCTGGATCGATCTCGAAATGACGGGTCTGAACCCGGATCACGATCGCATTATTGAGATCGCAACGCTGGTGACGGATGCAAACTTGAACGTGTTGGCTGAAGGGCCGGTCATGGCGGTGCACCAGTCAGACAGCCAACTGGCGCTGATGGATGACTGGAATGTGCGTACGCACGGTGCCAGCGGACTGACGGATCGCGTCAAAGCCAGCACCACGGATGAACGCGCTGCCGAGCTGGAAACGCTGGCGTTTCTACAAAAATGGGTACCGGCGGGTAAATCGCCGATCTGTGGTAACAGCATCGGTCAGGATCGTCGCTTCCTGTTCCGCTATATGCCAGAGCTGGAAGCCTACTTCCACTACCGCTATCTGGATGTCAGCACGCTCAAAGAACTGGCGCGACGCTGGAAGCCAGAAATTCTGACAGGCTTTAAGAAGCAAGGTACGCATCAGGCGATGGACGACATTCGCGAATCACTGGCGGAACTGGCTTATTACCGTGAGAACTTTCTGCGACTGTAGTCGGTGAAGCAAAACGGGTAGGGTGTGATGCACAGCGATCTGCTGCTATTTACGCCATAACGCCTGTTTTGCCAGCGTATTGTTTTTTTTATCAGCAGTCAGACAATTTTTCATTTTGGGGGGCTTGCGGTTAAACGGATTTCTCGTATAATGCGCACCCCATACCGATGAAGAATTTCAATTAAAGAACTTCAACATCGCGTAAAGATTTCCCGGGCGGGAATAGCTCAGTTGGTAGAGCACGACCTTGCCAAGGTCGGGGTCGCGAGTTCGAGTCTCGTTTCCCGCTCCAAGTTTTATCACTGTTTGTCACCATACAAGCAGTGCGCAGTAATCAGACGTAACGCCTGTTAGTGTCTGTTCGATATGCGGGAATAGCTCAGTTGGTAGAGCACGACCTTGCCAAGGTCGGGGTCGCGAGTTCGAGTCTCGTTTCCCGCTCCAATCTTTTAGTCTCTTTCTTTGATTCAGTATCCTTTTCTCTTTTGACGTATAAAACCCGTTAGACATTTTCTGCTTTTTTCATCGCGTAAGAAACCCATGCTGTACGCTGAGTGATGTCTCTGGGTTGTGCCTTGATCGTTGATATCGTAGATAAATCATTTTATTAAATACTTAGCTTGATTATATTTATTCTGATGTCTGTTTCTATTTTATTTTTTTGTGTCGGTTTGATTTTGACGTAATATCAAAATCTGACTATGTTTATAACCAGAATGAATTTATAAAATCACGTCATTTAAAATGATGCTGGTTATTATCGTGCTTTTTCAGTGATTTGTTTTTCTATCCGAGCTTATCTGGGAAATACCTTTAAAATTTCATGAAGTATCCCGGTTAGTTATTTAATAATTAACGGATTGTTAGCATGGTTCATATGGTTTTCCTGTAGATAAAAGAGGATTGAAAAAATGAACGCAATGAATAGCACTATTTTACACGTTGTAGCAACGGCAGCCTTGGTGATGAGTGGGTTTGCTCAGGCTGATGACATGGCAAAAGCACATACCGGAAAAGACCAAGTTGAATTAAAACATATTCATGCTGTCCTGCAAAATGGAACGCCTAGCCCGCAGCACGATGCGATGTGTGAGAAACAGCTGAATATGCCTGAATCAAAATACGTCGGTATGAAAGTGACAACAGAATATAACATTAATACCCAGTCAATGATGATGTCAGCAAAATCCATGTTCCCTTCGCCACACAGTACGCAACCCATGGAATTAACGGCTGACTTATCCCCTCTCGGTTTATCTGATAGCTACTCGTTTGGTGCATTTAAACCTAGTTCCTTACCAAATGCTTATATTATTTTCTCTGTTGATAAAAAAATGAAAAACCCGGTGAGCACTTTTATGGTTATTAATGAAAGTGAAACTTACAATTGCGTTATTAGCAGTTCAAAGGATGGCCTAAGCAAAGAGGCAATGAAAAGCATTGAAATGAAGAAATAATAATTCTTTATTTTCTACCGTAAATTGCAGGTTGTTGCCTGCAATTTACGTTTATAAAACAGAGTTGTGTGAACTTCACCATAGATTATAAACCATTCAAGCCGAAAGAAAGTTAGCTAGCCGACTAAACGCATTAGGTTCACGTCTGGAAGCCGGTTTTGAGAGCAGTAGATGATAGTCATAAGCATGCAGGGTGCTTTTAACTGCATTGGTTGAAACCTGGCTAAATAGTGCCGATTCACTAAAATCACTCTCAATAGTGACAATCGAATATTGTCCTTTTGTACTCCATTGATTAAAGCGAACGACTACGGAGTCCCTTAATATCATGGCCCCTTCTTTCTTATCCTCTGAAAAATAAAAATCAAAAGCAGGTTCAGCAATCCCATCAGCTAAACAAACTGCCTTATAGCATTTCAAAAGAGAAATAAGGCTCGCTCCCCGTCCTATTGAGAAGCCGCTTCCGGCATTTTCATCGAGATAAAAATAGCGTTTAAAAACAATATTCAGCTTTTTATTATGGTAGCCAACAACATAGTCCTTCTCATAAAAATGGAAATCGGTCGGATCGCCGACTAACTCATATCCTTGAGAAACCAGTTCTGTCGGTGAAAAGTCCTTAAGACCAAAAATGTCTGGATGCCGAACGGTCGATGCTTTTAGATACCTGATAAAGAGACTAAAGAAAGAGATTCTCAACATTGTTTGCCCACCGCGTATTGCGCCCCTGAGCACAATGTTACCTGTTTGTATAAGAATGTGATGGTATCATCTCTGTTCAGATGGCCAAATTTAGTGTGTTACTCCATTCCGTGTGTTACGACAGGCCAGTGTTACAGGTAAATAATTATTTTGAGTGCAAATCGAATCCAAACCCCGTCTCTCCCCGTGTTAAAGCTCCTCGCACTTGCGACAGCCGCGTTTCTGACCTTACTGACTGAGATCATGCCGGCAGGGCTCCTCAGTTCGATCGCGACGGGTCTTGATGTCTCTGAAAGTCTGGCCGGCCAGTTCATTACCGCGTTTGCTCTGGGGGCGCTGTTATCTGCGATTCCTGCTACGGCGCTGACGCGCGGCATGCGGCGTAAACCTCTGCTGCTCATCACGATTAGCGGATTTGCCGTCGTGAATGCGGTGACCGCCTTTTCAGACAACTACGTTTTATCACTGGCCGCCCGCTTTGTTGCAGGCCTGTTCGGTGGCGTGGTCTGGTCGATGCTGGCCGGGTACGCCTCGCGTATGGTTCCGAGATGGTTACTCGGGCGTGCAATTGCCATTGTCGGTGCGGGCTCGACGGCAGCGCTGGTTCTCGGCGTACCGATTGGCGGCCTTCTCGGTTCAGTCATCGGCTGGCAGGGCGCATTTGGACTCGTGTCGGTTATCGCGGTACTTCTTGTGGTCTGGATCGCGCTTTTTGCTCCCGATTTTCCGGGTGAATCGGCCGATAAACGGCTATCGCTGCCTCAGGTTGCCGCCAAGCGTGGCGTCGGGGCGACGCTTGCGCTGATCCTCACCTACATCGTCACGCACAATATTCTGTATATTTACATCGAGCCTTTCCTCGTGGCTTCCGCCATGGGGGACTGGCTCAACGGTGTGCTGTTCATTTTCGGTGCGGGTGCGGTCTTTGGCCTTGTACTGTCAGGCATTATCGTTGATGGAAATCTTAAGCGTCTCGGCCCTGCTGAGGTGTTCTTATTCGCCGCGGCGACGCTCCTTCTGGGCCTTTGGTCCGATGTACAGGTCATTCTGATTCTGGCAGTCTTTATGTGGGGCATCTCTTTCGGGGGATTCTCCGTCGTCACGCAAACGGCAATGACTCACCTTTCTTCTGACGCCGTGGACGTCGCACAGTCGATGTCTACCACATCGTGGAACACTGCGGTGGCTTCAGGGGGTGTCATTGGAGGATTACTTCTCAGCAGCGCAGGCCCAGGCGCGTTTCCGTGGGTGATGATCGGGCTATTGACGCTATCATTCCTCGTTGTGCTTCTGGGGGTTAACCGTGCGCTGACCGCCGCTAAGCCAGCGCAGTCCGTCTCCGTCAGAAGTGATTCCTTGATGCAGAGTAACCAACATTTATGAAATACCGCCATTTCCTGTTTGACCTTGACGACACGCTGTTGGATTTCAAAGCCTCTGAGCGTCTTTCGTTTGCGCGTACGCTGACGAACCTTGGCGTCGATATTGAGAATACGACCCTGTTCGCAGACTATCAGCGCGAGAATTCCCAGCTATGGAGCGAGTTTGAGAAGGGGGAAATCTCCAAGGATCTCCTGAAAGTAGAACGATTTCGGCGCACGTTTTCCCTTCATGGCATCGATATCGATCCCCACAAAGCGAGCAATCTCTATCTGGAATGCCTGCCTGAGACCGTGGTGTTGGTGGATGGCGCGGTTCAGATCTGTGAAGCGCTTGCCGAGATTGGTGAAGTTGGCATTATTACCAACGGTATTGAGCATGTGCAGGCGAAGCGGGTGGCGAACTCGGGTCTGGCGGATTGGCTCTCGTTTGTCGCCACTTCTGAGGCTTGCGGCTTCGCCAAGCCGGATGCACGCTTCTTCGAGTTCTCCGCCAGCAAGTTCAGTTCGTTCAAAAAAGCCGAGGCGATCATCGTGGGCGATAGGCTCGATGCCGATATTCTTGGGGCGAACCTCTACGGCATCGACAGCTGCTGGTTCAATGCAGGTGGAGCCGCCAACGATTCGGATATCGCGCCAACCTACGAAGCCGCAACCCTGCAAGCTGTCTTCACGCAACTCAGCGCCAAGTCTTAAGCCTGCACCACGCCACATCGACGACAATCACCACGATTAGCACACTGTGGGTTGTCGTCGCGCTTATCAAGATTGCTCACTTAGCTTTGGCAACATGCACATCCTCAGTAGTCGCAGACCAGAAATATACGGTCAAAGCGTAGGGCTGCAAGGTCGGTACGATGAATGATGAAATTCAGCGTGCCGTCATCCCACTGAAATTGTCCGTCCAGACAGACCTGAAACAGCACCAGCCAGTCCTGCGCTTCGCCGCCCAATTTCTGTGCTGCCTGCAACTCGGGTAATTCATGCTGGCTGAAGCCACAGCCGTTGATTCGGGCAATGCCCTGATACTCGGGCAATGGGGCATCAGGCGAAAAGTCTGACGGCAGCATCTCCCTTTCGACCATCCAGGCGATTTGCTCTTCCGCCGCTTTACTATTAGGTAATAGATTGAATGCCCCCAGTTGCCGTAACTGCCAGGCGTAATATTGGGCAAAGCCAAGGCGGGACAGCGCATCGTCATATACATCATTGTCCAGCTCGGCCTGCTGTTTCAGGCTCATACGCGAGCACAATAGGGCTTCAAGATGAGGATTTTGGCGCAATGCGTAAAAGCTGGGGACGGCGACGCTGGCTCTCGGATGCAGTTTGAATGCGGGCTTCTGCCCGAGCGTCTTCTCGTCATTGAAAGCAAGATCGGCAAAGCGCATGCCGCTGCACAGACGTGCGGCATCCTGCACATAGATGACTTTCCCTCGGGTTGTTACAGGGCTGCTTCCACATTCCAGAAAGAAGAATAACGTGCCTTCGCGCGGTAAATAATCTTGCAACGGTGCCAAAGCGTAGCAGTCTACCTGTGCAATAAATTCCAGCGGTACACGATAGCTCTGTGTGACGTCGTCCCAAGGGAAAATGCACTCGTCTTTTTCGTCTTCACCTTCTTGCCAGCATTCCTCGTATTCGAGCAAGGTGTCTTCTGTGACGCTGACGCAAGGGTAGGGGATATCGACGGGTAAATCCGGCAGACCGCCGAGTCGGTGGTTGCCCAGCGCTGTCTGATCGTCCTCTGCGCCATGATAGAAATCGACGCTGCTGCGTAAGGTGCCAGCCACGGCATGGACTATAGGGGCGATGGCATCCGCCGAGAGCAGCGCATCCACAAGGTGCCGCCGTAACGGAGAATGCTCCGCCAGCAGCGGGTGCAAGGCTGGATCGATGGGCATAGGGGGAGGCGTCTCGGTTGTCTTTTCCTGCTTTTCTATCTTGTTTTCCTGAACTGCGTTGGCCCCCGCTTCTTCTTCCCCTAATGCTTTTCGATGGTGACTCAATGCCATCTCTGGGGTTGTGGTGATAATCCGCAGGCTGCGCAGCGCGGTTTCTAGGGTTTTGAAATGTTCTTGTCGCTGATCCTGCGGGCAGTATCCCCCAGCGAAAAGGCAAACCGTGTCCGTTAAGCGGATAAACGCGAACAGGTAGGCAAAGCCGTAAATCCCTTCAGCCGTCATTAATAATGCACTGTCGTTTTCGAGGGTTAACGTCTTTTCCTCAAGCCAGATGAGTTTGCCATAGCTTTTACTGCAAAAAGCGCGATATCGCTCTGCCTGCCCCGTTTCTACTTTATGCAGCAGTTCCCCACTCACCGGGTAAATGTTTAGCGCAACGACGCCATCGTCAGTGGCGTACTGGCCGAGTCCCCCTTGTCCTATCTGCTCAATGGATGTGAAAGTTGAGGGGAAATCTATAGATAAAACATCCGTGTGCATGATTGGCATGACAATCCCTAACGTAGAAAAGCATATCGCCTCTGATGGATTTTTTATGATGCCACATTTGTCTGCATCAGCAAGAAGGCGATGTGCTGACGGCGAGTCACTCTGCATCACTCGCAATGCATTTTTGTAACGTTTTGCTTTTTTTTGGTGCGCTAACGCAGCCGGATCGGCGTGTTTTCTGGGGTTTTATGGCGCTAATAAACATGGCACGGCCTGTGCTTAGTCTTACATACCATCTTGTGTACAAGATGGCGCGACTCAGGCAATCGACCTGATCGGTTTTTTCAGGCTGGTGGTTATCGGCTGTTGTTAGCTCACCGTTGAAGGGGGAATACAATGAAAAATAACAATGACAAGATCGATCGTAAACGCAGGCAGTTGATGAAGTGGTCAGCAGTTAGCGCGGGCGCGTTGACGCTAAGCGGCTTGCTGCCAGGAATGGCTTTTGCCGCCGAAGGGGAAGAAATCCGCATTGGTTACTGGCCGATTGTGGGCGGCTTGCCTTTATATGTGGGCGTTGAGCGGGGCTTTTTCAAAGAAGCAGGGTTGAATGTGCGAGCGGTGAAATTCGCCAGCCCGCAACAGATTGTCGAGGGGATGATCACGGGCCGCATACACGGATGCGCCAACGGTACGGCCACCGGCGCATTGGGATTAGGAGCGATTACCTCACCCGGCCTGTTCAAGATCATTTGCTCGAATCCTTCTAATCATCGGATGGTATTAGATGAATTTCTGGTGCCGTTAAACAGCGATGTAAAAAGTATCGCGGAGCTGAAAGGCAAGCGCATCGCCTGTGGGCCGGGTATTCAGAATGTGGTGATGACCAAAATCATTCTGGAGAAAAATGGCTTTACGGCGGACGAGCTGCGCGTGACGGAATTGCCGGTTGGGCAACATGTGGCTGCGCTGGCCGCGGGTCAGATTGACGGTGTTTATACTCTGGAACCTACGGGAACCGTCGGCCGGCTGAAAGGGCTATCGCGTACCCTGGAAACCGGTGTGGTCTCGCGTTATGTACTCGATAACCCCGATGCGCCGTGGTTTGGTGGTGCGGCGGCGTTAAATAGCGGTTTTATCGAAAGTCGGGCGGCGGATGCAAAACGCTTCACGCAGGCCTATGCCAAATCGGTGCAGTTTATTCAGCAGAATCCAGAAGCCGCTCGCGATCACATCACGGGTTACACCAGCATTGAGGCCGAACTGAGTAAAGAAGTGCCTTTGCCGGGGTTTGTCATGTACGACGAGCTAAAAGGCGACAATCTGGCGTGGTTCCAGAAGTTTTATGACGTGTTCACTGAAAGAAAAATCTTCCGGCAGCCGGTAGATGTCAGCAGCCTGATTTATCAGCCTTAAGGGAGGTGCTCGATTATGCGCCAGCATTGGACGTCTAAATTATTACCCGCTGTCGGACCGATTCTGCTGTTTCTCTTTTGGCAATTGGCCGTCAGTGCGAAATGGTTGAACCCTATCTTATTGCCCTCGCCCGTCGAGACGCTGGGTTATATGTTCCAGTCTTTCGCTGATGCCAGCATGCGTACCGATATCGGTGCGACGCTATACCGTACGCTGGTGGCGTTTGGTTTTGCTGCACTGATTGGCGTGCCGCTCGGCGTCATTTTAGGTAGCAACGAAAAGATCTACCGCAGTCTGGAGTTCTTGATCGACTTCTTCCGCTCTACGCCGTCATCGGCGCTGATTCCGCTATTTTTGCTGATTTTCGGGATAACCGACGCGAATAAAATTGCCATTTCGGCGTTTGCCGCTGTGCTGGTGATTCTGTTCAACAGCGCCTATGGCGTGATGAATGCAAAGAAAACCCGTCTGATGGCGGCGCAGGTCATGGGAATTTCTCGCTGGCATATTTTTAAAGACATCATGCTGCTGGAAAGTCTGGCGCAAACCTTTGTCGGCCTGCGCACGGGTGTGTCGATGGCGTTGGTGATCGTCATTGTCGCGGAGATGTTTATTGGTTCGGAAACGGGGCTGGGGCACCGCATCATTGATGCTCAGCAGGTGTTCAATATTCGGGATATGTACGCCTCGATTCTGATTACGGGCGCACTGGGATATCTGCTTAACGTCCTGTTTTTAGTGGTAGAGAAACGAATTGTTCACTGGAGTGGCAAAGCATGATGACATCTCATACAGCGCAAGTGGAAAAACCGGATACCGCTTTTCCGCCTTATCCGGCACCGAACACCCACGTTACCATTCGCGGCTTGAACAAGTCGTTTGCGGGTCAGCCGCTCTATACCGATCTGAATCTGGATTTACCGCGCGGCAAAATCGTGTCTATTTTCGGGCCGAATGGCTGTGGTAAATCGACGTTGATGAACATGATTGCCGGGCTGATTCCCGTCGATAGCGGCGATATCCTGTTTGATGGCAAAACGCTGTCAGAAACCAGAATTGGGTATGTGTTTCAAAACTATCGTGATGCGCTTTTCCCCTGGATGAGCGCCTGGAAGAATATTGCTTATCCGCTGGTGCGCAGCGGCATGTGCAAGCAAGACGTTCAGGCGCGGATGGATGAGCTGATCGCGATGTTTGATATTCGCTTCGATCTTCAGCGCTATCCGTATGAGCTTTCAGGTGGACAGCAGCAGACGGTATGTATCATGCGCGCGCTGGCGACGGGGCCGGAGGTCATGTTTTTGGATGAGCCGTTCTCCGCGCTGGATTTTGAAATGACGCTGTTCATCCGTGACAAGCTGCAAGAAGTTCAGGTGGCGACCGGTGTGACGATGGTCATCGTGTCACACGATTTAGAAGATGCGGTATTCCTGGCGGATGAAATCCTGCTGCTGACGCGCCGGCCAACGACGGTGTCGGAGATTATTCCGTTCAATTTGGCGCGCCCGCGCGGTGCAGAGGCGATGAGCGATCCTGAGTTTATCCGCGTCAAAGCACACACGTTGGCGGTGTTCAAACGCGAAATGGCTGCCTAAGTAGCCCATCTGGCGCATCTATTTCTGGCTCCCAAGCCGTAGCAGGTTTGGTGAGCCAGATTTCTATATTTACTCTTCACCCAACGAGCGCGATACGCGTTCTTTTCTTAATACGCCCTGTATGCCGACAAACAGCACGCCGGTTAGCAGCAAGATGGCGATGAGGCCGTCGTATCCGTAAAACGTGATGGCGGCACCAGAGAAGAGCGGCCCGCTGATACTGCCAGCAGACCACACCAGCCCCAGAAGTGAATTCATCACAATCAGCCGCTGACCGGCAAATTTCTGACCCGCTCGAACCAGAGACAGCGTGTAAAGCCCGCCTGCCGCTGCGCCCAATACGATACAGACGGGGACCAGAAGTGAAGGGGAGGAGAACGAGAAGGTGATCAAGACCAGCATCACACAGAAAAGGATTCCGCAGCTGATGTGGATTTTGATGATGCCGCATTTGTCTGCCAGCCAGCCAATCGGCGTCTGAAATACGGCATCGCCCAGAAAAATGAGTGTGACCAGTAAGATCGCGGATTTTTCGTCCAAGCCCTGTTCCATGCCGTAAAGCGGAAAGAGCGAAAGGATACTGGCATCGAAGAAGGAGAAGCAGAGCACGCCAGAGGCGATTGCCGGGAGAAAAGGGACAAGATCTCGATAAGACGATGAAGACGATTCATCTGCCTGAACCATCGTGGCGCAGTTTCTCAGCATGAACGCACACGCGGCGGATATCGCGCAAATCAGCCATAGCGCATAGGTTTGCATCGGCTCGCCAGCGGCAATGAGCAGTGGCCCTATCAGCTGACATCCTGTGAAAACGGCGGCATAAAGCCCCGTCAGCGTCGCTTTGTGTTTGTCTGACGCCCGGCTGGTGACCCAGGTTTCTCCCAGTACCACCAAAACCCCCGAGGCGAGCCCGGTTAACAGACGAGGGAAAATGAGCGAAACCGGGTTTGACAGCAGGCACGAGGCAACGGTTGATGCTGCCAGAATGATCAGGCTGCCGGATAACAGATAGCTGGCGTGCAGGTGGCGGCTGAGCCACGGCGTAACGAAAGAGGATAGCATCATCCCCGCCGCTGGAAGGGCTGCCAGAATACCGAGCGTTGCCGTGCTGTGCCCGTGCTCGGCCAGCTTAAGGCTGATTAGCGGCAGCGTGTACCCTGTGACCAACCCCACGAGTGAGGCGGCGATAATCATGTTGATTGTCGTGAAATTGGCTTCACGGGAATGTGCTGTCATTGTCTTTCCAGTGCGGTTTTAACAAGCATTTTCAACCCCAGAAAGGCAGGTGGACACTTCCTGCATTAGCCAGGTATGAAATCGTACGTACTTCTCATTTTGTTCAAGGGGGATGGGCGATAACAGATAATAAGCAGAACCCTCCCGCGCAAATCCATACGGTGCATGAAGTTGCCCGTTTGCAATTTCGTCCTGCACCATCAGGAAAGACGCCATTGCCATGCCTAATCCCGATACAGCCGCCTGAATACACAGATAAAAGTGCTCATAGTCTGCTCTGGTGCTGCCTTTGAGTGATACATGCGTCTGTCGTTGCCAGGTTGCCCACGCTTTTGGTCGCGTTCCGGTATAGAGCAAACGCATTCCCTCCAGACTGTCCTTGCGATCGGCTTTGTCGCGACTTACCGGCCCCATCCATTCGTCACACACCTTTACCCCATGCGTTTGTGGATCCCAGTGAAAGTCGTCACGTCGCAGCGCGAGATCAACGCCGCTACGCACAAAATCAATCGGCCCGCCCGCCGCCACCAGATGAAGTTTGATATCGGGATTCGCCTGATTAAAAGCCGGTAGCCGCGGAATCAGCCATTTCATGGCAATCGTGGGTTCGCATGACAGCGTCAGCACGTCATCCTGCGCACCTTGCTGTAGCCGATAAACTGCGCCTTCGAGCTGTTCAAAAACGGACTGCGTGACCGTATGCAGAGAACGGCCCGCTGCGTTTAAAAAGATCGCGCGGTTACGTCGTTCAAATAGCTCAACCCCCAGCGCATCCTCCAGCAATCTGATCTGCCTGCTGACGGCACCATGCGTGACATGCAGGGACTCGGCGGCTTTAACAAAGCTACCGGTTTGTGCGGCCGCTTCAAAGAAGCGAAAAGAGGCTAACGAGGGAATTTTCATATACACGATGAAATTTGACAGATTTATACCAAGATAAATCGCTTTTTTGCCACATGCAAACGCTGAATAATCACACTGCCTTCAAGTTTAAAAAGCCTAATGGCCTAAATAATGAGGAAATGTCGTGGGATTCGCATCTTTGCTAGCCGTATTACGTCAGTGATTTTTGCATTCCTCCTTTAGTCTGTCTGTTACCCATCTGTGCAAAATCATCGTGAAAAGTGATGGCTTGCCGAACAAGGAAAACGTTAATGAATGAGTTAATTGCCGTCGCGACGATCACCATTTTGGCGGTGATCAGTCCGGGGCCTGATTTTGCTATGGTGACTCGCAACAGCTATGCCTTTGGCTCGCGCGCCGGTTTACTCAGCGCGTTTGGCATTGCCTGCGGCGTCCAGATCCACGTGATGTATACCGTTTTTGGCATCGCGGTATTCATTGTGAACTCTCCGATGCTATTTATGGCGATGAAGATTTTGGGCGCGTCCTATCTGATTTATCTGGGATATAAATCATTAACCAATACGACAAAAATAACATTAGAAGAAGCGTCCGGTCATGCGCCGTCATCGCTTGCTGCGTTTCGCATGGGCTTTCTCACCAACGCGCTTAACCCAAAAACCATGCTGTTTGTCGTCGCTACCTATACCCAGGTTGTGCAGCCCGGTAGCCCAATGAGCCATAACTTTGGCTACGGGTTATTCATGTCGGTGGCACACTGGGTCTGGTTCAGTATTGTTGCGCTGTTTTTTGCTGCACCGGCTATGCGCCGCCGACTTATCGATCGTCAACATTGGGTCGACAAAGGTATTGGTGTTGCGCTGATTGCGTTAGGCGCGTCTCTGGCGTTCACCAAAATTACTCTCTGATAAGGGGAAATTTACCGGATCAGGCAAGAAAACCATCGGAATGCTATACCTACCTGCTGAGGGATTTAGGAAAATAGTCGATTTCTTAACATGATCGATTCTCAACATGATCGGTTTCTCAACAGAAAAGGAAATAGCCATGCTTGTACATGCGTATGGGGCCCATGCGGGCGATAAACCTCTTGAACCGTTGCAGATCGTCCGTCGTGCGCCGGGAGCCCACGATGTCCAGATTGAGATTGCGTACTGTGGCATCTGCCACTCGGACCTGCATCAGGTGCGTGCTGAATGGGCAGGAACACAGTTTCCCTGCGTGCCTGGCCATGAAATCGTCGGGCGAGTATCGGCGGTAGGGGCCCATGTCTCCGCCTTCAAGGCGGGCGATCTGGTCGGTATTGGCTGCATCGTGGACAGCTGTCGGCACTGTGAAGAATGCGACGATGGCTTAGAAAACTACTGTGATGGGATGGTCGGCACGTATAACGGCCCGACTGCGGATGAGCCCGGCTGGACGCTTGGTGGCTATTCTCAGCAGATCGTTGTGCATGAACGCTATGTGCTGCGCGTCCGTCATTCCGAGGCGGAGCTGGCTGCGGTCGCGCCTCTGCTGTGTGCAGGGATTACGACTTATTCGCCGCTGCGCCACTGGAATGCCGGGCCGGGTAAGAAGGTCGGCGTTGTGGGTATCGGCGGGCTTGGTCACATGGGGATCAAACTGGCGCATGCTATGGGTGCTTATGTTGTAGCGTTCACCACGTCTGAATCCAAACGTGAAGATGCCAAGGCGCTGGGTGCAAACGAAGTCGTGGTGTCTCGTAACTCGGAAGAAATGGCAGCGCACGCGGGCAGCTTCGATTTAATCCTGAATACTGTGGCTGCGCCGCACGATCTGGATGCGTTTCTGGTTCTGCTGAAGCGCGATGGTGCGCTAACGCTGGTCGGTGCGCCTGCGTCACCGCATCCTTCTCCGAACGTGTTCAACCTGATCATGAAACGCCGTACGGTGGCGGGATCGATGATCGGTGGCATTCCTGAAACGCAGGAAATGCTGGATTTCTGTGCCGAGCACGGGATTGTTTCCGATATTGAGCTTATCCGCGCTGACGAAATCAATGAGGCCTACGAGCGGATGCTCAAAGGCGATGTGAAATACCGCTTCGTCATTGATAACGCCACGCTGAACGCCTGATTGGCCTAGGCCCCACAGCACGATTTCTCCGTGCTGTGGGGCTGTCATGACATGATTTATCACGCCTTCTCTACATCATGAGAAAAACCAAACCATCGTAATTTCCTGTCACCAACGATGCGTGAATGCAGTACTATTCTTCGGTACTATTCCTTGTCGCGCCTTTACACCAACGCGTTGATTTTCCTTCTCTATCATAGCGAAAAGACAGTTTAAAATGGAAATTTATCTTGGTTTAGCTCTGGTTGGTCTGGTGGTTATCTGGGCGATTTTTACCTATAACCGATTGATATCTCTGCGACGTTTTAAAGATGAAGCTTGGAGCGGCATTGCGGTGCAGTTGAAGCGCCGTCACGATCTAGCCCCCAATCTTCTGACGTTGGTCAAGCGCTACGCACAGCACGAAAAAGATCTGCTGGAAGCCATTTCCCGTCAACGTGCCAATCAGACTGGCAGCATGCGCCAAATTGCCCAGAATGAACGGGAATACTCAGGAACGCTGGGGCGCTTTTTTGCGCTAGCAGAGGCTTATCCTGACCTGAAAGCCAACCAAAATTTCCTCGCCTTGCAGCAATCGCTCTCTGAAATTGAAGAACAGCTTCAGATGTCACGCCGTTATTTCAATGCCACGGTGCGGGATTTGAATATTCAGGTGGAATCCTTCCCCGGTCTGTTAATCGCCAACCTGTTCCAGTTTAAAACCGAAACGTTCTTTGAACTGGAGAATCCCGCAGAGGGTGATGTTCCACGGATGGAGTGACGTGATGGCAAGGTGGGTGGACGCTCTGCGCCGTTGCGGCTGGCTGGTTTTACTCGGGTGGAGCGCTCTGGTTCAGGCAAACGTGCTGGATAAGATGTTTATCCCCGGGGTTAGCGTTGCGCCGGGAATGACGGCTTCTCAGCAGACGGCGGACGAACGTATTTTGCTGTTTGATTCGCAGGCTCGCTTCCAGACGGATGGCACCATGCTGGTGGATGAGACCATTCAGGTTCAGTCGACCGGCGAGCAGGTCAAACGAGGGATTTTCCGCATGCTCCCGCAAGTTTGGCATCGGCAGGACGGCAGCACGTTCCGGCTGGCGTACCAGATTACACAGGTGCTGCGAGATGGCGAGCCGGAAAGCTACAGCATCGAGCAAACGGGTGAACAGATTAAGTTACTGATTGGTCGTGCCGATCGTCAGCTGCAACCCGGAGTCTATCGCTACCGTATTCAGTATCAGGTGAGTAACCATTTCAGCCGCTTTCCCGATTGGGATGAGCTGTATTGGAACGTCACCGGCAATGGTTGGAGTTATCCAATAAATCAGGTGCGTTTTCGCTTGCTCCTGCCGGAGCAAGCGGCGTTTCTCTCCGCCAGCGGTAAAGATTCTCGTCTGCAATCGATTGACGTCTATACCGGTCCGGTGGGTTGGAAAGGCGATAACGCCCGTATTCTGACTGATGGCAGCATCGAGACGCTCGCACCGCTGCATCCGGGGGAAGGCGTAACGGTCGCCTACACCTGGCCGCGGAGTATTCTGGCTTCCGCCCCGGCACCGCAAGAGGATTCTCTGCTGGGGAATTGGCTCTCGCCCGCGTTGAAAAGCGGGATACTATGGTTTCCTCCCTTTCTGATCGTGGCTTACTACCTGTTTTGGTGGAGTAAGCATATAACCCCCCTTGGCTTAACGAAACCCGCAGTCGTGCCGTTGTATAGCGTTCCCAATGGCATTTATCCCGGCTATGTACGTTATCTCTGTCAACGAACCTACGATAACGTGGCTTTCTCCAGCGATGTCTTGGATCTGGTTGCCAGGCGTGCGATTGCGCTGACAAAAGTCATCCATAAGCCGAGAAAAAGCCGAAGTGGTATGACGCAGAGGCGAGAAGAGCAGTGGCTCACTCGCTTACCTGAAATCGGGTCTATGAAGCTGACACCTGAGGATAAAAAGCTCCTCAGCACCTTGTTTCCCGGCAAGACGAAGAAACTGGATATTACGGAAACCAGTATGCGTTCGGTACCAATGCAGAAGGCGCGCAAGGCTCAAGAGGCGCATTATGAAAAAATGAACCCGACGCTGTTTTTATCGATTGCAGGAGCCGTGAGAGTGGGTCTCGCGCTAAGCCTGTTGGTTCCGGTGCTGTACGGCTTTTTCTTCAATCTCTGGACGGCAATAAGCACGGTCATCGGCATGCCTTTCCTACTGTTCAGTATGATGCTGTGTCTGCAATTAATTAAGTACGCACGCTTTTCCGCGCTGCTAAAGAATAGTGAGAAAAGTAAAGCCTCGCTTTTTCTGGTGGTGGCCGGGTTTCTCTTTACGCTGCCGTTTGGTCTCGGGCTGTTTCGCTTACTGACATCGTCTCAACTGCCGACAGACTATCAGGGTGCCTTATCGGTAAGCCTATTACTGTGTCTGGGTTTCTTCTGTATCGTCCCGCGCCATACCCAGAAAGGGTTGAATGGTTTGGCCATAGCCAAAGGGATGACCTTGTACCTCCGCGCCGCAGAAGAGCGCCGTTATGAAACGTTGTATCCGCCCGATGAGCGAGTGACTCATTTTGAACGTATGCTGCCTTATGCGCTGGCGTTGGGCGTGGGGGAAACTTGGGCCAATACGTTTGCTCAGTATCTGAAAAGCCACCAAATGGCCTCTGACGTGTTCTCCAACACGCAGTGGAACGGAATATCCCAGTTCAACCGCGTGTGTAGCGCCTCGTCGATAACGGTGGTGAGCTCCGGCTCTGGCGGTGGAGGTGGCGGCAGTTCCAGCGGTTCAGGCTCTTCCAGTAGGGGATCGTCGGGGGGCGGTTCCGGTGGAGGCGGTGGAGGCGGTTGGTAAATCTCATCAATACCGTGCTTTGGGGCAACATTTCATCTGCGATAAATAATAAGGAAAAATAGAAAGTGACGGATAGGCATTCAAACGACACTGGGGTATCACCACAACACGACCTGCCGATGCGGGATGAATCGCTTACGGCAATCAACAAATGGTTTGATACGCAGGAGCAAAGGGAGGGGCTTGATGAGATTATATCGCGAACAACATTGCAGGCTGGCATCCATGACGATTTGATACTGGATTATGCTCCGGGGCGTACGTCGATATCCCCTGAATCAAAAAGTGATGCCGACGGGCTGTCGCCCGGCAGCCGCAAAGGGGCACTGAGCGTCGCGCAGATACAGGAAAGTATCGTTCCTGTGCTGGCTCAGGCTATCGCGCAGCGTGTTGAGAAACTGGCAGATACGGCGCTGATTGACTATCGGTTTTGCTTCCGTGCCATCTTCCCAGCAACGGAGGGACGCCTGCTGGTTACGCTGTTTACATTCACCAATGAGGTGAAAAAACAGCGGCTACTTGAGTCTATTCACGCCTATACCGATCGGCACCTGACGCATGGCAATGCGCCGACGGAGTCGCTGCAAACGTTCTTTCTGGCTCGTCACCTGCTTGATGTACAACTATTTTCCTCGCAGGATATCCACTGGATCATGGCGCAATTTGAGCAAATTCAGCAGCGAAACGCCGGGCATGCGGAGTTGTCGGAGCATCGGCGCAATATTATCGGTGCATTAAAAACGTGGGTAGAACAGCAATTTCTGTTGCGGTATTGCGATGTGTCCCAGCCTGAGCATTCTTTTGAGCCGGAAATCTATACCCTCAAGCCCGGGATCACACTGGCGTTGCAGGATCCACAAACGCTTCACCCCATAGAGCTCGTCCTCTATGCCGCCATCATGATTCTGCGTTATGAGCCTTCCTACAGTAAGTCTCAGGCGCTGGAATATCTGGATATCGCGAAGCAGTTGGGCTACCCGCGTGCGTTAAGCATCATGGAAGAGGGAAGTGGTGCGTTTGAGAAAGCGCAGATTAACCTGAAGAACGAATCGCTGGAATGCGTGGCGAATGATGTGTTCTCGACCATCACCGTCCGTATTCGTCAGGAAAGCGCCGAAGCGTATGAGCAGGCGCTACTTTTTATTACGCGCTTACTGACGCTCGGTTTTCCAAAGAGCTACAAGATCGTCCTGAAATCGTCGGTGCGACAGTACCTTCCCATCAAGGGGTTGGCAAAATCAGATACCCATCGTTTTTTTGCTAACGCGTTGCAATATGCATCGAACTATCCGCTTCTTGAGGATTATGCGCGTACCGCGATTGAGGAATTTGAGTGGTACGCCGATTCTGAAGGTGAGAAGTGCATCATGCCGGGAAGCTATGCGGTATTTGGGCTGGGTCTGACCGATGCAGGGTATTTCACACTCGTAAAGGCGTATATGGAAAGCGTGGATGATGAGCATCAATCGGTACAGGATGCCTTCATTCGTGCGTTTTTCGATAAGCATAGCGTGACGGCGAAGAACGTGGTGACGCTGGTTGCCTGCCTGAGCCATGCAACAGAAAGCCTAAAATTGAATATGTTGCCTGCGTTAGAGGATGACGCGTTGTTCGAACAACTGGTCGAAGCAGTGCGGCTGCGGGAACCCGCCGTGATCGAACATATTTTATATCTCATCTGGGGCAACACCAAAAAGCTCGCTGCACTGGTGAAAAAATCGGAAGCGAAGCGCGGCGTGCTACTGACGTCGCTCATTCAGGCTTCTGCCTAATCGTAAACGTAATGACGACAATGATCTGAGTGAGGCTGAAGGTGCCTCACTCTGCTAAGGAACGTGCTTATGACCGCTATTCTGCTGCTGGACTCGCGAGCCGATGAGATTGGTTCTGTCTTAAATCATGCTGCACCGGAGCTTGAGCTGGTGCTCTCAAACGGTACGGCAGAGCAGGCTGCGAGCTGCCCGATTTGGCTGGGTGAACCTGATACCGCTGCCGCATTGCTGGCTCAGGGAGCCAAACCGAAGTGGCTACAGTCGACCTGGGCAGGGTTTAAACCGCTGCTGGCCAATGAGTTGCCGCGTGATTACCGTTTAAGCCGTGCCGTTGGCGTGTTTGGGCAGCCTATCGCCGAATATGTGATTGCCTACATGCTCAGGCATGAACTGCGTTTGGGAGAACGGCAAATCAGTCAGGAAGAGCGGCGCTGGGATCACCGTTTGCCAGGATCGCTGGCGGATAAAAACGTGCTGATTGTCGGTGCGGGAGAAATCGGCTGTGAGGTTGCAGGCTTTCTACGGCCTTTTGGCGTTGAGCTATACGGTATAGTCAGTACGCCAAGGCAGCGACCTGATTTTAAACGGATCATGAGCTTAGCGGAGTTACCCGCTGCGGTGCCGAAGGCCGATTATGTCATCAACCTTCTACCGGACACTTCAGCAACCACCGATATCTATGATGCCCGTCTGTTTGCTGCTATGAAGCCTTCGGCGCTGTTTATCAATGTCGGGCGGGGTAGCGCTGTGGTGGATGATGATCTGCGGGCGGCGCTATGTGATGCGCAGATTGCGGGCGCGGTGCTGGATGTATTCAGGCAAGAGCCGCTACCGTACAGTCATCCATTCTGGAACACACCGAATCTGACGTTGACGGCACACATTGCCGGACCGATGGTGCCGGGGCTGATGGGGCGATTATTTCTGGATAATCTTGCTCGCTTCCATGCCGATGACGCGCTGCGTGGCGAGGTGGATTTTAGTCGCGAGTATTAAACGATAAATTTATTGTTAGCCTTGAAATGATTAATTTTTATAATAGTAATATGTAGTTTCTATTATAAAGAATTCTGAAAAATAACCGTTAATACTCTATTAGGGTTGCATAATGCAGTCCTAATGTAGCCTGTTCCAAATCATGCGTTTAGGGGAAGTTACCTTATTAGGCTTATTCAAAGATAAGCGAATATTGAGATAACCTATCGCGATATACCTATATCCGGTAGTTAGCATATTTTTCGGTGTGCTGGTGGCTCAGTTCAGAAAGATGTTGGTGCAGGAGAAAACACATTACTCATGTCACATTGAGCACATTTGCAGGGAAACCTTGCCGCACAGCATAAAATGATGACACACAGGAGCAAATGGTATTATGGATAGTATTTCTACCTTGGGATCGTACGCAGCGACATTGTCAGGACAAAGCAGCCTGGCACTGAATAACAACGCTGAACAACAGAATGTCACGAATAATAAAGTCGTATTAACTGAGAAAAACATCGAACGTCAGGTTGTAGAGATAAGCCCAGAAGCGCTCGCTAAATTTCAGGCTGAAGTCGCAAAACCGAAGTTGGATGGTGCGACACCTGAGCAGCTTAGAACGACTGCAGGGGCGAGCGTTGTTCAACCTAGTGAAGAAGAACTGGCCAGACGCAGACAATTAGCCTCTGCGGATATTAATATCGAGGAGTATATTGCTGGACATCATCGTATTCGTGAATCTGATGAGGCAATTCTCCATCGTATTGCTGTGCAAGATCAGATGGAGAAAACGTACTTGTCTTTCCTTGAGCAACTTGCCGATGAACATCCTGATTTACAGGCGGCATTTTTTGGCTTCAGTGTAAATAAAGATGGAACGTTGTTCGTGACGCAAACTGATGGGTTGAACCGGGAACAAATTAATCGCTTGGAAAAGGCGCTGAATGATTCTGAAGGAATGGTTACCTTAGCCAACCAACTTGCGGATGCCCAGATTGCGGAATTTAATAGTCGCCTTGGACTAAAACCCAATGTAACGCTTAACCGAGATACTTATGGGCAAACCATCGATATGGGGCTTGAATTTTTCACCAAGCACATGTCTAGTCTCGCGACTCGTGATGGAGATGCTGGTGGGATCCATAAAAAAGCGATGGATAGCACGTGGGATAGTCAACTCTATAAATAGGCTATCTATTGCCGAGGATGCAAATGTAGAGGTCGGCTCATTGCGGACCTCTTCAGCACGAGTGACAAGTGCCGTTCGTTTCAAAAGCGTGAATCTCTTCACATTGCTGGCACTGGGTGGTGCTGAGCAGTTATTTCTGGATAATTTCTATCAGCTTTATAATGTCTCTCAGTTTTCATGCTGATAATCCTCTACGTAGAGAGATCGCTTTTAATCGAGAATATTAAATTATTATGTGGCGAATTATAGATGGTGAATTAATTATATTTAATAATAATTTCAATTCGCTCATTTAAAAAATTTCATTTTAAATGTTTTGTAAGATTTTATTGAGATTATATGTCGTGTCGGTGTAATACTACTTCCGCTTAACGTTCAGTATTTGTTAATTATTAAATAATAAGTCTGCGCTCTACTTAAAGATCCTCAAGGATAAGGAAATATTGGGATGAAATACCATCGTTTAAATGTATATCTTGCGGCTGCAGGATTGGCATTCTGCATGGGCTCAGCGATTGCTGAAACCAGCATTTCTGTTGAAGTGAAGGATATTGGGAAACTGCAAAATAAAGGCACGGTTTCTGTATTTGATGCCCCTAATAGTATAAAGGCGCATGCTGCAAGTAATTATAAATTTCACAAAGCTGAAAATGAGGGGGTTGTCGTTATTGCTCCCAATGCTCCCACTGCGCAGGCTGATGCAAAAAATGCACAAAAAAAGCCGTTATCAAGCAGCCAGGCTCTGGCCAATGACAGTTCATTCACCCCGCTGTGTCCGACTCTTGCCGTAAACACCATTTATACGCTGGACGGACTGCAAAGTGGGGGCAGCGCCTGTTATCACTTTGAAATCACTCAGCGTTCTAAAACAACCGCGTTCGTCGTAGGCATGAGCCCTGAAACCGATATTGCTCTTAGTTTGATGCGGGATGATGGTCAGAATAATGTGACAGCAATTAATTATTCAAATCAGGCGGGAAATACTGATGAGGCTACGTTGGATTTAACGCCACCGGGGCACTATTACTGGTTTATGGAGGCCAATACGGCAGATGGTTCTGCTTTTAATTTTGGTGCTATCGTCAATGCGAACATAGACGCTTATGAACTGAACGATATTCCTGCTCTGGCCTTTTCTCTGCCGGATGGCCTGAATCGAATTGCTGGTAATTCTGATAGCGATTCTGATGCGGATTACTACGCCTTTACTGCAATACGTGGCCAGCAGGTTTTTCTGCGTCTTGATGGCGTTGATAGCGGAACGAATAACAATTGGTTACTGGCATCTTCTACTGATGGTGGAAATACCTGGACAACGCGTAATACGGCGCAGGGATATACTATTGTTCCGTCTCAGCCCAATGATAAGATTTTGGTGAGAGTCTTGCCTAATCCATCAAGATTACCGACAGTTTCTCAGATTTACAGAATGTCGTTAGGCTCCAGAATTGCTGCAGGTTCTATCTCTGTTGAGGGAGAAAGTAACGTTCTGCGGATCCCGAGCTCAGCATGGGCACCTTATGGCTTTATGACGACGCAAGCCTATCGCGACGTGACTTGGCGCGTGCGTACTCCTGATTCAACAGGAGCCGGTATTCCAAATGTTGAAGCCGTTCTTTATCTTGACCAACGTGAGGATAATGGCTCGTTGGAATTTGGTGCGAGCAATGCCCATATTATAAAGACGGGGTCAGATGGGAGTGCTTCGGGGGTTGTGAAGCTGGATGCCTGTCATGCCGATTACACGACACAGTTCCAGGACCATAATCTGGGCTATATCAATACGTGGAGCACAACTTTTGATGTTGGCGCATGGCGTGTTGAAATCCCTGCTCAGCAAGGGTCTGGTGTCGGTGGGGATAATGTCACTCACGTCACATTTGGGCACCTCTGTAAGCAAACTTTGTTGAAAAGCGTAAAATCCTGATACGCAGAAGCTAATGAAATATCAGGCCGCCTTAAACTCGGGCGGCCTTGTTGTAGGCGCTCTCATTGCTCTACCGCCACGGCGCATAGCGGGTTAAAACTGGATGGTAAGGTTTTCAGTGAAAAGGGCTTGCCACGTTAAGTTGATTGGTACATAATGCTGACCGTCGAATCACTTGTTTAGTAAATAATGATTAAATTCATTAAGTTACATGTAATTTGGCAGGGTTTAATCAGTTTTGGTTTCGGCATGGTTGGCTGAAAGTAAAAGATAATAAATCCGATTCTCTGCGGGAATAGCTCAGTTGGTAGAGCACGACCTTGCCAAGGTCGGGGTCGCGAGTTCGAGTCTCGTTTCCCGCTCCAAAATTCTTCATCGTTTTTTCCAATACCTTCCAATACACTGATATCAGGTTCTTATCTCTGTACTGCTATGAATTCATCCTTGTTAAATATTTATACCCTAAGACGCCTTTAGACGCCGATTTTCCAGCTGCTTGTTCAATCCTTTACTGCGGTTAAGAACATCGAGCGTAGCAGCAGATTAACGCTATCTTAGTTGAGTTCTTGGCATGTTGTTCAGAAATTAGCATCGAACGCGGCTATTTCATACTATTCCAGATAGTGTTACCTGTCTTAAGAAGATCCAGCATCATCATTGGAAGTCCCTGTACAGGATTTCCGTCGATCAGGTTAAATCCATTCTTTAACCCAGTTTCGGTGACGAAGAACACCCCATCGACATTTCGAAAGTCCGGTTCCTCAGAATGCAGCGTAATCTCGCTGGAGGTTTCAACGATAAAGTTTTGATTTCCAGTCTGTGCATAGACAGAGAATTTACCAGCGAAAGGCTGGCTTTCATTTACAGTGCCCTGACCGAAAGTGTTCACAACTTCTTCCAGGAATTCAAAATTTGTTCGATGATCGAACGAAAAGCCAGGATCGAGTACATAGCGTAAAAATCCCGAATCCAGCGATGTTTTAGCGATTCCATCACCGTTTAGTATGCGTGTGGCTGTTACAGTATCCGTTTCGGTAAATTTAAACGTCTGCATGTGCCCACTGGTATCATATATTCCTCCGCTATTGACGTTGGCACTTACGCCCCCAAACATACGATAGTCACCCAGATCTCTCGCCAGAGCGTCCACATACCCCAAGTCTGTTCCTTGCTGTTGAGTCTGAGCGTACAACTCGGACAACATACTGCGATCCTCAGTGGTGAGGAAGTTAACAGAGGACATCTGCATCGTAGTTTCGGTTAATTGTGTCTGAACTGACGGGATGGTATCTGTACCACCAAACAAGCGAGACATCATCAGCCCTTTACCACTTATTTGGGTCTGTTTTGTCGATAATATCTCATCCTGCGCGCTATTTACCTGGGCAGGCAAGGGGCGAACTGTTTTTTGGTCGTCGCCTGATATATTTTTCATCTGAGCGTATGCCGCTGTGGATGTATTGATAATCATAATAGAAATTTTCCCTTGCCTGTTTTTTAAAGAAAGCTTGAAATATCTCGCTACCGTCAATTAGAACGATGTGAATAGTTCATTAGGTTAATAAGTATATTCCCAAGTAATGCTCTCTTTTTGTGATGGGTGTAGATTCTCTCCGGGTTTTCCCGTAAGTTTGTGCTGAATTTGAATCCGTGCGCCGTAATCAAAACGTAATTCATTGAATTGTGACGTTGTTCCAGATATACCTTTAGGTACAACAATACATTTTGTTGGCGACGTCTGATAAGGTAGATAATAACATATGTCGACACTTTCAGTATATGCAGTGGGATAGGACGCTACGCTATAATTTACCTGAGTCAGCTTCTTGGCTTTGCTCAATGTTCCAGAAGGAAACTTTGTTGGACTAGCATGAAACTGGTTCAATGCAGGGGTACTTGAGCCATCAGAATAAACAAATCTTATTTGCGCTGCTTCTGTGCTACTGATACTGCCAGTGGCGGCCATCAAAGGAAACGCTGCTACACTGGCAGCAATCAGTAGGGACAAAGAAACAAATTCCTTCTTCATGATTTCTCCTAGATATTTTATGTTTTTTTACTCATTACAGATCTTTTCTGCATTAGGCATCATGGTGGTATTTTCTGCTCTCGATATCAGGATGTCAGTCTCTTGACAGCCTTGTTATGAGGCAATAAATGTCCAGCCATTGTGTCAGCAGATCCGGTACTTTGTTAACGGTTCCTATATGACGATTTCCTTCCAGCCAGTGTATTACGACTCGGTTGGGTGCCCTATACGAATCCCGCATTCACTATCCATTATTAACGGAATAAGAAAAGTGAAATTTTATGTTTATAAAAAATAAGTCTAACAGATGAGCGTTAAAGTGTGTCGAATGTTGTTTGTCTATAACGGATCTGATTTTTAATAATATATATCATACACATCTATAGTTTGACTGTTGTTTTTTAATTGGCGTTGTCGCTTAACAATATGATTACAGTTATTATTATTGTGATCATTGTTTTTTGTGTGTTTTTTTATTTGTTGTGGTTGGTTTTTATTATTGCTAGTGCTTTGTGATTTCGACGAATTCATATGGAAATAAATTAAAGTTTTTGCCACCTTTGCCGTTAAATTTCATAAAGATTAACATTGTTTTTTAGTGATCCTCTGGAATTATGGTGGAGGGAATAATATTACGTCGCCACTGGAATGGACTTGTGGCGTAGATTCAAGGTCTGTGCCGCATCTGAGCTGGGCGAATGTTCCGTCATACAGGCAAAGAATTTTGGATTCACAATGAAATAATAAGTAGACGATGTATTTTTATTGATAGACGAGAGGTCGTGTTTTGTATAAAACGCATCGCTAGCGCTATTGTTATGTATGTTATGGGGACGTTATGCATCATTGACGTCCCTTTTTTGACTCGATCAGCTTTAGTTGAATAGCACTGCGGTATGTTCAATGTCATTGCATCGCTGCTTTTAATAGGGGCAGATTATGGAAAAAATAAATTCACTTGATGTTGTATCCAGCCACTATGGTTGGAAAAAGCGCTGTTGATGCAAAGGCTATGCATCGGTTAAAGAGAATAATGCAACAACGACGAACAATGAGAGCACTAAGGTATCCGCACTCGCTTGTCAGTTAAGCGAAACTGCTATTCGGGCTGCCGCCTGAGATGCAGGAACCGATCGTGATGGTGCAAATCCGTTCAGGGGGATGCCTCGCGAGCAGTTAGCGTTGATCGCCTACGATGAAAGTGGCGATTTCACCGTCAATGAAAGACGTGCGGCCTGGTTGGAGTCTTATGATCAAGAGCAGCAGTGGAAGCGTGCAGCGATCGCCAAAATGGATGAGAAGTATAACCGTACTGGACAAGTCTCTTCTGGTACATTGTCAGAGATTCTGAAGCATTACACATCCTTTGGGCAATTGAAGAAGCACAATTGCCCAAAGGATACGATGCGCAGCTATTGTCTCAGATTCAAGCTTCGGAAAGCGGTGGCTTACCTCAGAGCGTAAAAAACTTGCAAGCATTTCTGGATCGTATGACGGAGAGTTTGACTTTTCCTAAAGCACAAACAGTAGGATAATTCGACTACTGTGATGTTTTCGGGGATCAGAAAAGAGGCAAGGATGTCTGATGAAAGAATAACAGATCTGATCTGTTTACAAGGTATTTCACACCTCTACAGTACCGGTGCTTCCTCTCAATCGGTGCTGCACGATATTTCACTGTCCATTCCTGCCGGGCAAAGTTGTGCGATCGTGGGCGCATCGGGTTCCGGCAAAAGTACCTTGCTCAATATTATCGGTTTGCTCGATCAGCCTGTATCTGGCCGTTTATTGATCGCTGGGCAAGATATGTCTCAGGCGAGTGCTGATGATCGTGCGATCGTGCGCAATCAAGTCATTGGCTTTGTCTTCCAGAGTTTTAATTTACTGCCGCGCCTGGATGCGTTGGACAACGTTGCGCTTCCCCTGACCTACCGTGGCGTCTCGCGGCAGGCTGCCCGGCAAGCTGCGCAAGTACAGTTGGCGCGTGTTGGCCTTGCAGAGCGAACCCACCATCGGCCAGCCGACCTGTCTGGCGGCCAGCGTCAGAGGGTGGCCATTGCGCGAGCACTGGTTGGTGAACCCGCACTTTTGCTAGCGGATGAACCGACTGGCAACCTCGACAGCCAAACGGCTGATGACATCGTCACGCTATTGCTGGCATTGAACCGCGAACAGGGGACGACGCTCGTGATGGTGACGCATGACGAAGGCATGGCTTGCCGTATGACCCGACGCATTCAGGTACAAGATGGTCGAATCTATGAGGTGAGTCATGTCTGATTCTCGTTCACGGATGGAAGATCGTCAGGTGCGCCGATGTCACTATGGCCCTTCACTGCAACAGCGCCTGCTTGAGCCGTTGAACAGCCTTATTCTTCTGGGACGGCGTGCTGTGCTGGCCCTCCTTGGGATTGCGGTTGGATGTGGAGCGGTTGTCGCTTTGCTTAACATCGGGCACAACGCAGAAACCGAAGCTATGGGTGTATTCCGAGGCATGGGCAGTGACCTGCTGGTTACCACCGTTCAGAATCGAGTGGGGAGTCATGCAATTGGCTCGGCTCCCGCTGATTTGGATATCCCCGTTTTGCGGCAGGCTCTGCCCGATATTCAAGCCGCAACGGCCTTAATTATTACCTCGACTGAGGCTCGGCTGCGCGGCCGTTCACTCAGTACTATGGTGGTGGGGAGCAGAGCGGAATTGTCGGACGTATTAGAGCTGAGGCTTGCGCAGGGCCGCTACCTGAGTGATTTCGATGAGCAAAGTACCTACATCGTGTTGGGTGCGAATGTTGCGGAACAGTGGGCATCGGAAGGGGGCGTAGCTGCCTTAGGTGAGCGCGTGCAGGTGAGTGGATACTTATTTGAGATTGTAGGAATTCTTCAGCCACAGGGGCGCAATCCTCTGGTTCCCGTCTCGGTTGATGACTCCATCCTGATGCCTATCTCAGGTATGCGCCGTGTCATGCCTGCTCCACAAATCGTCAGCGTGATTGCACGCAACAGCAGCAGCGATACGCTGATGCAAACGGGCTCACAGTTAAAGGATTATTTGACCCCTCTGATGCCGAAGCTTGATATCGATGTGCAAATCCCACAGCAGCTACTGGAGGGAATGGCGCAGCAGTCCCGAATGTTTTCATGGCTGCTGGCGGGGCTGGGAGGGATTTCCCTGCTGGTAGGCGGGGTGGGGGTGATGAACGTCATGGTGATGAATGTGTCCGAACGACGTCGTGAAATTGGTGTTCGTATGGCATTGGGCGCGCGACCGCGTGATATTGCGGGGCTGTTTTTGCTGGAGGCTGTTGTGTTGTCCGCCTGTGGAGCCCTGATCGGGGCGGTGTGTGGCGTTGCGGCGGCGTGGCTGTTTGTCTTTTTTTCAGATTGGTCCGCCTTTTCACTTTCGGTATTGTCACTTCCCCTTGGCATTGGCAGTTCATTGGCGATTGGTCTGTTTTTTGGGCTTAACCCAGCAATGACTGCGGCTCGGCTCGAACCCGTACAGGCGCTACGCGATGCGTAAATTTATCCTGTGTTTACTGATTCTGTTTTCTGCCCATCAAGGGTATGCAGAAACGGCCTTGAATCCTTCTCAGGCGACGCGGCAGGGGCTGGCGACAGTCAGTACATCTCTGAATGCACAAACTATCGATCTCACGCTGAGCGATGCGATTTATCTTGGATTACGTGACAATCGCGCGATCCGTAGCGCCTATCTGGATCGTATCGCGCAGAAATTTGATCTTCGTGTTGCGGAGGATCGTTTTACTCCCAAACTATCGCTGACGGGCAGCTACCTTTCCAACCGTAACCAAAACGATCGTTACCGGCAGGGCAATCTGACGCCGACGTCAACACTGCTTACGCCTTATGGCACCCGCTTCAGCCTCGGCTGGACCTACCGTCACACGCAGGCTGATAACGCCGGGTTGTCGCGTAACGATGGCGCCAACATTACTGTGATTCAACCTTTGCTGCGGGGCGCAGGTAAAGACGTCACGACCGCGCCAGTCCACATTGCACAGCTGACTGAGCAGTTAAATCGTCTGACGCTGAAATCCACCGTTTCACAAACGATTACCCAGATTATCGCCGCCTATCGGGAACTGCTGCGCTCGCAGGAGCAACTGCAAATCGCACGTGATGCGCTCGCACGTGCGCGCCAGCTGGTTGAGGTCAACCGTGCGATGATTGCTGCAGGGCGCATGGCTGAATTTGAAATTGTGCAAACCGAAGCGGAAGTTGCCACACAGGAGCTGGCGCATGAGGAGGCCAGAAACCAGCTGGATACCGCGCGCCTTGCGTTGCTGCAACTTTTGGCACTGGATTTAAATACGCTGATTGTGGCAACGGAATCGATGCAGGCACAGCGCGTTGATGTTAATGCCGTGCAAGCGTTGAAACAGGCCGAAGCCTCCCGACCGGCTTATCTCGCACAGATCATCGCCAACGAGCAGGCGGCACTCGGTCTGGCGGTGGCTCGTAACGATCGCCTGTGGGATGTCTCGCTAATCGGGGGCGCGAGTCAGGTGCGTGACCGTGCAGCACAGAGTAGCACCTCACGAACCTGGGAGAATTATGTTGGTGTTCAGGTGGAGATCCCTATCGGCGATCTAAGTACCCGCCAGGCGGAGGTTCAAGCGCGAGTCAATGTGCGTAACCAGCACATTCAACTGGATGAAGTCAGGCAGCAACTTGAACGCGATGTTGCCAATGCGGTGCGTGATATCGGTACGCGCTGGCGGCAGTTCGAGATCTCCCAGCGTGCACGCGATTTGTCGCGCCGCAAGCTGGAAATTGAACGAGAAAAGCTTACGGTTGGGCGTTCCAGTAACTTTCAGGTGCTGAGTTTCGAGAATGATTTACGCAACGCTGAAAACGCCCGTCTGAATGCTCTTATCAGCTACCTCAATGCGCAGGCTGAATTGGATGAGACGCTGGGCACCACATTGCAAAGCTGGGATATCGCACTCAATGATTAGGCATCACTTTTGGTCTCAACTGCGCCGGCGCCACCTTATTGTATTGTTGCTGATCGTGGCGCTTGGCATGCTCACCTGGCTGCTGGCAGGGCGGACGAATGAACAGGAAAGCGCGCCTCAGGGGCAATGGCTACCTGTCCAACCCCAATTATTAGAGAATCAATTAGGATTGGTTGGGCGCATTCAGGCCGCGAGACAGACAACGCTGGCAGCCCCTTTTGAAGGTATTATCCGCGAGGTACTGGTGCGTGAGGGCCAACGAGCCGAGCAAGGGCAGACGTTACTGATACTGGACCCCGGGCAAATTGAGATTCAGTTACGCCAGGCGCAGGCCGAAGTGCTCAAGACGCAGCGCGAGGTTCAATCGCTCTGGCAGTGGGAGCAAAGCGCTGAGGTATCACGTGCGCGGCGTGCGGTAAGCTCAGCCCGGTCAACGTTTAGCAATACGCAAGCCAATCTTCGGGATACACAGGCGCTGTTCGAACGCGGCATCGTCGCGCGTATGGAAGTTGACACGCTAAAGCAGCAAATTCGTTCACAGGAGCAGGACGTGATTGCGGCGCAAGAAGAGCTGCGAACGGTGCTGGCGCGTGGGAACGGCGAGGATCGCAAGATTGCGGAGATGGAACTGACGAATGCACAGGTGCGCTATCAGGCGCTGGCTGCGCAGGTTGAACGGCAAATCGTCAAGGCACCGTTTAGCGGTGTTGTCGTGCGACCTGCTACACCTGATAACGGCAAGCCTGTAGTTATCCAACCCGGTTTGCTGGTCAGCCAGGGAGCGCCGCTGTTTGGCGTCATTGCTCAGGACCGTTTTCAGGTGACGACTCGGGTAGAAGAGACTGATCTGCATCAACTGCAAGAGGGGATGGTGGTTAACGTGACCGGGGATGGGTTTGCTGGACAGACTCTGACAGGAAAGGTTGCTTCGATTGATATGCAAGCCGATGCTGCTGAGATGTCAGGTAGCGGCGCTTACTATGATGTGGTGGTGTCACTTGATACGCCGTTGGCGGATTTAAGGCAAAATATTCGACTGGGGATGAGCGCACGGCTGGCTATTATTGTCTATCGTAATGAGCAGGGTATCGCGGTGCCTGCACAGGCAGTGCATACTGATGAGAATGGTCATGCCTATGTGATTTACCGTCCGGCTGCTGACACACCGTCAAAGAAAATCAACGTGACGTTAGGGAAAACGGTGGCGCAGGGCGTAGAAGTCTCCGGGCTGGAGGCGGGTGAAGTACAGATTCCTTAATTATCGGCTTAAGCATGTGCAGGTGCCGGATACTAGAAACGATAATTGTGAGTATGTCGGTTTCTGCTTTTTGACTCAGAAGTGGGTGTTAGGGGCGCTAGCACATGCTTGCCGTTTATTTCCCCAGAACACCCGTCTCGAAAATTAGCGACCGTAGGACTATTGATTTTGCTTATTCAGCCTTTCCCGCAGTAGTTGCATTGCTTCCCATTGGGATATTACGTGGTAAAAGCAGGTCGAACAGATTGTTCAACGGGTTTGCATTTTTCCCTGGCTCGCCGGTCACAAAGTTGTAATCCATTTCGATTATATGTTTGAGTCGAGATTCGTAGTTGGCGGGAGCTTGTACCTGTTCGATTAACGACAAGCCTTCATAGTGTTCCAGAACAAGTTTAAAGAACTCTGTTTGTTTAAATTCCCCACGATTCCATTCTTGCTTGCTTTGCGCGAGCAAGTAATTGCGGGTCATCAGTATCAGGTAATTCTTCAGCCAGCGCTTTTCGGCGGCTTTCATAGCTGCTACCAGCCAGTTCTTCAATGACTGAATGTGCAGGTGTGAGTTCATACCATAGGGCGGAATACAGCGTCTGCGTGCTGTAGCCATAAGACTCAGACAAATCGCGATATGGGTATTAGTATAAAATCGGCAATTGAATTAAATAACGTTAATTCTTTGTGGTTATGTTGAAATAGATTTATAGCCCGTGTTGATATATTCATAGCGCTATTTCACTGAGCTTGTCATTATTTAATTCCAGTGATGTTTTATTTTAATATCATTTCTATGAAATTATATTCATTGCTAATTTTTGATGTGACTATTCTAAATGCATTAAATTTTAGCGCACTTTCTCGTGGTGTTATTACGGAAAAACAGGGTGTTGCAAACTTGTCACCGAAGCGTGATACCTGAAGCGTTTGCTTGTAGACTGCCCGCACTATTCTCATCTTGCTACCCCACATCATTCGAGTGGTGAAAAGTTTCTACCCCACCGCCCAACATGTGATGTACGTCGACAAAAAGGATTTGCCATGTCCGCCCATTCCCCATCGTTAAAGTTTTATCTGGCTATTGGCCTGCTTCAGGGGTTGCTCCTTGTCGCGGCGTTGGAAATGAAAGAGGGCGTTCTTCAGGGAATGCTCATAACGATGGCGGTGGTGGGCGGCATCAGTCTGCAATTGCTGGAACGCACTCTCTTTGTGAAAAAGACGTGGCTGTTGGCCGGCGTGCTGACCGTACTGATGACCGCCATCAGTGGCTGGATCCTCTTCGAAAATGGACTATTCCGATTGCTGGATTCCTGGGTGCTGTGTGGCATCCTCCTCGGTTATATCTGCTGTACTTTCATTTGCAGTTGGCCAGACCGTGAAGGGCGGTGGCCGTCCTATGACGCACTCTGTAAACACGCCTGGAGCAATATTTTTACTGTGCTGTTGGCCTGGCTACTTGTTCTGGTCGTCGTGTTGCTGCTCGTGCTGTGCGGCATGCTGTTCAACATGTTGGGATTCCGGCAGGTAAATAAAGTATTCAGTCATTACCGATTCTATATGCTGCTTTTGCCGGTGGTGTTTTCTCTCGGCATGTATATCGGAATGACCAAAGAAACCGTAATCGGGTTGCTGCGCGGAATTCTGCTATCGACTTGTCGTTTTCTGCTGCCGTTTAGTGCACTGATTACGGTAGTTTTCACCTTGACGCTGCCTTTTAGCGGGCTGGAACCGATATGGAAGACAGGCAGTTCCACCGCCATTCTATTATGCCTGATGGGCGTAAACCTCTTTCTGATTAACTGTGCGTCTCAGGATGATAACGAAGGCCGCGCTTACCCGTTGGTTTTACGCGGGCTGGTTAGTGCTAGCGTGTTGTGCCTGCCGATTTTAGTGGGACTAGCGGGCTATTCCAGCTGGCTGCGCATCGAACAGTATGGCCTGACGCCTTTCCGTTTTCAGTCGATTTTCGTCGTGGCGATCGCGATGTTTTATAGCCTGGCGATGGTATGGGCCGTCATCCGCCGCTCTGGCGTCTGGTTGGGGAATTTGCGCAGCAGCAATCCGTTGCTCGCGGCTGTCATCTGCGTTCTGATGGTATTGCTGCATACGCCGTTGTTAAACCCAGAAGCGTTTAGTGCGAGAAATCAGATTCAGCGTCTGCTTAGCGGGAAAACGCCGGTCGATGAATTTGACCTGTGGGCGCTGCGCGATGAGTTAGGGGCGGCGGGCAGGCAGCAGTTTACCTGGCTGGCTGAAGAATTGAAGCAAGACCGGATACTGGATGAGGCAGGACGTCAGGCACTGCGCGATCGGTTGCAGGGACGTCCCGCAAAAGTACTCCCCGTTCAGGTCGAATGGGTGGGGCCGTTGGAAGACGGGGTCGAAAGCATGTTGCAGAGCGATAATCTGGGCAATAGGTGCAGAGAAATTGCTTGCCTGCTCTTTGCGATTGATTTGACCGGTGATGGCCATAACGAGGTGCTCATTTTCCCCAGAGTAGGCTGGGGAGGTGGTGGCAAGATTCTCGCTCGTGATGAACAGGGGCAGTGGCAGATTGCGGCCAGCCTGTTTAGCACGATGGGCACGGAACGACTGATTACACTGATTAAGAACGGCAAAGTTGAAGCGGTTACGCCACGCTTCAAGACGGTCAGGATCGGTGACCAGAATATGGAGATCACGTATCCCTGATTTCACGCTACGTTAGGTATTACTTATTGATTCGATACAGACAACGGATTGGTGATAGCGATCACGTTTCTGTACTTTAGCCGCATGCGAAAACACATGAGGATAAAGTGATGTCAGTAATTAATACCCAAGTTAAACCATTCAAAAACATGGCTTTCAAAGACGGTCAATTCATTGAAGTGACTGAGAAGAACATCGAAGGAAAATGGAGCGTATTCTTCTTCTATCCGGCTGACTTTACGTTTGTCTGCCCGACCGAACTGGGTGATGTCGCTGACCACTACGACGAATTCCAACAGCGTGGCGTGGAAATCTATTCTGTTTCCACCGACACCCACTTCACGCACAAAGCGTGGCACAGCAGCTCTGAAACCATTGGCAAAATCAAATACACCATGATCGGTGACCCAACCGGCCAACTGACGCGTAACTTTGAAAACATGCGCGAAGCAGAAGGCCTGGCCGATCGCGGTACGTTCATCGTTGACCCACAGGGCATTATTCAGGCGGTAGAAATTACGGCTGAAGGTATTGGCCGCGATGCCTCTGACCTGCTGCGCAAAGTGAAAGCGGCGCAGTACGTGGCTTCTCACCCAGGCGAAGTGTGCCCAGCCAAGTGGAAAGAAGGCGAGGCTACGCTGGCACCGTCTCTGGATCTGGTTGGCAAAATCTAAGCTAACACCTCGGAAAATATGACTGTCTTGTCGGGTGCGTTGCACCCGATTTTTCTGGCCCGGCTTCTTGGGGTCAGCACCCCGCACGATTTTGCTTTTGTACCTACTTGCCTAATTAAGGACGACCAATGCTCGACAATACGATGAAAGTCCAGTTGAAAGCCTATCTGGAAAAATTAACCAAACCTGTTGAGTTGATTGCGACTCTGGATGACTCCGCTAAATCTGCTGAAGTCAGAACCCTGCTGGCTGAGATTGCTGAGCTGTCCGATCGGGTAAGTTTTATTGAAAAGAATGATCTGGCAGTACGTAAGCCGTCATTCCTGATTACCAATCCAGGTTCCCAAAGCGGCCCGCGTTTTGCTGGTGCGCCAATGGGACACGAATTTACCTCCCTGATTCTGGCGTTATTGCAGGTGGGCGGTCATCCGTCGAAAGAGGCGAAAGAATTACTCGACCAAATCCGCCATCTTGACGGTTCGTTCCACTTTGAAACGTATTACTCGCTGTCCTGCCACAACTGCCCGGACGTGGTGCAGGCGCTGAATTTAATGGCGGTGTTGAATCCGAATATCACCCATACCGCGATTGACGGCGGCGTGTTTCAGGATGAGATCCAAAGCCGTAATGTCATGGGCGTTCCCACTATTTTCCTGAATGGCGAGCACTTCAGTCAGGGTCGGACGAGCCTCGCAGAGATTGTGACTAAAATCGATACCGGCGCGGGCGCTAAACAGGTTGAGAAGCTGAACCAACGCGACGTCTATGATGTGTTAATCATCGGTAGCGGCCCGGCGGGTGCAGCAGCAGCAGTCTATTCGGCGCGTAAAGGCATCCGTACCGGTTTGGTTGGTGAGCGCTTTGGCGGTCAGGTATTGGATACCGTCGATATCGAAAACTACATTTCCGTGCCGAAAACGGAAGGGGCCAAACTGGCGACGGCGCTGAAGAGCCATGTTGATGACTACGATGTCGACGTGATTGACGCACAGAGTGCAGAAGCCCTAATTCCTGGCGGTGAACCGGGTAAACCGCATCAGGTGATCACCGTATCCGGCGCGACGCTGAAAGCGCGCAGTGTGATCATTGCGACTGGCGCGCGCTGGAGAAACATGAATGTCCCCGGCGAAGATCAGTACCGTACGCGTGGCGTAACATACTGCCCGCACTGTGATGGTCCGCTGTTTAAAGGCAAGCATGTCGCGGTGATTGGCGGTGGAAATTCCGGTGTGGAAGCGGCTATCGATCTGGCTGGCGTAGTGAAACATGTCACGCTGCTTGAGTTTGCCCCGGAACTGAAAGCGGATTCGGTATTGCAGGAAAAAGTACGTAGCCTGCCGAACGTTGACATCATCCTGAATGCGCAAACTACCGAAGTGAAAGGCGATGGGCAAAAGGTGACAGGGCTGAGCTATAAAGATCGTATTACCGATACGGTGCATGATGTCGCACTGGAAGGGATCTTCGTGCAGATTGGCCTGCTGCCTAACACCCACTGGCTGGAAGGTACGGTAGCCAGAAACCGCATCGGTGAAATCGAGATCGATGCTAAGTGTGAAACCAGCGTGAAAGGGGTCTTTGCTGCCGGCGACTGTACGACGGTGCCGTACAAGCAGATCATTATCGCGACGGGGGAAGGTGCAAAAGCGTCCTTGAGCGCCTTTGATTATCTGATCAGAACCCGCGCATAACATCGGCCTGTTGAGGATGAAGGTGGATATATTTGCCATCCTTCTGTTTCTCTGACGACGATCTTAACGTTCCGCGCGGCGATGCCTCATATAAAGAGGTGTCGCCGCGTTTTTGTTTTTGATCATAAAATTCCCCTTCGATCGTAAAAATTAGATCTCAGCCCTTGCTAAAGGACAATAAGAAATCCATAATGCTCGCCGCTTTGTGCTGTTGCCCGTTTTTTACTGTCTACACAGCATCATATTTCGAGCGCAAGCGTTACCTCAAATCCACATCATTTTTTTATCAGTTAATACAAAAAATCATATTCTTCTTAACAGACTTATCCACAGGCTGTCTGTTGGTTATTTATTAATCACGCTAGATTTTTGATAAAATACTGTAGAGTATCTTATTGATATCTATTCATAAATTTTACTTATAAAACGGCATAACTATCGCTTGTACTTTTTGTGACAGTTGATTGCCAACGGTTTTTTTTATTTATTCACAGCGCGTGCGACAAACTGATGACAAGAGTTTGAGCGTCTCACGCATCACGCGGTAATCCTTTCTCTACTGCACGAATAAGTCGTTTTTTCTGTGTGGATTGGACGTCAATTTCCAGTAACGCGCGACGTTCCAACTGTTGACGAATCGCCCAGTGGATATGTTCATCCAACAGTTCGCTTTCACCCAGACGAGCTTGCAGCGCCAGCACGATACTATCCTGATAGGGGGCATTCCCCAGTGCGACGGCAATATTACGTAGCCAGCGGAGATGGCCGATGCGCCGGATCGGCGATCCTTCCGTAATGCGCAGAAATTTCTCTTCATTCCAGCCGAATAGCGTCAGCAGCTCTGGCGTATGCAGTGCGGCACGCGGGCTGAAATCCGCCTCGTCGGTAAGTTGTGAAAACCGATTCCACGGGCAAATCAGCTGACAGTCATCGCAGCCATAGATGCGATTACCCATTAGCGGACGAAATTCTTCAGGAATCGGACCTTCCAATTCGATAGTCAGATAGGAAATGCAGCGGCGGGCATCAACGGTATAAGGTGCGACAATCGCGCCAGTTGGGCAGGTGGTCATGCAGGCGACACATCGACCGCACTGTTCTTCCTGTGGACGATCGACGGGCAGGGGTAAATCGATCAGCAGTTCACCGAGAAAGAACCAGGAACCCGCTTCTCTGTTCAGAATTAGTGAGTGTTTACCAACCCAGCCAAGCCCGGCTTTCGCAGCCAATGGGCGCTCCATAATGGGCGCGGAATCGACAAAGGGGCGAAAATTCAATTCACCGCAGTATTCCTGAATCTGGTCACCGAGCTTTTTCAGACGCTGGCGTAGCAGCTTGTGGTAATCGCGGCCCAGCGCATAACGGCTAACGTAACCGAGCTCTGGGTTTTTTAAGGTACTGGCGAATGCGGCTTTGGCAGGCAGATAATTCATACGCACGCTGATGACGCGCAGTGTGCCGGGCAGCAGTTCATGCGGACGTGCCCGCAGCATACCGTGGCGTGCCATCCAGTCCATTTCCCCGTGGTATTGCTTATCCAGCCAATCCTGAAGCCGAGGTTCTTCTGCGGATAGATCGGTGTCGCAGATGCCGACCTGCTGGAACCCCAATGCCTGCCCCCATTGTTTGATGTGTTGTGCTAATTCGTTGAGATCGTAGGGGTATGACATGATGGGCCACAGAAATAAACAAGACGTGCTGATGTTACCATATTCGCGCCGCAGAGCCGATGTCTGCTGAGACGCGCGGAATGCTAGCGGTCGTTTAGGTTGCTTGCTAATTTTAAGTCATTGTAATGAAAACTAAGAGCAAATGATGACGTGTCACGACCGGAAGCGCGAGGAAGATTTGCCTGACTCGGTGTTTTACGCCGATTGGGTGCGGCGTGAAGAAGCCAGAGCGGCCAGTGAATCGGGGCTTTCGCTGTGGGAACTCATGCAGCGTGCGGGAGAAGCCGCATTTCAGGTGGCTCGCCAATGCTATCCCTCGGCTCGACGCTGGCGAGTGCTGGCTGGACACGGCAATAACGGCGGCGATGGATATGTGGTCGCCAGTTTGGCGCTGGCGGCGGGGATGGAGGTCGATGTTGTTGCCTGCACCAGCGATAAGCCGCTGCCCGACGAGGCTCATCTTGCCCGACAGCGCTGGCTGGAGCAGGGCGGTCGTATTCAAGAGGCCAGTGCGCAGGATGGCGATATGCCGTGGCCGGACGGGATCGATCTCATTGTGGATGGTCTACTGGGAACCGGTCTTTCTGCTGCACCGCGTGCGCCTTATGCTGCGTTAATGACGCAGGCGAATGCCTATTCCGCACCGATTTTTTCACTGGATATTCCCTCTGGCTTAGATGCTGAAACCGGCTCCTGTGCGGGCGTTGCGATTTGTGCGGCGCAGACGGTGACGTTTATCGCGCTGAAACCGGGACTACTGACCGGTCGTGCTCGTGAGCACGTCGGAACATTACATTATCATTCGTTAGGATTGCAGGCGTGGCTGGACGATCAAACCGCGCCGATACGGCGGCTGACTGCGGCGCAACTTCCCGAATGGCTGACGCCTCGTCCAGCCGGACAACATAAAGGCGATAACGGCAGGCTGCTGGTGGTGGGCGGCAACGTCGGCTTAGGCGGCGCGGTATTGATGGCTGCGGATGCGGCGTTACACAGCGGCGCAGGGTTGGTGCGAGTACTTACTCACAAACAGTATCAATCGGCGTTTCTGACGGCACGGCCTGAGCTGATGGTGCAAGAGTTGACGACAGAGACGCTGCGGCAGGGGCTGGAATGGGCCGATGTCGTGGTGATTGGACCCGGTTTAGGGCAGGATGAATGGGGCAAAAGCGCGCTGCGTCTGGCAGAAAATTGTAACAAACCCATGTTATGGGATGCGGATGCGCTTAACCTGCTGGCAATCAATCCGCATAAGCGGCAAAATCGCGTGCTGACACCTCACCCCGGTGAGGCGGCACGTTTACTGAATTGCCGCGTCTCTGATATTGAAAGTGATCGCTTACTTGCGGCCACAAAGTTGGTAAAACGCTATGGTGGCGTTGTCGTATTGAAAGGTGCGGGAACGGTGATTGTCAGCGAGCGAGACGAGGTTGCTATTGCTGATGTGGGAAACCCCGGCATGGCGACAGGCGGCATGGGTGATGTGCTGTCGGGTATCGTTGGCGGTTTGCTGGCGCAAAAGCTCTCGCTGTATGATGCTGCATGTGCAGGGTGTGTCGTTCACGGTGCGGCGGCCGATTGGCTGGCAGCGCGACGCGGCACCCGAGGTATGCTGGCAACCGATTTACTGCCTGTGTTGTTCCGATATGTTAATCCCGAGCGGGTGTTTCTCGAGCCGATGCTTTCAGAACCTATGTTTTTAGAACAATAGATAGAATGAAAAAAATAGTCTTACTTCTGCCAGATGAGGCAGCAACGATTTCTTTGGGTACGGCGCTGGCGAAAGCCTGTGACGGTGCTTGTGTTATCCACCTTTATGGCGACCTCGGTGCGGGGAAAACGACGTTTAGTCGCGGTTTCCTACAGGCGCGCGGTCATCAGGGCAATGTTAAAAGCCCCACTTATACGCTGGTCGAGCCTTATGCGTTATCGCCGCTGGCTGTCTACCATTTTGATCTCTATCGACTGGCCGACCCGGAAGAGTTGGAGTTTATGGGGATCCGCGATTATCTGACACAGGATGCCATCTGTCTGATTGAATGGCCGCAGCAGGGCGCTGGGGTGCTGCCCGATGCGGATATCGAACTGCATTTGCGCTATCAGGATCAGGGCCGACAGGCTGAACTGTCCGCTGTCTCTGCGGCGGGAGACGCGATGTTGCAACGTTTTTCTCTTCAGCCAGGAACAACAGAATCATGATGAGTCGTATGGTTAAGCTGTTCATCGGCGTATGGCTGTTGCTGGCAAGCTCGGCGTGGGCGGCCAATCTGTCGGATATCAAGGTGGATAATGCGTCAGGTCAGGCCACGGTGCGCCTGAGCTTTAGCGGTCAGCCGATTTATGCTTTTTTCCCACTGAGTAACCCCGCCAGAGTGGTCATCGATATTCGTCAGACTGGCGTCATTCAGGGGTTGCCGTTGGATTTCAGCGGGCAAAATCTGATTAAGCGAGTGCGAACCAGCAACGCGCAGGACGCACAAAGCCTGCGTTTGGTGCTGGATTTAACCCAGGCGGCTAAAACGCGGGCGGTGACGCAAAAAGAAGGATCGGGTTACGTTGTTGTCTTCACCATCACGGGTGATAAAGCCAAAACGGTGCAAGCTTCTGCGCCTCCGGCTTCACGTCAGCAAAATAGCGCGCCGGCAGAACCGGCCAAAAATCCTTTTACCAACAAACCGACTGTTGCCGTCAATACCAGTTCGTCATCTACTCGTGCGCCAGCACGACAGGGGAATGAACGCGTTGTTGTGGCGATTGATGCGGGGCACGGTGGGCAGGATCCAGGGGCGATTGGCACGAACGGGCTGCGGGAGAAAAATGTCACCATTTCTATCGCGCGTAAGTTACAAATCTTACTGAATAACGATCCGGCCTTTAAAGGCGTGCTGACGCGTGACGGCGACTACTTTATCTCCGTCATGGGGCGTTCTGACGTGGCGCGTAAGCAGGGCGCGAATCTGTTAGTGTCGATTCACGCGGATGCTGCGCCGAACCGTAATGCTAAAGGCGCGTCTGTTTGGGTGCTGTCCAACCGCCGTGCGAACAGTGAAATGGCAAACTGGCTGGAGCAGCATGAGAAGCAGTCTGAACTGCTGGGCGGGGCGGGCGATCTACTGGCGAACAGCAGTGCCGATCCTTACCTCAGTCAGGCGGTACTGGATCTGCAATTTGGTCACTCCCAGCGGGTGGGGTATGACGTCGCGACCAAGGTGCTGCGTGAGCTCCAGCGCGTCGGGGGGCTGCATAAACGACTGCCTGAGCACGCGAGTTTGGGTGTGTTGCGCTCGCCGGATATTCCTTCTCTGCTGGTGGAAACTGGATTTATCACCAATGTCTCGGAAGAGCGGCTGTTGGGGAGTAACGACTATCAGGAAAAACTCGCCAATGCGATTTATCAGGGGCTGAGAAGTTACTTCCAAACTCACCCGATTCAATCCCTCCCAAAGCAGGAAAGCCGCCCACTACAGTCGGCGGCAAGTGATAGAGCAACGTCGGGCAGTAACGTAACTGCGGCAAAAGCGAGTGCGGGCAGCACGCGTCATACCGTCGCGCGTGGCGAAACGCTCTCTTCCATTGCCCGGCGTTATGGCGTCAGTCTCGCGGCTATGCGTGACGTGAATAAGCTGAACAAGGACATCGTCTGGGTTGGGCAGCGCTTGAATATTCCGGCGACAGGAACGAAGCAGACGGCATCGACACCTGCGCCCAAAAAGGCCGCGCCGGTGAAGCATAAGGTCGTAAAGGGTGATAGCCTGAGTGCGATTGCTGCCCGTTACGGTGTCAGCATGAAAGAGATCCAACAGGCGAATAATATGCGCTCCGGCACGGTACAGCTGGGGCAAACGCTGGTTATTCCGTCTGCCTGATTCTTCATGCTGGCGATGTCGATAGATTGAGGATAGTAAGAGGGATACGCCATGCCGATTCAGGTGTTGCCACCACAACTGGCTAACCAGATCGCTGCCGGAGAAGTGGTTGAGCGTCCGGCTTCGGTCGTGAAGGAGCTGGTGGAAAACAGTCTGGATGCAGGTGCGACCCGGATTGATATCGACATAGAACGCGGCGGCGCGAAGCTGATCCGTATTCGTGACAATGGCTCGGGTATCGGAAAGGATGAATTAACGCTGGCGCTGGCACGTCATGCGACCAGCAAAATTGCGACGCTCGACGATCTGGAAGCCATCGTTAGTATGGGATTTCGTGGCGAAGCGCTGGCGAGTATCAGTTCCGTCTCTCGTCTTACCCTGACATCCCGCACCGCCGAACAATCCGAAGCCTGGCAGGCTTACGCTGAAGGGCGCGACATGGCGGTGACGGTCAAACCCGCCGCCCATCCAGTGGGCACCACGCTGGAAGTGCTGGATCTGTTTTATAACACGCCCGCCCGCCGTAAATTTATGCGCACCGAAAAAACCGAATTCACACATATTGATGAGGTGGTGCGCCGTATAGCGCTGGCGCGTTTCGATGTCGCTATCACACTGCATCATAACGGTAAGCTGATGCGGCAGTATCGTGCTGCGCCCGATAAAAACCAGTATGAACGCCGCCTGGGCAGCATCTGCGGTGCGACGTTTCTGCAACATGCGCTGGCGGTATCATGGCAACACGGCGATCTCACCATTCATGGCTGGGTGGCCGATCCGGTTGGGGCTAAACAATTACCGGATATGCAGTATTGCTACGTGAACCAGCGCATGATGCGCGATCGGCTGATTAATCATGCCATCCGGCAGGCGTATCAGGATCAGCTTAGTGACGAGCAGCAACCCGCCTATGTGCTGTATTTGGAGATCGACCCGCATCAGGTGGATGTCAATGTGCATCCTGCCAAGCATGAGGTACGCTTCCATCAGGCTCGTCTGGTGCATGACTTCATCTATCAGGCGGTGATGTCCGTTCTGCAACAGGCATCCTCACCGGGGCTTGGCATGACAGAGCCGGAGACCGGGAAACCCGTGCAATGGCAGCAGGAAAACCGCACTGCCGCAGGCGAAAACCACTTTGCCCAGCCGTCACGTACCGATAGTTCGCCGTCGTATGGTGGGAAAACGCCTCGCGCGGGTCATTCCGGTCAGGCGAGAGAATCTGCTTATTCCGGCTATCAGCCAGAGAATCCGTACCAGAAGAAGCAAGGTGATCTGTATAAGACGCTGCTGCAACCAGCAGATAACGCAGCAAGTGCACCGTCGTCGTCTGGCGAGCGTATTTCTGTACCGTCGAATCACATTATGTCGCCGGATAGGGTTGTCCCCTCCACGGTATCGCATGACGTACCGTCAAATCGAACTGCGACGGATAACACTGCAACCAGCAATAACAAGCAACGTGCGCCGGTTGAATCACCGCTGGAAAGCCAATCAAACGGTTTTGGGCGGGTATTGACGGTTTATCCGCCGTGCTACGCGCTGTTGGAGTACCATAAGGGATTGGCGATGCTGTCGCTTTCCGTTGCTGAACGCTATCTGAAAGCGGTGCAGTTGACGCCGTCGGAAGAAGGGTTGCGGGCGCAGCCGTTGCTGATTCCGCAGCGCCTGACGTTGAGTAAATCTGAGCTGAACGTGTTGTCTGCCCATCACGCTTTGCTGGCGCGTTTTGGTATTGAAGTCGTGGTTGAGTCACAGCGTGCCACATTGCGTGCCGTACCTTTACCATTGCGCCAACAAAATTTACAAAACTTGATCTCCGAACTGATAGGCTATCTGGCCGACTATCAGACGGTTGAGACACAGCAGGTGGAACCTGGCGAATTGGCATCGTGGATGGCAACGCGATTGCAGAGTGAGCAGGAAAGCTGGAGTCATTCTCAGGCCATACAATTATTGGCGGATGTCGAGCGGCTTTGTCCGCAGTTGGCGAAAATGCCGCCGTCTGAACTTTTATTTATGATGGACATCCAGGATGCCATCAAGGCTTTAAAGCATGAGTGATGTAGAACAAGCGTCGTTGCCGCCCGCCATTTTTATCATGGGGCCGACGGCGTCAGGAAAAACGGCATTGGCAATGGCGTTACGAGAATATTTGCCGGTAGAGTTGATTAGCGTTGATTCCGCCCTCATCTATAAAGATATGGATATTGGGACGGCGAAACCGAGTGCGGAAGAGCTGGCACTGGCCCCGCATCGGTTAATCGATATTCTCGATCCGACAGAATCCTATTCTGCGGCCGATTTTCGCCGCGATGCGCTACGTGAGATGGCGGATATTACCGCCGCCGGGCGCATTCCCCTGTTAGTCGGGGGGACGATGCTGTATTTCAAGGCGCTGCTAGAGGGACTTTCTCCTCTGCCGTCAGCCGATGCTGCTGTGCGTCAACGCATTGAAGATCAGGCAAAAGAAATCGGCTGGGAAGCGATGCATCGGCAGCTCAGTGAGATCGATCCGGTAGCAGCAATTCGGATTCATCCAAATGATCCGCAGAGACTCTCGCGAGCACTGGAAGTTTTTTTCGTTTCAGGTAACACTTTAACTGAACTGACAAAAACGTCTGGCGACGCGCTGCCCTATCAGGTTCATCAGTTTGCTATCGCCCCGGCGACGCGTGAATTGTTGCATGAGCGGATTGAACAGCGTTTTCATCAGATGTTGGCGGCAGGTTTTGAGACAGAAGCCCGGACATTGTTTGCCCGGCATGACCTTCATACGGATATGCCCTCTATTCGTTGTGTTGGTTATCGCCAGATGTGGTCATATTTATCCGGTGAAATTGATTACGATGAGATGGTTTATCGGGGAATTTGTGCGACGCGTCAGTTAGCGAAGCGTCAAATGACCTGGCTGCGCGGTTGGGATGATGTCTGCTGGCTGGATAGCGAGAAACCGACTGAAGCACTGGACAAGGTCATACAGGTTGTTAGTGCATAGGTTGAGTGATTGTGTACAATCGGTGAGTCTCAGCGTGCAAGTTTTTTTACACCGTTATTTTAGAGCCATAGGGTTCTTTGTTACAAACAACATACAAATAAGGAAAATATAGAATGGCTAAGGGGCAATCTTTGCAAGATCCGTTCTTGAACGCTTTGCGTCGTGAACGTGTTCCGGTTTCGATTTATTTGGTTAACGGTATTAAGTTGCAAGGTCAGATCGAATCTTTCGATCAGTTCGTGATTTTGTTGAAAAACACGGTAAGTCAGATGGTTTATAAGCACGCCATCTCTACAGTTGTTCCTTCTCGCCCAGTCTCTCACCATAGCAACAATCCAGGCGGCAGCAACAACTATCACGGTAGTAACACGACTGCTCAGCAGCAGTCGCAGGAAGCTGATGACGCCGAATAAGGCGTATTGTCAATTCACCACGGCGCGGGAGAGCTGGACGCATCGCTCGGCTCCTTCGCTGTGGTGTTTTTTGCTCGTTTGAGAGGTTATTCGCTTGTTTGACCGTTATGAATCAGGTGAACGGGCTATATTAGTTCATATTTTCTTTTCGCAAGATAGAGATACGGAAGATTTGCTGGAGTTTGAATCTCTGGTTTCTTCTGCCGGTATTGAATCCTTGCAGGTTGTTACTGGCAGCCGTAAATCGCCTCATCCCAAGTATTTTGTTGGGGAAGGTAAAGCTGAAGAAATTGCTCAGGTAGTAAAAGAAACTGGCGCGTTTGTCGTGCTGTTTGATCATGCGCTGACGCCTGCTCAGGAACGTAACCTGGAGCGTTTGTGCGAGTGCCGGGTGATCGATCGTACCGGACTGATTTTAGATATTTTTGCCCAGCGTGCGCGTACGCACGAGGGGAAATTACAGGTAGAGCTGGCACAGCTGCGCCACCTTGCGACCCGACTGGTTCGCGGTTGGACGCACCTTGAACGCCAGAAAGGCGGTATCGGTTTGCGTGGCCCGGGTGAAACCCAGCTTGAAACCGACCGTCGTTTATTGCGTAACCGTATCATGCAGATACTGTCGCGTCTTGAACGGGTAGAAAAACAGCGTGAACAAGGGCGCCGGTCACGGGTTCGTGCCGATGTCCCCACCGTTTCGCTGGTGGGCTATACCAACGCGGGTAAATCCACGCTGTTTAACAAGATTACATCGGCGGGCGTCTATGTCGCCGATCAGTTATTTGCCACACTGGACCCAACATTGCGCCGCATTCAAGTGGATGATGTTGGTGATACGGTGTTGGCGGATACCGTAGGTTTTATCCGGCAGTTGCCCCATGATTTGGTAGCTGCGTTTAAGGCTACATTACAGGAAACACGTCAGGCCTCGCTGCTGCTGCACGTTGTTGATGCCGCCGATCCTCGTCTTGACGAGAACATTGAAGCGGTTGATGACGTATTGGCGGAAATTGAGGCAGACGAAATACCTGCGCTGTTGGTAATGAACAAAATTGATATGCTGGATGATTTCGTTCCGCGTATCGATCGCAACGAAGAGAACCTACCGGTGCGGGTCTGGCTTTCAGCACAGACTGGCGACGGTATTCCGTTGCTATTTCAGGCATTGACTGAGCGGCTTTCCGGGGAAATCGCACAACATACTTTGCATCTTCCCCCGCAGGCAGGACGCTTGCGTAGTCGTTTTTACCAGCTTCAGGCAATAGAAAAAGAATGGATTGAAGAGGATGGGCAAATTGGTCTGGTTATTCGTATGCCGATTGCTGACTGGCGCCGCCTCTGCAAAAAAGAGCAGGAACTGATGGACTATATTGTCTGATTTGACTGGCATAAACAGTCTGAACGGTGAAATAGTCTGACGGACTCTGGGATATTGAACCTGAAGAACACCTATCATAAAGAATGGAGCTAAAACATGGCGTGGAATCAGCCCGGTAATAACGGACAAGACCGCGACCCGTGGGGGAGCAGCAGCAATAATGGCGGCAACTCTGGCGGAAATAACAATAAAGGTGGCCGAGATCAGGGGCCGCCGGATCTGGACGACATCTTCCGTAAACTGAGCAAAAAACTCAGCGATCTGGGTGGCGGAAAAGGTTCTGGCTCAAGCAACAGTGGAAATTCTGGTGGCCCAGCATTGGGTGGCCGGATCGTCGGTATCGCTGCCGTCGCTGCGGTTGTCATCTGGGCTGCTACTGGTTTCTATACCATTAAAGAAGCGGAACGCGGTGTCGTAACGCGCTTTGGTAAGTTCAGCCATTTGGTTGGTCCGGGTCTGAACTGGAAACCGACCTTTATCGATTCTGTTCGCGCGGTGAACGTTGAATCGGTGCGTGAACTGGCGACGTCGGGCGTGATGTTGACGTCAGATGAAAACGTCGTGCGCGTTGAAATGAACGTGCAGTATCGTGTCACGCAGCCAGAACAATATCTGTTCAGTGTAACCAATGCGGATGACAGCTTGCGTCAGGCAACTGACAGTGCGCTGCGCGGCGTTATTGGTAAATACACGATGGACAAAATTTTGACGGAAGGCCGTACCATCGTGCGTACGGATACCCAGCGTGTACTGGAAGAAACGGTTCGTCCGTACAACATGGGTATCACGCTGCTGGACGTCAACTTCCAGACTGCGCGTCCGCCGGAAGAAGTTAAGGCGGCGTTTGATGATGCGATTGCCGCACGTGAAAACGAACAGCAATATATTCGTGAAGCGGAAGCGTACGCGAACGAAGTACAGCCGCGTGCTAACGGTCAGGCTCAACGTATTCTGGAAGAGTCTCGCGCTTATAAAACGCGTACCGTTCTGGAAGCTCAGGGTGAAGTTGCCCGTTTTGCCAGAGTCTTACCGGAATATAAAGCTGCGCCAGAAATCACCCGCGAGCGTTTATATATCGAAACGATGGAACGCGTGCTGAGCCATACCCGTAAAGTTCTGGTTAATGACAAAGGGAGCAACCTGATGGTGCTGCCGTTGGATCAGATGCTGCGCGGACAAGGCGGTGAAAATACGCAAAGCAACAACAGCAGTGCTAATCCACTGCGTTTGCCTAGCAACAGCAGCGGTGCGGCGAATAGCAACCAAACGCGTAGCAGTAACAATGGAAATATCATGGATCAGCGCAGAGCAAATGCGCAGCGTGATGACCTCACTCGAGTAGGGAGAGAATAATCGATGCGTAAGCCCTTACTATTTATCTTGATCCTGGTACTGATGGTGGTCTATGCGTCACTGTTTGTGGTGCAGGAAGGCCAGCGCGGCATTGTGATGCGTTTTGGCAAAGTATTGCGTGATGACGAGAATAAGCCGCTGATCTATGTACCGGGATTGCAGTTCAAGATTCCGTTTATCGACTCAGTGAAAATGCTGGATGCACGTATCCAGACGATGGAAAACCAGGCTGACCGCTTTATCACTAAAGAGCAGAAAGACCTGATTGTCGATTCCTACCTCAAATGGCGTATCAGCGATTTCAGCCGCTACTATCTGGCAACGGGCGGTGGTGACATCTCTCAGGCTGAAGTGCTGCTGAAACGTAAATTCAGTGACCGTCTGCGTTCCGAGATTGGTCGTCTGGATGTGAAAGGCATTGTTACCGACTCGCGTGGTCAACTGATGTCTGACGTGCGTGAAGCGCTGAATACCGGTACCGGTGAAACGACCGAAGCCGATAATGCGATTGCTTCTGCTGCTGCGCGTGTTGAGAAAGAGACAACGAGCAACGAACCTCATATCAACCCTAACAGTATGGCTGCGCTGGGTATTGAGGTTATCGATGTGCGAATTAAGCAGATCAACCTGCCAACTGAAGTGTCTGACGCGATTTACCAACGTATGCGTGCAGAGCGTGAAGCGGTAGCACGTCGCCACCGTTCACAAGGTCAGGAGGAAGCTGAAAAGCTGAAAGCGACGGCAGACTATGAAGTTACCCGTACGCTGGCTGAAGCTGAACGTCAGGGACGTATCACTCGTGGTGAAGGGGATGCCGAAGCGGCGAAACTGTTTGCTAACGCATTCAGTGAAGATCCTGACTTCTACTCCTTCATTCGTAGCCTGCGTGCGTATGAAAGCAGCTTCAGTAGTAATCAGGACGTAATGGTTCTCAGCCCGGATAGTGACTTCTTCCGCTACATGAAGTCACCGGACAGTGTGTTGCCACGCCGCTGATAGTCATTAACTGACGTCTTTCATCAAGCCCGGGTTATATCTCCGGGCTTTTTTTTGCCATTTTCTGGCAGAGACAAATCCACGGGTTTTGGTCCTGTTCGTACTTGAAGCGGGAAAAGGGGTTGTTATGAATTCAACGATTTGGCTGGCGCTCGGGCTGGTTTTGGTACTCGAAGGTCTGGGGCCGCTGCTGTTTCCCGGTCTCTGGCGGCGTATGATTTTGGGGATAGCGCAGTTGCCGGATACTATTTTGCGTCGTTTTGGCGGTGGAATAGTTGTTGCTGGGTGCGTGATCTACTACATGTTGCGTAGCCGGATGGGTGGCTAAAATTAAGCGGAAAAATGTGCGCAATCGTGTGCTAAAAGTACTGAAAGCATCCAAATGAGATGGTAGAATCCTTTTTTAAGCAACCTGGTGATTCTTGAAATGGGTAAGAACGTCGTCGTACTGGGCACCCAATGGGGTGACGAAGGTAAAGGCAAGGTCGTTGACCTGCTGACTGAACGGGCTAAATATGTTGTGCGCTATCAGGGCGGACACAACGCTGGCCACACGCTGGTTATCAACGGTGAAAAAACCGTCCTTCATTTAATTCCTTCTGGCATTCTGCGTGAAAATGTTGTCAGCATCATCGGTAACGGTGTTGTGCTGGCGCCTGACGCATTGATGAAAGAAATGACGGAGCTTGAAGCGCGTGGCGTCCCGGTACGCGAACGTCTGCTGCTTTCTGAAGCCTGTCCGTTAATCCTGCCTTATCACGTCGCACTGGATAACGCGCGTGAAAAAGCACGTGGTGCGAAAGCAATTGGTACGACTGGCCGTGGTATCGGTCCTGCGTATGAAGATAAAGTTGCTCGCCGTGGTCTGCGCGTTGGCGATCTGTTTGATAAAGAAACCTTTGCCGTCAAACTGAAAGAGATCGTCGAATACCATAACTTCCAGTTGGTTAACTACTATAAAGCTGATGCTGTCGACTACCAGAAAGTGTTGGACGACGTGTTAGCGATTGCTGATATTCTGACTGCGATGGTCGTTGATGTTTCCGATCTGCTGTACAAAGCGCACCTGCGTGGCGATTTCGTCATGTTTGAAGGCGCGCAGGGTACGCTGCTGGATATCGACCACGGTACCTATCCATACGTGACTTCCTCAAACACCACTGCGGGCGGCGTTGCTACCGGTTCTGGTCTGGGTCCACGCTATGTAGACTACGTACTGGGTATCGTTAAAGCTTACTCTACCCGTGTAGGTGCAGGTCCATTCCCGACTGAACTGTTTGAAGAAGTCGGCGAACATCTGTCTCAGAAAGGTAACGAGTTTGGCGCGACAACAGGTCGTCGTCGTCGTACTGGCTGGTTGGATGCAGTTGCCGTACGTCGTGCGGTACAGATCAACTCGCTGTCCGGTTTCTGCCTGACTAAGCTGGATGTTCTGGACGGTCTGAAAGAGATTAAAATCTGCGTAGGCTATCGTTTGCCGAATGGCACCGAAGTGGATACTACTCCGCTGGCTGCTGAAGGCTGGGAAGGTCTTGAGCCGATTTACGAAACAGTGCCGGGCTGGTCTGAAAGCACGTTTGGCGTGAAAGATCACAGCAAACTGCCGCAGGCTGCGCTGAACTACATCAAACGTATCGAAGAAATCACTGGCGTGCCGATTGATATTATTTCTACCGGCCCAGATCGTAGCGAAACGATGGTGTTGCGCGATCCGTTCGACGCTTGATTTTGCCACCCATTAATAATGGGTGATGCGAAGATGAAAAAGGACGGGATTCCCGTCCTTTTTGCTATCTACCGTTTCGCCGCCGTGATGTAAGCAACGACGGCTTCTACCTGTTATTCCTGAGCTTCTTTCGCCTTCTGCGCTTTGTTCTTCAGGCCATCCAGCAGTTTATTGTGGATGTTGCTGAACCCGCCGTTGCTCATCACCAGAATGTGGTCACCAGGCTGTGCAGTCTTGACGATGTTTTCTACCAGCGTGTCAATATCCGCGCTCCAGTGAGCGGGCTGTACACAGGCTTCCGCAACTTCTACCACTTGCCATGGAATATGTACTGGCTGGAATAGGAAAACTTCATCGGCGCGGCCTAATGACGGTGCCAGTTCGTTTTTGCACATCCCCAATTTCATGGTGTTCGAGCGGGGTTCAAGTACGGCCAGAATACGCGCTGTACCGCCAACTTTGCTACGTAGCGCCGACAGCGTCGCCAGAATCGCAGTCGGGTGATGCGCAAAATCGTCATAAACCGTGACGCCATGCTCTGTACCACGTAATTCAAGGCGACGGCGCGCGTTGATAAATCCACCCAGTGCGCGGCAAGAATCAGCAGGGAGTACGCCAACGTGGTGAGCGGCAGCGATGGCCATCAGCCCGTTGTGCATGTTGTGTTCACCGACCAGCTTCCAGTGGACTTCACCGACGAGTTCTTTATTCAGGTAAACCTGATATTGGCTGGCATCGGTCGATACTTTTTGTGCCCGCCATGTGCCTTCTTCACCAACCAGTTCCTGCTCACTCCAGCATCCCATTCCCATCACCTGTTTGAGGTTAAGGTCATTGGCTGGCAGGATGATCTTCCCGCTGCCCGGCACCAGTCGCACAAGATGATGGAACTGTTTCTGAATGGCTTTCAGATCGTCAAAGATGTCGGCGTGATCGAACTCAAGATTGTTGAGCACCAGCGTTCTTGGGCAGTAATGTACAAATTTGGATCGTTTGTCGAAGAACGCACAGTCATATTCATCGGCTTCGAGCACCATGAACGGGCTGTCACCCAAGCGTGCGGAAACGGTGAAGTTACCAGGAACGCCACCGATCACAAAGCCGGGCTGGTAGCCGCAATCTTCCAGAATCCAGGTGACCATCCCCGCCGTGGTGGTTTTGCCATGTGTGCCCGCAACGGCAATCACCCAGCGATCGCGCAGCACATAATCATGCAGCCACTGTGGACCGGAAACATAAGGTAAACCCTGTTCCAGCACGGCCTCAACGCACGGGTTTCCGCGCGTCATCGCATTACCGATGATGATCAAATCAGGAGCGGGGCTAAGCTGTGCCGGATCGTATCCCTGAATCAGCGTGATTCCCTGCTCTTCAAGTAAGGTACTCATGGGGGGATAAACATTTGCATCTGAGCCTGTGACATCATGCCCCAGCGAACGAGCAAGCAGGGCAAGGCCACCCATAAAGGTGCCGCAGATACCTAAAATATGAATACGCATACATTTTCCATCTTCACAGTGAGTCTGCGTCACATTCTAACGCTATGAATCCGCCATAAGAAATGGATTTGACTAGGTACTCACTTTCTCTTTGGGCTACACTGCATGCGCAAACGTTGGCGGTGCAGAAATGAAACCGCTTTTCATCCGTAGATTCTGGAATAGTGTTATGAAAACGTTAGGCGAATTTATCGTCGAAAAACAGCACGATTTCTCTCACGCCACAGGTGAGCTTACCGCGCTGCTGTCTGCTATTAAACTGGGTGCCAAGATTATTCACCGTGATATCAATAAAGCGGGTCTGGTTGATATCCTGGGAGCCAGCGGTATTTCTAATGTTCAGGGCGAAGTGCAGATGAAGCTCGATCTGTATGCCAATGAGAAACTGAAAGCTGCATTAAAAGCACGTGGTGAAGTGGCAGGTATTGCCTCCGAAGAAGAAGACGAAATTGTTATCTTTGAAGGTGATAAGGCGGAAAATGCCAAGTATGTGGTTCTGATGGATCCGCTGGACGGTTCGTCGAATATTGATGTGAACGTCTCTGTCGGTACGATTTTCTCTATTTATCGTCGTATTACGCCGCTGGGTACGTCAGTCACGGAAGCTGACTTCTTGCAGCCGGGTAGTCAGCAGGTTGCTGCGGGTTACATCGTTTACGGTTCTTCAACCATGCTGGTGTATACCACGGGTCACGGCGTTCACGCCTTTACCTACGATCCGTCGCTCGGTGTGTTCTGTCTCTCGCATGAAAAAGTTTGCTTCCCGGAAAAAGGGAATATGTATTCCATCAACGAAGGGAACTACATCAAGTTTCCTGCCGGCGTGAAGAAATACATCAAATACTGTCAGGAACAGGATGAAGAGACGCAGCGTCCTTATACGTCGCGTTACATCGGTTCACTGGTCGCAGATTTCCACCGTAATCTGCTGAAAGGCGGAATTTACCTGTACCCAAGCACCGCGAGCTATCCGAAAGGCAAACTGCGTTTGCTGTACGAATGCAACCCGATGGCGTTTCTGGCGGAGCAGGCGGGCGGTAAGGCTAGCGACGGTAAAAACCGTATTCTGGATATCACGCCAGAGAAACTGCATCAGCGCTCACCGTTCTTCGTAGGAACAGAATCCATGGTTGATGACGTCGAACGTTTCATCCGTGAATTCCCAGATGCCTAATTAACATTAATTAGTCGTTGATATAGTCCCGTGTGTTCGGATCCTCGGCTACACGGGATTATCTTTTAAAGCTGTGCTTCGAACCAACTCTCCAGAATAATCACCGCAGAGGCAGCGTCTACGCTCCCTTTATCCAGCGCTTTAAAGCCACCGCGTTCGAAGAGATCGGCTCGCGCTTCCACCGTACTCAAACGTTCATCGTGTAGCTCAATAGCAATGCCAAAACGGCCATGCAGTCGGTTAGCGAACTTCCGTGCCCGTGCCGTCAGCGGTTGCTCGGTGCCATCCATGTTGAGCGGCAGGCCGACGACGACCAGATCGGGCTGCCATTCTGACAACAGCTTCTCCACTTTTTGCCAGTCAGGTATCCCTTCCTGTGCCTTGAACGATGTCAGTGCGCGTGCCGTACCGGTAATTTCCTGACCGATAGCGACACCGATGCTTTTTGTCCCAAAATCAAAGGCAAGAATGGTTCTGCTGGCCATCAGGCATGTCCTGCTTCAGTGGAGATATTATGAATATCGATGCCCAACTTTCTGGCCGCCGCCCGCCAGCGTTCGGCAATGGGCGTATGGAACAGAATGTCTTGATCGGCTGGCGTTGTTAGCCAGGCATTATCCAGCAGTTCCTCTTCCAACTGACCGTTCTCCCAAGCGGAATAGCCTAAGGCGACCAGCGTATTTTTCGGCTGCTGGGGTGTGCCTAGCGTTTCCAGCACGTCTTTTGACGTGGTGATCATGGTGTCTTCAGAAATACTGATGCTGGAACCGAAGCCGGGGCAGGGCGTATGCAGGATAAAGCCACGGTCATCCGCCAGTGGGCCACCCACAAAGACGGGTTTATCCAATCGGATGGCGGGATCGCGCGGTGTTGGGTCTATTTTTAGCTTTTCCAGCACCTTTTCCACGGAAAACTGATCCATCGGTTTGTTGATGATCAGCCCCATGGCTCCGTCTTCATTATGTTCGCAGATATAGACCACCGAACGTTTAAATACAGAGTCCTGTAGCGCTGGCATAGCAATGAGGAAGTGATGCTGTAAATTCATTGTGTATTTTAATCGATATCCGTCAGCGTTGGAGAAACGGCCCGTATTGCGCGGGCCGGGTAGCGTATCAGGTGTCTCTGGTCTTAGCGGGTACGTGCAGCCAGACGCTTTTCAATGGCGTCCATCAGCATACCGGTGATGGAAACATCCGGGTAAGCCGCTTCGATTTCACGCACGCAGGTCGGGCTGGTGACGTTAATTTCTGTCAGGCGGTCACCGATAATATCCAGACCGACGAAAATCAGGCCTTTGGCTTTTAACGTTGGTGCGACATCACGGGCGATTTTCCAGTCGCTTTCGGTCAGCGGACGTGCTTCGCCGCGACCACCGGCTGCCAGATTACCACGTGTCTCACCGCTTTTCGGGATACGCGCCAGGCAGTAAGGAACGGGTTCGCCGTCCACCACCAGCACACGCTTGTCGCCGTCTTTAATTGCAGGCAGATAGTTTTGCGCCATGCAGTAGCGGGTTGCGTGTTCGGTCAGCGTTTCGATGATGACTGAGACGTTGGCATCATCCTGCTTCAAACGGAAAATAGACGCGCCGCCCATGCCGTCGAGCGGTTTGAGAATGACGTCGCCGTGTTTTTCATGGAACTGACGCAGTTTGTCTGCACGACGCGTAACGAGCGTATCAGGGGTCAGATGCGGGAACCAGGCGGTGAACAGCTTCTCATTGCAATCACGCAGGCTCTGCGGCTTGTTGACGATCAGCGTGCCTTTTTCTTCCGCACGTTCAAGGATATAGGTGGCGTAGATGAATTCCGTGTCGAACGGCGGATCTTTACGCATCAGCACCACATCCAACTCTTCCAGCGCAATATCCTGCTCGCCGGAGAAATCGTACCAGCCGTCGTAATCGTACTGGACGCTCAGGCGACGCGTTGTTGCGCGCGCGACGCCCGCATGCATATAGAGATCGTTCATCTCCATATAATGCAGTTCCCAACCACGGCGCTGTGCTTCCAGCAGCATGGCAAAGCTGGTGTCTTTCTTGATATTGATGGTGTCAATCGGGTCCATCACGATACCGAGTTTGATCATTCTTTTCTCCTTTACCCCAAATCGCCGAAACGTACCTGTAAGGCGGTCATGGCGGTGAGTGCAGTGGTTTCTGTGCGCAAAACGCGTGGCCCCAACAGGATATCAGTGAATCCGTGTTCTGAGGTCATGGTAATTTCACCGGCGGTGAGCCCGCCTTCCGGGCCGATCAGTAGCCTGACCCGATCGACCGGCAGTGGTAACGTATTGATGCTCTGTGTGGCGCGTGGGTGCAGATTCAATTTCAACGCGTTGTCTTGTTCTGCACACCAGGCTTCCAGTGTCATCGCTGGCCGCACCAGCGGTACACAATTGCGGCCGGACTGTTCACAGGCGGCAACTGCAATTTTCTGCCACTGGCTAATTTTTTTCTCCATACGCTCGGCATCCAGTTTGACGCCACAGCGTTCAGAAAGCAGTGGGGTAATCACATTGACGCCCAGCTCGATGGATTTCTGAATGGTAAATTCCATCTTCTCACCGCGCGACATCACCTGTCCCAGATGTAAATGTAGGGGCGATTCTTTATCTTCCAACTTACCTGCTGTGAAGCGAACGCGCACACTCTTTTTGCCAGCCGCGATGATTTCTGCATCAAAGGCATGATTGCTGCCATCAAACAGCTGCAATGACTGACCCGTCGTCATGCGTAACACGCGACCCACATGATTGGCGGCATCGTCACTCAGGTCGACTTCACCGCCGTTAAGGGGGAGCGTTTCGGGATGAAAAATGCGTGGTACTCGCATACTGGATTCAGACCTTTGAATAAAATAGAACGGCGCAAAACCACCGTCATCTGACGGTGGTTACGCTGGAAATTGATTCGCTATAGTAGGTAGACGAACTAGCGCTGGCAAGCTTGTTGAACGTAGGGATTCGGGTTTCCCTGTTTTGCGGCGATGCGCTGATTGCGGGTACATTCCCACTGTGTGACGGGGTATTGCTTATCCCAGGCTTCGAACAGCTGGGTTTGCTGGCTGGAAAGACGTAACTGATAGCGGTCGCGCATGTAGAAATAGGTACGCGCGATCTGGCCGCGAGCGCGAGCGGGCGGTTCTGCCAGATTATTTTTGAAATCGACCTTCATCTCGCATTGACCATACTGGGATGCACCACCGTTCCATTGCCCATACATGGCATTACCACGATCGCCGTTTACCTCGCCGATAGCGGGCTGCAGGTTATGCAAATCGGTTTCCATCTCACGGTAGACAGGATCGCTGTTACAGTTCTTTCTGCCGCCATCCTGCCAGCACTGACGCTGGTGGCCAAACTGCCAGGCGGGTACAACGTGCTCCCATTCGATACGGCTGGCACGTTGCTCATTTTTCCTCACCTGATAGCCACAGGCTTCAAGGTCGGGCGTGCCTTTTTTGCCCTGCCACGTAATCTTGCAGCCACAGTAGAACGAACCCGGCGCATCGCGATTAATGTCGACAGCGGCGGCTTTTGCTTGCGAAAAATTATTGATGTTTTGACCCAGCGCGGTGGCCGAAAACAGACCCGCGCCTACGGCGGTGATAGCGAGAATTTTGCGTAGCATATTCCAAATAATCCACTGGCTGTAAAGTTGGCAGACTACCGGATGTCTCGTCGGCAGGCAAATGCAAAAGCAGTTTTTAAAACTGGAAATTCCCTTTTAAATAGAACTTTTTACATCATGACGTAAGGTTTTCCCGCAACGACGACAGCGATATTCTGTTTCGCCGCGCAACACCCGATTGTGCCGACGGATCGTCAACTCATGCCGTTGGCAATCACACAGGTAGGTGAAGGTTTTCCCCTGTACGGACTGAACCGCAAACCGATGCGTGCGTTTTGCCGGGACGCACAGCACGTTTTCCATCATCCAGCGCCATTCCTTGCCATGCGGTGCGACACGGCCAAAACGTGCATAAACCAGCAGATGAGCCAACTCATGGGGAACCACTTCATCGATAAAGGCCTGTTGGTTTTCCTGCAACAAGACGGGATTCAGCCGGATTTCCCAGTGTTGCAGCCAGGCCGTTCCTGCCGTTGAACCGCGTTGCTGGTAATTTACTGCTGGCTCGGTGTAGTCCGTCTTCAAGGTGAGGTTAGCCTGCTGCAATTTATCACGCAGACAGCGCATCACAGCCTGATGGCTGGCAATGGGGATTCGGGGTGTGTTCATTGCTGTGAGCATAAATTGAGTGGCAGGGAGACGCAATAGGCGAAGCGGAGGGAAATGCGAGGGAGGTAGAATGAAAAACGGCGAACTCTCATTCGCCGTTTGGTGTTTATTGCATCGCCAGATTACAGGCCCGCAGCTTCACGCAGCTCTGCGGCTTTGTCCGTTTTTTCCCACGGGAAATGTTCGCGGCCAAAGTGACCATAGGCAGCTGTTTCTTGATAAATCGGATGCAGCAGATCCAGCATCTGGATTAAGCCGTAAGGACGCAGATCGAAGAATTCGCGCACCAGCAGCGTCAGTTGCTCGGTGGACACTTTCTCTGTGCCGAAGGTTTCGATCATGATGGACGTCGGTTCTGCCACGCCGATAGCGTAGGACACCTGAATTTCGCAGCGATCGGCCAGGCCTGCCGCGACGATATTCTTGGCAACATAGCGTGCAGCATAGGCAGCAGAACGGTCTACTTTAGACGGATCCTTACCAGAGAACGCACCGCCGCCGTGACGTGCCGCGCCGCCGTAGGTATCAACGATAATTTTACGACCAGTCAGACCGCAGTCACCCATTGGGCCGCCGATAACAAAGCGTCCAGTTGGGTTGATGAAATATTTGGTATTGGCAGACAGCCATTCTGCAGGCAGAACTGGCTTGATGATCTCTTCCATCACCGCTTCATGCAGATCTTTCTGGCTGATGTCTTCTGAATGCTGGGTAGACAGCACCACGGCATCGATGCCAGCAATCTTGCCATCGTCGTACAGGAACGTGACCTGACTCTTCGCGTCCGGGCGCAGCCACGGCAGAGAGCCGCTCTTGCGGACTTCTGACTGGCGCTGAACCAGACGGTGTGCATAAGTCACGGGTGCTGGCATCAGTACGTCGGTTTCGTTGGTCGCGTAACCGAACATCAGACCCTGATCGCCTGCGCCTTGTTCCAGTGGATCGCGGCGGTCAACGCCCTGATTGATGTCAGGAGACTGCTTGCCAATCGCGCTCAGTACGGCACAAGAGTTAGCGTCAAAGCCCATTTCAGAATTGACATAACCAATATCACGCACGGTACGACGGGTAATTTCTTCAATGTCGACCCAGGCGCTGGTAGTAATTTCACCACCGACTAACACCATTCCGGTCTTTACATAAGTCTCACAAGCGACACGCGCTTTTGGGTCTTGCTCCAGAATGGCGTCGAGAACCGCATCAGAAATCTGGTCAGCAATTTTATCAGGATGTCCTTCAGAGACTGACTCGGACGTAAAAAGGTGTTTAGCCATGAGTTTCTTTACCTTCAAATCAAAGCCGTTAAGCAGTGTATCAGTTAATCGGTATAGACGGATTAACATCTGGATGGCTATTTTAGGTCACCTTTTGGTCTCAGTGCCAGTAGTTTTTCGCATTAGCACGCCATCGTCCTTTTATCATCGGCCGTTTTTTCTTTTACAAGAGATGACTAGCGGTAATTTTCATTTTGCTTTTCCAGCAGCATGTAGGTATAAACGGCGAGCGGTGATGCAACCCGCGACATCTTGAATTTTTATTGATAGCTGACCGCATAGCCTGCGGCGCACGTGGAGGTGGTAGGATTAATGATCCGTTGTTTACTGAGTGTATTGCGTTCGCAATATGTCCCTTTTGACGCTACCGCGTCCGCGACTCAACCCTTCTTTTCCGTTTCTCGACGTAGCCTGTCTTTAAATTCGACACAGGACTCCAGGGCTGGTTAACCTGCCTGTTATTCTTTCTGCCAGAAGCGTTTAGCGTCTTTCTGGTCACGTTCGCCCGGTGGTTTTCACAACGAGTTTTATCGACCCGTAACACGGAGCCTGACAACGTGTTTTACACTAATAAGAGTAATAAAGTGACGGCATACTTCACTACGCCGGTTTTTTCACTGTCGATGCCGCATGTTGCAGGTATGCTCATGTGGGCTGTTTATTCAGGTACTGATGTGATCCGCAGTCTAGAAAAAGAAGAGGTTCGTTATGTCTGACGACATGATTCATCACGGCTCGTCAGCGACGGGTAAACATGAAAATTTGCGCTCTATGCAGGAGGTTGCCATGAATGACCGTAATGCCAGCGAAATGCTTCGTACTTACAATATTGCCTGGTGGGGCAATAATTACTATGACGTCAATGAACTCGGCCACATTAGCGTGTGCCCAGATCCTGACGTACCAGAAGCTCGCGTCGATCTGGCCAGATTGGTCAAAGACATGCAGAAAGATAACCATCAGCGCCTTCCTGCGCTGTTCTGCTTTCCGCAAATCCTTCAGCATCGCCTGCGTTCTATTAACGCTGCGTTTAAACAGGCTCGCGAATCGTTTGGCTATGAAGGCGGGTATTTTCTGGTTTATCCGATCAAGGTTAACCAGCATCGTCGCGTCATTGAGTCACTGGCTAATTCCGGTGAACCGTTGGGTCTTGAAGCTGGTTCAAAAGCGGAACTGATGGCAGTACTGGGCCACGCGGGCATGACCCGCACGGTGATTGTGTGTAACGGCTACAAAGACCGTGAATACATCCGTCTGGCACTCATCGGTGAAAAGCTGGGCCACAAGGTTTATCTGGTCATCGAGAAGATGTCCGAAATTCGGCTGGTGCTGGAAGAAGCCGAGCGCTTGAATGTGGTGCCGCGCCTTGGCGTCCGTGCGCGTCTGGCTTCTCAGGGGTCGGGCAAGTGGCAATCCAGCGGCGGTGAAAAATCCAAGTTTGGTCTGGCGGCGGTCCAGGTTCTGCAACTGGTTGAGATGCTGCGCGAAGCAGGGCGGTTGGATAGCCTGCAACTGCTGCATTTCCATCTGGGATCGCAGTTGGCGAATATCCGTGATATCGCGACGGGCGTGCGTGAGTCTGCGCGCTTCTATGTCGAACTGCATAAGCTGGGCGTAAATATCCAGTGCTTCGACGTCGGTGGCGGGTTGGGCGTGGATTATGAAGGCACGCGCTCTCAGTCTGATTGTTCAGTGAACTATGGCCTGAACGAATACGCCAACAACGTGATTTGGGGTATCGGTGATGCCTGTAACGAAAACGGGTTGCCACATCCGACGGTCATCACCGAATCTGGCCGTGCGGTAACCGCGCACCATACCGTGTTGGTTTCCAATATTATCGGGGTTGAACGCAACGAGTTCAGTGACCCGACTGAGCCGGAAGAAGGCGCTCCGCGTGCGCTGGAGAGCCTGTGGTCAACCTGGAAAGAAATCAAGCAGCCGGGGAAACGCCGTTCGCTGCGTGAATGGCTGCACGATAGCCAGATGGATTTGCACGACGTGCACACCCAATACACGCACGGCATGTTGGATCTGACGCAGCGTGCGAAAGCAGAGCAGCTTTATCTGAGCATCTGTCAGATGATTCAGGAACAGCTGGATCCGAGCAACCGTGCGCACCGGCCGGTGATTGATGAATTACAGGAGCGGATGGCTGACAAGCTGTATGTCAACTTCTCGCTGTTCCAATCCATGCCGGATGCATGGGGGATCGATCAGTTGTTCCCAGTAATGCCGTTGGAAGGGCTAAACAAGCCGCCTGAGCGCCGTGCTGTCGTGCTCGACATCACCTGTGATTCCGATGGTACGATCGATCATTATGTCGATGGTGACGGGATCGCGACGACGATGCCAATGCCGCCTTACGATCCAGAAAACCCGCCGCTGCTGGGCTTCTTTATGGTCGGTGCCTATCAGGAAATTCTGGGGAATATGCATAACCTGTTTGGCGATACGTCGACCGTTGACGTGTTTGTCTTCCAGGATGGCACCGTTGAGATTGAAGAGTCTGACGAAGGGAATACGGTTGCCGACATGCTGGAGTATGTGCAGCTTGACCCCAAAGTGCTGATGACCCGTTTCCGCGATCAGGTGAAAGAAACTGACCTGGATACCGAACTTCAGGCGCAGTTCCTGGAGGAGTTTGAAACCGGGCTGTACGGCTATACTTATTTGGAAGATGAAGAATAAGTGTGACTGATTGAGTAAAAAGGGATGCGAGTGAGCATCCCTTTTTTTCGTCTATCGCTCAGATAAGCGAATGACTCATATTGATATCAGTGGCTGGTTTTGGAAGGGAATCAAATTCTTCAATGACGCTGTCTTTGAAGATAATTTTAGCAATAAGCAGTAAAGAGTTTTTATCCTGAACGCCATATTTATTCAGTAATCGTGATTTGCTGTTCAGTACTGACTTCTTATTTAATCCGATGATATCGGCAATCGCTTCCGCTGTGTAGCCCGCACACCAATGCTGGAATACGGCATATTCAGATTTTGACAGTCTGACGGGACTGAATAAACGGCGGTCGTGAAGGTGGACGAAATCGAGTAATTTATAAAAAGAATCGATGGCTGCTGACTTTGAAATAAGAATCGTTTTTTCGTCAATGCACACGGGAGGGTGATTGGGAGAATTATTGATGATAACGAACGACGACGCCATATTATAAAAGTGAGTTCTTATCGACTCGTAGTATTCCTCAAAGCCCTCGCTGCTACCGTCAATGATGAAAATACATTTCTTCTTTCCTTGCTGCAGCGTAAACCTGTTGACGGGTTTTATCGAGAGCATAGGGATACTAGATAGGATTTCCCGTAATCCCACCGTGGTAAAATTGCATTTACTGAAAATTCTCACATCCATGATTTTTAACACATATGAGTTTATTGTCTGAAAGTGGCCATAAACCAATAATCGTTGCTGATGTTATCCAGTTATTAAGAAATCGCGATCCTGAAATGCCTTTAAATCGCTAAAAAGGTGGAGCTTCTAGAGAAACCTGCGGCGCGACAACAGGTTTTATCATATATCTATATGATCAAACTGGAAAAAATTTTATTGGTTTAACATAGTATGCTTGATTTACTGGTTTATTTCTATCTTTAAATACAGGGGGTTACTCCATCATTCTTGTTTATTGCGACGGATGTCTCTGTGTTAATCGCGATTGTCTGTTTTTCCGTATGCCGCCGCATTCGCGGAGTGCTGCTTCCAGCATCTGGAAATCTGCCGAGATTCGTTTCTTAAAAAGAGAACGAAAAGTAAATATGATTGAAAATAGCTATCTATTTATATCTATTAATTCTTAAATCCTATCATGAAGAAGATAGAAGCGATTGCAGATAGCTGTTATGTAACAGCTTACCGTGAATATGATGGGGATGATAGTGGTCGGATGACTAGCGGGCAATTGAGATTTTTTCAATTGCCCTTGGGTAGACGTTTTGCAAGTAATCAGGACGTGGAATTACTTCCCAGCAGCAATGCGTTCACGAATGTGTTTCGCACGGCCTTCTGATGAAGGGTGAGAATCGAACATGCTGCTCTCACGACCGGCATCCAGTTTGGCAAGTTTTTCAAAGCTGCTTGCCAGACCTTCCAGCTTGACGCCACGCTTCTTCAGCAGATCGAAGGAGTAATCATCTGCCTGCGTTTCCTGAGTTTGAGAGAATTGGGAATTAACCAGTTCTTCTCCCAGATCGGCGAGTTGAGACTGTGACAGGGACGCCGCTACGCCACCCGCAGAGCCAATGGCAGTACGTGCAGCAGTCGCCGCATAGGCAACCTGCATGGCTTTACGAGTGTGGCCCAGCGCAACGTGGCCAATTTCGTGGCCGAGAACGCCTTCCACTTCATTGTCATTCATCATATCCATCAGGCCGCTGTATACGCGGATGCAACCGTTAGCCATTGCCCAAGCGTTAACGTCTTTTGTCAGATAAACCTTATAGTTGGCCGGTGTACCGTTGATGTCATGACCCAGCGCATCTGCAATTTTATTCAGGCGCTGTGTGTATTTGCTGTCGGCAGGGGCAATCTTTGCTTCTTTATCCATTTGCTCACAGGACTGATTGCTGAGCGATTTCACATCAGCATCGCTGAGTGTTGCCGCCTGGAAAGCCTGTGCGCCGGATTGCATTAAGGTACTGGTGTTTAAGTTCTGGCAGCCAGTCAGCAAGGTTGCGACACACAGCGCCAGTACAGAAGAACGAATAGCCATAAAAATCATCTCCATACGATTAATGTTTATTTTTTAATATCAAAAAAGCGGCTTTAAGGTACCCGAAAACGGCATTGATAAATAGATCGGAAAATCTGATTTGTATTTTTTCTGATAGCCCGTAGGCCATGAATTTTGTTTCCGAAGCGTTCCAAAAAGAGGCTGTAGATAAAGGTAAACCCACTGGAAAACAGTGCGTATGGCGCTGCAATCCACTGCACAATTGGCAAAAGAACCGCCATTGATTCGTTAGCCGATAAATCCCTGTTTTTTGCTCACGGTTCCATGTGCATTCCCTCTGCTTTTCATGTACATTTGTAATCATATTTATTTTGTCATTCTTGTTTAAATTGTTGTTTTTTATCGATTATTCAAGAAAGGCAGTCGTTCAATCCGATCTGGAGTCAAGCATGTCCTCTCGTAAAGAACTTGCCAATGCTATCCGTGCGCTGAGCATGGATGGGGTGCAGAAAGCCAAATCCGGTCACCCTGGTGCACCGATGGGCATGGCCGATATCGCCGAAGTGCTGTGGCGCGATTATCTTAACCATAATCCGACCAACCCTAACTGGGCCAACCGTGACCGCTTCGTACTGTCCAACGGCCACGCTTCCATGCTGATTTACAGCCTGCTGCATCTCTCCGGCTACGACCTGCCGATTGAAGAACTGAAAAACTTCCGTCAGCTGCATTCCAAAACCCCAGGCCACCCTGAATACGGTTACACCGCTGGCGTTGAAACCACCACCGGCCCGCTGGGTCAGGGTGTTGCCAACGCAGTGGGTATGGCGATTGCCGAGCGCACGCTGGCAGCACAGTTCAACCGTCCGGGCCACGAAATTGTTAACCATCATACCTACACCTTCTTGGGTGACGGCTGCATGATGGAAGGGATTTCCCACGAAGTCTGCTCGCTGGCAGGCACCATGAAGCTCGGTAAACTGACCGCGTTTTATGATGACAACGGCATCTCCATCGACGGTCACGTTGAAGGCTGGTTTACCGACGATACCGCTGCCCGCTTTGAAGCCTACGGCTGGCACGTTGTGCGCGGCGTAGACGGTCACGATGCGGACGCTATCAAGCGCGCTATCGGCGAAGCACAGCTAGTCACCGACAAGCCGTCGCTGCTGATGTGCAAAACCGTGATTGGCTTCGGTTCACCGAACAAGGCCGGTACGCACGATTCCCACGGTGCACCGCTGGGTGATGCGGAAGTCGCGGCTTCCCGCGAACAACTGGGCTGGACGCACGCGCCGTTTGATATCCCGGCTGACATTTATGCCGCATGGGATGCCAAACCGGCCGGTCAGCGTAAAGAAGCGGCCTGGGACGAGGCGTTTGCTGCCTACGCCAGTGCTTACCCTGAGCTGGCTGCTGAGTTCAAACGCCGCACCGGCGGTGAACTGCCGACCAACTGGCAGGCAGACGCACAGAAATTTATCGACGATTTGCAGGCGAATCCGGCGAAAATCGCCAGCCGCAAAGCATCACAGAACGCGCTGGAAGCTTACGGCAAACTGCTGCCGGAATTCCTGGGCGGCTCTGCTGACCTGGCACCGAGCAACCTGACCATCTGGTCTGGCTCGGTTTCACTGGATAAAGACCACGCGGGTAACTACATCCACTACGGCGTGCGCGAATTCGGTATGACGGCGATTGCCAACGGGATTGCGCTGCACGGTGGTTTTGTACCGTACACCGCAACCTTCCTGATGTTTGTGGAATACGCGCGTAATGCCGTGCGTATGGCTGCGCTGATGAAAATCCGCAGCATCTACGTTTACACCCACGACTCCATCGGTCTGGGCGAAGACGGCCCGACTCACCAGCCGGTTGAACAACTGGCAAGCCTGCGCGTTACGCCGAACATGAGCAACTGGCGTCCGGCGGATCAGGTGGAAACGGCGGTGGCGTGGAAATACGCAATCGAGCGTCAGGATGGCCCGACGTCGCTGATCCTGTCTCGTCAGAACCTGGCGCAGCAGCCACGTACTGCTGAGCAGTTGGCGAACGTGGCAAAAGGCGGCTATGTGCTGAAAGACAGCGAGGGTCAACCTGAGCTGATCCTGATTGCCACCGGTTCTGAAGTTGAACTGGCTGTCGGCGCGTATGACAAACTGACTGCTGCGGGCCGCAAGGTACGCGTAGTGTCCATGCCGTCTACGGATGCGTTCGACAAGCAGGATGCTGCCTATCGTGAAGCAGTGCTGCCAAAAGCAGTATCGGCACGCGTAGCAATTGAAGCGGGTATCGCGGACTACTGGTTCAAGTACGTCGGCCTGAACGGCGCGATTGTCGGCATGACGAGCTTCGGCGAATCGGCCCCGGCTGAGTTGTTGTTCGAAGAATTCGGCTTCACTGTCGATAACGTCGTTGAAAAAGCGCAGGCGCTGCTGAAGTAATCACGCCGCGTTAATCTCGATATGAGAAGCCGTCAGCTAACGCTGGCGGCTTTTTTTTCATCTTTAACTTAACCTACCTCTCGATGCGCGTTGTTTGTCCCCCGATCGCGGCTTTTTCATTTTTATGACGCAGGTCACTCTTCTGGCGTGTGCCAAACGAGAATATTTCTTTTATGCGTTAATTCGTTTATTCTAGCTGAAGCGTTTCAGTTGTTGTGCTGACGGCGTTTCTCCAGGGGTTCTCTGGTGTCTAAGAAGGGTATATCCTATGCGCTGGGTAACTCTGCCACGACACAAGGAATCACAAGGAACGCCATGACGATTCGTATTGCGATAAACGGTTTTGGCCGCATCGGCCGCAGTGTTTTACGTGCGTTGTATGAATCGGGCCGTCGAGCCGAGATTACGGTTGTGGCGATTAATGAGCTGGCGAGCGCGGAAGGCATGGCGCATTTGCTCAAGTACGACTCCAGTCACGGCCGTTTTTCGTGGGATGTGCGTCAGGAGTGCGACCAGCTTTATGTCGGTGATGACTGTATTCGTCTGTTGCATCAGACAGATATTCAGCCATTGCCCTGGCGAGAACTCGGTATCGATATCGTGCTGGATTGCAGCGGCGTCTACGGTAGCCGGGAAGATGGGGAAGCCCATCTGGCGGCAGGTGCAAAGAAAGTGCTGTTTTCTCATCCGGGAACGACGGATCTGGATGCCACGGTGGTGTTTGGCGTCAATCACCATCAGTTGGAAAGCGGGCACCGCATTGTTTCCAATGCATCCTGCACGACCAACTGCATTATCCCGGTCATCAAACTGCTGGATGATGCCTTTGGTATCGAGAATGGTACGGTGACGACGATTCACTCGTCGATGAACGATCAACCGGTGATCGATGCTTATCATCACGATCTGCGGCGTACACGAGCCGCCAGCCAGTCGATCATTCCGGTAGATACTAAACTGTCGGCGGGGATCACCCGTATTTTTCCGCAGTTTGTCGATCGTTTTGAGGCGATCTCGGTGCGTGTACCGACGATTAACGTCACGGCAATTGACCTGAGCGTTAGCGTCAGGAAAGCCGTAAATGTGAATGAAATTAACGCACTATTGCAAAAATCAGCGCATGAGTCGTTTCGTGGTATAGTTGATTACACTGAATTGCCGCTAGTGTCGGCTGATTTTAACCACGATCCGCACAGTGCCATTGTCGACGGTACGCAGACTCGGGTCAGTGGTCAGCATCTGATTAAAACATTGGTCTGGTGCGATAACGAATGGGGCTTTGCCAACCGGATGTTGGATACAACACGGGCGATGGCGGCCAGCGGTTTCTAGTACGACGGTGGCGATCTAGGGTCGCTATCTCGCTCAAGCAACTTTAAAAGAGAATCAACAAGAGGATTCACCATGTCTGTAATTAAGATGACCGATCTGGATCTGGCTGGTAAACGTGTTCTTATTCGTGCGGATCTGAACGTACCAGTAAAAGAAGGGAAAGTGACGTCTGATGCGCGCATCCGTGCCTCTCTGCCGACCATCGAAATCGCCCTGAAACAAGGCGCTCGCGTTATGGTCACTTCCCACCTGGGACGCCCGACCGAAGGCGAGTACAACGAAGAGTTTTCTCTGCTGCCTGTTGTTGACTACCTGAAAGAGAAACTGTCTTCTCCTGTACGTCTGGCGAAAGATTACCTGGATGGTGTTGATGTCGCCGAAGGCGAGCTGGTTGTACTGGAAAACGTCCGCTTTAACAAAGGCGAGAAGAAAGACGACGAAGTCCTGTCCAAGAAATACGCGGCGCTGTGTGATGTGTTCGTAATGGACGCATTCGGTACAGCACACCGTGCGCAGGCTTCCACCCACGGCGTGGGTAAATTTGCCACTATCGCTTGTGCGGGCCCGCTGCTGTCTGGTGAGCTGGAAGCGCTGGGTAAAGCCTTGAGCAAACCAGCCCGTCCGATGGTCGCTATCGTTGGTGGTTCTAAAGTTTCCACCAAACTGACCGTACTGGATTCACTGTCTAAAATCGCCGATCAGCTGATCGTTGGTGGCGGTATCGCTAACACCTTCGTTGCTGCACAAGGCCACAACGTGGGCAAATCCCTGTACGAAGCTGACCTGATTCCTGAAGCGAAAAAGCTGCTGGAAACCTGTGATATTCCTGTACCGAGCGATGTGCGTGTCGCGTCAGAATTCTCTGAAACTGCAGCTGCAACGCTGAAGTCTGTTACGGCAATCAAAGACGAAGAGCAGATTCTGGATCTGGGTGATGTGTCCGCTGAGCGTCTGGCTGAAATTCTGAAGAATGCCAAGACCATCCTGTGGAATGGCCCGGTTGGCGTCTTCGAATTCCCTAATTTCCGTAAAGGAACCGAGACCATCGCCCGTGCTATCGCAGATAGCGACGCGTTCTCTATTGCAGGTGGCGGCGATACGCTGGCTGCGATCGATCTGTTTGGTATTGCAGATAAAATCTCCTACATTTCTACCGGTGGTGGCGCATTCCTCGAATTTGTCGAAGGGAAAAAACTGCCAGCAGTGGTTATGCTGGAAGAACGTGCCAAGCAATAATTTAAGGTAAGGGGCGCTTTTCCCCTTTCCTGTGGTTGTCTCGATATGTGATGTTCGCAATCTCGTGTCGAGACAGCCTGTCGATTTAACATCGACCTCTTTAACCCCTCCACGGCCAACGAAACGGGACACGTAACATGTCTAAAATTTTTGATTTCGTAAAACCCGGTGTCATCACTGGTGATGACGTTCAGAAAGTTTTCGCAGTAGCAAAAGAAAACAAATTCGCCTTGCCAGCAGTGAACTGTGTCGGTAGCGACTCAATCAATGCTGTGCTGGAAGCCGCAGCCAAAGTGCGCGCGCCAGTCATCGTTCAGTTCTCTAACGGCGGTGCAGCATTCATCGCGGGTAAAGGCCTGAAAGCAGAAGGTCAGCAGGCGGCAATTTTGGGTGCGATTTCTGGCGCTCATCATGTGCATCAAATGGCTGAACACTATGGCGTGCCAGTGATTCTGCACACCGACCACTGCGCGAAGAAATTGCTGCCGTGGATCGATGGCCTGCTGGATGCGGGTGAAAAACACTTTGCTGCGACTGGCAAACCGCTGTTCTCTTCCCACATGATCGACCTGTCTGAAGAGTCTCTGGAAGAGAACATCGAGATCTGCGCTAAGTATCTGGCGCGTATGGCCAAAATCGACATGACCCTGGAAATCGAACTGGGTTGTACCGGTGGTGAAGAAGACGGTGTGGATAACAGCCACATGGATGCTTCTGCTCTGTACACCCAGCCAGAAGACGTTGACTACGCGTACACCAAACTGAACGCGATCAGCCCACGTTTCACTATCGCTGCCTCTTTCGGTAACGTGCATGGCGTATACAAGCCAGGTAACGTGAAGCTGACCCCGACCATCCTGCGTGATTCTCAGGAATATGTTTCCAAGAAACATAACCTGCCGCACAACAGCCTGGACTTCGTATTCCACGGCGGTTCTGGTTCCAGCGCTCAGGAAATCAAAGATTCCGTTAGCTACGGCGTAGTGAAAATGAACATCGATACCGATACCCAGTGGGCAACATGGGAAGGTATCCTGAAATACTACAAAGAAAACGAAGCGTATCTGCAAGGCCAATTGGGCAACCCGAAAGGCGACGATCAGCCGAACAAGAAATACTATGACCCGCGTGTGTGGCTGCGTGCCTCACAGGCAAGCATGGTGACTCGTTTGGAACAAGCCTTCAAAGAGCTTAATGCTGTTGATGTACTGTAAGTCAGACGACGTAAACATGATTTGATGCTAAGGCTCCTACGGGAGCCTTAATTTTTGGGGCTTTTGGGACGCCATGTTGCGATTTCAGTTAGGGGCGTTATGCTTTCCCAGTGATTAAAAAACAGGAGCGTTCAAATGGAAGAACTTAATACGGGGCTGGATCAGGCAGGGGACTGGTTGGTGACACACCAGAGCTTGTTTTTGCAGTATGCCGTGAATATCGTCGCAGCATTAGTGATCCTCATCGTTGGTCTGGTGATCGCTCGGATCGTCTCCGGCACCATCAACAAACTGATGATTAACCGTTCTATCGATTCAACCGTGGCCGATTTCCTGTCTGCGCTGGTGCGCTATGGCATTATCGCGTTCACGCTGATTGCGGTATTGAGTCGGGTTGGCGTACAGACGGCATCGGTGATTGCTGTATTGGGTGCTGCTGGCTTGGCTATTGGTCTGGCATTACAGGGGTCGTTAGCCAACTTTGCAGCGGGCGTCTTGCTGGTGATTTTCCGGCCTTTCCGTACCGGCGAATGGGTGGATTTGGGCGGCGTGTCCGGCTCGGTTACGCAGGTACAGATCTTCTCGACGACGCTGCGCACGTCTGACGGCAAAATTATCGTGGTGCCGAATGGCAAGATCATTGCTGGCAACATCATCAACAGTTCGCGTGAGCCGGATCGCCGTACCGAAATTATTGTCGGCGTAGCCTATGACGCCGACATCGACATGGTGAAAAAGCTGCTGGGCGATATTGTCGCGGCGGATGAACGCATCCAGCACGACAAGGGCGTCACGATCCGTCTGAATGAAATGGCGGCGTCATCGCTGAATTTTGTGGTGTGGGTGTGGACAACCAACGGCGACGCGCAGGCGGTGTATTGGGATCTGCTGGAAAGCTTTAAACGCGTGTTGGATGAGCACCGTATTGGCATTCCTTATCCGCAGATGGATGTGCACTTGCATAACGATACCCCCTCTGCATAACGTAGCTTCTACATAGCTTAGCGCCGCAGCGAAACAGCCAGCATCAACCCGCTGGCACGATCTACCAGACATGCACCCTGTCCTTATCAGCATGGTGCATCGTCAGAAATCATCTTCTCGTCCGACACGGACTGCCTCTGCCTTCATATCATTAGCTTAGCTAATGTAGCGTTAGAATATTCAATTTCACTTATCTCATTGGCTTCCATACACTCGCCGCGATAACAATAAACGGCGTAGGAGAGAAGTATGTGGGCGGTGTATTTACAGGGCGTTTTGTTAGGGGCGGCGATGATTCTGCCTCTGGGGCCACAGAATGCGTTTGTGATGAATCAGGGAATTCGCCGGCAGTATCACCTGATGGTGGCGCTGTTATGTGCCTTGAGCGATATGGTGCTGATTGCCGCCGGTATTTTTGGCGGTAGCGCGTTGTTGAGTCAGTCTTCACTGCTGTTGGGCGCAGTGACCTGGGGCGGCGTTGCGTTTCTGCTCTGGTTTGGCTGGGGAGCGATGAAAACGGCCTTCAGTAAGAATATTGCCCTCGCCAGCGCCGAAGTGATGAAACAAAGCCGCTGGCGCATTATTGCTACCATGCTGGCGGTGACCTGGCTGAATCCACATGTCTATCTGGATACCTTTGTGGTGCTAGGGAGTCTGGGGAGCCAGTTTGCGGACGATGCCCGAAGCTGGTTTGCGCTGGGGACGATGACGGCTTCTTTCACCTGGTTCTTTGCGCTGGCGCTATTGGCCTCCTGGCTGGCACCGTGGCTGAATACGCCGCGGGTACAGCGGGTCATCAACTTTTTTGTCGGCGTAGTGATGTGGGGCATTGCCTTGCAGCTGGCACGTCACGGCTGGCAATAATGGTTAGAAATACTGGTTGGAAATAAATAGCCTCACCTTACGCTGTGTTTCAGAAATTCACCTATATTGTGTGGAGTTGGTAATGCGTTATGTTGGTCGGTAAAGCAATCCGTCTTGTTTCTTTCATTCTGGAAGATACCGTGTTGGCACAGATAATCTATTGATACGGACAATCTATTGATACAGATAATCTGCGAGCGGCATGCGTGACGAAACATAAGTAAGGAGAGAGTGTGAAGCGAGGTATGATGAAGCTCAATGCACTGGCATTGGCCGCTGCGATAGGATTTGGCGGTGTATCGATAGCCGCGCAGGCTGCGGAATTGCCGGATGGCCCGCATATCGTGACGTCAGGGACATCCAGCGTAGACGCGACACCGGATATCGCGCGTCTCGCGATTGAAGTGAGCGTGTCATCGAAGGATGCGGCGGAAGCGAAAAAGCAGGTCGATGCCCGCGTTGCACAATACTTTGATTTTCTGGGTAAAAATGGCATTGAGAAAAAAGATATCAATGCCGCCAATTTACGTACGCAGCCAGAATATGACTACCTGAAAACAGGTGGCTCGGTGCTGAAAGGCTATCGTGCGGTGCGTCAGGTGGAAGTCACGCTGCGCCAGTTAGACAAACTGAACGAGCTGCTGGATGGGGCGCTGAAATCGGGGCTGAATGAGATTCGCACGGTAGAATTAGGCGTGGCTAACCCAGAAACCTATCGTGATGAAGCGCGTAAGAAAGCCATCGAGCAGGCGACGAGTCAGGCGGAAGCGCTGGCGCAGGGCTTCAACGCTAAGCTGGGGCCGATCTACAGCGTTCGCTATCACGTTGCCAACTATCAGCCGATGCCAATGGCACGGATGTTTAAAACGGCAGACGCAGCAGTGCAAAGCGAAGCGGCACAAACCTATGAACAGCAAACCATTCACTTTGACGATCAGGTGGATGTCGTGTTTGAGCTACAGCGTACGCAATAATTACCGCGTAAACGCATTGATGATACTGCCCTGTTTGAGGTCGCTGATAAAGGTCACCAAGCGGGAATAACGGATAGATCGTAAAGACGCTGCAAGTACGTCCATGTAAGCTCGGATTGCGCCATCCATGGCGCAAACGCTTTACTCTTCTATTCCGTTACTCCCGTTTTCGTTCGGTAAATAGGTTTGTCATCACTCTGCAACTGGCCTATTGGTTTTTATCACGATGCCAGTATCACTTTCTCAGTACGTTATGACTGCCGCAGTACCTGATGACCGTGCGAGAGCAGGGCGTCCGTCACTTTCCTCATCATCCGGCTTTCCGGCGCGAAGCGGTGCCAGTAGAGCATCCGGCGCTGAAACAGCCCCGGCGTCAGGTCGATTAGCTCGTTATTCGCCAGTTCTCTCTCGATTTGCAGATGTGGGATCATGCAGCAGGTAGTGCCTTGACGCGCCAGCTGTACAAACGCTTCCGACGAATTCACGATGTGGCAGGGAACGCTGCCCGGCGACAAATCAAAGTTCTGCTGTAAAAAAGCCTGATGCATATCATCCAGATGGTCGAAGGCGACCGCTGGTGCGCGTAGCAGCGCCGAGCGCGTCACGCCATTCGGGAAATAGCGCTCGGCAAAGGCCGGTGAGGCGACAAACAGATAGTCCAGTGCGCCCAGTTTATCTACCAGACAGCTTGGCAGCGGCTGAGACTGAATACTCACCGCACCGACCACTTCACCCCGGCGCAGCCTTTCCTGCGTGCGCGTTTCATCTTCTACCTGCAAATTAAGACGAATCGGTGAATCGACCAGCACCGGTTGTAACGCAGGCAGCAGCCAGGTTGCGAGACTGTCGGCGTTCACCGCCAGCGACAGCAGCAGCGGGATATCGCTGTTAGTTTCATTGCCCAGCCACTCTTCTTCCAGCAGCTCGACCTGATGAAGCAGAGCCAGCAGTTTCTGCCCTTGTTCTGTCGGGCGAGGTGGAATGGTTCTGACTAATAGCGGCTGGCCGAACAGGTTTTCCAGCTGTTTAATACGCTGAGAAACGGCAGATTGGGTAATACACAGTTTTTGGGCAGCGCGTTCAAAACCACGCTCGCGGATGACGGCATCCAGAGCCTGAAGCGTTCGATAGTCCGGGCGTTTCATGAAAGTCAAAATCCTCTGAATGAGTCTGTTTTTTTTCACTATGCCACATTTTGCAGATTTGCCATGCAGAAATCTTATTTTGGTTATTGTGCGCAATCACGATTCAGCAGGGTAGGTGTGGAATGATGAGCATGAAATAATGCATCGGCGGTGAAGTGAATTTGCACGCTTTCCCCAACGTGCATGTTCTATAATACGCACACGTTTTCGTATATCGATTCTACAGGCCAGAAGCAGATTATGACGCAAGATGAACTGAAAAAAGCAGTGGGATGGGCAGCGCTCGACTACGTCCGCCCCGACACCATTGTGGGAGTAGGAACCGGATCGACGGCAGCACACTTTATTGATGCGCTGGGTTCGATAAAACATCAAATCAAAGGCGCGGTTTCCAGCTCGGATGCCTCGACGGAAAAGTTGAAAAGTCTGGGTATCCCGGTTTTTGACGCTAATGATGTGGATTCGCTGGATGTCTACGTGGATGGCGCGGATGAGATCAACGGCCACATGCAGATGATCAAGGGCGGTGGTGCAGCGCTGACCCGCGAGAAAATCATTTCTGCACTGTCGCGCCAGTTCATCTGCATTGTCGATGCATCCAAACAGGTTGATGTGCTGGGCAAATTCCCGCTGCCGGTCGAAGTTATTCCGATGGCACGGTCTTACGTGGCGCGTGAACTGGCGAAGTTGGGCGGGCAGCCGGTCTATCGTCAGGGCGTACTGACGGATAACGGCAACGTCATTCTGGATGTACACAACCTGAATATCATGGATGCGGTCGCGGTAGAAAACCACATTAATGGTATCCCAGGCGTCGTGACCGTTGGGCTGTTTGCCAACCGCGGTGCAGATGTCGCGTTAGTCGGCACGGCTGAGGGTGTTAAAACCGTCGTTAAATGAGTGCGCGATCGTTCTGGCGTGGTGAACCCACACGTCAGAAATTTTTTAGCTAAAAAAATCCATTTAGTTAACGGCTCATTTTTGGTACTTAATATCACATTTTCTTATTTTATTTATCGTCGATATGGCGATGCACATCTTTGGCAATATTTTTTGCCATAAATCAGGCGCGCTCCTCTGTGGCGCGATTTGGGCGAAGCAATCGTTTGTATTGCTGACTGCGTAATTTTTGTTATGTTGGCAGAAGCTATTGAGCACTCTGTCACATTTGAAGTCTGAAAATAAGGTCGGGAAATGGCAAAGGTATCATTGGAAAAAGACAAGATTAAGTTTCTGTTAGTGGAAGGCGTGCACCAGAGCGCGCTGGATAACCTGCGTGCAGCGGGTTACACCAACATCGAGTTCCATAAAGGTGCACTGGATCCAGAGGCGCTGAAAGCCTCCATCCGCGATGCGCATTTTGTGGGTATCCGCTCGCGCACCCATCTGACAGAAGAGATTTTTGCTGCTGCGGAAAAACTGATCGCGGTAGGGTGTTTCTGTATCGGGACTAATCAGGTTGAGCTGTCGGCCGCGACCAAGCGCGGTATCCCGGTATTTAACGCACCTTTTTCCAATACCCGATCCGTGGCAGAAATGGTGATCGGCGAAATGCTGCTGATGCTGCGCGGTATCCCGTCGGCGAATGCGAAAGCGCACCGTGGTGTTTGGGAAAAACTGGCGGTGGGATCGTTTGAAGCGCGTGGTAAAAAGCTGGGGATCATCGGCTACGGGCACATCGGTATGCAGTTAGGTATTCTGGCTGAAAGCCTGGGTATGCACGTTTACTTCTATGATATTGAAAGTAAATTGCCGCTGGGTAATGCTCAGCAGGTGCGTCACCTGTCCGACCTGCTGAATATGAGCGACGTAGTAAGCCTGCACGTGCCAGAAAATGAAAGCACGCAGAATATGATGGGCGCGGAACAGCTGGCGCTGATGAAGCCAGGTTCAATCCTGATTAACGCTGCACGCGGTACGGTGGTTGATATTCCTGCACTGTGTGACGTGTTGAGAAGCAAGCATTTGTCCGGTGCGGCGATTGACGTATTCCCACAGGAACCGGCAACCAACAGCGATCCGTTCCTGTCGCCGCTGTGCGAGTTTGACAACGTGCTGCTGACGCCGCATATCGGTGGTTCCACGCAGGAAGCGCAGGAAAATATCGGTGACGAAGTCGCTGGAAAACTGGCGAAATATTCAGACAACGGCTCTACGCTGTCTGCGGTGAATTTCCCAGAAGTGTCGCTGCCTGTTCATGGCGTACGCGCCAGCCGCCTGCTGCACATCCATGAAAACCGTCCAGGCATGATTACCAAAATTAACCAGATCTTTGCTGAGCAGGGCATTAACATTGCCGCGCAGTATCTGCAAACGACACCTGAAATTGGTTATGTGGTCATTGACGTCGAAACTGACGGTGCACAAACGGCACTGCAACTGATGAAGGCAATTCCTGGCACCATTCGTGCTCGTCTGCTGTTCTGATGTGTAATTGATCAGTGCATTATTAATCAGCCCCGAAAGGGGCTGATTGCGTTATTACAGCGCGATAACGATCTTACCGCGCATATGCCCTTCCAGCACTTTACCGTGAGCCTGCTTCAGCGTATCTACCGTTAACCCTTGCAGCGCTTCGCTGGCAGTTCCCTGAAGTTTTCCTGCATCAACCAGCTGTGCGACTTCGTGCAAAATATTCCCCTGTTCCGCGATATCCGGCGTGGTGAACATGCTGCGGGTAAACATTAATTCCCAATGCAGCGCCGCGCTTTTGAGTTTCAGCGTCGTCAGGTCGAGCGGATTTTTGTTTTCCACGATGGTGCAGATGTGCCCCATCGGCGCGATCAGTTTGCTGATGGCATCCCAGTGGCCGTCGGTGTCGTTCAGGCAGAAAATATAGTCGACCTGTTTGATCCCTTCTTTTTCTAGAGACTCGACCAGATTACGGTAATTCACGACCTTATGGGCACCGCGCTGGCGGCACCACTCTGCCGAGTCAGGCTGCGACGCAGTGGCGATGATATTTACCGAACTGCGCAATGCCGCCAGAGAAATCGCGAGAGATCCTACGCCGCCTGCACCGCCGATAATCAACAGCGTTTTGTCACTGTCGGCCTGCTGTATTTTCAGGTGCTCGAATAAGCCTTCCCAGGCGGTCAGCGCCGTGAGCGGCAGTGCGGCCGATGCTGCCCAGTCCAGCGACACGGGCTTGCGCGCTACGATACGTGAGTCAATCAACTGATGGGTGGTGTTGCTGCCGGGGCGGGTGATATCACCGGCGTACCAGACTTCATCGCCTACCTGAAGGTCGCTCACGGCACTGCCGGTTTTCAGCACGACGCCGCTGGCATCCCAGCCGAGAATTCGGGGCTGCTGTAATCCATTCTGACGCAATCCAGCATGAACTTTGGTATCCACCGGATTGACGGAAATCGCTTTTACGCCGACCAACAGGTCGTATTCACCGGGCTCGGGAATGTCCTGCGTGATGGCAATGAAATTTTCTGGCTGTTGTGGATCAACGGCTATCGCATGAGCGGTCATGGTCTGTTCCTCATTATTTTCAGAATCTGGTTTTGTGAATAAAACCTATTTTTGCATAAGCCAAAGTGTAGAACACAGAGATAGGACTGATAAGATGGACAATAAATAATGCAGTGTTCGTCTAGGGTGAACAATCATGTTTAAACAATTGCAGGATATGGCGCTGTTTGCGCTGGTGGCCGAGTGTGGCAGTTTTACACAGGCGGCGCGAAAGGCGGGGCTGGCAAAATCCAGCCTGAGCCTACGGATTAGCCAGCTTGAACAGCAGATTGGCCTGCGGTTGCTGAACCGAACCACACGCCAGCTCAATCTGACGTTTGCGGGGGAGCGCTACCTGATTCACTGTCAGGAGATGCTGCAAGCCAGCGAGCGTGCCGATCTCGCCGTACAGCGCCTGCGTGATAACCCCAGCGGGCGACTGCGCATCACCAGCCCGGCAGGGCTAGGTTCTACGCTGCTGGCGCGACTCACCGCCGAGTTTCAGCAGCGCTTTCCGGCGGTATCGCTGGATGTGCTGATTTCAGATGATGTGATTGATCTGGTGCAGGAAGGTTTTGATGTCGCTTTTCGTACCGGTAAACCGCATGATTCTTCACTGATTGGGCGCTCGCTTGGGCAAACCCCGCGATACTTGCTGGCATCGCCTGACTATCTGGCGCGGCACTCGGCATTACTTCATCCACAACAGCTCCAGCAACACCGCTGTATTGCGCATCATGCCTGGACGGAGTGGCTCCTTCATCGCGGTTCGGAACTCTATCGCTGGTTACTACCCGATTCGCATATCACGGATAACCTGCTTTACGCTCGGGAGTGCGCCATTGCGGGGGCGGGGATTACGCTATTGCCTGATTTTCTCTGTCTGGATGAAGCCGTTTCTGGAAAACTGGTCAGGGTTCTGCCGGATTGGAAGGTGGAAGCCAACGAGCTTTATCTGGTGTACCCCAGCCGCAAGCTGAATTCACCCGCATTGGCGTGTTTTATCGACTTTGTTTTACAGCATCACGCGTTGGATGATTACTCAGCGTTTTTGAAAAAGCAGTAGAGATTGTCGTACCTATAATATTTTTGTTTCATTTTTATAGGTGTTTTTTAATTTTTATTGAAACGTGATTGCCATCAACTTATTTTAGGTACGTTTTAGACTGAAAATGCCGATAACAATCGTGGTTCCTTTTGACTTTTTTATGAAAGGTTTGTCCTGCGTGGCGTGATTGTCACGATGATATCTGGGCTCTGCCGCACCAATAATGGCAGAGATAATATAGACCAGTGATGGTGAAAATGGGAATGCAACCGATGTCTGTTCAAAAAGAGAAGTTGAGTTACATCAACAATATACGTCTCGTTTCGTTATTTATTACTCTTTTTTCAATTATCCTGATTTTATTTGCGCTTTCTATTGGCACAGCGAGCTATTTCTTAAAGCAAAGTAACGATTCATTGGATAAGGCGAATGAATTATCTGATATCCGGGCTGGTATCAGCAGCAGTCTCGATCAACTGCGTGTTGCCAGATTGCTGCTTATTCAGGCGGGTGCGGCAAACCGTATTAGCGATCACGACGTATTTAAATCCGCTTCAGACCAGGCTGCTGGTCGAGTCAGAGCCTCACAGAAGCGTCTGGATGAATATATCGCGCGTCCAGACAAACTGGAGAGCGAAAACGCGCTGGATGACGAGATTCTTAAGGCGTATGCCAACTACCGTGATAACGGGATTCTGGCTATGCAGAAAGCGACAAACGACGGGGAATTTGAAGATACGATCACGTTGGAAAGTACGCTGGCCCGTCAGTTAGATGAAGCGTTCAGTGTTCCGGTACGCAAGAAAGTGAATGAACTCACGCAAACTGCGCAGGATATCAATCTGCGAGCAGAACAGAATGCCCAACTGGGTTACTGGATGATGGCGGGTTCCTTTGTCCTGTCTATCATTATGGCGATCATGGCCTACATCATGGTGCGCAATGTGATCCTCGCGCCAATCAACAGACTGGTTGATCGTATCCAGAAGATCGCTGCGGGGGATTTGACACAGCCGCCGATGGCGATGGGACGTAATGAGATCGGCACTCTGGGGACGAATATCCAGAACATGCAGGCGGAGCTGACGGATACGGTTACGATCGTGCGCGAAGGCGCGGATTCGATCTATCAGGGGTCGTCAGAAATTACGGCGGGTAACGTCGATCTCTCTTCACGCACCGAGCAGCAGGCGGCCGCGCTGGAAGAAACCGCCGCGAGCATGGAACAGCTGACCGCGACGGTGAAACAGAACTCCGACAATGCCCATCACGCCAGCCAGTTGGCGAAAAATGCCTCTGAAAAAGCGGAGAAGGGCGGACAGATCGTGAAGAACGTGGTGGATACCATGCAGGATATCTCTACCAGTTCACGCCGTATTTCCGAAATCACGTCCGTCATTAATAGTATCGCTTTCCAGACCAACATTCTGGCACTGAACGCGGCGGTAGAAGCCGCGCGGGCGGGTGAACAAGGGCGTGGTTTTGCCGTGGTGGCGGGTGAAGTTCGTAGTCTTGCTCAGCGTAGCGCACAGGCAGCGAAAGAAATTGAAGGGCTGATTGGCGAATCGAGCCGGCTGGTGGATACAGGATCTGGGCTTGTGTCTCAGGCGGGTACAACCATGGGCGAGATTGTTCGCGCGGTTGTCAGCGTGACTGACATCATGGGCGAAATTGCCTCCGCTTCTGACGAACAGAGTCGTGGCATCGGACAGGTGAGTCAGGCCGTGTCTGAAATGGATAGCGCGACGCAACAGAATGCGGCGTTGGTGCAGGAAGCTTCGGCGGCAGCGGTTTCACTCGAAGAACAGGCGGCACGTCTGACGCAGGCTGTCGCGGTATTCAAGCTGGCTGGCGTGGCTCAGAGACTGAAATCGTCCTTGCCAAAGGCTGCGCCGCAACCGCGCTTAGCGCCAGCGATGGCCCTCGCCGGAGCCAGTAGCAAAGGCAGCGAGAGTCAAAACTGGGAAACGTTCTGATTAGGTAAGTGAATCTGTACTGGAAAGAAAAATGGCCCGCAATGCGGGCCATTTGTTTATCACGTTCGGTGACGGATTATTTAGCGATCTTCTTGTATTTGATGCGGTGTGGTTCCAACGCATCGGCACCCAGCGTACGCTTCTTGTACTCTTCGTACTCGGTAAAGTTGCCTTCGAAGAATTCCACTTTACCTTCGTCCTGATAATCCAGAATGTGCGTTGCGATACGGTCGAGGAACCAACGGTCATGCGAGATCACCATGGCACAGCCAGGGAATTCCAGCAGGGCGTTTTCCAGCGCGCGCAGGGTTTCGATATCCAGGTCGTTGGTCGGTTCATCGAGCAGCAGCACGTTGCCGCCTACCTGCAACAGCTTCGCCAGATGCAGACGGCCGCGTTCACCACCGGACAGCTCGCCAACGCGTTTGCCCTGATCAACCCCTTTGAAGTTGAAACGGCCAACGTAAGCACGGCTTGGCATTTCGGTGTTGCCGATACGCATGATGTCCTGCCCGCCGGACACTTCTTCCCAGACGGTTTTGCTGTTGTCCATCGAATCACGGAACTGGTCGACTGACGCCAGTTTCACCGTTTCACCCAGCTCAATCGTGCCGCCATCCGGCTGTTCCTGACCGGACATCATGCGGAACAGGGTCGATTTACCAGCACCGTTCGGGCCGATAATGCCGACAATTGCGCCTTTCGGTACGGAGAAAGAAAGCCCGTCGATGAGCTGACGTTCGCCGTAAGACTTGCTGAGGTTGGAGACTTCCACCACTTTATCGCCGAGACGAGCACCTGGCGGAATAAACAGTTCGTTGGTTTCGTTACGTTTCTGGTATTCGGTGTTGTTCAGCTCTTCAAAGCGTGCCAGACGTGCCTTACCTTTGGACTGACGGCCTTTAGCGCCTTGACGCACCCACTCCAGCTCTTTCTCAATGGATTTGCGGCGCGCCGCTTCCTGAGACGCTTCCTGTGCCAGACGCTGATCTTTCTGCTCCAGCCAGGAAGAGTAGTTGCCTTCCCACGGAATACCTTCGCCACGGTCCAGCTCCAGAATCCAGCCCGCGACGTTATCGAGGAAGTAACGGTCGTGGGTAATCGCCACCACGGTGCCCTCGAAATCGTGCAGGAAGCGTTCGAGCCAGGCGACAGATTCGGCATCCAAGTGGTTGGTTGGTTCGTCGAGCAGCAGCATGTCCGGCTTTTCCAGCAGCAGACGGCACAGTGCCACGCGGCGACGTTCACCCCCGGACAGGGTGGCGATTTTCGCATCCCACTCCGGCAAACGCAGCGCATCGGCGGCGCGTTCTAGCTGGTTGTCCAGGTTATGACCGTCGTGTGCCTGAATGGTCTCTTCCAACCGGCCTTGTTCTGCGGCCAATTTATCGAAGTCTGCATCCGGTTCAGCATAGAGCGCATAGACTTCATCCAGACGCTTCAGTGCGGTCACGACTTCAGACACCGCTTCTTCCACGGATTCACGAACGGTGTGCTCCGTGTTTAACTGCGGTTCCTGCGGCAAATAGCCGATTTTGATTCCAGGTTGTGGGCGAGCTTCGCCCTCGATGTCCGTATCAATGCCAGCCATAATACGCAACAGCGTTGATTTACCGGCTCCGTTCAGACCCAGCACGCCGATCTTGGCACCGGGGAAAAAACTGAGGGAGATGTTTTTCAGAATGTGACGCTTCGGCGGTACGACCTTACCGACGCGATGCATGGTATAAACATATTGAGCCACGTTGCGACTTCGCCTCTCTCTTATCTCTATGATTTGTCACCATAAGCGGGTGACCATATGTAGCACTGTGTTACCTAATACTAAATCGCTGCTAAGGAAATACCCTGGCAGCGGATCGATTATTCTAAGCGCATTACTCTAAGTATGAAGTGTAGCGGTTTTCAGCCTGCGATCCCAGCTATCCGGCGATTTGCCATGGCCGATCTGAGACGTAGGCCCGCCTGATGAATTTCAGAATCGGTTTGCGGATCGGCATATCGTTGTCTGGCATGATGTGCCACACTGGATCTGCCCGATTATCCGTCATACTTCAAGTTGCTTGTGCGTTGGCTGCCCTTACTCACCCCAGTCACTTACCTGAGTAAGCTCCTGGGGATTCATGCGGTTGCCGCCTTCACGCAACTCGAATTATTTTGGGTATAGGATAGGGGGATCGATACGATGAAGGATGCCGATAGCAAGTTCGATAACGGATGAGGTTAATGCAGGTGATAAAAGCGGGTCATTGGTGGTACGCCGTTTCGGCGATATGTCTGGCTGGGTTTTCCGGCCATGTGCTGGCGGATTCTCTGGACGAACAGCGTCAGCGCTATCAGCAGGTTAAGCAAGCATGGGACAGCAACCAGATGGACACGGTCGCGCAGCTGATGCCAACGCTGCGCAGTTACCCACTTTATCCTTATCTTGAATACCGTTCGCTCACGCAGGATCTGAGTCAGGTCAGCGCGACGCAGATAAAACAGTTTATGGCAACGCACCCGACGCTGCCGCCCGCCCGCAACCTGACTACCAGCTTTGTGAATGAACTGGCGCGTCGTCAGGATTGGATCGGGCTGCTGGCATTTAGCCCCCAGCCACCGAAGCCAGTCAGCGCCCGCTGTAACTTTTATTACGCCCAGTGGGCAACCGGTCAGCGTCAGGGCGTATGGGAAGCCACGCGTGATATCTGGCTGACCGGGCGCTCGCTTCCTACCGTGTGCGATAAACTCTTCTCCGTCTGGCAGCAGGCCGGCGAGCAGACGCCGCTAACAACGCTGGAACGCGCGCGTCTGGCGATGGACGAAGGTAGCGGCAGTCTGGTGAGCTATCTCATCAAGCAGCTACCCGACGATTATAAAACGATGGGCGATGCGCTGCTGAAACTCCAGAACGATCCTAATTCGCTGGAGAGTTTCGCTCGGACCGTTGGACCAACAGATTTCACCCGTAAAGTCACGCTGTCGGCCTTTACGCGCACGGCGCGTCAGGATGCCGATAATGCCCGTTCGATGCTGCCAGTCATTGCCCGTTTGCAGAAAATGAGTGCGGCAGAGCATCAGGAGATGGAAGAAACGATTGCCTGGCGTTTGATGGGCAACGATGCCACGCCAGAGCAGGCGCAGTGGCGGGATGGCGTGGTGCGGCAGAGCACGTCGACCACGTTGCTGGAACGCCGCGTGCGTATGGCGCTGGGGGCAGGCGATCGTCAGGGGCTAACAAGCTGGATGGCGCGTTTACCGGCGGATGCGTTACAGAAAGACGAATGGCGCTACTGGCGTGCGGCAGCATTGTTGGACCAAGGCAAACGGCAGGAAGGCGAGACGCTATTACGCAGCCTGATGCAGGAACGTGGGTTCTATCCGATGGCAGCGGCACAGAAACTGAATGAGCGCTATCCGATTACTATCATGACGGCGGTGAAGCCGGATCCTTCTTTGTCTCAGTTACCGGAAATCACTCGCGTGCGGGAGTTGATGTTCTGGCAAATGGATAATCTGGCGCGTAGCGAATGGGTTGGGCTGGTGGCGAATCGCAGCAAACCGCAGCAGGAAGCACTGGCTCGCTATGCGTTTGAACAGCGCTGGGCGGATTTGAGCGTACAGGCGACGATTGTCGCGAAGCTGTGGGATCATCTGGAAGAGCGTTTCCCGCTGGCCTGGAACGATGAATTCCGCCGTGAAACGCAGGGGAAAGGCATTAGTCAGAGCTATGCGATGGCGATTGCTCGTCAGGAAAGCGCCTGGAACCCGAAAGCACGTTCCCCGGTTGGTGCATCGGGCCTGATGCAGTTGATGCCCGCGACGGCGCAGCATACGGCCAAAATGAGCAATATCACGTTCTATACGAACAGCAGCCAGTTGTTCGATCCCGAAACTAATATCTTGTTAGGGACGAGCTATCTGGAGTACGTGTACCAGACATTTGGCCGTAACCGCATTCTGTCTTCCGCGGCTTATAATGCCGGACCATCGCGTGTGAATACCTGGCTGAGAAACAGCGCCGGGCGTATCGATCCCGTTGCGTTTATCGAAAGTATTCCGTTTTCGGAAACTCGAGGTTACGTGAAAAATGTGCTGGCGTATGACGTCTTCTATCGCTATTTCCTGAACCAGCCAGCCAGTGTGCTGACGGATGCGGAATGGCAGCGGCGTTATTGAGACGTGGCGTTGCGCTCGTTGCCTGAAATTGTGTTATGCTGCCGTACTAGTTAAATAGTATGGCAGCCCGTTATGACTCCGTTATCGCTGATCGACCCGGCACTTTCTGAACAAGACAATGAGCACTGGTTACGCTTTGTCGCGCTATTGCAGCAGTCTATTGCGGAAGATCTTCAATTGCCGCTGCTCCAACTCCTGCTAACGCCGGATGAGCGTACTGCGTTAGGAACGCGGGTGCGAATTATACAGGAGCTAATGCGGGGTGAAATGAGCCAGCGTGAGCTGAAAAGCGAGTTAGGTGCGGGCATTGCGACGATTACACGCGGTTCAAACAGTTTGAAAGCCGCGCCCCCCGCGTTAAAAAGCTGGCTGGAAGCGCAGTTGCTGTCGACAGATAAACCGTTGGGTGACAACGCGTAACGGTTACTGTGTCGTTGTCTGAACGGGAATCTGGTAGATCGGGTTATGGAACGGCACCAGTGCCAGCAGCAATGCCTGATGATACACGCTAGTGCGTGATAATTTGCCGTCGGTGAAGACGCCGATGGCACCACCTTTATGCTTGATATTCTGAACGCCCGTCAAACGTTCCATTTCATCGCCTAATTCCCGCCCTTCACGGATACCATGTAATATACTTTCTGGAAGAACCAGGCTTGCGGAACGTGATTCGCCGCGCAGGTGAGCATTTTCGATCACCATCCAGGCGAACGTCATGCTTTCTTCAATGCCTGCTTCGACACCGACCCAAAAATCGGCTTCTGGACGCACCTGGCGCGCCATCATGACGCGGTTTCTTGCGCCCGTACGGGTTTCGAGAGAGCCAAGAGGCTGGCGCGGGACGCCACTGTCGACGTCAACGCCTTCGATGCGGCAGTTTTCTGCACCAAAGACATCGGTGAATGCCAGAGTAATAGCCTTAATCTTTGCCGGGTTGGTAGTTGCAGCAACAACGTGATACATAACAGTTTCGTACCTTTAGTTAATTTGACGCAGTATAACGGAAAATAACCATGTTACAGGTATATCTTGTTCGCCACGGCGAAACGGAATGGAATGTGGCTCGACGTATTCAAGGTCAATCGGACAGTGCGCTGACGCCAAGAGGTGAGCAACAGGCACAGCAAGTTGCTGAAAGAATCAGGACGTTAGGGATTACGCATATTTTTACCAGCGATCTCGGAAGAACGCGTCAGACGACAGAAATCATCGCTAAATCTTGTGGTGATTGCCAGATAATCCTGGAGCCCGGGTTACGTGAGTTGAACATGGGCGTCTTAGAAGCCCGCGATTTGGATTCGCTGACCGCCGAGGAAGAAAAGTGGCGTAAAGGGCTGGTGGATGGCACACCTGATGGCCGTATCCCGGAAGGCGAATCGATGGTTGATGTGGCATTGCGCATGCATGGTGTTCTGGAACGTTGTCTGGCGTTGCCAGCGGGAAGTCGTCCTTTGCTGGTTAGCCATGGTATGGCGCTGGGGTGCTTGCTGAGTACGGTTCTGGGGTTACCCGCATCGGCTGAACGGCGACTGCGCCTGCGTAACTGTTCCCTGTCGCGCATTGATTATCAGCAAAGCCCGTGGCTGGCACCGGGATGGGTAGTGGAAACGGCCGGAGATATTTCGCATTTGGATATTCCGGCACTGGATGAATTACAGCGCTGAGAGCGGCTCGGTATGCTGGATAGGGATAAAATACTCGCAGCGGATGATTGCGGGTATTTCCCCGTCTGCATCACGACTAGGGTGAAAACGCTCGGCGTCGAACCCTTTACGGCGCGTGAGCTGGAAGGTCGGCAGGCAGGTGTCATACAGGCTGATAATAAAATCCTGTAGCTCGTCTGTCGGTCCTTCAAAAACAAACATCGCATAGTCGCCGCCCGGTAGCGTGATGGGCTCGCCAGTGTGGATATCATCGGGCAGATACTGTGGCTCCAGCGCGGTGGTGTAGAGCACTGCGTGCTCGTCGTCTTTCTCTTTACTCGGCTGTGAATGATGTAGCCCGTAAAGTACTGGTGGGACGCAGCGGGTTTCTCCTAAAAACTGACGCCAATAGTGGACGCGAATTTCCGTACGGAAGTTACAAATCTGCTCCAAGCGACAGGTATAGGTTTGCGTTAAGCCAATAAGCTGCGTTTCTGGCAAGGTGACAAACTGTGGCTGTGGCAGGGTAAATGCACCAAGCCGGATCGGCGGACGAATGCCGAAAGTATTCCAATTATCGGAACGACGATAAGACGCTGGCGTTTGGGCAAACTGCTTTTTAAACGCACGGGTAAACGTCTGTTGTGAATCGAAACGGTATTGCAGGGCAATATCAAGGATAGGGCGACTGGTCAGGCAGAGTGCAACCGCCGCTTTGGTCAATCTCCGCGCTCGGATATATGAACCAATGGCATGGCCCGTCACATCTTTGAACATTCTTTGCAGATGCCACTTGGAATAACCCGCTTTCGCCGCCACATTATCGAGTGATAGCGGCTGGTCGAGATGGCTTTCCAGCCAGTTAAGCAAGTCACGTATGATACCGGCTTGATCCATAATCTTCCTCATCAAACACATTGAGCGCGAGCGTATTGAGATCCCGCATCATAGCAATATTTTCACTTTGGTACTGCCGAAGATTTTTGAAAATGTTCCGCAGGTAATTTGGATAAGGAGGGAGATTATAGCGGTTTATTTTGCTCATCCCCTTTTTAATTGTGGTTATTAACCGTTTGTTATGAATTGTCACAGGACCTGAAATATGAACATAAAGCGCATCGTGGGAGCGGGTCTGCTATTGCTATCTACCGCCGGCGTTGTCAGTGCGGAAGAAGTTGGATCTGTCGATACGGTCTTTAAGCTACTGGGGCCGGATCATAAGATCGTAGTGGAAGCGTTTGACGATCCGGATGTACCAAACGTGACCTGCTACATTAGCCGAGCCAAAACAGGCGGAATCAAGGGCGGGTTAGGGCTAGCGGAGGACACGGCGGACGCCGCAATTTCCTGTCAGCAGGTTGGGACGATTACGCTGTCCGATAAAATCAAAAACGGTGGCGATCGTGGCTCCGTGGTATTCCAGAAAAGAACATCGCTGGTTTTCAAGAAGTTGCAGGTCGTGCGGTTTTACGATCAAAAGCGTAACTCGCTGATCTATCTCGCTTACTCTGATCGCTTAGTCGATGGTTCGCCGAAGAATGCGTTAAGTGCGGTGCCGGTTATGCCGTGGGGAAAGACTGAGTAACGTGCAGTAAGAAGGGAAAACAGCCGGAACAGAAGCCTGTTCCGGCTGAGGGAATTAATTTTCCAGATCGCCGCAGAAGCGGTAGCCTTCGCCGTGGATCGTCGCGATGATTTCTGGCGTATCAGCTGTCGATTCAAAGTGCTTGCGGATACGACGGATGGTGACGTCAACGGTACGGTCATGCGGCTTAAGCTCGCGACCCGTCATTTTCTTCAGCAATTCCGCACGGGATTGAATCTTGCCCGGGTTTTCGCAGAAGTGCAGCATGGCGCGGAATTCACTGCGCGGCAGCTTGTATTGTTCGCCAGCCGGGCTAATCAGAGAACGGCTATTGATGTCCAGTTCCCAGCCGTTGAAACGATAGCTTTCCACCAGACGACGCTCTTCAGTGCCGCTGCCCAGATTCATGGTACGTGACAGCAGGTTACGGGCGCGGATCGTCAATTCACGTGGGTTGAACGGTTTGGTGATGTAGTCATCCGCACCGATTTCCAGACCGAGGATCTTATCGACTTCATTGTCGCGGCCAGTGAGGAACATCAAGGCAACGGTGGCTTGCTCGCGCAATTCACGTGCCAGCAACAGGCCGTTCTTTCCTGGCAGGTTGATGTCCATGATCACCAGATTGATGTCATTCTCAGACAAAATGTGGTGCATTTCTGCGCCATCAGTGGCTTCGTGAACAACGTATCCTTCCGCCTCAAAAATGCTTTTGAGGGTATTACGAGTTACTAGCTCGTCTTCAACAATAAGAATGTGCGGCGTCTGCATGTTTGCTACCTAAAATTGCCAACTTAAATTATAGAAATCGGAAGTACAGAAGTCGCTGTCATACCCTGCTGGCCCGCTGGCTACAACGCCAGTTATTCCGGGTATTTCCCTGGAGCTTACCGAGGTAAACTACGCTCTCGCTCAACGTCAGACTCAAGTACGTAAATGCGTTACTGGTGTTCATTCTCTACCCGCTTAGAGGTACTGCTAGCGGGTGAGCGTGGCGCTAATTTAACTGCGCTCAAAGTGGCGCACAGTTTAACCTTATTAACAGCAACATAACAGTAAGCACAGATTTTGCCTGCTGATAAATCTACGGTTCTGTTGACATATATCAAATTTCATTTTAGCACGTTAACTATTTTGTGATAAACACTTATAGGATTGCCAGTTTACGTCACAATTTAGCACTTTTTATGAACGATTTAGCATAGCAAATGCCAATAATCATAATTGGCGCTACACAGTCGCTGGTAGTTTTATAACTTATTGAAATAAAATAATTTACCTTATTTTTATTAGGGTTTTATCTTCCCGCCCACTTTTTGGACTCACCGATGTTTCCGACCGAAGGCCGTGTTGATGCCGGAAATGTTGTTGGTTTATTGTTAAGTTTTCACCGCGATACTCAACAAATTGCCGTTATCAATAAATCGTCGTCATCAATAAATTGTTATCGATTACAGGGCCGCGTTGTTTGGCGAGCAGATAAACTATTGCCAAAACGCATGTAACCCATACTGAGGAGTCTATGCAGTTTCATATTATTTTGGTTGAGCCCGCTCGGGCTGAAAATGTAGGGGCGGCAGCCCGTGCGATGAAAACGATGGGGTTCAGCAGCTTGCGTATTGTCGATAGCACGGTACATCAAGAGCCCGCCGCCCGCTGGGTGGCGCATGGTTCAGGCGATATTCTGGATAACGTGCAGGTGTTTTCCACGCTGGCTGAAGCACTGGCAGATGTTGATTTTACGGTCGCGACCACCGCGCGCAGCCGGGCTAAGTATCGCTATTACTGCACGCCAGCGGAACTGACTGGTGTATTGCAGGAGAAGGTTCAATGGATGGCGTCTGCGGCGCTGGTGTTTGGTCGGGAAGATGTTGGCCTGACGAATGAAGAACTCGAACTGGCGGATGTGCTGACTGGTGTGCCGATGAAAGCGGATTATCCCTCGCTGAACCTTGGTCAGGCGGTGATGGTGTATTGTTACCAACTGGCTGAACTCATGCAGGTCAAACCGGAAGCAACGCAGCCAGCAGTGGTGGGGCAACTGTCGGCGCTGCGCGATCGTATGGATCGGCTACTGGTTAATCTGGCGGTTGAGGACGATGAAAAACTGCGGGACTGGCTGCATCAGCGGCTGGGTCGTTTAGAGCAACGCGATACGGCGATGCTCCATCGCTTGCTACACGACATTGAAAAAAGATTGCCGAAATAAGATAGCAGAGATGGCTTTTTTGGCAGTCGAACATCTTGAGTCACGTATTTTGACAACGGTTTGTCCGGCTTATTTCTGTTTAGGCAGTGGGTTGAGCGGCAGGGCTTTTTCCTTTGGCGAGAAGAAAAAAAAGAAATCCGTTGACTTCAAAGGGCGATTGGCCTAACTAATAGGGCAGATAACTCTACTTCTAATGAGATTCAATTTTAGCATGCGCACTATCAGCCTAATCACCACGATTATTACCATCACCGATACAACCAGTAACGGTGCGGGCTGACGCATATAAAGATTCCAGAAAAAGCCCGCACCGAACAGTGCGGGCTTTTTTTTTATGGCAGGTTATCCAATAACGCCGTCTGTAAGCGGCATACAAAAAACGCTTCCGGCGTTTGGTTGGCAGAAATTCAGGAGAACAGATAAAAATGCGAGTGTTGAAATTTGGCGGGACTTCAGTAGCGAATGCGGAGCGTTTTGCACGCGTTGCCGACATTATCGAGAACAACGCGCGCCAGGGACAGGTGGCTACCGTATTGTCCGCTCCGGCGAAAATTACCAACCATCTGGTTGCCATGATTGAGAAAACCGTCGCCGGACAAGATATCCTGCCTCATTTAAATGACGCCGAAACGATCTTTTCTTCGCTGCTGCAAGGCCTTGCCGCGTCTCAACCCGGCTTTGACCATGCCCGCCTGAAGGCATTTGTGGATCAGGAATTCGCACAGCTGAAACACGTCCTGCACGGCATCGCGCTGCTGGGCCAGTGCCCTGACAGTGTGAACGCTGCGATCATCTGCCGAGGGGAAAAACTGTCTATCGCCATCATGGAAGCGGTCTTTCAGGCGCGCGGCTATGGGGTCTCCGTTATCAACCCGGTCGAGAAGCTGTTGGCGCAGGGACACTATCTTGAATCCACCGTAGATATCACGGAATCGACTCGCCGCATTGCTGAAAGCGCCATCCCGAAAGATCATGTGATCCTGATGGCGGGCTTTACTGCCGGTAATGACAAAGGTGAACTGGTTGTGCTGGGCCGCAACGGCTCTGACTATTCTGCTGCGGTGCTGGCTGCGTGTTTGCGTGCTGACTGTTGTGAGATCTGGACCGATGTGGACGGCGTTTATACCTGCGATCCGCGTCAGGTGCCGGACGCTCGATTATTGAAATCGATGTCCTATCAGGAGGCGATGGAGCTGTCCTATTTCGGCGCCAAAGTCCTCCACCCTCGCACCATCGCACCTATCGCCCAGTTCCAAATTCCCTGTCTCATCAAAAACACCGAAAATCCTCAGGCTCCTGGCACGCTCATCGGCATGGACAGCACGGATACCCAGTATCCGGTGAAAGGCATTACCAACCTGAACAACATGGCGATGATTAACGTATCCGGCCCCGGTATGAAAGGCATGGTCGGCATGGCAGCGCGCGTGTTTGCCGCGATGTCACGCGCGGGTATCTCTGTTGTTCTGATTACGCAGTCATCCTCCGAATACAGCATCAGCTTCTGCGTCTCGCAAAACGAGCTGGCGCGCGCCAGAAAAACGCTGGAAGACGAATTCTATCTGGAACTGAAAGAAGGCGTGTTAGAGCCGCTGGATGTGATGGAGCGTCTGGCCATCATCTCTGTGGTGGGCGATGGCATGCGCACGCTGCGCGGCCTGTCTGCTCGTCTGTTCTCGGCATTGGCGACGGCAAATATCAATATCGTGGCTATCGCGCAGGGCTCGTCCGAGCGCTCTATCTCTGTCGTGGTGAACAATGATGTCGCCACCACTGGCGTACGCGTTGCCCACCAGATGCTGTTTAACACCGATCAGGTGATCGACGTATTTGTTATCGGCGTCGGCGGCGTGGGTGGCGCACTGCTGGATCAGATCCACCGTCAGCAGCCGTGGCTGAAAGACAAGCATATCGACCTGCGCGTGTGTGGGATCGCTAACTCCAAAGCGATGCTGACCAATATTAACGGCATCTCGATGGAAAACTGGCATGAAGAGCTGGGTAAAGCCCGCGAGCCGTTTAATCTGGGCCGTCTGATCCGTTTGGTTAAAGAATACCATCTGCTGAACCCGGTGATCGTGGACTGTACGTCGAATCAGGCTGTGGCCGATCAGTACGTGGATTTCCTGGCCGATGGTTTCCATGTCGTGACGCCGAACAAGAAAGCCAACACGGGGTCGATGAACTATTATCACCAGTTGCGCAGTGCCGCAGCGAAATCCCGTCGTCGTTTCCTGTATGACACCAACGTTGGTGCCGGTCTGCCAGTGATTGAGAACCTGCAAAATCTGCTGAACGCAGGTGATGAGCTGATTCGCTTTACCGGTATTCTCTCTGGCTCGCTGTCCTTTATTTTCGGTAAACTCGATGAAGGCATGTCGCTGTCGGAAGCGACCACGCAGGCGAAAGAAAAAGGCTATACCGAACCCGATCCGCGCGACGATCTGTCCGGTATGGATGTGGCGCGTAAGCTGCTGATTCTGGCGCGTGAAGCGGGTTATCAACTGGAGCTGGGCGATATTGAAGTGGAATCCGTTCTGCCTGCCAGCTTTGATGCTTCCGGCGATGTCGCCAGCTTTATGCAGCGCCTGCCAACGGCAGACGATGAGTTTGCCAGCCGTGTTGCACAAGCGCGTGATGAAGGTAAAGTGTTGCGCTATGTCGGCGTGATTGAAGAAGGCCGCTGTAAGGTCAAGATCAGTGCGGTTGGCGGCAACGATCCGCTGTTTAAAGTCAAAGATGGCGAGAATGCGCTGGCATTCTACAGCCGTTATTATCAGCCACTGCCGCTTGTGTTGCGCGGTTATGGCGCGGGTAACGATGTTACCGCTGCTGGTGTGTTCGCAGATCTGCTGCGCACCTTGTCATGGAAGTTGGGAGCATAATTATGGTTAAGGTGTATGCACCTGCATCAATCGGTAACGTCAGCGTCGGGTTTGATGTGCTGGGTGCGGCCGTCTCGCCGGTAGACGGCTCATTGCTGGGGGATTGCGTCTCTGTCGAAGCCGCCGATCTGTTTAGCCTGCGTAGTGAAGGGCGCTTTGTTAGCAAGCTGCCCGACAACCCGAAAGAAAACATTGTGTATCAATGTTGGGAACTGTTCTGTCAGGAAATTGGCAAAACCGTGCCAGTGGCGATGACGCTCGAAAAGAACATGCCGATTGGTTCCGGGCTCGGTTCCAGCGCCTGTTCTGTCGTCGCTGGGCTGATGGCGATGAACGAATTTTGCGGTAAGCCGCTGGATGATACTCGTCTGCTGAAACTGATGGGTGAGCTGGAAGGGCGCATTTCCGGCAGCGTTCACTACGATAACGTGGCTCCGTGTTTCCTCGGTGGCGTCCAACTGATGCTGGAAGAGAACGGCATCATCAGCCAGCCTGTGCCGTCATTCGATGATTGGCTGTGGGTCATGGCGTATCCGGGGATTAAAGTCTCCACTGCTGAAGCGCGCGCGATTCTGCCTGCGCAATATCGTCGTCAGGATTGCATCAGCCACGGCCGTTATCTGGCCGGCTTTATCCACGCTTGCCATACTGGGCAGGCTGAGCTGGCGGCGAAACTGATGAAGGATGTCATCGCAGAACCTTATCGGACGAAACTGCTGCCCGGCTTTGCTGCCGCTCGCCAGGCTGCTGAAGATATCGGGGCGCTGGCCTGCGGTATTTCCGGCTCTGGCCCGACGTTATTCTCCATCTGCAACGACATGGCAAGCGCACAGCGTCTGGCCGACTGGCTGCGGGATAACTATTTGCAGAACGATGAAGGTTTTGTTCATATTTGCCGTCTTGATACGACTGGCGCACGAAAACTGGGATAACGCATGAAACTGTACAACCTTAAAGATCATAACGAGCAGGTCAGTTTTGCTCAGGCTATCAAGCAAGGGCTGGGTAGCCAACAGGGGCTGTTCTTCCCGCTGGAACTGCCGGAATTTGAGCGCACTGAAATTGACGCCCTGCTGGATCTGGATTTTGTCACCCGCAGCAGCCGTATTCTGTCTGCGTATATTGGCGACGAGATCGCGGCTGAAACCGTGTTCGAGCGTGTGAAAGCCGCCTTTGCATTCCCGGCACCTATCGCGCCAGTTGCGGAAGATGTTGCTGCGTTGGAGCTGTTTCACGGTCCGACGCTGGCCTTTAAAGACTTCGGCGGCCGCTTTATGGCGCAAATGCTGACGGAAGTGTCTGGCGACGAAAAAATTACTATTCTGACGGCGACCTCTGGCGACACCGGTGCCGCTGTGGCGCACGCCTTTTACGGTCTGGAAAATGTCCGCGTCGTGATTTTGTATCCGCAGGGCAAGATCAGCCCGTTGCAGGAAAAACTGTTCTGTACGCTGGGTGGCAACATTCACACCATCGCTATCGATAGCGATTTCGATGCCTGTCAGGCGTTGGTGAAAAAGGCGTTTGATGATGAAGAACTGAAAAAGGCGATTGGCCTGAACTCAGCGAACTCCATCAACATCAGCCGTCTGCTGGCGCAAATTTGCTACTACTTTGAAGCTGTTGCACAGCTGCCGCAGGAAGCCCGTAACCAACTGGTCGTTTCTGTACCGAGTGGTAACTTCGGCGATCTGACCGCTGGCCTGCTGGCGAAATCACTGGGTCTGCCGATTAAGCGCTTCATCGCGGCGACTAACGCCAATGACACGGTACCGCGCTTCCTGATCAACGGAAAATGGGAACCGAATAAAACGGTGGCAACGTTATCCAACGCGATGGACGTAAGCCAGCCGAACAACTGGCCGCGTGTTGAAGAACTGTTCCGCCGTAAGAACTGGCAGTTGAAAACGCTGGGCTTTGGCGCGGTGAGCGATGAGACCACGAAAGAAACTATGCATGAGCTGGATGCGCTAGGTTATCTCTCAGAGCCGCATGCTGCGATTGCTTACCGTCTGCTGCGCGATCAGCTGCAAGCCGGTGAGTTCGGTCTGTTCCTGGGCACGGCGCACCCGGCGAAATTCAAGGAAAGCGTAGAAGAAATTCTGGGCAAAAAGCTGGATCTACCGGAAGCGCTGGCTGAGCGTGCCGATCTGGATCTGCTGTCGCACAACTTCCCGGATGATTTCGCGAAGCTGCGTGAGTTCCTGATGTCGCTGCCAGAATAAGATTGCCGACGAACCTATTTTGCTAAACGGAAGCGGTAGTAACGGAATAGAAGAGTAAAGCGTTTGCGCCATGGATGGCGCAAGCCGAGCGCACAGGGACGTGTTCACAGCGTCTTTACGATCTATCCGTTACTACCGCTCGACGACCTTTGTCAGCAATTTAGTCTTCTCTTCTTTACTGTTACTGTTACTGTTACTGTTACTGTTACTGTTACTGTTCGTGGCGCTTAAACACCAGCTCGTCAGCCGAAGATTCTGCTGCTTCGAAGCCGTAACCTTCCAGATTAAACGCTTTCAACTGCTCCGGTTGAGTCAGGCGGTTTTGAATAATGAAACGACTCATTAGGCCGCGCGCTTTCTTGGCGTAGAAACTGATTACCTTGAACTTACCGTTTTTCTCATCCAAAAAGACGGGTTTGATCAGGCGGGCATTGAGCTTTTTCGGTTTAACGGCTTTGAAATATTCGTCCGATGCCAGATTAACCAGCACATCGTCGCCTTGATCGTGCAACGCCTGATTCAGTTTTTCAGTAATGGTATCGCCCCAGAAACTGTAGAGATCTTTACCGGCTTTATTTTCCAGTTTGGTGCCCATTTCCAACCGATACGGCTGCATCAAATCCAGCGGGCGCAACACGCCATACAGACCTGACAGCATACGCAGATGCTGCTGGGCGAAATCGAAGTCATCCTCGCTGAAATCTTCTGCGGCCAATCCGGTATAGACGTCGCCCTTAAACGCCAGCAGCGCCTGACGCGCGTTCTCCGGCGTAAAATCCGGCTGCCAGTCGCTAAAGCGGCCTGCATTCAGGTCAGCCAGTTTATCGCTGATGCTCATCAACGAGGCGATCTGTGCTGGCGTCAGTTTTTTACACACATCAATCAACTGGCTGGAATAGTCCAAAAGTTCCGGCTGGGTATAACGCGTCGTTGCCAAAGGACTGGTGTAGTCGAGCGTTTTTGCGGGTGAAATAGTAATAAGCATGCGCCATGTCCTGTCGATCTGATTTCTGATGGGCCTACTATAGCAAGATCGTAGTAAGAAAACGGCGATAGCTATAATACGCCTCGTCTTTCACGCCCCAATCGCGTTCGGGAAGGGGAAAATATGGCGTCTTATCGGCGTGTAACCGCTGTTGCAGGGGCGAGTGGGAAAAGGCTGGCTTGCACGGGAAAGTGCGCGTGTTATTATCAGATTTCGGCGCAAAACAGACGGCCACCAGATTAGATAACAAGTCGATTCATATACGAGCTATTTTCATTCACGAGCACCACGTATAAACAACGAGACATGCCAACATGACGGATAAACTGACTTCCCTACGCCAACTGACCACGGTTGTAGCTGATACCGGCGATATTGCGGCAATGAAACTGTACAAGCCGCAAGATGCGACCACGAACCCTTCACTGATTCTGAACGCTGCGCAAATTCCTGAATACCGCAAGCTTATCGACGAGGCAATTGTCTGGGCGCGTGAGCAGAGCAGCGATCGCAAACAGCAGGTCGTGGATGCCACGGATAAACTGGCGGTCAATATCGGTCTCGAAATTTTAAAATTGATCCCAGGCCGCATCTCCACAGAAGTGGATGCGCGTTTGTCTTATGACACCGAAGCTAGCGTGGCGAAGGCAAAACACCTGATCAAGCTGTACAACGACGCAGGCATCAGCAACGAGCGTATCCTGATTAAACTGGCTTCCACCTGGCAGGGCATCCGCGCGGCGGAGCAGCTGGAAAAAGAAGGCATCAACTGTAACCTGACGCTGCTGTTCTCCTTTGCACAGGCGCGCGCTTGTGCTGAAGCGGGCGTGTTCCTGATTTCACCGTTTGTTGGCCGTATTCTTGACTGGTACAAAGCCAATGGCGATAAGAAAGAATTCGCGCCGCATGAAGATCCTGGCGTGGTTTCCGTTAGCGAAATCTATGACTACTACAAAGAGCACGGCTATGAAACCGTCGTGATGGGTGCGAGCTTCCGTAACGTTGGTGAGATTCTGGAACTGGCCGGTTGTGACCGTCTGACGATTGCACCTGCTCTACTGAAAGAGCTGTCAGAAAGCGAAGGCGAGATCGTCCGCAAGCTGTCTTACGTCGGTGAAGTGAAAGTCCGTCCGGCGAAAATGACGGAAGCGGAGTTCTACTGGCAGCACAACCAGGATCCAATGGCGATTGATAAGCTGGCCGATGGGATCCGTAAGTTTGCTATCGACCAGGAAAAACTGGAAAAGATGATTGCAGATTTACTGTAAGCATTCTGCTGATAAAAATAGCCGGGAATTCCGGCTATTTTTTTGTCTGTAGTATGGCGTTGTGGCGGGAATCGGGCTATTTCGCCGTCGCGTTACGGGTTTTCTTCGCGATATAAAGATTATCATCGGCGCGTTTCATCACTTCGATTAAGTCTTCTCCAGTGACTTCGTATTCAACCAACCCAATACTGACCGTTAGCCTGATTTTCCCGGCGGCTGTTTCACAAGGCGTGTTGCTCAGGCGCTCTCTTGCTTTATCCACGATGGTGTACGCATCATCTAATCCGATATTCGGTAAGACGATGGCGAATTCGTCGCCGCCAATACGACCAAAAATATCTTCGCGACGAAATGATTTTTTAAAGGTATCGGCAACAAATTTTAGGGCATCATCGCCGACGCTGTGGCCGAAGCTATCATTCACCTGCTTAAAGTAGTCGATGTCGATCAGAATGACGCTAACGGGACGCTTGGTCAGGTTAGCGATACTAAAGGCTTTATTGGTGGCCAGAAAAAACGCATCTCGCCGTAAATAGCCGGTGAGATCGTCATACCGCGCGATGATAGGTAATTCCACCAAATATTTTTTCGTTAGCAGCGACAGTAAGCTGCCTAAAACGGCGCAAAGCAGCACGCTGCCAGTAATAACGAGAAGTGAGGACCAGGATAACAGCGTTTGGATAAATGATGGCGGTGGGTTTTCTGACGTCGTTCTTATCCAGATACCCAGCAATTCATCGGTTGGCGACAGAATAGGGAAAATAATTGTCAGCGTGTTTTTACCTGCATAGTCCCCGATAGAGGGCAGTTTATTTTGGCAGGTGCGAATAACGGCCATATCGTTGAAGTTGAGATCGGAAGAGGAAAGCTTGTTTATGCATTCGCTACGCGAATCCCGCGTGTTAAAGGCAAATGTTCTGGTACGTGACAATAAATAAGTACCGGATTGCCGAATCATATCGCTTTCTGTTACTTCACCGCTGTTGGTGTAGGAACCGTAGGTTTTGATCGCGGTATCGAGATTTATCCGTTCTGTTTTCCAAGTCGACTTGTTGGCTTCATGCATAATAATGATGGTGAAGATAAAAGAAATCGCCCCGAACAGAAGAAAAGCGTATGTCGGATGGGCAAAAAGTTTAAGTATCTTATACTTAAGATCGTTCATGGCGACTTCCTTGATAGGGCTTTTTTACTTATTGTGATACTAAAGAAGTGCTTTAATTTTATCATATTATTTGATTTAACGTGATGTTCTGTCGTGGTGGATATCATCCTTTTCTCTTTAATCTATCGGCTTATTTCACCTGCTCTTAATAGGTAGGCGATCTTTTTTATTCGCCAGCTATTCTTAAATTTTAATTGCGTCACGTTATTATTAATTTAAGTTATCCTTTAATTTTTTTGAGACGCTATTTAATAATTATTATCAAATGTCATGCCGCACTCGCGTGAGATAACGAACATCGTGTGAATTTCCTCATGAGAGCTAATTGTTTGCTAAAAGTCGTCAATATCCTGATAAAATTGGTGTTTTGTTTAAACTGAGGTGCTTATGAACGTATTGCGTATTGGCTTGGTCTCTGTATCCGATCGCGCTTCCGGCGGGGTTTATCAGGATAAAGGCATCCCAGAACTGGAATCCTGGCTCCGCAGCGCTCTGACCACGCCTTTTGAAGTGGAAACCCGGCTGGTGCCGGATGAACAGCCGATGATTGAACAAACGCTGTGTGAACTGGTTGATGAACGCGGCTGTCATCTGGTGCTGACAACTGGAGGAACAGGGCCCGCACGTCGTGATGTCACGCCGGATGCCACGATGGCCGTTGCCGATCGAGAAATGCCGGGGTTTGGCGAACAAATGCGACAGATCAGCCTGCGCTTCGTTCCTACTGCGATTCTTTCCCGTCAGGTGGGCGTGCTGCGTAAACAGGCGCTGATTCTTAATCTTCCAGGACAACCCAAATCGATTAAGGAAACGTTGGAAGGCTTAAAAGATGCAGATGGCAAGGTGATTGTGGCCGGTATTTTTGCCAGCGTACCGTATTGTATCCAGCTGCTGGAAGGCCCTTATATTGAAACCAATGCGGATGTGGTAGCAGCTTTTCGCCCTAAAAATGCCGTGCGCGAAATAAAAGACTGAAGTTAGGCGATTTGAAACATAAGATTCAGCTTTGCTGGTGTATAAAAATTTTGCCGCTATAGTAATTTCTACTTTACACACTGCGGTGATGTTTTTCTCACTCTGGCAATGCACGGTAACTTATGACTCAGGATCAACACGCCCATCCTCGCCGATTGAACCGGCAGGACTATAAAACGCTGTCTCTGGCTGCGCTGGGTGGCGCGTTAGAGTTTTACGATTTTATTATTTTCGTCTTCTTTGCCGCCGTGATTGGCGAGCTCTTTTTCCCACCAGATATTCCTGAATGGCTGCGGCAGGTACAGACGTTCGGTATTTTCGCCGCAGGCTATCTGGCCCGCCCGCTTGGGGGCATCATCATGGCCCACTTTGGCGACAAGAGCGGACGTAAGAAAATGTTCAGCCTGAGCATATTGCTGATGGCGTTACCGACGCTGGCAATGGGCTTGCTGCCAACTTATGAAGCCATTGGCATTGCGGCACCGCTTTTACTGCTGTTAATGCGCGTGCTGCAAGGTGCAGCAATCGGTGGGGAAGTCCCCGGCGCATGGGTCTTCGTTGCGGAGCATGTACCTCGCGCCCGTATTGGGTTTGCCTGCGGTACGCTGACTGCCGGCTTGACGATGGGAATTCTGTTGGGTTCGTTGATCGCGACGTTGCTGAACACGGTGCTCACGCCAGAGCAGATGTCGGGCGGCGGCTGGCGTCTGCCGTTCTTTATTGGCGGGGTATTCGGTCTTGTCGCTATGTATCTGCGCCGTTGGTTGCAGGAAACCCCCATTTTTATGGAAATGCGTGAGCAGAAAAAGCTGGCGGAAGAGCTGCCGCTGAAATCTGTCGTCTTAAATCATAAACGTGCGGTTGTGGTTTCCATGCTGCTGACCTGGCTGCTGTCTGCGTGCATAGTCGTCGTGATTCTGATGGCACCGACCTACCTGCAAAAAGTCCACGGCATTCCTGCTGCGCTGGCATTGCAGGCGAACTGTCTGGCAACGATTGCGCTGATGGTTGGCTGCGTCGGCGCGGGGTTACTCGTTGACCGCTTCGGTGCCAGCAAGCTGTTTATTGTGGGTAGCCTGTCGCTGGCTGCCTGTAGCTGGTTCTTTTATAGCTCGGCAGCAAGCAGTACGACGTTGCTCTTTGTCAGCTATGCGATTGTGGGGCTCAGCGTTGGCGTGGTGGGCGGCGTGCCTTATGTCATGGTGCGGGCGTTCCCAGCGGCGGTGCGCTTCTCTGGGATTTCTTTTTCCTACAACGTTTCCTACGCTATTTTCGGTGGCCTGACGCCCGTCTTCGTGACGCTGATTATGAAGGCGACGCCGATGGCACCGGCCTTCTACGTCCTGACGCTGGCTGCCGTGGGATTGCTGTTGGGTATTTATTTGCAACGCGATCTGGATGCGGAATCGCGTGCTTCTGCCGATAGCGACGCGCGCGATCGTTCGCCCGTCGAAGTTTAAGCACGCTGTTATCAGAAAATAGCACGTCATCAAAAACAAACGAGCCCTGTCAATCTGACAGGGCTCGTTAGCATGTAACGCAGTACTTGTATTACGTCAGAACTTAGTGAGACGCGCCACGAGCACCAATTGGCAGTACGGTGCGGCCAAACTTCTCGTTCAGCACTTCAGCCATTGCCAGATAAATTGCGCTAGCGCCACAGATGATGCCTTCGTAACCCGCGAAGGTCAGCAGAGCGTGGTTGCCAGTAAAGTTGCCTACGGCCAGCAGCGCAAACAGCACGGTCAGGCTGCCGAAGACAAATTGCAGAGCGCGGTTGGTGCCGAATGTACCGAAGAACATAAACAGCGTGAAGACGCCCCACAGGCCAAGGAACACGCCAAGGAACTGAGCGTCACTGGCTTCCGCCAGACCCATTTTTGGCAGCATGAGAATGGCAACCAGCGTCAGCCAGAATGCGCCATAAGACGTAAATGCGGTCACGCCAAACGTATTCCCTTTTTTATATTCCAGCAGGCCAGCCAGAATCTGGGCGATGCCGCCGTAGAAAATACCCATGCTGAGAATGATGGAAGAAAGTGGGAAAAAGCCTGCGTTGTGCAGGTTCAACAGAATAGTGGTCATCCCGAAGCCCATCAGTCCTAATGGACCAGGATTTGCCAACGTGTTCGTGCTCATAAATCCTCTGCAATAACAGATTATTAATAGTCCCTTCGCGTCGGGCGCGGCATTAAGGTTAGCGAGTGCGCCAATCACGTTGGGATAGGTGTCGTTTAGGTGTTATTGCCCGCCATTATGTAGGGAAATGTCCCCATTTCTGTGGCGAGCGCGGCATCATATCGGGCGTTTGGAACGGACACAACATGGGGAAGGCAGAATAGTTTGATCGTACGAGGGATAAAGGTCATTTTTTTTCATCTTCCCCCCTTGATGATAGAAATGTTGGCCCCATCTTATTTCCAACCGAAACAGTTTGACCTGCCGCAAAGGCGTGTGTCGGGCCGTTACATCGGTGGTTAGCATGAAAATGAAACGTGTGCTGCTGATGAAAAACGAGGGTGTGTCGTTGGAAAACGAGAAATCTTGTTGAAAAATGACATTTCGCCCGCACAGTAGGTTTAACCACCACACCGAATATGACTTTTTAGTGGAGATGTTTAGATGGGTAAGATTATTGGTATCGACCTGGGTACAACCAACTCTTGTGTCGCGATTATTGACGGTACTCAGGTAAAAGTACTGGAAAATAGCGAAGGCGATCGCACCACGCCTTCAATCATTGCTTATACGCAAGATGGTGAAACTCTGGTTGGCCAACCGGCTAAACGTCAGGCAGTGACCAACCCGAAAAATACACTGTTTGCTATCAAGCGCCTGATTGGCCGTCGTTTCAAAGACGAAGAAGTTCAGCGCGATGCCAACATCATGCCGTACAAAATTATCGCGGCAGATAATGGCGATGCATGGCTGGAAGTGAAAGATCAGAAAATGGCTCCGCCGCAGATTTCAGCTGAAGTGCTGAAAAAAATGAAGAAAACGGCGGAAGACTATCTGGGTGAGACCATCACCGAAGCGGTTATCACCGTACCGGCTTACTTCAACGATGCGCAGCGTCAGGCAACCAAAGATGCTGGCCGTATCGCGGGTCTGGAAGTCAAACGTATCATCAACGAACCAACCGCGGCAGCGCTGGCGTACGGTTTGGATAAAGAAGTCGGTAACCGCACTATTGCCGTTTACGACCTGGGCGGCGGTACGTTCGATATTTCCATCATCGAAATTGACGAAGTTGATGGCGAAAAAACCTTTGAAGTTCTGGCGACCAACGGTGACACCCACCTGGGTGGCGAAGACTTCGATAGCCGCATGATCAACTATCTGGTTGACGAATTTAAGAAAGAGCAAGGTTTCGACCTGCGCAACGATCCACTGGCCATGCAGCGTCTGAAAGAAGCCGCAGAAAAAGCCAAGATCGAACTGTCTTCTGCACAGCAGACCGACGTTAACCTGCCGTACATCACGGCGGACGCTACTGGTCCTAAGCACCTGAACATCAAAGTGACTCGTGCGAAACTGGAATCACTGGTAGAAGAGCTGGTAAACCGTTCTCTGGAACCGCTGAAAGTGGCGTTGCAGGATGCTGGCCTGTCCGTTTCTGAAATTCAGGACGTGATTCTGGTTGGTGGTCAGACGCGTATGCCTCTGGTTCAGAAGAAAGTTGCTGACTTCTTCGGTAAAGAGCCACGTAAAGACGTGAACCCAGACGAAGCCGTTGCTATCGGTGCTGCGGTTCAGGGCGGTGTCTTGTCGGGTGACGTGAAAGACGTTCTGCTGCTGGACGTAAGCCCGCTGTCTCTGGGTATCGAAACCATGGGCGGCGTGATGACTCCGCTGATCGCCAAAAACACGACGATCCCGACTAAACACAGTCAGGTATTCTCGACGGCGGAAGACAACCAGTCTGCGGTAACGATCCATGTTCTGCAGGGTGAGCGTAAGCGTGCGCATGACAACAAATCTCTGGGTCAGTTTAACCTAGATGGTATTCAAGCTGCGCCGCGCGGTATGCCACAGATCGAAGTGACTTTTGACATCGATGCCGACGGTATCCTGCACGTTTCCGCGAAAGACAAAAACAGCGGCCGCGAGCAGAAAATCACTATCAAGGCATCTTCTGGTTTGAACGAAGAAGAAATCCAGAAAATGGTACGTGATGCAGAAGCGAATGCGGAATCTGACCGTAAGTTTGAAGAGCTGGTTCAGGCTCGTAACCAGGGCGATCACCTGCTGCACAGCACGCGTAAGCAGCTGGAAGAAGTGGGCGACAAACTGGCCGCTGATGATAAAACTGCGATTGACGATGCACTGAAAGCGCTGGAAAGCGCGCTGAAAGGCGAAGACAAAGCAGAAATCGAAGCGAAAATTCAGGCGCTAGTTCAGGTTTCTGGCAAGCTGCTGGAAGCGTCTCAGCCACAGCCAGGTGCTGAAGGTGCCGCTGATGATGCCTCTGCTCGTCGCGACGACGATGTCGTTGATGCTGAGTTTGAAGAAGTCAAAGATAAAAAGTAATCGCCCTTGAGCGGGCGCAGTAGCTGTCACAAAGCTATTGCTGGCAATCAGCACGGGCGTCGAGGAAACTCTGCGCCCGTGCATGCATGTTGAGGGGCAGGAAAAGAAATGGCGAAGCAAGATTATTACGAAAGCCTGGGCGTTGCTAAAAACGCAGATGAGCGCGAAATAAAGAAAGCGTACAAGCGTCTGGCGATGAAGTACCACCCGGACCGTAATCCTGGTGATAACGAGGCAGAAGCCAAGTTCAAAGAGATCAAAGAAGCCTACGAAATCCTTATCGATTCGCAAAAACGCGCAGCCTACGATCAGTACGGTCACGCGGCGTTTGAGCAAGGTGGTATGGGCGGAGGCGGCGGTGGCTTTGGCGGCGGCGGTGCCGATTTTGGTGATATTTTTGGCGACGTGTTCGGAGACATTTTTGGCGGCGGTCGCCGTCAGCGCGCGAGCCGTGGATCCGATTTACGCTACAACATGGAGTTGACGCTGGAAGAAGCGGTACGTGGCGTCACCAAAGAGATCCGTATTCCCGCACTCGAAGAGTGTGATGTGTGCCACGGTAACGGCGCGAAGCCGGGTAGCTCCCCGATCACCTGTCCGACCTGTCATGGTAATGGTCAGGTTCAGATGCGTCAGGGCTTCTTTACCGTGCAGCAGGCGTGTCCACACTGTCATGGTCGCGGCAAGATCATTAAAGATCCGTGCATCAAATGCCACGGTCATGGTCGCGTAGAGAAGAGCAAAACGCTGTCGGTGAAAATTCCGGCTGGCGTGGACACGGGCGACCGTATCCGTTTGTCTGGTGAAGGCGAAGCGGGCGAGCATGGCGCACCGTCAGGTGATTTGTACGTTCAGGTGCAGGTTAAAGCGCACCCGATCTTCCAGCGTGAAGAAAACAATCTGTACTGCGAAGTGCCGATCAATTTTGCGATGGCAGCATTAGGCGGCGAGATTGAAGTCCCGACGTTGGATGGCCGCGTGAAGCTAAAAGTGCCTGCGGAAACGCAAACCGGGAAACTGTTCCGTATGCGTGGCAAAGGCGTGAAATCGGTACGTGGCGGTGCGCAGGGCGATCTGCTGTGCCGTGTGGTTGTAGAAACGCCGGTTAACCTGAATGAGCGTCAAAGACAACTGCTGCAAGAGCTTGATGAGAGCTTTGGTGGACCGTCAGGCGAGAGAAATAGCCCACGCTCGAAAAACTTTTTCGATGGCGTGAAGAAATTTTTCGATGATTTAACCCGTTAATGATTTGTCGTTAACGCGTGATAAGAAACCGGTGGGGTAAACCTGCCGGTTTTTTTATGACGGACATCCTTGTCTGTCACCTTGCGGCCGTTGCTGCGCAACGTTGAAAAATGCTCCCGACGTTTTTGATTCCTTCCTCTCTAGATACACTCTATTCCATAGATCGTTTTTTACGATGAATAAGCCAGTTTTAATCTGCTTTTAACGAGTGGTTAGGTCACGTAATCTTGCCTGCAAGAAAGCGAACGTACGGTATTGGCGTTCGTGCCTGACGGGAGATTAAGTCAATGATAACAATGATTCGTCGCTTTATTCGATTGGATGCCGCCGCTGGTGTGATGCTAATGATGGCAACGGTTTTGGCGATCGCGTTTGCCAACTGGTCTGTGACTGCTGCTGGCTATCAACAATTCCTGATGATGCCGGTGGAAATGCGGTTTGGCGCACTGGAAATCAATAAGAACCTGCTGCTGTGGATTAACGATGGCCTGATGGCGATTTTCTTCCTGCTGATTGGTCTGGAAGTGAAACGCGAGCTCGTCGAAGGCTCGTTAGCCAGCCGTCAACAGGCAATGCTGCCATTGGCGGCTGCGGTAGGCGGAATGGTTTTTCCTGCTTTGCTCTTTCTGCTTTTCAACGCGAATGATGAGGTGACGCGCGCTGGCTGGGCGATTCCCGCGGCGACAGATATCGCGTTCGCCATTGGAGTGCTGACGCTATTGGGCAAACGAGTTCCCGCTGGGCTGAAAGTCTTCCTGCTGGCGCTGGCGATCATTGATGATCTGGGGGCGATCCTGATCATTGCCCTGTTTTATACGCAGCAGATCTTCTGGCCTGCGCTGGGCGGTGCGGTGCTGGCAATTGCGGCGCTGGCCTATATGAACAGGCAGCAGGTTGGTAAAACTTCCGCCTATTTATTGGTGGGGATCGTCTTGTGGGTCTGCATTCTAAAATGTGGCATTCATGCGACGTTAGCTGGGGTGATTGTCGGATTCTTTATTCCTTTACGCACGTCCAACGGCGAATCTTCTCCGGCAACCACATTGGAACATGGCTTACAAACGTGGGTCGCGTTTCTGATTATTCCGCTGTTTGCCTTCGCGAACGCAGGTATTGTGTTGCAGGGGATTGTGCTGGAAAAACTGTTTTCCCCTTTGAGCCTTGGCATTGCCGCCGGGTTGCTGATTGGTAAACCGCTGGGTATTACTTTGTTCAGTTGGCTAACCATCCGACTGGGCTACGCGCGTCTGCCTGCTGGCGTCTGCTTTAGCCAGATCGTAGCAGTGTCAGTGCTGTGCGGTATCGGCTTTACCATGTCGATATTCATTACGCTACTGGCTTTCTCCGGCGGCGACGCGGAATTGATTACCTATGCCAAGCTGGGAATTCTGCTGGCATCGGGGCTGGCGGCGCTGCTTGGCTATCTGGCGCTACGCGGGGTGCTGCCTACGCTGGACAAGGTGATGCAACCGTGTAAGGGTTGATGCTATGCCGGAGGCGCGAAGAGGGGGCGGGTGTGTCTCATTTGAATTTTAATCATCTCTATTATTTCTGGCAGGTTTATAAGTCGGGATCCGTTGCGGGTGCGGCAGAGACGCTGTTCTTAACGCCGCAGACGATTACCGGGCAAATCAAATGCCTGGAAGAGCGTTTACAGGGCAAGCTCTTCAAGCGTAAGGGACGCGGGCTGGAACCGACGGAGCTGGGGCAGCTTGTTTTTCGCTATGCGGATAGCATGTTCCAGCTTAGCCAGGAAATGTTGGATATTGTGAACTACCGCAAAGAATCGAACCTGTTATTCGATGTTGGCGTGGCAGATGCGCTGTCCAAACGGCTGGTGAGCAGGGTGCTCGAAACGGTCGTAACGGAACAGGAACATATCCATTTACGCTGTTTTGAGTCGACGCACGAAATGCTGCTGGAGCAGTTGAGCCAGCATAAGCTGGACATGATTCTGTCGGATTGTCCGGTGGATTCGACGCAGCAGGAAGGGCTGTTTTCACTCAAGCTGGGTGAATGTGCTGTGAGCTTTTATTGTAAACGTCCGCAGCCTGAGCAGCCTTTTCCTGCCTGTCTTGAACAACGTAAGCTGCTGATTCCTGGGCGGCGAACCATGCTGGGACGGAAACTGCTGAACTGGTTTACTGCGCAAAATATTCAGACGACTATTTTGGGCGAATTTGATGATGCGGCGCTGATGACCGCGTTCGGCATTAATAATGACGCGATTTTTGTTGCACCGTCGCTGTATGCTAATGAAATCTACCAGCAGGGCGATATCGTCGAGATCGGCAGGATTGAGAATATTCAGGATGAGTATTATGCGATTTTTGCGGCCAGAATGATCCAACATCCAGCGGTGCAGCGCGTGTGTAACGCGGATTTTTCAGCGCTCTTCTGTGACAGAGCAACGGGTCTGTAGTAAGACGATAGATAAGCACTTGTCATGAAATTACAGACGCAAAAAAACCGGCCTAGGCCGGTTTTTTCTTAGCAACAACACGCAGATGCGTGATTATTGCATGGCGTTGATGCGCGCAACCAGATTGGATTTATGACGTGCAGCTTTGTTCTTGTGGATCAGGCCTTTACCAGCCTGGCGATCCACGATCGGTTGCATGTCATTAAATGCTTTCTGTGCCGCTTCTTTATCGCCAGTAGCGATCGCCGCGTATACTTTCTTGATGAAAGTACGCATCATTGAGCGACGGCTTGCGTTATGCTTACGGCGCTTCTCAGATTGTACGGCGCGTTTCTTAGCTGATTTGATATTAGCCAAGGTCCAACTCCCAAATATATTCAATCGAGGACAATTCAAAGGCCGTGGAATATGCTCGTTTAGCCTTCGTTTGTCAATGGATTTGTGCAAATAAGCGTCGTTTGTACGTCGACACTTGTTACGTTGTGATGGCGCAGGATTTTAGCAGCTTCACGCGGTGGAATACAGCTTTTCGCATCATAAATTCATCCTGAATTTGATAAAGCCCTATCTGTCATCGGTAAAGTCGGATTGCATGTGCTGTCCGCTGTCTGGATATTCTGCGTATAGGTGTCATCCATCGATGATTCCGCTAAAAAACGCGCAAATACTGGCACGATTTACAAGGTGGCTGCAAAAGGCGCGAATCGCGGGTTAACCTTACTCGCTGTACAAGGTATAATCCGCCGATTTCCATAATATTAACCCTTTGTTCTGGGCCAGCCATGCAGCTAATTCGCGGTATACACAATCTTCGGGCACACCATTACGGCTGTGTGCTCACTATTGGTAATTTTGACGGCGTGCACCTCGGACACCAAATGCTGCTTGAACGACTGAAGCAGGAAGGTCGCGCTCGTGGGTTACCAGTGATGGTCATGATTTTTGAACCACAGCCGCTGGAACTCTTCGCTGCGGAAAAAGCGCCCGCCCGTCTGACGCGTCTGCGTGACAAGGTGAAATATCTGGCGCAGGCCGGCGTGGACTATCTGCTGTGCGTCAGATTCGATGCGCATTTTGCCGCCAACGATGCGGAGACGTTCGTTTCTTCCCTGCTGGTGAAAAAATTGGGCGTGAAGTTTCTGGTGGTGGGAGATGACTTCCGCTTCGGGGCTGGTCGTCAGGGAGATTTCCTGTTATTACAGAAGGCTGGACGTGAGTCGGGATTTGATGTCATCAGCACCGATTCGTTCTGTAATGGCGGCAAACGGGTTAGCAGCACTGCCGTACGTGAAGCGCTCAGTCGTGATGAACTTGAGCTGGCAGAAAGTCTGTTGGGCCATCCTTACAGCATTTCCGGGCGTGTGGAACATGGCAAAGAATTGGGGCGAACCATTGGGTTCCCTACTGCCAACCTGCCGCTGAAACGTCAGGTTTCTCCTGTTAGCGGCGTGTATGCCGTCAGCGTTTATGGGCTGGGGCAAGAACCGCTACCGGGCGTTGCCAACATTGGCACGCGTCCGACCGTAAACGGTGACAAACGCCAGCAGCTTGAAGTGCATTTGCTGGACGTGACGATGAACCTTTATGGTCGTCATATTGAAGTCGTACTGCGTAAAAAGATCCGTAATGAACAGCGTTTTGCTTCGCTCGATGCGTTAAAACAGCAAATCGCCGATGATGTGGTGACAGCCCGGACGTTCTTCGGGTTAAAGACACCGGTTTAATTTTTCTAGCCGAAACGAAATCGAGAATCTAATGAGTGACTATAAGACTACCCTGAACTTGCCGGAAACAGGGTTCCCGATGCGTGGCGATCTGGCCAAGCGCGAACCTGACATGCTGAAACGTTGGTATGAGCAGGATCTGTACGGGATTATTCGCAATGCGAAGAAGGGAAAGAAGACCTTCATTCTGCACGATGGCCCTCCGTACGCGAACGGCAGCATTCACATTGGTCACTCAGTTAACAAGATTCTGAAAGATATTATTGTTAAATCAAAAGGTCTGTCTGGCTACGACTCCCCTTATGTGCCGGGCTGGGACTGCCACGGTCTGCCGATTGAACTGAAAGTAGAACAGCTGATCGGTAAGCCTGGCGAGAAAGTCAGCGCCGCAGAATTCCGCGCTGAGTGCCGTAAATATGCGGCAGAGCAGGTTGCGGGTCAGAAAGCCGACTTTATTCGTCTTGGCGTGCTGGGCGACTGGGATCGTCCTTACCTGACGATGGATTTCAAAACCGAAGCGAACATCATTCGTGCGCTGGGCCGCATCATTGAAAACGGCCACCTGCACAAGGGTGCCAAGCCGGTTCACTGGTGTGCCGACTGTGGTTCCGCGCTGGCGGAAGCGGAAGTTGAGTATTACGACAAAACGTCTCCATCTATTGATGTCGCGTTTAACGCCAGCGATGTGGCGGCGGTAGTAGCCAAATTTGGCGTGAGTAGCGTAGACGGCCCGGTTTCACTGGTGATCTGGACGACGACGCCGTGGACGCTGCCGGCAAACCGTGCGATCTCGCTGAATGCGGAATTCGATTATCAACTGGTGCAGATTGACGGTCAGGCGCTGATTCTGGCGGCCGATCTGGTTGAAAGCGTGATGAAGCGCGTCGGCGTGACCCAGTGGATCGTTCTGGGCGACTGCAAAGGCGCGGATCTTGAACTGCTGCGTTTCAAACATCCGTTCTTGGGCTTCGACGTACCGGCCATTCTGGGCGAGCACGTGACGCTGGATGCGGGTACCGGTGCGGTGCATACCGCCGGTGGTCACGGTCCTGACGACTATGTGATCAGCCAGAAATACAATCTGGAAATCGCCAACCCGGTGGGGCCGAACGGCTGCTACCTGAGCGGCACCTATCCTGAACTGGATGGCAAATTCGTTTTCAAAGCCAACGACCTGATCGTTGAAATCCTGCGTGAAAAAGGCATGTTGCTACACGTAGAGAAATTGCAGCACAGCTACCCGTGCTGCTGGCGTCATAAGTCGCCGATCATTTTCCGTGCGACGCCACAATGGTTTGTCAGCATGGATCAGAAAGGCCTGCGTAAGCAGTCGCTGTCTGAAATCAAAGGCGTGCAGTGGATCCCGGATTGGGGTCAGGCGCGTATCGAAGCGATGGTCGCCAACCGTCCTGACTGGTGTATCTCCCGTCAGCGTACCTGGGGCGTGCCAATGTCGCTGTTCGTCCACAAAGAGACGGAAGAACTGCATCCGCGTACCGCTGAGCTGATCGAAGCGGTAGCGAAACGTGTTGAAGCCGATGGCATCCAGGCATGGTGGGATCTCGATCCGGCCGACGTGCTGGGCGCAGACGCTGACAACTACGTCAAAGTACCAGACACGCTGGACGTATGGTTCGATTCTGGATCGACGCACGCGTCCGTAGTCGATGTTCGCCCTGAATTTGGCGGCCATGAAGCGGATATGTATTTGGAAGGTTCTGACCAGCATCGCGGCTGGTTCATGTCTTCTCTGATGATCTCTACGGCGATCAAAGGCAAAGCACCTTACCGTCAGGTACTGACTCACGGTTTCACCGTTGATGGTCAGGGTCGCAAGATGTCCAAGTCGATCGGGAATACCGTCAGCCCGCAGGATGTGATGAACAAACTCGGTGCCGACATTCTGCGCCTGTGGATCGGTTCAACGGATTACTCCGGTGAAATCGCCGTATCCGATGAGATCCTGAAGCGTTCTGCCGATGCCTACCGCCGTATTCGTAACACCGCACGTTTCCTGCTGGCGAACCTGAACGGGTTCGATCCACAGAAAGATAGTGTGAAACCAGAAGACATGGTTGTGCTGGATCGCTGGGCGGTTAGCTGTGCGAAAGCCGCGCAGGACGAGATCCTTGAAGCGTATGAAAGCTATGATTTCCACCGTGTCGTACAACGTCTGATGCAGTTCTGCTCGATCGAGATGGGATCCTTCTATCTGGATATCATTAAAGATCGTCAGTACACGGCAAAAAGCGACAGCGTGGCACGCCGTAGCTGCCAGACCGCGCTATACCATATCTCAGAAGCGCTGGTGCGTTGGATGGCACCGATTATGTCCTTCACCGCGGATGAAATCTGGAACTACCTGCCGGGCGAGCGTGCGCAGTACGTCTTTACCGAAGAGTGGTATGACGGTCTGTTCGCGCTGGATAGCGCAGAAACCATGAACGATGCGTTCTGGGCGGATGTCCTGAAAGTGCGTAGCGAAGTGAACAAAGTCATCGAGCAGGCGCGTAATGACAAACGTATCGGTGGATCGCTGGAAGCCTCTGTTACGTTGTACGCCGATGCCAATCTGGCGGGTAAGCTGAACCAGCTGCGTCAGGAACTGCACTTTGCGTTGTTGACGTCAAAAGCGCTGGTGGAACGTTATGAAAATGCGCCGGATAACGCGCAGGAAACGGAACTCACTGGACTGAAAATTGCCTTAAGTGAGGCAGAAGGGCACAAGTGTCCACGCTGCTGGCATTACGAGACGGATATCGGTAGCAATGCCGAGCATCCTGAAGTGTGTGGTCGCTGTGCGACTAACGTGGGCGGTAACGGCGAAGAGCGTAAATTTGTCTGATGAATAAGATCTGTTCGAGTGGACTGCGCTGGCTTTGGCTGGCGATACTGGTTTTAATTGTCGATCTTGGTAGCAAACAGTGGATTCTTGCCCACTTTGCGCTGGGCGATACGGTGCCAGTGATGCCTTCTCTGAATCTGCATTACGCCCGTAACTACGGCGCAGCATTCAGCTTCCTGGCGGATAAAGGCGGTTGGCAACGCTGGTTCTTTGCTGGCATCGCGATTGCTATCGTGGTTGCACTGCTGGTGATGATGTACCGTGGCAGCGTCAAACAGCGGCTCAATAACATTGCGTATTCGCTGATTATCGGCGGCGCACTGGGCAATCTGTTTGACCGGACATGGCACGGATTTGTTGTCGATTTCATCGACTTCTATGTCGGTGACTGGCACTTCGCCACGTTTAACCTTGCCGATACTGCTATCTGTATTGGTGCGGCGCTCATCGTACTGGAAGGGTTTTTCAGTACGCATGATGATACTGATACCGTTAAGCAAAAGGGTCACTGATGTCCGAGAGTGTTCAGCATAACAGCGCGCTGCTGGTGCATTTTATTCTGACGCTAGAGGATGGCTCAGCGGCTGAATCTACGCGTGAACGCGGCAAGCCAGCGCTGTTTCGCCTTGGCGACGGCAGCCTGTCTGAAGCGTTGGAACAACATCTGTTGGGATTGAAGCGTGGCGATAAACGCAAGTTTACGCTGCCTCCGGAGTCGGCCTTTGGGCCGACCAACCCGAATCTGATCCAGTTCTTCTTGCGTCGTGATTTCGCCCAGACCGGTGTGCCGGATGTTGGCACCATCATGCTGTTCAGCGGTGTTGCCGGGAATGATATGCCGGGGATTATCCGCGATGTGACCGAAGAGTCGGTCACCGTGGATTTCAACCACCCGCTATCCGGTCAGGCGATTACCTTCGATCTTGAAGTGCTGGATATCGATCCCGTACAACAGGAGGTGACACATGCAGATCCTGCTGGCTAATCCGCGCGGCTTTTGTGCCGGTGTCGATCGGGCTATCAGCATTGTGGAACGTGCGCTGGAGCTTTTTGGTACGCCGATCTACGTCCGTCATGAAGTGGTACATAACCGCTATGTGGTCAACGGATTACGCGAACGTGGCGCGATTTTTATTGAGCAGATTGAAGACGTGCCGGATGGTGCGATTCTGATTTTCTCTGCACATGGCGTTTCGCAAGCGGTACGTAATGAAGCCAAAAACCGCGATCTGACGGTATTCGATGCGACCTGTCCGCTCGTGACCAAGGTGCATATGGAAGTGGCCAGAGCCAGTAAGAAAGGCGTAGAAGCGATTCTTATCGGGCATGCTGGACACCCTGAAGTTGAAGGGACGATGGGGCAGTACAGCAGTGCGGACGGCGGCATGTATCTGGTAGAGTCCCCTGAGGATGTCTGGCAGCTACAGGTAAAAGACGAAAGCAACCTGTGCTTTATGACGCAAACCACGCTTTCTGTTGATGATACCTATGCGGTGATCGATGCCTTGCGTGAGCGTTTCCCGCAGATTGTTGGCCCGCGTAAAGATGACATCTGCTATGCCACGACTAATCGTCAGGAAGCTGTTCGCCACTTGTCGGATAAGGCTGATGTCGTTTTTGTCGTAGGCTCTAAAAACTCCTCAAACTCCAACCGCTTGGCTGAATTGGCACAGCGCGCGGGGAAAGCGGCTTACCTGATTGATTCATCCGAAGATATCCAGGAATCATGGCTAGCGGGCGCTTCACATGTTGGGGTAACCGCAGGCGCATCGGCACCGGATATTCTGGTACAACAGGTGATTCAGCGCCTGAAAGAATTAGGCGGTAAGGTGGCAATTGAAATGCAGGGACGTGAAGAAAACATCGTCTTTGAAGTGCCGAAAGAGCTGCGTGTTGACGTCAAACAGGTAGATTAATGCTGTTTCTGCGGTAGGGCTTTGGCCTTGCCGCAGTTATCCCCTTCCGTTTTCTCACCCTATATTCACTCATGAAAATGTTAATGCATAAAAATGAATTTTTATGCGTTATGCCATATGCTTTAATTTTGACCACTTCTGCTTATCTTCAAATACCTTACGGCTTTTCACCGCTCTGAGCGCCATTCTGATACCTTTGGTTAGACAGTTTTGCTGATTTTCTGCGGCTTCAAACAGTATTTTCTAATCTGGCGGTAAATCCGCTGGCGGTAGTGTGCAGCGCCCGTTAACCTGATGTTATTTTTATGTCGTCAGGATCAAAAAGAGAGAGACATTATGAAGGATTCATCCATCCGTATTGCGGTTGTAGGTGCCGGTGGCCGTATGGGACGCCAGCTGATTCAGGCTATCGAGCAAATGGACGGCGTGGTATTGGGCGCGGCGCTGGAGCGTTCTGGTTCGTCTCTGATAGGCAGCGATGCTGGTGAACTCGCCGGGCTGGGGAAAAGCGGTATTACCGTGAATGAAAGCCTGGATGCCGTGCAGAATGATTTCGATATTTTGATCGACTTCACCCGCCCAGAAGGCACCTTAGCGCATCTGGCATTTTGCCGTCAGCACCGTAAAGGCATGATTATTGGCACAACCGGCTTTGATGACGCAGGGAAAGCGGCGATTAAGCAGGCTGCACAGGATATCGGGATTGTATTTGCGGCGAACTTCAGCGTTGGCGTTAATGTCATGCTGAAGCTGCTGGAAAAAGCGGCCAAGGTCATGGGTGACTATACTGATATCGAAATTATTGAAGCACACCACCGCCACAAAGTGGATGCGCCGTCGGGTACCGCACTGGCGATGGGCGAAGCGATCGCCGATGCGCTGGGACGCGATCTGAAGTCCTGTGCCGTGTACGCGCGTGAAGGTTATACGGGTGAACGCGATCCGAAAAGCATTGGTTTTGCTACCGTGCGAGCGGGCGATATTGTCGGTGAACATACGGCGATGTTTGCTGACATTGGCGAGCGTGTTGAGATTACCCACAAGGCATCGAGCCGTATGACGTTTGCCAATGGCGCAGTAAGAGCCGCTGTCTGGATTAATTCGAAAGAAAGTGGCCTTTTTGATATGAGCGATGTGCTTTCTCTGGATGATTTGTAGTATTTAATTGTTTATAAAAAATTATATCTAGCTGATAAAGGTGGTTATTTTTAAGATCACCTTTATTTTTACCTGTTACGTATCAATTTTATCTTGTTGTTTCTTTTTTTCTGTTTTTAATTCGATTTTTTAGCGGTAATTCTTCCTTGTTACTCCCGAAATACCCTTTACTGGCGATTTGTTATCCTTATTTTAACGATGTTGTCTCGCAACCGTTTACTTATCTAAGTTGATCGGGTTTTTTACGTCAGTGGGCCACTATTTATTTCGTAAAGCATAAAAATAAGAGAAAAAAAGCGGTTTGGGTAGACAATCGGGAAGACCATCATTAAAATGCGCCCAATTTGCCAAAAATTGGCCTTACAGGTAGTTTTTGCATTGATTTAGTGACTCAAATCTGAATTAATATGCAAATAACGTGATTGTTTATTCCTTGGAGGGTGTTTTGATTAAGTCAGCGCTATTGGTTCTGGAAGACGGAACCCAATTCCACGGTCGGGCCATTGGGGCAGAAGGGTCGGCAGTGGGGGAAGTGGTCTTCAATACGTCGATGACCGGTTATCAAGAAATCCTTACTGATCCTTCCTATTCCCGCCAGATTGTCACTCTCACTTATCCCCATATCGGTAATGTCGGCGCCAATGCCAACGATGAAGAATCCCCCTCTGTACAGGCTCAAGGTCTGGTGATTCGCGATTTACCTCTGATTGCCAGCAACTACCGTAGTGAAGAAAGCCTGTCTGAATACCTCAAACGCAACAACATCGTCGCCATTGCTGATATCGATACTCGTAAACTGACCCGTCTGCTGCGTGAAAAAGGCGCACAGAATGGCTGCATCATTGCGGGTGATGCGCCGGATGCCGCCGTCGCGCTGGAGAAAGCGAAAGCGTTCCCAGGGCTGAAGGGCATGGATCTGGCAAAAGAAGTGACGACGCCAGAAAGCTACAGCTGGTTACAGGGAAGCTGGACGCTGGAAGGCGAATTGCCTGCGGCGAAAAATGAAAGCGAACTGCCTTACCACGTTGTTGCTTATGACTACGGTGTGAAACGCAACATTCTGCGTATGCTGGTGGATCGCGGTTGCCGCTTGACGGTCGTTCCGGCGCAGACACCTGCTGAGGACGTACTGAAGCTGAATCCAGACGGTATTTTCCTCTCTAACGGCCCGGGCGACCCGGAACCGTGCGATTATGCGATTCGCGCGATCAAAACCTTCCTGGAAACGGATATTCCGGTATTCGGTATCTGTCTGGGTCACCAACTGCTAGCTCTGGCAAGCGGTGCGAAGACCATCAAAATGAAGCTGGGTCACCACGGTGGCAACCATCCGGTCAAAGATCTGGATAACAACTGTGTGATGATTACCGCGCAGAACCACGGCTTTGCGGTTGATGAAAATAATCTGCCTGCCACGCTGCGCGTCACGCATAAATCCCTGTTTGACCATACGGTTCAGGGGATTCACCGCACGGATAAGCCCGCGTTCAGCTTCCAGGGTCACCCAGAAGCGAGCCCAGGCCCGCATGATGCCGCGCCGCTGTTCGACCACTTTATTGACTTGATTCAGACTTACCGTTCTTCAGCTAAATAATCAGGAGCGAGAAAATGCCAAAACGTACAGATATTAAAAGCATCCTGATTCTGGGCGCAGGCCCGATTGTTATCGGCCAGGCGTGTGAGTTTGACTACTCTGGTGCACAGGCGTGTAAAGCGCTGCGTGAAGAGGGTTACCGCGTTATTCTGGTGAACTCCAACCCGGCAACTATCATGACCGACCCGGAAATGGCCGATGCGACCTACATCGAGCCGATTCACTGGGAAGTAGTGCGCAAAATCATTGAAAAAGAGCGCCCAGATGCCGTGCTGCCAACGATGGGCGGCCAGACTGCGCTGAACTGTGCGCTGGAACTGGAACGTCAGGGCGTGCTGGCCGAATTCGGCGTGACCATGATTGGTGCAACGGCGGATGCGATTGATAAAGCAGAAGATCGCCGCCGCTTCGACGTGGCAATGAAGAAGATCGGTCTGGATACCGCGCGTTCCGGTATTGCACACAATATGGAAGAAGCGCTGGCGGTTGCAGCTGACGTCGGCTTCCCGTGCATCATCCGTCCTTCCTTTACGATGGGCGGCACCGGTGGCGGTATCGCTTACAACCGTGAAGAGTTCGAAGAGATCTGCGAACGCGGCCTGGATCTTTCTCCAACCAAAGAGCTGCTGATTGATGAATCGCTGATCGGTTGGAAAGAGTATGAGATGGAAGTGGTGCGTGATAAGAACGACAACTGCATCATCGTCTGCTCAATCGAAAACTTCGATGCCATGGGGATCCACACCGGAGACTCCATCACCGTTGCACCTGCACAAACGCTGACCGACAAAGAATATCAAATCATGCGTAACGCCTCGATGGCGGTACTGCGTGAAATCGGCGTAGAAACAGGCGGTTCTAACGTTCAGTTCTCGGTAAACCCGAAAACCGGCCGTCTGATCGTGATTGAGATGAACCCGCGTGTATCACGTTCTTCCGCGCTGGCGTCTAAAGCGACGGGCTTCCCGATTGCAAAAATCGCGGCCAAGCTGGCAGTGGGTTACACGCTCGATGAGCTGATGAACGACATCACTGGTGGTCGTACGCCAGCGTCTTTCGAGCCTGCTATCGACTACGTTGTGACTAAGATTCCGCGTTTCAACTTCGAGAAATTCGCTGGTGCTAACGACCGTCTGACCACGCAGATGAAATCTGTGGGTGAAGTGATGGCGATTGGTCGTACGCAGCAGGAATCCTTGCAGAAAGCGCTGCGTGGCCTGGAAGTGGGCGCGACTGGCTTCGATCCGAAAGTGGATCTGGACGATCCAGAAGCGCTGACCAAAATCCGCCGCGAGCTGAAAGATGCGGGTGCCGAGCGTATCTGGTACATCGCCGATGCTTTCCGTGCGGGGATGTCTGTCGATGGCGTGTTTAACCTGACCAACGTTGACCGCTGGTTCCTGGTGCAGATTGAAGAGCTGGTGCGTCTGGAAGAGCAGGTTGCTGAAAAAGGTGTCACCGCGCTGGATGCTGATTTCCTGCGTGCCTTGAAGCGTAAAGGCTTTGCCGATGCGCGTCTGGCGACGTTGGCTGGCGTGGCGGAAAGCGAAATTCGCAAGCTGCGCGATAAGTTTGACCTGCATCCGGTCTATAAGCGTGTCGATACCTGTGCGGCAGAATTTTCGACCGATACAGCTTACATGTACTCCACGTACGAAGAAGAGTGTGAAGCCAATCCAACTCAGGATCGTGACAAAATCATGGTACTGGGCGGTGGGCCGAACCGCATTGGTCAAGGGATCGAATTTGACTACTGCTGCGTCCACGCTTCACTGGCGCTGCGTGAAGATGGTTATGAAACCATCATGGTCAACTGCAACCCGGAAACCGTTTCAACAGACTACGATACGTCTGACCGTCTGTACTTCGAACCAGTAACGTTTGAAGACGTGCTGGAAATCGTCCGCATCGAGAAGCCAAAAGGCGTGATTGTGCAGTACGGTGGCCAGACGCCATTGAAACTGGCGCGTGCGCTGGAAGCTGCGGGTGTGCCAGTTATCGGCACCAGCCCAGATGCGATTGACCGTGCAGAAGACCGCGAACGTTTCCAACAGGCCGTTAATCGTCTGGGGCTGAAGCAACCGGCTAACGCCACGGTCGCGACCATTGAGCAAGCGGTAGAAAAAGCGCGTGGCATTGGTTACCCGCTGGTTGTCCGTCCTTCTTATGTTCTGGGCGGCCGCGCGATGGAAATCGTGTACGACGAAATCGACCTGCGTCGTTACTTCCAAAACGCGGTTAGCGTGTCCAACGATGCGCCGGTGCTGTTAGACCGCTTCCTTGATGATGCCATCGAAGTTGATGTTGATGCGATTTGTGACGGCGAGCGCGTGCTGATTGGCGGCATTATGGAGCACATCGAGCAGGCGGGCGTTCACTCCGGCGACTCGGCTTGTTCACTGCCGGCTTATACGCTGAGCAAAGAGATTCAGGACGTGATGCGCCAGCAGGTTGAAAAACTGGCGTTTGAACTCTGCGTTCGCGGTCTGATGAACGTGCAGTTCGCGGTGAAGGATAACGAAGTTTATCTGATTGAAGTGAACCCACGTGCGGCGCGTACCGTACCGTTTGTCTCGAAAGCGACGGGTGTTCCGTTGGCGAAAGTCGCGGCACGCGTGATGGCAGGCAAAACGCTGGCTGAGCAGGGCGTCACGAAAGAAATTATCCCGCCGTATTACTCGGTAAAAGAAGTGGTGCTGCCGTTCAACAAATTCCCTGGCGTTGACCCGATTCTGGGGCCAGAAATGCGTTCAACCGGTGAAGTCATGGGCGTAGGCCGCACGTTTGCTGAAGCGTTTGCTAAAGCGATGTTGGGCAGCAGTTCACACATGAAGAAAACCGGACGTGCGCTGTTGTCGGTACGTGAAGGCGACAAAGCTCGCGTGGTGGATCTGGCGGCCAAGCTGCTGAAGTACGGCTTTGAGCTGGATGCCACGCACGGCACGGCGATTGAGCTGGGCGAAGCCGGTATTAATCCGCGTCTGGTGAACAAGGTGCATGAAGGTCGTCCGCACATTCAGGACCGCATCAAGAACGGCGAGTACACCTACATCGTCAACACCACCGCAGGGCGTCAAGCGATTGAAGATTCCAAGCTGATTCGCCGCAGCGCACTGCAATACAAGGTGCACTACGACACGACGCTGAACGGCGGTTTCGCCACGGCCATGTCGTTGACGGCAGATCCGACGGAGAAAGTGACTTCCGTGCAGGAAATGCATGCGATGATTAAAGGCTGATTGACCGACTTCGGTCGGCGGTAAGCGGATAATAAAAGCCAGCGTTGGCAACAGCGCTGGCTTTTTTGTATTTTTTATTTCGTCTGAAATTCTCTTTTCGGCCACTCGTCTTTCAGACTGATATTGAAGGGACTTTCCACGCCTCAAGCCAAGGTAAGATTATGTCCAGAACGCAGCGTTTACTCGATCTTTTACAGATATTGCGCCACCACCGTTTTCCCGTCACGGGAGCCTATCTTGCGGAGAAATTAGGCGTGAGCCAGAGAACTCTCTATCGCGATATCGCCACACTACAATTGCAGGGGGCGCATATTGAGGGAGAGGCAGGGTTAGGATATGTCCTGCGCCCGGGGTTCATGCTACCCCCACTGATGTTTTCAGAAGAGGAAATCGAAGCATTGGTATTGGGTTCGCGCTGGGTCGTCAGAAGAACGGATGAGCGTTTGGGGCGTGCGGCCCGTAATGCATTGATGAAGATTGCGGCGGTATTACCACCGGAATTACGCAACGCGCTCGATTCTTCAGGGTTATTAGTGGGTAAGGCAGAATTTGTTACCCCAATGGTTATCGAGCTATCAGTTTTACGCCACGCAATTCGTACCGAGCGTCGTACCGAGATCGTTTACTGTGACCTTCAGGGCAATGAGTCTCACCGCATTATCTGGCCGTTTGCATTAGGTTTTTTCGATCAAGCGTATGTGATTGCCGCCTGGTGTGAGCTTCGTCAGCAGTTCCGTCATTTTAGGGCTGACCATATCCGTGGCATGACGATTTTGGAACAGCGTTATCCTCGTCGCCGCCAGCAGTTATTAAAAGAATGGCATGAAAAAGAGGACATACCTCAGCAGTGATGGCTACTGACAAAAATTGTCAACGGTGTGTACTACGATGCATTCAGGCAAGCAGAAGGCTTCTGCTTATTACTCACCTGCTACAGGGAATCTCTGATGAACGCACCGAATCTTATTATTTTATACGTGGAAAATGCTGTTGCCAGTGAGCGTTTTTATCGTGAGCTGTTTGATCTTCAGTCAATTGAACAGTCGGAAAACTATGCCATGTTTGCCTTTGATTCCGGTTTCTTATTGGGGCTGTGGTCTAAACATGAGGTTAAGCCTACGGCTGAGCTGGCTGGTGGTGGTAGTGAATTAGCCATTCGTGTCGAGAATGAGGCGGAATTAGAGGCGGTTTATGAAAGTTGGAAGAGACGGGGTATTACTCTTATTCAGGAAATAACCCAAATGGATTTCGGTTTGACGTTTGTGGCGCTCGATCCCGATCAACATCGGATACGTGTGTATTTTGCCAGCAACTAACCGCGTTTCTGGATAAAATGAGAACCCCTTTCCGGTAAAAATCGGAGAGGGGTTTTTACATTGAACTTGTCTGTTATCGGCGAACAAGCACACCTCAAGTATTAACCCAGCGCGACTTTGATACCCAGTGCGATCAACACCGTGCCGAGCAGTTTATCCACCAGTTTCTGTGCTTTAGTCAGGCCGCGCCGTACCGGTTCGCTTTGGAAAAGCATGACCAGCAGCGGCCACCAGATGACGGATAACAGCCAGATAATCATGGCGTACCACAGCTTTTCAGCGATGCCGGAGTGAATATTCAAGACCTGTGTGAACATCGCCAGAAAGAACAGCGTCGCTTTCGGATTCAGCAGATTACAGAGGTAACCTTGCAGGAACGCTTTTTTCAGGCTGATGCTTTGCTGTCCCTGATTTGAGACATCCATCTTGCTTCCGCCGCGCGCAAATAACGCCTGAATACCGATCCAGATCAGATAGGCGGCACCCGCATATTTCAGTACATTAAACAGCCACGGTGTCGTGGTGATGACGACGGCCAGCCCGGCAACGCAGTACGCCATGTGGGTCGCCACGCCGCAGATTACGCCAAACGCGGTCATCAGTGCGGTAACGCGTGGGTAGCGTGTGGCGTTCTTGATGACGAGGAAAAAGTCGGGGCCGGGAGAAAGCATCCCCAGCGTGGCGATAGTGGCGACAAACAGCGATGTTTCTAACATGGTCATCCCAGAGAGTGAAATAGTAAGAACGTTTGAAATGATAGCGCCAGAATAATGAATTCGCATCACACTTATTGGTTATTCGGCGGTGATATGTTAACAATTATCCTTTAGTTTTTTGTGGTTAATTTCAGGGGCAGGTTGAGATAACAACATGGTCAGTGAACGTGAGAACCGTGAATCATTAAGTGACGCAAAACGGATGGGCGAAGCGCCACAGCAGCGGGAAATAACCCGACTGTGCATCCAGTGCGCGCTGCTGCTGTTACAGCACGGCGCAGAGAGTATGGTGGTAGAACAGCTGTCGTCACGGCTGGGTATGGCGCTCGGCGCTGATAGCGTTGAGAGCTCCATCTCAGCAAATTCGATTGTGCTGACAACCATCATGCAGGGGCATTGCCTGACGTCGACGCGGAAGAATGTGGACCGTGGCATTAATATGCACGTCGTCATTGAGGTTCAGCATGCGGTCATCATGGCCGAGCATAAACTGCTGGATGTGGCAGGGGTGGAAAAACGTCTGGGAAATATCAAGCCGCTGCGCTATCCGCGCTGGCTGATGGTGTCCGTTGTCGCGCTTTCCTGCGGCTGCTTCAGCCGCTTGAACGGTGGTGGGTGGGATGCGTTTATCGTCACGCTGATTGCCAGCGGTCTGGCGATGTATGTCCGACAGGTGTTTACGGCGCGACACCTGAATCCGTTGATCAACTTCTGTATTACGGCGTTTGTTGCGACGTCGGCATCTGGATTGTTGATGCGTTTACCCGCTTTTTCTCAAACCTCGACGGTAGCGATGGCGGCGAGCGTGCTGCTGCTGGTTCCTGGCTTTCCATTGATTAACGCCGTGGCAGATATGTTTAAAGGGCACGTGAATACCGGTCTGGCACGCTGGACGGTCGCGAGTTTACTGACGCTGGCAACCTGTATTGGGGTCGTGATGGCGATGTCGCTGTGGGGGTTACGCGGATGGGCTTAAGTTTACTGTGGGCACTGTTGCAGGATATGGTGCTGGCGGCGGTTCCTGCGTTGGGGTTTGCGATGGTCTTCAACGTGCCGCTGAAAGTGCTGCCTTATTGTGCGCTGCTGGGCGGTGTCGGGCATGGCGTACGGTTTCTGGCGATACATTTCGGCATGAATATCGAGTGGGCGTCGTTTTTGGCGGCAATCCTCATTGGCATCATCGGTATTCGCTGGTCACGCTGGTTGCTGGCGCATCCGAAAGTCTTTACCGTAGCGGCGGTGATCCCGATGTTTCCCGGCATTTCTGCCTATACGGCGATGATTTCGGTGGTGGAAATTTCGCACCTTGGCTACAGCGAAGCGCTGATGAACGTCATGATGACCAATTTCCTGAAGGCCAGTTTTATCGTCGGTGCGCTCTCTATCGGCCTGTCTTTACCGGGGATCTGGCTCTACCGTAAACGGCCGGGAGTATAAAACTCTTATATTACGTTTCGGTCTTGTATCTATGTCGACGAGCGAAAGGGCTTTCCGTATAGTGTCAGCAATTTTCTGACCTATAGGGTTTTTTCACCATGGTTATTAGTTTGATTGCTGCACTGGCAGTGGATCGCGTGATTGGTATGGAAAACGCGATGCCGTGGCATTTGCCAGCCGATCTGGCATGGTTTAAGCGTAATACGCTTAATAAGCCGATTATTATGGGGCGTAATACTTTCCGTTCTATCGGTCAGCCGCTGCCCGGCCGACTGAACATTGTCGTCAGCAATCATCCCGGTGATGACGATCGTGTGACCTGGGTCTCTTCGCTGGATGCTGCGCTGGCGGCGGCGGGCGACGTCGAGGAAGTGATGGTGATTGGCGGCGGCAGTATCTATCAACAAATGCTGCCGCAGGCTAACCGCCTCTATCTGACGCACATTGATGCTGAAGTGGAAGGCGACACGCATTTCCCTGACTATGAGCCGGACGAATGGCAGTCTGTTTTCAGCGAATTTCATGATGCTGACGAGCGCAACTCACACAGTTACTGCTTCGAAATTCTGGAACGTCGCTAAGCGTCTTTCCTGCGATAACATTCTGTCGATGAATAGCTAAACCCGCCTTTGCGGGTTTTTCGTTTCTGACCTGATGTTTTACTTCCCCGCCCGACAGCTATCCCAAATGGCTTTTCTCAGCCAGCGATGTGCAGGGTCGCTCTCGCGTCGCGTATGCCACACCTGCTGGAATGCAAAGTTGGGTATCACGAACGGCGGCGGAAAAATGTGTAAGTCTGGCGTAGTGATGTGGGCCATGCTGCGCCGTGCAGCGGTCAAAATTAGGTCAGTACCGGCAATGAGATTGATGGCGGCATGCCAGTGGGGCAGCGTCAGCACGACATTGCGCGATAGGCCGCTTGCAGCAAGCGCGCTGTCCACTTCATTGGCTGAATCGGGATGCATCGTGACCAGAACATGTGGCCGTTCCAGCCATGCTTCAAACGACAGCGTACCGTTTTCCGGCAGCGTGGTGCGGTCGGCCAGACAGGCGAACTGTTCTTCAAAGAGAAGCTCGGCGTGTATTTCAGGCGGGTGTTCAGGAAATACGCCAAGGCCGAAGTCGATTTCCCCATCGATCAGCTGTGCCAGCATCATTTCACGGCCAGCATGGCTGACAGCCAGCGAAATACCGGGTGCCTGCACGCGTAGATGCCGCATGAGCGTTGGCAAAACTGCATTCGTACCGTAATCAGACAGTGCCAAACGGAAATGTCGCGTGCTATGACGCGGATCGAACTGTGGTGTCTGGATAAGCCCGTTCAACTGATCAAGCGCCTGTTCCAGCGGGCCGAGTAGCGCCTGAGCGCGGGTCGTTAGCGTCAGACCGACTTCACGCCGAACTAATAGCGGATCGTTAAAAATCTGGCGAAGCTGTGATAATGAATGGCTGACGGCAGGCTGACTGCGGTGCAGGCGCAGCGCTGCCCGCGTGACGTGTTTTTCCGTCAACAGTGCATGAAGTGTTAGCAGCAGATTCATATCGATACGACGTAAATCATCCATTCTATGAATGCCTTCCGTATAAATTACGAATTTCCATCAGTTTAATGGATGATGGAGTATTGGAACATCCCAATTACGTTGTGAACTTATATTGTGAATCAGGGGGCTCCATGTCGTTATTCTCTTCTTTTTCTCTCTCATCATTGTTGCCACTGGGTATTGCTGTGCTTGCCGGAAGCATTGTGCCTTTTCAGGCTGCCAGCAATGCGGTGCTGGGGCGCTCGTTAGGCCATCCACTTTGGGCAACACTGGTGTCCCTGCTGGTCAGCATCTGCGTGCTGTTGCCGATTTTGTTTGCTGCCCGGGTGCCCACGCCAACACTTGGCAATGCCTTGCAGGGGCCGTGGTGGATCTGGCTGGGCGGAGTGGCGGGCGTGGCTTATATCACCGCCGCATTATTGCTGACGCCAAAGCTCGGGGCGTCAGGTTTTATCGTCTGTGTGATTGTCGGTCAGGTTGTGGCATCGCTGATGATCGATCATTTTGGTTTGATGGGGCTGGCAGTGAAGCCTGCTACGCTGGGACGAATCGCGGGTGTCGCGTTAATCATTATGGGGATGCTGGTGGTGCAATATTCTGCGGCTTCTCAACCGCTGACCAAACCCGCCGTTGAAGCCCATAAGCAACCATAGTGAGGGGCTAACTCTCCATTTCCTACGAAAAGGGTCACATTTCCGTCATCTGTCATCGTTAGTATCAAAACGGGTAACGGCTTTCGTCGTTAAATCGAAATGCCGTTGAGTCGCAGTGTTTGATAGGTAGGAGACAGTACGCATGACGAATAGAAACCGTAATCTGAATACTGACCGTCTGAGCGATCCACGCCGCCGTGAATTACCATCAGGCGACGTAGAAGCCGTTGGTTTAGCCGGGTTTCTTGGCGGTGGCATCTGGTCGATTCCCACCGAGGATTTGGTCGTACCGCCATCCCAAAAGGCTCAGTCTGGGACGGCTTTCCCTTTTCTATGAAACCAGCACGGCTGGTAATAGAGTCAATGCTTTCTCGCCTTTACTCACCCGATAAGGGTGCGATCTCGCCAGAGAGTTCGGTGTTTGATGAGAGTGATGGTTGCGTGAAATAGCGCTTATCGTCCCAACGCAGCATCGTCAGTTCTCCCCCCCAACAGCACCCGGTATCCAGTGCGTAAATGTTTTCCGGCGTGCCTTTCCCTTCCAGTGATGCCCAATGGCCGAAGGCAATAGCGTATTCCCCTGCAACCTGGCTCGGCAGTTCAAACCACGGTTTTAGCAGAGAAGGGGCCTGACTTGGCGGCTCTTTGCAGAGCATATCCAGCTGTCCGCCGGAGAAGCAGTAGCGCATACGGGTAAAGACATTGGTGCTAAAGCGTAGACGAGCCAGACCGCTGAGCTCTGGGCTCCAATGGTTCGGCATATCGCCATACATGGCATCGAGGAAAAGTGGGTAGCTGTCGCTGCTCAGGATCGACTCGACTTCGCGTGCGCACATGAGCGCCGTCGGCAGATCCCACTGCGGCGTGATGCCCGCGTGCGCCATCACCAGCTTCAATTCTTCATCAACCTGTAGAATCGGCTGGCGGCGTAGCCAGTTGATAAGCTCGTCGGCGTCCGGTGCGGTGAAGAGCTCGTTGAGACGATCTTTCGGCTTATTACGGCTGATACCCGCATAAACGGCCAGCAGGTGCAGATCGTGATTGCCAAGCACCATACGGACAGAGGAACCGAGAGAACGAACGAAGCGCAGAACCTGAAGCGAATCCGGCCCGCGAGCGACTAAATCGCCGGTTAACCAAAGCGTATCTTGCTCTGGATTAAAGGAAACTTGCGCCAATAGCGCATTCAGTTCAACGTAACAGCCGTGAACATCGCCAACTAAATAGGTAGACATAATTAATGTATCAGTGAAGGGATAGCCAGACGGAAAACGGGAATTGGGACCTGAAACGCTTTACCTTGATGGTCAACCATATGGTAGTGGCCTTCCATCGTGCCAAGAGGCGTTTCTATGACGGCACCGCTGGTATATTGGAATTCGCCGCCGGGTTGGATAATCGGCTGTTCGCCGACTACGCCTTCACCCTGAACTTCAGTCTGGCGACCGTTACCGTTGGTGATCTGCCAATAACGCCCCAAAAGCTGGACTTCATGACGCCCCAGATTGCGGATCGTAATCGTGTAAGCAAACACGAAACGTTCTTCATCAGGCTCCGACTGTGATTCCACATAGAAGCTCTGAACCTGTAAACAAACACGGGGCGCATTAATCATGATGAACTCCAGTTATTCCTGTTTTGCAGGATGCTCGCTCAGCCAGTTCGCCAATCGGCAATATTGCTCAACGGTCACATTCTCTGCGCGACTGGTGACATTGATCCCCAGCTCGGTGAGGATTTCTGGGGTGAACAGGTTACCCAGACTGTTACGCAATGTCTTACGGCGCTGGTTAAACGCTTCCGTCGTGATGCGGCTCAATACGCGGATATCCTTGACTGGATAGGGGATCTCGGCATGAGGAACAAGTCGCACGACGGCAGAATCAACTTTAGGCGCGGGCTTGAATGCTTCCGGTGGCACTTCAAGCACTGGGATTATCTGGCAATAATATTGTGCCATGACGCTCAAACGCCCAAAGGCTTTACTGTTCGGACCCGCCACTAAACGGTTAACCACTTCTTTCTGCAACATAAAGTGCATGTCGCGGATAGATTGAGTATAGGTGAACAAGTGGAACATCAGCGGTGTGGAAATATTATACGGCAGGTTGCCGAAAACACGCAGCGGTTGCCCAGCCTGTTCAGCGAGCGCGGAGAAATCGATCGTCATGGCATCTTGCTGAATAATGGTCAGCTTATCTTTCAGGGTTGGGTGTTTTTCCAACCGTGCTGCCAGATCCCTATCCAGCTCAATAACGGTAAAACGATCCATCCGATCGCCAACGGGCGCGGTCAACGCGCCGAGGCCGGGACCGATCTCGACGACCGCTTGACCTGGCTGAGGATGAATCGCCGAAACGATGCTATCGATCACGAAGTGATCGTTTAAAAAGTTTTGCCCAAAACGTTTACGGGCGAAGTGACCTTGGTGTACGCGATTATTCATTACTGTGTTTTATCATTTTAATGGCAAGATTTAATGCCGTGATGAAGCTGCCGGGGTCGGCGCTGCCGGTTGCGGCCAGCTCTAGCGCTGTACCGTGATCGACCGACGTACGAATAAAAGGTAACCCCAACGTGATATTAACGGCGCGCCCGAAGCCCTGATATTTCAGAACCGGGAGCCCTTGATCGTGGTACATCGCCAAAACGGCGTCAGCGTGTTGCAGATACTTAGGCTGGAAAAGCGTGTCGGCAGGTAGCGGCCCAACCAGCGTGATGCCCTGCTGCCGTAGTTCATCCAGCGCGGGGTTAATCACATCCAGCTCTTCACGGCCCATATGGCCGCCTTCACCAGCATGAGGATTTAGCCCACACACATAGATTTGCGGTTGAGCGATACCGAATTTTGTCTGCAAGTCATGATGCAAAATCGTGATGACTTCGTGCAGGCTCTGGCGGGTAATCGCCGCAGAAACGGCTGCAAGCGGCAGATGCGTGGTCGCTAAGGCGACGCGCAGTTCTTCCGTTGCCAGCATCATGACGACACGTTCACAGTGACTGCGATCGGCGAAAAACTCAGTGTGCCCGCTGAATGGGACACCTGCATCGTTGATAATGCCTTTATGTACCGGGCCGGTAATCAGCGCGGCGAATTCGCCGTTCAGACAGCCATCACACGCACGCGCCAGTGTCTCAACAACATAAGCGCTGTTAGCGACATTCAAGTCACCTGGAATGATGGTTGCCGGTGCGGCGATCGGCAGAATGGTCAGACTACCTGCCTGCTGTGGCTGTGCGCGCTGACCGGGTTGATAGTCACGCAGCGTCAGCGGCATGGACAACTGCAATGCGCGACTGAGTAACAGGTCAGGATCCGCACAGATCACTAGCTCTACAGGCCAGGCCTGCTGAGCCAGAGCAATCACCAGATCGGGGCCAATCCCGGCGGGTTCGCCGGGGGTGATCACAACGCGTGGCGTATTGCTCTCAGTCTGCATTAGTTACTGGCACCATTAATCACTTTGACATAGGCCGCTGCACGCTGTTCCTGCATCCAGGTTTGCGCTTCTTCAGCGAACTTACGATTAAAGATCATACGGTACGCTTGCTCTTTTTGCGCCGCGTCGGTTTTATCAACCTGGCGGGTATCCAGCAGCTGAATCAGGTGCCAGCCAAAAGAGGAATGAACAGGCTGACTGATTTCGCCTTTCTTCAGTTTCAACAACGCATCGCGGAAGGCTGGATCGTACATATCTGGAGAAGCCCAGCCAAGGTCGCCGCCCTGATTCGCTGAACCTGGATCCTGAGAGAGCAGTTTGGCTTGCGAAGCGAAATCGGTGCTGCCGTTTTTGATCTGCTGTGCCACTTCGGCCAGCTTGGCTTGCGCCTGACTGTCCGTCATGACGACAGATGGTTTGATCAGAATATGGCGAGCATGCGTTTCGGTTACCGATACGCTTTTGTTACCGCCGCGAATATCGTTCACTTTCAGAATGTGGAAACCTACACCAGAACGGATCGGGCCGACGACCTGACCTTTCTGCGCCTGCGTTAAGCGTTCGGCAAACAGCGTTGGGATCTCCTGCAGCTTGCCCCAGCCCATTTGGCCGCCTTTCAGCGCCTGAGAATCAGATGAATAAGTGATGGCCAGCTTACCAAAATCTGCGCCTTCACTGATTTGCTTCACCAGCGATGTTGCCAGATTTTCCGCTTCATCAACCTGCTGCTGAGTCGGGTTTTCCGGTAATGGGATCAGAATGTGGCTCAGGTTCAGCTCATCGTTTTCACCGGTCTGGGTGGCGATTTGCTTAGCCAGCGTATCGACTTCCTGAGGCAGTACGGTAATGCGACGACGGACTTCGTTGTTACGCACTTCCGAAATCAGCATCTCTTTACGAATCTGGTTACGGTAGGTGTTGTAGTTCAGACCTTCATAAGCCAATTGGCTTTTTAGCTGGTCCAGAGACATCCGGTTCTGAGCGGCAATATTGGTAATCGCCTGATTCAACTGCTCATCCGTCACTTGGATACCCATCTTCTGCGCCATTTGCAGGATGATGTTATCCATGATCAGGCGATCGGTAATCTGATGACGTAGCGTGGCATCATCCGGCAACTGCTGCCCGGCCTGCTGGGCATTCAGTTTTACCGACTGCAAAAGACTGTTTACATCACTTTCCAACACGACGCTGTTGTCGACCACTGCTGCGACTTTATCAACCACCTGTGGTGCTGCGAACGCGGTAGAGGCACTCAGTGCCAATCCGAGAATAAGCGTTCTCCAGTTCTTCATACCTTTCCCATTATTTCATCCGCAAGGCGGGTTAAAAGTTCCAACGTTTCAGTGAGACAGCCTGTTTTCCCTTATCGGCTCAGCACTCTGGATGACATCAGAATGCGCGCTGGTAAGGCAAAATACCCGAGCGAAGCATTTTGTCGGAACCCAGACTGTAATTGCTGCTTAAACCACGTAATTCGATATTAAATGACACTTTGTTGTCGTATTCGCTGCTGCGGTTGGCGCTGTTCCAGTCGGTAATTTTACGTTCATAACCGACGCTCACGGCCCAACAACAGGTATTGTACTGTAAACCAATCAGCTGGTTTGCTGGCTGATTAGCCTTGGTGTCGTAATAATAAGCCCCAACCACCGCCCAACGTTCGACGATCGGCCAGCTCGCAGTGATACCGACCTGCGAAATACCTTGTTGAGAACCCTGATTTGTCACGTTCGGCAACATGTCGCGAATATATTCAGGGCTGGCGTAACGGTAGTTCAACTGCACCAGACGTTCTGCATCGCGACGGTATTCTAACACGGCGTCACCCAGCGCGACTTCGTTCAGACGATTGTCATATTGCAGACCGCCGCGAACGCCCCACCTGTCATCGATTTTCAGGAAGGAATCACCGGCCCACACCTGGCTGCCGTTGTTATCACTTTTATCGAGAGACGTATTGCGGTCACCGGTACGTGGACGATCGAAGTAATAGATTTGACCAATAGAAGCGTTAAAACGTTCAACCAATGCATCATCATAAATACGCGTAGTGACACCGGTCGCAATCTGATTTGCGGACGCGATGCGATCCAAGCCGCTGTAGCTGCGATCGCGGAACAGGCCGGAATAGTCGGTCTGCATCAGCGTAGAGTCATAGGTATGGATGCTGCTCTGATCGCGATAGGGGACATAGAGATATTGCGCGCGAGGTTCCAGCGTCTGGGTATAGGCCTGCGACCAGTCCATTTCGCGTTCAAAGACCATTTTACCATCGACTTTATATTGCGGCATGACACGGTTAACGGAACTTTGGAGTGCGTTTTTATTGACGTCGGTGACGGTAGGGTCGGCACGATAGCGATCCAGATTGTCCTGCTGATAGTGCGTCGCTAATAGCTTCGCTTCGGTGTTCAGGCTAGCCCAGCGGTTTGCCAGCGGAAGATTCAGCGTTGGCTCAACGTGCAGACGAGTCGCTTCCGGCCGATTATCGTTGACGTTGGTAAATTTTACCGCCTGACCATAAAGGTGCATATCAACCGGGCCGATATCATTCTGGTAATAATTGATATCGAGCTGCGGCTCAGCACGGTAGACGTCGCGGCTGGTCGCATTGGAAAAGACCTGGAACCGTCTGGTGGACAGCGTTGTGTTCCAGTTTTGGTTCGCATAGCCTGCGCTGAGCTTTTGGGCGACGTAGCCATCGGTGGTCGAACCGTAATGCGAGTCTAGATCGGTGAAGTAGCGATCGTCGCTGACTTTCGTGTAGTCCGCGTCAAAACGCCACACCTGATCCATCACGCCACTGTGACCCCAGTGGAACAGCCAGCGGGTGTCGTTATCATCCTGCGGGGAGACTTTGGCGTATTCATTGTCGCTGGGCAGCCAGTCGAACTGAATGACACCAAGACCCGGTGTGGTCAGGTAGCGGAATTCGTTCTGCCACTGCATACCACGCTTAGTTTGTAGATGCGGGGTGATCGTGGCGTCAAAATTAGGGGCGATATTCCAGTAATAGGGCGTCAGCAGTTCGAAGCCATTGCTGCTACCATATTTTGCATTGGGGATCAGGAAGCCAGAGCGTCGTTTATCGCCGATAGGAAGCTGTAAATACGGGCTATAGAAAACAGGTACGCCAGCAATCTTGAAACGCGCGTTCCAGATTTCAGCAACCTGCTCTTCTCTGTCTTGAATCACTTCCGAACCGACGACACTCCAGCTATTATCTCCCGGCAGACAGGAAGTGAAGGAGCCGTTTTCCAGAATGGTGTAGCGATTGCTGTCACGCATTTTCATTTTGTCGGCGGAACCACGCCCTTGACGGCCCACCATCTGATAGTCGCCTTCATAGACGTCGGTATCTTTGGTGTTCAGGTTGGCCCAGGCTTTAGGGCCTTTCAGGATGACCTGATTGTCGTCGTAGTGGACATTTCCCGTCGCAGTAATGGTACGCGTAGGTGTGCTACCCTGCGTTGCCGGATCCAACTGGTTCAGCTCCACCTGTTCGGCGGTCATGACGCTGTTACCCTGCTGGATGTTAACATTGCCGATGAATTTGGCATTGTCGGGATAGTTGGCTTCGGTTTTGTCGGCCTGAATATTGACCGGCAGCTGGTTGGGATCGCCTGTTACCAGTGGTCTGTTGTACGTAGGTACACCCAGCATGCACTGTTGAGCGAGATCGGCCAGCGCATGCTGGCTGTAAAGCGCCGACCAAACCAGAGTGGCCAGCAGAGTTGGGAAACTTTTTTTCATACGTGGTATCAGGTGTTCCGTCATCAGGGGCATCATGCCGGCAAACGGTCAGAGACTATATCACTCGTTAGCGTTGCGCCAGTGTTAAATCCCCACCGCCTATACGCACCGCCGTTAGGTGCAAAGATAAATGACAGGTATGATAAAGCAATTTTTGGCTGACGGCATGAGGATTTGAGGAGTATATGCGGTATTGGGGAAAGTTGCTGGGGTTGGCGCTGGGAATCGTCTCAAGTGCTGGCATCTGGGGAATGATCATGGGCTTACTGATGGGGCATTGGATTGACAAAGCCCGGGCATCGCGTCGCCGTGATTATTTCTCCGCTCAGTCTACCCGTCAGTCATTATTCTTTCTCACGACCTTTCAGGCCATGGGACACCTGACCAAATCCAAAGGCCGGGTGACGGAAGCTGATATCAAGATCGCGACCAAAATGATGGACCGTCTTGAGCTGTTTGGTGAGGCCAGAGCTGCCGCTCAACGGGCTTTCCGCGAAGGAAAGACCACCCATTTCCCTCTGCGAATAAAATTACGCAAGCTGCGCGATGCCTGTCTGGGACGTTTTGATTTAATTAAGATGTTTCTGGAAATTCAGCTTCAGGTCGCATTTGTTGATGGCGTTCTGCATCCGAACGAACGACGCGTGTTGTACGTGATTGCCGATGAGTTGGGCGTGACGCGTGAGCAGTTTGAGTTCTTTCTGCGGAATATGGAAAGTACCACGGGGCAGCAGTCGCGGCAGAATCAGTCACGCCAGAACGGTAAATCGCACCAGCGCCGCAGTAACGGTCACTCCAGCGGGGGCTACTCCAACGGACACTCTTATGGCGGCCAACGTCCAGCCTCACCGCCGCGAGGGCCAACAGTCGAAAGTGCCTGTCGTACGCTGGGCGTGCGCAGCAGCGATGACGCCGTGACGATTAAGCGCGCCTACCGCAAACTCATGAGCGAACATCATCCCGATAAGCTGGTCGCCAAGAAGCTTTCGCCAAGGATGATGGAGATGGCCAAGCGCAAAGCGCAGGATATTCAAGCCGCCTATGAACTGTTGAAAAGCGCGAATCAGACAAAATAATCCGCATCCTTCCTCTTCTTATTCCTTCCCCGTTTTACTGCTCTACCAAACCCGATTTACAAATACCGTCAGTGAGTTTGCTTCAGAAATCCGCTTCGCAACGAAAGTGCATCGGGGTATTGAACGCTGGGTGGGTGATGGCCAGTTCTTGTGCGTGCAGTAAAAGGCGGGGGGCCAGCGCTTTGGCATCGGGATGCGCATAAAAGCCATCGCCGAGGATAGGGTGGCCCAGCGCGAGCAGGTGGACACGTAGTTGATGAGAGCGACCGGTAATCGGCATCAGCTTGACGCGTGTTGTACCATCAGCGTCACGCGACAGTACCTGATACTCCGTCTGTGCTGACTTTCCTGTTTCAAAGCAGACTTTCTGTTTCGGGCGGTTCGGCCAGTCGCAGATCAACGGCAGGTCGATGACGCCTTCATCCTGTGCCATATGTCCCCAGACGCGGGCAAGGTAGGATTTCTTGGGTTCACGCTCGCGAAACTGACGCTTTAATTCGCGCTCGGCGGCTTTCGTGAGTGCAACGGCAATCACGCCGCTGGTTGCCATATCCAGACGATGCACAGATTCTGCCGTCGGGTGGTCAGCCTGAATGCGGCTCATGACGCTGTCTTTGTGTTCTGGCGCGCGGCCGGGAACCGACAGCAGACCGCTGGGTTTATTCACCACCATGATGTGCTGATCCTGATACAGAATATGCAACCAGGGATCGGTAGGCGGATTATAGGGTTCCATCGGAGCACCTTCAGACAACATATAATGTGTGATATTAGGGAGAACACGGGGATGAGGTTCCCGCAGGGAGACCTCGCCCCGTGGTATGCCCGTGTATCTCGATTTTGCAAACAACGTGTCTTTATAACAGCGGTATGAGGTTTATGCCTATACCGCTGTCAGAAACGTTTACTGATGCGACACCACAACCAGACGAATAGCATCCAGACGCCAGTTGGCTTCGTGCAGGTTGCTCAGCACCTGCTCGCGCTGGTTTTCCAGTGCGGTCAGCTCATCTTCACGAATGTTGGGGTTGACGGCTTTTAGCGCTTCCAGACGTTCCAACTCGCGGCGCAATTGCAGGTCAGCCTGCTCCTGAGCCTCGGTGATGAGCTGGCGCGCCTGCGTTTCGACCAGCGCTTCCGCTTGTTGCAGCATGGCGTGAACATCGGGCTGTACCGCATTCACCAGCTTGCTGGACGTATGACGGTTTACCGCATTGAGCTGGCGGTTGAAGCTTTCAAACTCAACCTGTGCTGCCAGATTGGTGCCTTTACGGTCCATCAGCAGGCGAACCGGTGTTGGCGGCAGGAAGCGGGTCAGTTGCAGGTGTTTCGGTGCCTGTGCTTCCACCACGTAAACCAGCTCAGCCAGCAGCGTGCCGACCGGCAGCGCTTTATTTTTCAGCAGCGACACTGCACAGCTTCCGGTATCGCCGGACAGCACCAGATCGAGTCCGTTACGGATGAGTGGATGTTCCCAACTGATAAACTGTGCGTCTTCGCGGGAGAGCGCCTGATCGCGATCGAAGGTGATCGTACAGCCGTCCTGCGGCAGGCCCGGGAAGTCTGGCACCAGCATATGATCGGATGGCGTCAGGATGATCAGGTTATCGCTGCGATCTTCCTGATTGATGCCAACAATATCAAACAGGTTCAGGGCGAACGTCACCAGATTGACGTCATTATCCTGCTCGGCAATGGCCTGCGCTAACAGTTGAGCCTGTTCGCCACCGTTAGAATGCATTTCCAGCAGGCGATCGCGGCCTTGTTCAAGCTGTTGCTTCAGGCTGTCGTGCTGTTGACGGCAAACATGGATAAACTCATCCAGTCCCTGCTGTTCACCTACCGTCGTCAGTCGTTCGATCAACTGCGCATGGTGGGCATCATAGATGGTACGGCCCGTCGGGCAGGTGTGTTCAAACGCATCCAATCCTTCGTGATACCAACGTACCAGCAAGGCCTGCGCGGTATTTTCCAGATACGGCACCATGATCTGAATTTCTTTTGCCTGCCCGATACGGTCCAGACGACCAATACGCTGTTCCAGCAGGTCGGGGTTGAACGGCAGATCGAACATCACTAAATGGCTGGCAAACTGGAAGTTACGGCCTTCGGAACCGATCTCTGAACAAATCAGCACCTGCGCGCCTTCTTCTTCAGAAGCAAAATAGGCGGCGGCACGGTCACGTTCAAGAATCGACAGCCCTTCATGGAAGACGGCGGCGCGGATGGCTTCACGCGTGCGCAGCACTTGTTCCAGCTGTAGCGCGGTGGCTGCCTGCGCACAGATCACCAGGATTTTTTCATCACGATTGGCGGTCAGGTAGTTCAGTAACCATTCCACGCGCGGATCGAAGTTCCACCAGGTGGCATCGTCCCCTTCGAGCTGTTGATAAATTTGTTCCGGGTACAGCATGTCGCGGGCGCGGACTTCCAGCGCCTTGTTCGCGTTCATAATGCCGGACACTTTAATCGCCGTTTGGTACTGCGCCGGCAGCGGCAGGCGGATTTGATGCAGGACACGATGTGGGAAGCCTTTAACCCCCTGACGCGTGTTACGGAATAGCACACGGCTGGTGCCGTGGCGATCCATCAGCATGGTGATCAGTTCCTGACGCGCCTTCTGATTGTCATCGCTGTCGCTGTTGATGGCTTTCAGCAGCGGTTCAATGTCCTGCTCGCCCAGCAGATCGCTTAGCGCATTCAGTTCAGCCGTTTGGGCTTTTTCGCCCGCTAACAGCAACGTGACGGCATCGGCAACCGGACGGTACTGCTGCTGTTCGGCAACGAATTCCTGATAGTCGTGGAAACGGTTGGGATCGAGCAGGCGCAAGCGCGCAAAGTGGCTCTGTTGGCCGAGCTGTTCCGGTGTTGCCGTTAAGAGCAGAACGGCTGGCGTGGCGCGTGCCAGCGTTTCAATGGCCTGATATTCCGGGCTAGGGCTTTCTTCGCTCCAAACCAGATGGTGGGCTTCATCCACCACCAGCAGATCCCAGTCGGCGTTGACGAGCTGTGCAAAGCGCTGGGCGCTGCGTTGCACAAATCCCAGTGAGCAGATCACTAGCTGTTCGGTTTCAAACGGATTGCTGCTGTCCAGCTTGGCTTCGGCATAGCGCTCGTCGTCAAACAATGAGAACAGTAGGTTAAAGCGGCGCAGCATTTCGACCAGCCACTGATGTTGCAAGGTTTCCGGCACGACAATTAGCACGCGGCTGGCACGACCCGCCAGCAGCTGCTGGTGGATGATCATCCCCGCCTCAATGGTTTTTCCCAGTCCAACTTCGTCCGCCAGCAAAACGCGTGGCGCATGGCGTTGGCCAACTTCATGAGCGATATGAAGCTGATGGGGGATAAGGCTGGCACGCATGCCGCGCAATCCGCCCCATTGTTGCAGCGCCTGCTCGTTCTGATGCTTACGGGCGCGATAGCGCAGAGCAAAGCGATCCATACGATCGATCTGTCCGGCGAACAGGCGATCTTGTGGTTTGTTGAACGTCAGTTTGCTGTCGAGGAAGACTTCACGCAGTTCCGCCGACGTTTCATCGTCCAGGCGTTGGCCGCAATACACCAGCAACCCTTTTTCTTCTCGCACGTCATCCACTTTGAGTTGCCAGCCTTCATGGCTGGTGACGGTGTCGCCGGGATTGAACATCACGCGGGTGATGGGGGCGTCGCTGCGGGAATAAAGTCGGTTTTCACCGCTGGCAGGGAAAAGCAGCGTAATCATACGCGTATCGACGGCAACAACCGTTCCCAGTCCAAGTTCGCTTTCCGTATCGCTGATCCAGCGCTGACCAAGTGTAAAAGGCATAAATTCTTAGCTCGATGTTCGTCTGTGTCGGAGGAATGTCTGATTACATTATCGGTTGCCGATAATGCTGCTGATGCAAATTCAGAAAGGGCGTTATGGTAATAGATGACGGTGCGTTCGTCACCCCTCAAACTTGCTGTGGCGCGAATTAACCCCTTTCATCTAACAACATGAATGTCTGCCATTTAAAACAGGCCCATTTGACCTGTTACCAGTGTAGCAAAATCGTCGTGCAGGAACGGTAGAATGGCATCCGCGACGGGCTGGAGCTGGCGTTCGACATAATGCTGGTAATCCAGCGGAGAATGCCGGGTTTCCAGTGGTTCGGGGCCGTTGACGGTCATCACATAGCTGATCCAGCCGCCGTTTTGGTATTGCAGCGGTCGCCCCTGTTGGCGGTTATAGTCATCGGCGATTTTCGCGGCTCTGGCGTGGGGCGGCACGTTGCGCTGGTAATCATCGAGCCGACGGCGCAGTCGTTTACGGTAGATCAGCAGATCGTCAAAATCCCCGTTCAGGGTACGATCGACATAATCCCGTAACCAGTCCTGATAAGGCTGTTGCTGAAAAATCAGCAGATAGAGCTGCTGCTGAAACTGCTGCGCCAGCGGTGTCCAGTCGGTGCGCACGGTTTCCAGCCCTTTGAACACCATCTTTTCGCCTTGCGGCGTGTCGATCATGCCGGCGTAGCGTTTTTTACTGCCTTGTTCCGCACCGCGAATCGTTGGCATTAGGAAGCGGCGAAAATGTGTTTCAAACTCCAGTTCTAGTGCGCTGGTCAACTGCTGAGTGTCTTGCAGATGCTGTGTCCACCAGTGGTTGACGTGCTGCACCAGCGCGTTGCCAATCTTTGCTGCTTCTTCTTCGTTATGCGCGTGCTTGAGCCAGACAAAGGTGGAGTCGGTATCGCCATAAATCACCTGATAGCCCTGTTCCTCGATCAGTTCGCGCGTTTTACGCATGATTTCATGGCCACGCAGGGTGATGGAGGAAGCGAGACGCGGATCGAAGAAGCGACAGCCTGTCGCGCCCAGCACGCCGTAAAAGGCATTCATGATGATCTTTAACGCCTGCGACAGTGGCTTATTATTGGTGCGCTTCGCCGCTTCACGCCCTTGCCAGATTTGCTCGACAATCGCTGGCAGGCAGTGCTGTTCGCGGGAGAACCACGCCCCACGAAAGCCGGAGACGGCGTGCTGAGCGTCAGGATTCTGCGTTCCTACCGCCAGCCCGACCGGATCGATCAGGAACGTACGGATAATGGAAGGATAGAGGCTCTTATAATCCAGCACGAGTACCGAATCATACAGGCCGGGACGCGAATCCATCACAAATCCGCCGGGGCTGGCTTCAAGCGCGACGTCCCCCAGATTTGGGGCAACGTAACCCATGCGATGCATGCGCGGTAAATAGAGGTGGTAAAATGCGGCGACGGAACCCCCGCTGCGGTCGGCAGCTAGCCCGGTGACGCTAGCGCGCTCTAGCAAGAAAGGCAGCAGCTCGGTTTTGTCGAAAATACGCGTGACCAGTTCGCAGTCTTGCAGGTTATAGCGAGCGAGAGCGGGCTTATCTTCGGCAAAACGACGGTCGATCTCGTCCATCCGCTGATAGGGCGTGTCGATAGCTTTGCCTTCCCCCAGCAGTGACTGCGCGACAAATTCCAGACTAAACGAGGCAAAATTCCACGTCGCAGACTTGAGCGCTTCAATGCCGTCGATAATCAAACGGCCGGTGGCGCTGGCAAAAAAATGCCCCTGTTTAAAGCCGTGCTCCCGCCATTCCAGCGCCTGCCCGTTACGCCCCAGCTTGAGCGGAATGTTGTAGCGCTCGGCATGTTTCTGCAAGACGCGTAGGTCAAACTGCACCAGATTCCAGCCGATGATGGCATCGGGATCGTGCTGCTGCATCCAGGCATTCAGCTTTTCCAGCAGCAGCGGGCGGCTGGCGACGTACTCCAGCGTAAAATCCTCGTGCTCGGCAGGCGTGCCGTTCGGGGGGCCCAGCATGTAAACCTGACGCTGTCCGCAGCCTTCCAGCCCGATGCAGTAAAGCTCACCGTGGCGGGTGGTTTCGATATCCAATGACACGAGTTTGAGCGTCGGGCGGTAATCGGGATTTGGTTTCATGCGGGCGTCCGTCATCAGGCTATCTGAAACGGAGTTGCCGCTAAACCACACGGGCGCGGTGATAAAGCGCTCCATCAGAAAGCGTTCTGTCGGGCGAATATCCGCTTCGTAGACCTGAACGCCGCCTTCACGCAGCAATTTCTCCAGCCGCAGCAGCTGTCGGTATTGCGGGCAATACAGCCCCAGCAGCGGCTGATGGTGGAAATCCTGCATGTCGAGCGGTTTTAACTGCCAGCGTTTTTCCTGCTGTAAAAGCGTTCTGGCGCGGGCTTCCTGCTGTGCGGGAATAAAGGCAACGGCCTGCTGTACTGGCAGGCGTACGAGCTGCGGGCCCTCATCGGTGGCCAGCCAGAATTCAACCTGCGTGCCGGCTGGTGTGTCGTTCCAGTGGCGGGTCAGTAGAAACCCCTGACGAACCTGAGTCACTAAGCGGCCTTTTATAGCAAGCGAGATAGGGAAGGATGGTAGGGATAAGTATGGTTATTTATACAGGTGATGTCCAGTATCTAGCGACATCACCTGTTATATAAAATAAGGGGAAATTGGATTAACGCTCGTTGCCGGAGGCAGAGACCACGCGGTTGCGGCCTTCCTGCTTGGCTTGATACAGGGCTTCATCTGCCAGCTTGAAGGTGCGATCGATTGGCATATCGCTGACGCCCGGTTCCCACAGGGCAACGCCTAATGAGATGGTGATATTGCCCACGACAGGAATGGTCGATTCCTGCACACGCTGCCGTAGCCGTTCAGCGATGCTGAGTGCGACGTCGAGACTGGTTTCCGGCAGTAGAATCAAAAATTCTTCACCGCCGCTGCGGCACAGAATGTCGGAATCGCGTGAGCTGGTGCGAATGAGCTGTGAGAGATAGCGAATGACGTTGTCGCCGACATCGTGGCCGTGGGTGTCATTGATGCGCTTGAAGCGATCGATATCCAGCGCGATGACTGCAAAGCTTTTCTGCCCCATTTGCCAGTAGCGGAGCACGCTATCCAACCCACGACGATTGAGCAGTTCGGTCATGGGGTCTGAGTGTGCTTCAGAACGCAACTTACCAATTTTGCGCTGGAGTAAATCGATACCCAGCAGCATCGCCTGTTTGAGCTGCGAGGCTTCGAAATACCAGGAGTGGATATTTCTGATGTCGTCGGAGACATCGAGTGCATCCATCTTATTGGCACTGCGCGCCAGCAGCCACAGCGGCTGGGCGATGAGTCGGGCCAGCAGCCAGACGCAGAAGATGGTCAACAGCGCGAGCGGAAGCGTGTGGCGCAGCACGTTCAGCATCAGACTATCGAGCGGTTTCAGCGTGATGTCCATCGGGCGAAGCGCCACAATCTGCCACTGTGAGGTGGCTTCAACTGCGTAACCCGCCAGCATGGCTTCGCCCAGATAGTTCACCATATGCTGGCTGCCATTATTTTCATGATGCGCATCGATCTGCAGATTATTGGTTTCTGTTTTGCCAATACGCTCCACGTCACGGTGATACAGCATCTTTTTGTTCTTATCGGTGACATAAATATAAGAACCATCGCGGTAATAGTGTTTGTCTAAGAGCGTATTGAGAACGCTGGGCTGCTTAAGATAGATAGACCCGCCAATAAACCCCTTGTAGCGACCATCTCGTGTGAATATCGGCGAAGATATCAGCACGATGAGGTTATTGGCGGCGGAGACATAGGGCTGGCTGATAAGCGGCTGCTTTTCTTTCAAGGCTTCGAGAGCGCCTTCTGATGTCAGGTTTCTCCCGATTAATTGGAACGTATCGGGCGATGTGGCTCTGACGATCCCTTTTTCATCTGCAATGACGACAGAGTTGAAATTGCTGGTTTGTAGCCGCAGGCGCTCGGCTTCTTTAAACAGACCGACCTTATCATCCATCTGAGTGGCGACGATATTGGCGCTGTAGGCGAGCTGCTGCTGGGATTCCTTAAAGAAGGAATGGGTCATTGCCGCGAGCTTGGTGGCGTAAACGCGGTTGGCTTCGAGGGTGTTATCAATCAGCAGCTCTCGTTGGACGCGATAGCTGGCATAAAAACTGTTTGCCAGTGTTACCAAGGCGCTCGCCACTGCCAGGAGTAGGATAAGACGTCGTAATCCGACATGTTTGAATAGTTTAAAAAACATAGTGGCAGTGTGGCACGGTGGCAAAAAATGACCGCTATCATAAGTGTTGATGCCCGTCGGTGCAAAAGAATTGACCATAAAACGACATTACTGAAGTCGTGCTAACGGCTTGAATTGGAAAATGATATTGCGTATGCCCTGATAAGGGGAATAGTTGATATTTATCAGAACGTACAGGCTTTCTATACCTGCGAGCTGAGATCGTTTCAACGGGGGATAGATAAACTATGCTACATATTTTCAGTAGGATATTGCTGGGTTTCGTGCTAGTAGGCGGCGATCGTTATCGCCTGAGAGGCGAAATCGCGTGGTAATCCGGTGTGTTGGTTTTTTACCGTAGCCACAATCGAATGATGCGGTGAAATCAGGAGTTGACGGCTTCTGCTATGATCCAGACAATCCTTGTTTTTATAACGTACGGGTAGATTTTATGGAAGCGTGGCTGGATCATCTGGTTACCCAATCGCTAGCGTATTCACTGATCGCCGTCATGCTGGTTGCCTTTCTGGAATCTCTGGCTTTGGTAGGGCTGCTGTTGCCGGGAACGGTGATGATGGCAACGCTGGGGGCACTGATCGGCAGCGGACAAATGGGGCTTTACCCGGCGTGGGGGGCAGGGATTATCGGTTGCCTGCTAGGGGACTGGATTTCCTATTTCATTGGCATGCGTTTTAAGGCGCCGCTGCATAACTGGTCTTTCCTGAAAAAGCATCAGGCGCTGCTGAGTAAAACCGAATATGCCCTGTATCAGCACCCGATGCCGACGATACTGATCGGGCGTTTTGTCGGCCCGACCCGTCCGCTCATCCCTATGGTGGCGGGGATGCTGGGGTTACCGCCTTATAAATTTGCCGTGCCGAATATCATCGGCTGCCTGCTGTGGCCGCCGGCCTATTTCTTACCGGGCATTCTGGCTGGTGTCGCGATTGATATTCCAGCGGGGACGAATAGCGCAGGATTTAAATGGCTGCTGCTGATTACTGCCATCATGGTGTGGGGCGCAGGTTGGCTAAACTGGCGCTGGTGGCGCAGTGATAAGCGTAAACATCATGACTGGTTTAGCAGAAAGATGCCGCTCAGACGCCTACGCTGGGTCGCGCCCGTGATGTCCGTGGCGGCGGTTGCCTTGTTGGTCGTACTGATTCAGCACCCGCTGATGCCAGTTTACCGCCATCTGCTATGGCAGGTGTTAAACGGGTAATGTTGGGCAGGCCGGGAAGACCCGGCCAAGCCATTTAGCAGTAGAACTCGGCGACCTGCTCAAAAATACGCATTTCTTCACCGTGACGGCGAACCTGAAGGACGTCTTCCAGCTTTTCCACCTGACTGATCATTTGCTGTAGCCGCTGGTCATCTTTGACCAGTAGCCAGATCCGGCTTTCCTCTCCATTTGCCAGCGGCATACACAGAATGCCTTCCACGTTAAATGCCCGGCGGGCAAACAGGCCGCAAACGTGTGACATCACACCGGGGTGGTTGCGCACCGAGAGTTCCAGTGTGACCTGATTTGACGTTGCTTGCGTTAGCGAAGTTGGTTGAATTGACATAGTCATTAATCTCCGATCATATCGATGTTCGCGGCGCCCGGTGGCACGATGGGTAACACTTTTTCATTGGCGTCAATAAGTACGTGGATCAGCGCAGGACCTGGTTGATTGAGCATCTCTTGCAGCGCGGCCTGTGGATCGGCGGCGGCGTTCAGATCGCAAGTTGCAAAGCCAAAACCTGCGGCAATCGCGAGGAAATTCGCGCTGTAGCGGTAATCGGCCGCGAAGATGCGCTTCTGGAAAAACATATCCTGCTGTTGGTGAACCAGACCGAGCGATTGGTTGTTCATCAGGACGATTTTTACGTTAAGTCCTTCTTCTGCTGCCGTCGCCATTTCCTGAATATTCATCATCAGGCTGCCATCACCCGAGAAACACACCACAGTGCGATCCGGTTCAGCCAACGCCGCGCCAATCGCCGCAGGCAGGCCAAAGCCCATCGTCCCAAACCCGCCGGATGTCAGCCACTGGCGCGGACGACGCAGCGGATAAGACTGCGCAACCCACATCTGATGCTGCCCGACATCGGTCGTGATGATGGCATCATCCGTCAGCGCCTGTGCCGTGGCCTGAACCAGACCGTAATGGCTTAATGGATCGTCAGCGCCCGGCATGCTGAAAGGAAATTCCTGTTGCAGCCCGCGTACGGTGGTACGCCAGACATCACGCTGCTGCGGTGTAATGTGCGGCAGCAGCTGATCCAACGCCTGTGCGACATCCGCGTTGATCGCCACGTGTGGCTGGCGGATCTTGCCCAACTCGGCGGGATCGATATCGATGTGAATGATGCTGGCCTGCGGGCAAAACTGTTCCGCTTTCCCGATCGCGCGATCGTCAAAACGCGCACCCAGCACAATTAACAAATCTGCCTGCTGTAAGATCAGATTGGTTGATCGTGCGGCGTGCATGCCCAGCATCCCGAGCGACAGAGGATGATCGACGGGCATCGTTCCCAGCGCCATCAGCGTCATGGTGGTGGGCAGGCTGGAACGTTCCGCCAGTTGAACCGCCTGTTCGTGCGCGACGCCGCTAACAATCCCGCCGCCCAGATAGAGCACCGGACGCTGAGCCGCATTAATCATGGCCGCAGCACGCTCGATTTCCTGCTGAGCGATGGCGGGTGGCGTATCGAGAGGAAAGACGCCCGGCAGTTCGCTCAGCTCAATGGTCGCATTCTGAATGTCTTTTGGAATATCGATCCACACAGGACCGGGACGGCCTGACTGTGCGATGCGAAAGGCTTCTGGAATCACGCGCGGCAGTTCGTTGATGTCGCGAACCAGATAGTTATGTTTGGTGACGGGAATAGAAATGCCGTAGGTGTCGACTTCCTGAAACGCATCGGTGCCGATCATGCTGGAAGGCACCTGACCAGTGATACACACCAGCGGGATCGAATCCAGTTTGGCATCGGCGATGGCGGTGAGCAGGTTGGTCGCCCCCGGCCCGCTGGAAGCCATACAAACCGCAGCGCGTCCGCTGGCTCGCGCCATGCCTTGTGCCATAAATCCAGCGCCTTGCTCGTGGCGAGCCAGAACGTGGCGAATAGTCTTACTTTGACCCAGTGCATCATATAACGGCAGGGCCGCGCCGCCGGGAATGCCCGCTACGGTGGTGATGCCCTGCTGTTCGAGCAGCCGAACAATTAACTGAGCGCCTGTATAACGCATGTTTACATCCTTCATCAGGGCCGGTGCGGTGTCGGAGCGGGGAGGGTAGAAACAAGAAACCCCGCTCGGCTTGCGCCGGCGGGGTTTGAGAATCTTCGATTCGGAACCCGTTACGGCGCGCTGCCGACGACGACCACGACGACCACACGCACGACGACGACCGCGTCAACATGCGCGGTGTGTAGTAGTGCTGAAGTGGAAGAAGTGTAGTGCGTCACGGGAATCCTATTTATGTTCAAGTTAGTTATGTTCGAGTTATTTATGTTCGAACTAATTGCGGTCGAGTGTTGTGTTTGAATGAGTTATTCAATCGCCAATTCATATAAGCACAGCAGCACAAAAAGACACAATACCTACAAGGGATAAAAACTGAATATGTCGAATTGGTCACAATATATTGAAAGTTGCACGGTGTTATTACCGCTTGATTTTTCGCCGTATAACCGAGAGAAGCGTGACTGTTTTCACAATTGGAACAGGGTTTCAATGTTATAAATTATAAAATAATCATTGGGATAGTGGGTGGTGATAAATGGGCGTGTCCCGAGCGGTAGGGAAAGGCGTATTAAGCGGTATCTTATTGATGGCAATGGGTATCGGCACGGCGATGGCCTGTCAGGCTGGCCCTGCCAATGAATGGATGCGGGGTATTGAACAGCAGCGTCAGGCGGATTTGGGCAATGGCTGTTATCTCAATCCGATTATTGCGGGCGATCATCCCGACCCCACGATTATCAAGGATGGGGATGACTATTACATGACCTTCTCGTCATTTGATGACATCCCTGGACTGCTGATTTGGCATTCACGCGATTTAGTGAACTGGGAACCGCTCGGCCCGGCGATAACGACGCCTGTCGATGCGATCTGGGCACCGGATTTGGTGAAACACAACGGCAAATATTATATCTACTTCACCACCAACCGGATTATCGACGCCAAAGGGACGAAAAAGAAAACGCTGTATGTGATTACCGCCGATGATATCCACGGCCCGTGGACGCCGCCGAAAGACACTGGCTTGAAAAACCCGGCTAGCGATCCCGGCCACGTCGTAGGGGAGGACGGTAAGCGTTATATCTTTATGTCGGGTGGCAACCGCGTGCAGTTAACAGACGACGGGCTATCGACGATTGGTGACATGGCGGTGGTCTATCAGGGATGGCAGTACCCGGAAGAGTGGGATGTGGAAAGCTTCTCGCAGGAAGGGCCGAAGATGCTGCGCCACGGCGACTACTTCTACATGGTACTGGCGGAAGGCGGAACGGCTGGGCCACCGACCGGGCACATGGTGATTGCCGCACGATCTAAATCGATCAACGGCCCGTGGGAAAACTCGCCACATAACCCGATTATCCGCACGCAGGATCGTTCAGAGAAGTGGTGGTCGCGCGGCCATGCGACGCTGATCGAAGGACCGGATAAAAACTGGTACATGGTGTATCACGGCTATGAAAACGGCTTTATGACGCTGGGGCGGCAGGCGATGCTGGAACCGATTGTCTGGGGCGATGACGGATGGTTTACGTCTGCCGGATTCGATACCGGTAAACCGATTCGCAAGCCGACAGGGGGCGAAGCGGTGCCTCACGGCATTGGTTGGTCTGATAGCTTTACCGACGAGAAATTTCCGGCACGCTGGCATTTCTACCGCGCGAATGCAGAAGAGCTAAAGCGGGTTACGCTGAGCGACGGTAAGTTGCATCTAAAGGCAAAAGGCACGTCGCCGAAAGATAGCGCGCCGCTGACGATGATCCCTGGCGATCAGGCTTACCAGATTGAAGTGACGGCGAACTTTGCTCCCGGCGCGCAGGCTGGTTTACTGCTGTTCTACAACGCGAAGCTGTACGTCGGGCTGTCGTTTAATCAGGATGGCACCGTCATGCATCGCTACGGGCTGGAAAGGGCGGAGAAGAAATTGCCGCATATTGCGGGCAATGAGGTGCAGATTCGGATGAAAAACGATCGCCATATCGTGACGTTCTACACCCGAACCTCGGATCAGGAGCCGTGGAAGAAATACCCGGTGCAGATGGAAGTATCCGGCTACCATCACAACGTCGCGTATGACTTCCTCAGTTTGCGGCCTGCTTTGTATGCTTCGGGCGAGGGTGAGGTCACGTTCAGTAACCTGCGCTATCAGGCTTTGCCTTAATTTCTCAATCCGAAGGCGGACGTGAAATTCCCAGGATGGCGGCCGCCTCGGCGCTGCCATCCTGTAGCGCCTGAGTCGGCCCATCATAATAAATCTGCCCGTCCACGATTAGCACCGTACGCTTCGCGATCCGCATGGCATCATCCAGATTGTGGGACACCATCAACAGCGTGAATTCACGCTCCTGACACACGCTTTCAACCAGATCGAGCATCTCCTGACGCAGCGCCGGATCGAGCGCCGAAAACGGTTCATCCAGCAACAGAATGGGTTGGTGGCGCACCAGACAGCGTGCCAATGCCGCACGCTGGCGCTGCCCGCCGGAAACCTGTGAGGGCAGACGATCCAGAAGATCCGCCAGACCAACCCGGTCGGCGATCTGCCGTAGTGTTTCACGCTGTTCTGCACTGAGGCGCAGGCCGGGATGAAGCCCCAGCGCGATGTTTTGCCCGATCGTCAGATGAGGAAACAGGTTATTTTCCTGAAACAGAATCGAAACCGGTCGTTTAGCGGGAGACGTCTCGCGGTGAGACTCACCATTAAGCCGTAATTCCCCGCTGTCCGCCATCAGGAAACCGGCAACCAGATTCAGCAGCGTACTTTTCCCTGCGCCGCTGGGGCCGAGAATGGCGATGCGCTCGCCCGGTTTGACGTGAAAATCAAAACGCATGGGCAAGTGCTGATAAAAGTAGGTCAATTTCTCAAGCGCGATCATGACGGCCCGCCAGTTTCTCAATCAGAGTAAATAACATAAAGCACAGCAGCATTAACAGCAGCGCCGTGACCGCGCCGTCGGCGCTGCGATAGGAACCAATTTGCTGGTACAGATAGAACGGCAGCGTGCGGAACTGCTCATTGCCGAACAGCGTGATAACGCCGAAGTCACCGATCGACAGCACGCAGGCAAAGGCCAGCGCCTGCGCCAGCGGCTGTTTCAGCGCGGCGAGTTCAATTAGCTTCAATCGCTGCCAGCCGCGAATATCCAACGACGTACAGAGCCGGTTGTAACGCTCGGCAACGTCCAGCATTGGGTTTTCCAGCACTTTGATCGCGTACGGGATTGCCATCAGCGCGTTGGTGAACACCACCAGCGCGTAAGGGGACTGCGGTAGCCCGATGCTGTTATTCAGCAGCAGGAAAAAGCCGGTTGCCAGCACAATCCCGGGCATGGCGAGGATGAGCATACCGCTCAGGTTCATCAACTGCCCGTAGAGCGGCTTCTGGCGTAACTTGAGCTCGCGGCTGCTCCAGAGCAGCATCATGGTCAGTACCAGACACAGCAGCCCCGCGCCTAAGGCAATGCGCAGCGAGGTAAACAACGTTTGCCAGAGCACAGGCTGTTGCAGCACGGTAACCAGAGAGCGGTTCACGCCATCCACTACCACGGCCAGCAAAGGAGGGACGACCAGCAGCAACAGCGCACCAATCAGCAGGCCATCGGTGAGGCGGCTTAAGACGCTATCCTGCGGGTTGCGCCAGGCAAGCTGCTGTGTGCTGCCGACGGGCAGAATGCGCCCCAATCGCTGGCTCAGCAGTACCAAACCAAGACAGCAAACCATCTGAATTAACGCCAGCAGCGCCGCGCGCCCCGGATCGTAATCAAAGCTTAATGCCTGATAGATAGCCAGCTCGATTGTGGTTGCCTGCGGGCCGCCGCCCAGCGACAGCACTGTGGCAAAGCTGGCGAAGCAGAGCATAAAAATCAGCGCGCCAGTGGGTAAAATCTGCCGGCGCAGGGCTGGCCATTCCAGCAGGCGTAAATGTTGCCAGCTGTTCATACCCAGATTCGCGGCCAACTGACGTTGCTCAGTAGCGATACCTTCTAACGACTGCAACAGCAATCGGGTTGCCAGCGGCAGATTAAAGAAGACGTGCGCCAGCAGGATGCCCTGCAACCCATAGGGCGAAAACGTATATTTCAGGTCAAACCAGCCCAGCGCGGAGGCCAGCCAGCCTTGTCTACCGTAAACGCTGAGCAGGCCAAACACGGCCACCAGCACGGGCAGCACCAGCGTCATCGCGCACAGGCGCAGCAGCCAGCGATGGCCGGGAAAGCGTCGTCGATACAGCGCTCTGGCGAGAAAAATGGCCGGAACGGTAGAAAACAGCGCAGAAAGAAAGGCCTGCCAGAAGGTAAACCGAATGACATGCCAGAGATAGCTGTCATGCCATAGCGTGCGCCACTGGCTTTCGGGTGCCTGTAGCCACAGGGCGCCGAAAGCCAGTGCGGCAACGGAAATTAACAGCGTTGTGGCCAGTAGCCCTGGCCACAGACGTCCGCCGATCAGTGGCTGACGGCGCGTTGCCATGCCTGAATCCACTGCGTCCTTTGGTCAGCAACGTCCTGCGCGCTGAACTGCATGGCTTTTTCCGGCACTGTGAGCGTCGCGAAGCCTGCTGGCAGATCAGTTTTAACCGCCGGATACATCCAGTTTGTGGTAGGGATAGCCTGCTGGAAAGTTGGGCTCAGGATGAACTGCATAAAGCGTTTTGCCAGCTCGGGATTTTTGCTGGAAGCCAACTGCCCGGCGACTTCAATTTGCAGATAGTGCCCTTCGCTGAAGGTCGCTGCTGCGTAGTTGTCTTTCTTCTCTTCAATGATGTGGTAGGCCGGCGACGTGGTGTAGCTCAGCACCAGATCGGCTTCCCCTTTCAGGAACAGACCGTAAGCTTCGCTCCAGCCTTTGGTGACGGTAACGGTTTTCTTCGCCAGCTTCTGCCAGGCTTGCGGTGCATCGTCGCCATACACTTTCTGCATCCACAGCAGCAGACCCAGCCCCGGCGTGCTGGTGCGTGGATCCTGATAGATCACTTTCCACGGTTCGTTGCTGTCCACCAGCTCATGCAGGCTTTTCGGCGGGTTCTTCAGCGTGTTTTTGTTATACACAAACGCGAAATAGCCGTAGTCATAAGGAACGAACGTCTTATTGTTCCAGCCGCCCGGTACCGTAACGGCGCGGGTGTCCAGATTGTGTGGTGCAAACAAGCCAGTTTTTTCCGCCGCCTGCAACAGGTTGTTGTCCAGCCCCAGAATGATATCCGCTTTGCTGTTCTTGCCTTCCATACGCAGACGGTTCAGCAGCGAAGCACCATCTTCCAGCGCGACGAAGTTCAGCTCGCACTCGCACTCTTTTTCAAACGCGGTCTTGATGACAGGACCTGGACCCCACTCGGAAGCGAATGAGTCATAGGTATAAACGGTCAACGCAGGTTTGGCGAAAGCCGAAGCTGAGAGCAGTAGCAGGCAAGACAGGCTGGTTTTCAGCACGGTGGCTGAACGCGGTAATAATTGATTTAACACTTTGCACTCCTGAGAATCATAGGGTGGCAAAGGACTTTGAGGCAGCAATAAGCAGCACTCTCAAATCCCTTCGCCGGTATTAACCGGATCAGGTTCGACGGGTATCTTCTCAGCGAAAAATTTTCCGCACCCCGTTGAGAACGGCACATTGTAAAGGGTTAAGTCGGGCAGCGAAAGGCTCTCAGCGTTCCGGCGGCGCAAACTAGGCGGATTTAAAATCAAACCAGCCCTATAGGCTCGTGCAGATACTGCGGTGTGACAGCCGTATGCTCACAACTTCGCTTAACGTGACGGCTTTTGTGTCCTATTTGTGGTCATTCACCATTTAACGGCCTCTTTCCCGATCCGCGCAGTACACCAGTCGATAAAGGCGCGGATCGCGGGCGAGAGGTGGCGGCTTTGTGGATAGAGAATGAAAAGAGGTTCAAGCGGGGCACTGATATCAGGAAGTAGCCTGACAAGATGTCCATCAGCAAGTTGCTGGGGCACCATATAGCTGGCAATGCGTATTAGCCCCAAACTGGCTACACCAGCGGCAACATAGGCATCAGTGTCATTGACGCTGATCTGTGCTGTTATTGGAATCGCTACGGTGCGCGATCCATCGTGAAAATCCCAGCGAGCTGAATGTCCTGTCCGGCTGTGGGTATATCCTACTGCGGTGTGCTCTTTGAGCGAGTCTAACGTTGTAGGGTAACCATGCTTCTCTAGATAGCGTGGAGACGCGCAAATATACCACTGGAACGTACCGAGTCGCCGTGCGACCAGTCGCGATAACGGCGGTTCTCCGGTTCTGATGACACAATCGATACCCTGCTGGACGATATCCACGGTGGCATCACCCAAGTGGAAGTCCAACTTTATTCCGGGATGACGTTCAAAGAAGTCGGGCAGCGTGGGGATAAGGAAATTTTTGACCAGAGAAGATGTCGCCCCGATTCTGATCGTTCCATGCAGTTCTTCCTTTTGTTGTGCCGTTACGCTTTCAGCGGCGTGCACATCATGCAAGATCGCTTTGCAACTGTCGTAATAGCGCAGGCCAACATCCGTAATGCTGAGCGCTCGTGTTGTTCGGTTGAGTAACCGAGCCCCCAGATGTGATTCGAGTTCCTTAATGCTGCGGGTTACGGTGGAGGGTAAAACATGCATGGTTTCCGCCGCTTTTTTGAAACTACCCGCATCGACCACTCGCATGAATATTTCCATGGCCTGAAACCGATCCATACGATGTCTCCTCATTTTGCTATGAAACGTTGATAAGACGTGTATACGGCGTACCTATCGTATCAGCGGCTACATCACTTAATTGTTTGATTTTTTCAAATTATGAAGTGATGTGGCTGAATCTTATCATGCGCGCATTCTTGTATAACATAACACTCCACCTCTGAGAGGGCTGATTTTTACAAGAGTTATCAGCTCAGGGACACATTGGCAAACTGAATGCACAGGGGAAATTCATCCCTCCCTATGATGTCGATAATTTGAAATTTCGAAGGAGTTAAAAAATGAATAACAGCGGATCAGCGCTGAAGGACATTCTTGTTCTTGGCGCAGGACAGCTCGGTATGGCGGTTTTACGTGCTCTCGCCCCGCGTGCGCGAGCCTCGGCGTTGTCGGTCACGGCGCTCGTTTCACCGGATACTATTAACGATCCGTCGGTGCAGGATAGGGCAAAGCTGGCTGAACTCCGCGCACTAGGCATTGACGTTATGGGGTTCGACCTGGCTTCTGATGAACACGCCCTGACAGAGCTTTTCAGGAATTATAAGACGGTATTGAATTGTTCGGGATTTGTGGCAGGGCCGGGCACTCAGATGAAAATAACCAGAGCGGTGTTGGCTGCCAACGTTGCGCGCTATTTCCCTTGGCAATTCGGTGTTGATTATGATGTTGTGGGCCGAAACAGCGGCCATCCGGTTTTTGATGAACAGTACGACGTGAGGCAGCTGCTACGTAGCCAACTGAGTACCAAATGGGTGATTGTCTCGACTGGTATGTTCACGAGTTTCCTGTTTGAGCCAGCCTTCGACGTGGTGGATCTGGAGCGTGGAACCCTTCATGGCTTGGGAAGTTGGGATACCAAAGTGACAGTGACGATCCCCGAGGACATTGGCTGGCTGACGACTGAAATATTGCTGGCTGAACCACGATTGGCTAATGAGGTTGTTTACGTGGCAGGTGACACGATCTCATACGGGCAACTTGCCGATGTCGTCGAACGGGTCACGGGGAAAGCATTTAAGAAGACCGTATGGACTCTGGATAAATTGCGGGCGGATTTGAAAACTGCTCCGGATGACGTAATGGCCCGCTATCGTGCAGCGTTTGCGTTGGGTGAGGGAATGTGGTGGGACAAATCCGGCACCTTCAACGAACGTAATGGTTACGAGACGGTCGACGTCGAGCATTTCTTACGAATGCATGTGCAAAAATAGACAGAATAGTGCGGCGCGATTCAACGTGTTCCGCACTTTTGCAAATGCAGCCTTAATGCCCGAAATCCTGGCCGCACAGCGAAAGACTCTCAGCGTTCCGGCGGCGCAAACCAGGCGGATTTAAAATCAAACCAGCCCAGCATATTCATCCTGACGCCGCGCATACTGCGCTGACCCTGAAGCTGTAGCCAGTGATGCAGAAGAGGGTGCACCTGGCCGCTACCGATCAACTTTTCACACCATTCCGCCATCGGCAGCGAGTGATTGCGCCACTGCTGTGCGTCCGCATGCAGATCGTCATCCAGACAGTGCTGCACCAGTGGGAGTTCGTAGAGCATCGCGAACAGGGAGAACTCGAGCGGTAAATAGCAATTCACGCTGCTAAACCAGATATCGCTTTCGGCATTGCCCTGATACCAGTCTTCGTAGCTGACCGTCTGGATATGCAGCGTGACGCCATGCTGCGCCAGCAGCGCGCGCATAATCTCGCTTAATATCCGGTACTCAGGGTGCTCATGATAAAAAGTCAGCGTCACCTGCGTCAGCCCTGCGGGAATAGGCTGGCGGTCGTCTGGATGGTGATGATGCCAGCGTGGCAACAGGCTGTAAGCGGGGGACCAGTCGCGCTGGTGGCTGGCATCGGCGTGGCTGAGTAGCGAAATTGGGTTAAAGACCTGCCAGAGCCAGCGGCGAACCTGCGGGCGTTCAGCAAGCGGTGAGCGCTTATCGAATAGCAGGAAATAGCAGCCTTCTTCCATCCGGCTTTCCAACTGTTCATGGCGGGAATCATCAGACTGGAATTGGACGGAGACCGGCATTTCCTCCGGTTCGTCCGGCAGTACCCAGATGTTGACCTCATCAATCAGCGCCCGATAGCCAAAATAATCATCAAAAGCGCGGATCTTTAACTGGTTGCTGTTATTGCGCACCACGGCGTAAGGGCCGGTGCCAATCGGGTGTTGGGCGAAATCGGGTAGCGTTTTCCATTCCTGCGGCAAAATCATGGCGTGTACGCTGCCCAAAAGCCACGGCAGCCATTTGTCCGGGCTGCTCAGCCGGATATCAATCACGAACGGCATCGGTGATGTGACGGTTTCAAGGTGCGAAAACAGCGGCCATGCGGTGAGGCGCTTGAGGGAGGTGATGACATCGTCCATCGTGAGTTCGCGACCGTGATGGAAGCGAATGGCCGGACGCAGATAAAAACGCCAGTGCAGCGGGGCCAGCATCTGCCAATGATGAGCAAGATCGGGTTTTATTTCCCCATTTTCCTCATTTATATTAGTCAGCCCGCTAAAAATTTGCCGCGCAATGTGCATTTCCGAACGCCGCAGCGCGGAGCCAGGTTGTAGGTTGCGTAAGGGGCGGTAATAGAGGATGCGCAGAATATGCTTTCCCTGCCGGAAACTCCGCCCAAGGTGGGCAAGTAACATCTGGCGTACCGCTTCTTTGTCACCCACCAACTGCACTAGCTGCTCAATGCGATCCTGCTCCAGCAGATCCTCGGCACGCTGCTGCTGTAGTGCTAATCCGGTATACACAAAGGATAACTGCGAGCGCTTTCCCCTTCCTGCTTCTGCCTGCCAGACGAGCCAGCCTTCCTGCTGCATCGCGTTCAGCAATGAGCGGATATGGCGGCGGGAACAGTTCAACACCCCGGTCAATTCTTGCAGCGTGGTGTCGGTGGTTTGCCCCTGAAAGTGTTGCCACAGGCGGATGAACTGTTGTTGCAATCGAGGGGAAGACATAAAAGAGGAACTCCCTGCACTAAAGTCATCAATTTATCTTTCCCTATATTACGTCGATACTTTGCAACAAGGAAAGAGAGGAGGTGGCTTATGGCGATTTCCAGTTTGTACCAGTTCTATCGAACTTACTTAGCGACCTGTAAAGCGAAGTGGTTTCGGTGGATGTCTACCCAACAGCGCATTGCATTATTGCAGCAGGCGACGCAGTGGCACCTGAAAGACATGTCTGACGACGAGTACCGTCATTGGCTCTAGGTAGTGCGAAACAATGTATTCTGAATAAAACAATGTATTCTGAGTAATGGTGACATTTCACCAGCCAGCGAATTTTTCGCTGGCTTTTTTTATGGTGTTTACCTGCCGCTAGCTTTGTCTGCTGCGGATGGTTTGCATGGTCGGGAGGTATCCGCGGCGTTGTTCACGTGATGATTTGTTCGCGTAACGGCTTGCCTTCGCTGAGCAGTGCACAATAACGTGCCAATTCGTCCTGCTGGCGTGCATTGCGTATCTGTAAGGCCAGGTTAATCGTGGCAAGCTCTCGGGCGTTATCGGCTAACTCTTGGGGTATTTTTTTTTGTTTGGCCAGCCAGTCGGCGACATCGCTCCACTCCCACAGCGGCGATGTACCGCGTAAGCGCTGGACCGGGGAGGGGAAATCCCCCGCACCACGTTTTCCATCTTTGAGAAGCGCAATAGCCTGACGCGACAGCGCGGATAATGCTGCGATGTCACTGATTCCAACCCAGGCTGCATCCACGGAGTGGACTTTGGCCTTGATGCTCGCGGATTCAATATCATGAATAGCGCTAATGACTGCTTTAGAAAAACTAGGGCTTTCTCGATCAAACTCGAGATAGACGGCACTGCCATAGAAGCAGATCAAGGCATCGTCGCAGCCGCTGGCAAAAAGCGCATCTTCCAGTCCTGCGGTGTCTGCGGAAACGCCCGATAGCGTGAGAGAAAAGTGATACGTTGTCATAAATTCCTCGGTAAGCCGTATGTGTCTTCTATTGTTTCAGTATTGCCTGACAGCTATCGACGTTGCGGCGGATTTGCTTTGCGTGATTTTCCGGGACTGATGGCGTGGACCAAATGCTCATCATATGGGTACTGTGATCCGGCGTGCCACAGATAAGCCTGCCAAATGCATGTCCGCTGCTGGGATAAAAACGCCAGCCTTGCGCTAGTGCGTATTCAATGGCTGCCTGAATATGCTTATTTGGATGTTTTTTCATCGCTATGTAGGGCCATGGTAAATTTATCTGTTGACGGTTGTCAACGCTGGTATTGATCGAGAATGAAATATACCCGCTTATTTCGCTGGCGATTAAACGGCGTGATCGGCCTGCGCGCGGCTTCGCAAAAGCAAATCGAAGAAGAAGACTGGAGAAGAAACATGCAGCAGAGAAAGACGTCGGGCATGTTTATGGCAGGTTATTCCACCGGTTCAGATGGGCGACAACGTGCCGAAGCATGGGGATCATCGGTGAACATTAACCTGAGCGTGTCGTAGCGTGATGCTTTTATATTCAGGATGACGAAATAATCAATCAGTAATGTTGAATGTTAAAGCGTGTTTATTTTCAATAAAAAAGAATGACTCCGTTAATTTATTTTTTCTCTTATAATTAATATTAATGTAAGAATAATGACTAAAATAATTCACTAATTTAGTGTAATTGTTTTCATTCTAAATTGTTTTTCTTGGAAACTATTTTCGTTGAAATTATAGGCGGTTTTTTTGTGATGGCGGTCCTATGGATAAAATTATTCTTTATAGTCCCCTGTTTTTTATCTTGTGTTTAACGCACATTGTCACAACCTTTAAATATTATGTAACATGCAGCAGCGTTTTATTTTTTCTTGCTTACCAGCAATTTACTTCACAGCAATTTTTTGAATAACTCGACGGATGTAAAAATGAGCGATGTTCCTTATCAGTCAATAGCGATTTACGAAAAACCAGAACCCTGGCACGCTGCACCTGGCGTACACAACATCAAACTGACGCCCCTTTTCATCATTGTTTTTTCTGGTGTTTTACTTCTTTTTGCTTTGGCAGTTTCCACATCGTCCTATTTCCTTAAGCAGGCTGAACAGTCGTTAAATAGTTCGACGCTGGAATTGAATGTTCGAATGGAACTTGTTGATAGTGCTAATCATATGCGTGCAGCGCGTATGAATTTGCTACATGCTGTGAATCACTTACGTAATGGTCTTACTGATAACTACAATGCGAGTATGAAAGCGGCAGAAGAACGTTTGTCGATGTCTCAGCAAATGTTTAATGGGTATCAAAATAGGTCGGTTCGTTCTGATGTTGAACTCGCCCGCGATAATGAATTAAAAGCGCGCTATGGCGATTATGTTGAACGCGGTATTAAACCCATGTTTGACATCGCGAAGAAGGGCAATGTTGAAGAACTGAATGCATTTGAGTCGACGACCCTGTCTAAATTGGACGATGAGTATGATGTGCCGTTGAAGGCGTCTTATCTTTATCGGGTTGAGATGGCGAAAAATATTAATGTGACGGCGGAAAGGAATTCCACTCTGGGCTATACGCTCATGATAGGCGCCTTTATTCTGGCGATCGTATTAACGGGCATGACGTTCTTATTAATTCGTCGGGTCATTATTAACCCAGTGCAGTATTGGGTGTCACGCATACAGGCAATCGCGCACGGAGATTTAACACGCACGAGTGTGGATGTCGGACGGAATGAAATCGGTATTTTGGGGAACAACATCCAGCAAATGCAGGATTCGCTCTCCGAAACGGTTGGCTCGGTACGCGACAGTGCAGAGTCGATTCACCGCAGTTCGACGAAAATTGCCGTCGGTAATACGGATTTGTCTGCACGAACAGAGCAGCAGGCTGCGGCGTTGGCGGAAACTGCGGCCAGCATGGAACAGCTCACGGCTGCGGTGAAGCAGAATACCGATAATGCACACCATGCAAGCGTTGTGGCGACGGAGACCTCATCCAAAGCGGTGAACGGTGGCAGCATTGTTGAACAGGTTGTGGGGTCTATGGCGGATATCGCCAAGAGTTCAGACAAAATTTCTGAGATTATCGCGCTCATTAACGGGATTGCATTTCAGACCAATATTCTGGCACTGAATGCGGCGGTTGAAGCCGCGAGAGCGGGCGAGCAGGGTAAAGGATTTGCGGTAGTTGCGGGAGAAGTGCGTAATCTGGCACAGCGCTCGGCTAACGCCGCGACGGAAATTGCCGCACTGATTAAAGAATCCGAAGCCAGAGTGACAGAGGGAACGACGCTGGCATCCGAAGCGGGTAAAGCGATGGCCGAGATTGTGGCTGAAATTAATAACGTCACCCGCATCATGAATGAGATCGCGCTGGCGTCTGATGAACAGAGCAGTGGTATCAATCAGGTGTCGTTAGCGATATCAGAAATGGATCGGGTTACGCAACAAAACGCGACGCTGGTGCTAGAGGCTTCCTCGTCTGCCGCATCGCTCGAGCAGCAGGCCGAACGGTTGAATCTTGGCGTGTCCCGATTTCATCTGATGTAACCCGGTGGGTAAAAGACAAGAGCGGTAAAAGACAGGAATCATCAATGGCCAGCGGCTTTGTCGCTGGCTTTTTTTCGTTGTTTTTTCGAGCATGGGGATGTGAATCCGCTTCTGATAGAATCAGTGAACAGGTACGCTGTTTCTGGCGATAAAGAAGGATGCACATGGCGCTTCCGCCAGAGCAATTTTGTACAAATGATAAGAGGATTAACGCGTGCATAAAAAGCCGGTAGTGCAAGAGCAAACACACTTCAGACACCTGGAGGCATTAGGTGGTCTGGATATGTTGCAGGCGCAGTACTACCAGCAGCGTTTTCCTCGTCATGTGCATGATACGTATTGCATCAGTGTGATTGAGCAGGGGGCTCAGCGTTTTTATCGCTCCGGCGCAGAGCACGTTGCGCCCAAAGGCGACATCATTCTGGTGAACGCGGACGATGTACACACGGGGAGTTCCGAGGTAGAAACTGGCTGGGCCTATCGCGCCATTTATCCGCATCCCGATCTTTTTCGCTCGATTAATCAGGATCTTCAACGCTCAAAGGATTCCATTCCGTGGTTTCCCGACGCCGTTGTTCACGATCCCGGACTGGCGGATCAGCTGCTCATGACGTTCAATATGCTCGCTCAGCCGGGCAATATGCTCTTGAAAGAAACGCTGCTGTTGTCGTCATTAACCTGGCTGACGATGCGCTACAGCAAGACGCGCCTGACGCCACAGATGCTGCCCGTTGCGACCCAAAACATATTGAACGTTAAAGCGTTTATGGACAGCAATCCTGAGAGAGAACTGGCTCTCGTTGAATTGGCCGCGCTGGCTGAACTCAGTGTGTGGCACTTCTTACGACAGTTTAAAGCGGTGGTGGGGATTACGCCTCACGCCTACTTGATTCAGGCTCGCCTGCGCAAGGCTAAGACACTATTGCGTAAAGGCAGTGCTATCCTTGATGTCTCCGTATCGTGTGGTTTTACCGATCAGAGCCACTTCCACCGTCATTTCAAAAATTCTTTGGGTCTGACGCCGGGCGAGTTTGCTAAAGGCAATCTGTAGTTATACTCGACCCCTATTCTGGGGCGCAGCAAATTCATCCAATACTCTTAAACAACGTTTTGTTAGTTTTCCGCTATCGATTTTTTATGGTAGTGCAATGTTATATGGAAAACACCGTAGCCCGTTCATCATCTGAATCAAAAGACACCGTTAGTCCGTGGAAGCATTTTATGACCGGCGTGGTTGAAATGCTTCCGCTCTGTTTGTCCGTGGTGCCCTGGGGCATTCTGGCTGGCTCTATGGCTATCCAGTCGGGATTATCTGTCGGACAAAGTATCGGGATGTCGGCGATTATTTTCGCGGGGGCGGCGCAGCTCGTCTCACTCGGGTTGCTCATGTCTGGGGTGAATGTCGCGACGCTATTAATCTCCGTTTTTTTTATCACCGCACAGCACCTGATATATGGCCTGACGTTACGCGAATATGTTTCAACGTTGAAATTAAGAAAGCGGCTGCCTATCGGATTTTTATTATCAGACGAGCTTTTTGCACTCAGTGAAAAGAAAGACAGAAAGAACAACTTGAGTACCAGCTATTTAATCGGTGCGGGTTTCACCTTTTATATTTTTTGGAATATCTTCAGTATTCTTGGCGTGGTCATGGCGTCATCTGTGCCCGATTTGGATAAGTATCATCTTGATTATTCTATCGTTGCCACGTTCATCACCATTGTGGTACCGATGATAAAGAAAATCAGCACCTTTTCTGGCGTTCTGTTCTCCCTGCTGTTGTCGATGCTGCTGACCTATTTCAAGGTAGAAGGCGCCATTGCTATTGCCGGCGTCGGCGGCATGTTTTTCTCTGTGTTTATTGCGTCTGTGCTTAAGGAAGAAAAATGAGCTGGTTATTGATATTCGTTCTGGCAGGGATTGTGTTTTTTAATCGCTATATTTTTCTCGAACCCGCTGTGCCGGTAAAAATTCCGGTTTTACTCCATCGTGCATTAAAGTATTCAGCACCTTGTTTACTCACCGCGATTTGCGGGCCGATTATTTTAATGGATCACGGTGTGATTCGCGCATTTCCTGATAACCCGTATTTTCTCGGCGCGATAGTGAGTGTCGTGATTTCATTCTTCATCAGAAATATTGTGGGCGCGGTGCTTTTGAGTATGTTGGCTTTCTATCTGATTGCCGCGCTGTTGTAATCCGCCCATTCTTCCAAAAGAAAAAGCCCGCAATAAAGTGCGGGCTTCGGGCTATCTGTAATCTTGAATCAGTTCAGAAAGGCAGGCTGATTCTTTTCATACTCGGTAATAGACGCTTCGTGTTGCAGCGTCAGGCCGATGCTGTCTAATCCGTTGATCATGCAGTGACGACGGAAGCTGTCGATTTCGAACGGATAGCTTTTGCTGCCAGCCTGAACGACCTGATTTTCCAGATCGACCGTGAAGGTAATACCTTCCTGACCGTCAACCAGCTTGAACAGCTCATCCACTTCTTCGTCGCTCAATTTCACCGGCAGCAGTTGGTTGTTAAACGAGTTACCGTAGAAAATATCGGCGAAGCTCGGAGCGATAACGACGTTGAAGCCGTAATCAGTCAGCGCCCACGGCGCGTGCTCACGAGAAGAGCCGCAGCCGAAATTTTCCCGCGCCAGCAGGATGCTCGCTCCTTTGTAATGCGGCTGGTTCAGCACAAACTCAGGGTTAGGCTGTTGGCCCGCATCGTCCAGAAAGCGCCAGTCGTGGAACAGGTGTTGGCCGAAACCGGTACGCGTCACCTTTTGCAGAAACTGCTTAGGAATGATGGCGTCGGTATCGACGTTAGCGGCATCCAGAGGAACCACCAGACCTGTGTGTTGAGTAAATTTAGCCATGTCGGTTTCTCTCTTAATTCAACTCGCGGACGTCGGCAAAGCGACCCGTCACTGCGGCAGCCGCAGCCATTGCCGGGCTGACCAGATGGGTGCGGCCAGCGCGACCCTGACGGCCTTCAAAGTTACGGTTGCTGGTTGATGCACAACGTTCGCCGGGGTTCAGGCGGTCGTTGTTCATTGCCAGACACATGGAGCAGCCCGGTAAGCGCCACTCAAAGCCCGCCTCGATGAACACTTTATCCAGCCCTTCCAGCTCCGCCATGGTTTTTACCGGGCCGGAGCCGGGTACGACGATAGCCTGTACGCCAGCGGCAACTTTGCGCCCTTTGGCGATTTCTGCCGCGGCGCGCAAATCTTCGATACGCGAATTGGTGCAGGAGCCGATGAAGACTTTATCGATCTTCACGTCGGTCAGTTTAATGCCGGGTTGCAGATCCATATAGGCCAGCGCTTTGGCCGCAGAGGCGCGTTCTACCGGATCGCTGAAAGAGTCAGGGCTAGGGATTTCCTGATTGACGGCGATAACCTGCCCGGGGTTGGTGCCCCAGGTGACCTGCGGCGCGATCTGAGCGGCGTCCAGCGTGACGATCGTGTCGAACTGCGCGTCATCATCGGATTTCAGCGTGCTCCAGTACGCAACGGCAGCATCCCAGTTGGCATCTTTCGGTGCAAACTGACGGCCTTTCAGGTAGTTGAAGGTCGTCTCGTCCGGCGCGACCAGACCTGCCTTCGCGCCCATTTCAATCGCCATATTACACAGCGTCATACGGCCTTCCATGCTCAGCGCACGAATAGCGGTACCGCAGAATTCAACGACGTGACCAGTGCCGCCTGCGCTACCGGTTTTACCGATGATCGCCAGCACGATGTCTTTCGCAGTGATGCCATGTGCGGCATCGCCAGTAACTTCGATCTTCATGGTTTTGGCGCGACCCTGTTTCAGGGTTTGCGTCGCCAGCACATGTTCCACTTCCGACGTACCGATACCGAAAGCCAGTGAGCCAAACGCGCCGTGCGTTGCCGTGTGTGAGTCACCGCAGACGATGGTCATACCCGGCAGCGTCATCCCTTGTTCAGGCCCGATAACGTGAACGATGCCCTGATACGGGTGGTTCAGGTCATACAGCTGAACGCCGAATTCTGCACAGTTTTTGATTAACTCCTGCATCTGGATGCGGGCCATCTCGCCACTGGCATTGATGTCTTTGGTCTGCGTGGACACGTTGTGGTCCATGGTCGCGAAGGTTTTCCCCGGTTGACGAACCTTACGGCCCATCGCACGCAGGCCGTCGAAAGCCTGTGGGGAAGTCACTTCGTGTACCAGATGTCTGTCGATATACAGCAGCGGCGTTTCGTTCGGCGCTTCATGAACCACGTGCGCTTCGAACAATTTTTGATATAACGTCTTACCCATGGTTATGCCCCTTGCGCGACAAAACGCGCAATCACGTCGCCCATTTCATTGGTGCCGATCGCGCTGCCAGTGCTTGCCAAATCGGCAGTGCGATAGCCTTCAGCCAGTGCGGTATTGACGGCTTTTTCGATCGCCTCTGCGGCATCGTCCGCACCCAGGCTGTAGCGCAGCAGCAGTGCCAGCGACAGAATCTGTGCAATCGGGTTAGCAATATCTTTACCAGCGATATCCGGTGCGGAACCGCCAGCCGGTTCGTACAGGCCAAAGCCTTGTTCGTTCAGGCTTGCGGAAGGCAACATGCCCATTGAACCGGTAATCATGGCGCACTCGTCGGACAGAATGTCACCGAACAGGTTAGAACACAGCATCACGTCAAACTGAGACGGATCTTTAATTAACTGCATCGTCGCGTTATCGATATACAGATGGGACAGCTTCACATCGGGATAGGCTTTGGCGACTTCGTTGACGATCTCGCGCCACAGAATCGAGCTTTGCAGCACGTTGGCTTTATCGATGGAGGTTACGATGCTGCGACGTTTGCGAGCGGATTCAAACGCGATATGGGCGATGCGCTCAATCTCGAAACGGTGATACACCTCGGTATCGAAAGCGCGCTCATACTGACCGCTACCTTCACGACCTTTTGGCTGGCCGAAGTAGATCCCACCCGTCAGTTCGCGGACGCACAGGATATCAAAGCCTTTCGCGGCGATGTCGCTACGCAGCGGACAAAACGCTTCCAGCCCCTGATACAGACGAGCAGGGCGCAGGTTGCTGAACAGTTTGAAGTGCTTACGCAGAGGCAATAACGCACCGCGCTCCGGCTGCTCTGCCGGCGGCAGGTGTTCCCATTTCGGGCCGCCCACGGAACCAAACAGAATCGCATCGGCCTGCTCACAGCCAGCGACGGTCGCCTGCGGCAGCGGTGTGCCCTGACGGTCAATGGCGATACCGCCAACGTCATATTCGCTGGTGGTAATGCGGATGCCAAAACGCTGACGTACCGCATCCAGTACTTTATGGGCCTGCGCCATTACTTCTGGGCCAATGCCGTCTCCGGGTAAAACGGCGATATGGTAGCTCTTTGTCATCACACTGTTTCCTGACTGTTTTGTTGTTTGCTATCGTTTTGTTGTTGGTTGCTGTGCTGCTGCAGACGTTGAATTTCTTTTTCTACCTGCTGAGCACGTTTGATGTTGTTTAATACATTTACCATTGCCTGCGCGGAAGATTCAACGATATCCGTTGCCAGACCGACGCCGTGGAAGCGACGCCCTTGATAATCCGCGACAATATCAACCTGACCCAGCGCATCACGACCCTGACCTTTGGCGGTCAGTTGGTATTTGACCAGCGAAACCTGATAACCCGTAATGCGGTTGATCGCCTGATAAACGGCATCCACCGGACCATTACCCGTCGCGGCTTCTGACTGGGTTTCTTCGCCGCAGATCAGTTTGACAGAGGCGGTTGCCATCACGCTGGAGCCGGACTGAACGCTGAAATAATCCAGATGGTAGAACTCAGGCTCTTCCTGCTGACGGCTGATAAAGGCCAGCGCTTCCAAATCGTAATCAAAGACCTGACCTTTCTTATCCGCCAGTTTCAGGAAGGCAGAGTACAAATCGTCCAGATTGTAATCGCTGTCCTGATAGCCCATCTCTTCCATGCGGTGTTTCACCGCCGCGCGACCGGAACGGGAAGTCAGGTTCAACTGGACTTCTTTCAGACCGATGGATTCCGGCGTCATGATTTCGTAGTTTTCACGGTTCTTCAGCACGCCATCCTGGTGAATACCAGAGGAGTGAGCGAAGGCGTTGGCACCCACAACCGCTTTGTTAGCAGGGATAGGCATGTTGCAAATCTGACTGACCAACTGGCTGGTACGGTAGATTTCCTGATGATTGATGTTGGTGTGTACATTCAGGATGTCATGACGGGTTTTGATCGCCATGATGACTTCTTCCAGTGAACAGTTACCCGCGCGTTCGCCGATACCGTTCAATGTGCCTTCTACCTGACGTGCGCCTGCATGCACCGCCGCCATGGCGTTGCCGACGGCCAGACCCAGATCGTCATGAGTGTGAACGGAAATGATAGCTTTATCGATATTGGGAACACGTTGGTACAACGAGGCGATGATATTGCCGAACTCATGCGGCATGGTGTAGCCGACGGTGTCAGGAATATTGATGGTGCGAGCACCGGCATTGATGGCGGCTTCAACCACGCGACACAGATCTGGGATTGGCGTACGGCCCGCATCTTCGCAGGAAAATTCAACGTCGTCTGTGTAGTTACGTGCGCGTTTGATCATGTAAATGGCGCGTTCGATCACTTCATCCAGCGTGCTGCGCAGCTTCGTGGCGATGTGCATCGGTGAGGTCGCGATAAAGGTGTGGATACGGAACGCTTCTGCGACACGCAGTGCTTCTGCGGCGACATCGATGTCCTTTTCGACGCAGCGGGTCAGGCCACACACACGACTATTTTTGATATTGCGGGCAATCGTCTGAACAGATTCAAAGTCGCCGGGAGAGGACACAGGAAAGCCAACTTCCATAACATCAACGCCCATACGCTCCAGGGCGAAGGCAATTTGCAGCTTCTCTTTTACACTCAGACTCGCCTGTAAAGCCTGTTCACCATCGCGTAATGTGGTATCGAAAATAATGACTTGCTCGCTCATCGGTTTAGTTCCTTGTCGTGTCTACTTGTACTTGGCGCTCGGCGAGTAAAAAAAAACCCGCGCATCAGCGCGGGTTTTTGTATCGTGTGGCGAGAAACTTAGTTCTGAACTCTGCCCACAAACCTACCGCGCAAGAAGGATGCGTTTAGTAGTAGGCCTAGTAGGACAGTAAAGTTGAACATGGTGTCTCGTCATCTAAAATTCGGTGTTCCTTTATTGGTACGCGATTATCAGGGTTATGTCAACTTTTGATTGGTGTGACATGCATCAAGTAAACCAGCGATAGCCTGCGCCGAATGAACGAAAGATCGTTGCGGTTTTGAACAATGACGGTAGACTGCACGCCAAATAATGTACAGCTGTACGCTGAAACGCTGTCAAATTCTTCCCCCTTAGAAATTCTTTTACAGATGAATAATCATTTACAGCCATACCATGTGGTGCACCGGGTCCAAGATCGAATCAATCACTGCGCAGGCCGTATTACGTTGCGCGAGTGGACGCCTGCGGGCGAACAGCAGCTCACCTGGACACAGGCCGGGCAGCGCATTCAGCGCATTGCCAGCGCGCTCTTAGCGCTGGGGCTGGATGTTCAGGAACGGGTTGCGATTTTCTCTCATAACTCAATGAACTGGTCGCTGGCCGATCTGGCGCTGCTGCACCTGCGTGCTATCAGCGTGCCAATCTATGCTACGAATACGGCGTCGCAGGCAGCGTTCATCATCAATGATGCGGATATCCGTACGATATTCGTCGGCGGTCAGGAGCAGTTGGATGCGCTGCTGGCGCTGCGGGATACGTGCCCGCAACTGCGAAACATCATCGTGATGGACGAGGGCGTTAATCTACGCGGTAGCGACATCGCACAATCCCTGCATGAATTTGAAGCGCAGGCCGTAGACGATTTCTGGCGTGATGAATGGCAAACGCGCATCGACAGCCGTGATCTCAACGATCTGTTTACGCTGATCTATACCTCTGGCACTACCGGCGAGCCGAAAGGTGTCATGTTGGATTACACCAACATGGCGATGCAGCTTAAGCTGCATGACGATCGTTTAAGCATGTCGGAAAACGACGTATCGCTCTGTTTCTTACCGCTTTCCCACGTATTTGAACGTGCGTGGAGCTTTGTCATCATGCATCGTGGTGCCCAGAACGTGTATCTCAACAACACGAATCTGGTTCGTGATGCGATGCAGGCGGTGAAGCCGACGGTGATGTGCGCCGTACCGCGTTTTTATGAGAAAGTGTATAGCGCCATCCATGAAAAAGTGGCGCAGGCGCCGTGGTATCGCCAGCGTCTATTTAACTGGGCTATCGCGCAGGGGCAACACGCTTTTCTGGCGAACCAAACCGCGAAGAAGGGCGGTCTCTTCCGCCGCGTTATGCACCACTATGCAGACCGTCTGGTGTTAGGGAAACTGCGCCAGTTGCTGGGCGGCGAGATTCGCTTTATGCCAGCCGCAGGTGCGCGACTGGATGACAACATCATTCTGTTTTTCCGGTCGATCGGGATTCGCATTATCTATGGTTATGGCATGACCGAAACCTGTGCGACGGTTTCCTGCTGGGAGGAAGGTCGCTTCCGCTTGGGCTCTATTGGTACGCCGCTGCCGGGCATTGAGGTCCGCATTGGCGAGGAAAAAGAGATTCAGGTACGCGGTGCGACCATCATGCGGGGTTATTTCCACCGTCCGCAGGAAACCGCAGAAACCTTTACCGAAGATGGCTGGCTGAAAACCGGCGATGCGGGGGAACTGGATGCCAACGGTAACCTGTTTATTACCGAACGGTTGAAAGATCTGATGAAAACCTCCGGCGGTAAATATATTGCACCGCAGCATCTGGAAGGCACGCTGGGACAGGATCGTTTCATTGAGCAGGTTGCGATTATTGCAGACACGCGTAAGTACGTGTCTGCGCTGATTGTTCCCTGCTTCGAAGCATTGGAAGAATACGCTCACTCCATCAATCTGAAGTACCACGATCGTCTGGAACTGCTGCGCCACAGCCATATTATTGAGCTGTTCGAACAGCGTTTGCGGGAGATGCAGAAAGAGCTTTCCCGCGTGGAGCAGGTGAAGAAATTCACGCTGTTGCCAGTGCCGTTTTCGATGGCGGAAGGGGAGCTGACGCCAACGCTCAAGCTGCGCAGGAAGATCATCAACCAGCGTTACCAGTTGGAAATTGATGCGATGTACGCAGAGTCTTGATGATGTCGTAGGCCGAGAAGCGCGTTTCCTGAAAAGAAATGTGGTTTTCGGCCTCAATATTTCACTCTGTAATTTGTGGCCTTTATGGACGATCTCTCAGGTCTGAAGGTTCCCAGTTAGTATTTTATCTCAGTTCCTTTTTCCCTCACGTTTGATTTCCCCTAGGCACGATTAAGGGCGGTGGTTTTTTGCCGTTTGTCTGCGTCATAATCTGGCGTTATGTTAATGGGTTATCAGTAATCCCTATAATATTTCGTATTCTTGTACTAAAAGTTAACAGTATTAATACAATGTGAGCACGGGGATTTCTCCCGATCAATACAGAAGCGGATTCCGCTTTCTGAACAAAAGAGGCAGACCCATGGAGATGTTGTCAGGCGCCGAAATGGTGGTCCGATCGTTGATCGATCAGGGCGTAAAACATGTGTTCGGTTATCCGGGCGGTGCGGTGTTGGATATTTACGACGCCCTGCATACGGTTGGCGGTATCGAGCATATTTTGGTGCGGCATGAGCAAGGTGCGGTACATATGGCGGATGGCTATACGCGCGCGACGGGTGAGGTCGGCGTTGTGCTGGTCACGTCTGGTCCCGGTGCGACCAATGCCATTACCGGTATCGCTACTGCCTATATGGACTCCATTCCTATGGTGGTGTTGTCCGGTCAGGTTGCGACTTCGTTGATTGGCTACGATTCCTTCCAGGAATGCGACATGGTGGGGATCTCTCGCCCGATCGTGAAGCACAGTTTTCTGGTCAAGAAAGCGGAAGATGTCCCGACGATCCTGAAAAAAGCGTTTTATCTGGCATCAACCGGACGTCCGGGTCCTGTAGTGGTCGATCTGCCGAAAGACGTTATGAATCCGGCGAATAAGCTGCCGTACGTTTATCCCGAAAGCATCAGCATGCGTTCCTATAGCCCGACGGTTCAAGGGCACAAAGGGCAGATTCGTCGTGCGCTGCAAACCCTGCTGGCGGCAGAAAAGCCGATTATCTACAGCGGTGGCGGCGTGATTAACGCAGAGTGCCACGAAGAACTGCTGACGCTGGCCGAAAAACTGAACCTTCCAGTGACAACCTCGCTGATGGGGCTGGGCGGCTTTCCTGGCACGCACCGTCAATGCCTCGGTATGCTGGGGATGCACGGGACGTATGAAGCCAACATGGCTATGCATAACGCCGATGTGATTTTCGCCGTCGGGGTGCGCTTCGACGACCGTACGACGAACAATCTGGCGAAGTACTGTCCGAATGCGACGGTATTGCATATTGATATCGATCCTGCGTCGATTTCCAAAACGGTCAATGCCGATGTTCCTATCGTTGGCGATGCCAAACAGGTATTAAGCCTGATGCTGGAGTTGCTGGCGCAAGATGGCGCACAGCAGCAGTTTGATGCGCTGCGCGACTGGTGGCAGGGTATCGAACAGTGGCGTGGGCGTCACTGTCTGAAATACAGCACTGACAGCGACAAGATTAAACCGCAGGCGGTGATTGAAACGCTACACCGACTGACCGAAGGTAAAGCCTATGTGGCATCGGACGTCGGCCAGCACCAGATGTTCGCCGCGCTGTATTATCCTTTCGATTTACCGCGCCGCTGGGTGAACTCTGGTGGATTGGGTACGATGGGCTTTGGCCTGCCAGCAGCATTGGGCATCAAACTTGCGCTGCCGGAAGAAACGGTGATTTGCGTAACGGGCGACGGCAGTATTCAGATGAATATTCAGGAGCTTTCTACGGCGCTGCAATATGATCTGCCGGTGGTGGTCATTAACCTGAACAACCGTTTCCTCGGTATGGTGAAGCAGTGGCAGGATATGATCTACTCTGGCCGCCATTCCAGTTCTTACATGGAATCATTACCGGATTTCGTCAAGCTGGCTGAAGCGTACGGTCACGTCGGGATTTCTATCGATACGCCGGACGAACTGGAAAGCAAGCTGTTGCAAGCGCTGGCGCAGAAAGATCGTCTGGTGTTTGTTGATATCAATATCGACAGCAGCGAGCATGTTTACCCCATGCAGATTCGCGGCGGGGCGATGGATGAAATGTGGTTGAGCAAAACGGAGAGGACCTGATCATGCGGCGGATTTTATCAGTATTACTTGAGAATGAATCAGGCGCCTTGTCACGTGTCGTCGGCCTGTTTTCCCAGCGCGGCTACAATATCGAAAGTCTGACGGTGGCACCAACCGAAGACCCAACGCTATCTCGTATGACTATCCAGACCGTAGGCGATGAGAAAGTGCTGGAGCAGATCGAAAAGCAACTGCACAAGCTGGTGGATGTCCTGCGCGTCAGTGAACTGGGGCAGGGGTCACACGTTGAGCGTGAGATCATGCTGGTGAAGCTACAGGCTACAGGCTATGGTCGTGAAGAAGTGAAACGCTGCGCCGATATTTTCCGCGGCCAGATCGTGGATGTTACCGCTTCGCTTTATACCGTACAGCTTGCTGGTACCAGCGATAAACTGGATGCGTTCCTCAGTGCCGTACGTGAAGTGTCCGAAATTGTTGAAGTGGCGCGTTCTGGTATCGTCGGCGTATCGCGCGGCGATAAAATCATGCGTTAATCGACTTTTCGCTGCTTTTTCTTTTAAGAGGCCCGATAATCGTATCGGGCCTTTTTATTTCCCTTATCTTATATAGACACAATATATTCAGCTTAAAAGACATCCATTATTGATATGGCAGCTTGAAATATGTGGGTAACGTGATAAAAGCAGTTGCCGTACAAAAGCTTCTGCTGTTAGATCTACGCCATATCCATGATGATTTTATGGTCATCACACTATTTATTGAGCCGGCCTACTTATTTTCCGGCCTACTAAGGGGTTACCGTGAAACTGGATGAAATCGCGCGTCTTGCGGGTGTTTCACGCACGACAGCCAGCTATGTCATTAACGGGAAAGCAAAACAATATCGCGTCAGCGATAAGACCGTTGAGAAAGTCATGGCTGTCGTCAGGGAGCACAATTATCATCCCAACGCCGTCGCGGCTGGATTACGTGCCGGGCGTACGCGTTCAATTGGTTTGGTTATTCCCGATTTGGAAAATACCAGCTATACGCGCATCGCTAATTATCTGGAGCGTCAGGCCAGACAGCGCGGATACCAGCTATTAATTGCGTGTTCAGAAGATCAGCCAGACAACGAGATGCGGTGTATTGAGCATCTGTTGCAGCGCCAGGTCGACGCGATTATTGTTTCTACCGCATTACCGCCGGAACACCCGTTTTATCAACGTTGGATAAACGGCAGTCTGCCGATTATTGCGTTAGACAGGGCGTTAGATCGTGAGCACTTCACCAGCGTGGTGGGAGCCGATCTTGAAGATGCTGAAATGCTGGCGCAAGAATTAAGGAAAATGCCCGCGAAATCGGTACTTTATCTTGGTGCCTTGCCTGAGCTTTCCGTCAGTTTCTTGCGTGAGCAGGGGTTCCGTCAGGCGTGGGCGGGCGATCCGCGCGAAGTGAATTACCTTTATTCCAATAGCTATGAACGTGTGGCTTCCGCTGCTGCGTTTATGGATTATTTGAAAGATAATCCTATGCCCGAAGCGTTATTCACCACCTCATTCCCGTTATTGCAGGGGGTGATGGATGTTAACCTGAGGATCAACGGACGTTTGCCGAATAATCTGGCTATCGCGACCTTTGGGGACAATGAGCTGTTGGATTATCTGGAGTGCCCGGTATTGTCTGTCGCTCAGCGCCATCGTGAAGTCGCGGAACGCGTACTGGAGTTGGTGTTGGCTAGTCTGGATGAACCGAAAAGACCGAAACCTGGTTTGAATCGTATCCGGCGTAATCTGTATCGTCGTGGTTCTTTGAGCCGCGCGTAATCTCTACCTGCTTTTTTGCGCCATAGATTGCTATGGCGCTTCTTCCTTACCCAGCCTCAATTCACTTTTACGGCAAAGCGACCCGGAATAGCCGACGGCAATATTCCAGAAAGTAGCCATATATCACGCCCGTCACCATCGACACCACCAAATTACTGGTCACTGCGGTCAGGATTTGCGCAGGATTCGCCCCGATAGACCAGAGAATGATGGCGTAAACCGGCGATTGGAAACTGACATAGGCAAACAGATCGGCAACGCTGCGCACCAGGAAATGTTCACCACCGTGACGTCTGGCCATATTCAACACGCGATCACGGTAAAGCCCATACGGCCAGGCAATGGCAATATTGACGGGGATAGATAACAAGCGTGAAGACAGCGATTGTTCAACGCTCATACCGGAAAGCATGATTTCTATCGCCATGCCGGTGATGAAACAATAGACAACGAGCGCAAAGGTATCTGCGGTGGCACTTCGCAATCGTGACGTCGGGGAAAACATTCCTGGTTGCTCCATTCTTAGGGCGGATAAACTGGTGTAATGGTTTGGTATGGTTTTTTGTCATGCCTTATTTTATTTGTGTAGTTTACATCACTGCATGATTGGCTTTGTACTAGGTAAAAATATTTATTTGTGAGTGTTTTTTATACTTTCCCGCTACTTTATGTCTGTCCGGTAACTTTCCCGTTTTTTTATCGCGATGAGGGATTTAAAATTATTAAAAAACAATTCGTTATGGTTTTTTAGTGAAAGGCCTTTCTGCGTGAGAGGGAATTGCGTTAAAGCATTAAAGGAAGTGAGTAGATGACCGATAAAACAGGGTTGCTTGTGGTGCCCCATTTTTAATACGTCTTTGAGGATGAGGGATGCTTAATTTATTCGGCACGTTTCCTGAACCTGCTTTCTTTTCAGGAAACCGCATTCGTCAGTAGGGGTATCAATTCACGTAAATCAGCTGATTAATGAGGAATTGGCGATGTTGATGTTAAAAATGTGACATTGAGCAGATGTTAACAGCTACGGTATGATGCTGCGGACTTGTGTAGGCCTTGGTATTCAAGGTGTTTGGCTTGGTAAGACTATTCTGAAAACCGCTGTCTTTGGTATCAGCTTGTGACAATAAAAATAATCGATATACCGGAGTTGGTGGCTATATGTTTGCAATGTTCTCGTTCCGCCATGAATTTATCTCAAATTATCATGATGTTAATCTTTGTTAATTCTGACTCCTTATTCCTTTTGCCTCTATTACGGCCCCAATTCATTCAGGAATAATCCCAAAGCGCGCCAGCTCTGGCTTGACAAGGTTTTCATACCCTCCGTACACTCTTAAAGGTGGGGTTTTGTGGGGTAAAGTGGTGAAAAAGGTTATGGAGGGGTAACTCAGGTATGTTTCGTGGAGCTACGCTGGTTAACCTCGACAGTAAAGGGCGCCTTGCTGTGCCTACCCGATATCGGGAAATGCTGAACGGGGAATCGCAAGGTCAAATGGTTTGCACCATTGACTTGCATCAGCCATGCCTGCTGCTTTATCCCCTACCTGAATGGGAAATTATTGAACAAAAATTGTCGCGCTTGTCGAGCATGAACCCTGCTGAACGTCGTGTTCAGCGTTTGTTATTGGGGCATGCCAGCGAGTGCCAAATGGATAGTGCAGGGCGTTTGTTGATTGCGAATACGTTAAGGCAGCATGCGGACCTCAAAAAAGAAGTGATGCTAGTCGGGCAGTTCAACAAGTTTGAACTGTGGGATGAACAGACTTGGTATCAACAGGTCAGGGATGATATTGACGCTGAACAATCGACTCAGGAACCTTTGTCTGAGCGGTTGCAGGACCTATCGCTATAGCCATGCTGGAAAATTATAAACATACCACCGTCCTGTTGGATGAGGCAGTAAATGGCCTGAACATTCGCAGCGGCGGCATATACATCGACGGCACATTTGGCCGTGGTGGCCATTCTCGTCTGATTCTTTCCCAACTGGGGCCGGAAGGACGTCTGTTAGCTATCGATCGCGATCCTCAGGCAATTGAAGCTGCCAAAGCGATTGACGATCCTCGTTTCTCTATTATTCACGGGCCGTTTTCCGCGATGGCGGAGTATGTTGCGGAACTCGGACTGACCGGAAAGATCGATGGCGTTCTGCTCGATCTTGGCGTTTCTTCTCCTCAGCTTGATGACCCTGAACGTGGGTTCTCCTTTATGCGCGATGGCCCGCTGGATATGCGTATGGATCCGACGCGTGGCTTGTCCGCTGCTGAATGGCTGATGAAAGCGGAAGCTGACGATATTGTCTGGGTCTTGAAAACTTTCGGCGAAGAGCGTTTTGCCAAGCGTATTGCTCGCGCCATTGTGGAACGTAATCGTCTCGATCCGATGACGCGGACGAAAGAACTCGCCGAATTGATCGCTGCCGCTAGTCCGTTTCGGGAAAAACATAAACATCCGGCAACGCGCAGTTTTCAGGCGATCCGCATTTATATTAATAGCGAACTGGAAGAGATCGAACGTGCACTAGAAGGTGCATTGAGCGTACTGGCTCCGCAGGGGCGTCTGTCGGTGATCAGCTTCCACTCGTTAGAAGATCGGATTGTGAAACGGTTTATTCGCCATCAGAGCCGTGGGCCACAGGTACCAGCTGGCCTGCCGTTAACGGAAGAACAGTTGCGCAGCCAGGGCGGGCAGACGTTAAAAGCTGTTGGCAAGAAACTGATGCCTTCGGAAGCAGAAGTGGCGGAAAACCCACGCGCGCGCAGTTCAGTTCTGCGCTTCGCTGAGAGACTGCCAGCGTGATCGGTAACGAGCGGCATACTCTGGTTGGCGTCATCGGTGAGGATTTGCTGCGTCATGCAAAGCTCCCGGTGTTGCTGATGGTTGCCGTGCTGGTTTCTGCGGTCTTTGTGGTTACAACGGCGCATAAGACGCGCCTGCTGACGGCAGAACGCGAGCAGCTTCTGCTGGAGCGTGATGCGTTGGATATCGAATGGAGAAACCTGATCCTGGAGGAAAACTCACTAGGGGATCATAGCCGCGTGGAGCGGATCGCGACGGAAAAACTGCAAATGGGGCACGTTGATCCGTCACAGGAAAACATTGTGGTTAAGCAATGAACTAAATAGGCAACCAGCTAAGCATGAAAGCAGCCCGTACAGGAAAGTTAAAGCGCCAGGAAGATCAAGCCAGCTTTGTTAGCTGGCGTTTTGCGTTGCTTTGCGGCTGTATCCTGCTTGCGATGGTTGGTTTGATGGCGCGTGCGGCTTATCTTCAGGTCATCAACCCAGACAAACTGGTGCGCGAAGGGGATATGCGTTCTCTGCGCGTACAGGAAGTGCCAACGGCACGCGGCATGATAAGCGATCGCGCTGGCCGTCCTTTGGCCGTCAGCGTGCCGGTAAATGCCGTCTGGGCTGATCCGAAAGAAGTGAACGATCGTGGTGGTATTACGTTGGATACGCGCTGGAAAGCACTGTCCGATGCGCTTGATATTCCGTTGGATCAGTTGGCAACCAAGATCAACGCTAACCCTAAAGGTCGCTTCGTTTATCTGGCTCGTCAGGTGAACCCAGCTATTGGTGAATATATCCATAAGCTGAAGCTGCCGGGCATTAATCTGCGGCAGGAATCTCGCCGGTATTATCCTTCTGGACAAGTGACCTCTCACCTCATTGGCTTCACCAATATCGATGGACAGGGTATTGAAGGCGTTGAGAAAAGTTTTGACCGCTGGCTGACCGGGCAACCCGGTGAACGAACCGTGCGTAAAGACCGGTTTGGCCGTGTGATTGAAGATATCTCCTCCGTTGACAGCCAGGCTGCACACAATCTGGCGCTCAGTATTGATGAGCGTTTGCAGGCGCTGGTTTACCGTGAACTCAATAACGCCGTTGCTTTTAACAAAGCTGAGTCAGGAACGGCCGTACTGGTCGATGTGAATACGGGCGAAGTGCTGGCAATGGCGAATAGCCCGTCTTATAACCCGAACAATTTGGCGGGTACGCCGCAAGACATTATGCGTAACCGCGCGATTACCGACATTTTCGAACCCGGCTCTACCGTTAAACCGATGGTGGTAATGACGGCGCTACAGCGCGGAGTCGTGAAAGAAAACAGTGTACTCAGCACCCTGCCGTATTACGTCAATGGCCATGAGATCAAAGACGTGGCGCGTTATAGCGAATTGACGCTGACGGGTGTGCTTCAGAAGTCGAGTAACGTTGGCGTGTCCAAGCTGGCGTTAGCGATGCCTTCCTCTGCGCTAGTAGATACTTACGCGCGCTTTGGATTAGGAAAAGCGACCAATTTGGGGTTGGTCGGAGAAAGCAGTGGCTTATACCCTCAAAAACAACGGTGGTCTGACATAGAGAGGGCCACCTTCTCTTTCGGCTACGGGCTAATGGTAACACCGTTACAGTTAGCGCGAGTCTACGCCACGATCGGCAGTTTTGGCATTTATCGTCCACTGTCGATTACCCGAGTTGATCCACCCGTTCCAGGTGAACGTGTTTTTCCTGAGGCGCTGGTGCGTTCCGTGGTGCACATGATGGAAAGCGTGGCGCTACCCGGCGGCGGCGGTACCAAGGCGGCCATCAAAGGTTACCGCATCGCGATTAAAACCGGTACGGCCAAGAAAGTTGGCCCAGATGGCAAATACATCAACAAATATATTGCCTACACGGCGGGTGTGGCACCAGCCAGTAACCCACGCTTTGCTCTGGTTGTTGTGATTAACGATCCGCAGGCAGGGAAGTACTACGGCGGCGCGGTTTCTGCGCCAATCTTTGGCGCCATCATGGGCGGCGTTTTGCGTACGATGAATATCGAACCGGATGCCTTGCCGACGGGCGACAAAAACGATTTTGTAATTAATAGAGAAGAGGGATCAGGTGGCAGATCGTAATTTGCGCGATTTACTTGCGCCGTGGGTGCAAGACACTCCGGCGTGCGCGCTGCGGGAAATGACATTAGACAGCCGCGTTGCGGCTGCCGGGGATCTGTTTGTCGCGATTGTCGGGCACAAAGCAGATGGACGGCGCTATATTCCGCAGGCAATTGCGCAAGGCGTAGCAGCGATTGTTGCCGAAGCAGAAGGTGAAGCCGCTGATGGCACCGTTCGCGAAATGCACGGTGTGCCAGTGGTGTATCTCAGCAATCTGAACCAGCGGCTTTCTGCGCTGGCAGGCCGTTTTTATCAGCAGCCTGCGGAAAAGTTACAGCTGATTGGCGTAACGGGAACCAACGGAAAAACGACGACGACTCAGCTTCTGGCACAGTGGAGCCAGGCATTAGGCGAAACGAGTGCGGTGATGGGCACGGTAGGCAATGGCCTATTGGGTCGGGCGATTCCGACAGAGAATACGACGGGGTCTGCTGTCGATGTTCAGCAGGTGTTGAGCCAGTTGGTAGAGCAAGGTGCGACGTTCGCCGCAATGGAAGTGTCCTCGCACGGTCTGGTGCAGCATCGTGTGGCTGCGTTGCCGTTCGCGGCGGCGGTGTTCACTAACCTGAGCCGCGATCATCTTGATTATCATGGCGATATGGAAAGCTACGAAGCGGCCAAATGGGCGCTGTTCGCCGAGCATAGCGTCGGGCAGATGATTATCAACGCTGATGATGAGGTTGGGCTGCGCTGGTTGGCGAAGCTGCCGGATGCGGTTGCTGTCACTATGGAGAACAATCTGGTCCCCGGCTGCCGTGGGCGCTGGCTGAAAGCGACACAGATTGATTATCACGACAATGGTGCCACGATCGCGTTTGATTCAAGCTGGGGGCATGGCGAAATTGAAAGCCGTCTGATGGGCGCGTTTAACGTCAGCAATATGCTGCTGGCGCTGGCAACGCTGCTGTCTCTCGGTTATCCGCTCGACAAATTGGTCATTGCGGGCTCTCATCTGCAACCCGTATGTGGCCGCATGGAGGTTTTCCATGCGGAAGCAAAACCAACGGTCGTTGTGGATTACGCCCACACGCCAGACGCGCTGGAAAAAGCGCTTGAAGCTGCTCGCTTGCACTGTCAGGGGAAACTCTGGTGTGTGTTTGGCTGTGGTGGCGATCGTGATAAAGGTAAGCGCCCACTTATGGGCGGTATCGCAGAACAACTGGCTGACCGCGTTGTGGTTACCGATGATAACCCGCGTAGCGAAGAGCCTCAGGCCATTGTTGTCGATATTCTCTCCGGATTGCTGGATGCCGGGCGCGTTCAGGTCATTCACGGGCGTGCTGAAGCGGTTACCAGCGCGATCATGCAGGCGCAGGAAAATGACGTGGTGCTGGTTGCGGGTAAAGGGCACGAAGATTACCAACTGGTGGGCAATCAGCGTCTTGATTATTCTGATCGCATCACCGTTGCCCGCCTGCTGGGGGTGATTGCATGATTCGCGTCTCCTTGCAGCAGCTCGCCACAGTGCTGAATGCGCAGCTGATTGGCGAAAATATTGATATTGAAGATGTTTCAACCGATACGCGTAAGTTGACGTCCGGCGGCTTGTTTGTCGCGCTGAAAGGCGAGAAATTCGATGCACACGATTACGCTGCTGATGCAGTGAAAGGCGGTGCGGCGGCTTTGTTAGTCAGTAAGCGCTTACATATCGATGTGCCGCAGCTGCTGGTGAGCGATACGCGTCTGGCGTTGGGCCAATTAGGTGCCTGGGTTCGTCAGCAATCAACGGCGCGTGTTGTCGCGTTGACAGGTTCTTCTGGTAAAACCTCAGTGAAAGAGATGACGGCGGCGATTCTGCGCCAGTGCGGCTCCGTGTTGTATACCGCCGGTAACTTCAACAACGATATCGGTGTGCCGCTAACGCTGCTGCGTCTGACGGCGGAACACCAGTTTGCGGTGATTGAGCTGGGGGCGAATCACATTGGTGAGATTGCCTATACCACCGATCTGGTGCGGCCGGAAAGCGCGTTGGTCAACAACCTAGCTGCTGCGCATCTTGAAGGTTTTGGTTCACTGGCCGGCGTGGCGCAGGCGAAAGGTGAGATTTTTTCTGGTTTGCCAGCAGACGGCGTAGCGATCGTGAATGCAGACAGCAACGATTTCCCGCACTGGCAGGTCATGCTGAATCATAAAACCGTCTGGCGTTTCTCACCGCAGGCTGCTTGCGATATCGATTTTTTTGCCAGCGACGTAGATGTTTTGGCGCAAGGCACGCGCTTCACGCTGCATACACCGTTTGGTGAAACGCAGGTTCTGCTGCCTTTACCGGGTCGTCATAACATCTCGAACGCACTGGCGGCGGCTTCACTGGCGATGTCCGTCGGCGCGACGCTGGAAGCCGTTAAAGCCGGATTATCTCAGCTTCAGGCGGTGCCGGGGCGGCTGTTTCCGGTTGCATTGTCTGAAGGCAAACTGCTGCTGGATGACAGCTACAACGCGAATGTCGGCTCAATGACGGCGGCGGCACAGGTGCTGGCGGAGATGCCGGGCTACCGCGTGATGGTCGTTGGTGATATGGGCGAACTGGGTGATGAAGCCCCTGAGTGCCATCGTCAAGTGGGCGAAGCGGCGCGTGTTGCAGGCATTGATCGCGTATTAAGTGTGGGAACATTGAGTGAATTGATCGGCACTGCCAGTGGCAATGGTGAGCATTTTCAGGATAAAGCCGCGCTGGTTTCACGTTTGAGGGTGCTGATGTCAGAACATAACGTCATCAGCGTATTGGTTAAAGGCTCACGCAGTGCTGCGATGGAGCAGGTTGTACATGCATTACAGGAGAATGCGCAATGTTAGTATGGCTGGCCGAACATTTGGCCAAACTTTATACCGGTTTTAACGTCTTTTCTTATTTGACGTTCCGCGCCATTGTCAGCCTGCTGACCGCATTGGTTATTTCCCTATGGATGGGACCGCATATGATCGCTTGGCTGCAGCGTTTGCAGATCGGGCAGGTTGTGCGTAACGAAGGGCCAGAATCGCATTTCAGTAAGCGCGGAACCCCGACGATGGGCGGCGTGATGATCCTGGTGGCGATTATCGTTTCCGTTTTGATGTGGGCAAATCTGTCTAACCCGTATGTCTGGTGCGTACTGCTGGTGTTAGCGGGCTATGGCGCGGTCGGCTTTGTCGATGATTACCGCAAAGTGGTCCGTAAGGATACCAAGGGGTTGATTGCCCGCTGGAAATATTTCTGGCAGTCGGTGATTGCGCTCGTGGTGGCTTTCACCATGTATTCCATCGGTAAAGATACGCCAGCCACGCAGCTGGTTGTGCCGTTTTTCAAAGACGTGATGCCGCAACTGGGCCTGCTCTATGTTGCGCTGGCCTACTTTGTGATTGTCGGCACCAGTAATGCGGTAAACCTGACCGATGGTCTGGATGGCTTGGCAATCATGCCGACCGTGTTTGTTGCCGCTGGCTTTGCGCTGGTGGCATGGGCAACGGGGAACATGAATTTTGCTGGTTATCTGCACATTCCGTATATCCGTCATGCCAGTGAACTGGTGATCGTCTGCACCGCGATTGTGGGCGCAGGGCTTGGGTTCTTGTGGTTTAACACCTATCCGGCGCAGGTCTTCATGGGTGACGTAGGGTCGCTGGCGCTGGGCGGCGCGCTGGGGACTATCGCGGTCCTGCTGCGTCAGGAGTTTTTGTTAGTGATTATGGGCGGTGTCTTCGTAGTCGAAACGCTGTCGGTGATTTTGCAAGTCGGGTCCTTTAAGTTGCGCGGGCAGCGGATTTTCCGCATGGCACCGATTCATCATCATTATGAACTTAAGGGCTGGCCGGAACCGCGCGTGATTGTGCGCTTCTGGATTATTTCGTTGATGCTGGTGCTGATTGGCCTAGCAACGCTGAAGGTACGGTAAGACATGGTGGACTATCAGGGTAAAAAAGTCGTCATTATCGGGTTGGGTCTGACCGGGCTCTCCTGTGTTGATTTCTTTCTCGCGCGCGATGTCGTACCGCGCGTGGTGGATACCCGTATCAGTCCGCCAGGTCTGGATAAGCTGCCGGAGCAGGTAGAACGACACCTCGGTAGCTTGAATGAAGACTGGCTGATGAGCGCAGATTTGATCGTCGCCAGTCCTGGCGTTGCGTTGGCAACGCCGATTCTGTGTGACGCTGCCGACGCTGGCATTGAGATCGTTGGCGATATCGAACTGTTCTGCCGTGAAGCGCAAGCCCCGATTGTGGCGATTACCGGTTCTAACGGTAAAAGCACGGTGACGACTCTGGTCGGTGAAATGGCGCGTGCCGCAGGCTGGCAGGTGGGAGTGGGTGGCAACATCGGCCTACCTGCACTGCAACTGCTTGAACAGCCTGCTCAGCTTTATGTGCTGGAGCTGTCGAGTTTCCAATTGGAAACGACGAGTAGCCTGCACGCCGCTGCGGCAACCATTCTGAACGTGACGGAAGATCACACCAACCGTTATCCGTTTGGTCTACAGCAGTATCGCGCGGCGAAATTGCGTATTTATGAACACGCAGATTTGTGTGTTGTGAATGCTGACGATGCACTGACCATGCCGGTTCGCGGTGCGGATGCGCGCTGTCGTAGTTTTGGCGTCGATGTTGGTGATTACCATCTTAACCGCCAACAGGGAGAAACCTGGCTGCGGGTGGACGGCGAACGTGTGCTCAATACCCGTGAAATCAAGCTGGTCGGGCAGCACAACTATACGAACGCATTGGCAGCGCTGGCGCTGGCTGATGCAGTGAAGATTCCACGTGCGTCTGCGCTGACGGCGTTGACGTCATTTACCGGGCTGCCTCATCGCTTTCAAATGGTTTTTGAGCGTAACAGCGTACGGTGGATCAATGACTCTAAAGCCACCAATGTGGGCAGCACCGAGGCGGCATTGAGCGGTTTGGCGGTGGAAGGCACGCTGCACCTGCTGTTAGGCGGTGACGGTAAATCTGCTGATTTCTCGCCGCTGGTACCGTATTTGCAGGGCGAACATATTCATGTGTATTGCTTCGGTCAGGATGGGCAACAGCTGGCTGCGTTGCGTCCAGACATTGCCGAGCAGACAGAAACGATGGAACAGGCGATGCGTATCATCGCCGAACGCGTAAAGCCGGGCGATATGGTGTTGCTGTCACCAGCTTGCGCAAGCCTGGATCAGTTCCGCAGTTTTGAACAGCGAGGCGATGAATTCGCTCGTCTGGCGGAGGAGTTAGGCTGATGCGGTTCTTCGGGCTGGCGTTTATCGAGCGCATCAAGAGCTGGGTGATGGGAACGCGCGAAAGCGATACGCTCAGCATTGTTCTGTATGACAGAACATTGGTGTGGTTGACGCTTGGGCTGGCCGTGATTGGTTTTGTGATGGTGACGTCGGCTTCCATGCCTGTTGGGCAGCGTCTTGCTAGCGATCCGTTCTTGTTCGCGAAGCGTGATGCGGTTTATCTGGGGTTAGCGTTTGGCTTGTCGTTAATCACGCTGCGTGTCCCGATGGAGATATGGCAACGTTACAGCCCGGTGCTGCTACTGCTCTCCATGGTCATGCTGCTGGTGGTGCTCGCAGTAGGAAGCTCGGTCAACGGTGCATCACGCTGGATTTCGCTGGGGCCATTGCGTATTCAGCCTGCGGAATTATCCAAGCTGGCGCTGTTTTGCTATCTGTCCAGCTACATGGTGCGCAAAGTTGAAGAAGTGCGGAATAACTTCTGGGGCTTTTGCAAACCAATGGGCGTGATGGTGGTGTTGGCGGTGCTGCTGCTGGCGCAGCCTGACCTCGGTACCGTGGTTGTACTGTTTATTACGACGCTGGCGATGCTGTTTCTGGCTGGCGCCAAGATGTGGCAGTTTCTGGCGATCATCGGCTGTGGCGTGTTTGCCGTTGGCCTGCTGATTGTCGCTGAGCCTTACCGTATGCGCCGTGTGACGTCTTTTTGGAATCCATGGGACGATCCGTTTGGCAGCGGCTACCAGTTAACGCAGTCCTTGATGGCATTTGGGCGCGGTGAATTCTGGGGGCAAGGGCTGGGGAATTCAGTACAGAAACTGGAATATTTGCCGGAAGCACATACCGATTTCATTTTCTCTATTTTAGGTGAAGAACTCGGCTATATCGGTGTGGTTTTAGCGTTGTTAATGATATTCTTCGTCGCTTTTCGTGCGATGTCTATCGGGAAGCGGGCGCTTGAGATCGATCAGCGTTTTTCGGGCTTTCTGGCATGTTCTATCGGTGTCTGGTTCAGCTTTCAGACGCTGGTGAACGTAGGCGCGGCGGCGGGGATGCTACCGACGAAAGGGCTGACGTTGCCGCTGATCAGTTACGGCGGTTCCAGTTTGATCATTATGTCGACGGCAATTGTTTTGCTGTTACGCATTGATTTTGAAACGCGTCTGACGAAAGCGCAGGCGTTTACGAGAGGTGCCCGATGAGTGGCGAAGGCAAGCGTTTGATGGTGATGGCTGGCGGTACGGGCGGGCATGTCTTCCCCGGGCTGGCGGTTGCGCACCACCTGATGGCGCAGGGCTGGCAGGTTCGCTGGTTAGGCACAGCGGATCGTATGGAAGCCGATTTGGTGCCTAAGCATGGTATCGAAATTGATTTTATCCGCATCTCTGGCTTGCGTGGTAAAGGCATTTTGGCGCAGTTAAGCGCGCCGATTCGTATTTTTCAGGCAGTGCGTCAGGCTCGCGCGATTATGCGCCGTTACCAGCCTGATGTGGTGTTGGGTATGGGCGGTTATGTTTCTGGCCCCGGTGGCTTGGCTGCCTGGCTGTGTGGCATTCCGGTCGTACTGCATGAGCAAAATGGCATTGCAGGGCTGACCAACCGCTGGTTATCCCATATCGCCAAAAAGGTATTGCAGGCATTTCCGGGCGCATTTCCTAAAGCGGATGTTGTGGGGAACCCGGTCAGAACCGATGTGCTTGCATTGCCTGCGCCGGAAACTCGATTAGCCGATCGCTCAGGCCCTGTGAGGGTGCTGGTTGTTGGTGGTAGTCAGGGCGCAAGAGTGCTGAATCAAACGCTACCCGGCGTGGCGGCACAGTTGCGCGATCGCGTGACGATTTGGCATCAGGTCGGTAAAGGCGCGTTATCAACCGTTCAACAGGCCTATCAGGATGTTGGGCAGACGCAGCACAAGATTACCGAATTTATTGATGACATGGCGGCAGCTTACGCCTGGGCGGATGTTGTTGTGTGCCGTTCTGGCGCATTGACCGTCAGTGAAATTGCGGCGGCTGGGTTACCGGCGCTGTTTGTCCCGTTCCAGCATAAAGATCGGCAGCAATACTGGAATGCGCTGCCGTTGGAAAAGGCAGGCGCAGCCAAAATTATTGAGCAGCCACAGTTCAACGTGGCGGCTGTTAGCGAGGTGCTGTCCAGTTGGGATCGCGCAACCTTGCTGACAATGGCGCAAAAAGCCCGCGCAGTAGCCATTCCAGATGCAACCGAGCGGGTTGCGGCGGAAGTCAGTGCAGCGGCAGGCAGTCGGGCCACACATGTGGCTCATGGTTAATTAATACAACGTTGTCGAACATAAGGCTGTGCGACGACGCTACAAGGTAGCGATAGAATAAAGTGAATACTCAACAACTGGCGAAACTACGTTCAATCGTGCCCGAGATGCATCGCGTCCGGCACATACACTTTGTCGGCATCGGCGGTGCTGGCATGGGTGGTATCGCCGAAGTGTTGGCTAACGAAGGTTATGAAATTAGCGGTTCCGATCTGGCTCCGAATGCTGTGACGCAGCAGTTGACCGAACTTGGCGCGCAGATTTATTTCCACCACCGTGCGGAGAACGTTCTGAACGCCAGCGTGGTGGTGGTATCGAGCGCGATTACGGCGGATAACCCTGAGATTGTCGCTGCACATGACGCACGTATTCCGGTGATCCGTCGTGCCGAAATGTTGGCGGAGCTGATGCGTTTTCGTCACGGTATTGCGATCGCAGGTACGCACGGTAAGACGACGACAACGGCGATGGTCTCCAGTATTTACGCGGAAGCGGGACTGGATCCGACGTTTGTGAACGGTGGATTAGTGAAGGCGGCGGGAACGCATGCGCGTTTGGGCTCAAGCCGTTACTTGATTGCAGAAGCAGATGAAAGCGATGCGTCTTTCCTGCACTTGCAGCCGATGGTGGCGATTGTGACCAACATTGAAGCCGACCATATGGACACCTATCAGGGCGATTTTGAGAACCTGAAGCAGACGTTCATCAATTTCCTGCACAACCTGCCGTTTTACGGGCAAGCGGTGATGTGTATTGATGATGCGGTAATCCGTGAGCTGCTGCCACGCGTGGGTCGTCATATCACCACGTATGGTTTTAGTGACGATGCCGATGTACGTGTCGCTGGGTATCGCCAGACTGGCGCACAAGGGCACTTTACGCTTGAGCGGAAAGACAAGCCGTTGCTAAACATCATGCTGAATGCACCGGGGCGTCACAATGCGCTCAACGCGGCGGCGGCGGTTGCCGTAGCAACGGATGAAGGTATTGATGACGAAGCGATTCTACGTGCCCTTGAGCGTTTTCAGGGTACAGGCCGTCGCTTTGATTTTCTCGGTGAGTACCCGCTTGAGCTGGTAAATGGGCAAAGCGGTACGGCGATGTTGGTGGATGATTATGGCCATCACCCGACGGAAGTCGATGCCACGATTAAAGCCGCCCGTGCCGGGTGGCCGGATAAGCGGTTGGTCATGATTTTTCAGCCGCATCGCTATACGCGAACCCGCGATTTGTATGACGATTTCGCGCACGTGTTATCACAGGTTGACGTGTTGCTGATGCTGGAAGTGTATTCCGCCGGAGAGTCGCCGATTCCAGGCGCGGACAGCCGTTCGCTGTGCCGTACGATTCGCGGAAGAGGTAAGATTGATCCGATTCTGGTGACGGATGTGGATACTTTACCGGAACTGTTGTCACAGGCGCTGCGAGGTGAAGACCTGATTTTGGTTCAGGGTGCCGGCAACATCGGTAAATTGGCGCGTAAACTGGCTGATTCCAGATTACAGCCGCAGATGAGTGAATGAGGAACATCATGACTGAGAAAGTTGCTGTATTGCTTGGTGGAACCTCTGCCGAACGTGAAGTGTCGTTACTTTCCGGTCAGGCGGTTTTGGCTGGCCTGAAAGAAGCGGGCATCAATGCGCATGCAGTTGATACTCGCGACTTCCCCGTGACAAAGTTGAAGGAAGAAGGCTTTACCAACGTTTTCATCGCGTTGCATGGACGTGGTGGTGAAGATGGCACATTGCAGGGCGTTCTGGAATTCCTGGGGCTGCCTTATACCGGTAGCGGCGTCATGGCATCCGCACTGACGATGGATAAACTCCGCACCAAACAGGTGTGGCAAACGGTGGGATTGCCAGTATCGCCATACGTGGCACTGGATCGTCGCCAATACTCAGAAACGGCGGCAAATGCGTTGCTGGCGAAGTTCGCCCATCTCGGGCTGCCGTTGATCGTCAAGCCAAGCCGTGAAGGTTCCAGCGTCGGCATGAGCAAAGTGAATACGCTTAGCGAACTGCCTGCGGCACTGGAAGAAGCATTTCGTCACGATGATGATGTTCTGGTCGAGAAATGGCTGACTGGCCCAGAGTATACGGTTGCTATTCTGGGTGATGAGGTCTTGCCTTCTATTCGTATTCAGCCTGCGGGTACGTTTTACGATTATGAAGCGAAGTATTTGTCGGATGATACACAGTATTTCTGTCCGAGTGGTTTGTCGGACGAGCAAGAGCAGACGTTAGCTGGACTGGCAATGGCAGCGTATCGTGCGGTGGATTGCAGCGGATGGGGACGCGTCGATTTTATGCTGGATAGCGACGGCGCTTTCTATCTGCTTGAGGTGAATACGTCTCCGGGGATGACGAGCCACAGCCTGGTTCCTATGGCGGCGCGCCAACGTGGGCTGACTTTCTCACAACTGGTCGTGAAAATTTTAGGGCTCGCTGGCTGATATGTCGCAGGCAGCGCTGAATACACGCGGACGAGAGCCTGAAACGAAAGGAACACGTCGCAGTAATGGAGGCCAATTGGCAGGGATGATTTTCCTGCTGATGGTGATAGGGACGATCGTCTGGGGAAGTTGGATGGTCGTGGGGTGGATGAAAGATGCCAGCCGCTTACCGCTCTCCCGCATGGCAGTGACAGGGGAAAGGCAGTACACCACCAACGACGATATCCGTCAGGCCATTTTGTCGTTGGGGTCGCCGGGAACGTTCATGACACAGGATGTGAACGTGATCCAGCAGCAGATCGAGCGTCTGTCGTGGATAAAACAGGCCAGCGTGCGCAAGCAGTGGCCGGACGAATTAAAGATTCATCTGGTTGAATATGTTCCGGTAGCGCGTTGGAATGATCAGCTAATGGTTGATGCAGAAGGAAATTCGTTCAGTGTACCTGCCGAACGTATTGGCAATCGCAAGATGCCGCTGCTGTATGGCCCGGAAGGCAGTGAAGCAGAAGTGCTGGAAGGCTATCGCGCAATGAATCAGACGCTGGCCGCCGGGAAGTTTACGTTAAAAATGGTGGCGATGAGTGCGCGGCATTCGTGGCAACTAGGATTAGACGATGATACTCGCCTTGAATTGGGGCGGGACGATAGGGCCAAACGTCTGCAACGCTTTATCGAGCTGTATCCGCTGTTGCAGCGGCAGGCTCAGAGCGAAAACAAACGTATCAGCCATGTGGACTTGCGGTACGACAGCGGGGCCGCGATAGGCTGGGCTCCAGCTTTGCTTGATCAACAACAGGGTGATCAACCACAACACGGTGATCGGCAACGAGTTGGTCAGCACTAAGACATTGATCAGCAACAGAACAGTAACCAGAAACAGGCACAGGCTAAACAACAATGATCAAGTCGACGGACAGAAAACTGGTAGTTGGGCTGGAAATCGGTACAGCAAAAGTGGCTGCGCTGGTAGGGGAAGTTCTGCCCGATGGCATGGTCAACATTATTGGCGTAGGCAGTTGCCCGTCACGCGGTATGGATAAAGGCGGCGTAAACGATCTGGAATCAGTCGTTAAATGTGTTCAGCGCGCTATTGATCAGGCTGAGTTGATGGCAGACTGCCAGATCTCTTCCGTGTATCTGGCGCTCTCGGGAAAACACATCAGCTGCCAGAATGAAATAGGGATGGTGCCTATTTCAGAAGAAGAGGTTACGCAGGACGACGTGGAAAGCGTGGTGCATACCGCTAAATCCGTGCGCGTGCGTGATGAACACCGTGTTCTCCATGTGATTCCACAGGAGTACGCGATCGATTATCAGGAAGGGATTAAAAACCCGGTTGGCTTATCTGGCGTGCGCATGCAGGCGAAAGTCCACCTGATAACTTGCCATAACGATATGGCGAAGAACATTGTTAAAGCCGTTGAACGCTGCGGCTTAAAGGTCGACCAGCTGATTTTTGCGGGACTGGCTTCCAGTTATGCGGTTCTGACTGAAGACGAACGTGAGCTGGGCGTGTGCGTAGTGGATATCGGCGGCGGTACAATGGACATTGCGGTCTATACCGGCGGCGCATTGCGACACACTAAAGTGATTCCGTATGCGGGCAATGTGGTTACCAGCGATATTGCTTACGCATTTGGTACGCCGCCGACGGATGCCGAAGCGATCAAGGTACGCCACGGTTGTGCATTAGGCGCGATTGTTGGCAAAGATGAGAATGTGGAAGTCCCGAGCGTTGGAGGACGTCCACCCCGCAGTCTGCAAAGACAGACATTGGCGGAAGTGATTGAACCACGTTACACCGAGCTGTTGAACTTGGTGAACGATGAACTTTTACAGTTGCAGGAGCAGTTGCGTCAACAAGGCGTGAAACATCATCTGGCAGCAGGGATCGTGCTGACGGGCGGTGCCGCGCAAATAGACGGCCTGGCGGCCTGTGCGCAGCGTGTGTTCCATACACAGGTGCGTATTGGACAACCAATGAATATAACAGGGCTGACGGATTATGCCCAAGAGCCTTATTACTCAACGGCGGTTGGGTTGCTGCATTACGGAAAAGAATCTCATCTGGGTGGTGAGCATGAAGTCGAAAAACGTACCTCAGTGAGCAACTGGTTCAAGAGAATCAATAGCTGGTTGAGGAAAGAATTTTAATGTTATCAAAGAGATCACCTGGCACAGTTTTATGATCTCGCAGTTACAGGCACAAACGGAGAGAAATTATGTTTGAACCAATGGAATTAACCAACGACGCGGTGATTAAAGTCATCGGCGTCGGTGGCGGCGGTGGTAATGCCGTCGAACACATGGTGCGTGAGCGCATCGAAGGCGTCGAATTCTTCGCGGTCAACACGGATGCGCAGGCATTACGCAAAACGGCTGTTGGCCAGACGATTCAGATCGGTAGTGGTATCACGAAAGGTCTGGGTGCAGGCGCTAACCCTGAAGTCGGCCGTAATTCAGCTGAAGAAGATCGTGAAGCACTGCGTTCAGCACTGGAAGGTGCGGACATGGTGTTTATCGCTGCAGGTATGGGCGGTGGTACAGGTACAGGTGCTGCGCCAGTTGTGGCTGAAGTCGCAAAAGACCTGGGCATTCTGACCGTTGCTGTGGTGACCAAGCCTTTCAACTTTGAAGGCAAAAAGCGTATGGCGTTTGCAGAGCAGGGTATCGCCGAGCTGTCTAAGCACGTCGACTCGCTGATCACTATTCCAAACGACAAACTGCTGAAAGTGCTGGGACGCGGTATCTCCCTGCTGGATGCATTTGGCGCGGCAAACGATGTACTGAAAGGCGCGGTGCAGGGTATTGCCGAGCTGATCACGCGTCCAGGTCTGATGAACGTCGACTTTGCAGACGTGCGTACCGTGATGTCCGAAATGGGTTATGCCATGATGGGTTCCGGTGTTGCGCGTGGTGAAGACCGTGCAGAAGAAGCCGCTGAAATGGCGATCTCCAGCCCGCTGCTGGAAGATATCGATCTGTCCGGCGCGCGTGGCGTGTTGGTCAACATCACGGCGGGCTTTGACCTGCGTCTGGATGAGTTCGAGACGGTTGGTAACACTATCCGTGCATTTGCGTCCGATAATGCGACAGTGGTAATCGGTACATCGCTTGACCCGGAAATGAATGATGAACTGCGTGTCACGGTTGTTGCGACAGGTATCGGTATGGACAAGCGTCCTGAGATTACTCTGGTGACGAACAAGCAGGCCAGCCAGCCTGTGATGGATCATCGTTATCAGCAACACGGTATGACGCCACTGGCACAGGAAAAACCGGCGGCCAAAGTGGTTAACGACCAGAATCCGCAGACGAATAAAGAGCCAGACTATCTGGATATCCCGGCGTTTCTGCGTAAGCAGGCAGACTAACTTGCTGCCAGATAACGTTGGAATCTCCGCTCTTTGTGCTAAACTGTGCCACCGAGCCTGGTGTATACTAGGTCGGTAGGTTCAGTAACATGCGAGATAAAATGATGATCAAACAACGTACATTAAAACGTATTGTTCAGGCGACTGGTGTCGGGTTACATACCGGCAAGAAGGTCACGTTGACCATGCGTCCTGCACCGGCAAATACCGGGGTCATCTATCGCCGCACAGACTTGAATCCCCCGGTTGATTTTCCGGCTGATGCAAAATCCGTGCGTGATACCATGCTCTGTACTTGCCTGGTTAATGAGCATGACGTCCGTATTTCTACGGTGGAGCATCTTAACGCTGCGCTTGCAGGGTTGGGCATTGACAATATTGTCATTGATGTTGACGCGCCGGAAATTCCAATTATGGATGGCAGCGCCAGCCCGTTCGTTTACCTGCTGTTAGATGCTGGTATCGAAGAGCTGAATTGTGCCAAGAAATTCGTACGTATCAAACAGTCCGTTCGCGTTGAAGATGGCGACAAGTGGGCCGAGATGAAACCGTTTAACGGCTTCAGTCTGGATTTTACTATCGACTTCAATCACCCGGCGATTGATGCGGGCAACCAGCGCTATCGTTTGGATTTCTCCGCTGATGCGTTTGTTCGCCAGATCAGCCGTGCGCGTACATTCGGCTTCATGCGCGATATCGAATACTTGCAGTCTCGTGGGTTGTGCCTGGGCGGCAGTATGGATTGTGCCATCGTCGTTGACGATTACCGCGTACTGAACGAAGACGGTCTGCGTTTTGAAGATGAGTTTGTCCGCCATAAAATGCTGGATGCCATCGGCGACCTGTTTATGTGTGGCCACAACATCATCGGTGCGTTCTCTGCGTTTAAGTCTGGACACGCACTGAACAACAAACTGTTGCAGGCTGTGTTGGCGAATCAGGAAGCGTGGGAATACGTGACCTTTGAAGACGAAGCTGAAATGCCGTTGGCGTTTAAAGCACCGTCTATCGTGCTGGCGTAACGCTTGAAGTTGAAGTAATCACTTCTTATTACGACTGGTTTTATTGGTACTCTCTCCGGCCAATGAAGCCAGTCGTTCTAATATCTTTCTGAGTTTTTCCGGGCTGTTGCCTGCTAACGTCCTCAATGTTTCCGCACTTTGTTCACTCAACTGACGCAACGGTTTGTCATCGGTATTTTCCGTCGGCGTAATGTCACTATTTTTCACGATTTCATGCCCTTTTGCGGCAAGCGTTGGATTAATCCTGATGTCGATTGAAGCCAATGATGGTAGTATTTGTGCGCGCAATGCAGAGAGCAGCGCAGGTTGTTCGTAACGTAACCGCATCAGCCAACTGGCGTTGGCGGTTTCCAGTATCAGTAAACCTTGCCGGTAATTAGCGACGCGGCACCATGGGTGCAACGGTGCAGGCAGTAACCCGCGTACGGCACGGTTGAGTTTTAATAAGGCGATAGCGCGCTGTTGCACATCTTGTAGCGGGCCTTTACCCGACATGGATGCGCTATCAAACAGAAATTCCAGTGATTGTGGGCGGCTATCACGCATAGACCTGGCTCCGGTGGATGTTACTCGTGATTGGTATTCTAAATCGTTGGCGACAATTTGGCAGACGTTATTTCTGGCCGCATCTCTTATTAGGGATGGTCGCGGCGAGTCTTGGCCTGCCGACAAGCCTGAACGACTCACAGGATATCGCCTCACTCCCTAATTCAAGCTCCAGCGTGAGTCGCCAGAATAACGTATCGCTGAACCTTACCGATCTGGTCGCACTGAAGGAAGCGCATCGGCGTTCGTCCTACAGCGTTGATTATTGGCATCAGCATGCGATTCGCACGGTAATCCGTCATCTTTCTTTTGCGTTGACGACGCCACAGACGGCCAGTGCCCAGCAGGTTGACGATCTTCAACCCCATTCTCTGGTTTTGCTGGATACGCTAAATGCGTTGTTGACGCAGGATTCTCACTATCCCTTTGTGATCTCCCCCCATGCTGGGCGCGTCACTTTTTATCCTCAGGCACACCATCAAATCGGCATCTGGCTTGCCCAAATCCGCGGCATCCGTGCAGGGCCTCATCTTTTCAGCTGAAAGTGTAGTGGATAATTAGCTGAAGAAATTACTCTCGTTTTTTGCTGAGTTTCTCAGTTTTTCGATGTTGTGTTGCCACTGGATACGTGGCACTTGTGAGATTAAAACTATTATGGTCATGAATATCCTAACCAAAATTTTTGGTAGCCGTAACGATCGTACGCTGCGTCGTATGCGTAAAAATGTTGATGTCATCGGTCGTTTCGAACCAGAAATGGAGAAACTTTCAGATGAAGAACTGCAAGCGAAAACGCAAGAGTTCCGTGCCCGTCTGGAAAAAGGTGAGTCGCTGGAGAACCTGCTGCCGGAAGCCTTCGCGGTAGTCCGTGAATCCAGTAAGCGTGTATTTGGCATGCGTCACTTCGACGTGCAGCTTATCGGCGGTATGGTACTGAACGAGCGCTGCATCGCGGAGATGCGTACCGGTGAAGGTAAAACGCTGACGGCAACGCTGCCTGCATACCTGAATGCGCTAACTGGCCGTGGCGTACACGTGGTTACCGTGAACGATTATCTGGCACAGCGTGACGCCGAAAATAACCGTCCGTTGTTTGAATTCCTTGGCTTGAGCGTTGGTATCAACCTGCCGGGAATGCCTGCTCCGGCGAAGCGTGAAGCCTATGCGGCAGACATCACCTACGGTACCAATAACGAATACGGTTTTGACTACCTGCGTGACAACATGGCGTTCAGCCCAGAAGAACGCGTACAGCGTAAGTTGTACTACGCGCTGGTGGATGAGGTTGACTCCATCCTGATCGATGAAGCGCGTACGCCGCTGATCATTTCCGGCCCAGCTGAAGACAGCTCTGAGCTTTATATCAGCGTCAATAAAATCATCCCCCACCTGATCCGTCAGGAGAAAGACGATTCGGATACCTTCCTCGGCGAAGGCCATTTCTCTGTTGATGAGAAAGCGCGTCAGGTTAACCTCACCGAACGTGGTCTGGTTCTGGTAGAAGAATTATTGGTGAAAGAAGGCATTATGGAAGAGGGTGAGTCGCTGTACTCTCCGACCAACATTATGCTGATGCACCATGTGACCGCCGCGCTGCGTGCGCACGTATTGTTTACCCGCGATGTCGATTACATTGTGAAAGACGGTGAAGTGATCATCGTCGACGAACATACTGGCCGTACCATGCAGGGGCGTCGCTGGTCTGATGGTCTGCATCAGGCTGTAGAAGCGAAAGAGAAGGTGGCTATTCAGAATGAAAACCAGACGCTGGCTTCCATTACCTTCCAGAATTACTTCCGCCTGTATGAAAAACTGGCAGGGATGACCGGTACGGCAGATACCGAAGCATTCGAATTCAGCTCTATCTATAAGCTGGATACGATTGTGGTGCCGACCAACCGTCCGATGGTTCGTAAAGACTTGCCTGACCTGGTCTACATGACCGAGCAGGAAAAAATCGATGCCATCATTGAAGATATCAAAGACCGCTCTGTAAAAGGTCAGCCTATTCTGGTCGGTACAATCTCTATCGAGAAATCCGAAGTGGTTTCTCAGGCGCTGGAAAAAGCGGGCATCAAACACAATGTATTGAATGCGAAATTCCACGCCATGGAAGCGGACATCGTTGCGCAGGCGGGTCAGTCTGGTGCCGTCACCATCGCCACCAACATGGCCGGTCGTGGTACGGACATCGTATTGGGTGGTAGCTGGCAGGCAGAAGTCGCACATCTGGAAAACCCGGATGATGCGCAAATTGCAGAAATCAAAGCGGCCTGGAAAGTGCGCCATGATGCAGTGTTGGCTGCGGGTGGTTTGCACATTATCGGTACAGAGCGCCATGAGTCTCGCCGTATCGATAACCAGCTGCGTGGTCGTTCCGGCCGTCAGGGGGATGCGGGTTCATCACGCTTCTATCTGTCGATGGAAGATGCGCTGATGCGTATTTTTGCCTCCGATCGCGTTTCTAACATGATGCGTAAACTGGGTATGAAACCGGGCGAAGCAATTGAGCACCCGTGGGTCACCAAGGCGATTGCTAACGCACAGCGCAAAGTGGAAAGCCGTAACTTTGATATTCGTAAACAGCTGCTGGAATACGATGATGTGGCGAACGACCAACGTCGTGCGATCTACACACAGCGTAACGAACTGCTGGATGTGTCCGATATCAGTGAAACCATCACCAGTATTCGTGAGGATGTGTTTAAAGCGACTATCGACAGCTATATTCCACCGGAATCTCTGGAAGAAATGTGGGATACGGAAGGTCTGGAACAGCGCCTGAAGAACGACTTCGATCTGGATATGCCGATCAAAGCGTGGCTGGATAAAGAGCCTGAGCTGCACGAAGAAACGCTGCGTGAGCGTATTTTCCAGCAGGCGCTTGAGGTTTATCATCGCAAAGAAGAAGTGGTTGGCACTGAGGTCATGCGCAACTTCGAGAAAGGCGTGATGCTGCAGACGCTGGATTCCTTGTGGAAAGAGCATCTGGCGGCAATGGATTACCTGCGTCAGGGTATCCATCTGCGTGGCTATGCACAGAAAGATCCGAAGCAAGAATATAAGCGTGAGTCGTTCTCTATGTTTGCCGCGATGCTGGAATCACTGAAATATGAAGTGATCAGTACGCTGAGCAAAGTCCAGGTGAGAATGCCGGAAGAAATCGAAGCGCTGGAGCTGCAACGCCGTGAAGAAGCTGAACGTTTGGCGCAGCAGCAGCAGTTTAGCCATCAGGAAGAAGATAGCCTGAATACGGGCTCACCAGCTCAGGCAGACCGTAAGATTGGACGTAACGATCCTTGCCCATGTGGTTCAGGCAAGAAATATAAGCAGTGCCACGGTCGTTTACAGAAATAATTGACCGCTGAATCCAGTGATTAAAATGTGATAAGTATAAGGGCGGTCATTGACCGCCTTTTACTTGATAAGAACCTGATAGGAAGTGTCATGACGCAAAAACAGTTATCCGTCGCGGTCGGCATCATTCGCAATGCGGATCAGCAATATTTCATTGCTCGCCGCCCTGATGGCGTTCATATGGCAGGGATGTGGGAATTTCCCGGCGGTAAAGTTGAAGAAGGTGAAACGCCAGAGCAGGCGCTGATTCGTGAACTGCGTGAAGAAACGGGTATCGAAGCCAGCGCACCACAGCCGCTAAACGACAAAACGTTTTCTACGCCGGAGAGAATCATCACGCTTCATTTCTTTCTGGTCGAAACGTGGCAGGGGGAACCCTATGGTCGGGAAGGTCAGGAATCTCGTTGGGTGAGCGTAGAAGAATTACGTGAGGAAGAATTTCCGCCAGCAAATGCAGAGATGATCCACTGGCTGAAATCGCTTTAATCTAACGTTACCTGCCTGAAAGCTGCTATCGCGAAGCGTGGTTGTTACTGCGTTTCGCTCCAGTCTTCACTATCAGAAACCATATCATCACTTGGAATGCGCTTTTCTTCATCAGCCCATTCACCCAAATCGATGAGCTGACAACGTTTGCTGCAAAATGGGCGATAGATGCTGGTTTCATCCCAGATGACCGCCTGCTTGCAGGTAGGGCATTTCACCGTCGTAATTTCTGTTGTCATAAGATTCTTTTTCACTCTATTTGTTACTTAACACATATTTGCTACTTAACGCATTCTGGTTTGTCAGGGCTGAGTCTAGCAGCAGGCCAGTTCAAATGTTAAACGCGGAGGAATGTGGCCGTTTTCGCTATCTAATGGCAGGAAACGGATGGCATAGCGTGTCTTATGGCCGGATATTTGCGGATAGAGCTGATGTTCCTGTTCAAGGCGCAAACGTAGCAGGTCAGCATCGGAGGCATTGTCTTGGAAGAAGCCGTTCAGGCTGGTCTGCGGGCGGAACGTGCCGGAGTGGCGGATCAGTTCCAGGATCATATCCAGCGCTTGTTTGAGCGGTGACAAGGAGTTAAGCCAACCGAAAACTAATTTCTCGCGCAGCGTCTGAGGCTGATGTAGCCAGCTATGCAGGGTAGGCAGGTCGAAACTACAGCATCCGCCGGGAATACCGAGCCTCTGGCGTACCATGCCAATCAGGCGATCTTCCCGTAAGAACTGCCCCATCCGCGGTGCCGCCATCAGCGTACTGGATAAATCTTTTAGCTGACGGCGCAGCGTATGGATGCGTTCCATGTCAACGCCCGGCACATCACTCCATTGCAGCAGTTTTTGCTGTTGCCGCTCCAGTTCTTTCAGCAGCTCGGTGCGTACATCTCCACGTTCCAATACATCGAGCAGCTCGGCTATGGCACGAAAAAATGTCAGAGCGCCTCCCATATCGGTCAGGGAGTGGTTTTGATGCAACTGTTGCAATAACGATTCGATACGCAACCAGGTGCGCGTTTTTTCGTTCAACGGGTATTCGAATAAAATGGTTGAGGGGGCGTCACTCATTCTTAGTCATCCTGTCGGCTGCGGAGGCGGCTAGCTCAAGGTACTGGCGGTGTAATTCCGCAACCTGTGGAGCCAGCTCGTTTGGGCAGCGACTGTTATCAATAATATCATCGGCATAAGCCAGGCGCTGTTCTCGGGTAGCCTGTGCTGCCAGTATGTTTTCTGCTTGCTGCCGACTGATGCCATCGCGAGCCAGCGTGCGTGCAAGCTGTGTTTCTTTGTCTACATCAACGACCAGCACACGCTGTGCTCGCTGTTGTAAACCGTTCTCCACCAGTAAAGGGACGACCCACAGAATGTACGGTGCGGATGCAGCCTGAAACCGGGCCTGTGTTTCCTGATGGATCAGCGGATGGAGTAAATTATTCAGCCACTGTTTCTCCTCTGGTGAGGAAAAAATCCGTTGGCGTAGTGCGGCACGGTTCAATGAACCATCGGTATGGAGCATAGCGTCGCCAAACCGGAGCCTGATGGCATCCAGTGCGGGTTCCCCTGGCTCGACTACCTGACGCGCGATGATATCCGCATCAACGATAGTGGCCCCTAATTTGGCAAATTCATCAGCTACGGTGCTTTTTCCGCTGCCGATACCGCCCGTTAAGGCTACGATGTATGTCATTGCACCCGTGTTGAAAAGTTAACATTTCTACTATTTTCAAGGGTGAGGAATATCTTCCCGTCCCCCTGAAGTCAATCAGGCATCAACTGCAGTGTGCTTCACGTTATCACTTTGCTAGGTGATAGGTAAATTTCTCTGATTTTATCCCAAATAAACTGAAAATCGCAGTCTTGCCGCAGGATTATTCCTGCGTATGATAACGTCACTGGTAAAGGGCATTATTTTTTCAGAAATGATTATGCTCAGTAACGATACTGAGTATTCCGCCGTCACTAACCAGGAACTCGAACCTCATGCGTATTGAAGAAGATTTAAAGTTAGGCTTTAAAGACGTTCTCATCCGGCCAAAGCGTTCGACGCTGAAAAGCCGCTCCGACGTTGAACTGGAACGTCAATTCACCTTCCTCCATGCCGGCGGAAACTGGTCCGGCGTACCGATTATCGCAGCCAATATGGATACCGTGGGTACGTTTAGTATGGCGGAAGTCCTGGCCTCTTTTGATGTTCTGACGGCTGTCCATAAACACTATTCTGTCGAGCAATGGTCTCAGTTTGTGCAACGCGCACCCGCATCGGTATTACGCCATGTGATGGTTTCGACCGGGACATCTGAGGCTGATTTCATCAAGTTAAAGCAAATCTTAGCGCTGTCGACTGAGCTGAAATTCATCTGTATCGATGTAGCCAATGGCTATTCCGAGCACTTTGTCACGTTCCTGCAAAAAGCGCGTGAGGCCTGTCCAGACAAGGTTATCTGTGCTGGAAACGTCGTGACTGGCGAGATGGTGGAAGAACTTATCCTCTCCGGTGCGGACATCGTGAAAGTCGGCATTGGCCCAGGTTCTGTCTGCACGACGCGCGTTAAAACGGGTGTCGGTTATCCTCAGCTTTCTGCCGTGATCGAATGCGCCGATGCAGCACATGGTCTCGGTGGGCAAATCGTGAGCGACGGTGGATGCGCCATGCCGGGCGATGTCGCGAAAGCATTTGGCGGTGGAGCCGATTTCGTCATGCTGGGCGGTATGTTGGCTGGGCATGATGAATGTGAAGGCACCATCGTGGAAGAAAACGGTGAGAAAATGATGCTGTTCTACGGAATGAGTTCCGCATCCGCGATGGAGCGTCATGTTGGCGGTGTGGCGGAGTACCGTGCTGCAGAAGGGAAAACCGTGAAATTGCCGCTGCGTGGTCCGGTAGACAATACCGTGCGCGATATTCTTGGTGGCCTGCGCTCGGCCTGTACCTATGTTGGTGCATCCCGTTTGAAAGAGCTGACGAAGCGTACAACGTTTATCCGCGTGGCCGAGCAGGAAAACCGTATTTTTAACGGGTAGTTGCCGCCGTTACACGCCGTCTTTCCGCTGTTAGCAGCGGTGCATACGGCGTAGTTTGTCGCTGTTTGTATGCTGTATTGGTCAGTTCAGGCACTGGCCAATACATTCCCCAACTGGAAGATAGGCAAATACATGCCAATTACCAGTGCACCGACCATTCCCCCGACGACCATCATCAGCAACGGTTCCAGCGTTTGCGTCAGCATATCTGCCTGTTGTTGTACCCGACCCTCATGCCATTCTGCCAGTTGTGTAAAAATCGCATCCAACGCGCCGGTTTCTTCCCCCACGCGAATCAGCTGCGGACAGGGGGCAGGGAACAGCATGGCGTGATGCTGTGTGGCATGGTATAGCGATGTACCCTGATGCAGCTGCGCTTGTATTTGTTGAATTGCGGCCTGATAAAGCGGATGACGGATCGTCGCGGCAGCATCCAGTCCTTCCGGGAGCGTCAAGCCAGCATGTTGCGTCATGGCGAGAATATGGAATATCTGATTCAGCGATTTACCGCGTAGCAGGCTGGATACGATAGGAAGCTTCAGCAGCCATTCTTGCTCTCGGATTTTCCATAATGGCCTTTTTTTTCTTAAACGGGCGTATCCCACGATCAGGCCACTAAGCATCAGCAACCCAATCAGTCCGTAGTCAGATATGATTTCTGCTAGATAAAGCAACTGACGGGTAAACCACGGCAGCGGCGTATCGAACGAGGAATAGAGCGACGCAAACTCGGGCAGAACCAGCGTCAACATCATCATGCTGACCAGCATGGCGATTGCCAAAACAAAGCAGGGATAGCGTAACGCTTTGATGACTTTCTGTTGCAGTCTGGACTGCTTCTCTTGCTGCTGGGCGAGCTGTAGACAGCATGCGTCTAGCTTCCCAGTCAGCTCGCCGACGGCAATGAGGGATTGATACAGAACGGGAAAGATATGCGAGTATTCCTGTAACGCCTCAGAGAACGAATTTCCCTGAGCAACATGGGTACGCACATCCCGTAATACGCAGCGCCAGCCGGGGCGTTCATGCTGTTCCGATACCAGTTTTAATGCTTCCAGCAGCGGTAATCCGGCTTGTAGCAGGGCAGCAAGCTGTTTGATTAACTCGCCTAGTTGTTCACGTTTCCAGTAGCGTAGCGACAGGTAATGGCCGGCTTTTACGAGAAGCGGCTGGTAACCCTGTGCAATCAGGCTGGCATAGGCATGCTGGCGATGTGTGCTAATCAGTTCTCCATCGATAAATTCGCCCTCGGACGTGATGGCCTGCCAGTGATATAAGCGCTGTAGCTTCATTGCGTCTCCTGCTTCATTGACCGCTCATCGCCCACCACACGGTAGACTTCAGCAAGTGAGGTCAGGCCGTCGTTGACCAGCTCAAGCCCTGCGGCCAGCAACGTTGGAAAACCTGAACGGCGAGACAGCGCAGATAATTCCCCTGTGCTGGCGTTGCCCGCTAGCGCAGCCTGAAAATCTGGCGTGATAGGCAATAATTCATAGAGCGCGACGCGGCCATAGTAGCCAGAAAAACAGTGGCTACAGCCGCGGGCTTGCCAATGTTGCAGTGGCTTTTGCCATACGTCGTTTGGTAGTGAAAGTAGCGGTTCTCCTGGGGTTTTACAGTGTGGACATAACCGACGTACAAGGCGTTGGGCAATGATGAGTTTGAGCGCTGCGGCTAACAGGTAGCCGGGGATGCCCAGATGACTGAGGCGAGTTAACGTTTCTACGGCAGAGTTGGTATGCAGCGTGGACATAACCAGATGGCCGGTTTGTGCGGCTTTTACCGCAATTTCTGCGGTTTCAGCATCGCGGATTTCACCGATCATAATGACGTCTGGATCCTGTCGCAGCAGCGCTCGTAAAATTCGGCCAAAGCCCAGTTCGGCTTTGGGATTGATTGCCGTTTGGTTGATGCCCTGCAAGGGAATTTCGACCGGATCTTCCACGCTACAGATATTGCGGCTGCACTCGTTCAGCCAGCGTATTGCGCTGTAAAGCGTGACAGTTTTTCCACTGCCTGTCGGACCCGTGACTAACAGCATTCCTTGTGAGGCGCTCAGCACGCTAATCACCTGCTGTAACGCCTTTGCGGTGAGCCCAAGTTTATCCAGTGCCAGCTCCTGCTGATGCGTTTGCAAAATACGCAGTACGACTTTTTCGCCTTGTTGTACGGGCAGCGTAGCGATGCGTAATGAGTAGGCTTGTTGATCCAGCGTCAGACTGAACTGGCCGTCCTGCGGCAATCGCCGTTCGGCGATGTTCAACTTACCCATGATTTTCAGCCGTGCGGTAATACGGTTTGTCAGTTCGGGCGGCGGTGCGGATATGGCCTGTAGCACGCCGTCAATGCGTAGGCGTACGCGATAGCTATCTAGCAACGGCTCAAAGTGGATATCAGACGCGCGCCGCTGAACGGCGAGGCGTAGCGTTTGATGGATAAACTGTGCAACGGGGGAGTCATCGTCATGATCCTGCTGTCCGGCGCTGTTGTTCTGAGTCTTGTTGTGAGTGTTGGCATAAGTGCTGGCCTGATAGGTTTCTGCAGGCTCGGCAACGGCGTTCACCGGGTTAAGCTGCTGTTCCATTCTGGCCTGTGGCCATTGTTCTACCATAATGCGGCGATTGCTGGCGAAACGCAGCGCGGCAATCATCTCCGCAGAAGGGGAAGCCGTGACGGCGACCGACAGCGTTTGTTCATCGAGACTGAGCAACAATGCCTGATAACGTCGGCACAGCGTCTGCAACTCGTTGAGCGTATGCTCGGAGGAGAAGGAGGAGTCTGTCATGATTAGCCTGCCGTATTATCGAAACGGAAAACGTCCTGACAGGCGGATTGTAGGCTCTCTGCGTTGTCATCCGTGGCACAGTTTTTCGTCCAGCGTGAAGATCCGATTTCGGTATCCCACGTTGGCGTCAGAATAACGCGCAGCCCTTGCAGAGTGGATTGGCCAGTCAGCGTAATCACTCCTTGAGCGACGCTAACGGCGCTAACATAACGTGAAGATTTACTGCCCGGAATTCCCTGACTACCGGTATTGCAGGCGGTAAACGCGGCATTTTCCAGACCACAGAGATCGACGGGCGTTTTATAAGACACCATCGTTTGAAGCATATCCGTTAGCGCTGCTTTTTGCAGATAGCCTTGATACGCCGGTACGCCAATAGCACCGAGGATGGCGATGATCGCAATAACAATCATCAGCTCAATCAGCGTAAATCCTTGTTGTGTTGTCATGTTGATTTCCCTGTTGTGGCACATAAATTAAATGCTTCGGTGCAGAAACCCATACGGATGGCCAGCAGCATAGAAAAGGGGGCGAAGGCTGACGAGCAGGGAAATATGAAATAGGAAAGCGCTACGACATTTTTTTAGCGACTTGCAGAGGATTGAAAATTTTTTGCGAGCAGAGACGCAATTTTCACGCTGTCGGGACAGGACGTCCGTGCAGGATTTGTAGTGTGTGTTATTACGATAGTGTGCGAGAGGATGAGATGTAGAGCAGTGAACGAGGTGCGAAATGGCACCTCGCTGATAGAAATAGAGGAGCGGTTAGACGAAGCGCATGGATAAATCCAGTGCCTGTACGTGCTTGGTTAACGCCCCCACGGAGATATAGTCCACGCCGGTTTCCGCGTAGCCACGCAGCGTATCGAGGGTGACATTACCGGATATTTCCAGCAATGCGCGGCCTTGTGTGGTGTTAACGGCTTCCCGGATATTATCCAGACTGAAATTATCCAGCATGATGATATCTGCTCCCGCTTCCAGCGCCTGCTGTAATTCATCCAGCGATTCGACTTCAACTTCTACCGGAACATCGCTGCGTAAAGACTGTGCTTTTTCTACCGCATTTTTGATTGAGCCCGCGGCGATGATGTGGTTTTCCTTGATCAGGAAGGCGTCGGATAAACCGAGTCGGTGGTTGTCTCCGCCACCGCAGGATACGGCGTATTTCAGCGCGGTTCTCAGCCCCGGCAGCGTCTTGCGCGTATCCAGCAGCCGAGTACGCGTTCCCTGCAATACGGCAACATAGCGGCTGACTTCAGTGGCGACACCGGACAGCGTTTGCAGGAAATTCAGCGCAGTGCGTTCGCCCGTCAGGAGCTGTTTGGCTGGTCCAGTGATGTCACACAGCGTTTGGTTGGGCGTGATAGCGTCGCCATCGGCAACGTGCCAGACGATCGTTGTCGTGTTGCCTAATTGAGAAAAGACTTCCTCAAGCCAGCGCGTGCCGCAGAATATACCCGCTTCACGCGTGATAATGCGTGCGCTGACGGTCTCGTTGTCGGGGAGTAGAAGCGCGGTAATGTCTTGATTAGCATCGACGATGCCACCTAAATCTTCACGCAAGGCCAGTTGCACGCTGGCGGGGATATCTTGTGCAATACGGGCGAGCAAGGCTTTTTGGCGTTGTTCCTGACTGTAGCGACGCGTTGACATGACAAAACTCCGAAGGGGGATTCGGAGGTCTATGCTACCTTGTTTATATCAGGACATCCAGAATGAATAATTATTACAATTCAAACTGTTACTGTTATTAATCTTCCGGCGAACATCCGTGGTCGCCGGAAAGAGGAGGCGATTTTAGAAGTTGTAACCAACGACCAGATAGTAGCCCCAGCCAGTAGATTTCACTTCAAACGGGCCTTTGCCGAAATTGAGTTCTGCGCCATCAGCCCATTGGCCGCCATTGTGGAAATAACGAGCGACGAAAGAGTAGTGCCAGTGATCGTAGCCCAGCGCCAGAATATGGCTGGAGGCAATGGAGTTGTTGGTGCGGCTTGAGTTCGATTTATCACGCAGTTCTGAGCCAAAATCGAAATTGGTGAAGCTGATGTACGAGACGTTGCCGCCCAGCATCGAACCCAGTGGGTAAGAGTATTTCACTTTTACACGGTAGCCGTCCCACTCGTTTTCGTTAGCGGCGCCGTAGTTCTGCCATTGGTATTTGGCATAGCCGTTCAGTGAGAGAGACAGATCGGTGCCGGTATCAATATCGGTACCTAAGCCCATGTACCAGGTGCTTTGGCGTGAACCGCTGTTGCGACCCTGATCGTAAATAACGTTATTGGCGATGTACCACTCTTTAAACGGACCAAAGCTCAGATCAGCTCCCGTCAGTTTATCAATTGAGAAGCGTGGTTCGATCTCGACAAACAGCGGAGAGCCTTTGTCCCAAATGCCACGGCTGTCGGGATCGCCACCAAAAAACTTAGGCGCATCGGCGTAACCGTAGAAATCGAACCAGTCTTTACGCGCAAATGCTTCGTATTCCAGGTAAGTTGTGCTGTTCAGTTGCGGTCCGAAACGGGTGTGAGCGCTACCGACGACGTTAATGCTCTGGTGCCACCAGTCGGACAGATACTCGGCTTTATTGCTGTCGGCAAGAACAGGCATTGAGCATGACAGTGCGAGCAACGCGCCTGCGGCGAAAGTTTTTTTCATGTTAAGTACCATAGTGTTAGACGTCATGTACGTCGTACGTAAGACCGCAAAATAAGTTTTGGTAATATCTAAAAAAATCAGAAGATAATTTTGTCATGCATTTTAAGTAAAAATAGACGCAATGCACGAAAACGATTGCCTTTTATTACGCTATTACATTTGTAATGTGATTTTAATCACATAATGGTGTTAGGAATTTCACCTTACTAAAAAAGTATCGGGATTGCGTTCAAGCAGGAAAGCGACGGGAATATCACAAAACAAACGGTAAAACCTATTGATACCCAGTTGAATAGATAGCACGGCGTGAAACATGGTATCTTGGATACAAGGACCTTTTGGCTACAATTGTTTTTACTCCTGAAATTGATTTTTCGCCTGATTCAGCCGGCAAACGATACGATGCGAGGTTATCGCCGATGCTTTTGGAAAATGGCTGGTTATCCGACATTACACACACGCCTTCACCGCATTATGATGGTCGCCCGAATGATGAGGTGCCTTCCCTACTGGTGATCCACAATATCAGTCTGCCGCCCGGCGAGTTTGGCGGTCCGTATATTGATCAACTGTTTACGGCGACGTTGGATCCCACTGCGCATCCTTATTTCGCCGATATTTCCCATTTACGCGTCGCGGCGCACTGCCTGATTCGCCGCGATGGGCAAATCACACAGTATGTGCCTTTCGATCAACGCGCCTGGCATGCTGGTGTGTCGGTGTTTGAAGGTCGGGAACGCTGTAATGATTTCTCTATTGGCATCGAGCTGGAAGGGACGGATACGCTGCCTTTTACCGCGCAGCAGTATCATTCGCTGGTGGCGATTACACGCCTATTAATGCGGACCTATCCTATTACGCTATCGCGCATTACCGGACACAGCGACATCGCGCCGGGCCGTAAAACCGACCCCGGACCGGCATTTGACTGGGACGGCTATTATCGTCTGCTACAAGAAAACTGGACAGAGAACAAAGGGAGTCTGGATTAATGACGCTGTTTACACTGTTGCTTACGCTGGCATGGGAGCGCTTGTTCAAACAGGGCGAGCACTGGCAGATCGATCATCGGCTTGAGGTCGTGTTCCGGCATGTGCCGCCTCCGTCTTTATTTCAAACGCTGTTCCTGATGCTCTGCAGCATGGGCATCGTGGCGGGCCTGCTGTGGCTCACGAGCGGCATTCTGTTCGGCCTGATTTCTCTTTTGCTGTGGATTGTCATCAGCCTGATGTGCATTGGCGCAGGTGAAATCCGTCAGCACTATCGGCGCTATTTGCAGGCGGCACAGCGCGGTGAGGCGGATGCCCGCCGGGAAATGGCGGCTGAACTGGCGCTGATTCACGGTCTGCCCGTTGGCACGGGAGAAGAAGAGCAACTGAAAGAACTGCAAAATGCGCTGCTGTGGATAAATTTCCGGTTTTATTTAGCGCCGCTGTTCTGGTTTATCGCTGCGGGACCCTACGGGCCGATTGCGCTGACGGGGTATGCATTTTTACGCGCCAGACAGACCTGGCTTGCCCGCCACCACACCCCGCTGGAGCGCGCGCAGTCTGGCGTCGATAGTTTACTGCATTGGCTTGATTGGATTCCCGCCCGCTTGGTCGGCGCCGCTTATGCATTGCTGGGGCACGGCGAGAAAGCGCTGCCTGCGTGGTTCGCCTCGTTGGGGGATTCTCGCAGTTCACAGTATTGGGTGCTGACTCAACTGGCTCAATTTTCTCTCGCGCGTGAATCTCACGTTGAGCCTGTAGAGACGCCGAAAGCCGCCGTGACGCTGGCGAAAAAGGTGACGCTGGCATTAGTGGTCGTCGTCGCGCTCCTGACGATATACGGTGCGCTGGTTTAATTTCTAAATGTACGTCCCAACCGACGTCCCAGCACACCCGTTTCTCGCTTATTGCCTGTCTGCGGGCGGTTCGCCGAACACCGGCATACCGTCACGATCCCAGATGAAGGTTTTAATCCGCGTATGGCGATTTGGGTCATACAGCGGATCGCCTTCGATCTCCGTGTAGTTGCGGGCGTGGTAAACCAGAACGTCTTCGCCCGTTTCTGTTTGAGTAAAGCTGTTATGGCCCGGCCCAAATTGCCGGTTTTCCCGGCTGGTGGTAAAGACTGGTTGCTGCAATTTATGCCAGCTTGTCGGGTTCAATAGATCGCTGTCTGCATTCGCCCACAGTAAGCCGATACAGTAATTTTCATCGGTGGCGCTGGCGGAATAGGTGATGAAGAGACGTTCGCCGTGCTTAATGACGGCGGGCCCTTCGTTGACTTTAAAACCAATCACTTCCCACGGCAGCTCCGGCTTGCTCAACATGACCGGCGTGCCTTTCAGCGTCCACGGATTTTCCATTTCCGCCAGATACAGATTCGAGTTGCCTGCAATCGCGGGATCTTTTTGCGCCCACAGATAGTAGCGTTTGCCTTTATGTTCAAAGTGGGTGGCATCCAGTGAGAAGGTATCGAATTGCGTATAAATCCGGCCTCTTTCAACCCAGTTGCCTTTTAGCGGGTCGCTGTCTGCACATTCCAGCGCAAACATGCGGTGCTGGAATAAACCGTCTTTGATGTCTTCCGTCGGTGCAGCGGCGAAATAGACATACCATTTGCCATTAATCACATGCAGTTCCGGCGCCCAAATCAGCGCACTTAACGGGCCGCGTTCATGCTTACGCCAGATCGTCACCGGGGTCGCGTGGGCAAGTGCCTCCAGCGAACTGGCCCGGCGAATTTCGAGCCGATTGTATTCAGGTACCGAGGCAATAAAATAGTACTGTCCATCCGTATAGCGAAGAATAAAAGGGTCTGCCCGTTGTTCTATCAGTGGGTTAGGCCATTGATGTGGGTTCATCATTCTCTCCTCCTCTTTTGGCGTTGGGTGATTGGCTGTTGTGGCTCTCGCTCAGTTCCCGATAGTTATTACGGCGTTTTTCCAGATCGATTTGTATTTGCTGCATGAGTTGGCGATCGACCTTCAGCAAACGCACAACGCCTGCGGTAATCAAATAGCCTACGCCGGGAATAAGGGTGAACAACATAATGATGCCGTTCATGGCTTCGGCATTTTGCTGTGGGGCATTGGCATCATAACCATAGTAGGACAGCAGGAAGCCGACCATCGCACCCGCAATCGCCAGCCCGACTTTCAGGAAGAACAGATTGCCTGAAAAGCTGATCCCGGTGATTCGCTTGCCGGTTTTCCATTCGCCGTAGTCATCCACATCGGCCATCAGCGACCAGTGTAGCGGGGACGGGATTTGATGCAGGATGTTCAGCAGGAAGTACATCACCAGAATAAAGCTGGTCAGGTGAGGGTTGAAGAAGTAGAAGGCGCTGGAGAAGATCGCCAGTGCGATGTTGACCCAGAAAAACACTTTCAGCTTACAGAAACGGTCGGTCAAGGGTTTCGCCAATGCGCTGCCGAACATCATGCCGACCACGCCGAGGCTGATAAACAGGCTGGCGAATGAGACGGACTTTTCCATCACCCAAGTGACGTAGTACATCGTGGCCGCCATGCGAATAAATCCAGGGCAGACGTTGCACAGGGTTAACAGCAGAATGCGCGGCCATTGGTCGTTTTTCCAGACGTCTCGCAAGTCTGCTTTCAGCGCATCGTTGGTGGGGATGGCGGGTTTAATTCGTTCCTGAACGGTGGCAAAGCAAAACAGAAACATGAATAGGGCAATGATCGCCATCACGCCCATCGACATTTGGTAGCCGCGCGCTTTGTCCTCACCGCCGAACCACTCTGCCATGGGCAGCAGCGTCGAAGAGAGAATGAGTGTGGCGATACCGACCATAATGAAGCGGTATGACTGACAAGAAACCCGCTCATGCGGGTCTGCGGTGATCACGCCGCCAAGTGAGCAGTAGGGGATGTTGATAGCGGTGTACGTCATCGACATCAGAAAGTAGGTGACGAACGCGTAGATGACTTTGCCGTTGTAGCTCCAGTCCGGTGTGGTAAACATGAGTACGCTGAACAGAACATAGGGCACGCAGACCCAAAGCAGATAAGGCCGAAAACGACCCCAGCGGCTTTGGGTGCGATCGGCTATCGCGCCCATAATCGGATCCGTGACGGCATCGATGACGCGAATGGAGAGTAGCAGGGTGCCGACTAAAGCAGGCGAGAGGCCATAGATATCGGTGTAGAAATAGCTCAGAAATAGCATGATGGCCCCGCCAATCATGTTGCATCCTGCGTCACCCATTCCGTAGCCAATCTTTTCTTTAACGGACAGTGCGTTGTTCTTCATGAATACGACTCCTGTGCTTAACGTGTAAACACGATTATTCCCCTCGATAGGGATAAAAGAGCGTATGAAATCGGTTGCAAAAATGGACAAACGGGTCGGGTGGAGCAAAGTGTGATGGAGACGGCAAATATGAAAATGGCCGACAGAGTCGGCCATGAAAAAGGATGGGGTGAACGCTGAGGCTTACTTCGCCAGATTTTTCTTTTTGATAAAGTAGCCCACGCCCAGAATAACCAGCCAGACCGGAATCAGCATGACGGAAATCTGAATGCCCGGCGTCAGGAACATGATGACCAATATACCCGCCAGGAACAGCAGACAGATGTAGTTACCCAGCGGATAAAGCAGCGCTTTAAACTTGGTCACCGTACCTTCTTTGTCCTTTTGCGCCCGGAACTTCAGGTGTGCCAGACTGATCATCGCCCAGTTAATCACAAGAGCAGACACAACCAGCGCCATCAATAGCTCGAACGCTTTGCCGGGAATGAGGTAGTTGATTAGCACGCACAGCGCCGTTGCCAGCGCGGAGATACCGATAGCAACAACCGGAACGCCACGAGCATCGACAGTTTTAAGTACTTTTGGTCCGTTACCCTGTTTCGCCAGACCGAACAGCATGCGGCTGTTGCAATAAACACAGCTGTTGTAAACGGACAGAGCAGCGGTAAGTACCACGATGTTCAGCACCGTTGCTACGACGTTACTGTTCAGTTCATGGAAGATCATGACGAACGGACTACCGCCTTCCACAACCTTGCCCCACGGGTACAGTGACAGCAGGATAGCGAGTGAACCGATGTAGAAAATCAGGATGCGGTAGATAACCTGATTGGTTGCGCGTGGAATGCTTTTCTCTGGGTCATCCGCTTCTGCCGCGGTAATCCCCACCAGTTCCAGCCCGCCAAATGAGAACATGATCACGGCCATCGCCATCACCAGACCGAGCACGCCGTTCGGGAAGAACCCGCCCTGCGCCCACAGGTTGGTTACGGTTGCTTCCGGCCCGCCCGTACCGCTGAGCAGCAGCCAGCCACCGAAGACGATCATGCCAATAATCGCGACGACTTTGATGATGGCAAACCAGAATTCCATCTCACCGTAGACTTTGACGTTCGCCAGATTGATGGCGTTAATCAGCAGGAAGAAGACGGCGGCGGACACCCAGGTCGGAATATCTGGCCACCAGTACTGGACGTAAATCCCCACGGCACTGAGCTCGGCCATAGCGACCAGCACATACAGCACCCAGTAGTTCCATCCGGATGCAAAGCCCGCGAAATCGCCCCAGTATTTATAAGCAAAGTGGCTGAACGATCCGGCTACCGGCTCTTCAACCACCATCTCGCCCAGTTGGCGCATAATGAGAAACGCGATCAGCCCGCCAATCGCATAGCCTAACAGGACCGATGGCCCGGCCATTTTGATTGTCTGCGCAATACCAAGAAAGAGGCCAGTACCTACCGCGCCACCCAAGGCAATCAACTGAATATGACGGTTTTTCAAACCACGCTTTAGCGTGCCGTCCGTTTGTTGATTATCCATCAAATTTAACCCTCTGCCAGTGCAAGTAAAAAACACGGTGTGAACGAACACGCGTATTAGTGACTGTACGTTTGTGTAATTTTATTTTTACGGGTGGTGTTTCTTTAAATAATGAAACCGCTACCGTTTGCCAGAGAATAGTGGTAAGTGCGCAAGATTGCACTGATTTCTTATAGTCTGATAATTAAAAACTATCGCTACATCAAAATTTTCATCCTTCTTTAATTAAGAGCCTGATGACAAGAAAATCGAGAGCGGTTTTTTAGGATGGGAGGGGGTTGTTACCTCTTTAGGCTTACTCCTTTTTATTATCTCTTTATCCCTGCTGTAAAAAGCGTGCTTACCACAATGTGGAGTTGTGGAGGATTATGCTTTTCCTTTTAGAATAAAAATTCTTATTTTTTGAATTAAAATTCACTATTTTCGTATTTAAACGGTTCAGCAATGCCTGCCTTTCGTTTCAAAAAAGTTAAAATATAGACAGAGGGGATTAATGGTAATACCACAGGCGGGCTATCACTTTGCCGCATGTTTCTCGTGCATTTGTTAAAATCTGGTGGGATTGGTGATTTAGCTCAAGGTCCTTATGGACAGAAGGTGAATACTTTGTTACTTTAGCGTCACGTTTTTGAAATTGGTATTACCAATTGACTCCGCGCCATTCGCAGAGAAGAATTCATTATGGCATACAGCAAGATCCGTCAGCCCAAACTGTCAGATGTGATTGAACAGCAGCTGGAGTTTCTGATTCTTGAGGGAACCTTGCGCCCCGGCGAGAAGCTCCCACCGGAGCGCGAACTGGCAAAACAGTTCGATGTTTCCCGCCCTTCTCTGAGAGAAGCCATTCAACGCCTGGAAGCCAAAGGTCTCCTTTTGCGCCGTCAGGGTGGTGGTACCTTCGTTCAAGCCAATCTATGGCAAAGCGTCAGCGATCCGCTGGCAGAATTACTGAGCACACATCCCGAATCACAGTTCGATCTTCTGGAAACGCGTCATGCGCTGGAAGGCATTGCTGCCTACTATGCTGCGTTGCGTGGCACAGAGTCGGATCTGCAACGTATCCGGGATTGTCATGCCGTGATTGAGAAGGCGAGGGAAGCGGGCGATCTGGACGCCGAATCAGAAGCCGTTATGCAGTATCAGGTTGCTGTAACAGAAGCCACGCATAATGTGGTGTTGCTGCATTTGGTGCGCTGTATGGGGCCGCTGCTCGAACAGAACGTGAGGCAGAATTTTGAATTGCTTTATTTGAGCCGTGAAGTGCTGGCTCAGGTTAGCATTCATCGCGCCAGCATTTTTGAGGCGATTGTTGCCCGTGAGCCGGAAAAGGCGCGCGAAGCATCACACCGTCATCTGGCGTTTATTGAGGAAGTATTGCTGGATCTTAACCGGGAACATAGTCGGCGCGAGAGATCGCTGCGTCGGCTCCAGCAACGCAGGGATTGAGCATCCGTAATTTGGGGCTCTGAATGCGGTAATGACGACGATGAGCCTGTCTTCATGCGTTTTGCTTAGGACGAAACCTAACTCAGAATGCAGGAAGACAGGCTCCATAAACTAACTGATTAGAGAAGATAAGGAATAACCATGTCAGATCGTTTAAATAATGACGTGGATCCGATCGAAACCCGCGACTGGCTGCAGGCGATCGAATCGGTCATCCGTGAAGAGGGTGTTGAACGCGCCCAGTTCCTGATTGATCAGGTTCTGAGTGAAGCACGTAAAGGCGGTGTCAGCGTTGCTGCTGGTACAGCTGCACGTCAATACATCAACACCATCGCAGTGGAAGACGAGCCGGAATACCCTGGTAATCTGGATCTGGAACGTCGTATTCGCTCAGCAATCCGCTGGAACGCGATCATGACAGTACTGCGTGCTTCTAAAAAGGATCTGGATCTGGGCGGCCACATGGCTTCTTTCCAGTCTTCCGCCACTTTCTATGAAGTGTGCTTTAACCACTTCTTCCGTGCTCGCACTGCGCAGGACGGCGGTGACCTGGTCTACTTCCAGGGCCACATTTCTCCGGGCGTTTACGCTCGTGCCTTCCTTGAAGGCCGCCTGACTGAAGACCAGATGAACAACTTCCGTCAGGAAGTTCACGGTAACGGTCTGTCTTCTTATCCGCACCCTAAACTGATGCCGGACTTCTGGCAGTTCCCGACCGTTTCTATGGGTCTGGGCCCGATCGGTGCTATCTATCAGGCTAAATTCCTGAAGTATCTGGAAAACCGTGGTCTGAAAGATACCTCTAAGCAAACCGTTTATGCCTTCCTGGGCGACGGTGAAATGGACGAACCAGAATCCAAAGGTGCGATCACTATCGCGACCCGTGAAAAACTGGACAACCTGGTGTTCGTCATCAACTGTAACCTGCAACGTCTGGATGGTCCGGTTACCGGTAATGGTAAGATCATCAACGAGCTGGAAGGTATCTTCAGCGGCGCTGGCTGGGATGTGATCAAAGTCATGTGGGGCGACCGTTGGGACGAACTGCTGCGTAAAGACACCAGCGGTAAACTGATCCAACTGATGGAAGAAACCGTCGACGGTGACTACCAGACCTTCAAATCCAAAAACGGTGCCTATGTGCGTGAGCACTTCTTCGGTAAATACCCGGAGACGGCAGAACTGGTTAAAGACTGGACCGACGATCAAATTTGGGCACTGAACCGTGGTGGCCACGATCCGAAGAAAGTCTACGCTGCACTGAAAAAAGCGCAGGACACCAAAGGAAAACCAACCGTTATTCTGGCGCATACCATTAAAGGTTATGGTATGGGCGACGCGGCTGAAGGTAAGAACATCGCGCACCAGGTTAAGAAAGTTAACATGGATGGCGTGCGTTACTTCCGCGACCGCTTCAACGTGCCAGTGTCTGATGCCGACATCGAAAAACTGCCGTACATCACTTTCGATAAAGAGTCTGAAGAGTACAAGTACCTGCACGAGCGTCGTCAGGCGCTGGGTGGCTACCTTCCTTCTCGTCAGCCTAACTTCAGCGAAAAACTGGAACTGCCAACGCTGGAAGATTTCCGCACTCTGCTGGAAGAGCAGAATAAAGAAATCTCTACCACTATCGCGTTTGTACGTGCACTGAACGTGATGTTGAAGAACCAATCTATCAAAGATCGTTTGGTTCCGATTATCGCTGACGAAGCGCGCACCTTCGGTATGGAAGGTCTGTTCCGCCAGATCGGTATTTATAGCCCGAAAGGCCAGCAGTACACTCCGCAGGACCGTGAGCAGGTTGCTTACTACAAAGAAGACCAGAAAGGTCAGATTCTGCAGGAAGGTATCAACGAGCTGGGCGCAGGTTCTTCCTGGCTGGCGGCGGCAACGTCTTACAGCACCAACAACCTGCCGATGATCCCGTTCTACATCTACTACTCCATGTTCGGTTTCCAACGTATCGGCGACCTGTGCTGGGCAGCGGGTGACCAACAGGCTCGTGGCTTCCTGATCGGTGGTACTTCAGGTCGTACGACGCTGAACGGTGAAGGTCTGCAGCACGAAGATGGTCACAGCCACATTCAGTCTCTGACTATCCCGAACTGTATTTCCTACGATCCGGCATTTGCCTACGAAGTCGCTGTCATCATGCATGACGGTCTGCACCGCATGTACGGTGAAGCGCAGGAAAACATTTACTACTACATCACCACGCTGAACGAAAACTACCACATGCCTGCGATGCCGCAGGGTGCGGAAGAAGGTATCCGTAAGGGTATCTACAAGCTGGAAACGGTTGAAGGTAGCAAAGGTAAAGTTCAGCTGCTGGGTTCAGGTTCTATCCTGCGTCACGTACGTGAAGCGGCTCAGATTCTGGCGACAGACTACGGTATCGGTTCTGACGTATTCAGCGTAACGTCCTTCACTGAACTGGCACGCGAAGGCCAGGATTGTGAGCGTTGGAACATGCTGCATCCGACCGAAACGCCGCGCGTACCTTACGTGGCTCAGGTACTGAGCGATGCGCCAGCGGTTGCATCTACTGACTACATGAAGCTGTTTGCTGAGCAAATCCGTAACTTCATCCCAGCGAGCGATTACCGCGTACTGGGTACTGACGGTTTCGGTCGTTCTGACAGCCGTGAGAACCTGCGTCACCACTTCGAAGTGGATGCGTCTTACGTCGTGGTTGCGGCTCTGGGTGAACTGGCTAAACGCGGTGAAATCGATAAGAAAGTGGTTGCTGATGCCATCACTAAATTCAACATCGATGCAGATAAAGTCAACCCGCGTCTGGCATAAGAGGTAAAGATTACATGGCTATCGAAATCAACGTACCGGACATCGGTGCAGATGAAGTTGAAGTCACCGAAGTGCTGGTGAAGGTTGGCGACAAAGTTGAAGCTGATCAGTCGCTGATCACGGTTGAAGGTGATAAGGCTTCTATGGAAGTCCCTTCTCCGCAGGCTGGTGTCGTGAAAGAGATTAAAGTCTCTGTCGGTGACAAAGTTGAAACTGGCAAACTGATCATGATTTTCGATTCCGCCGACGGTGCAGCTGACGCTGCACCTGCTAAGGCAGAAGAGAAGAAAGAAGCCGCTCCGGCTGCTGCACCAGCAGCATCTGCGACGAAAGACGTCAGCGTGCCGGATATCGGCGGTGACGAAGTTGAAGTGACCGAAGTACTGGTTAAAGTGGGCGACACCGTTGCTGCTGAACAATCTCTGATCACCGTAGAAGGCGACAAAGCGTCTATGGAAGTCCCGGCACCTTTCGCAGGTACGGTTAAAGAGATCAAAATCAGCACCGGCGATAAAGTCTCTACCGGTTCTCTGATCATGGTATTCGAAGTCGCGGGTGCAGCACCTGCTGCCACTCCGGCACAAGCCGCTGCTCCTGCAGCAGCTGCGCCAGCGGCCTCTGCGGCGAAAGAAGTCAACGTACCGGATATCGGTGGTGACGAAGTTGAAGTGACTGAAGTGATGGTTAAAGTTGGCGATAAAGTCGCGGCTGAGCAATCACTGATCACCGTTGAAGGCGACAAAGCTTCAATGGAAGTCCCTGCACCATTCGCGGGTACGGTTAAAGAAATCAAAATCAGCACCGGCGACAAAGTTAAAACCGGTTCACTGATCATGGTCTTCGAAGTGGAAGGCGCTGCACCTGCGGCGGCTCCAGCGGCCAAGCAAGAAGCGGCTGCTGCACCTGCTCCAGCGGCAAAACCTGCTGCTGCGCCAGCTGCGAAAGCAGAAGGCAAGAGCGAGTTCGCTGAGAATGATGCTTACATTCACGCAACGCCGGTTATCCGTCGTCTGGCTCGTGAATTCGGCGTGAATCTGGCGAAAGTGAAGGGTTCTGGTCGTAAAGGCCGTATCCTGCGCGAAGACGTTCAGGCTTACGTGAAAGATGCAGTGAAACGCGCTGAGTCTGCACCAGCGGCTGCTGCTGGCGGCGGTCTGCCAGGCATGCTGCCATGGCCGAAAGTTGATTTCAGCAAGTTTGGTGAAGTGGAAGAAGTGGAACTGGGCCGCATCCAGAAAATCTCTGGTGCTAACCTGAGCCGTAACTGGGTGATGATTCCACACGTTACACACTTCGACAAAACGGATATCACCGATCTGGAAGCGTTCCGTAAACAGCAGAACGCCGAAGCTGAGAAGCGCAGACTGGATGTGAAATTCACCCCAGTTGTCTTCATCATGAAAGCCGTTGCCGCTGCGCTTGAGCAGATGCCACGCTTCAACAGTTCACTGTCTGAAGATGCGCAACGTCTGACGCTGAAGAAATACATCAACATCGGTGTTGCGGTTGATACCCCGAACGGTCTGGTGGTTCCGGTCTTTAAAGACGTGAACAAGAAGAGCATCACTGAGCTGTCTCGCGAACTGATGGCGATCTCCAAGAAAGCCCGTGACGGTAAGCTGACCGCAGGCGAAATGCAGGGCGGTTGCTTCACGATCTCCAGCCTGGGTGGCATCGGGACTACGCACTTTGCGCCGATCGTCAACGCGCCGGAAGTCGCTATTCTTGGTGTGTCTAAGTCCGCGATGGAACCGGTCTGGAATGGTAAAGAGTTCACTCCGCGTCTGATGATGCCGATGTCTCTGTCCTTCGACCACCGTGTCATTGACGGTGCTGATGGTGCTCGCTTCATTACCATCATTAACAATACGTTGTCTGACATCCGCCGTCTGGTGATGTAATCGAAAAGCCGGCCTGACGGCCGGCTTTTTTCTGATAAGCTGTTATTTGTTACAGCTGTCAGTGATCAAGGACAAATCGTTAGTCGCTTGTTGTTTCAAAATTGTTAACGATTTTGTAAACTACAGCGGCAAAGACACGTCCCGGTGGAAGAGGGCGTTAAGACTCAATAACAATGACGTCACAGACCCGCCGGAAATCAATTAAGAGGTCATGATGAGTACTGAAATTAAAGCTCAGGTAGTGGTACTTGGTGCCGGCCCCGCGGGTTACTCTGCTGCATTCCGCGCGGCGGATTTGGGTCTGGAAACTGTACTGGTAGAGCGCTACTCCACGTTGGGTGGGGTGTGTCTGAATGTGGGTTGTATCCCTTCCAAAGCCCTGCTGCACGTTGCTAAAGTCATTGAAGAAGCCAAAGCACTGGCGGAGCACGGTATCGTGTTCGGTGAACCTAAAACCGACATTGATAAAATCCGTCTGTGGAAAGAAAAAGTCATCACCCAACTGACCGGTGGTCTGGCTGGCATGGCGAAAGGCCGTAAAGTTAAAGTCGTTAACGGTCTGGGTAAATTCACAGGTGCCAACACGCTGGAAGTTGACGGCGAAAACGGCAAAACGACGATTACCTTCGATAACGCGATTATCGCGGCGGGTTCACGTCCAATCCAACTGCCTTTCATTCCTCATGATGACCCGCGCGTATGGGATTCTACCGATGCGCTGGAGCTGAAAAGCGTCCCAGGACGTCTGCTGGTTATGGGCGGCGGTATCATCGGTCTGGAAATGGGTACCGTTTACCATGCTCTGGGTTCACAGATCGACGTTGTTGAAATGTTCGATCAGGTTATCCCGGCTGCTGACAAAGATGTCGTTAAGGTCTTCACCAAGCGTATCAGCAAGCAGTTCAACCTGATGCTGGAAACCAAAGTGACGGCAGTAGAAGCCAAAGAAGACGGCATCTATGTGACGATGGAAGGCAAAAAAGCGCCAGCAGAGCCACAGCGTTACGATGCGGTTCTGGTTGCTATCGGTCGTGTACCGAACGGCAAAAACCTGGATGCAGGCAAAGCGGGCGTGGAAGTTGACGATCGCGGCTTCATCCACGTTGATAAGCAAATGCGCACCAACGTGCCGCACATCTATGCTATCGGCGACATCGTCGGTCAGCCGATGCTGGCGCACAAAGGCGTGCATGAAGGCCACGTTGCTGCCGAAGTGATCTCCGGTAAGAAACACTACTTCGATCCGAAAGTGATTCCTTCTATCGCCTATACCGAACCGGAAGTGGCCTGGGTAGGTCTGACCGAGAAAGAAGCGAAAGAGAAAGGCATCAGCTACGAAACCGCGACCTTCCCATGGGCAGCGTCTGGCCGTGCTATCGCGTCTGACTGCGCTGACGGTATGACCAAACTGATTTTCGACAAAGAAACTCACCGTGTTATCGGTGGTGCGATTGTCGGTACTAACGGTGGTGAACTGTTAGGTGAAATCGGTCTGGCGATCGAGATGGGCTGTGATGCAGAAGATATCGCACTGACCATCCATGCGCACCCAACGCTGCATGAGTCCGTTGGTCTGGCGGCTGAAATCTTTGAAGGCAGCATCACTGACCTGCCGAACCCGAAAGCGAAGAAGAAGTAAGTTCGCTCAGGTTCGACTAGCGTGAATTCAATCCGGCACCTTTTATAGGTGCCGGATTTTTTTTACGTATCAGAGACGGGAAATACGCGTGCGCAGAGGAAATCGACGAGTGCTCGTACTTTTGGTGACGGGTGTTTGCTGGCAGGCCACAACACATAGAAGACGCCGCTGCGTTCCACATAGTCGGTCAGGATCGGCTGTAGATGGCCGCTGGCCAGCGGTTCACGGATGGAGAAGTCTGGCAGGTAGGCGATCCCCAGCCCTTGCAGGGCGAAACAGAGGCGCGTTTCGATGTTGTTGCAGACCATTGAGGTGGGTAATGGCAACTCTGGTTCGCCGGGGGGAAGTCGTAGCGCCCATGGCTCCAGCTTGCCGCTGTTGGGAAAGCGGTAGTGCAGGCAGGCGTGCTGCATCAGATCGACAGGTATCTGAGGGGTGCCACGCCGGGTAAGGTAGTCTGGCGCAGCGACTAGCAGAGAACGGAAGGCGCCCAGCCTCCGTGCGGTGAGGCGTGAGTCAACGGGGTCTCCCGTCCGTACCACGGCATCGAAACCTTCCTCAATGACATCCACCATTCGGTCGGTGAAGTCCAAATCCAGTTCGATCTCAGGGTATTCACGCATGAATTCGCCGAGTACGGGCAACACCAGTGAGCTGACTAACGGCAAACTTACCCGCAGGCGTCCGCGCGGTACGGCGCTGGTCTGCGACAGTTCCAGTTCTGCTGCTTCGATCTCAGCCAAAATTCGCCGGCTACGCGCCAGAAATAATGAGCCTTCGGCGGTTAATGTGATGCTGCGCGTACTGCGGTGAAATAGCCTCACGCCCAATTTTTCTTCAAGCCGAGCGATGCTTTTGCCAACCGCAGACGCTGACACTCCCAGCAGTCGGCCAGCGGCAATGAAACTGCGCGTTTCGGCCACCTGCACAAATACCGCCAGGCCATTCAGGCTATCCATATTCCCTCTCTATTGCGGACAATTTGTTCCGTATATTAAGGAACAGTAGCCTACTTTTTCTTTAATTGTCGATTTTCTATCGTAACGGGAACACTCATTGATAAAAGGAACACCCGTGATAACTCCCGTATTTCCTCTGGATACCGGTGCCTCGACAGCCCCTCTCTCTCCCCGAATTCAGGCCGTCGTTCAACAGGCACTGGACGATGGGCGTTTGGTCGGTGCCGTCGTGCTGGTCGCGTGCAATGGAGAATTGATTCATCAGCAGGCCGCAGGATGGGCTGACCGAGAGAGCGCCCGCCCTATGGCGCTGGATGCTATCTTCCGGCTGGCTTCTGTCAGCAAGCCCATCGTGTCGGTTGCGGCACTGGCACTGGTGGCGCAAGGTCGGCTCGATCTGGATGAGGACATCACTCGCTGGATGCCGACGTTCCAGCTCCGGCTGGCCGACGGCAGCCCTGCTCGCGTTACCGTGCGGCAGTTGCTTAGCCACACCGCGGGTTTGGGCTACCGCTTTTTCGAAACTCATGCGGATGGCCCCTATGCACAGACGGGTATCTCAGACGGTATGGATGCCTCCGGCATCAGCCTGAATGAGAACCTGCGTCGTATTGCCAGCGTTCCCCTGCAATATGTGCCGGGAGAGGCCTGGGGTTATTCGCTGGCAACAGATGTCTTGGGAGCCTTGATCGAACGTATTCACGGTACGTCATTGAACGAGGCGGTTCGCCAACTGGTGACCGACCCACTGGGCATGCACGATACCGACTTCGTTATACGTGACCCATCGCGCCTGACTACTGCTTACGTGAACGACACCCCGCAGCCGCATCGCCTGACCGAAGGTGAAACGGTTTCTCCCTTTGAAGGGGCAATTGGCATCACGTACAGCCCTGCGCGCATCTTTGACCCTCAGGCCTTTCCATCTGGTGGTGCTGGTATGGCAGGCACGGCCTGGGATCTGTTACGCCTGCTGGAAGCCTTGCGTAAAGGGGACGGCGTTCCGCTGCCTGATGCGCTGATCGAGGAGATGGGACGCGATCAGACGCAAGGGCTGGAACTGCCCAATGCACCGGGCTGCGGTTTTGGCCTCGGTTTCTCAGTCTTGCGCGATCCGCTGTTAGCCGAGTCGCCCGAATCATCAGGCACCTGGCGCTGGGGAGGTGCCTACGGTCATTCATGGTTTGTCGATCGAACACAAGGTTTGAGCGTCGTAGCTTTCACCAACACGATGTACGAAGGGATGTCGGGGCGTTTTGTCACTGAACTGCGTGATGCCGTGTATGGCGAGTTGGAGGCGGCACGATGACTGCCTCACTGACCGATATACACCGTGACAGGTTGCCCATTGCCGCATTGCTGGCATTAGCCACGGCAGCGTTCATCACTATCCTGACCGAAGCGCTGCCAGCGGGCTTGCTACCGCAAATGGCGCAAGGTCTGGCGGTGTCCGAAGCCTGGGTCAGGCAAACCGTCACTATCTATGCCGTAGGTTCTTTGGCGGCCGCGATCCCGTTAACCGCGGCGACGCAAAGTGTGCGTCGCCGCCCGCTGCTACTGTTAGCCATTGCAGGTTTCGCTGTCGCCAATGCTATTACGGCATTTTCCGGTAGCTACGTGCTAACGATGGCGGCGCGTTTTCTGGCGGGTGTTTCAGCTGGGCTGCTGTGGGCGCTGCTGGCGGGCTATGCAGCCCGTATGGTGCCTGAACACCAGAAGGGACGGGCTATTGCGATAGCGATGGTCGGCACGCCATTAGCCTTGTCGCTCGGTGTACCCGCGGGAACCTTTCTTGGCAACGCGATCGGCTGGCGAATGTGTTTCGGTATGATGAGTGGTTTGGCCTTAATACTGATGTTGTGGGTACGTATTCAGGTGCCTGATTTCGCTGGGCAATCAACAGGCAGGAGGCTATCTCTGGGGCAGGTGTTCACCATGGCTGGCGTGCGACCCGTGCTATGCGCCGTGCTGGCCTTTGTGCTGGCGCATAACATTCTCTACACCTACATTGCATCGTTTCTCGCGGCAGTGGGTATGGTTGCACAGACCGGTTTGGTGCTGTTGGTATTCGGCGTTACATCACTGCTGGGTATCTGGATCGTCGGCGTGCTGATTGACCGTTATCTGCGCGCCCTGACACTCGCCTGCTCGGCATTGTTCTGTCTGTCCGTACTGGCGCTTGGCGTGGCAGGTGATGTACTGGCTGTGGTCTATGCGGCCGTGGCCGTCTGGGGGTTAGCCTTCGGCGGTGCGGCAACGTTATTCCAGACGGCTCTTGTCAGAACGGCGAAAGGGGGGACCGACGTGGCGCAGTCTATGTTGGTCACCGCCTGGAACATGGCTATTGCAGGGGGCGGTATCATCGGTGGTGTTCTGCTGGAGCGCCTCGGCGTTGCCGCCTTCTCTCCGGCACTGCTGGTGTTGCTACTGATTGCGCTCGTTGTGGTGTGGTCTGCCAGACAACATGGATTCCCCACCGCACGACGGTAAGGTGCCAGATTTTTTGTCTGTGATTTTTCTAGCGCAATAAATTGTCTATTTATCATACATAGACGTCATGATTTCTTGCCTTGTTTTCGTGATTGATAATTGCGCCGCTGTACTAGTCTGGCGTGGATATGCCTGTATGCAATTTGTACAACGGGAGTAAGGGCATTCTTCACGTAATCAAGGAGAGAAAATGAAACGCTATTTATCAACGCCGCGAGCAGGCGTCATTGCTGTTACATTGCTTGCTACACTGATGGGCGGTGGGCAGGATGGGCTGATGACGTCGGCTTATGCGGCAGGAAAAAGTAAGCAAATTGAATTGCTGGATCGCGGACTGTTTGCATTCAAATCATCGAAACATGTTTTCTTAAGCTGGCGGCTGTTTGCTACTGACCCTGAAAATATTGCTTTTAATCTCTATCGAGATGGTCAACTCATCAATCCTTCCCCTCTGAGTACAACGACTAACTTTATCGATCCGGATGGTAAAGCCGATTCTACTTATGCGATACGTCCGGTCATTAAGGGAGTCGAAGGGAAAGAGGAAATTGCTAAATCAGTCCTGAACGGCCAACGTTATCAATCTATTCCGTTAAAGAAACCTGCTGATGGGGTGACGCCAAAGGGTGACAGCTATTCCTATGGTGTGAATGATGGATCGGTTGGCGATCTGGATGGCGATCGCGAATACGAGTATGTGATCAAGTGGGCACCGAGTAACTCAAAAGATAATGCGCACTCTGGCTACACTGGCAACGTTTATATTGATGCCTATAAGCAGGATGGAACGCGGCTGTGGCGCATTGATTTAGGAAAGAACATCCGATCTGGAGCGCATTACAACGATTTCATCGTGTATGACCTGGATGGTGATGGCAAAGCGGAAGTGATGATGAAAACCGCCGATGGCACGGTGGATGGTACAGGAAAGGTTATCGGTAATAGTCAGGCGGATTATCGTAGTAACAACGGTTATATTCTCACTGGGCCTGAATACCTGACGGTATTTAATGGCCAAACCGGGAAAGCGATGGCGACAGTGGATTACCTCCCCGAACGTGGTGATGTGTGCGGCTGGGGTGACTGCTATGGTAATCGCGTTGACCGTTTTCTGGCGGGTGTCGCCTATCTTGATGGTGAACGCCCTAGCGCGGTATTTTCGCGTGGTTATTACCGACGAGCCGTGGTTGTCGCATGGGACTGGCGTAATGGCAAGCTGACGAAGCGCTGGACGTATGACAGCGGAACGGCTGGTGATGTGCTGAACACGGCGTATGGGCAAGGTGCGCACCACCTTCGTACTGGCGATGCGGATGGTGATGGGAAAGACGACATTATCTTTGGCGCAGCAACGATTGGCAGCAATGGCAAGCTATTGAATTCCACTGGTCTGGGGCATGGCGATGCGCTGCACTTTGGCGTTCTCGACCCTTCGCGTGCCGGTAAACAGGTGTTTATGGTACATGAGTCCGCGAACCAGTATGGTAATAACGCGATGGAAATGCACGATGCCGCCACGGGCAAGATCCTTTGGGGATACAGCAACGGTTCGGGTGGTGATAATGGGCGCGGCGTCTGTATGGATGTCGATCCCGCTCACTTAGGGGTGGAATGCTGGTCTTCACAGGGCGGGTTGTTTAATGCGAAAGGCGAGCAGATTTCCGATAAGAAACCATCGCAAATCAATTTTGCTATCTGGTGGGATGGCGATCTGCTGCGTGAGACATGGGATCGCACGACGATTGATAAATGGATACCGGCCAAAGAGAAAACTGAGCGGGTATTCAGCGCTTATACCTACAATTCGGGGACGTGGATAAACGGGACGAAAGCGACACCCGTCCTGAGTGCCGATCTGTTTGGCGACTGGCGTGAAGAGTTCATTATTCCTAAGTCTGATAGTAGCGAACTACAGATTTTCAGCACGACGTCGGAAACTACATACCGTATACCAACATTGATGCACGACCCGGCCTATCGGACACAAGTCGCGGCTCAGAATGCGGGCTATAACCAGCCGCCGCATACCAGCTTCTATCTTGGTGAAGGAATGACGTTTCCGGTGAAGTGGGAAAGTGTTTATACCGTACCTAAATAATGTTTTCTCGGCACGATGGCGATCGTGCCGATTTTCTTCCAACGTATCAGGTTATCTGGGGGGGTATCACGGATTAGTGCGAACTAAATGATTCTTGGTTCTGCCCGACTCAAGGTTAGCGAGGATAATGCTGTTGCGAAAATTGGCTAATAAACACGCATGATGTTTGGTATTATAGACCCCAACGAAGTGCAACAGGCTATGCTTATAATGTCACCAGTCCTCAACGATAGCGGGAGTTTTGATATGGCGATTCTTCCAATGTCATATAGCCCCGCCACTATGGCGCGGGAATATCGGAAAATTGGCGAAACGAGTGTGAATGGTCGCGCCGTGGATATTTATATCCATAATGAGCGGCATCATGCCGTTGCCATATATGGAGAGCCTGATGACGTTAACGGTGATTTACGGCATGTTGTTGTCGCAAAGATTGATCTGAAATCCCGTAACAGCGACGACGAAGCCGAAACTATTTTGGCCGTCATCGGTTATTACGAGAACCTGCAACCGGTGAGTGGCTACCTTACTCAGGTTGAAGGCGTGATTGTCACTAAGCGTGAACGAAACGCCAATGTCGCCAGCGCTATGTATAAGGCGCTCATTAACGACGGTATCGTGCTGGTTAGTGATAACGTTCAATTTCCTGGTGGGAAGGCGTTGTGGGCGCGTATGGCTCGTAAAGAGGTTGGCATTGAGGTATTTGTGTTCGACTCAGAACAACGTACTTTCTGGCCGTATGACGGAGAACGGATTCGATACGATGGTCGCAGCATTCCCGAAAGCGATATATGGAGCCTTGCGCCTAATGAATCGCGAAAAGGAGTTGTGCTGGTGGCTGAACGCAAACGAGACGAATCAGCCGCCTGATGTCGTTCTGCTCTGAGACGTTAAGCGATTTCAAATCGTTATTATGCAATAAATTGAACACTCTGATCGCTGACGTGTATGGTATTCCCCTCTGCGCCTACGCTGTTGCGACGAACCTTTTTTGCCAGTCGCTTCGCAGAATCCGCGTTCCGTCCGTTTATTTTTAGCGGCGTCAATTACAATCAAACCTCAAAAAGAAACGACGTTTTATTTTTGAGGTTATGATGAATCTTAATACCTTACGCTCCTCTGTCTGGCTACTGGCGGCTTTGCTGACCAGTCCTTCACTGATGGCGAACGATATGAACCCTACGATTCAACCCGCGACAGATCAGGCGGTGACGGATGAAGGACTGCCTTCATTTTATCCGCAGCTTAAACAGCAGATGACCTACTCGGACTCTTGGCTATCGGGGAATTTTACGGATTTTAGCCAATGGCAAACCCAGTCGAGAAAAACGCTGCGTTCGCTGCTCCTGACGCCGGATTCCACCAAAGACTTTGCCCCGCAGACGATGGAAAAACAGGATCGCGGCAGCTATACGGCGGAGAAGGTCGCCTTTAACCTGACCGATGAAAGCCGCGTAGACGCGTTGCTCCTGACGCCAAAAAGCGCGGGGCCGCATCCTGCGGTGATCCTGCTACACGATCACGGCGCGAAGTTTGATATCGGCAAAGAGAAGATGATCAAGCCGTGGGGCAATGACAAGCAGCTCGATTCTGCACAGGCGTGGGCCGATAAGTTCTTCACCGGCCGTTTTGTTGGGGATGAACTGGCGAAGCGGGGCTATGTGGTGCTGGCGGTCGATGCGCTAGGTTGGGGATCGCGCGGGCCAATTAAATATGAGCAGCAGCAGGCGCTGGCGAGCAATTTCTTTAATCTGGGGCGCTCACTCGCGGGTCTGATGGCTTACGAAGACATGCGGGCGACGGACTTTTTGGCATCGCTTGAACAGGTTGATAAGCAACGTATTGGCGTCGTGGGTTTTTCAATGGGTGCCTATCGTGCCTGGCAGCTCGCTGCGCTGTCCGACAAGGTGGCGGCAACGGCGGCGGTGTCCTGGATTGGCACGTATGATGGCCTGATGACGCCGGGCAACAATGTGCTGAGAGGGCAGTCGGCATTCTACATGCTGCATCCGGGGCAACCGACGCGCTTTGATTTCCCTGATGTGGCGAGCGTCGCCGCACCAAAACCGATGCTGCTATTTAACGGTGGTCAAGACAAACTGTTCCCGACGCAATCCGTTGAAGATGCTTACGCCAAAATGCACAAGGTGTGGCAATCCCAGCGGGCGGACAGCAAGCTGCAAACCAAAATCTGGCCTGAGCTGGGGCACGTGTTCTATCAGGAACAGCAGGAAGAAGTCTTTAGCTTTTTAGACCAATGGCTAAAGCCCTAGCCGTCAGTGCCTGAATTGTAATAAGTTTTTTGATAACATCAGCTTACTGATGCATGACTCGCCTCTGCGTGCCGCGGCATTCAGAGGCTTTTTAATTTTACAGGGACGAAGTGATGAGGAAATATCTGGGTATTATCATGATGGCGCTATGGCTGTCGGGCTGTAATGGAGAGGAAACACTGAGCGAGGGAAAATATCTGGTTGAGGATGTTCGCGTTGTGTTTGATAACAGTAAACATCCTGAAGCCAATAAAAACAGAGATGAGCTTCAGGAAAATATCACACAAAGCTTCAAAGGCATTAAAGACGATATCTACTTCAATCTGACGCCGACGCAGGTGATTTACACTACTTCGGATGGCGAATATACCAGGGAGATCAAAGATAACCGAGTACAGATAAACGGTATGTGGCACACGCTAAAAATCGATGGAAAGAACACGGTTCATTTTGTGTCAGATAAAAAATCAGCCTGTGCATTTTATTACTGTGAAATCACTATGGTATTGAAAAAGACAAAAGCACAGTCACCCGATTTACTCAAAATCCAGCAGCGTTTTGAAGAACGCAAAAAAGCCTATCAGGCGCAGCTTCTTGAAGAGAAAGAGGCATTTAACCGCGCGCCGATGGATGATTTTCCCGGTATTCCCTTTTATCCCGAAGAATATTTCACGATTAAGCTGCCGTTTAGCATGTACGACAAGCTGAGCCTACGAGAGCACGGGATGTATATTCGCAAGATGGGGCGTCTACTCATCGACCGGGAAAATAAAGACACGCAGATCTACACCTATCGGGATAAGCAGAATAACACCGACGTTGACCTGTTTACCGTTAGCGCGGCAAAAGAGGATTTTAATCTGGCTTTGTGGCTGAAAGGGCAAAAGGGCGTGTTATTCCAGTCGGAAAACGGTGCGGCATACGATAACCAACAAGGCAAATTGGAAGCCGTCTATTTTCAATATGATGAGGCTAAGCAGCGCTATTTTATTGGGTTAGCGAATGCTGAAGATGTCGTCTCGTTAGCCAACGCATTTGCTGTACTGCGTACGATGGATGAACGTTACCGCGGCGAGCAGGCATTGTCGATGTACGATCTGGCATTATCTCAGCCGGAATTGGAAGCGAAGTATGGCGTAAAGATCGCTGATGAATTTAAGATCGCAGAAATGCATCAGGCTATCTGGAAAGCACTCGAACAGCGCATGGAAAAGCCTGAGCGCTTTATTAAACGGAGCATGTCAAAAACGCGCATTGAAATAAAATTCCCGTCGGAAGTATTTAAGTACGATGTTTATTTTAAGGTAGCTCCTCAGTCGATTCCTGAACTCATGGCTGAAACCAAAGAGATCGTCCCCGAAGGTAAAGAAGTGGATAACATCTTTATTTATGGCGACAGCGCGTTTGTCGGCTATGAATACGATGTGAATGTGGGAAGTGGGCTTACATTACAATTTTTAGTCCCGAAAGATGCAGGAACGCTGCTGGAACGCCTGATGTTCCTGCATGTATTACGTCAGCTTGATGTGACGCGATTCCCTGCTATTGCCGCGCAAGAGAAAAAGAACCTGTTTACGTATGGCGAGGCGACGTCTTTTAAAAACAACCTTGATAATCGTTACTTCAAGGTAGAAGAAGGTCTCATCGACAGCACGGGCAAGTTGATCGTCAAGAATCCTGATGATGGCTATTTCAATTTTGACTATCGCTCTCCCCACATACTGGCGACCCACTATAAATCAGAGGGGGAAGGGAGTTATTCCAGAGTGCCGGGCGTGACGGTATTTGATGAAAAAGGGAAATGGCTTTCCCATCAGAAAGACTAATTCGATCTGACAGCGTGGTGGTTGTCGGTAATGGTATTGGCGGTCATGGTATTGCCAGTAAGTAATAGTATTGCCAGTAATCGTGCTGTCGATAATGATGATTATCGACAGCACCTCGCATCCTGCTAAAACAGCATCCCGTTAAACCAGCATTGTTAAAACAGTATTTTGTTAAAACAGTAGCCCAAGCAAATAGCGTAGATCGCCTTCCTGCCGTAATGCGCAGCGGTCGGCGATCTGGCTGCTGTCGAGATGCGCCAGCGAGCCGATGGTTTGCTGCAATTTAGCACGCAGATCGGTAGGGCGCGCCGAGGTTTCCTGACGTGTGGTGCGTTGGATTAGCGTGCTGCCGTTGCGCAGATGCAGCGTAACCTCATGAAAACGGGCTTCCGGGTCAAGCTCATCGGGTGGCGCGGTTTCATCGGCGCGGCGTATGACGCGATTCGCCAGCGCGGAGATCGTGGTTTCAACCGGGGCTTCCGAGAAATGTGCCAGCTTCAGTTCCCCTTCAATCAGCGCCGCCGCAATCACATATTCCAGACTGAATCGGGCTTCTACGCCGTTTGTGGCGTTACGGATAAAGGGAGCAACATCGCCGCCCGGTGGGAAGGTTACCGTGATCTGTTCGATAGCGTTGGCCAAATCGGCCTCTGCACCATTCTGCTGATGCCACTGTTCCCGCAGTGCAAAAGCCGCCTCGGCAGCGCTGTGGGTGCCGCCACAGGTTGGGTAGCGCTTGAACTCCAGACCGGGAGACAGCATGCGCCACGGCGCACCCCAGTTTTCAACCAGCAGTTCCGGCTGCTGTTTTTGATCGCCGTGCGCGGCAAGAAAGGCGTCAATCACCTGCTGTTCGTTGCCCTCAAAGCCCGCTAAGCCCAGCTTGACGGCGGTTAGCCCCGCTCTGGCGGAAAGCCCGGCATGTAGCGGTTTGACCGCAGAACCAAACTGCGCTCGCAGCCCAGCGGCCTGTGTGGCAGCCAAGCCAAGAATGGTTTGCGTTTGTTCTACCGAGGCACCAGCCAGACGTGCGGCGGCTGCGGCGGCGGCGATAGCACCGAGCGTAGCCGTGTTGTGGTAGCCGAGACTGTAATGACGCGGGCCGCATGCCAGCCCGATTCTGCCTGCGGCTTCCACGCCGATCACATACGCCGTCAAAAACGCCTCTTCCGTGACGGAGGAATCTTCTGCAGCCAGGGCAAACAGGGCAGGCAGAATGACGGTGCTGGGGTGACCGCGAAACGCCGGATGATAATCGTCAAAGTCCAGTACGTGACCGGCATAACCTAGGATCAGACTGCGCGTCAGGCTGTCCGTGCCGCTGAAGACCTGCTTTAACGGCGCAAGCCCGCTATCGGCAATCGCACCCTGTACGATAGGGAGTGCGGTGGAGATGAAGTCAGTCACTCCGTCGCAGGCGGCCTCTATCGCTTCTCGATTAGGTTCGCTATGGATGATGTGGTGGGCAAGCGTTGCGGTGATATCAGTCTGATTGGTCATGGATAGTCATGTGCTGGCAGAAAAATACTAATTTACTGCGCATCGCTGAATAGCGATTAATAACCAAACGGAATAACAAATTCCATTTGGTTATTAATGATTGAGAATCAGAAACGGTCTTTTAGCTGCCCCGGCGTAATACCGAATGCACGGCGCAGGGCGGTGGCAAAGTTGGCGGGGCTGTTGTAACCGGCGATGCTGGCGGCCTGTGCAATACCGATGCCGTCTTTCTGCAAGGCCAGCATGGCGCGCTGCAAACGGCAGTTACGCAGGTATTCAAACACGCTCATATTGAATGTCTGGCGAAAATGGCGCTGTAGCGTGCTTTCACTCATGTTGACGCTTTTGGCGATTTCACTCATCGAAAGATGGTCGGCGCTGCCGCTTTCCAGCATGTCTCTGACCTGTTGAATGCGATGGTAGCTGCGTAGGGTAACGCCGCTGCTTTTGTCCTGCGCGACGCTGGCGGTCAATGAGGTAAACGCCTCGATAATCAGGCTCATACACTGCATTTCCAGATAAAGGCGCTGGAGTGGCGTTTGGCAAGGTTCGGCATCCAGCGTTTGTAAGGCAATCGCCAGCGCCTGTCGGGACGGTGTCCACAGGTGTGTTGCCAGATGCGTCTGCGTGAAATCGTGGATAGCCTGCCAGTCGCCAACGGTGTCCATCATATTGCCGTACAGCCATTCCCTGTCGAACGTCAGCGTAATCGTTCGCTCATACTCATCACGCTTGCCGATGCGGGTAAACATCGTCGGCTCCGTCAACGCAATCAGCGAGGCGGGCTGGCTCTCTCCCAGATGCAGTTCCTGATGACCAAATGAGATATGTGCGTTGCCACTCACCACGATGGCCAGTTTGATTGCGCCATCCAGCAGGTTTTGGGTTTTCATGTTGTGGCGATTAATCACATCAGCCGTATGCAGGATCAGATGGGGATTAAGCTGCACGACAGTGAACGACCCGAATAGCACTGGCGTGTTATCGATTAGCCGGGGCCCGATAAAACGGTAGTCATTCGCGACCAGACTCGATTGCTGAACGATGTGATCTTTATAGATCGGCTTTGATGACTGAGTGAAGCTGCGCACGTGATTACCTACCTGATTAAACCCTTCGACCTGCGCCTTCCATTTTGATGCTTTGGCAAAACATTTTGCTGCTAGAGCAAACCCCGTCCTGAATAACAAATGTAACAATGACCGCGCCAAAATGGTAATGCAAATACTTCTCAATAGCATTTTTCGTTGAGAACATCACATTGCACGATAAATGCATTTTCCATTTCCGGCAATGCGGAGAAAAGGGCTGATTGATTACACACAGCATTTCATAACAACACGACGTGATGCCATTGGCATGACGCTTCTCCCCGATAACCGCCACGTTTGCGCGTTTTATCTCCGCCGTTATTCAGCGTTTTGCTGATTGTCGTTAGGTGTCGCTGTACCGGCTGCGATGTTGATCCTTTTTCAGGCTACTTATTCATTTCTTACAGGGCAGGATAATTTTGATGAAACTACCACAATCGCGTCGTTATCTGGCGACGCTCATTGGCGTTAGCTGCGGGATGACGTCGTTTCTGAGCGCTGCGCAGACCTCGCCTTCAACAGAACCTGCCCCTCAGGTGCAGAATCAGGCCGAAAGTAAAACATCGGGCGACACGATGGTGGTGACGGCGGCTGAGCAAACCCGTCAGGCTCCGGGCGTGTCGGTGATTACGGCTGAAGATATCAGTAAGCGTCCGCCTGCTAACGATCTGTCCGATCTGATTCGCACCATGCCGGGCGTCAATCTGTCCGGTAACTCAACCAGCGGCCAGCGCGGTAACAATCGCCAGATCGATATCCGCGGCATGGGACCGGAAAACACACTGATTCTGGTGGATGGCAAGCCCGTGTCGAGCCGTACGGCAGTACGTTACGGCTGGCGCGGCGAGCGCGATACTCGTGGCGACACCAACTGGGTGCCTGCCGATATGGTCGAGCGCATTGAAGTGCTACGCGGCCCAGCGGCGGCGCGCTATGGTAACGGCGCTGCGGGCGGCGTGGTTAACATCATCACCAAGCAGCCAAGTCAGGAATGGCATGGCACCTGGAACACCTTCCTGAATGCGCCGGAGCATAGTTCAGAAGGCGCCACCAAACGTACCGATTTCAGCCTGATGGGGGGCCTGACCGACAGCTTGAGCTTCCGTCTGTACGGCAACCTGAATAAAACCGAGGCTGATGCACGCGATATTAACGAAGGGCATCAGTCCGCACGCGCGGGCAATCAGTCAGCTTCACTGCCTTCCGGGCGTGAAGGCGTGCGTAATAAAGATATCAACGGCCTGTTGCGTTGGGATATGACCAAGCAGCAGTCGCTGGAATTCGAAGCGGGTTCCAGCCGTCAGGGCAATATCTATGCGGGCGATTCGCAAAATACCAACACCAACCCGCTTGTCGTGAGTAATTATGGCAAGGAAACCAACCGCATGTACCGCCAGAACTTTGCGGTCACGCATCGCGGCTACTGGGACAGCGGCGTTAGCTCTACGTCGTATCTGCAATACGAGCGCACGCACAATACCCGTATCCTTGAGGGACTGTCTGGCGGTTTAGAAGGGATTTTTGATACGACGAGTCCGAACCAATATGGCACGATAAAGCTGGATAATTTCACTGCGCATAATGAAGTGAATATTCCACTAAATGTCTGGGTCGATCAGGTACTCACGTTCGGGGTTGAATGGAACGAGCAGAAGATGAAAGATCCGGTGTCGAACATGCAGACGACGACCGAAGCCGGGAGTGTGGGTTCGCTGAGCAGCAGTGGCCGCAGTGAAAAATCCGCGGCTCGTCTGGCTTCTGCCTTCGTGGAAGATAACGTCCAACTGACGGACAGCACCATGTTGACACCGGCGCTGCGTGTCGATAATCACAGCACGGCAGGCACCAACTGGAGCCCGTCGCTCAACCTGTCGCAGGAACTGGGTGACGACTACACGCTGAAGTTAGGTATCGCTCGTGCTTACAAAGCGCCGAACCTGTATCAGACTAACGAGAATTATCTCCTCTATAGCCGTGGACAGGGCTGTGCTGGCGGCACGTCTTGCTACCTAATCGGTAATGAAGACCTGAAGGCGGAAACCAGCCTGAATAAAGAAATTGGTCTGGAGTTTCACCGTGATGGGTTGATCGCGGGCATCACCTATTTCCATAACGATTACCGCAACAAGATTGAAGCAGGCAACAATGTTATCGGTAAAGCGGTGGGCGGGACGAATAAGGATTATGCCAACGCCAATATTTTCCAGTGGGGCAATGTACCGAAAGCTGTTATTCAAGGGCTGGAAGGTAACCTGACCGTTCCTGTCACGGAGAGCATCAACTGGCGTAACAATCTGACCTGGATGCTGGAATCGAAAAATAAAACCACGGGTGATTATCTGTCGATTACGCCGGAGTTTACCCTGAATTCATCGGTAGACTGGCAGGCGACGGAGAGCCTTTCCTTCCTGGCCGATGTGACCTGGTATGGTCGCCAGAAGCCGAAGAAATATAACTACAAAGGTGAGCGCGTAACGGGTAGCGCAACCAATGAGTTAAGCCCTTATGCGCTGTTCGGGTTAAGCAGTACCTATAAGTTTAACAAGAACCTGAGCGTGACCGGCGGGGTTGATAACCTGTTTGATAAACGCCTGTTCCGTGCGGGTAATGCGCAGGATGTGGTGAACACTATCAATAATTCCGTCACCATCGCGGGTGCCGGTGCGGCAACCTATAACGAACCGGGACGGACTTTCTTTGTTAGCGTGAATACGTCGTTCTAAATTTTATATCCGTCATACTGAATCGCGAACGCCACGGCACTATTGTGCCGTGGCGTTTTTTATGGCGTACCATCTCCGGCCGCCATCCTGCGGGCCGTTGCCGCGATCAGGGACAGAAAATGCCTTTTAAGGTGGCGACGATTTTTTCCACGTCCTGATTTTCGATGCGGTAGTACAGCGTTTGTGATTCGCGTCGATAGCTAATCAACCCTTCTTCACGCATTTTTGCCAGATGCTGCGAGAGGGCGGACTGGCTTAGCGGGATGTGTTCAAGCAGCGTGCCAACCGACATTTCACCGTGCTCGATAAGCAGGCAAAGCACCAGTAGCCTGTTCTCGTTGCCAATCGCGCGCAGCATCGCTGCGGCTTTTGCCGCACCGTCCTGCATGAATTCCCGATCCGAATTGCTCAACGCCATGTACCTACCATCCTGCGTAACTGACTAATTTAGTGATGCCTAATATATTGAGCTTATCATACCCTCGGCCATGAGCGAGGATAATGACTGACATCGATAAAACAGCGCATAACGGAGCCAGCGTGATGCGGCCTGTGGTTTACAATAGAGGCGTTCCTCCCTAGAATAGCCCGACATCCTTTCCTGAATCTGCTGCTGCAGGAAAAACAACCTTCTCTCCGAAACGGGAGGAGCGATTTTCTGTTTTTCTAGGTAGCACCATGTCTACATTTACTCGCTTACAAAAACGTTTATCCCGTTTGGGGATAGACACCGATTACCAACATTCTATTTATCATCTCCGCAGGCAGAACGCAGAAGCGCAGATTCTGTTGCCGGACACGTTGCCGCTGGAAGAAAAGGCGGTTCAGCAACTACTGGATTTCGCCTCGGTTCACCTACCGGGCAGCGATGCACGCGTCTGTGCTGCTCGCGCGACGCCGGATTTCCATCCCGGTACGCTTGCGCCTGTCGGCAGCATTGTTGCCACAACGGAGAACTTCGTTATCCCTGCGGCGATTGGGACGGATATCAATTGTGGCATGCGCTTGCTGACAACGGGCGTGCATCATACGGATGCTGATGAGCACAAACCCGCGCTGATTCAGGCGCTCAAAAACACGTTACTGCTGGATCGGCGTGATGTTCCCGTTACGCCAGATTCGTTTTCCGCGCTCTTTGATGAGGGGTTGTCGGCGTGGCTGGCGGCACTGCCTCAGCAGGGGCTTTGGCAGGAGGTGGACTTCCGACGGCTGTCGGCGGAACTCGGCTCCATCGCCGGAACCGATGCGGTTCGTGCCGCTAGTCGACATGCGCCTGAACCGTTTTTTGCGCCTCGCGAGATACTTCGGCCTTCCAGTCTGGGCACGGTAGGGTCGGGTAATCATTTCGTTGAGCTGCAAATTGTCGATGCCGTGTTGGACAGGCACGCGGCGTATCAGGCTGGCGTGCAGGAAGGAGAAGTCGTGGTGATGATTCACACCGGTTCACGGGACGTGGGTTTTTACGTCGGCCAGCGTGGGATCGATAAAGCGCGAGCCTGTTGGCCTGCGGGAGAAAAATATCCGGCGTCCGGCCTGTTTGGTCTGGTTGATGAGCAGGCGACGGACTATATGGAAGCCATGGGCGTCGCCGCACGCTATGCGTGGATCAACCGGATCGTGCTGACTGAACTGATTCGCTCTTCCTGGAAGCAGGTGTTTACGCGAGATACCAGCAAGCTGGTGGTCGATCTGTCGCATAACATTATCTTGCCGGAACACGGGATGAATCTGCATCGTAAAGGGGCGACGCCCGCCAAAGCCGGGGAATTTGCGCTGATTCCCGGTTCAATGGGTGATTACTCTTATCTCGTCACGGGGAAAGGGAATCCCGACTGGCTGTGGTCGTGTTCACACGGTGCGGGGCGTGCTGAACGTCGGCAAAGTATGCGTAACAAGGTCGATACGGCGAAGCAGGCAGATACGTTGCCCTGGCAATGCATCACACTGAAAGACGAACGCCTGCGGGAAGAAGCGCCTGCGGCCTATAAACCCGTTGCGCCTGTGATTGATATTCAGGCGCAGTCAGGGCTGATTCAACCCGTGGCACGGCTGCGTCCGTGGCTAACGTTTAAGGCCTGATGTGACCCGCTCTAGCGGGAATTGATTCGATATTCTGTGTACTAAAAATGAAGCCTCAATCGGCGAACTGTCGATTGAGGCGTGTGTTCTTCGTTGCCGGAATCCGTTCGGCAGGCATCTGTCAGAGGAATAAACGCAGCAAATTATGGTTTTTGTTTGATGACGTTATTAGCACCGCTGGAAGAGAGTTTCGGCTCTGTTCCTCCCCATGAGAGGCGGTTGCTGATGCCATTGAAGGAAACAGCGGCAGGGCCCTTAAAATCCAGATCGAGATGATGTTCCGTACCCGTCACATTCACCTTCGCTGGTTTATCTTCGGCAAGGATGTGCGTGCGGATAGTGTTTTTATACGCGGCGACAGTCAGGTCACCCGTCGATTGACCTGTGGCGGCAATCTCTGAACCGGTCACGGTGAGCGATGTTGCGGTATCGAACGTGATGTTGTGCTCGGAACCTGAGACGGAAATATCGGCACATTTGCCGGTCAGTACGATGTTGTTGCCGTTGCCTGAAATATTGACATCATTGCCATTACAGGGAATATCGCGCGTTAAACCGATCCCCTCCAGCTCGATAGGGGCGGCATAGACGGAGGCAGTGAACGCGAAAGCAGTAGCGAAAACCATTGGCAGATACCGTTTTATCTTCATGGCATTTTTTCCTGTGATCAAAGAGGTCATCCGGCATCGTTGCCGTGAAGGCACCTATCATCTGTTAACACTTTTCCCGACTCTATTGCGAACATTCTGATTATCGCTACGCCATCAAACGATGATTAATCGCGCTATGTTGTTAAAAACTTACCTATTATGTGGTTAACTCAGCATAGTTAGTGTGCGCCGTCAGGGACATGCTATTCTGCTGATGTCGGCATTTTTTAGTGATAGTGAAATTGGGCACATAGCATAGTTGAACAAAAATTAATGTTGCTATTATGTGAACGAATTAACAATCAATTCAAATCCTGATATGCTGACGAGGCTGGACCGGACACTCTACTACCTTACATCCACACGCTGGCACCCAGGCATGGACACCACAAGCGGGAACAAGAGCGCCGGGCATAATGAAGACAATGAGAGCGAGGAGAACGTCGTGCTAGAAGAATATCGTAAGCACGTAGCCGACCGGGCTGCGCAGGGGATTGTTCCTAAACCGTTAGATGCCACGCAGATGGCCGCGCTGGTTGAGTCACTCAAGAATCCCCCGGCGGGCGAAGAAGAAGTATTGCTTGACCTGCTGATTAACCGTGTCCCCCCCGGCGTTGATGAAGCCGCCTACGTGAAGGCCGGTTTTCTGGCTGCCGTCGCCAAAGGCGAAGCCACTTCCCCATTGGTCACCCAGGAAAAAGCGATTGAGCTGCTGGGCACCATGCAAGGGGGCTACAACATTCATCCGCTGATTGATGCGTTAGACAACGACAAGCTGGCACCGATTGCCGCCGAAGCGCTGTCCCACACGCTGCTGATGTTTGATAACTTCTACGATGTGGAAGAAAAGGCGAAAGCAGGCAATGCGCACGCCAAGAAAGTGATTCAATCCTGGGCTGATGCCGAGTGGTTCCTGTCCCGCCCGAAACTGGCGGAAAAAATTACCGTTACCGTCTTTAAAGTCACCGGTGAAACCAACACGGATGACCTGTCTCCGGCACCTGATGCCTGGTCACGCCCTGACATCCCGCTGCACGCGCTGGCGATGCTGAAAAACGCCCGTGAAGGTATCGATCCCGATCAACCTGGTGCTGTGGGCCCGATCAAACAGATCGAAGAACTGAACAAGAAAGGTTTCCCGCTGGCTTACGTCGGTGATGTTGTCGGTACCGGTTCATCGCGTAAATCGGCAACCAACTCCGTGCTGTGGTTCATGGGGGATGATATCCCTCACGTTCCGAACAAACGCGGCGGTGGTGTAGTGCTGGGCGGCAAGATCGCTCCGATCTTCTTCAACACGATGGAAGATGCTGGTGCGCTGCCGATCGAAGTCGATGTGAACGATCTAAATATGGGCGATGTGATTGATATCTACCCGTATGAAGGTGAAGTGCGTCGTCATGACACCAATGAAGTGCTGGCGACCTTTGCGCTGAAGACCGACGTCTTGCTGGATGAAGTTCGCGCCGGTGGCCGTATTCCACTGATTATCGGCCGTGGACTGACGTCCAAGGCGCGCGAATCTCTGGGCTTGCCGCACAGCGATATCTTCCGTATTTCCAAAGCGGTTGAAGCCAGCAAAAAAGGCTTCTCGCTGGCGCAGAAAATGGTAGGACGTGCCTGTGGCGTCGCGGGTATTCGCCCTGACGAATACTGCGAACCGAAGATGACATCTGTAGGTTCACAGGACACCACCGGGCCGATGACCCGTGACGAGCTGAAAGATCTGGCCTGTCTGGGCTTCTCCGCTGATTTGGTGATGCAGTCGTTCTGCCACACCGCGGCCTATCCGAAGCCGGTTGACGTGACCACGCACCACACACTGCCTGATTTCATCATGAACCGCGGCGGCGTATCGCTGCGTCCGGGCGATGGTGTTATCCACTCCTGGCTGAACCGTATGCTGCTGCCGGATACCGTTGGTACAGGTGGTGACTCCCACACCCGTTTCCCAATCGGTATCTCTTTCCCTGCGGGCTCCGGTCTGGTGGCGTTTGCTGCCGCGACGGGCGTGATGCCGCTGGATATGCCGGAATCCGTTCTGGTGCGCTTCAAAGGCAAAATGCAGCCGGGCATTACCCTGCGCGATCTGGTTCACGCCATTCCGCTGTACGCCATCAAGCAAGGCCTGTTGACCGTTGAGAAGAAAGGCAAGAAGAACATCTTCTCTGGCCGTATTCTGGAAATCGAAGGTCTGCCAGATCTGAAAGTCGAGCAGGCGTTTGAACTGACCGACGCCTCGGCGGAACGTTCTGCGGCTGGCTGTACGATCAAGCTGGATAAAGCGCCGATCATCGAGTATCTGAACTCCAACATCGTGTTGTTGAAGTGGATGATCTCCGAAGGCTACGGCGATCGTCGTACGCTGGAGCGTCGTATTCAGGGTATGGAAAAATGGCTGGCCGATCCACAACTGCTGGAAGCGGATGCCGATGCCGAGTACGCCGCGGTGATCGATATCGATCTGGCCGACATCAAAGAGCCGATCCTGTGTGCGCCTAACGATCCAGACGATGCGCGCTGGTTGTCTGACGTGCAGGGCGAGAAGATTGATGAAGTCTTCATCGGTTCCTGTATGACCAACATCGGGCACTTCCGTGCGGCAGGTAAACTGCTGGATAGCCACAAAGGCCAACTGCCGACCCGCCTGTGGGTTGCGCCGCCGACCAAGATGGATGCAGCACAGCTGACCGAAGAAGGCTACTACAGCGTGTTTGGTAAGAGCGGAGCGCGTATCGAAATACCAGGCTGCTCGCTGTGCATGGGTAACCAGGCGCGCGTAGCGGATGGTGCGACGGTCGTTTCTACCTCGACGCGTAACTTCCCGAACCGTTTGGGAACCGGCGCTAATGTGTATCTGGCCTCTGCCGAACTGGCTGCGGTTGCCTCATTGCTGGGTCGCTTGCCGACGTCAGAAGAGTACCAGACCTACATGTCGCAGGTGGATAAAACCGCGCAGGACACCTATCGCTATCTGAATTTTGACCAGTTAGGTCAATATACCGAGAAAGCGGATAGCGTGATCTTCCAGACGGCGGTCTAACTCGCTATAGTTCGCATCTCTACACCGAAGGAGGCCTTGTGCCTCCTTTTTTTCTGCCCGTTTTATACGCCTCATACCTCACGCTGCCTGTGCATTGACGGTTGGCATCGTGCTTTTGCAGCATGAAAGGTGAAGGTGTATCACGACGATAGGGGGCAGAGGCGACTAAACTGAACAAAAGAAACATAACAGTGAGGATGGCATCATGGACTATGAATTTTTGCGGGATGTGACGGGCCAGGTCATCGTTCGTATGTCGATGGGACATGAAGCGATCGGACACTGGTTCAATGAAGAAGTGAAAGGCCAACTGACGATCTTGACTGATGTCGAAGATGGCGCGCGTTCCGTCGCAGGCAGCGAGCGGCAGTGGCGGCGCGTGGGCCACGAGTACACGCTGTCGCTGGATGAAGAAGAAGTGATGGTGCAGGCAAATCAACTGTCTTTCACCACGGATGAGCTGGAAGAGGGAATGAGTTATTACGACGAAGAGAGCCTGTCTTTATGCGGTCTGGATGATTTTCTGACGCTGGTGGAAAAGTACCGCGAATTCGTCCTGCATTGACAGAACGGTGAAGGAAAAGCGTGCTGGAATCAGTACGCGGGGAGCCTTTGGTCGTTATCTGAATCAATCATCGCTCACTGTCAGGTTAGGCCTGAGTGAGGACAAGCAGCTTGCGTTCAATGATTCTGGACAGCAGCACAATAAAAGAAATCAGCACTAAGTAAACCAGCGCAGCGAACAGGTAGGCACTGAAAAACTCAAAGTTAGTTGCCGCGACTTCCTGAATGCGGGAAAAAAATTCAGTGTACTGGATGAGGAAAGCGATGGTGCTGTCTTTGATATTATTAATGACCTGATTAGTCAGTGCGGGCACTGAGGTGATTAATACCTGAGGCAATATCATTAAGCGAAATATTTGCCATTGACTAAACCCTTGTACGACGGCCGCTTCCGCCTCGTACTTGTTCAGGGAATTGTAAGCGGTTGTCATATAGGCGGCGTTATAAGCCCCGATATTCAGGGTAAATCCCGTTACCGCGACAGCGAAAGGCGATAAGTTAATACCGGTTTGTGGCAAGCCGTAATACATGACAAATAAAATAAGAATTAATGGCGTGCCGATAAAAAAGTCCATATACATTTCTGTTAGCTTTTTAACGGCAGGTCGGTTGCTGATACTCAGAAAAAAAATAACAATGCCCCAGAAAAAGCCCGTGAGAGAAACCACTATCGCCAGCTTTACTGTCTCGCTGATTCCATCAAGCACCAGTGGAAGCTGATCTATCAGCTCGTGATAAAAACTCATCCATCCGGCAAGCATATTACTTTTCTCCAAAAAAATAATGAATATCCGGCTCGCCATTTAGGGCTGACAGCTCTGCGAAAGATCCTTCGGCCCGAATCCTGCCATAGTTTAGGAAGGTCACTCTGTCACACAGCTGTTTAGCCAGACGTATATCGTGGGTGACGCATAATATGGTGACTTTCCGCCGGTGAAGTTGCTTAATGAGCGAACCCACTTCACGGGTCATGAGCGGATCGAGGGCGGAGGTCGGCTCATCAAATACAATGATTTCAGGATCGGTAACCAGAGCACGGATGAGAGCAACGCGCTGTTGCTGGCCGCCAGAGAGCTGTGAAGGGTATTTCATACCGTGCTCCTCCATCCCCAGCCTTTCCAGTTCATATAAGGCTTTAGTTCTGGCATCACGTTCGGAGACGTTAAAGACTTTACGCAGCGCCAGAGTAATATTGTCCATAACGTTCAGATGACGATATAGCGCGTAGTTCTGAAAAACGAATCCAATTTTTTTCCTGAAATCGAGAATATTAAATTTTTTATCGGTAACGTTCTGACCATGAAAAAATATATTACCTGTATCCGGGCTTTCAAGCTGGGCCAGGCAGCGCAGCAGCGTTGTTTTGCCACAGCCCGATGGGCCCATGACGATTTTTATTTCGCCATGCTCAATCTGTAAATTGAGATTATCCAGCACCTTTTTGCTACCGAGTGTTTTACTGACCTCGCGTAATTCTATTAACGTCATCTATTGCCACCCTGATTTTTCAAGCTATCGCCCGTTACCTGAAATCTCATTTCAAGCCGCCTTACGGCAATAATAGATAATTTGTAAATGAGAAAATAAAGTATTGCCGCCAGCGTATAAATGACCAGACCGTTCATCGTGACTGCCGTCAGAGACATGGCCTGCTTGGTGATTTCCGGTATGCCAACGGTGTAGGCAAAAGGTGTGGCTTTTAATACCGATGAGAATTCGTTGGCTACCCCAGGAACAGAAAAGCGGAGCATTTGCGGTAGCTCGATGTATCTTATAATTTGTAATTTCCCTAAACCTGCGGTCTTGGCGGCGGTAATCTCTGACGGATCGACCAATTGAAGCGCACCGCGGAACACTTCCGCAAGATAACTCCCGCTGATTAATCCGATGCTAATGTTCATGGCAAGCAGGGGGGGAATGCTCAGGCCTATTGCCGGAAGGCCGAAATAAACGAGGAAGACGGCGATTAAAACGGGAATACCACGAAAAATGAAGACCAGAATATCCAGTATGTTCTTCACCGAGGGAAAAACCAGTCGCCGTAACACGGCGACGGTTAATCCAATAACCAAGGCTGATGCAAAACACGTAAATGTGACGATGAGCGTGTACTTGACACCTTCAAACAAGAAATAATAAATGTTTATCATGTCTTGTGATGACATCGTTTTTTATTTCATCCACTTATCTACGATGCCCGATATTTTTGCTTCACCCTGTTCATTCAGCCAGGTATTAAAGTCATCGCGCACCGGTGAACCTTTCTTAAAGGCAAACCCAAGGTGGTCAACGCCTTTGAAAACATAGCGGCTTTCAATCGGGGCTTTTTGCTTGTTCTTGTAGTTAAAGTAAACCGGGTCTTCTATGAAGGCGAGATCTAAGTTGCCATTTTTCAAGTCGGCAATGGTTTCATTATAAGAGGGGTAAAGTTTTACTGTGCTCAGCGAGTAATATCCTTTGGGTTCCAGATCGGTTTTTATCAAATCGGCGTAAGCCATACCTCTGGGAAACCCTACGGTGTATTTTTTTAAATTATGTAGATCGCTCAGGTCTATATCACGATTATTTAAGCTGACCAGATTAAATGAATTCACATAATAAGGAGCGGAGAAGTCCATGACTTTCTTGCGCTTATCCGTGATGGATATCCCTGAAAATGCGACATCAGCCTGACCACTTGCCACGGCACCCAGCATGCCATCCCAAGAGTATTCCGTTATTTTCAGTTTGCAGTTTCTTTCTTTGCAATAAGAAGAGAAGAGTTCAAGATCGATCCCTTCTAATTTCCCGTCAGCGGATTTAAATAGCATCGGGGGTGAAGCGGGAGAAACCGCAACGTTAAGTGTCTTTCCATCGACAGGATTGGCGGCGAAAGCCGTAAATGAGGTTATTCCTAAAATTGTGCCTAATAAAAACGTTTTGAGTAACATGCTGGACTCCTGAATGTAATAAAAGATACATACGTATTTTGAATCAACCATAGGAGAAAAGTATTGCCACTATCGCTGTCGACAAAGGTAAAAGCCGCATTTAAAATAGGAGCCGTATTTCTGCCAGAATACAGAGCCTCAGCAATGCGCCATTTAAACCTTAATTTAAACTGATAAGACAAGTAGTTTTATATTGTAACTATTGGTTATCGTTATTATCACTAAAAAAACTACTGAATGATAAATATAATCACCTCTTTCTCAATGTGCAAATTTTGTCCAATCAATTATCTTATGGGAGAACCGATCTGCGGCTACGGTGAGATATCGCGTGTTCGCATGAGGTCTGGTGTGGGGGAAGTGGGTGATTCAGCGCTCGCCTTTGAATCCGCGAGAAGGGGTAGCAGAGGTGGATTTGCAAACAGTGAAAACACCACCCGGCGAGCGAGTGGTGTTGTCCATTAATCAACCAAGATCGGCATGACCAAAGCGTGCTTGCCAGTCATGATCGAACCGGTTAAGCGCATCTTCAACCGCAGGATCTTGCAGGAACAGTTCAGCAACAGCAGGGTCGACGGTAATCGCCCGACACCCCGCCAGCAGGCAGTCCAGCACCTGACGCGGCGTGCGAAAGCTAGCCGCCAGCACCTGAGTCTGCGGGCTGTGCAGGTTAATCAGGGTTTGCAGCTCTTTCACGAGTGCAATCCCATCGCCACCCTGCGCATCAATGCGGTTGACGTAAGGCGCGATATAGCGAGCGCCAGCCAGCGCGGCATAAAACCCTTGCCCCGCACCGTATACGGCGGTGCCGAGGGTAGGAATATCCAGCGCCGTCAACTGCCTGATAGCGCTCAAACCCGCATTCGTCACCGGCACTTTGACGACCAGAGAAGGAATCACATCTCTGAGCTTCAATGCCTCTTCCACCATCACATCAGGATCGCGCGACATCACCTGAGCAAACAGCTGTCCTTCCGTGCCGATAACGGCCTGCATGTCCCGTAGCACGCTGTAAATATCGGATTTTCCGCGTGCGACAATGCTTGGATTGGTGGTCACGCCTTTAATCGGCAACACGCCAGCAAGTCGTTCTACTGCGGCGACATCCGCCGTATCTAAATAGAATTCCATCATTTCCCCCGTTAACTAAAACCGGTCTGTCGGATGATATTCATCATGCGGGCTTAGCGCACGATAATGCCCAGCAGAATCCCCACCGCGCCGAAGTCAGAATCGCTGAACGTGGTGTTTGCCAGCCCGATACTGCCCAGCACCGGCAACAGGAAAACAGGCAGGAAGGTAATCAGCAGTCCGTTGGCAAAAGAACCTAGAATCGCACCGCGACGTCCGCCGGTAGCGTTACCGAACACACCAGCCGCTGCGCCGACGAAGAAGTGCGGCACTACGCCAGGAATGATCACCGTTAATCCCATCAGGTAGAGCAGGACCATACCGATCACCCCAGCTGCAAAGCTGCTCAGGAAGCCGACCAGAACGGCATTCGGGGCATACGGAAAGACCACGGGGCAATCTAATGCTGGTTTAGCGTTGGGGACGAGTTTGTCAGAAATGCCTTTAAACGCCGGCACGATTTCCGCAATCACCATCCGCACGCCTTGCAGCACGATATACACGCCGGCGGCAAAGGTAATGGATTGAATCAGCGAAAACATGAACCAGTTTTTCCCACCGGCGTTCATCGTTTTCACCGCTTCAGGGCCGGCAAACAGACAGGTGAAAATGAAGATGAAAAACATGGTAAAGGCGATGGCAACTGGCGTATCACGCAGGAACAGTAGACTCTTCGGTACTTCCATGTCCTCTGTTGATTTCTCTTTATTACCAAACTTGCTGCCGATAAATGCTGACAGCAGTTGTGATATCGCAGAGAAGTGACCAAAGGCGACGTCATCCGAGCCTGTGACTTTCTTCATATACGGGTGAATAATGGCAGGGAACAGCACCATTGATACCCCGACGACCAGCGACCCAACGGTAATCAGCAGCACGCCCTTCATGCCTGCGGTCGCCAGAATCACGGCAACCATCATCGACATAAACAGCGTGTGGTGGCCGGTCAGGAAAATGTATTTCCACGGCGTAAAGCGGGCGATTGCGATATTGATGACCATCGCGAAGAACATGATCATCGCCATCTCGGTGCCGAAGTTCTTCTGTGCTACCGCGACAATGGCTTCATTATTCGGTACCACACCCGCGATACCAAACGCATGGTGGAAAATCTGGGCGAAATCTCCCAGCGAGGACACGATCAGGCTCGCGCCCGCCCCAAGGATCAGAAAGCCCATGACGGTTTTCACCGTGCCCTTGATGCATTCCGTAACCGGTTTTTTCTGTGCAATCAGGCCGATAAGCGCAATCAAACCGACCAATATGGACGGTTCAGACAGCACATCACTCATTAAAAAACGGAAGAATTCCATTGGTGATTCCTCGCTTATAATGCGCCAAGTTCTGTCAGGGCGACCGACAGGCGCTCTTTCATCGCCACTTTATCGATCATGTTGCTCAGGGACACAATTTTCCCCCCGACTGCCTGTGCGACGAGCTGATCGGCAATATCCTTTGTACCGACAAAGATGTCGCTGTCCGTGCCTTTCGCCGAACCTAAATCTACGTGATCCACGTCAGCAACCACGCCGAGCTCTTTAACGATGTTTTTAATGCTCATTTCCATCATCAGGCTGGTACCCAGGCCGTTACCGCATACGACTGTAATTTTCATAATCTGTGTCCTCTGGTGGCAATTAATAACGAGAAATAACGGAAAGCACCTGTTCGACTTCCGTCGCGTTAATTAACGCGGCGACGTCATCAGGCGTGTCGAACAACTGCGCGAGCTGTGAAATAATATCGATATGGCTGTTGCTGTCTGTGGCGGCCAGAACAATCAGTAAATGCACGGGATCGTTGTCTTCGGAATGGAAAACCACGCCGTCACGAATCAGCGTCAGGCTGACCGCGAGCTGGTTCACACCGTCTTCCGGGCGCGCATGCGGCATGGCAATTCCTGGGCCGACGACATAATAAGGACCGATGGCCTCATGAGAGCGGTAGATCGTCTCAATATAGGTGGGTTCAATCGAACCGTTATCCAGTAAAGGCTTACAGGACAAGGCGATAGCGTGACGCCAATCATCACAGGCAGGTAAAATCTGAACAACGTCTGGTGTTAGTAAAGTGTTAAGCATTAGAGTCACCTCTGTATCATTCTGAACGCAGGATAGTGTGCCAGCTTCGAAAATAATGTGATTAACATCTAAAAAGATAGCGCTAACTGATATGATTATCATTAACTGTGACCTGCTTAGCACAAGCGGGGCCATTATTTGTTCCCCCGTGTCGTCACAGGCACACTATGAACGGCGATAACACGGCGTGAATGATGCAATAGGGAAATCGAGTGTTCGCACGTTGCCTACCCACGCTAGCCTGAAGACCATGACGTAACAGGCTGTTATAGCAACCGTGCGATGAGAAAAATGACGAATGGAGAGGAAGTGAGCATGCGTAAGCGTCGCAGTACCGGTAAGGTTACGCTACAGGATGTCGCCGACTACGCGGGCGTAGGGACGATGACGGTATCGCGCGTGATGCGCAAACCCGATCTGGTCTCTGAGAAGTTACGCAGCAAAGTGGAACTGGCCGCCAGAGCATTAGGCTATGAACCCAATCAAGAGGCCAGCCAGCTCACCGAGAGTACGAGCCGCGTGACGCTACAGGACATTGCGAGCTATGCCGGTGTCGGCGCGATGACTGTGTCCCGCGCGTTGCGGGAGCCAGGGCTGGTTTCTGATGCGACACAGAAGAAAATTAATGACGCGATAAAAACGCTGGGCTATGTACCGAATCAGGCGGCAGGCGCGCTGGCATCAGCCTATCAACCCGCTATCGCGGTGCTTTATCCTTTTCAGCAAGATCGCGCCAGCGTGCGTTTTGTGCAGGCGCTGCAACAGGCGGTGGGCAAACATAACGTTCCGTTAATCATGGGCTGCCATGAATATCGTCAGCATACCGAAGCGGGCATGGTCGAAAAACTCCTGCAGCAGCGGCCAGCGGCGCTGGTGTTATTCAGTGCGCAACTCTCACAGCGAACCCGAGACATTATTCAGGCCAGCAACGTGATTACGGTGAACGTTTCCGGCGCTGACGTGCTGAGTGCGAATATCAATATTGATATCGCCCTTGCCGAAGCGGCAGAGCAACTGACGATGTCGCTGCTGGAAAAGGGGTATCACCATGTGGCTTATATCGGCGCTCATACGGATAACCGTTTGCAAAAACAGCAGTTGAACGGCTGGAATAAAGCCATGCTGGCGCACTATCACAATGCGGATTTGAAAATTACGATCCCAGAAGCCCCCAGCCTGCAATTTGGCCGCTATGCCATGACGGAACTGCTGCAAAACCAGCCGGAGCTGGATGCGATTATCTGTAGTCATGAGGAAATAGCGCTGGGCGCGCTCTTTGAATGCCAGCGCCGCCTGATGAAAGTCCCTTACGATCTGGCGATTGCCTGTCTGGATGGTTCTGAACAATGTGAGCACACGTTCCCAGCGCTGACCGCGATGCGGCTTGATTATGAAAAGCTGGGCGCGGAGGTTGGGCGTTTGGTGCTCGCCATGATGGACAACGACGAGCATCCACCCGTACAGGAAAAGGTGAAATTCATCTTTGAGCCGCGCGCCAGCAGCTAGCCGGAGAGGCGTGTTATGCTGCACGTTGCATAGCAATTGGGCAAAATGATCGTGTTTTTCCTGAAAAGAGACTCGTATTGAGTATCAACGGCCAAAACAGAGATTTCGGCCGTTGATATATTGCGATGGTTGGCAGCTACTATCCTATGCCACGCTTCAGAAAGCGCCGCCTTTCTTCATTATTGATTCTGGCTCCAGCGATTTGCGCGACTGAAAGAACCGAAGTCATTAAACCGAACGCCCATATCCCTCATGACTTTATGCGCCACGGGGGTTGATAGCTGCCTTATATAAAAGGGTTCATTCACGACAAAATGATGTATTGCATGTGTGCTGCCAAAGTTAAAACAGAAGAAATTAATGGGATAGAGCCACCAGGGGTTAAGAACCTGTGTTTCCTGAATGACATTTCCGCTTTCATTGTCACCATGGTAATGCAGGTTTGACGAGATAAAATGTAAGCAGAATGACCAGAGCATATTGGGGCCAACAATGATTACCACTGAGATATTAATAAAGTGAATGGTGCTCATCATGGTTTCAGACCAGATTACTGGATTTTCTGTTAATATAAAATAAAGGTTTATGCCGTGAAAAATTAAAAAAGAATACCATATTACCGAGTAGATTACGGCGAAGGGGAAAAACGCTTTGACGGAGAATGAAAGCAGTTTCTTTTTCTCCAAAGGCGTTTTAGCATTATTCATCATAACAACGGCGGCGACAACTAAATCACTGAGCATTAAAATTCGCAAAAGCCCCCACTTTCTACCATTACCTAAAAACTTCTCTTCTACATCATGTTCAGATCCTGATACCTGATGATGCAGTAGATGTACGTCACGCCTCATCCATGGACTTGCTGTGCTGGGACGCATTAGCCAGACTACGGTCATCATCATATGGTGTATAAAACGATTTTTTCTGAAATATAAATTGTGGATTAGGTCATGTTCAATTTCATGTGCAACAGAAATACATAGCGTATTGACTATCAGGCAAACCCACCAGGGAAGATAACCATAAAAATAGAATAAGGAACTGAGCACCATCACGACTGTGATTGCAGTTAAGGCACTAAACCCTAATAGATCCTGATGATTTAGAATAGGATATTTATTTCGCAGTTCCTTACTGTAATTAATAATTACTTTTCTGATTTGTTTTGACTTTGCGCTATCATCTCTATCTATCAGGTTAGATATAGGTACATTCATGATGTATTTCTCCGGGAGGTAGGTGAAATGTTAATTGACTATTTATGACATAGCGTAAAGCTCTGAAGTAAACTCTTCTGTGTAATTAGGGGTAATGATTGGTGCGGTAATTAACTCAATTGGTGGAGTAAGTATCTTCATCAAATAATTTATCTTTTCTATTGTCGGGTTAATGACATTGAAAGATAGAGTGTCTGACATATATGGTGTAAAGCTATTGCTGAGATCTTGTAGCATATCACTATCTAAAATGCCTGTTTTTTGGATGTTTTGAATAATAAGATCTAGTGCGTAGGTATAGGTAAGAGCCTGTGCTTCTGCATGGGTGAATCGGCGCTGATTGCAGGCGGTGACAACTTTCTTTTCTATTTCTTGTGCGATGTTTTCTGGTTTAATGTCATGATTTTTAAATCTATTTAATCCAATCATATATTTGGCAATCTGATAAGACATGACGGAGTTATCACCGGCAAAGGTAATATTAGCCTCATAGTCAATCTGCATGGACATAATTTGGTTGTAGTGATGTAGACCCTGAGCCCCGCACATCGCCCGGCATTTGCGTAGGATTTCCAACCCGAGTGATGACCCTAAATATTTTCCGACTGCGACTAAAATCTGCAATTGTTTATGCGTGCTTTTATCTTCCCAATTTATTTTGAATTGCTCAATGATAACATTATTCAAAATGTGCAGAGAGAATGCCTTGAGTAACTCGGGGTATAATCGTTGACAAAATAATGGTTCCATAATTAAGGTTTGATATGTTGGCTTTAATGATGTGACTCGGTGTTCAGAAAATTTATAGGTAATATAAAGTGCGGCTGCTGCAGACAGGCTACCGCTGCTCAATGGAAAAATGCGTTCCTGCAAAAAGGTTTCAAACAGCGATGCGAAACGTTGGGATTTGGACGTCTGACTATAAAACACGCCATCGGAAGTAATTTCAGAATGACGTTGCATCATCGCCTCAAGGGGCAAACTGACCTGATTAAACCGAAGGCCGGAGATTTGATATCCTTCCACACCGCCTTTGGGGTCGCAAGAAATAGCACTGATGCCAGTAAGTAAACTCTCACCTTCTTTATCTCTCAATGGTACTCGAAACCAATGAATACCTTCATCACGATCGTTAACGATCAGTCTCGCCAATACCATGCCGACGGTAGCGGAATAAAGTGCATTTCCTATCCAGAATTTCGCAGAATCAGGGGTTGGGGAATCGAGTATCAGTCTGTGCTGTAGATGATCGTAAGTGACGGTAGTTTTTATATTGCGTAAATTAGTACCACAGGCTATTTCTGTGCAGCAAAAAGAATAGATACGATCTAAGTTAATTACCTCATCTCGATACTGTCTTATCTGACTGGGGCTGGATTGCGTAAATATTACATTTCCTGCAATGAGGTGTGCCGCAAGGGATATGCCTAATGATAAATCTAACGTGCCGAATAAAGCGACGTTTTTACAGAGTTCATCAAACTGCACTTGGTTTTCTTGCCCCAACCACATTTCGTTATTAATCAGACCTTCTTGAAAAATAACCCGCATTCTTTTTACCGTTAATTCCATATAATCACGTGATGAAATATGATGCCTTACTCTTGGGTCAAATAATTTCATTTCTATGATTTTATTAAATTTATCATTACAAGACATGCTCACCATCCGATAGAGTATTGGATATAGTATTAAATAAATATATGGGGTTTCTCAATAACAAGAGTTTTTCAGTATAGTTGTGACTTTGTTTTGTTCAAGGGGAAATAATCATTCGTCGCTATTAAGTAGGGTGCATATTATTAATTTAATTGTGTTTGATTTTTATTAATGAATGATTTCATAAAGATGGATGGTTTTATTTTTTATTTTTTTAACTTTCATTTTAATATTTTTATTAAATATTATGCTACCTGCCGATAACGGTTAACGAGTGTAGAGGGGCCTGAGTGGCCCCGCGATGTAGATACCGTAGTGCTGGGCGGGACGATAAGTTCTCATGATGGAACGTAATGAAATCAATACCTTTTACATACTCGAATACATATTCATGATAATTCCCCCGCTGATAATTAATGCCATAGAGAATAGGGCCGGGAGATCGGGTTTTTGTTTATAAAGCAGCATCGAAATAAACGTCACGCCGACGATGCCAAAACCGCACCATAGGGAATAGGCAACCCCTACGGGTAAATAGCCCATTGCACGCGTTAACGAGAAATAACAAAGGCAGTAAGCCAGAATCACGACAATTGAGGGGGCGCGTTTTTTGAATCCATCGGTTTTTTTTATCATCGATGTGCCGGTAATTTCTGAACCAATGGAAAGCGCCAGCCAGAGAAATCCGTTTAACATGATGAGCATCCTTATTTTTAATGAATGATTTTTGTGTTCAATGGCGGATTTTGATCGCTGTCCGTTAGTATTTCTGGCTGTTCATCAGCGCCCATTTTAGAGAAAATATTCATGATTACTATGCCAGTGACAATCACGCTCATACCAATGATGGCCGGAGTATCAGGACGTTGGCCGTAAAAAATAATACTGAGCGTCGAAACCAATAAGATGCCCGTGCCGGACCAGGTTGCATAGGCTAATCCTACCGGAAGATGTTTTACGGCTTTTGACAGCGAATAATAGCAGACGCAGTACAGCAGAATAATCACCCCTAATAACGCTATTTTTGTTATCCCCTGACTATCATCAAACATTTTTAGCGTGGATGTGGCTGACGTTTCTGACAGGATAACTAATAACATCCAAAGCCATGATTGCTTTCTAAGTGACATATATTTCTCCTGACTTATGTTAAGAATACCTATCCGGTTTTCTCTTTAATGACGAACCAGACGAATATCGAAATCAAATTCGTCAAAGAAAATCTCCAAACGATTTAACTCTTCTTCGTTGTAACTGGGATCCTCTTTTATTGGGTAAATCATGCCCAACCTTTCGTACTTTTTACGGCCTAACTGGTGGTAGGGCAGCACGTCGATGCGCCGTATACTGCCGCGCTGTGCCAGCGTCTGAACATAGTGAATGGCGTTGGTCACCGCATCGTACGAATCGTTATAGCCGCGAACGAGTGGCATACGAATGACGATATCGGCTCCCAACCCGACCAGATGTTCCAGATTACGCCGTATGTTTTCATTCCCGATGCCAAACAGCGTTTTGTGCTGCTGGGTATCAATGTGCTTGATGTCAAAAAGGAATAAATCCGTTACGGCGGCTAACCTGCTGTAGTGGGATTTTAGGGTCGTGCCCTGTGTTTCTACTGCGGTGTGAATCATCATGCGCTTGCAGGCGGTGAGCAGTTCGACAGCGAAACTCGTTTGTAGGCTCATTTCCCCACCGCTAAGAGTGACGCCACCGCCAGAGGACATATAAAAAGGATGATCCTGCATGATGATTTCCATCAGCTCTGCAACCGTCATCTCTTTTCCCATGACGTCTAGCGCACCTGACGGGCATGCTGTTTCACACTTTCGGCAGCCAATGCAGTCCGCTGTGCGATCGAGATGATGGTGCCATTGGCCCTTGCTGTCTGCCTGCATGCGGTGAACGCCAGTCGGGCAAACGTCCGCACATTTGCCGCAGTCTACGCATTTATCCTGAGAAATCATGATTTGATAGGCGCTGCTGATCCCTTCCGGATTCGCGCACCAGGGACAACGGATATTGCAGCCTTTCATAAAGATCAGCGTGCGGACGCCGTCTCCGTCGTAGATCGAATATTTCTGAATATTGAATATTCGCCCCGTGGTTTTCTGCGCAGGTTTCATTGTTATGCCTCCTTCTGTCACTGTAAGCTTCCTTGCTCGACAATATTCTGTGGATGTCTTTAGGCCCTGTGGCGATCAGAACTTGTCGATCAAAACTTATCGATCATGGTGCGACTGATGATCTCATTCTGAACTTCCTTGCATAATTCAACGAAATAGGCGCTATAACCTGCTACGCGCACGATCAAATCACGGTATTGCTCCGGTGTTTGTTGGGCTTTTCTCAATATTTCATCGTCAACGTAGCTGAACTGCATTTGCCCATTACCCAGAATGGACGACGTTCTCAGCAGAGCGATCAATCCATTACGGCCTTCTGGGGTATCCAGCATGCCTTTAAGGAGTTTGAAGTTATGCACCATGCCGATATTCATGCTTTCGACGTTCAACTTGCTGACGGATTTGATAGCGGCAGTTGGGCCTTGGGTATCCGCCCCTTGTGTCGGGCTGATACCATCGGAAAGCGGCATCCACGCCAGTCGGCCGTTAGCGCTGGCTGCCGTCAGTTCACCAATTGGCGTGTTGTTTGAGATCGACAATGTGCCGTGGCTAAACGTGGAGTAGAGCATCTTGTACTGACGGCACGCTTTTTCCGTCCATTCCGTGAGATCCCGCGCGAGCTGATCGACTGCGTTATCATCATTGCCGTATTTTGGGGCATTCAGGCAGTCTCTTCTGAGTTCGTCATAGCCTGAAAAATTCGCCAACAGGCCATCACGTAGCTGTTCCAACGTGTATTGACGGTCTTCATAAACGAGCTTGCGAATGGCTGCCATGGAGTCAACGTAAGTCGCCAGTCCAGAGAAAATGAGCCCCGGCCCGTGATTGACGAGAGCGCCACCAGCAGCTACATCCCGCCCTTTTTCCATACAGCCTTCGACCAGCAGGGACATCAGCGGTTTGGGGGCGACATCACGATGCACGCGCTGGCTGATCACCGTGCCAATCGCGGACAGGCGGATAATGTGCGCAATCTGTGTTTTCACTGCGCGATCAAAAGCCTCGAAGGTATCCAGCATGCTCAATTCGCCAGTGTCCAGTCCCTGAATGCGATCAAACAAGATCATACGGCCGCGGTTTAAGACAAACTCAATGGCAATGGGCCACTGGGTGTAGCCCGTGGAGGTCCACTGATAAATGCGGCCTGATTTTTGTGGTTCAACGCAGCCCATCAGGCAGTAGTCGCGCGCATCTTCAAAATCGAAGCCTTTGCGCAGCATCATCTTGATATGGGAATCATCGAAGTGGCAGGCTGGAAAGCCCATCCCTGATTTAACGACGTCGACAATTTTTTCCAGATACGCCTGAGGAGATTGGTTATGAATACGGCAGGCCAGTGACGGCTGATACACCTTCACGAAGCGCACCGCATCCATGATCAGGTAAGTCAGGTCGTTACAGGCATCGCCTCCGCTACGCTTCTGCCCGCCAACTGTCAGGTTGATGAACGGTTGATAGCCTGCGAAATATTTCGCACCGCTTTCGCTGGACATCCACATCAGCTCCGCACATTTCAGAATGAACATCTGCATCATTTCCAGTGCCTGTTCGCGCGTCAGGCGACCGGATTGAATGTCGGCTTCATACATCGGGTAGCAGTATTGATCGACACGCCCCAGTGAAATCCCTGTCTGGTTCTCTTCCACTTCAAACAGCGACTCCAGCGTCCAGATACTTTGCAGCGCTTCCTGCAACGTTTTGGGGGGATGAGCTGGTACGTTCTCGTTGACTTCTGCAATGGCCAGAAGTTCAGCTCGCCGTGAAGCGTCACCTTCCTGTGCCGCCAGTTCGCGTGCGCGTGCCGCGATGCGGCGAGCATAGGCCATGACACCGTCGCAGGTTTCAATTGCGGCCTTATAAAAATAGATACGATCGATATCCTCCGGTTCTTCCCTATCAAGCTGGGCCAGATGTGCCTGTGCGTCGGCTTTGATGCCCTCCATACCTTTGGTAAACAGCAGCACATCGTAGCCGGGGCAAGTGTCGCCGCCGCCGTTGATCTGATGGTAAGAAAGATCGCTGACGAAGGTTTCTCCACTGAATGCCCAGACGCCCGCTTCACGGTATTGCGTCTCGCAAATTTCATCCAACGAGCGACCTTGCCAAAACGGGACTATCTCGTCACGGATGGTTTTTTTGTCTTCTTCTGAAATTTGAAAAGGATCCTGAGGGCGGGTGCTCATGGTGTCCAGTTCGTCACGTACCCAGCGCCAGGCAATATCGGGAGAGAACGCCCCCGCACGCGGTTTACCGCAGGGATGGCCTACGATCAGTTCTTCATCCTGAATCAGTATCGGTGCCGTTTCGCAGGCTTTACGAAAGGATTTGGCCCGTAACAGAATCGGTGGCAGGCCAGGATTGTGCTTTGCCACCTCGGTGAAGGCCAGTGCGCGATAAATAGAAATACTGGGGTGTGCCTCTAAATAGCGGGCGCGAAGACGCTGCATGCGTGGTGTAAGGGTTTCTTGTTCCGCTATGCCAGATGATTTTTTTATGCCACTCGGCGTAATCATTTTTTCATTATTCAATATGCTATTATTGAACGGGAAATTATTTTTTTCTGGTGCTAACATGTCATTATCCATACGAAAATTTCCTGTTGTTATTTGTCCGATTAAATAAAGAGCGGCAGAGTGAATTCAATGTGTCATATCTGAATGGTGTAATAGGCAGAAAATATCTAGTTAAATTTCTTATGACTATTCATGGTGGTGTTGTTTTTTATTTTTTGGCTATTTTATTTTAATTATCAGTATTTTAATTTCACTTTTTTATGTCGTCATTCAAAAGTGAATAGTTATTATTAGTTGGCGAATTTTTTACACTTTCTGTTTTTATACGTTAAGAATAGTGTAGGTGCTATTTATATAATGGTGGTTAATAATGGCATTAATAAGTTGATTGAGATCAACTCATTCTATTTTATTGGACGGTGTGTTTTTATTATTTTTTTGTTAATTATTTCGAATGGATGTGTTCATAGTAATGAAAGGGAATAATGTCTCTCTACAACAGGCGAGTGACATGGGGACAAGAAGCGGGGAAATAATTCAGGCCAATCTCCGTTTAAGAATATTGGCCTGTAGTTATGTAGTTATGGAAATCGTGATGGCTTACAGCGAGGCACCGCCGCACATCACCAACTGCTGCCCGGTAATGGCTGCGGCAGACGGGGAGAGCAAATAGCCCACCAGATCGGCCACTTCCTGTGGCTGGATGAAGCGCCCAATCGGCGGTAGCTTCGGCGGAGAACTCTGGCGGCCCGGCATCGTCAGCATCGGTGTTTCCGTTGCGCCCGGCGCGACGATGTTTACCGTAATGCCGCGCGGAGCCAGTTCCGCTGCCCAGCTTCTCGCCATGCCGATCATCGCGGATTTGGTGGTGACGTACTGGCTGCGTCCTGCTGAACCGCTCGATGTGCGGCTGCCCAGCAGCACAATTCGGCCACCTTGCGGCAGCTTATCGACCAGACGGTCGGCAAGCACCTGCGCCGCGTTGATATGCAATCGCCACAGTGTTTCACCGTCTTCCAGCGAGAGCTGACCGAGCGGGGCCGCTTTCATGATGCCAGCGGCATGGATCACGGCATCGACCTGTGTAATCTCGTCCAGAATAGCCGTCAGCGCGGGCGTATCCATGATATCCACCGCGCGGTGGGTAAAGTGTGGATGTGAATAGTCACCCGGCTTGCGTGACAGGCCGGTTACCCGCCAGCCTTCCACCAGTAATTTTTGTGTGATGGCGGCACCGATCCCTGAGCTGCTACCGGTAATCAGGGCGTGTTTAGGGGCTGTCGCTGACATGAGATGTGTCTCCTTAATACGGACTTAATGGCTTTGATGCAACCGTTCTGATGCAACCATTTTAATTACAATAACGTGACGGGGATTTTAAACACGGCTTTTTTGACCGGGGCAGGGCTGTCGTTAATCGCACACAGAGCCTGATGAGCTTCGCCCGGATAGAACGTGACGAAATCGCCTGCCCGCAGGTGGATCTGATGCGGCACCTGTGGATTATCCAGAATATAGAGATCCGGTTTACGTTCAGTCGCGGGCTGACCATGCACATCATTCAGACCGTAACCGATAATCTCCTCGCCTTCCAGAATCAGTTGAATATCGAGGTAGTTGCTGTGAAATTCGGTATGTCGTGTGGCGCGCGGTGCGGTGTTCACGGTGCCGATGTTGTAGAACCAGTCGGCCCCTTCCGGCTGATAACGGCCTTCGGGCAGCGCATTCAGTTCAGCTAACGACATGCCCGGTGCGGACAGAATGGTCCACAGCGCGTCTGGCAGCGTGGCGAGTTTGAGGGCGTTGAGGTTTCCTGAAATCATAATAGTATCCTGAAGATAGCGGGGGAGAGCCCCCCGCTGACAAAGAGAAAAAGTAGCGTGGTTTAGTTCGCTTTGACCCACTCCTCACTCACCACGACATGCTTGATCGCCTGACGGAAGTAGGTGAATGCCACGTGCAGCTTGCCGTCCTGCGCCTGTTTGACGCTGGGGTAAGAGAACTCGCGGTTCAGCTTCTCCGTGGAGTTATTGGTCATGCAGTAACCGTCACCCACTTCGATATTGCGCTGCCACGGCCAGCTCTTACCGCCGTCTTCCGAAATGGCGAGCGTCATCGGGGCGCGTGGGGCACCCCAGAAGGCGCCACGGCCACCGGCTTGCACTTCCGGTATTTTGGCATCGCTGGCTTTGTCTTCTTCATCCTCGATTTCATCGTACAGCGACAGACGGCGTTCGGTGGCATCGGCGGCGCTCATATGGTTGAACACCAGCGCCAGATGGCCATTCTCCAGCGTCGTCACCTGAATGGACGAGTTGTTGTTCGGCAAGTTGGTCGGCACGGGATCCGACCAGGTTTTACCGCCATCCGTTGAACGGCTTTGGTAGATGAAATCAGCCCAGCGACTGCGGTACAGCGCCAGCAGCGTGCCGTCGTGCAACAGGGTGATGTTCATATGCACGCAGCCCGTGCTGTTTGGCACCGGGTATTCCTGCCAGGTTTTCCCCTGATCGCTGGAAATTTTTACGGCGCTGTCATCATCGTTACCGACCCATTTCTCACCCGGCTGAACGCGGCAGTAGAACACCGGCAGCAGCCAATCGCCGTTTTTCAGCACGGTGATGGGCTGGCGGATGAAGGTACCCGGCTGATCGAGCAACGTGCCGATCTCGCCCCAGGTCGCACCCAAATCCGTAGACTGGCGGTAGCGCACAATCGCGGTGTCCTGATTACCGGATTTCTGCGCGGTGTACAGCAGCCACAACACGTTGTCCGGCGCGAGGAACAGAACTGGGTTCTGTTCAGAACGCGTAGCATCTTCAGACAGCTTAACGGCTTTACTCCAGCTATCGCTGCCTTTCACCAGACGGGACATGTAGATAGAGATATCTGCAATCCCTTCTTGGGTACCGCCAAACCAGACACACAGTACATCGCCGTTCGGCAGATGGAGCAGGTTGGCCGCATGATTCTGCGGGCATTCCGATGGAATGTAGGCATCCAGACGCGCGGCATCGCCTTCTGCGTGATGAACTTTTCCGCTACGTTCCACAGTAATGATTTCGCTACTCATGACTCAGGCTCCCGATTTATTTTCAGTTGGAGAGGTTTTGATTTTGTTCTCTTTGTTCGGAATCATGCGGTCGATCAGTATGACGACAGCAGGGGTAACCAACGCGACATACATGTTATCGATGCCGTATGGGTTGCCGAGAATATACCAAACAGAGGTGACTACGCAGGCGGAGATCAGGCTGGCGTTTGCACCGCGGGTGCTGCCGAAGAACGGCAGGTAGAACGCAATGACGGCAACCACGGAAATCGACAGACGAATGGCACGCGTAAAGAATGACAGCTTCAGGATCTCAGGGACGAACAGAACGAAGATGAGCGGCGCGAAACCTACGACAAGCGAGAGGATCCGGGTCATTTTCATTTCTTTTTCTGGCGTCGGTTTCCAGTAAGGAACGTAGAAATCCTTAATCAGCAGGGAAACGATAGCCAGTGCCACCATACTCACGCTGATGAAGATAGACGCGACCAGTGACGTGGTGACCAGACCGGCGAGCCATGGGTTCATGTCTTGCAGGAAGACTGGCATCGCGTACAGGCTGTTGATTTCAGGGTGGGCAAACTTCGCTGCGACACCGATGACCGCGATAGCCAGCGCAATCGGCATACAGAAGAAGAAGGCAACCCAGGTTGCACGTTTAGCGCTGGTGGCATCTTTCGTTGACGAAATTGCCTGAATCACGAACTGCGTACAGAAGATAGAACCGATAGTCCCGATCAGCCAGGCGAAGATGGTGCTGGCACCGAGCTTACCGTCCCACGTCCAGTAGTAATCCGGCATTTGTTCGATCATTGGCTTAAAGCCGCCGGTCATTTTCAATGCCACAAACAGAATGATCATGACGCCAACGTACTTCACGGCACTGTGGATCAGCGTGATGTAGGCCGTTCCTTTCAAGCCACCGAAATAGTAGTAGAAAGTACTGACGATAGCAGTGATCAGCGCGGCGACAGGCAGGGAGACTTTTAACACCGTGGCGATGGCTGCCGCGCCGCTGACGTAGTTGCCCACGTTAACCAGCAACAGCGCATAGATCATGATGATCGAAATGATGTTTTTGGTGCTGGTGCCGTATTTCTCGGCAATCGCGCCGGAGATGGTGATTTTCCCGGTGTTATAAATCTTCTTCACCAGAATCATACCAAACAGCGGGAAACCGATGGCGGCACCAATCACCGACCATGATGCGGCAAAGCCGTTCTCAAAGGCGGACTGTGCCGTACCGATGGTGGATTTGGCACCGATGAACTCGGTCATCAGCAGGATACCGACGATAAACGCCGGTAGCGCGCGTGAGCCTTCCATGAACTCGGTGTTCGATTTACTGCGGAGCTTGTAGGTTAACCATGAGGTGAATGCGATATAAAACACAATCATCCCAACGATTATGAGGGTGTCAGTAAAGTTAAAATGGTTCATATCTTCTCGGCCTATAAGTGGAAATTGAAATTTCTCTGTTACTGCGAGAATTGACTAAGTATGTTGCGGATGTTGTCTTCATCCTGTGCGGAAAACTGGATCGGATAGCGGCTGACGCCGACATCTTCACCCATAATCGCCAGCGCTTTTTTCACCACAGCCGGTGAGAACGCGATGGCGTACAGTGTCTTACGCAATTCGGCAACCTGTTCTTGTGCCTGACGGGAGCCTTCGATGTCACCCGCGTTGAAGCGGTGCCAAATCTGGCTGATCGGTTCCGGTGCCACGTTAGCTAGCCCAGAAATACAGGCGGAGCAGCCGTCAACAAAGCCCTGGTGAATGAGCGAATCTGGGCCATTCAGTACGTTAAAACCCTGTACACCTTTCACCGCTTGCACATAACCGCTCAGGCTTTCATAGCTGCCTGCGCTGTCCTTAATGCCGATGATGTTCGGGTGATCCGCCAGCGTGCGGACGGTTTCCGGCGCCAGCGTATTCCCCGTGCGTGCAGGAATGTTGTAGAGAAACACCGGCACAGTCAGCGCATCGGCGACGGCGGTGTAGTGGGCGATCAGTTCTTCTTGTTTGAGTGGGATGAAATAGGGGGTGATGACCGAAACGGCATCGACACCCAGCGCGGCGATGCGCTTGCCGAGCTTGATGGTTTCCCGCGTGGAGATTTCACCGATGTGGCCGACAACCGGCACTTTTCCGGCAACTTCATCAACGCAGGTTTCAGTGACGGCGACTTTCTCATCGGTATGCAGCACGAAAAACTCACCGTTGGTGCCGTTACAAAAAATACCGTTGCCGTAGCGCATCTGGCGCTGAACCTGAAGACGCATAGCAGCGGGGTTAAATTCGCCCTGGTTATCAAACGGCGTGACGATGGCAGTTAGTACGCCGGTAATATTTTTACTCATTGTTCTTCCTCGTGACACGTAATCAAAAAGATGAAAAGTTAAAACCGTTCTACCTAAACCCGCGCGCTTTAAAACAGAGTCAGATAAACCTCACGGACGTCGTCGGCGCTGACCTGTGTCGGCACGTTTTTCATCAGGCGCTGAACCTGTAACGCGGCATCAACCAGGTACGGCAGGTGGTCTTTTTCGACCCCGAGCTGCTGTAAGGTGTTAGGCAGGTTGAGTCGTTTAACCAATTCGCTGAAGTAGGTCACCAGCGCCTGTGCTTTTTCCGCTGTACTGAGCGTCAGATCGGCATCCGGCAGCAGGTCATACGCCTGTGCGAATTTCTCCTGTGCGGCGTCCTGCACGAAACGCATGCAAGGGGCGAGCAGGATGGCGTTCGCTACGCCGTGCGGGATGTGGTACTTGCCGCCCAGCGGGTAAGACATGGCGTGAACCAGATGCGTACCGGAGTGGGCAATGGCGGCACCGCCGTAATAGGACGCCCACAGCATGTTCAGCTTGGCTTCCATGTTGCTCGGCTCGCGCACGGAGGTTTCGAGGTTGGCAAACAGCTTTTTCAGGCCAATCAGCGCGTAGTTGTCGCTGACCGGGTTGGCAATCGTCGAGGTGAAGCACTCGATCAGGTGGCAGAGCGCATCGATACCAGTTGAAGCCGCAATATGCGACGGCATGCTGATAGTCAGCTCCGGCACCAGCGCAACGTAATCCGGCAGCATCACTGGCGTAATAATGCCGACTTTGGTCTCTTTTTCCGGGATCGCCAGAATGGCATTCGGCGTGGCTTCTGAGCCGGTTCCTGCGGTGGTCGGGATAAGCAGGGATGTCGTGCGGCGAGTCGGTTTCTCTCCTGCCAGCAGGCTATCCAGCGTGACGGTTTCATCACCCGCGCACAGCACGGAAAGCAGTTTGGCGACGTCCAGTACGCTGCCGCCGCCCACGCCGATGACCAGATCGGTCTGGATTTGATTGAGTTGGCTCAGTATCTGGGCAACGTCGTGCTGGCTTGGTTCGGCAGGAACATGATCAACCAACAGAACCTGCGGAACGGCTTGCTTAACTTGTGCGATCAGCGCCTGAACGTCAGGCAGCCCGACGATGTTTTTGTCGGTGACAAATAAAACGTGCTGTTTCCCTGCCAACAGGTGACTAATGTCCTGAAGTACCCGGTAACCGCTGAGGATAGTGCTATTGATGTTCATGCTTATTACCTTGCCTTTTCTCTTTCGCCAGAGCGTTATCGCTATGATGATAATGGTTGCGATGGTGATTACTTTCAGTCAAATGACGTGGTTCTCATCACGTCTAAACGCCATTTGCCACATCGTGGTGATAATTTATAGGTGAAATTCCTTTTAAATAATTTGATATTGCTCACATATAATCAAATGTGATTCAATATAATCATTATCAGGTAATCATGAACCGGGGATGAAGTATGTCAAACGTGCAGCAATCAGCAGAACAGGTATTAGTGGTCGCTGATGACTTTACGGGTGCCAATGATGCAGGCGTCGGTTTGGCGCAGCATGGCGCTCGGGTTAGCGTCGTATTTGACGTTAATAAACTGCATGCGGATTTACTGGGCGATGCGGTGGTGATCAACACCGATAGCCGTGCGGCGCGTGACGACGTGGCGTCTCAACGTACCGCCGAAGCGGTTGCAGCCTGGCAGGCCGCTGGTGGACAAGGCTGGATTATCAAGAAAATTGACTCGACGCTGCGCGGGAATGTGGGGGCGGAAATCGCCGCCGCACTGTCTGCGGCAGACGTGCCCGTCGCGCTGATTGCTGCGGCGTCGCCGACGCTGGGACGAGTGACCCGTAAAGGTGAAGTCTGGGTGAATGGCCGTCTGCTTACCGACACGGAATTTGCCAGCGATCCCAAAACGCCGGTGACCTCTGCTTCTATCGCTGCCCGTCTGGCAGAGCAAACCGCTTTACCCATGGCGGAAATACACCTTGATGACGTCCGTCAGGCCCATTTAGCCCAGCGTTTGCAGCAACTGGCGGACGAAGGCGTACGTCTGATTATTCTTGATACGGACGAGCAGGGCGATCTGACACATATCGTTGATGCTGCCAGAACGTTACCGTTTCGCCCCTTGCTGGTCGGCTCGGCGGGCCTGAGCGAAGCGCTGGCGAATGCGCAGAATTTTACGCGTAAGACAGAAAAGCCGCTGCTGGCTGTCGTCGGGTCGATGAGCGACATCGCTCAAAAACAGATTGCGGCCGTCAGGCTGCGCAGCGATGTCACGCTGGTTGAGATTGATATCAACGCACTCTTTTCAGCCGATTCATCCACCGTCATGGCATCCCGGTGTGAGGACGCGGTGAAGGCGCTGATGAAGGGTAATCACTGCATTATTCGACCCTGTCATAACGAAAATCAGCGCTTCGAGATCGACGCGCGGTGCCAGCAGCTTGGGCTCAGCCGACAGCAGCTTGGCGAAACGATCAGCCACTCTCTGGGGGAACTTACGCGCAATATTGTTCAGGCGCTAGACAGCCTGACTGCGGACAGCGCTAACCGGCGTCTGCCGGGCGGACTGTATTTATCCGGTGGTGACATTGCGATTGCTGTGGCAACCGCACTGGGCGCGACCGGCTTTCAGATTAAGGGGCAAATCGCATCCTGTGTGCCCTGGGGATACCTGCTGAACAGCGTTGTCGGCACGACCCCTGTGATGACTAAAGCGGGGGGTTTTGGCAACGAAACCACTTTGCTCGACGTTTTACGTTTTATTGAGGAGAAGGTCAGTGAGTAAAATTATTGCGGTAACGATGGGTGATCCGGCAGGGATTGGACCGGAAATTATTATCAAGTCTCTGGCCGAAGGCGAGCTTTCCGGCGCATCCGCTGTGGTGGTGGGCTGTGTACAGACGATGCAACGTATTCTGGCGCTGAATATCGTGCCAGGCGTAGAGTTGAAAATCATTGATAAACCGGCTGACGCGGTCTTCGCGCCGGGCGTGATCAACATGATTGATGAGCCGCTGGAAGATCCTCAGGCGTTGAAGCCTGGCGTTGTTCAGGCGCAGGCGGGCGATTTGGCTTACCGCTGCATCAAGAAAGCGACTGAGCTGGCGATGGCGGGTGAAGTCCATGCGATTGCCACCGCGCCGCTGAATAAAGAAGCGCTGCACTCGGCGGGCCATCTCTATCCGGGCCACACCGAGTTGCTGGCAAAGCTGACCAACAGCCGCGACTATGCGATGGTGCTGTATACCGATAAATTGAAGGTTATCCATGTTTCAACGCACATCGCGCTGCGTAAATTCCTGGATACGCTGAACCGCGATCGCGTGGAAACGGTGATCGACATGGCGGATGTCTTCCTCAAGCGCGTCGGTTTTACCCACCCGCGTATCGCCGTTGCCGGGGTTAACCCGCATGCGGGCGAGAATGGTTTGTTTGGTGACGAAGAGATCAAAATTGTGTCGCCATCGGTGGAAGCCATGAAGGCCAAAGGTATTGATGTTTATGGGCCATGCCCGCCGGATACCGTCTATCTACAGGCGTATGAAGGCCAGTACGACATGGTGGTGGCGATGTATCACGATCAGGGCCACATTCCGTTGAAGCTGCTAGGCTTCTATGATGGGGTGAACATCACCGCCGGATTGCCGTTTATCCGCACGTCTGCTGACCACGGCACGGCGTTTGACATTGCCTGGACAGGTAAAGCGAAGCCCGAAAGTATGGCGATCTCTATCCAGCTCGCCATGCAGCTGGCCTGATTTGCGGTGACGCATCACCGTTGATAGCACGGTTTTTTAAGCTACAGTGCACATTGCAGGATATCTTCCTTCCCGCGTTCGGGAAGGTTTCTGGTATCCTGCAATCAAGAAGCAACAACTTAAAATAACTCGATAACAGCAAGATGGATATCGCCGTGGATCCTACATTAACTGATGCTTTCCGCATGAGCGGGGATAAAGTAAAAGGGCAGAGCCGTCTTGATCAGATTATGGATTACCTGAAAAGCCATAATCTGGTGACGGTAGATGAACTGGTGTCCGTGATCGACGCTTCCCCAGCGACGATCCGTCGTGATTTGATCAAACTGGACGAGCAGGGCGTGATTAGCCGCAGTCATGGTGGTGTGACGCTTAATCGTTTTATCCCTTCCCAGCCGACCACGAATGAGAAATTACATCGTAGCCTTCAAGAAAAGCAGGCGATAGCTCGCTACGCCGCGACGCTGGTTAAACCGGGCAGCGCGGTGGTGCTGGATGCGGGAACGACCATGCTGGAACTGGCGCGCAACCTGACGCATTTGCCGCTGCGCGTAATTACCGCCGATTTGCAAATTGCGCTGTTCCTGTCTGAGTTCAAGCAGATTGAAGTGACGATTATTGGTGGGCGTATCGATGACAGCAGCCAGTCCTGCATTGGCGAACACGGCCGACGTCTGTTACGCAGCATTTACCCCGATATCGCGTTTATCAGCTGCAACTCGTGGAGTCTGGATAAAGGCGTCACTACGCCGACGGAAGAGAAAGCAGGCGTAAAACAAGATCTTGGCGCGAATGCCAGCCGCCGGATACTGCTGGCCGACAGCAGCAAATATGGTGCGTACTCACTGTTCTGCGTCACGCCTCTGTCGGAGCTAACCGATATCATCACCGACAGCGCGTTAGCACCCGAGGTGCAAACGGAGCTGAAAGGCAAAACGTTCAATTTGACGCTGGTTGGTGGTTTATAGGGGAGTTTTTTGACCAATGAGCACTGAGTTTAATCGCGCTCGTCAGGTTCTATCGGTCTTCGACTTCGATGGAACGTTGACCTACCATGACAGTTTTATTCCTTTTTTACGTTTCGCCTTCGGCAAGCGTGTTTTTGCTCGCCGAGTGATACATCTGGTGTTGCCTTCCGCGCGTTGTATACAGCGTAAATTGACGCGAGATGAACTCAAAGAAGAGCTCATCGCCACCTTTCTTACGGGTATCGACGTTTCCTGGATGCAGGAAAAAGCAGAGGCCTTCTGCCACCGCAAGTGGAATACATTGATGCGCAAGTCAGGCTTACTTGGCGTTGCCGCAGAACTCCATTCCGGCGCCGAAGTGACACTCTGTTCAGCATCGCCAGAGATCGTGTTACGTCCTTTTGCCGATCGACTGGGTGTCAAATTGATTGGGACGCAGCTTGAAGTGAAAAATGGCGTACTGACTGGGAAGATTAACGGGCATAACTGCCGATGTCTTTATAAGGTAGAACGCTTGGAAGGAGTGTATGGCGCGCTGAGCCAATATCATTTGCGCGCGTGGGGCGATACCCGTGGCGACTACGAGCTATTAGCATCCGCTCAAGATGCGCACTGGCGTCATTTTCACCCGCACTGGATGCGGTTCAAGCCGCTTGCAGAACGGTTGCTGCTATCGGGTGTCGTTAAAGGACATCCTTAAATAGTAATGGCTCCCCAGTTTGAACCGAGGAGCCAGTATCAATTAGATATTGACGCCGTGCTGGGACGCAAGGGCGGACAACCCACCCGCGAAACCTTGACCTACGGCCTTGAATTTCCACTCAGCACCATTACGGTACAGTTCGCCAAAAATCATGGCGGTTTCGGTGGAGGCATCCTCAGATAAATCGAAACGCGCAATTTCAGCGCCCGTATCATTGTTATATACGCGCATGAAGCTGTTGCTGACCATACCGAAGTTTTGTTTACGGGCTTCGGCATCGTAAATAGTCACGGAAAATACCAGCTTTTTCACTTCAGCCGGCACCTTCGCCAGATGGATTTTTACCTGCTCATCATCGCCGTCGCCTTCTCCAGTACGGTTGTCACCTTGGTGCTCAACGGAGGCGCATGGGCTCAGTTTATTATTGAAGAAAATAAAATTAGCGTCGGACAGTACCTTGCCATCTTCACCGACCATAAATACTGAGGCGTCCAGATCGAAAGCTTGTCCATCGGTGACACGAGAGTCCCACCCCAGGCCGACCATGGCAATATTCATGGTTGGTGCTTCTTTCGTCAGGGATACATTACCGCCTTTTACCAGAGAAACTGCCATTTTATAGCTCCTGCTTTAGATTGGATTACCGGGCAGTTTAGGCTGCCCGGAGGGGAAACAAGGTGAGGGTTATCAGGATGCGTTGATACCGTACTGTGAACAAACAGATGCCAAACCACCAGCATAGCCTTGACCCACTGCACGGAATTTCCACTCCGCATTATGGCGATACAGTTCTCCGAACAGCATTGCGGTTTCGGTTGAAGCATCTTCAGTCAGATCGTAGCGTGCGATTTCGGTCTGAGTGTCATCGTTTACCAGGCGGATGAACGCGCCGGAAACCTGACCAAAACTCTGGTTACGTGTTTGTGCATCATGAATCGTGACAACGAAAACGATTTTGTCCACTTCAGTTGGAATCAGATCTAGCTTAATTTTCAATGACTCGTCATCTCCATCGCCCGCGCCTGTGCGGTTATCGCCGGTGTGAGCCACTGAGCCGTCAGCAGACTTCAGGTTGTTGTAGAAAATGAAGTCAGTATCGCCACGCACTTTGCCGTTAACATTTAACAGGAATGCCGAAGCATCCAGGTCAAAGTCTTGGCCATCTGTTGCGCGGGCATCCCAGCCAAGGCCGACTAAGACATTTTTCATTGTCGGCGCTGCTTTGCTCAGTGAAACATTACCGCCTTTAGAAAGAGAAACGCTCATTAAATTAACCTCTTAAGTTGATATTTCAGAATTCAGTGTAAGGAGCAGAAGACTAGCTCTCCTTGTTCTCCTCAGCATCGGGTTTACCTGGGAACATGATACTGATGATAATACCTAACGCCAGTACACCCAGAACAACAAGTAGGCTGGTGGTTGCCGAGATGCCATAGCCGTGGTGCCATATGTGGTCGGTTGCATTCAGGCCAAGCTTGGCGGCAATGAAGAATAGCAACACAATAACGGCTTTTTCCAGATGCACCAGATATTGTTTCAGCGCTTCCAGTACAAAATAGAGTGTACGCAAACCAAGGATAGCGAACATCATGGCGCTATAGACGATCAGCGGTTCACGGCTAACGGCAATAATAGCGGGAACAGAGTCAAAGGCGAACATCACGTCAGAAAGTTCGACGACTGCCACACACAACATCAGTGGAGTAGCGTAAAACGCGGCTTTGGTACCACGGCCAATAGTGACGTCTTTGTTCTCTGGTTTAGCGAGTTCTTCATCCACTTCCTTCTGGTTTAACAGGAAAGCGTGGCCTCGCAATTTTGGCCAGATAGGGAAGAAGCGCTTAACTAAACGATAAGCAAGGTGCTGTGAGTAGTCTTCGATCTCATCACTATCGTCACCGCTTCTCAACATCATGACGGCGGTCCAGGCAACGATCAACGCAAAGACGATCTCCACATAAGGCCCCAGGCTGAGCAGCCCAGTCCCGATCGCAACGAAGATACCGCGGAACACGATGGCCCCGATAATCCCCCAGTAAAGAACGCGGTGGCGGTAGCGGTCTGGAACGGAGAACCAGGAGAAAATCGCCATCATCACGAACAGGTTATCTACCGACAGCACTTTTTCCAGCGCATAGCCAGTGATGAACAAGCTGGCGACCTCGGTACCGTGGTGAATATAGAGGAACCCTGCAAAAGCCATTGCCACCACGACCCAGAACACAGACCAAAGTGCAGCGCTTTTCAATGAAATCGGCTTGTCATGACGGTGCATGAACAGGTCGATAAAAATGGCCCCGATAGCCAGTGCTATGAAAACAATGACGGTTTCTGTCGGGAAGCCGATATTAGTGGACACCATAAATAACCCTTAGAGGATATTGACATCAAAGGCCGAAATCGGCCGGTTGGAACCCAAGCGCTGTTGCGATCTCGCGCACGGCATTTTGTTCTGCTGCATCGAAATCACCGTCACTTTTAGCAACAGCAATACCCACTCGCAGGGCGAGTTGTGCCGCTTCAGGCTGATCTTTGAGCGCCAGGATATATTTCATCGTTTCACCTTTTCCAATTTCTTCATCGAAATCGAAACTGGCGGCTAACTTATTAAAGAATTCAATGACTTCAGCAGTATCAAATACTTTTAACTCTTCTGATGATTTGAGAAAACCGATCATCTTCTGTTTTTCTTCTGCACTCACACCACCGCTGGATACCGCGATACGGACACAAACCGCGACAGTACCTTGCAGAAATTTCTTGTTTTTGAAGCGTCCGACCTGTTTGGTCAACTCTTCCCGGCTGGCGTTAAAGGCACCTTTAACCTTATTAAGAAAACTCATTTTTAAACCCTCGTAAAATGAAACTATTTTGAGCCCGCCTTCCAGCGGAACCCCCACCCATGTGCGTTATCCATCTCGCCGTGGTCACGGAAGAATTGGTTGATACGTTCTACCTTGATGCTTCCCCCTTCATTGACAAGACGTGCGACAGCACACATGCTGCGGTTATCTTGTCCTTCCGTCATACGGGTTTCGATCGGCGGTTGATCGGGGATATGTAGCGTGACCACGCCATCGGTTTTATCCCAGCTAGGCACACCTTCGTAGATAAAGGCGTAAATCAGAATCTGACGCAGGTTCTTCCATTCACGACCGTTGATATGCAGCCATTCGCCATCTGACACATCACCAGTACGGTCATCCCCTTTGAGCAGGACAAACGGCTCGTTCTGGTAGTCGCCAAAGCGGCTTCCCAGAGCCTGAATCACGGTTTTGTGACCATCTTGCATTTCGACAAAAGCACCGAGGTCGAGATCGACGCCCTTACTGCCACCAAACATACCTCGTAGCCCAGAAGCTTTACTTTCACGATGCCAGTTGAGGTTGATGCGGATCTCGCCGAAGTTGTCTCGCTTCTCCAGGCTAATGGCCGGTTTTTCTTTGGTGAGTGATACCTTGCTCAGGTTGATGCGGGTTGGTGCGGGAGTCGGTGCTGACGTGGGCGCAGGCGCTGCGGTAGGCGCTGGGCTTGCCGACACCTCAATACCAAAGTGCTCGGCGAGAGGCTGTAGCCCGCCGTTAAATCCCTGAGCGATAAAGCGGAATTTCCAATCGTTGTTACGACGGTAAAGCTCTCCCAGGATCAAGGCCGCTTCCAGGCGTCCTGCCAATTCGACGTTACCGTTAACCAGAACCTCATTATCAGCCTCAACTTGAATGTTGAGTCGCTGTAAGTTTACGACGGTCTGGCTGCCTTCACAGGCAACGGTGAAGGCGACTTTTTGTACGTCTGGTTTTAGTCGGGTCACATCGATAGTGAAAACGGTGTTATTCCCTTCGTTACTCAGACTGATACTGCCGTCATCGTTACGTGGCTGACCGTAAAAAACCATATCAGCATCGCCCTGTACCTTACCGGTTGAGAACAAACGGAAAGCACTGGCGTCGACTGCTGAGCCGGAAAGTATACGAACCTGCAACGTTTTATTGGGGACGGGGGCATTGCCTCCTGGGATCAAATTCATTAGCGCACCACCGTCGTAACAATATCGGCGTGCATATCACTAATGGTGCGACCACGACAGGCCTGCCCATGAGCCGTGAAATCCCATTGGCCGTTATTGCGACGCAGTGAAGAGATAACGATACCAGTATGAGAACCTTGTTCGGTCAACTGATAGCGAGCTTGTTCTTTATTGGCCTGGTCAACAACGCGGCAGAATGCATTTTCAACTTCATTAAATGTTTGGCCACGGAAGCTGTTCACGGTGAACGCCAAATATTCGACGTTTTGAGGTAACCGGTTCAGATCAACGCGGATCACTTCGTCGTCACCGTCTCCTTCGCCAGTCAGGTTATCACCGCTATGCACTACCGACCCACAGGAGGATTTCAATTTACGAAACCATACGGTATCGATTTCATTACCCGCTTTGTCGAGCAGCACGCACCCAGCATCGAGATCAATTGACGAATTGCCGCCAAATAATCCCCCTAGAAGGCCCTTCTTTTTGATTGGATCCCAGCCTAAACCAAAATGAAGATTGCTGATTGCAGAAGACTGTTTACTGAGAGAAATTGTCTGGTTTTTACTTAACGAAACCATAGCCATATTCCTTATAAAGGTATTGAAAAGAACAACGCTTTTTACACCAAAATCCATTGATGAAGAAAATCATATCATGATGTAGTTTGTGAGCAAGAAACTTTTTACCTTTTATTATTTTAAATGTATCATGCTAATGATTTTAATATGAATATTAACGAATTCTCATAAATCATCGATGGCGTATTGCTATTTTAAGCTGTTTCATTAAGGTTTTTTATTTACTTGATGTAAATCATAATATGATTGACATATAAAGATGGCATAAATAGACTCAGTATGCTTAAAGTAATCAGTCAACACCGTATGGAAATACATACCAATGACACATAAAATTTGGCTGATGGAAGGGTTGTCTTCCCAGCGCGATATGATTTTGGCGATCAAGTCTTTTGCCGAAACGCGCGGTGCAGATGTGACCATTTTTGCCTCTCATCGTAATGAACGTAATGAAATTTTGTCTCTGGCCGATCGTGCGATCCTGGAGCCTAAAGACGAGGCTGCGCGACTCTCGTTTATTCTCACCATCATCAAGACTCAGGGAATTCATGTCATCCATGCTGGCCGACATAGCCGCTGGTGCGAAAACCATCGACGTGAAATTGAATCCCTTGGTGTAAAACTCACGACTGGCACTGTCGATGCCAAATCGTTACTGATAGCGGATGACAAAGTCTCTTTTGCCGATGAAATGGAGAAACTGGGGCTGGCTGTCGTGCCGTCAATTCGAGTGTCCTCCGTTGATGAACTCAGGCAGCAGATCGCTGCGGCACCTTTCTCTGGCGCACCGCTGTGCGTGAAACCTGTCACGGGAATTTATGGCATGGGTTTTTGGCGTTTTGATGATAACGCCTCACCGATGTCGGTATTTACCGATCCAGACAGACGTCTGGTTGCGCCGAAATACTATTTGCAAGCACAGGAAGAGGCGGGGAATTTTGCGCCGTTGGTACTCATGCCGTACCTGCCGGGGCCAGAGTATTCTGTCGATATGCTGGTAGAAAACGGCACCGTGTTGGCGGCGGTTGCGCGGCGTAAGGTCGGTGCGCTGCAATATCTGGAGAACAGTGGTGAGGCTTATCAGCTCGCCATTGCCTGCGCTGAGGCAATGCAGGCAGATGGTTTAGTCAATGTGCAAACCCGCAACAATAGCGATGGGATCCCCCAACTGCTTGAGATCAATATGCGCCCTTCTGGTGGCATCGGTTATACCCGTTTTAGTGGCGTAAACCTGCCCGGCCTATTTGCCCTGCGCCAACTGGGGTTACTGAGTACACAACAGGTGGTTGAGCTGGCGGCTGAGGCTTTTTCGCCCGCGACAGTGCGCTCTATAACCGATGTTGTCCATTACCAGACCACGTTGTCTAATCGACTTCAAGAAGGGTAAGTCTCCATGTCTCAGGTTTCACCACAGCCCGTTTATACTCGCAGCCTTTCCTGCGGCACACTGAATGTGATGCCAACCGGCGGCGTGGCAGCACTGGATACCTTGTTTGATATCGCTGAACGCCGTAATCCTAAGCGTGCCTTTTTGTTTGTTAGCAAGGTTCTGGGGCGACATATTCCTGTGTCTCCAACGGTTATGCGCGGTGTTTATCGCCAGCTTGCAGAACAGCTTCCCGCTTCTATCGCGGGTCCCGTGCTGTTTATTGGTATGGCTGAAACCGCGGTGGGTTTGGGCGCAGGGGTTTTTGATGAGGTGAGGCAACGGGTCAGTGACGCCGTTTATTTGACCTCCACTCGTCATCCGCAAGATGGCGAGCTGCTGTGTGAGTTTAAGGAAGCGCATAGTCACGCCACCGATCACCTGATCTATCTTCCCGACGATGAACAACTGCGTCGTCGCGTGCTTGATGCGCGAACTCTGATCCTGATCGATGATGAAGCGACCACCGGTAATACATTCATTAATTTACTCGCTGCACTGCGTGAAACGACGTTATTCAAGCATTTGCAACAGGTGTTTGCCGTCACGCTGACTGATTGGAGCGGGAGTGCTCTTGCACAGCGTTGTCCTTTACCGATTCAGTCGATCTCTCTGGTTCAGGGTGACTGGCAGTGGGTGCCAAAGCCAGATGCACCACTGCCTGTGATGCCGACGGTTAACGTGACGGCACGCGGTAACGTTGCCATCACCGGCAAACAGAGCTGGGGACGTTTGGGAATGGGTGAACCTGCGGGGGATTTAGGACGAGATTTACGCGTGTCGCAGGGTGAAAAAATATTGGTGTTGGGCAGTAGTGAGTTTGTTTGGGAGCCTTTCTTACTGGCAGAACATTTGCACGCGCAGGGGGCTGAGGTTAAGTTCAGTTCAACTACGCGATCGCCTATCGCAAACGGATTCGCTATTCAGTCAGCGATAACGTTCAATGATAATTACGGGCTAGGCATTGCGAATTTTGTCTACAACGTGCTGCATCAACGTTTCGATCGCATTTTGCTCTGCGTGGAAACGCCACCAGAGAGTGTGGATGCCCAATTACTCAATGCGCTGGCGACGGTTGCGCCCCAGGTAGAGATTATCAGCTATGACTAAGCCCGTTATTTTTTCTGACCTTGACGATACCCTATTTCAGACGCGGCGTAAGATGGTCGATGAGCTGGCTCTGGAGCCGTACCGCACGGGAGCGCTGGATCCCAGCCTGACGCCGCGCAGTTTTATGACTGAAGAGCAGGCGATGCTGGTGGACTGGATGCTGGAACACGCTGAGCTGATTCCGGTGACAGCGCGTGGCACGGAAGAAATAGCGCGTGTGACCATCCCTTTCCGTTCTTGGGCGGTCACCACACATGGTGCGGTGATCCTCACCCCGCAGGGTGAGCCGGACAGTGACTGGAAAGCGCAGATATTGAGCGATCTGGCACCCTATGCGGAGCAACTTCACGCGATGCAGCAGGGCATCACCGAACTGATGGCAGCGCGTGGGATCAACGGTTGGGCACGAATTAATTATGAATATGGCGATACCCCAATTTATCTGGTGATGAAGCACCGAGATAGCACCAGACTTGAGGAGCTTTACGCTATCGCCGATGAAATAGAGCAGCGCTACCCGACTCAGGGTTTTTACGTGCACCGCAACAGTAACAACATTGCCTGGTTACCTGATCCGGTAGAAAAAGGGCTGGCAGTGACTTATTTACTCAATAAATTGCGTGCGGAACGGGGAACCTTTCCCGTTATTGGCTTGGGAGATAGCCTCAGCGATCACCGTTTTATGAAACTCTGCACCTGGTACGGGTTGCCCCGACAAGGCCAGTTTGCGGAGGCGATCGCCCGCCGCGTTTTCGGAGATCCCAAAAATGCATGACGATATCACGCCCTTCTCTGGTTCCTATTTACCAGACGACATCCACTTTTTGCTTCAGCCCGTAGAGATTGAAGTGACTTCTGTGGAAGAGAAGGAACGGCTGATTCAATCGGGCGCTAAGCACTATTCAGATATGCTGAGTCAGGAGCCGGAACCGACGGTGTGGCACCTTGAACTGTTCTCTCGCGCCCTCGAACAAGGGGGGGCTCGTTTAGCTCGAGAGGTACAGATGCTCGCGCAGACGCTGGCAGAGCGTTTTGGTGATACGCCGATAGTGTTGACCAGTTTAGTGCGTGCAGGTGTTCCTCTGGGCGTGATGCTGCACCGGGCTTTGCGTGCTATGGGGAAAACGTCCTACCACTATGGCATTAGCATTATCCGCGATCGGGGCATTGATAACACTGCGCTGGAATGGATTGAAACCCGCCACGGCAGCGAGGGCATTGTGTTTGTTGATGGCTGGACGGGTAAAGGCGCTATCACGGGTGAATTGATCCGATCCTTAAAGGGGAGAGCGGGATATCCCGCTCAGCCGCGCTTGGTCGTACTGGCAGATCCCTGCGGTTGTGCCTGGCTGGCGGCGAGCAATGATGATTGGCTGATTCCGTTCGGGATTATGGGCGCGCCTGTTTCTGGATTGATATCCCGATCTTTATGGGCCGATGAAGGGCTACACGGCTGTGTGATATGCGATCACCTTAAGCGCTATGAGTGCAGCCAAATGCTGGTGGATACCATTGAGGCGCTGCATGGCTCGTCCTCTTCTGTGGTTCCATCATGTTGTGAGTCACTGCCTGAACGACAGCATTATCTTCAACAACAGAGCGAAAGGGTGATCCGCACGTTGGCTGAACGTTATGACATCAACAGTATCAATCGAATAAAACCGGGAATCGCTGAAGCAACTCGTGCCGTGTTGCGCCGTGTGCCGGACCATGTTTTGGTGCGAAAGCTGGACGATCCCGATGTCGCGCTGTTGGTTTATCTCGCCCAGGAAAAGGGGATTACCATTACTGAAGTCGGTGATGAAATCGGTCAGTACCGTGCGGTTACGATCATCAAAAAGGTGCACTGATGAACAAAAGGCTTTCTCCCTGGAATCTCGGTGCGACGCTTTATATGCCTGCCACGCGTACCGATATTGCTGATGTTATCCTGAACGATAAGATTAGCGGGCTGCGTTCTCTGGTTATTTGCCTTGAAGATGCGGTCGCTGAAAGCGATGTGCCTCTGGCACTCTCACGGCTTCGTGAACTGCTGACGAGATTGGCACAAGCGAGAGACGTCGATGGAAAAGCTGACTGGCCGCTGGTTTTCGTTCGTCCGCGCGACAGTGAAATGGGGCAGTGGCTTGTGGATGAAATGGATTTGAGTCCGCTAGATGGGCTGGTGCTACCCAAATTTACCCTGTCTTCCTTGCCTCTGTGGTGGGAAGCGGTGCGTAATAGCGAGCTTTGCATGATGCCCACGCTGGAAACCGAAGATGTTTTTGACGTGGTGCAGATGCGTGAATTAGCCACTCAACTCCAGTCTCACCCTTGCCATGAGCGAATTATCGCCCTGCGCATTGGGGGAAACGATCTGATGAATGTGATCTCACTGCGGCGCTCGCGCCACCTGACTCTATATGATGGGCCTATGGGGTATGTGATCAAAATGCTGGTCTCGATATTTGCGGCCCGAAATTTCGCGTTGACCGCACCGGTCTGTGAACATATTGACGATCACGAGATCATGTCCCGCGAACTCGCGTTGGACATGGCACATGGGTTGGTAGGGAAAACGGCTATTCATCCCAAGCAAATTACGCTCATTGAGCAGGCGTTGATGGTATCGGCCACCGACTATGCGGATGCGTTGCGTATCCTGAACTCTAGCCAGGCGGTGTTTAAATCTCAGGGATCGATGTGCGAGCCTGCTACGCACCGGCGCTGGGCATCGGAGATTCTGGAACGTGCTCAGGTCTATGGCATTGCATCAGAGCAGAATCAGGGGCCGCGCTTTATCGCAGCAACGCATAACCATTGAGGCGATGTTGATAGAAGGTAGCGCGTTGCGAGACTCCGTTCTGCTTGGGGGAACATCCGGTATTTTCTCTGGTTTATCTCTCGTTGAAAATTTGTCTGTTAGAGTAAGAAGATATTAAATTTTGCTTAGGGATGCAGAGGACGTGCTTATCCGCTGCCATCCTTATTGTCTGCCCATGCTCAGAAACGAGGGTGGCACTATGATTACCCAGCGTTAAGGGCTGCGGTATGATAGTTCGTTAATTAACAGTAATTAGCATGAGATCATCTAGAAAAATGCCAGTGAACACGCTTATTTTTCAGCCCATACGATCATTATTCTGGAATGCAGGGTGTGATTCTCTATGCAACTAAGCACCCGTCAGGTACGTGTTTTCCAGCTCGCCAATATCCTGGGAACGGGGAAGCCCGTTGCTGCCGCACAGATCATCGCCGCGCTTGATTGCTCGGAACCTACGTTGACCCGTGTACTGAAGGAGTTGAGAAACACGTATTCTGCTGAGATAAAATACAGCAAAGCACTACACGCTTATCATATGGTTCAGCCCGGCCAGCTTGATAAAAAAACGTTACGCCGTATGGCGGAAGCGCTGTCATCTAACGCTGCGTTTAAAGAAGAGACGGTGAGTCGGGTCTTTCTGGATAAAGAAAAAAAGAAAGCGGTTTCTCTGTCATTAAGAATGTCGATCTTGCGTAAGATCGACACGCTTGCACGCCTGAAAGACGTTACGCGCAGCGAAGCAGTGGAAATGCTGATCGATAAATGTGCGAATGAGTTGATTCGCGCTTCCTCGCCGTCAAAAAAATAACTCACATCACGCGGGCTTCTCTTGCCCGTGCCTTTCTCTGTATCTCATTCTCCTCCCTCAAGTTAACTGATTGACGATGCGTGTTTTTTGTTGAGATAACGACCAGATTGATTATGATGTCTTAATCGTATTATTCATAAAATTAATGGATTGATGATATGCGAAGACTACCGGTCTATTTGTTACTCGATACCTCTGGCTCAATGCATGGTGAGCCAATTGAAGCCGTGAAGAACGGGGTACAGACACTCCTCACGACGCTACGCCAAGACCCTTATGCGCTGGAAACTGCCTATGTTTCCGTCATTACCTTTGATACCTCTGCCCGCCAAGCGGTCCCGCTAACCGATCTGCTTAATTTCAAATCCCCCGATCTGGTTGCCAGTGGCACGACTGCGCTTGGCGAAGCGTTATCGCTGGTAGCACAGGCTATTGGGAGTGAGGTTCGGAAAACCACGGCGGAAACGAAAGGAGATTGGCGTCCGCTGGTCTTCATCATGACCGACGGTGCACCGACGGATGACTGGCGTAAAGGTGTTGCTGATTTTAAATCGGCACGTACTGGCGTTGTGGTTGCTTGTGCTGCTGGGCAGGTAGCAGAAACGAAAGTACTACAGGAAATTACCGAGATAGTCCTACGGCTTGATACCGCGGATTCGAATTCCATTAAGGCTTTCTTCAAGTGGGTATCGGCGAGTATCTCGGTTGGAAGTCAAAAAGTTGAGTCTGGTAAAAAAGAAGTTATCGGCCTTGACGATCTTCCTCCCCCACCGCCAGAAGTGAATGTCGTGCTCTAACAGAAAAACAAGGAGACTGTATGTCAGTCAGTTTGCGTAAAGGACAAAGTGTTAGCCTCAAGAAGAATGAATTCGATCTCTCCTCTGTGACTATCGGTCTAGGCTGGGACATCAGCGAAGAGAAAAAAGGATTCCTGGGGGGCATCTTTAGCAAAAAAACAGAAGATGAGTACGATCTCGATGTGGTTGCCTTCCTGTGTAACGCCGAAGGAAAAGTGGTCGACTTGGGGAAAATCGAAGGGGGTCGGCCAACGTTAGATAACGGGGATGTGATCTTTTTTAATAACCAGCGACATCATTCAGGGCAAATCTGGTTAACTGGCGACAACCGCACTGGCGCGGGAGATGGCGATGATGAGCAGATTATTGCCAACTTGAATACGCTGGATGCCAGATACGAAAAGATCGTCTTTATTGTCCAGATCTACAATGGTCAGGAACTGCAACAGCACTTTGGCAAAGTACAGAATGCCTTTATCCGCGCCGTGGATGCTAAAAATATTGAAATGGCGCGTTTTGACCTGTCTGGCGGGCCTGCATTTAACCAAAAATTCTCCATGGTGTTTGCTGAACTGGTACGTGAAGGGACGGGCTGGAAACTTAGCGCGATTGGCGAACCTTCCGATTCAGATTCCTTTATCACGCATTTAAAGAGCTACCTGTAAATGAGACGTCTACCGGTTTATCTCTTGATTGATACATCAGGTTCCATGCGTGGTGAGTCCATTCATGCGGTCAATGTGGGGATTCAGGCGATGCTAAGCGCGTTGCGTCAGGATCCTTATGCGTTAGAAAGCGTCTATATCTCAATCATCACATACGACAATGAAGCGAGGGAGTTTATCCCGTTGACGCCGCTGGAAGATTTCCAGTTTACCGATATTGTGGTGCCTAGCGCGGGTGGAACGTTTACGGGGGCGGCCCTTGAGTGCCTGATTCAGTCAGTCGATCGCGATATCAAACGTTCCGATGGCGATCAGAAAGGCGACTGGCGGCCTCTGGTGTTCCTCATGACCGACGGCAGTCCCTCTGACGCCTATGCGTACGATGAAGCAGTGAAAGAAATCAAAAAACGTGCTTTTGGTTCGATCATTGCCTGTGCCGTTGGGCCGAAGGCCAAGCATGAACATCTTAAACAATTGACCAGCCAAGTGGTGGCGTTAGAAACGCTGGACTCTACGGCGTTTGCCGGTTTCTTCAAATGGGTTTCGGCGAGTGTTGCATCAGGTAGCGCTAGCTCCGGTGTCAATTCGGGTCAGGATAATCTGCCGCCACCCCCTCCCGAAATACAGCTGGTTCTGTGACACCAAGGCAGGGCTCCCAACAGGGCTCTGCCTTTATTTTATCAATATCGAACCCAGAGAAGCGCTTACCGCAAAGGCTATTCTGAATAAAAGCGATTCGCTTAATAAAGGTGTCTGTGATGAGACGACTACCCATTTTCTTCGTTCTCGACTGCTCGGAGTCGATGATCGGAGATAATCTGAAGAAAATGAACGATGGCCTCCAGACTATCGTCAGCGATCTGAAAAAAGACCCTCACGCCCTCGAAACCGCATGGATTTCCGTCATTGCTTTTGCTGGTGTGGCGCAAACCATCGTCCCCCTTGTGGAAGTAGTGTCATTTTATCCACCGCGTCTGCCGTTAGGTGGTGGCACTAGCCTCGGGGCGGCGATACGGGAATTGACTAAACAGATCGATGAGCAAGTCAGAAAGACGACGCAAGAGCGTAAAGGTGATTGGAAACCGGTGGTCTATTTACTGACCGATGGTCGCCCGACGGATGATATCACCCCAGAGATTACACGTTGGAAAACACACTACGCCAGTAAGGTTAACCTGATTGCGATTGGCTTAGGGGCTTCTGCCGACTTGAGTACGCTGCGCCAGCTCACCGAAAATGTCTTGTTGTTTACTGATGCACAGGAAGGGGATTTCACCCGCTTTATTAAATGGATAACAGCCTCTGTTACCGCACATAGCCGTAGCGTCGGCGAGGAGGCACCGCCGCTGTTGTCGACGACGGGGTCTATTGTTCGGCTGGCCAAGGACGAGGTGGCGAGGGCTTATGATGAGAACTGTGTGATCCTCGTCGGCCGCTGCAATAAATCACGTCGTCCCTATCTGATGAAATATGAGCGCCCCAACGTCAATCTGTCTTCCCTCAATTTTAAGCTTAATATCAACGGGTTTAATTTGGCAGGCTGTTTCCCTATTGATGACGATTATTTTGCCTGGAGTGACGCCTCCGCCTCTGCGCTACAGGTGAATACGAGCGAATTACACGGTGCGCCGGGTTGCCCTCATTGCGGTAATGCCAGTGCCTTCGCGATGTGTTCCTGTGGAAAGCTATTGTGTATCAACGGGCCAGAAACCGTGATATGCCCATGGTGCGACAATAACATTAGCTTTAGTGAAAATGGCGGTGTGGAAGATTTTGATGTTAACCGTGGGAGAGGCTAATGGATCATGATGTCAGTCTGAATCGCCAGATATTCATGCTTATTCTACAACAGGCAGGAAAAACGCTTTCCGAAGCCGAACATCACGTCTGGGACAATGATACTGAGTTATGTCTACAGTTAGAAAAACTGCGTGAACAGGTGATGCTCAAGGTTGAAGGAACGCCGCCAACTAGCGCCGCAACGCTACCCGATGTGATAACCGCATCGGGGCTGGATGATGCGCTTCCGTCTGAGATCATCGTGCCGGAGAGCGTAGCGCCGGTATCGATCAGCGGTGCAGAATCGACAGAGCAGGAGAACGCGGAAAAAGCACAGTGGGAAACGATGCCATTTGCGGAATTGAATGCCACGAAAAATAACCTGAGTGGTGCAGATATGCTAAAACCTGGACAGATCCCAACGTCGAACCAGCGCCAGAACGCGGCACCCACGGCGCGTGCGCCACAGGCAAAAGTTAACATTGCCAATGCGCGTGTCGGTGCGCCATTTAACGCGCCTATTGAAATTATCCTCGATAACGGGATCCGGCCTGATATACAGGACGTGATTTTTGGCGAAGCGATCGGGCTGCATTTCGACCGAGATTCGACGTCGCTGGTGGGAACGCCGACCCAAAGTGGCGATCGGGAAATCACCCTCCACTGGTCATGCGGAGCCGCGCTAACAGGGACAACAACGGTGCTCTTGATCGTGAATCCCGATCCACGCAGCCTATGGAAAATTATCGATCCTCCAGCGGACGATCGTTACTTTAAAGAGAATGTCGCGCACCAACTGATCCGTCAACCAGACGTTAATATCGCCGCCGCTAGCCGCCGAGGGCGTTCACACGAACACGTTGGCACTTTTCGTGATGATGATTATTTTATCGCTCACGATAATGACAGCGGCTGGAGCATCCTGCTGGTTGCCGACGGTGCAGGGAGCGCCAAAAATTCTCGTGAAGGGTCGCGACTGGTGACAACAGTCGTGGGAACCTATCTGGCGCAGCAGATGGCGGAAGAATCGGCAGCGCGGCTAAAGCCTGCGATCGCCCAGTGGGCGCCGGAAGGCCAGAAAGAGGTCGGCACCTTTTTCGGCAGCTTGTTCTATAAGGCGGCACAGCTTGCGGTAAATAAGCTCGACGCCGTATCGATAGAAACCGATGAACACGTCAAATCTTACTCCACCACGCTGCTCGCGACGGTATCGTTGCGTACTGCGGATGGGTTGTTTGCCGCTTCATTCTGGCTGGGCGATGGGGCTATCGCCGCCTACGGCCCGGTGGGCAAAGTGCGTCTATTAGGCAAGCCAGATAGCGGTGAATATGCAGGGCAGACCCGCTTTCTGGATCTGAATGCTGTACAGGATCCCCAGTTTAGCGAGCGAGTCATTATCGGCAAATGGAGCGATATTTCGCACCTGATCCTGATGACGGACGGGGTGTCCGATCCGTATTTTGAAACCGATAATGGGCTAAAAAACCCGGAAAAATGGGATGTGCTGGTCGCCGATATTGCCCCCTGTCTGAATGACAGCGAACAAGCGGCAGAACAACTGGCTGAGTGGCTAAACTTTTTCTCGCCCGGAAACCATGATGACCGGACGATCGTCGTGGCATGGTGAGTCTCAGAAATGGATCGCTGGTGATAATCAATGGCTAATATTATTAGTTGTACTACCCGAGACGGTGAGCCTGTCCAATACGTTGACGAAATCATCGGTTCGGGTTCGATGAAGGATGTCTATTTTTCCCCTGATAAGACCTACGTGGTGGCTTTCTACAAAAAGCCCCAGAATGAGCAGGCGAAAGAACGGATCGCGATGATCACCGGCCGCTATCGGCAAAGTATTTTTGAGCAAGCGGGGGGCGACTACTGGCAAGACCTGTTCTGCTGGCCGACCAGCGTGGTTGAGCATCAGGGGCGGATAGGGATTGTGGTGCCAACCTACCACAGCCACTTTTTCTTTAAGTATGGTTCTAAGAATGATGATTTTCTTGGTATCAAGGGGCGGGAAAAAGAAGGGAAATGGTTCGCCAGTGCGAATAATCAGAATAAATTCCTCGATCCGCGTGAGCGCGGCAACCTGCTCAATTACCTGAAAGTCTGCCTGTTGTTGACCCGTGCGGTACGACGCATGCACGCTGCGGGTTTGTGTCATAGCGACCTAAGTTATAAGAATGTGCTGGTGGATCCTGAAGCCGGGCATGCCTGCGTGATCGATATCGATGGTTTGGTGGTGCCGGGGAAATACCCGCCGGACGTTGTCGGCACGCCGGACTTTATTGCCCCCGAAGTCGTGAAAACCACCCATCTGGCGAAAGAGGATGCTAACCGGATCTTACCGAGCATCAGCACCGATCGCCACGCGCTGTCAGTATTAATCTATATGTATCTGTTTTACCGACACCCGCTACGGGGCGGTAAAATTCATGACATGGATGATGAAATGCGGGACGAATCCCTGTCTATGGGGGAAAAGGCGCTGTTTATCGAGCACCCGACAGACCGTAGCAATGCGGTTAAACTCAGCCAGGTTAGCCCATCATCCTTACCGTGGGCAGATACGGATAAGATCCCCTATACCGTTCTCGGGCCTTATCTTACGCCTCTCTTTGAGAAAGCCTTTATTACCGGTTTGCATGAGCCAACCAAGCGCCCAACGGCCGATGAGTGGGAAACGGCACTGGTGAAAACGGTCGATCTCATCCAGCCGTGCCAGAATGCAGCCTGTGAGCAGAAATGGTATGTATTTTCCGGTAAAACGCAGCCTTCATGCCCTTACTGCGGCACGCCGTATAAAGGAAAACTGCCGATACTGAATCTGTATTCTTCACGGACAACGGGAAGCTATCGTCCCGATGATCACCGTCTGATGGTATGGAATGGTCAGTCCTTGTATGCCTGGCACGTGAACCGGTTAATTGCCCCCAACGAGCGCACGACCGCAGAACAGAAGAAACGTGTTGGCTATTTCGTGTTTCATAATGACCAATGGTGGCTGGTTAATGAGGGCATTGAGGAACTGATGTCGTTACCCGACAAAAGGAAGGTCGCCATCGGAGATAAACTGGCGCTGACGGACGGTGCCCAGTTTGTGCTTTCCACCCAGGAAGGGGGAAGGCTGGTGGTGGTGCAGTTGGTCACAAATTAGCACGGCACTATGTTAACAGAGGACATGTGCTAACCGATATCGCTGCCCTTGTGCGTCTCTGTTGATCAGCGCAAGGGCAGGGATGAGGCTTACTTCATGCTGGCGGCGAGGGTATCGACGTTGTGCTTAAACGCAGCCGTGTAGGTTGCCGCGGGGCCGGAGGCGTCGGTCAGGGCTTCCGGGTACAGCTCACCGCCGGGCTGTGCGCCGCTGGCTGTCGCGATTTGCTTCACCAGACGTCCATCGGTCTGGTTTTCAATGAAGTAGCTTTTCACCTTCTCTTGCTTGATTTGCTTAATCAACGAAGCCACTTTTTTGCTGCTGGCTTCCGATTCCGTGGAGTAGCCCACCGGCGACAGGAACTTCACGCCGTAGGCCTGGCCGAAATAGCCGAACGCGTCATGGCTGGTCAGCACTTTACGTTTTTCTGGCGGAATAGTAGCGAACGTTTTCTTCGCGTAGCTATCCAGCCCCTGTAACTGTTTGATGTAGGCTTCACCCTGCTGGCGATAGTAATCGGCATTCGTTGGATCGGCTTTCACCAGCGCGTTGACGATGTTGTGCGCGTAGACCACGCCGTTGCTCATGCTGTTCCAGGCATGCGGATCGGTTTCCGTTTTGCCGTCTTCCACCATGGTGCGGGTTTCAATCCCGTTTGAGGCCGTAATGACGTCGCCACGGTAGCCGGAGGCGGTGACCAGCCGATCGATCCACCCTTCCAGACCCAGCCCATTAACGAAAACCAGATCGGCGCTAGCCAGCGTTTTGCTGTCTTTCGGAGAAGGCTCAAATTCATGCGGATCGCCATTGGGCTTCACCAGATCAGTGACGGTAACGCGATCGCCGCCGATGTGGCTGACCATATCGCCCAGTACGGAAAAGCTGGCGACAACATCAAGGTTCTTTGCCATCGCCAGTGGGCTAAGCAGCAGGCCGGATAACGCAATAGCTAACAGTGAACGTTTCATTTTTCCCTCACAGACAGTTGCAGATAACGAGATTCATCGGTCACCGACGCAGGCGTAACAGCCCACCGTTGTGACCAACGCAGACCGAGAAACAGAAAAACAGCGTAATCGTCAGAATGATGGCGGGCCCGGCGGGCAGCTCAGCATAGTAGGACCACAGCAGCCCGATCAGGCTGGCGAGCATCCCTTGCAGCACCGCAATGCCGAGCATCATGGGCAGGCGCTGCGTCCAGAACCGTGCGCTGGCGGCAGGCAGCATCATCATGCCGACCGTCATCAGCGTGCCTAACAGCTGGAATCCCGCGACTAGATTCAGCACCACCAGCGATAGAAACAGCCCGTGGATCAATGCCCGATAGCGTCCTGAGCTGATGCGCAGGAAGGTCACGTCAAACGATTCAATCACCAGCGCTCTATAGATCACCGCCAGCACTAGCAAAGAGGTCGATCCGATCAGCGCAATGTCGATCAGCGCGTCGCGATCCACGGCGAGGATCGATCCGAACAGCACATGCAGCAGATCGACGCTGGAACCGCGCAGTGACACCAGCGTGACGCCGAGCGCCAGCGAGCCGAGATAAAATCCGGCGAAGCTGGCGTCCTCTTTTAATTCCGTGTGGCGGGTGACAAAGCCGGAGAGCATGGCGACGGCCAGTCCGGCGATAAAGCCGCCGATCCCCATTGCCAGCAGTGACATCCCGGAGATGAGGTAGCCGATGGCGACGCCGGGTAAGACCGCGTGCGACAGCGCATCGCCAATCAGGCTCATGCGTCGCAACAGCAGGAAACAGCCCAGCGGCGCGGCGCTCAGCGTGATGACCAGACAGCCGACTAGCGCACGGCGCATAAAACCGAATTCGGCAAAAGGAGAAGTAATGAGGTGAAATAGCATCATGATGTGACGATCCTGAGCGTTGGCGTATCGCTGTCGGCCTTGCGCAGGCTATGTAATATGGGCTGAGTCTCACCCCAGTGAGGGCCGTCCGGGGTGAGGTGCAAGATGTTGGGAAAATGCTGCCCGACCAGTTCCAGATCGTGCAACACGGCCAGAATAGTCCTGCCTTCGGCGTGAAGCTGCTCGATGATCTGCAAGAGTGTCCGCGTGGTGTGGCTATCGATACCAGTAAAAGGCTCATCCAGCAGAATGATGGGAGCCTGTGTCAGCAGCAACCGCGCGAAGAGCACGCGCTGTAGCTGCCCACCGGACAGAACGCCAATATGCCGATCGGCAAAATCTGTCATGGAGACGGCATCGAGCGCGTCAGTCGCTTTGCGATGCCAGTTGGCGTTGATACCTCGCAGCAACCCGCGCTGGGGCAGCGACCCCATAAGCACCAGATCGCGCACGCTGATAGGGAACTGCCGATCGAATTCGGAGAGCTGCGGCAAATAGCCGATAGCGTTATCTTTGCAGCCATTACCGAGGCTGAACGAACCAGAAAGCGGCGGCAACAGACCCGCCAGCGTTTTCAGCAGCGTCGATTTTCCGCTGCCGTTTGCGCCAATAATCGCCGTCAGCGAACCTTGATGAAAACACCCGCTGAGTGTCGCGAGCGGTGGTTGATGACGATAGCCAAAGGCCAGTTCCTGTAGGGCAATCATGGCAACACCACCGCCCACCCAACCAATAGCCACAACGGCACCAACAGCAGGGAAACCAGTAACACGCGCTTCAGCGCGGAGAGGGAGTAAAAACTTGTCATTATCATCGGTGAAATCTAAATTGTTATATTATAACATACCGATTTTTATCGATGATGATAGAGGCAATAGGTAAAAAATTATGTAAGCGGATTAGGTTTGGTTGTAAGTGGTTTCTGGGGCGGGAGTGCAATATTTCGTGCGCTGCAAGCACTGTTATCATCATGCTACGTCGTAGCACGCGCCCGACATAGGGGGCTACGCCAGCCCCCTATGAACCCCGGCTTTTGGCGGAAATTATGCCGCTAACGCGGTTCCTTCGGTGCCCATGCCCGCTTGTCGAGCCGCCAGTGACGCGTTTACTCGCCCAATAAATGGGGCTCGCCCTTCGGGCCAGCACAAGTGCTGTTCAAAACGTCGTTGACGTTTTTGTCCGACGCGGCACTGGCTTTCGCGGCGTCCATGCCGCTCACTCGGCGTTCATGTTCACCTCAGCATAATTTTTTACGCCGTGAAGAGAAGACCCGTGAGCAATATGAGTTGGCTCAGCTTTATCTTCAGTGTGGCGCACGAAACCGTTTCCGCATGTACATAACCCATGTGACTAAAAGGCAATCACATGAACACATCACACCGTGACGAAATTCCCCTGCATATCAACCACAAAGCGAGTCGCGGGCTCATCATTGATATAACCCGCGAGGATTTTTAGCATCAGGCCGAAGCGGTATTGCAGGCTGTCCGGCGGCAGCGTGGCTGTTGGCGTGTAGGCCGCCAGCAGGGCGCGGTACTGTTTCACCCGCGCAGACGGAATGTCCTGCCAGGCGAGATCGCTGCCGTTGCGCAGGCAATACCAGTCGGTCACCAGCGTGAGCAGCGAAATATCCTGTAACCCATCTGTGCCTGCAACCGCATTCGGTTTGCGCTCGGTGGCGTCGGGCAGCGTTTTGGCGCTGAGTGGTTCCTGCTGCTGCGCGATCCACAGCAGATCGGCGCAGTTCAGCGTATTGATGAGAGGCGATAAATCTTCCGGCCAGTCTTTCACCAGAAAACGCTGGCGTACCAGCAGCGCCAGATGATGGTGCAGGAAGTCGTAATAATCGCGGCTTTTCAGAATATCGCCCAGCGGTTCACCGGTGCGATCCAACTCTTTCTGATAGAACGGGAACAGATGGTTGAATTGCGGCACGTTGCGCAGGACCAGCGTATCGATATCGACTCGGTCACTATGCAGCGTCGCCAGCTTCATGGCGGGCGGGTAAGCAGCCAACGACGGCACCGCCACATTCACCAACGTCCCCTGTGAACCTCGATACACGCCGGTGTCGTTAACGTGCAGGTGGCCGCTGAAGTGCAGTCGAATTCCAGCCGCCAGCGCCTGTTCGGCAACCTCCGGCCTCGGCGTGCGTTTAATGAAGCTGTTGCTGCCAAACAGCTGCTTTTCGTCTTCTACCGTGCCGTCGAGGAAATCGACCAGCGGATAGTGCGAGAACACCAGCAGCTTCTTGTTCTGCGCTTTCGCCCGCTGTACCACCGATTTCACCCACGGCAGCATGAACGGTTTCTCGGTCAGCAGTGCATTCCAGCCGGTGTTACTGCTGGTGGAATAGCCTTCAATCCCTTCACGTTTCTCCGGGCCGTCTTTGACCTGATATACGTTGGCATCGATGGAAAGCAGCCACAGTCCCGCTTCCGGCTCCACCAGATAGGACGCGTCCACGATATTCCACTGCTTGCTGCCGTCCGGTGAGCGGGCGAGATACTGGCGTTTACTGAGTTCATCGCTGTCGCCAAACGGCGTTTCCCAGTGCAGGAAGTCGTCGCGTTTAAAGAAACCAAACGGCTTCATCAGCGGCAGGCCACGTTCATAGCCGAGCGCCTGCATCTTGGTGGTGACGATCAGCGACTGCGCGTCGCCAAGCTTAACGCCGGGTTTGCTGCTCAGCATGGTGCTGCTGCCGTCGGCGTTGAGCATTCTCTGCCAAGAGTCATCGCCCTGCGGACGATTGACATCGTGGTTGCCGGGCGTGGCGAAAAAGCGCATGTCGTGCTGCTGCTCATACCGCGTCAGGATAGCGGCAATCCCTTCAACGGTAGGCTGCTGGCCGTCATCAGAATAATCGCCGGACAGCACCACGTATTTCACCTGCTGTTTTGCCAGTTCGTCCAGCGCGGCCAGCAGCGCAAAGTAGGGCTCATTGAAGATACGGGTCGAATTCACCGAATCTTTCAGGGTGCGAATGGTCAGCTTTTTTCCAGTCTGTGCATCGGGCAAACCGTCAAAATCGTAGTTGCCGTAGATATTGTGGACGTGGACATCCGAAATAATGGCGATACGCAGCGGCCCGGCGGGGGCGGCTGATTCGCCATTCGCGTGAAAAAAGCCGCCAGCCAGCGTAATGGCGCTGCCTGCGCCGAGCTTGACGAAAGTTCTACGAGTGAGTGATTCCATGACTATCTCCATAGTGGGGTTGCTGGTCGAACCCAAAGGACTAGCGGTATAACGCATAATCATGACAGGCAATCAATCGTGCGCCGTCGAGTGCATCGCCCATCGGGGCGGCGAGTTGAGATTGCCACTCGTCCGGCAGCCACGGGCGAATGTGTAAGCCGATGCTGCCCATGAGCGATAAGCGAGGTGTCGCGTGGCGTGCCACGGCGGCCAATAGCAGGCTGATTTCGCTGGCCGTCTGCGCGAGCAGCGCGTGAGAAACGGCATCGTCCTGCCGAGCGCAGTCAAATACGTGGCGGGCGAACTGCGCATAATCGCCCGGTTTCGCCTGCTGGCTAAACGTCTGTAGCGCGTCGAGCGTGTTCGTGGCCTGTGTGGGCGCTGTATTGGCGGAAAAGACGTCGTCGATGCTCTGACTGAGCGCAGACGGCGCGCACCAGCCTTGCAGCACATTATAGGTATGTTGCAGCGCTGCCAGACCAAGCCGTGCACCGCTGCCCTGATCGGAAATCGGGAATTCATGGCCGCCGTAGGCGGTAATCGTCTGGTTCTGCCACGCCAGCCCGCAGGAGCCGGTTCCGGCAATGACCACGCCGGCATCTTTCCCTTGGTTGACGGCCAGACAGGCACCCAGCGCATCGGTATTGAGCACCTGAGTTGCGTAAGGATGTGGCAACGCCAGAAATGCCTCATAGGCGGCGCGATGTTCTGCGCTGGCGAGTGCCAGCCCGACGTTCAGCCGGGATACATCATCCGGCGACAGCCCGCTGTGCTTCAACGCCTGTGCGATGGCGTCGTCCACCGACTGGCGCACGCTTTCCACGCCGAGCAGCAGATTGGCGCGACCGCCGTGTCCCTGACCGAGCGGCGTACCGTCGGCCTGATAAATTCGAGCCCGACAGCCTGTGCCGCCGCCATCTACACCGGCATAGAGCCATGTCGTCATGATGTGCGTGCTCCAGAATCCAGATAGGGAAGACAGGCCGCCGCCAGATCGCCGCTGAGGCTGACGGATTCAGTTTGTGAGTCCGGCAGGCTGTTGAGCAGCAGAGCCAGCTCACCTGCGCAACGGGTCAGCAGTTGCACCACCAACGCGTCCTGTGGATGTGCCAGCACAACGTGCCCGAGCGTGGTGTAGTCTGCGGCCTGCGCCTGCTTTGACCAGTCGATAACCCGATCGACATGCTTATCGAAGTGCAGGAACAGCGCTTCACTGAGTGGCGTCAGCGGGGTGATGCCCTCAACGGCCTGAAGCATCTCCTGTACCGCCCACAGCCCCAGCCGCGACAGGCTGGCCGGGTTGCCGATGGGGAAGCTGTCACCGCCGCGACAGGTCAGGAGGCCGTCATGCCAGTGCAGCAGCCGGGTGAAACCGCCGCTGACCAGCAGAGAGCGGTTTTGCCCCGGCCAGCGCTGTTCGCATACCGTGCTTTCGCTAACGCGATCAAAGGGACGGTCGCCATCGATGTCGATCGCCCTCAGTTGCCATTTCACGGTGCGTTTTTCCGCTGTTGTTGATTCGTCGCGATCGTTTCGTTGAGGCGCTTCACATCGTTTGACGTCAGGCGCAGATACTCATCAAACGACACTTGATCGTTCAGGTATTGGGTAAAGCGCGTCAGGATGATCGGATACAGTTCGTTCGCGCCCAGACTTTCCATGCGTTCCCAATCAAAGACGTAAGACGGGATCTTTTTGATCTCTTCGCGCGCGGTGTTCAGGCCGTCGATCACGTGCTTATCTTTGGTCTGGTAGTGCAGATCGGTAATATCCGCGCCGACGATGATATTGAAGCGCTCGGCGATCTCACGTTGTAGCGGTTCGCTGCCCAGCCACTCCATGAATTCGGCGACTTCCTGCGGGTGTTTGGTGGTGGTGAACGGCATGATGAAGGTCGCGCCGCCCATCGAAATGCATTTCTCTTTGCAAGGTGCAGGCAGCACTTTCCAGTCAAAACCGTCGCCAATCTGCTTACTGAACTGGTTCAACAGCCAGTTGCCGGAGAAGTAGGTCACGATGTTGCCGTTCACGAAATCGTCCGCCATGCTCTTGTACTGACCGCCGCCCGCCGCGCCCCACATTTCACGCGGGAACACGCCTTCATCCGACCAGCGTTTCAGATCTTTAATCCACTGTTGCGCTGCCGCGTCCGGGAAGTTGATCAGCCCGTCTTTATCGTAACGTGCGCCATAAGAGTAGGCCGGGCCGGAGAAGCGGAAACCGCTGCGGTCGATGGTGAAGGGAATATGCACGCCGGTTTTTTCCGCGACCAGCTTCGAGGCTTTCATCAAATCATCAATTGTGTAGCCCGGCTGTGGCAGAGGAACGCCTGCCTGCTCAAACAGCGTCACGTTAACGAACGGCAGATCGGCAGTCCAGGAAGCGACAAAGCCCGGCAGCGCATCCGCTTTATGCACGCCTTTCACGCGCATGATCTTTTCGATGCCGGCGCTATAGCGTTTCTCAAAGGCGGCCGGATCTTTCAGATAGGGACGTAAATCCAGCGTATAGCCGAGCAGCCCCATTTGCGTGGTTTTGGCAATATCCGGGCCTAAACCCGCCGCCAACTGCATCGGTAACTGTGTTTGCAGCGCGTTATAGCCGGTGCTGACAAAATTCACATCGATGCGCTCATTACCCTGGGAGAAAGATTTTACTTTCTGCTCCATGAAATGCACTAATTCGGGATCGTCGTCACTATATAAAAATGTTATTTGCGTTTTGGCGGCTAACGCGCTGCTGCTGAATAACCCCAGTGAAAGGGCGGAAAAAAATAACGCGGTGTTGGAACGCATCATAAACCTCTCCGTTGGTGAGCACATCTTATGTTTGATTAATGACGTAAATACCCTGGCGTTGGCGACGGGGTTTATTTTATTCCTGCGATTTATGTTGTCTTTTAATTAATGCAAATTTGCATTCATCTGTCATTTTCATCATGCAWTCATGGACAGAACGCTGATTGATTTATGTGAAGCAGGTTAAAGATATTTTAAATGTTGATTTAAATAAAGCATTTTTGTGATATTAATCACATATATAAACGCGAGAATCTTATTTATTAATGCGAAATGTCAATAAATGAATGCAAATGACAATTTAATGCAAATTTGCATTCTAATTGCGATATCACGGTGCAGGGAATGACCCGCTGCTCTAAATATTGGCAGGGTGTGCACAGCGAGAGTGCAAATAAGTGCCGCCATACATTTTCGTTATTTTATTTTTCAACGCCGTAAACAGGATTCCGTATGAATATCGGTTGGAAATTAAAGAAGAACGGCGTCATTAATCGGTTTCTCATCACCGAGTTGACGGAAAAACGTTATTTCGCCGAGCCGGATACGCTGCCGGATAAGGTGAATTACCGCTTTATTAACGGTTTTGTCGATGTCGGTGTGCTGCCCTGTCGCGTACGTTTTTTACAGGAAGAGGCAAAGCGCGACGTGGCGCTGCCGGACGATTTACGCTTCCCGCTGATGTGGAGCGGCGGCGATGAAAGCCGCAGCGTGAATTTCAGCGATTTCTGGCCGTGTCCGGTTCACGTGCAGCGCTTTTCCCGCTGCGTGATCCATAGCGACAGCGCGCAGGCGGCAGCGTTTACGCTCAGCACCTGCGGTGGCGTTACGCTGTGGCTGAACGGCGAGCCGATTACCCGCTTTACGCCGTTTACCCGCAATACCGAACAAACCTGTGCTATCACGCTGCCACTGAAAGTAGGGGCGAATACGCTGGTGGTGCATAGCGAAGAGCTGTGCGAGCGCGATACCGACTACCTGTTCAGCCTGTGCTATCAGGGAGACGACACGCTTTTCTGGCAGCTTGATGAGGACGCTGCACTCAGCGAACAGTTGGCCGCGCTGGATGGCTGGGTGAATGGGCTTGCACTGGAGAATAACCTGATTCAACCGCCCGTGCTGGTGCTGAACAGCGCGCAGCCGCTGCCGGAATCCGTGACGATGGCGCATCGGCTGATTGGCAACGTCAACGAATCCGTCCCCGTATGGCAGCAGAAACAGACGCTGCCTGCCGGCAATCTGGGCTGGCAGGTGGATCTGCCTGCGGTTCTGGTGGGCTACTACGATCTGGTCTGTGCCGCGACCTGCAACGGCATTACGTTGACGCGAACGCTCAGCTTTGGGCGCTTGCCTGAACAAACGATGCCCGCGTTACCGACGCTGGCGGCACGGCGTGAAGCGGTGCTACGCCATACCGCGCTGCACGGTTTTGAGCGCCTCGGGCGGCTGCTGGCGATTGTCGCAACGGGCGAGGGCAACGATGCCGCCGCGCCGATTCTCAACAGCGCATTGCAGAAAATCAGCCGCCGTGAAGACTGTGCCGATTTCCAACTGGTGCCGCTGATTTGGCTGTGGCAGCGCTATCAGGGGCAGCAGTTGCCGCCGCAGGACTGGCGGCGCGTGCGCAGCGCGATTCTCGGTTTCCGCTACTGGATTGATGAACCGGGCAACGACACCATGTGGTTCTGGAGCGAAAACCACTGCCTGTGCTTCCACGTCGCGCAGTATCTGGCTGGGCAAAACTTCCCTGATGACACCTTCCCATGCAGTGGCCGTCGCGGTCTGGAGCAAAAGGCGATTGCCCACGAACGCCTGACGCGCTGGTTTGATTCCATTCTGGAACACGGGCTGGTGGAGTGGAATTCGGCGGCCTATTACCCCATCGATCTGATTGGGCTGGTGGCGCTGTACGAGCTGGCGCAGGATGCCGATCTGCGTGAGAAATCTCGCGTGGTGATTGACCGCATCATGCTGATGACGGCGTGGGTACATCAGAACGGCGTCGCGGTTGGCACCATGGGGCGTGCCTACGATAAAGAGCTGCGCTCCGGCATGTTGACTGAGCTGTCCGGCCTGTGTGCGCTGATGTGGGGCGAGGGCTGGCTGATTCCGCACTGCGCCGCGCTGCCGCTGCTGTGCCTGAGCGACTATCAGCCGCCGGAAACGACGGATCGGATCGCGCATTGGTCACTGCCGCACGGTGCAGAAGCTCGCTGGGTGCAGGGGCTGAACCGCAGCGCCCGCATCATCGCCTGGAAGCAGCGCGACGTTGCGTTTTCTTCCGTCTTCGATCATCACCCCGGCCGGCCAGGACACCAACAGCATCTGCTGGATGTGCGGCTGGGTACGCACTATGCCGCCCGCCTGTGGGTGAACCACCCCGGCGAGGATCGCCCTGACGGCGTGCACCGTCCTTCTTATTGGGCGGGCAACGGACGCTTGCCGCACCTGATGCAGCATCGCAATCGCGCGCTGATGGTGTTCGATCTGCAACAGGATATCCGCCCGTGGACACACCTCTATCTGCCGCAAACTGCGCTGGATGACGTCATCGTTGAAGATGTCTGGTGCTTCGTGCGCGGCGGTAACGGCTATGCCGCCTTCCATAATCCCGCCGGATTACAGCCGTTTGCGACCGCAGGTCAGCAGGCGGAAGGCGAACTGCGGGCGTATGGCGAGCAGAACGTCTGGTTTGTCGCCGTGGACAGCGGCGACGGTGAGGAAGGATTCGCCGCGTTCGCTGACCGCTTCCGAGGGCGCGTTCTGACTTTCGATAACAACGGCGTGCGTATCGACGATCCCGATTACGGCGAATTGGCCTTTAGCCACAAAGCAGGATTCAGCGTGGCGCAGCAGCCTTTTGTTTTCCCCGACGATGTCCCGGTCGTCCCGCAGTTCAACACAGGAAACCCATGACATGCAGACAGGTTCACTTAACCGACAACAAACCGAAGCGCTGCTGGCGCAGGTGGCGCGGGCATTTTGCCGCCTGAAAGCGATCGACAGCGTGACGCAGGACGATGCGCCGGACGCCGGACTGACGATTCAATTCGAAGAGTGGGACTGGGAAGTTGGCGTCGGGCTGTACGGCTTCTGGAAGCTGGCGCATCTGACGCAGGACGACACCATGCTGACGACGCTGGCGAACTGGTATCAGCAAAAGCTGGATGCCGGGCTGCCGCCGCGTCAGATCAACTCGACGGCACCGATGCTGGTGCTGGCCTTGCTGTGTCAGGACAAACCGGATGCCCCTGCGCAGTGGCGTGAAACCGTAAGCGACTGGGCGGACTGGCTGCTGCACTCACTGCCGAAAACCGAGGACGGCGGCTTCCAGCACACGGTGAAAGAGCGGCCGAATACCGGACAGCTGTGGGATGACACGCTGTTTATGGCGGGACTGTTTCTGGTGGTCGCGGGGAAATTACTCTCTCGCCGCGATCTGATCGAAGAGGCGGAATACCAGCTCGTCACACATGCACGCTATCTGGCCGATGTGCGCAGCGGGCTGTGGTATCACGGCTGGACGTTCGTCGGTCGTCATCACTATGCCAATGCATTCTGGGGACGTGGTAACGCCTGGATCACGCTGGTGCTGCCGGAAATGCGAGTGCTGGCGGAGGATCAACTGTCCGCGCCAGTGCTGCGCACGCTGGAAGCAATTTTGGAACAGCAAACGACAACGCTGGCACGCTGCCAGCACGATTCCGGCCTGTGGCACACGCTGCTGGATGACCCGGATTCACCGCTGGAGACGTCCGCCAGCGCCGGGTTTATCGCCGGAATTCTGACGGCGCGCCGGCTGGGAATGCTGCACGATTTCCCGCAGGACGTACTGGAAAAAGGCTATGCCGCCGTGGTGGCGCAGATTGACGCACAGGGCGTGGTGCAGGGTGTCTCGGACGGCACGGCGATGGGACACGACTTACAGTTCTATCGCGATATTCCCAATGTCGCCGTGCCTTACGGGCAGGCGCTGGTCATGCTGATGTTATTGGCACAGTTAGATTCTGTTTGCGAGGGCTGACAATGGCGAGTCTGGAACTAAAGAACGTCCACAAAAATTATGGTGCGGTGAGCATCATCAAAGGCGTGGACTTAACGATTCATGACGGCGAGTTCATGGTCTTTGTCGGTCCGTCGGGCTGTGGAAAATCCACGCTGCTGCGCATGATTGCCGGGCTGGAAGAGATCAGCAGCGGCGAGCTGTGGATCGACAACCGCAAGGTGAACGATCTCACCCCAGCGGAGCGCAAGATTGCGATGGTGTTCCAGTCTTACGCGCTCTATCCGCACCTCTCGGTGCGCAAGAACCTCGCGTTCGGGCTGGAGAACCTGCACTTCCCCAAAGACGAAATCGCCCGTCGTATTGATGAAGCCGCCCGCATGCTGGGGCTGGAACCGTATCTGGATCGCCGACCGCGTGCGCTGTCGGGTGGGCAGCAGCAGCGCGTGGCCATTGGTCGCGCTATCGTGCGTGAACCCGACCTGTTCCTGTTTGATGAACCGCTCTCCAATCTGGATGCCAAGCTGCGCGTGCAGACGCGCGGCGAGCTGTCTCGTCTGCACCAGAAGCTGAGCACGACCATGATTTACGTGACTCACGATCAGGTGGAAGCGATGACGATGGCGCAGCGCATTGTGGTGCTGAACGCCGGTCGCATCGAGCAGGTTGGTACGCCGCTGGAGCTGTTCAATCGGCCGAAAAACAAATTTGTCGCGGGCTTCATTGGTTCACCGCGTATGAATATGTTCCCGGCGCAGATCGTCGCCACCTGCGCGGACGGCGTTGAAGTGCAGTGTCCGTCCGGCAATCGTCTGGTGCTGCCGTTTATCGGCACCGTCGGGCAGAACGTCACGCTCGGCATTCGTCCTTCACACTGCGAGCTGGTAGAGGACGGCGAGGGCATGGCACTGTGCGTCGATCGCTGCGAGATGATGGGACATGAGACCTTCATCTATGGGCGAATGAGCGGTATTGACGATGAGATGATCGTCCATCTGGCGCAGCATCGCGAGTTTGCCGCGGGTGAATCGGTGTTCGTCCGCTTCCCGCCGACGTATTGCCATCTGTTCGACGGCAAAACGGATGACACATTGCCGCGTTGTACCGAACACTAATTATCGCGACGAGAGAGGACGACATGAAAAAGATTGCCTTACTGCCCGCAGGATCGCTGATCGATAAGCTGGTAACGCCAGTGGAAAAAGCGGTGAATCTGCTACAAAAACTCGGTGGTCGCAAAGTGATGCCGTGGTTTTTTATCGCACCGAATATGCTGCTGTTCGCCGTTTTTGTCTTTATTCCGATTCTGCTGGCGGTGTGCTACGCCTTTACCGGCGGCACCAATATCCTGCTGTGGGAACGCCCTTACGTCGGCGTGGATAACTTTTCTACGCTGTTGAGTTGCGGCAACTACGCCGAGCCATCCACCTGTGAACAGGATCTGTTCTGGACTGGCGTCTACAACACGGTGTCGTTCACCTTTTTCAACGTGCTCTGCACGCTGCTGGTGGCGCTGGTGACGGCGCTGATCCTCAACCGCAAGATTATCGCCCGTGGCTTTTTCCGCGCCATGTTCTTCTATCCGGTGCTGCTGTCACCGGTGGTCGTTGGCCTGATCTGGCAGTGGTTCCTTAACCGCAACGGCCTGCTGAATCTGGTGCTGTCGTCGCTGGGCGGGCAGCCGATTACCTTCCTGCTCGATCCGACGTTTTCGCGCTTCTGGGTGGTGTTTGTCTCCGTTTGGTTTCACGTCGGGTTTTATACCCTGATCCTGCTGGCCGGATTGCAGGCGATCCCGCGTGATATCTATGAGGCGGCGGCGGTGGACGGCACCTCGCGCTGGCGTGGTTTCTATCGCCTGACGCTACCGCTGTTGGCACCGAACATTCTGGTGGTTGTGATTTTGCTGACCATCAACAGCGTGCAAATCTTCGATGAAGCCTGGGTGCTGACCAACGGCGGCGGCCCCGGCACGGCCAACAGTTTTATCGTGCAGTACATCTACCAGACGGCCTTTTCGTCAAACGCGTCACTCTACGGGCTGGCTTCGGCGGCCTCGGTACTGATGGGCGTGGTGCTGATGATCCTGACGGCGTTGCAGTTCCTGCTGACGCGTCGGCTGGAAGGGAAAAAATAACGGGAGCCATGATGAAAATAATCGCATTTCTCACCCGTACCCGTCATCCGGGGCGCATTCACATAACGGATATCATGAGCTGGGTCTGGCTGGTGGTGGGTACGCTGCTGGTGATGATTCCGGTGATGTGGGCGGCGATGTCGTCGTTCAAAACGCCTGCGGAGATCAACCGCTTTCCGCCCAGCTTTCTGCCGCAGGCGGCGGATACCATCACGCTGCCGGAGTACCCGAAGCCGCTGGAGCTGTGGCAGGTTAAGCAGGACGACGGCGAAGCGAAAACCATGGCGCTGGTCAGGCGCATCGGCCTGATTGCACAACTGGTGAACCCAGATGCGCCGAGTGAGGTGGTGCGTGTGTCGACCAAAGATCTGGTGCCGATGAAGGCCCTGCATCTGGAGACGGAGAACTACACGACGCCGATAACGAAGTTCCACTTTGCCACCTACCTGAAGAACACCGTGTTCGTGACGGTGATGGCGACGCTGCTGACCCTGTTGCTCAGTTCGATGGCGGCCTTTGCGCTGTCGAAATACGAGTTTCGCGGGCGCGGTACGGTGCTGACGCTGTTTCTTTCTACCATGATGATTCCGCTGTCGGTGGTCATGGTGCCGACGTTTCTGGTGGTGATTGGCCTGAACATGGGCGATAACCTGTGGGGCGTGATTATCCCCACGGTGGCGACGCCGACGGGCGTATTCCTGCTGCGGCAATACATGCTGACGATCCCCGATGAGCTGATCGAGGCGGCGCGTATCGATGCCGCCAGCGAGTTCCGTATTTACTGGAAGATCATCCTGCCATTAACCGCACCCGCGCTGGCGGTGCTGGCGATCTTCTCGGTGATCTGGCGCTGGAACGACTTCCTCTGGCCGCTGATCGTCCTCTCCAGTCAGGATAATTTTACGCTGCAAATCGGTCTGAATGCGTTTCAGGGGCAGTTCTCGGTGCAGTGGCACTATATACTGGCGATGACGATGCTTTCGCTTCTGCCGGTGACGGCGGTGTTCGTCTTCCTGCAAAAATACATCACGACGGGGATTGCCAACACGGGGATGAAATAATGGCGACACTCAAGGATATTGCTGACCGCGCGGGGGTTTCCATCAGCACGGTTTCCCGCGCGCTGAACGGGACGGCACCGATCAGCGCCAAAGTCAGGCAGCACATTATGGCGATTGCCACCGAGCAGGGCTATCCGCTGCATAAAGTGGCTAAAGCGACTGTTGCGCAGACGGAACCGCTGCGCCACATTCTGCTGGCGACGCCGCGCAACCTGATGCTGGAGAGTGAGTACAATCTGGTGTCGCTGACGCTGATTAACGCCCTGAAAACGCTCTGTCTGCAACGCAATATCCAACTGCGTCCGTTTCTGGGGGAACACGACACCATTAACGAACAGCAGCTGTTGCGTGAACTTCAGGGTGGAAAAGAGAGCGGCATTCTGATTGTGAATGACGATCACCCGACGCTGCTGAACGCTGTGGCAGAAAGCGGTATTCCGGCGGTGCTGATCAACGGTGAAGATCCCTCAATGCGCTTGAGCAGCGTCACACCCGCCAACCACTATGCGGCGGCGGCGGGCGTGCGTTACCTGATCGAACAAGGACATACGCGGATCCTGCACTTGACCTGGACGTCGCGCATGACGATCAAACAGCGTGAGCGCGGCTATCGGGATGCGCTCACGCAGGCGGGGATTGCGGTGGATGAGGATCTGATCCTCTCGTTGCCGGATTTCCACCCGCGTACGGCGCGTGACGCGCTGCTGCGCTGGCTGACGGCTAACCCGGACAGGCTGGGTGTGACTGCGATTTTCTGCGCGGCGGATAATCAGGCCATCGGCGTGATCGATGCGCTGTATCAGCACGGGCTGCGGGTGCCGGAGGATATGTCCGTCATGGGCATGGACGACATCCTGCCGTTCGATATGCTGCCAGTCTCGCTCACCACGGTGCATCTGCCGTTTGAGACCATCGCCCGCGCGGCGCTACAGCTGCTAGCACAGCAAATGACGCCCGCACAGGCGCTCGGTATCGCCCAGCGCACCGAGCTGGCCGGACAGGTGGTGGTCAGAGAGTCGGTGCGGCAGGTGGGGTAAGTGGGACGTTATTTTAGCGACAGCAGACGTTCAAGAGCCGTGACGCGATAGTCACGGGAATCGATATATCCACCGTACCATTCGCTTTGGCTAGGAGAGACGAGCTTCTCGACAAACCAGCGATTTTTCATGATCGAAACGAGCTCAATAAGGGTCATGGCAATCGCATAAGCAAACCAGAGCGCGGCGATAACAACGCCGAGATAAAACCACGGCCAGCTGACCGCCATTGTCTGCTGTACTAATAAGGCGACGGCGCAGATTTGAATCAGCAGCTTTCCGACATAGGCGCGCAGGAAAAATTTCTGCATGCTTTCGGCGCTAAAAAAATACGGGTTGGTTAAGGACGTTCTGGTTTCGCGCACGGGAATGCCGTGCACGTAGACCATCCATTCGCTTTTTTCCTTTGGCAAAAGGGCAACGCCTTTTTCACTCAGGCTGTGCAATCGTATAGAGACGATGACGGGATAAGCCAGCCCCATCGCGAGAAGATAGAAAATTGGGGCGCTGATGCCGACAAGCGCCAGCGCGCCACAGAGGCAAACTGCAAAAAAGATCCTGACGGTGTAGATAAAAAGAGAAGCAGACTGGTAGTTCATTTTAAAATCCATTTATATACGGCGTTTTCGCCGCATCACTCTACTGCTTATCTTTTTATAGTTAAAGCGGCATTCTGTATTCTATTACGCCGGGTTTTTCCGCCACCCAATCATAAAGTCGCTGGGCGGTTTTATTGGTTTCCTGAGTATGCCAATACAGCCGATCGCAGCTTTTTTGCTGTGCCTGTTCTCTCACGTATTCAATCAGTTTTTTGCCAACGTGTTTACCGCGAGCGGTCGGAGCAACAAACAGATCCTCTAAGTAACAATAAGAGTTTACTCCCCATGTGGAATCGTGAAAAACAAAGTGCACGAAGCCCACAATATGTAATCCTTCTCTCGCTACCGCGCAGTACACGGGGATATCGGCTTTAAAAAAGCGGCTCCAGGTGGCTTCCGTTACCTCAGCGGAAAGCTGCACCTTATAGAATTCCTGATAACTCTTCCAATAGGGCAGCCACTGCGTGTGATCTTCTGGCTCAACGGGATTAACCATAATTTCTTGGTCTGTATTCATCATTTTATTTTCCTATTATCGTGGATAAGTGCTGGCAATCAGACTGATATTTACCGGAATAAAATAGCAATCAAATAGACGGATATGCCCCTCCACTTATTGAGAGAGAACCAGACCAATTTGTTTAAATCCCTACGATCTGAGTCTGCACCTGCTGTGGATTTTTGCCGTAGTGTTAGCGGGATATTGTGGCAATCTCCAACGTTTGGTCTCCGGTGCCCCGAATAAAGATGAATGCAAATGGCTTTATGCCGGCAGGTTATTTAGCAGAACTGAGGACGGCTAGGTGGTGTTTACCCATACGACGGATTGCTTATATCCAGACTGCTGCGGGAAAATTGTGACGCTTCCAGAGAGATATAACGGGGAATACTCTTTTTTCGGTAAATGCAGTCTTGCTAGCGGCCAATACCTAAGCCTAATAAATGGCGTTTGGGTCGATAGGGTTGTTCAGCATAGGGTTGTTCACATAGTGCTGTTCAACATCGCAAAAAAAACCCCGAAAATTCGGGGTCTTATCGATGGTTTCTAAACAATGAAGTCTGCGTTCAACTTTAGAACGGAATGTCGTCGTCGAAATCCATTGGCGGTTCGTTGCTTTGTGCTGGAGCGCTGTTCTGTGCAGGACGCTGTTGAGATTGCGCGCCGCCGCTGAACTGGTTGCCACCCTGCGGCTGCTGAGGTTGACCCCAACCGCCTTGTTGCTGACCGCCACCTGCATTGCCACCGCCTGCTGGTGCGCCGCCGCCTTGGCGTCCACCCAGCATCTGCATGGTGCCGCCGACGTTAACAACGACTTCGGTGGTGTAGCGCTCTACGCCAGCCTGATCGGCCCATTTACGGGTTTGCAGTGCGCCTTCGATGTAAACCTGAGAGCCTTTACGCAGGTATTCGCCCGCGACTTCTGCCAGTTTGCCGAACAGCACCACGCGGTGCCACTCGGTCTTCTCTTTCTGCTCACCGGTTTGCTTGTCACGCCAGCTTTCCGACGTAGCCAGCGTGATGTTGGCAACTGCACCACCATTCGGCATATAGCGGACTTCCGGGTCTTGACCCAGATTCCCGACAAGAATCACTTTATTAACGCCTCTGCTGGCCATGCTCGTCTCTCCTGATGAATCGATAGATTTATTTTAAGTCTAAACGATCAATCTTACCATGTGGAAAACTCTCTGTCATACCTGCGAAATGGCTTCAGAAATGAAAGTAAGATTTGCAGCGTTTGCAAAGTAAACGGGTTTAATACTGGATATCCATTCAGTTTTTTTTGTGCCATAATTGCTCGTTTCGTACCGGTTCTCTCCGTTCGAGAGGCGATGACAAACCGTTTTTATTCCGGGAAGTGTGTGAATGGATAAGATCGAAGTTCGTGGTGCTCGTACCCATAATCTCAAGAATATCAACCTGATAATTCCTCGTGACAAGCTGATCGTAATCACCGGTTTGTCTGGTTCGGGTAAGTCATCGCTGGCGTTTGACACGCTGTATGCCGAAGGGCAGCGGCGCTATGTGGAATCACTCTCCGCCTACGCCCGTCAGTTCCTGTCGCTGATGGAAAAACCGGACGTCGATCATATCGAAGGGCTGTCGCCCGCCATCTCTATCGAACAGAAATCCACTTCGCATAACCCGCGTTCCACGGTCGGGACGATTACCGAAATTCATGACTACCTGCGTTTGCTGTTTGCACGCGTGGGTGAGCCGCGCTGCCCGGAGCACGATGTGCCGCTGGATGCGCAAACGGTCAGCCAGATGGTGGACAACGTGCTGGCACAGCCGGAAGGCAAACGCCTGATGCTGCTGGCGCCGATTGTGAAAGATCGCAAAGGCGAACACAGCAAAACGCTGGAAAACCTGGCTTCACAGGGCTATATCCGCGCCCGCATCGACGGCGAAGTGTGCGATCTGTCCGATCCGCCGAAGCTGGAATTACAGAAAAAGCACACCATTGAAGTCGTCGTTGACCGGTTTAAAGTGCGCGAAGATTTAGCGCAGCGGCTGGCTGAGTCGTTTGAAACCGCGCTGGATCTGTCCGGCGGTAGTGTGGTGGTGGCGGATATGGACGACCCGACGCAGCCAGAACTGCTGTTCTCGGCGAACTTTGCCTGTCCGGTGTGTGGCTACAGCATGCACGAACTGGAACCGCGTATGTTCTCGTTCAACAACCCGGCGGGCGCGTGCCCAAGCTGTGATGGTTTGGGCGTGCAGCAGTTCTTCGACCCGTCCCGCGTGGTGCAAAATGCCGAGCTGTCGCTGGCAGGCGGCGCGATTCGCGGCTGGGATCGCCGCAACTTCTACTATTTCCAAATGCTGCGCTCACTGGCGGAGCACTACAAATTTGACGTCGATGCCCCGTTTGAAAGCCTGAGCGCCGCGGTTCAGAAAGTGATTCTGTACGGCTCCGGTAAAGAGAACGTCGAATTCAAATATATCAACGATCGCGGCGATACGTCAGTACGTCGTCATCCGTTCGAAGGCGTGCTGCACAACATGGAGCGCCGCTATAAAGAAACGGAATCCACGGCGGTGCGTGAAGAGCTGGCGAAATTCATCAGCAACCGTTCCTGCGCCAGCTGCGGCGGGACGCGCCTGCGTGAAGAAGCGCGTAACGTGTTTGTTGAGCAGACGACGCTGCCGCAGATTTCCGATATGAGCATCGGCCATGCGATGACGTTCTTCCAGAATATGAAGCTCAGCGGGCAGCGCGCCCAAATTGCCGAGAAAGTGCTGAAAGAGATTGGCGATCGACTGAAGTTTCTGGTGAACGTCGGGCTGAACTATTTGTCGCTCTCCCGCTCAGCGGAAACGCTGTCCGGCGGCGAGGCACAGCGTATTCGTCTGGCGAGCCAGATCGGTGCTGGGCTGGTTGGCGTCATGTACGTATTGGATGAGCCGTCTATCGGCCTGCATCAGCGTGACAACGAGCGCCTGCTGGAAACCCTGATTCACCTGCGTAATCTGGGCAATACCGTCATTGTGGTTGAACACGATGAAGATGCGATTCGCGCCGCCGACCATGTGATTGATATCGGCCCCGGTGCAGGCGTGCACGGCGGCCAGATTGTCGCAGAAGGCACGATGGAAGAGATTATGGCGGTGCCGGATTCGCTGACGGGGCAGTTCCTTAGCGGTAAACGCAAGATCGAAATCCCGAAACAGCGCGTGCCTGCGGATCCGACCAAAGTGCTGAAGCTGATTGGCGCGAAGGGCAATAACCTGAAAGACGTCACGCTGACGCTGCCAGTTGGGCTATTTACCTGCATCACTGGCGTGTCAGGGTCGGGCAAATCCACCCTTATTAACGATACCTTGTTCCCACTCGCGCAGCGTCAGTTGAACGGCGCGACGCTGGCGGAACCCGCCGCTCACCGCGAGATTCAGGGGCTGGAGCATTTCGATAAGGTGATCGATATCGATCAAAGCCCGATTGGTCGTACGCCGCGCTCCAACCCAGCAACCTACACCGGTATTTTCACGCCGATTCGTGAACTGTTTGCCGGCGTGCCGGAATCCCGTACTCGCGGCTACAACCCTGGCCGTTTCAGCTTTAACGTGCGCGGTGGACGCTGCGAAGCCTGTCAGGGCGACGGCGTGATCAAGGTCGAAATGCACTTCCTGCCGGATGTCTATGTGCCGTGTGACCAGTGCAAAGGCAAGCGCTATAACCGTGAAACGCTGGAAATTCAATATAAAGGCAAAGGCATCCATGAAGTGCTGGATATGACCATCGAAGAAGCGCGAGAGTTCTTTGATGCCATTCCGGCGTTGGCACGGAAGCTGCAAACGCTGATCGACGTCGGCCTGTCCTACATTCGCCTTGGGCAGTCGGCCACCACGCTGTCCGGCGGGGAAGCGCAGCGTGTGAAACTGTCTCGCGAGCTGTCAAAACGCGGAACCGGGCAGACGCTGTATATTCTCGACGAACCTACGACTGGCCTGCACTTTGCCGATATTCAGCAGCTTCTTACCGTTCTGCATCAGCTGCGCGATCAGGGCAATACCATTGTGGTGATTGAGCACAATCTGGATGTAATTAAAACGGCAGATTGGATTGTCGACTTAGGGCCGGAAGGTGGCAGCGGCGGCGGAGAAATTTTGGTCTCCGGTACGCCGGAAACGGTAGCAGAGTGCGAACAGTCTCACACCGCTCGCTTCCTGCGACCGATTCTGGCGCGCGAAGCCTGATAGCAGGAGGCGGTGATGTGGGCACAATATGAAATCCGCCTGAAGCCGAAAGCCAGAGGTTTCCATCTGGTGACCGACGAAATACTGGCGCAGGTTATCGCACTGCGCCAGATAAACGTCGGGCTGATGCACGTGTTCATCAAACATACCTCGGCTGCGCTAACGATTAATGAGAATGCCGACCCCACGGTGCGGCAGGATTTCGAGAGTTTCTTTAATCGTTTAGTGCCGGAGAATGAACCGTACTACCGTCATACTTATGAAGGTAGCGACGATATGCCCGCGCATCTGAAAGGCAGCCTGCTGGGTAACAGCCTGATGATTCCCATCACCAACGGACGCCTGAACATCGGCACCTGGCAAGGCATCTACCTGTGTGAACATCGCAACCACGGCGGTAGCCGCTCACTGGTTGTCACGCTCAACGGGGAATAGTTTCACGATATGCGTCGCGCTAGCGACGCATTCTGATAAGCATCTAGCTGCCTATGCGGCAGCTTAGAAAATCTGCGGATGGCGGCAAACTTCCGTTGTATTAGTTCACTGCTGTCGATCCTAGCCCACATTTATTTCCCGCCAGTTCAGCCAGATTCGCATATCAAATTCCAACTGGTGATAATCAGGATCCATATGGCAGCAGAGTTGATAGAAAGCCTTGTTGTGGTCTTTTTCTTTGAGGTGGGCGAGCTCGTGTATCACGATCATCCGTAGGAAATCTTCCGGCCCGTCACGGAATAGCGTCGCTATTCTGATTTCGTTGTTGGACTTTAATTTTCCACCCTGCACGCGCGCCACAAAGGTATTGGTTCCCAGCGTCCCTTTTATCGGATTTTGTTTATTGTCGTAAAGCACCTTTGATATTGCCGGGGCGTTTTTTAGATAGCGTTGTTTCAGCTCGGCGACAAACTGATAGAGCGATTTATCACTCTGGATCGGATGGCGGTCAGGGTATCTTTTTTCCAGCCAGAGGCCGAGTTTGCCTTGATCGAGGAGCTTTTGCGCTTGTGCAACAATCGTTGGGGGATAGCCGTTCAGGTAGCGTAACTGAGTCATGGGATTTTTATCACACAGGCCACTGAGTTAATCGAGTTCACAACGGTGAGTCGGTTAAGCCAGTGGCGTTGTCATTTTACAATTTACTGAATCGCGGCGAAAGCCGCAGCGACGCGCTGGACGTTGCTGTGGTTTAGCCCCGCCATGCACATACGGCCACTGGCGATCAGGTAGACGCCGAATTCTTCACGCAGACGATCGACCTGTTCCGGGCTGAATCCGGTGTAGCTGAACATGCCGCGCTGGGTGAGCAGGTAATCGAAGTTACGGTTCGGCAGCGCGTTTTTCAGTGCTGAAACCAGCTCCTGACGCATGCTCAGAATACGGGTGCGCATCTCTTCGACTTCCGCTTTCCAGTCAGCGTTCAACTGCGCATCGTTCAGGACTTTAGAAACTACCTGCGCGCCGAAATTCGGCGGGGAAGAGTAGTTGCGGCGGACGGTCGCTTTTAACTGACCCAGCACGCGCTGTGCGCTGTCGGCATCCCCACACACCACGGAAAGGCCGCCGACGCGCTCGCTATACAGTGAGAAAATCTTGGAGAACGAGTTGGCGATGAGTGCCGGAACGCCTGCGCTGGCAACGGCGCGAATCGCATAGGCATCCTGCTCAATCCCGAGGCCAAAGCCCTGATAGGCGATGTCCATAAACGGAATCAGCTCACGCTGGATGATGACTTCAATGACACGATCCCACTGTTCAGTGGTCAGGTCAGAACCGGTCGGGTTGTGGCAGCACGGGTGCAGCAGCACGATGCTGCGTGCTGGCAACGCTTTCAGGGTGGCGAGCATGGCGTCAAATTTCACGCCCAGGTTTTCGCCATCGAAATACGGATAGGTGTGAACGTTAAAGCCTGCGCCCTCAAAGATCGCAATATGGTTTTCCCATGTTGGATCGCTGACCCACACTTCTGAATTCGGGAAGTAGCGTTTCAGGAAATCTGCACCGACTTTCAGCGCACCAGAACCGCCCAACGTCTGGATGGTGGCGATGCGACCCGCTTCCAGTGCCGCATGGTTTTCACCAAACAGCAGGTGTTGGATCGCGGTACGGTAAGGCTGTAACCCTTCCATCGGCAGATAAGAGCTCGCGCTCTGCGCCGGCTGTTTCAGGCTGCTTTCTGCCGCGCTGACGGATCGCAGCTGCGGGATAATATTCTGCTCGTTGTAGTAGAGCCCGATACTCAAATTGATCTTATCCGCTCTTGGATCCTGTTTGAATTTTTCCATCAGAGACAGGATAGGATCTCCGGCATAGGTATCAACGTTTTGAAACACAGTGTAGCTCTCCTGAGTGTGTCATTTTTATGGGTACCGCAACCCCGACGATGGTGGGGGACAATCAGGCCGCGTAACGGCCGGGGCGATGGTTCATCGCGATAATCAGGTTCAGAATGGTTGCCCCCAGAATCGAAGCAATCAACATCGGTATGCTTACCACGAACAGGGAAGTCAGCACAATCACAACGTCAACGCCCATCTGGAGTTTTCCCGCTCGCAGGCCGTATTTGTCCTGAAGATACAGCGCCAGAATATTCATACCGCCAAGGCTGGCCTTATGGCGGAACAGCACCACGAAGCCGATGCCGGTGATGATATTGCCAAACAGTGTGGCGTAGAACGGGTTGAGCTGATCGAAATGAACGAACATCGGGTGCAGGTCGGAAAACAGAGAAACCAGCCCGACGGCGCAGAACGTTTTCACCGTGAATTCCCACCCCATGCGGCGCACGGCCAGATAATAGAAGGGCAGATTCAGCAGGAAAAAGGCAACGCCGAAGGAGACGTTGGTCAGATAGTGGGTAAGGAAAGCGATGCCAGCGGTGCCGCCAGTGAGGGCGCCGGCCTGACGCAGCAGAATGACGCCAAACGACACCATCAGCGTGCCGATCAGGATCGCCAGAATATCTTCCAGCAGCGTGTGTGATATTTTTTGTGTGGGAATAACGTTATCCATGGTGAGCACTCAACAGACTGTCGTAAAAACATGTGCTTACCAAAGCAAGAATCGCACCAGATAGTGCTGCTTAGCAGCTGGTATCTGCATAATCTCGCCTGCGATAAAAGTAACGTGTTGAATTATATGAATGAAAATAATGCGTGATTCATGCGTTTTTTATTATTTATTTGTATTTTTCGTGCATTTTTTCGGGGTCTGTTGCGTGAAATATTCATTTTCTGCACCAAATAGAGGCAATTGCCCCAATTCAGGGCAACGCAGGCAGTTCTGGCATCATCAAACCGTTCTCTTTGAGGCGGTTCAATACCACGGAGGTTTTCAGGTGCGCGACGCTCTTGTTCTGCGACAGAATCTGGCTAATCAGCGTGCTGAGTCCGGGCAGATCTGCCACGGCGACTTTTAACAGATAATCGGCATCACCCGTGGTTTTATAGGCGTCGATGATGGCGTCCACTTCCCCCAGCATCTGGTGAAAGCGCTCAACGTATTCGCTGGTGTGATTGATCAACCGCACTTCAATCAACCCCAGACATTCCAGCCCGACGGCGTTCGGCGACAGGCGGGCATGATAGCCGAGAATCATCTGTGCCTGTTCTAGCGCGATACGACGGCGGGAACACTGCGAGGCGGAAAGCCCAACCAGATCGCTCAGTTCCTGATTGGTCAGGCGGCCGTTCGTCTGTAGCAGCGTCAGGATTTTCAGATCGAAGTCATCAATGTGGTACATCGCGTTTCCTAAACAGTATCAGGCAGTCGGCCAAACAGACTACCAGCTTTTTAGGCCGCGTTGCCTATGAGTTTTTTATTGCTGATTTTAGGAGAGCTTTATTTTCTTAACTGCCTGTTCGGCAGTGAACACCAACGCTGTCAGGTAATTGCGTTCTGACGTTTTCTAAGCTGCCTACACGGCAGTAAATCCATCACTCCACAATAATCCGCTCGTCATTGTCTCCCAGACATACCGTTAACTGCTGACCGCTGGGGCTGAAGGCGCAGTAGGGGAGAGGTTCACGCAGGTAGAGATGTAGCGGAAGCGCCAGATAAAGCGCGATCAGCAGCAATGCGGCGACCGTTTTAGCACTCGTTGGGCGTGGAGCGACTGGGTTGCGCCGAGCGTGTCGATATTTCACAACGCCGATGGCGGCCATGCATGCGCCCACCAGCATGGAAACATACAGTTCGCCGGGCATCGGGGAAAGTATCAGCTCTTCGTTTTCATACGCCTGCCAATATTGAATACGCCATAGGGCGCTGATACCGATTTGCACCAGCCCTGCGAGTATCCAAGCAACACGCCATCCTGAAAGTCGAAAGAGCGCCAGAAAGCAGAATCCCGATGCCGCACAAGACCAGTAGATCAGATCGAACATTGCATCGAACATGCCGCCAAACAGCGTGCCGCCGACATCCGTCGGTTTCAGAGTATAGAAATTAATGAGGGCAAATAGCGTCAGGATAGCGGAGACGGCAAGCCAGCTTGCCGCATAGTAGATAACTCGTTTTAAGGTCGGCAAGCCAGGAGCCTGCCGATAAAAACCAGTTGGTCCGTTTTTACTCACCGTCGACGTATTCCAACGCAGTGCGCTGGGTTAAGCGCGTGATGAGCTCGTAGGCGCTGGCACCCGTGTGCGCGGCAATGCGTTCAACCGGTAGCGTTGGCCCCCAAAGGATGACCTCATCGCCGACCTTGTCCTGCGCATCCGGCCCTAAATCCACCGTAATCATATCCATTGATACGCGGCCGGAAAGCGGCACTTCACGGCCGTTGATGAGCACCGGCGTACCGGCTGGGGCGCAGCGCGGATAGCCATCGCCGTAGCCGACGGCGACCACGCCCAGACGGGTATTGCGTGGGCTGGTCCAGGTGCCGCCGTAACCGACAGATTCACCCGCATTGTGCTCGCGAACGGCGATCAGGTTAGACGTAAAGGTCATCGCAGGCTGGAAGCCGAAATGCGCGGCGTCTTCGTTATCCAGCGGTGACACACCATAGAGAATAATACCGGGGCGAACGCGATCGCGATGCGACTGCGGCCACAGCAGAATGCCGCCGGAAGCCGCAATGGACTGTGCGCCGGGCTTACCCTGCGTAAAGGCATCGAAGCAGGCGAGCTGGCGTTCGGTGGTTCCCGCCTCAGGTTCATCGGCGCGGCAAAAGTGGCTCATGATATTGACTGGCTGAACCACATTGCGGCATTCGGTCAGACGCTGCCAAAATGTGTCGGCGTGTTCCGGCAGAACGCCAAGGCGGTGCATGCCGCTATCGAGCTTCATCCACACGGGTATCGGCTGTGGCAGCGTGGCCTGTTCCAGTGCGGCAAGCTGTTCAGGGCTGTGAACAGCGGTTTCTAACTGGTGCTCCACCAGAAGCGGGAGATCGTCGGCAGAGAAAAAGCCTTCCAGCAGGACGATTGGCTTGGTGATGCCTGCGGCGCGCAGTGCCAGCGCTTCGGAGAGCCGCGCGACGCCGTAGCAATCAGCGTCGGAAAAGGTCTGGGCAGCGTCGATCATGCCATGGCCGTAAGCGTTGGCTTTCACGATGGCAACGACCTGACTGCCAGGCGCTAGCTGGCGGATACGTTGCAGGTTGTGGCGCAAAGCACGCCGGTTAATGACGGCAGTTGCCGTTTTCATTCTTGTTCCTTAGTGCAGTGTTGTCATTGCTGAGCGCTGCGTTATTCATCGTCATATTGTGGGCCGGCATAGTTATCAAAGCGCGACCACTGCCCGTTAAAGGTTAAACGAACGGAACCAATCGGGCCGTTACGCTGTTTCCCCAGAATGATTTCAGCGATGCCTTTCAGGTCGCTGTTTTCGTGATAAACCTCATCACGATAGATAAACATAATCAGGTCGGCATCCTGCTCGATGGAGCCGGATTCACGCAGATCCGAGTTAACCGGGCGCTTATCGGCGCGCTGCTCCAGACTACGGTTAAGCTGCGACAGGGCGACGACCGGAACCTGCAATTCTTTTGCCAGCGCTTTGAGCGAGCGGGAAATTTCCGCAATTTCCAGCGTACGGTTGTCGGACAGTGACGGCACACGCATCAATTGCAGGTAGTCGATCATGATCAGACTCAGACCGTCATGCTCACGGAACACGCGGCGAGCGCGGGAACGAACGTCGGTCGGCGTCAGGCCGGAGGAGTCATCAATGTACATGTTACGTTTTTCCAGCAGGATACCCATGGTGCTGGAAATACGCGCCCAGTCTTCATCGTCCAACTGACCGGTACGAATACGGGTCTGATCCACGCGGGACAGGGATGCGAGCATACGCATCATGATCTGTTCGCCGGGCATCTCCAGACTGAAGATCAGCACGGGCTTTTCCTGAGTCATGGCGGCATGTTCACACAGGTTCATCGCAAAGGTGGTTTTACCCATCGATGGACGGGCTGCCACAATAATCAAATCGGATTTTTGTAAGCCGGCGGTTTTCTTGTTGAGATCCTGATAGCCGGTATCCACCCCCGTCACGCCATCGTGCGGCTTCTGGTAAAGCTGCTCGATACGGGAAACGGTATCTTCCAGAATGCGGTCGATGCTTTTCGGGCCTTCATCTTTGCTGGCGCGGTTTTCGGCGATTTGGAATACGCGGGATTCCGCCAGATCGAGCAGATCTTCACTGCTACGACCCTGTGGATCGTAACCTGCATCGGCGATCTCATTGGCGACGGAGATCATTTCACGCACCACGGCGCGCTCGCGCACGATGTCGGCGTAGGCTCCGATGTTGGCGGCGCTCGGCGTGTTCTTTGCCAATTCAGCCAGATAGGCGAAACCACCGGCGGATTCCAGCGAGCCTTGCAGTTCGAGCGATTCGGACAGCGTAATCAGGTCGATCGGCTTGCTCATTTCCAGCAGGCGATGCATTTCGGTGAAGATCAGGCGGTGGGCGCGGTTATAGAAGTCGTTCGCGACAACACGCTCGGCGACATTATCCCAGCGCTCATTGTCGAGCATCAGGCCACCCAATACCGATTGCTCCGCTTCCAGCGAATGTGGCGGAAGTTTCAGACCTTCCATCTGGCGGTCACGGGGTTCATTCGATTTATTGGTGGGTCTTTTCTCTGCCATGAAACGGGTTCTTTACCGGTTGATTTGCCATTGGATTAGGGGGCATTGTATATGCCACTCGTCCGAAATAACACAATATACCCGTCATACTTCAAGTTGCATGTGCGTTGGCTACGATCCAGTCGCCCGAATCACTTACTCAAGTAAGCCCATCGTGCTCCTTCGCTTGCCGCCTGCCTGAAACTCGAATTATTTAGGGTATACGTATTATAGAGAGACAACGAACCTGTCACGATTAAGGAGATAACATGGCAAAACGCGTTCAGTTCCGAGCTTATGGTGGCCCAGAGGTTCTGCAATATGTGGATTTCACGCCGACCGACCCCGCGGCGGGAGAGGTTCAGGTTGAGAACCGCGCCATCGGCATTAATTTTATCGATACCTATATTCGCAGCGGTTTGTATCCGGTGCCTGATTTGCCTTCCGGGCTGGGAACCGAAGCGGCGGGCATTGTGACGAAAGTCGGGGACGGGGTTAGCGTGCTGAAAGTGGGCGATCGCGTGGTGTATGCGCAGTCCGGACTCGGCGCGTATAGCGAAGTGCATAACGTGGTGGCGGAGAAAGTGGCTCTGCTGCCGGATGCCATCAGCTTTGAGCAGGCGGCAGCCTCTTTCCTGAAAGGATTGACGGTTTACTATCTGCTGCGCCAGACGTATGAAATTAAGCCAAATGAAGTCTTCCTGTTCCATGCCGCAGCGGGGGGCGTTGGGCTGATCGCCTGCCAATGGGCAAAGGCGCTGGGGGCGAAGTTGATCGGGACGGTGGGTTCCGATGAGAAGGCGGAGCGGGCAAAACAGGCAGGTGCCTGGGCGACGATTAATTACCGTACCGAGAATATTGCACAGCGCGTCGCAGAACTGACTGATGGGCAGAAGGTTAACGTCGTGTATGACTCCGTTGGGAAAGATACCTGGGAAGCCTCGCTCGATAGCCTGCGCCGTCGCGGATTAATGGTCAGCTTCGGTAATGCGTCCGGGCCGGTCACTGGCATCAATCTGGGGATTTTGAACCAGAAAGGCTCGCTGTACGTCACGCGTCCGTCGCTGTTTGGCTACGTGACGAACCGTGCCGAACTCGAACAGTCCAGCAATGAACTCTTTTCACTGATCGCCAGCGGGGCGATTACGGTAGACGTGCCGCAGAACCAGAAATTCGCGCTGGCGGATGCACAAGCTGCCCATCGGGCACTGGAAAGCCGCAGTACGCAAGGTTCATGCCTGTTAATTCCGGGCTAATCACTCAATGAGGTTATCGCGTTCTGGCGATAACCTCGCTTCTCCCGCCGTTCTTTTCCAGACAGGGAAAAGGGGTGCCTACGGTATTACTTCTTAACAAAAAAACCAAAATGCTCTGTTTGTTTTTTAAACACCCCTCTGTAGGATTTGACGAAAAACAGATTAAAACGTTCATTCGATCTTGTGCCTTGCTCGTTATCTGCGTCGTACATCAATCCCAATAAGCAGAGTCGAACGCGTATGTTGTGTTTGGCTGTGAGCATCGGTTCCACGGCATTTTTTCAAAAATGGTTCTCTCTTTACCTCTTCGCTATCTCGATTGTTGTTTTCACAGGTTATTTCTTGCCTGATTTTGAACACACTAAAGAAGGATGTGAGTATGAGATCCATCAAGCGCCTGCCAACACCCCCAACCCGAAGCATTCTCGGGCATGTTGATTACCTAAAACGAAGTGATGTTCATCTACAGATGCTGCGGTGGAAAGAGCAGTACGGCCGCTTTTATCGCTTAAGGCTGGGGCTCACGTCCGCGATAGTGATTGCCGACGTGGAATGTATTCGCACCATCATGAAATCCCGCCCTGACGAATTTCGGCGAATCAACAGCATTGAATCCGTGTTTCAGGAAGCCGGGTTGAACGGTGTTTTCTCATCGGAAGGGAAGCGCTGGGAGCATCAGCGTAGTCTGACGGAGCCGATGTTTCAGCCCGCTCATCTGAAATATTTCTATCCCAGCCTCAGGAAGGTGACCGCCCGGCTATCTGACCGTTTCGCGATGTTGGCTGAAACTGGGGAAACCGTTGTCCTCGTGGAAGAATTCAAGCGCTATACGGTTGATATCACGTCATTACTGGCTTTTGGTGAAGACGTGAATACGCTCGAACAGGGGGAAAACCCGCTGTCGCAAAGCTTACGTCGCCTATTCCCCATGATTAATGCCCGCAGCAGATCCTTGTTTCCTTTATGGCGGTACATCAGAAGGGAGCAAGATAAGCAGTTCGATGCAAGCCTGAGCCTGATTCGCGAATACGTTGATGGATTTATTTATCACCAGCGGAAACGCATCCGGTTAAATCCGCAATTAATGGAAGCGCCGGAAAATATGCTACAGGTGATGCTCGCCGAGCAGAAAAAAGACGGGACGCTGACAGACGACGACATTATGGCGAATGCGATTACGCTCCTTATCGCAGGGGAGGACACAACGGCGAATACGCTTGCCTGGATGAGTTTTCTCCTGTGTTCGTCGCCTTCGGTAGAAGAGTGCGTTTTTCAGGAGTGCAAGGAGGCGGCTGATGGGCCCGGGGCTATCCTTCCGTGGCCGCTACCGCGTATGTCCTGGCTCACCGCTGTGATGTATGAATCGATGCGGCTCAAGCCCGTAGCACCGCTGCTGTATCTTGAGCCAACGAAGAACACCGTTATTGATGATTTCCAGATCAAAAAAGGCACGCCTTTGTTGCTGATGCTGAATGCGAGCGGGTTTGACGACGCGTTGTTTCAGCAGCCCTATGATTTCGTGCCTGAACGGTGGCTTGAACGCGGAAAGGCCTCTTTTTCCGATCTCCAGCCTTTCGGTGGTGGTCCACGTATGTGTCCCGGACGGTCGCTGGCATTAATGGAAATTAAACTGGGGTTTCACGCGCTGTGCAGTGGGTTCCGCGTCGAGGCGCAGCAGCCTGCATCGGACGTCACCGAGAACTTTGCTTTTACGATGTCGCCATCGGGTTTTCGCGTGAAGTTACACAAGCGTGAACCGTTGCAGTAGCAAAGCTGAACGTGGTTTGTGAGTGAACGTGCTGAGGTCAGGGAAGGCGGTTGCTGAGTGACAAAGCCTGACAATAATACCGACTCGTTAAGAGTCGGTATTATTGCCTGAAAGGCCTTGGCCGTTACGCTAATTTCATCAGACTGTATGTAGGGTACAGCGTGGTGATCGTCACGAAAGTGCCGCTATGCGGCTATTATTTCCCTGACGATGATGAAATCGTGTGGCTTTTTGCCACCATGGTTTATTTACCATGTTTAGTTTGCTCACCCTTTAAACCACAATCGGGTGTCAAACTGTGGCGTCATCCTAGCAGCCACATCAGGGAAAAAATATCTGCTGGCGCACACTTTTGTACTAAAACAGGCCGTACTAAAACAAGCCGTACTAAAAAAAGGTGGTGTTAAACACGGCCTTGCCCGTCATTTTCGTGCGCAACTCATTTTCGTGTAACCCAGATTTTTCCCTTTCTGGCATTACCACTCATTTCCGTTGCGCTGGCGATAAGTGTATTTTCGATAGGTATAGCGGTGCGAGTTGTAGACAGGTCGCCCGCTAAATTTGCGCCACAGCCACACCGCCGCGACGGCTACAATCAGCCACGGCAGCACCTTTATCGCGATGCTAAACAGCCCACCAATCAACATAAAAAGGGACGCCACAAACAGTGCTGCAATCACGCCCAGCAGTGACACGCCCGTCAACATCAGCATGATAAAAAAGCCAATAACGAAGAAAATTTCCAACATGGTGTGCTCCTGTAGCGGTTAAACCGCAGAGAAAAGTTCTGCGTGCTACATAAGCTATAACAAGAATCGTGCCAAGATGCGCCGCTGGTAAGTGATTGATTTACCAGCGGCGTTAGGAAGAGAAATGAAAGAGTGTTGATGAAAAACACTAACTATTAGTGTTTTTTAAACCAGATTAACTAGCGTCAGCGCACGCTCTACCACCGCAGCGTCAGCACCGGGTTTGTGGGCGTTTTCGCTCAGATAGCGTCGCCACTGACGCGCGCCGGGGATGCCCTGAAACATGCCGAGCATGTGGCGCGTGATGTGGCCTAATGACGCGCCGCCAGAGAGTTCGCGTTCGATATAGGGATACATGGCTCGCACCACGCCAGCCAGATCCGGCATGGCGGTGTCGATGCCAAATAGCTCACGGTCGACCTGCGCCAGAATCCCTGGATTCTGGTAAGCCTCACGGCCCATCATCACGCCGTCCAGATGCTGTAAATGCGTTTTGGCTTCTTCCAGCGTTTTGACGCCGCCGTTGATGGCGAGGGTGAGCGCTGGAAAATCGCGCTTGAGCTGGTAAACGCGCGGATAATCCAGCGGCGGAATCTCCCGATTCTCTTTTGGGCTCAGGCCCGATAGCCAGGCTTTGCGCGCGTGGACGATAAAGGTATCGCATTCGCCGCGTTCGGCGACGGTTTGAATAAAGTCGCACAGGAATTCATAGCTGTCTTGATCGTCAATGCCGATGCGGGTTTTCACCGTAATCGGGATTGAGGTACTGTCTTTCATCGCCTTGATACAGTCTGCCACCAGCGCCGCTTCGCCCATCAGGCATGCACCGAAACGGCCATTCTGTACACGGTCAGACGGGCAGCCGACGTTCAGGTTAACTTCATCATAGCCGCGTTGTTCTGCCAGTTTGGCACACTGTGCCAGCGCTTGCGGATCGCTACCGCCGAGCTGTAGCGCCAGCGGATGTTCTTCTTCGCTGTAGGCCAGATAGTCGCCTTTGCCGTGAAGAATCGCTCCTGTCGTCACCATTTCGGTATACAGCAGCGTCTGCTTAGTCAACTGGCGAAGAAAATAACGGCAATGGCGATCGGTCCAGTCGAGCATTGGCGCGATGGAGAAGCGGTTAAGGCGAGAAGCGCGGGAGTCGGTGGATACCGTGTTGTGTGTACCTGATTTTACGTCGGTCATGGTTTGTCAGTCATCGTTTCGTGTGTGTCTGGCGGTATTGTCTGAGGTTATCTTTGCTGGCGCTGACTATAGCACAGGGAGCGCGCCGTGACTGATAGCTATCTTACTCAGGGTTAGGGAACATGCGTCTTTAGTGCGCGACAACCTGAGACCAATAAATATGAGTCACGACGTTAGCTGAGTATTAATAAATATTTTAACAAACTTGTCGATGTCCCATTCTTTAGTATCAGAGACTTGGCCATCACCAATTTCTATCAGGCGAAGTTCACCAGCACTGTTTTCAACCATATCAATCGAGAAAAAGGGTGAACTGATATGCTGTGCTATTTCAACAACCAGATCAGGAACAATACCATCAGAGGAGTACACGTTATTTCTAAAGGAAAAATAGCGTCTTTCGCTGGTTTTTATAATATCTTCAACCTTTCTTAGACTAATTCCGCCTTCGATGTCACCACGAAATTTTTTAATAGAGGCTATTATATCTCGGATCTCTTCAGAATTTTTAGCGATAGAACCTCTGGATGTGGTTAGTGACTTAACATAGTCTTTAACGAAATAGGCGGACCATTTTAGCTGGTTAATAATCTGGTCGAAGTCATCATCTTCTTTTACGAAAACCGTGTCAGGTGTGTATTTCCCACATGATTTATACCATCCCGTAATATGATGGCTTGAAAGATAGTCTTCTAAGGAAACGAGCATGTTGCCGCCATTCTGATTTACAGCGTCGCTCAATCCTCTATATTCATCAGATTTGAGCATCCAGCCTCGCCAAATGACGGGCGTATTCGGTTCAAAGCCCTTTGAAAATTTATATTTTCCGTTTGATACATGCTGTGTTGATAATAATAGGCAGGGTAAACCACTTTCTTTCGCAGAATGATATTCCGCCTCAAAAATCTCATCTGCTTTGGAACCATCAAAGTAATCACTAGGGTAAATTATATTCATATAAATGATCTCAGCAGAAGAGTGTGTGATTGAAGTGTTAAATAACCTATCACAATTTTATCAGAAGATTATAATAAAGGTCGCCTAAGCGACCTCGTCAGCAGGCTTACGGTTAGTAATGTGGCGCGTTACTGGATGCTATGATTATGTTTGCTAATAAAATCGTCCTGTAACCGTTTGGATTCCTGAAGTTCGCTTTGCGACATACTTTTTTCCGTTTGTTGCGTTTTTTTCTCAATATTCTGAAGGGATTTTTTTATTTCTGGTATTTCAGTAAATTCCAGATCTTTTTCACCACGCTTGAATATGGAGAACCAGAAATAAGCTTGTGAGTCGTTTTTCTTAACCCCTATTCCATCGATGTACAGACCCGATAGCACAAATTGTGCCATTGGCAGATTGTTCTCCGCCGCGTCTTTTATGTATTCAAACGCAGTTTTATAGTTTGACGCTGTGCCAAATCCATTGATATACATGATACCGAGTTGGAATTGTGCGTCAGCATTGCCTTGAGCAGCGGCTTTTTTAAACCACGGAATTGCTTTGGCTGACTCTTGTTCGTTAAAATACATAGCACCAAGTTCATATTGCGCATAAGCATTGTCTTGCTCTGCTGCTTTCATGTACCAGATTTTTGCCTGCTCGTCGTTTTCTTCTACCCCATTCCCCTCATAGTATCTATCGGCCAGTTCCAATTGGGCATCTGCATTCCCCTCATTCGCAAGCTGCTGTATTTCTGCGAGGGGCTTGTTCTCAATGTCGTCGGCTGTGGCGTATGCCGTGGACAGCGAAAGTGAGAGTACGGTGGCAAAAAATAAAGAGATAAATTTCATGTGTAATCCTTCACATTTTAATAAGAAAAAGCGCTTTTAATGGCGAAATAAGTAAAAATAACGCTGATATGGCTGCCGCGAGTAACCTGTTTCCATCATATTAAACGATATTGATTAATCGCGCAGTCGCGTGCCGCTTTGCTACGGGGCCATATTTTAACGGGATAACAGGCTAATTTAAAATAATACAGACGACATTCAGAAAGAAAAGGGAGCTGGCCGTTGGCGTGCTCCCTTATGAAGGTTGATGTGGATGCTTATGTGGTCGCGTGGTTGACCATCTGTGTCAGCACCTTGCGCCATGCGTCTACCTGACCCAGATAGTTTGAGGCTGGGATTTGCTGGAAATTCCCGTTGGCGTCTTCCAGCGCAAAAGTAGGGAAGCCCTGTCCACGTACTTTCGCCAGTAATTCCCGGCTAGCGTTGATGTGTTTTGACAGCGTTTCTGCCTGAATAAAAGCGAACTCGGCGCTGAAAGCCTTGCCATCCAGACCGATTGCTTCCGCACACTGACGCAGCACGGCGGCGTCGACGATTTTTAGCCCGGAAACGTAGTGCGCACGCTCGATCTCGTGCAGCATCACCATGCCTTTATCATCCATCGCTTCCGCAGCGAGTACGGCAGCCGTCGGCGGCGCGGAATCCAGCACGACGCTGGTGTCGCGCAACAGCCCCTCGTAATACGCTTCCCCGAAGGTTTGCCCGGTCATTTGTGCAATGCGGCGATCGTGGGGGATCACGTAATCATGCCACTCTGGGGTGATGGTGCGGCTATTGCTGCCAGTCATCATACCGCCGCCGTGGAGGATCAGATCCAGCCCGTCAATCTCCAGCGCTGCCAGTGCGAGTGGGGCGGCACCGTAGCACCAGCCGCACAACGGATCGTAAATGTAATGCAGTCTTACTGTGGCCACTTCATTTCACCTTTCAGGACTTTGGCGCTCAGTTCAAGACCCGACTCTTCTTTCAGCGTCGGGTAGTGTTTTTTCATTGCTGCGATCAGCTCGGCAGAATCTTTGCTTTTTGCCAGCTCTTTTTCCACCGTATCCAGATATTGCAGCGTAAACGTCACGTTTTTCAAGGTGTAATCCGTTGGCGCGATAAAGTGACCCGGCACGACGGTGGTTGGCTTCAGCGCTTCAATGGATTTCAGCGTATCACGCCAGTGAACGCGAGATTCTGGCGTTTGGGTATCGGCAAGCCAGACGTGGATGTTGGCAGACACCGGAATACCGCCGACTACGGCTTTCAGCGAAGGGATCCAGACGTAAGTGCGATCCGGCGTTGGCCCTTTCAGTCCTTTCACTTCCAGTTGTTTGCCGTCAACGGTAAAGCTATCACCTTCCAGCGCTTGAGGAACTACGATCTCCTTCGGCGCGTTTTCTTTCAGTACCGGGCCCCAGTGCGCCACTTTGCCATCTTTGCTGGCGTTGATCGCATCGATGGTCGCCTGAGTCGCAATGATTTTAGCGTCCGGGAAAGCGGCTTTAATCACGTCCAGACCGAAATAGTAGTCAGGGTCAGAATGGCTGATATAGACGGTAGTCAGTTTTTTCCCGGTGGCTTTGATGCGATCAACTAGCGTTTGAGCATCGTTACGCTGGAATTGTGCATCGATCAGCGCGACTTCTTTATCACCGCTGATAATTTCAGAAGAAACCGGGAATATGCTGGCTTCACCTGGATTAAACACGTCGATTTTTAACTCGGCGGCGTTAGCCGCAGAAGCCAGACCGAGCGATGCGGCGAGTAAAGACACGGTAAAAGCGACAGATTTAGACATGGTGATACTCCACAGGTAGGACAGAAAGTGGGTTCATGTTATGTTGCATTTTTCGTACGAAAAACCGCAAAACGGGCAATTGTTTGTTGCATAAAACGGACTAATTTATGGATCGCATTACGGCTGCTGAAGTGTTTGTAACGATTATAGATCGCGGTAGCATGATTGCGGCGGCAGAGACGTTGGATATGTCTCGGGCGATGGTGACGCGCTATCTGGCGGAGATGGAAGCATGGGCAGGGGCGCGGCTATTGCACCGCACCACGCGCAAGCTGAGCCTCACGGATGCGGGTGAAAAAACGCTGGTACGCTGTCGGGAAATGCTGGCGCTGACGGCGGATATGCGCGTCGAGGCCGATACCGACGATGCTACGTTAAGCGGTTTGCTGCGCGTCAGCTGCTCGCAGTCGCTGGCGCAGGGCGCGCTCGGTATGGCGATAACGGCTTTCCTACGGCGGCATCCTCGAGTCGCTATCGATCTGCAAATGAATAACCGAACGGTGAATCTGGTCGAGGAACGTATCGATTTGGCGCTGCGCATCACCAACGAGCTGGATCCCAATCTAATTGCCCGACCGCTTTCAAGCTGTGAGTCGGTACTGTGTGCATCGCCTTCTTATCTGAATGAACATGGGATTCCGCGACAGCTGACCGATCTCTCGATTCATAACTGTCTGACCTACACCTATTTCGGCAAAAGCCTGTGGCATTTTTCCCGTGGTGATGAAAAATTTACGATTCCCGTTAGCGGTAACCTGAGCGGCAACGAGTCGCTGGTGCTGCTGGCGGGTGCGCTGGAAGGGGCCGGCATCGCGCTGCAACCGCGCTATTCTGTGGCTCCCTATCTCGCTAGCGGACAACTGGTTGCGCTGTTGCCGGAATACCGCCCGCAGGCGATGGGGATTTACGGTATTTACACCTCGCGCCGCCAGATGCCTGCTGCGCTGCGTACCCTGTTGGATTTTCTGGTGGAATGGTTTGCTCACGATCCTCGCTGGCGGGCGCTGGCACAGCCATCGGCGTAGTGACGGCGCTAATCACAAGCGAATCACGTTATTAGCGCTGCAAGACCTGCTCCAGACGTGAAGGCACATCGGCGGCATACTGCTTGAGTTGATCAATCACGGTATCGACCAGCGCCGAAGCAGGGCGATGCAGCGGACGAATCAGGCTGACCGTAAAGGGCACATCGATGCTGAAAGGCCGCACGACCACGCCGGAGGCGGCATAATCCAATGCGGTGAGCGGGTTAACGATCGACAGCCCGATGCCCGCCCGCACCATCGCACACACTGACGCCGCGCTGTGAGTTTCCAGTACCATCCGGCGCGACACGCCCTGTTCCTGAAACAGCTTGTCCAGCAGTTGGCGATAGCTGTCGGCGCTCGACAGGCTGATAAAGGGCTCATCGGCAAAATCCTGCGGCGTGAGCACCGCTTTTTGCGCCAGCGGATGCCCGGCAGGCAGCACGCACACTTCATTGAGCAACATCAGCGTTTGCCGCTTGGTACCGGCGGGCGTGAGGCTGTTTTCCGTTAAGCCCAAATCGTGGCGCTGGGCAGACAGCCACTCTTCCAGCAGCGGCGACTCTTGCGGGATGATGTGCAGATTAAGCAACGGGTAACGCGCCAGCAGCGGTTTGCAGGCGTCGGGCAGCAGCGACTGTGAGAACACAGGCAGACAGGCAATAGAAAGCTGCGCTTGCTGAAAACGGCGGATATCGCTGGCGGCGTTGATGATTCGATCCAGCCCATAATACGAGCGCTGCACTTCTTCAAACAGCTGTAGCCCCTGCGCGGTGGGGTAAAGCCTGCCCCGTAGTCGTTCGAACAGCGTCATCTGAATCAGCTTCTCGAAGCGTGCCAGCTCGCGGCTGACGGTCGGCTGAGACGTGTTCAGCAGATCCGCTGCTTCCGTCAGATTCCCGGTCGTCATGACCGCATGGAAAATTTCGATATGCCTTAAGGATACTGCTGCCATGTCGCCTCCTTCATTCATTTTTATAAACCATATCAGAAATGAATAGAGTCTGCCTAAAACGATATTTGTTTACCTGTTAGGGTATTTTTATAGTGTTTCTCAACCATGTTTAACCCTGTAAATCGGTAACTCTTATGCCACACGATCTGAATGACGTAACCCACGCCTTGAATGCGCAAAGCCTGCGTGAACTGCCTGCCCGCTTTGGTTGCCCGGTTTGGGCCTATGACGCGCAGACCATCGTTAACCGCATCGCCCAGTTGCGCCAGTTCGACACAATCCGCTTCGCGCAGAAGGCGTGTTCCAACACCCACATTTTGCGCCTGATGCGTGAGCAGGGGGTGAAAGTGGATTCGGTATCGCTGGGTGAGATCGAGCGTGCGCTGATTGCAGGATTTGTACCTGGCACCGACGCACATGAGATCGTGTTTACTGCCGATCTGCTGGATCGTCCGACGCTGCAACGCGTTTCCGAACTGAACATTCCGGTGAACGCCGGTTCAGTCGATATGCTGGAACAGCTTGGGCAGCAGTCGCCGGGGCATCCGGTGTGGCTGCGCGTGAATCCGGGCTTTGGTCATGGTCACAGCCAGAAAACCAATACCGGTGGTGAGAACAGCAAGCACGGTATCTGGTACGGTGATTTGCCGCTGGCGCTGGCGCACATTCAGCGCTATCAGCTGAAGCTGGTGGGAATCCACATGCACATTGGTTCCGGCGTTGATTACGGCCATCTGGAACAGGTGTGCGAGGCGATGGTGCAGCAGGTCGTTGAACTGGGTCAGGATATTGAGGCGATTTCAGCGGGCGGCGGGCTGTCGATTCCCTATCGCCACGGCGAAGAAGCGATTGATACCGAACACTATTACGGGCTGTGGAACGCGGCGCGTGAGAAAATTGCCGCGCATCTCGGTCATCCGGTGACGCTGGAAATCGAGCCGGGGCGTTTTCTGGTCGCGGAATCCGGTGTGCTGGTGGCGGAAGTACGGGCGATAAAATCCATGGGGAGTCGCCACTTTGTGCTGGTCGATGCCGGGTTTAACGATCTGATGCGTCCGGCGATGTACGGCAGCTATCACCACGTTTCTCTGCTGCCGGGCGATGGCCGCGATATCAGCCAGTCCACGCTGCGCGATAGCGTGATTGCCGGGCCGCTGTGTGAATCTGGCGACGTGTTTACCCAGCAGGCGGGTGGCGGCGTGGAAACGTTCGCGCTGCCGGATGCGCAGGTTGGCGACTATCTGGTCTTCCACGACACCGGCGCGTACGGCGCATCCATGTCCTCAAACTACAACAGTCGTCCGCTGCTGCCGGAAGTGCTGTTCGAAAACGGTGAACCGCGCCTGATTCGCCGTCGCCAGACGCTGGACGAGCTGCTGGCGCTGGAAGCGCTTTAATCGGGATTGTTCTGCTGTGTCGGGGGAAAGGTGTTCTGCTTTTCTCCCGAACGTGCAGCCTGATGCAGGCGATCCCTTTTCCTGTTGAGGGTGATACGCCAGCCAAACGTCATTCCGGCAGCGGACAGCAGAATGGTGACCGCCCCGGCAAGCTGCATCATGTCCAGCCGATGCCCAAAGGCTACCCAATCGACCAGTGCGGCGATAACGGGATAGATAAACGACAGTGCGCCAACCAGCGCGGTCGGGATCTTCTGGATCGCGCTGTATAACAGCGTCGACATCAGCCCAGTATGGATCACGCCAATCGCCACAAGCATTCCCCACGGTGAAGTCGTAGGAGAAGCAGGCATTGCCGCGAAGGGTACGAGAACCGCGACGCCAACGAGCAGCTGTATCAGCACCAGCAGGTGTGGCGGAATTCCTGACAACTTTTTCGTTATCGCGGCTGCCACGGCGTAGAAGAATGCCGCACCCAATGCCATCAGCACTCCGGACAGATAGCCTTTGCAATCGCTGTCGGCCCCCGTTTGGGCGCTGACGATCAGGACGATGCCGCCAAAGGCGCACAGTAACCAGCTGGTTTTGTTGAGGGTCAGCGCCTCCCTGAAAAAGATCGCGCCTAGCCCCACGAGCATAAAGGGCTGCGTGTGATAAACCACAGTGGCGACGGCGATAGACGCATGCGCATAAGCGCCAAATAGCAGCGTCCAGTTGAGCACTAGTGCCAGGCCACCGAGTACGGCAATGCCCGCCTGCTTTCTGCTAATGATGCCTCGCCGCAGCAAGCCCAATAGCCCGCAGACGATTAACATCGTCAATGCGCCTAACGCGCAGCGCCAGAAGACGGCTGTCATCGCAGGTTGCCCTGCTGTTAAAACGAACCAGCCAACCGTACCGGAAATGATCATCGCGAGAGTCATTTCTATCGTGCCGCGAGTCTGGGGTGTCATCTTTTTCCTGCCTGTCAGTGTGAAAATTGTGCTGCTATAGCGAACAAAATTTTTTATAATGAACAACAGGACAAAATAATGAACACAAACCATTTGTTCGTCAAGCCGAACAAATGGACATTATGGTGAACACTATGACGATCGATAATCAGGAAAATGGCGCACAGGAAATCACGCCCATTGCACGGCTGGCCGTTGCTATTCGGCGTGAACGTGAGCGGTTAAACCTGTCAGTCACCGAGCTGGCAAAGCGTGCAGGGCTGGCAAAATCAACGCTTTCGCAGCTGGAAACCGGGGTCGGCAATCCAAGTCTGGAAACGCTCTGGGCGCTGGCGATGGCGCTTGACGTGCAGGTCAGCCAGTTGATTGGTCAGTCTCGCCAGCACGTGCAGGTGATTCGGGCTAATGAAGGCGCAGCAACCTATTCGGAGCAGGCAAACTATGCCGCGACGCTGCTGGCCGCATGTCCGGCAGGCGCGCACCGTGATATCTATCGGCTGAAGGTGCAGCCGGGGGAAGCCAGAGTCTCCCAACCGCATAAACCGGGGACGATCGAACACGTGATTTTGAGCAGCGGTCGCGCCAGAATTGGGCCTGTCGCACAGCCCGTTGAACTGAGCGCGGGGGATTACATCAGCTACTCCGCTGATGTCCCGCATCTGTTTGACGCACTGGAAGCGGATACGAGCGCGGTGATGCTGATTGAACATGGCTAAAGAGGCAAACCCCGTGCAGGCTGTTTGCGCGGGGCGTAATTTTACGGTGAGTTTTACTTAGCGTAATACGGCCCTTTCTGTACCGACTCGCGCAGCTTAAGTTCGCCGGTGAAGGGTTGCAGCGGTTCGACGTCTTTGCCTGCGATCAGATCCAGTACTTGCGTAATCGCGGTGGCGGCCATCTCTTCAATCGGCATGTAGACGGTGGAAAGAGAAGGGTGCAGATAGGTCGCGCAGGGTTCGTCGTCAAAGCCGAAGACGGAGACATCCTGCGGCAATTTTTTCCCCGCCTCGTACAGCGCTTTCATTGCGCCAATCGCCATGTGATCGTTGCTGACAAACAGCGCGCTAAAGCTGACGCCGCTGTCTAGCAGCTGGCGTGCGGCCTGATAGCCGCTGGCGACCATGCTGGTTCCGTGCGCCACCCGACGCGGATCAATCTCGATCTGATGAGCGGTTAATGCCTGCTGATAGCCCGCGAGCCGTGCTTGCGCCGTCGGCGTTTTCATCGGTGCGGTGATAAAAGCGATCTCACGGTGGCCCTGTTCGATCAGGTAATTGACCACGTCAAACGCGGCCTGCTGCTGACGGAAGAAAATACAGCGTTCGCGCGCCTGCGGCAGATCGCGATTCATCACGATCATCGGAATGGTCAGCGTGTCGAGCAGCGTCATGAGATCCGATTCGGACATATAGCGGGTATAGAGGATAATGGCGTCGCATTGTCTATCAGACAGAAGCTGCACCGCTCGATGCTCATCTTCCGGCGTATCGTGCCCGTCGGTAACGATGAGGTGTTTACCGTTACTTTCCGCGATATCCGCTGCACGGCGTAGCAGGCGGCCAAAGTAGGGGCCGTCAAAATTGGAAATAACGAGACCAATGCTGTTTGAAGTACGACGAGCCAGCGAACGCGCCAGAAAGTTAGGACGGTAGCCTAACTCCTCCATTGCCTGATATACGGCATCGCGTGTTGCCTGTTTGACCTGACCTGTGCCGTTGAGCACTCTGGAGACGGTCGCTTTAGACACTCCTGCACGTCTTGCCACCTCAAGCATGGTTTTCATCGCTGCACCTTAATTGAGTATGATGACGGGCTAAAAACGCCTATTCATCCCTGTTACGAACATCATGCGCCATGTTACCACAGGCATATTGTTGGATTTAACGCCTGATGTTCGTTTCTCAACCTGATTTTTGTCAATTTTGTGATGCAGCCATTTCACGGCGTAACAAGACAATCTCTTCTGCCAAATCCCGGCATAGCATGGCGGTCATCAGATGATCCTGCGCATGCACCATGATCAGGTTGACGGGCACCTTGCCTTCCCCTTCGTCCAGACCGATCAGCCGTGTTTGAACGCGGTGAGCCGCACGAGCCGCTTCTTGTGACGCCGCGAGCAGATCGTCAGCCTGTTGCCACTCCCGTTGGCGCGCCGCCTGAATGGCCATCATGGCGTTTGAGCGCGCTTCGCCTGCATTAATCAGCAGTTCCATCACGGTTTGTTCCATATCGAATGCAGGAACGTTTTCTGTGTCTTTCATCGTAGGTTTCCTTATCGCAGTCAGGAAAGCAGCCCAAGTTGGTTGAGAACTTATGTGGCTGACAATCTATGTAGCTGAGAAATTATGGTATGCCAAAAATCACATTTTCATCATATTGGAATTCCAATATCGTCTTGTGAGAATCATGTCACAGAAAAATAATTCATTATGGTTGATTTTTGGTATGCCAAACGCGAAAGCGCGGTACCTGCATTTACCCTGCGCGTAACGGCCATCCCGCGTGTCACACGCGATATAACAATATGATGATGAAAGAGGTGGTGTTATGTCATTTAAGGACCAACTGATTGATTCATTGGGCTCCTTTGCCAATAAATTTAACAGTCTGCGTTACATTATGGCGATTAAGGCATCCTTTATTACGCTGATGCCTGTCATTATCGTCGGGGCGTTCTCCGTTCTGATTTCCAACATGGTGATGGATCCGAAAAATGGTCTGGCCAGTTTTTCTATGTTTTCGTTTCTGGCGGAACTGAAACCGATTATGAGCGGGATTAACTACGCCACGCTCAGCTTTCTGACTATCGGTGCCGTCTTCCTGATTGGTATTGAGCTTGGGAAGATTAACGGTTCACGCGGGCTGTTTCCCGGTCTGCTGGCGGTGATCTGCTTTATTGCCGTCACGCCAACCACGATCGAAATGGCCGTCAACGGGCAGATGATGGTGGTGAAAGATGTGCTGGCGAAACAGTTCTCCGATACCAAAAGCCTGTTTCTGGGGATGTTCATCGCCATCCTGTCTGTCGAGATGTATACCAAGCTGCAAAATGTCGATCGGCTACAGATTAAAATGCCGGACAGCGTGCCGCCCAACGTCGCGGCCTCTTTTTCGGCGCTGTTTCCCTCCATTATCACGGTGGTTGCTATCGCCACCTTTGGGTTTGTGTTTCACCGCGTGACGGGCATGTATCTGTATGACGCTGTTTATAAAGTCGTACAGCAGCCGCTGGAATCCGTGGTGCAAAGCCTGCCTGGTTTACTGGTGCTGATGTTTGTCGCTCAGCTGTTCTGGGTGATCGGGATTCACGGTAACCAGATGATTAAACCGATTCGTGAACCGCTGCTGCTGGGGGCGATTGCCGTCAACATGACCGCGTTTGAGCAGGGACATGAGATACCGAACATTATCACCATGCCGTTCTGGGATGTGTACATGAGTATCGGCGGTTCCGGCCTGACCATTGGCCTGCTGCTGGCGGTGATGATTGCTTCCAAGCGCAAAGAGATGAAAGAGATCGCCAAAATTTCTTTCGGCCCCAGCGTGTTCAATATTAATGAGCCGGTGATTTTTGGTATGCCGATTATGCTCAACCCAATTCTGGCTATTCCCTTCATTATCACACCGTTAGTGACGGGCACGATTGGCTATTTCGCCACCAGCATGGGGTTTGCGGGCAAAGCCGTGGTGATGGTGCCGTGGACGACACCGCCAATCATTAACGCCTGGCTGTCGACGGCGGGATCGATGGGGGCCGTCGCGACACAGATCGTATGCATCATCGTCGCGATGCTGATCTATCTGCCGTTTGTCAAAGTGGCGTCCCGTCGTGCCGAGCTGGCGCAGTTGGAAGCAGAAAAGCAGGCCGCAGCGGAAAAAGCCTGAAACGGACGAGAAGAGAGGTAATGCATGAGTAAGGTTGCACTGACTATTCCACCGGATTTTATTCTGGGCACGGCGGCATCGGCATGGCAAACGGAAGGATGGAGCGGTAAGAAAGCCGGGCAGGATTCCTATCTGGATCTCTGGTACAAGCAGGATCGTCAGGTCTGGCACAACGGCTACGGTCCGGCGAAAGCGACGGACTTCTTTAATCGCTATCGGGAAGATGTGGCGCTGATGAAGCTGGCAGGGCTGACGCACTATCGTACGTCGATCAACTGGTCACGCTTTATGCTGGACTATGAGAAAGGCATCGTCGATGAAGAGTACGCGGCCTATATCGATAACCTGCTGGATGAAATGCACCGGCAGGGGATCGAACCGATGATCTGCCTTGAACATTACGAGCTGCCTGCTTGCCTGCTGGAGAAGTATCAGGGCTGGTCATCCAAGCAGGTGGTGGAGTGGTTTGTGCTGTACGCCGACGCGGTTTTTGCCCGCTATGCCGGGAAAGTGAAGCGCTGGTTTACCTTCAATGAGCCGATTGTGGTGCAGACGCGCGTTTATCTGGATGCGCTACGCTACCCTTATGAGCAGAACACGCACACGTGGATGCAGTGGAATCATCATAAGAATCTGGCGACGGCAAAAGTGGTGCAGCGGTTTCGTCAGCAGGGCTATCACCGAGATGGCGGCTCGATCGGCGTGATCCTCAATCCCGAAGTCACGTATCCGCGATCCCGTGCGGCGCACGATGTGAAAGCGGCGCACCTTTACGATCTGTTCTATAACCGGGTTTTCCTCGATCCGGCGTTAAAAGGCGAATATCCGGCGGAGCTGGTGGCGCTGCTGGCGCAGCATCAGGTGAAGTGGGATTACACGGAAGAAGAGCTGGCGATCATTCGGGAGAATACGGTCGATGAGGTGGGGATCAACCTGTATTACCCACATCGGGTCAAAGCGCCTAGCCGTGAGTGGAACAAAGAGACACCGTTCCATCCGGCCTATTACTACGAGCATTTTGAGCTGCCGGGGCGTCGCATGAACACCTCGCGCGGCTGGGAGATCAATCCCAAAATCATTTACGACATGGCGAAACGCATAGAGCGCGACTACGGCAATGCGCCGTGGTTTGTGGCGGAAAACGGCATCGGTATCGAGAATGAGGCGCGCTTTAAAGACGACGCGGGCGTGATTCAGGACGATTACCGCATCGCGTTTATCGCCGAGCACCTTTACTGGACGCTGAAGGCGAAGGAAGAGGGCGCAAACTGCCGTGGCTACATGCTGTGGGCCTTTACCGACAACGTTTCGCCGATGAACGCGTTTAAAAACCGCTACGGATTGATCGAAATCGATCTGGAACAGGATCGGCAACGGCGGCCGAAAAAATCCGCCGCTTGGTTTCGTCAGCTACACGACACGCGTCGGCTTGAATTGACGCTGGATGATGAAGAGAAATAGGTGCAGATAACCAAAATGAGGAACGGAATATGAAAAGAATCGTACTGGCCTGCTCAGCAGGAATGTCGACCTCACTGGTGGTCACCAAGATGGAGAAGGAAGCGGAAACGCGGGGAATGGAACTGAAGATCTACGCGATCCCAGAGCAAAACTTGCGTGATGAGTTGCAGGAGTTCGGCGGCGACATTATTGCGGTTCTGCTGGGGCCGCAGGTGCGCTTCAAGCTTAACGAAAATAAAAAGCTGACGGACAGCTACCAGATTCCTATCGCGGTGATCGACCCGGTCGCCTACGGCACATTAAATGGCGCAAAAGTACTGGATCAGGCGCTGAGTTTGGTAAACTAATGCCCCACCGCCACGTCAGTACGTGGCTGGAGACGTGCCCGTCATCATTCAAGTTGCAGCTTGAAGTATGACGGGCAAAATCAGAGCGGGCCTGACGCCCGCACTCAGGGCGAAAGTGCATGTAGGGTGAAAGCGTGGCGAAGGATGTGGTTCTGCAAGAGAAGAAGCAATATCAGGAAATCGGCTGTGATTTACGCCAGAAGATTCAGTCAGGGGATTACCCCGTCGGATCGCGCCTTCCTCCTGAACGAAATATTGCGGAAACCTATGGCGTTAGCCGGACGATAGTGCGCGAAGCGCTACTGATGCTTGAATTGGAAGGCACAGTCGATATTCGTCAGGGCTCCGGGGTTTATGTCTTGCGTATTCCTGATGAAGACGACGCGGCAGACGGTGGCAAGAATCATATCGGCGCGTTTGAAATGCTACAGGCTCGCCAGCTGCTGGAAAGCAATATTGCGGCGTTTGCGGCACGTATGGCAACGCGTGCGGATATCGAAAATCTGCGTAAGACGCTGGAACAAGAGCAGGCCGCGATTGCCGTAAAAGATTACCGTGGCGATTTCGATCGCCTGTTCCATCTACAAATTGCTGGAGCGACGCAAAACCAGATGCTGCTGGAAACGGTCAGCAATATCTGGGCATGCCGTGACGATAACGCGCTCTGGCAGCAGCTTTATACGCACGTCGGGACGCAGGGCTATCGTCTGAAATGGCTGGCGGATCATCAGGCTATTCTGGCGGCGCTGCGGCGTCGCGATGTGTCTGGTTCTTATCAGGCAATGTGGCAGCACCTCGAAAACGTCAAAAATACGCTGATGGAAATCTCTGACGCCGATGCGCCGGAATTTGACGGCTATTTGTTTGAGTCTGTGCCGATCTTCCAGGGGAAATTGGTGTAATCATGGCGGATATTTCTAGCGTGAAGATTGTTTATCTGGCGGATCATCCCCAGCATCAGGAACAGGTGATCGACTGGATATGGCAGGCGTTCGGCAGCCAGAACAGCCGTGAATTCTTTGCCAGCGTGGTGCGCAATAGCCTGAACCCAGAGGCGCTGCCGCTGACGTTTATCGCGCTGGAGGGTGAGCGTTTAGTCGGGACGGTGGGATTATGGCGCTGCGATTTAATCAGCCGACAGGATCTGACGCCCTGGCTGGCATCGTTGTACGTGGAAGAAAGCCAGCGTGACAAAGGGCTGGGCATCGCGCTGCAACAGCACGTACTGGATTTCTGCCGCCGTCAGGGTTTTGACGATCTCTATTTGTTCGCCACGTTTAGTGGCTATTACGAAAAACACGGCTGGCGTTACATCGGCGACGGGCTGGACTACCCGGACAAAGCCGTGCGCCTGTATCACCAGTCACTATCAAGCGAGAAAACGCGCTAAAAGACGGCTGCCTTACATGATTCACCAGAATCTTACAGTTGGTTGCACTTATAGAATAACTCTTTCGATTCATCGCTGGTGATGAGAGGTGACGATCTTTAGAGTTACAAGTCCCAGAGGTATTGATTGGTGATATGCCGATGTACTCTGTACATTGGAATCATTTGATTACACCAACCTACGCGGATGCGTAGGTTTTTTTTTGCCTGAATTTCCCGCTTTCGTTATTTCCAGTCATTTTAAGGCGATGTGAATGCTGTGCCGTCGGCAATCTTCGTGTTCAGCCGCGTACCCGTCGCTTGAAGTATGGTGCATATGTAGTATTTTGACGTATCGCTTGGTGGTTTTTGCGCTTCAGCAAGCTGCCCGTTTATCTGTCTATTGGGAGAAGGCATGATTCATACCCTGTTACGTTGGGTGTTCCAGCGTCTGTACCGCATCCGGATCGAGGGCGACAGCAGCCAGTTTCAGCAATCCAAATTGCTCATTACCCCTAATCACGTCTCGTTCCTTGATGGCGTTTTGCTGGCGTTATTCTTACCGATAAAGCCCGTCTTTGCCGTGTACTCCTCCATTTCCGATCGCTGGTTTATGCGCTGGCTGAAGCCGTATATCGATTTCGTGCCGTTAGATCCCGCCAAGCCTCTGGCGATCAAAGGGCTGATCAAGGTGATCGAACGCGGCCAGCCCGTCGTGGTTTTCCCGGAAGGGCGGATCAGCGTAACCGGATCGCTGATGAAGATTTACAGCGGTGCGGCGTTTGTCGCGGCGAAATCCGGGGCGACGATCATTCCCGTGCGCATTGATGGCGCAGAATTGACGCTGTTTGGTCGGCTGGCGGGCGTCTTTAAACGCCGCTGCCTCCCGCAGATTACGATCACGTATTTGCCCCCCACCACGTTGCCGATGCCGGCAGCCAGCAGTGCCAGAGAACGCCGCGCGCTGGCCGGTGAGCATTTGCACCAGATTATGATGACGGCGCGGATGGATACGCGTCCGCAGCACACGCTGTATCAGGCTTTTCTGGCCGCGAGAACCCGTTACGGGCGCTCCTCCCCCAGCATTGCGGATATCTCATTCAATGAAGACAGCTATCAGGGCTTACTGAAAAAATCGCTGGGCGTGTCGCGCATTTTGCAGCGCTTCACCCGCGCCGATGAACATGTCGGCATGCTGTTGCCCAACGCGACCATTACCGCAGCATCCATCCTGGGTGCATCGCTGCGTAACCGTATTCCTGCCATGCTGAACTACACCGCTGGCGCGAAAGGGCTACAAAGTGCAATGAAAGCGGCGGGGATCAAAACCATCGTCACGTCTCGCCAGTTTCTTGAAAAGGGCAAGCTGACAGATCTGCCGAAGCAGGTTAGCGAGGCCAACTGGGTCTATCTGGAAGATTTGAAAGACACGGTGACGCTGACGGATAAGCTGTGGATCCTGTTTCATCTGCTGTTTCCTGCCCGCGCGATGCTGCCGCAGAAGCCTGACGATGCGGCTATCGTGCTGTTTACCTCCGGTTCTGAGGGGAATCCGAAAGGCGTCGTGCATTCCCATGACAGCCTGCTGGCGAACGTTGAGCAGATTCGTACGGTGGCGGATTTCACGCCGCGCGACCGCTTTATGTCCGCGCTGCCGCTGTTCCATGCGTTTGGTCTGACGGTGGGGCTGTTAACGCCGCTGATGACGGGCGCTCGCGTGTTCCTTTATCCCAGCCCGCTGCACTATCGCATCGTGCCGGAGTTGGTTTATGACCAGAACTGCACCGTGCTGTTCGGGACGTCAACGTTCTTAGGCAACTATGCGCGCTTTGCCCATCCGTATGATTTTGCTCGTCTGCGCTATGTGGTTGCCGGGGCAGAAAAGCTGTCTGAAAGCACGCGTCAGGTCTGGCAGGATAAATTTGGTATCCGCATTCTGGAAGGCTACGGCGTGACTGAGTGCGCGCCAGTGGTGGCGATCAACGTGCCGATGGCGACGAAAATTCATTCCGTCGGCAAGCTGTTGCCGGAAATCGAATCGCGTTTGATTACGGTCCCGGGCATCACGCGCGGTGGCCGTCTACAGCTGCGCGGGCCGAATATCATGAAGGGCTATCTGCGGGTGGAAAACCCCGGCGTGCTCGAAGCGCCTGCGGCAGAAAATGCTCAAGGCGAGTTGCAACAGGGCTGGTATGACACCGGCGATATCGTCGAGCTGGATGAAAGAGGCTTCTGCACCATCATTGGCCGCGTGAAGCGCTTTGCCAAGCTGGCGGGGGAGATGGTCTCGCTCGAAAGCGTAGAACAGCTGGCGGTGAAGATATCGCCGGAAGCGCAGCATGCGGCCAGTGCGAAAAGTGACAGCAGCAAAGGCGAGGCGCTGGTGCTGTTTACGACGGACAACCAGATAACCCGTGACGCATTGCTTGCGCAGGCGCGCAGCAGCGGCGTACCGGAACTGGCGGTGCCGCGCGATATTCGCTATGTGAAAGCTTTACCACTACTCGGCAGCGGCAAGCCTGACTTTGTCACGCTGCGCCAGATGGCCGAAGAACCAGCAACTAATGCGTCGGAGCCGAATGCATGAGTCAACAGACTGAACCCGCGACGCCTTTGCTGTCGCGCAGTATGAGCGCGGTGATTATCGCGCAGTTCTTCTCCGCGTTTGGCGATAACGCGCTGCTGTTTGCCACGTTAGCGCTGATCAAACAGCTGGTGTATCCCGACTGGAGCCAGCCGTTTTTGCAGATGGGGTTTGTCGCCGCGTACATCATTCTGGCACCGTTTGTCGGGCAAATTGCGGACAGCTTCTCCAAAGGGCAGGTGATGATGTTCGCCAATACCCTGAAGCTGGCGGGCGCGCTGCTGATTTGCGTGGGCGGGAATCCGTTTCTGGGGTACACGCTGGTGGGGATTGGTGCAGCCGCGTATTCCCCAGCGAAATACGGCATTTTGGGTGAGATCACGCGTGGCGGCCAGTTGGTCAAAGCGAATGGTCTGATGGAAGCCTCGACGATTGCGGCGATCCTGACCGGTTCAGTCGCAGGCGGCGTGCTGGCAGACTGGAACATTTACGGGGCGCTGTCGGTTTGTGCGGTGGCTTACGGCATAGCGCTGGGGGCGAATATGCTGATTCCTCGTCTCAACGCGGCGCGGCCAGGACAGCCGTGGCATCCGGTGCAGATGGCGAGCAGCTTCTTTTCTGCCTGTCGGGTGTTGTGGCGCGATGGCGATGCCCGACTCTCGCTGATCGGCACCAGTATGTTCTGGGGCGCGGGTGTGACGCTGCGCTTTCTGCTGGTGCTGTGGGTGCCGCATGCGCTCGGCATCACCGACAATGCAACGCCAACTCTGCTTAACGCGATGGTCGCCGTGGGCATCGTGGCGGGTGCGGGTGCGGCCGCGAAGCTGGTGACGCTCGATAATGTACGGCGCTGTCTGCCTGCGGGGTTCCTGATCGGTGTGGTGGTGGTGATTTTCACGCTTCAGCACAACCTCATTAGCGCCTATTCGCTGCTGATTCTGCTGGGGGCGCTCGGTGGGTTCTTTATCGTCCCGCTGAATGCGCTGTTGCAGGAACGTGGGAAGGCCAGTGTCGGGGCGGGGAATGCGATCGCCGTACAGAATTTGGGTGAGAACGGCGCTATGCTGTTAATGCTGGGGCTCTATTCTCTGGTGGTAAAATTGGGTGTGTCGGTTATCGCCATCGGGGTTGGCTTTGGCGTCTTGTTTGCGCTGTCAATTGCGCTGCTGTGGGCATGGCTGATTCTGGCTAAGCGCCGCGATCGTTCCGTCGGCGCAGGTAAAGAATAAACGTCTCGTGTAATGAACACATTGTGTAATGGGGAAAGGTATGAGTTTGATATGGCATGACTGGGATGTGGCAGACCTTAACGTGTATTCACTGCATGACATATTGGCGCTGCGCAATCAGGTATTCGTGGTCGAGCAAACCTGTCCCTATTTGGATATTGATGGCCGCGATCTGGTGGACGGCAATCGCCATATTACGGCGTACCGTGACGGCAAGCTGGCCGCCTGTGCCCGGCTGCTCGCGCCTCATCCGAACAACGATGTGGTAACGATTGGGCGCGTGATTGTCGCACCGCATGCCCGTGGGCAACACTTGGGGCATCAGTTGATGGAACACACGCTGATCGCCTGCGCACGCCACTGGCCGCAAAAGCATCTGTTCCTGTCCGCGCAGGCTCATCTGCAATCGTTCTACGGCGCGTTCGGCTTTGTGGCGACCGGTGAGGTGTACGACGAAGACGGCATTCCACATATTGATATGCTATCGGCGTTCTGAAATTAGGGATTCCTAAAAACCTAGATTTAGCATTCTGTCAGTACCATAAATGTTTCGTGCGCGTTGATTAAGGCTATCTTTGCAACCGTTGCCGTATGCGCCCGACACGGTGCAACTCAATCGCCGCTGCCCCGTGACCCCAGGCTTCTTGCGGGGAATCACGCCGCTTCGCGGTGCCTTCGACGCTCATGCCCGCTGCCCGGACCACCAGCGACGCGCTCCCGACGCGGCGCTGGCTTTCACGGCATCCATGCCGTTCATCCGGCGGTCATGTTCGTCTCTGCGTGATTCTTTACGCGCGTAACATCATAAAAATGAAAAGATTAAATCCAGAATGTTGTCGTTTGTTCTGGAAATTCATTCGTTTTAGAGGGGCATGTAGCGGAAGTTATTGGGATTGTGGCTTAAACAAAAAACCGGCTAACGTATGGCCGGTTTTTTGTTATTTGACGGTGGGTTAGCTGGCGGCGTGGGAGATTTTACTACCTAACTTCTGCACATCCTGGCCAAAGCCGCGCGTGGTGTTACAGCCGCTCAATGTTGCTGTGACCAGCACCGCTACTACGATCGTTGTTATACGTTTCATCATCGTTACCCGCAGGTTGTTGATAAACAGAGCGTGATAGGTTTCTACTGTGTCATAACCGCAGGTAAAAATTCAATCCTCGTATGGTCTGAACCGACTGATATTGTTTGAGATTATGTTGCTGCTGATGTGTGTTAGCTCGGAGCTGAGCTGGTGCTGTTACTGTACAGAGCTAAATTTAATCTCACTGGTAATTCTGTGCCTAAACGGAGGTTGAACATTACGCCGTGTTAAGATCATCTCCCATGCCTCTGCCTGCGGATGAACGAGGTCAGTAACAAACCTCGCCCCATTCTCCCTGAGATGGTTCAACCGGAAATTTCACTTGCTTTATTTCTTTAAAAGATCCAACGTTGTCCTATGTCCCGGGACGGGGGACGGGGGACGGGGGACGTAGAGTTGTGGGGTGATATGAAAGGTCAAGATATTTTGTTGTTGCTGAAGCTGGTATCGCTGCAACGTCAGGAAAAGCATCTAAACGGTGCCGAAAATTTAAGGCCACGGCCTGAATTATGGCAGGACTGGGACATCACAGAAGAAGAGGAGTTGAAGCAGAAAGGAATCATTGAATTTAGTGAAATTGAAGCTTACCGTGAGAGCCTTTATACCGTTCGTGGCCTAGAAAAAATTACGGGTATAAGTAAAACACAAATAGCAGATTCTATTCGGCGATGTACGGATATTGGTCTTGCCAAAAAAGACCGTAAATATGGTGTGCCGAGAACAAATAAGAAATCCCTGCTTGAATTTGTTATCTACGGGATAAGGTATGTCTTCCCCGTCAGGATGGGAGAATTGACTCGCGGGATAGCCACCTCTTTTTCTGCCCCTGTGTTAAATGAAAAGCTGTTCAGCTCGGGTGAGTTAATCGCGGTCTGGCCTGATGAAAGGGCAAAAAGTAAAGGATTGAAAGTGATGCCTTTATTTCATTCTGTTCCTTATGCTGTCCGGCAGGATGGTGATTTATATGCCATGCTTGCTCTCGTGGATGCTATCAGGCTCGGAAATCAGCGTGAAGCGGGTTTGGCCGCAAATATGCTGGAAAAGATGTTTACGGAGATGTGACCATGGAAGCTAAACAACAACACCGTATGCTGGTCGAGGTAGCTCTTGCTTTAGGATCTGATTTGGTGAAGCAGGTCACTTTTGTTGGAGGATGTACAACAGCACTTTTACTGACGGATGAGGTCACTGCAGAGCAAGTCCGGCATACAGATGATGTGGACTTAATTGTTCATGTAATTAGTTATACAAAATATAATGCTCTTCAGGAGGAATTAAAGAAGAAAGGATTCAAGATTGTTGCCCCAGATAAAGGTGAAGACATCCCCATTTGTGCAATGCAATTGAATGAACTGCGTGTGGATATTATGCCAGATGATGAATCTATTCTGGGTTTCAGCAACAGATGGTATAAAGAAGCCATGGAAAATTCTTTTGATTATCAACTTAATGAAGACATCACTATAAAGCTTGTTTCTCCGGACTATTTTGTTGCCACCAAACTTGAAGCCTGGCTTGGCAGAGGTAAGGGAGACGCATTAACAAGCCGCGATATTGAGGACATCATAAACTTAATCGACGGGCGTGAGGAATTAATCAGTGAACTGAGCAATTCATCAGATACAGTTAAGGCGTTTATCTCAGAGCAACTTAGCCAACTGCTGGAAGACAGTAATTTTGAGTATGCAGTGAGCAGTCAAAGTAACAACAGTCCCCAGCGTGAGCGCATTATATTTGAGCGCATTGAAGATATAGTGATCAGGACTTCATGCTAATGGATATTTCATGGAAAAGTCAAAAAGGCTTCTCACGTAAGAACAATAATGATTATGTGGCTATCAGAGCAAATAATAACCATTTTTCTGCGGTTATTGTTGATGCCTTAGATAAAGGTAAAGCACCCAGTTGCCTGGCTGAATATTGGGCAAAAACTCTTTTAAAGAGCTACATAAAGCAAGAACATGAATCAGTCGTGTCGCTTCTGAAAGACATTCACAGGACACTAATCCCTGACTATCTTACCGAGAGTGCCAGTTATACTCTGATTGACATTGACTTAAAAGATCGTAGCGGAGAGGTTATTTATGTCGGCGATTGCAGATTGGGCATCAGCAATCACTGTGACATTAACTGGGTTAATGAGCCCCATATTATTGTTAACACTTTCCCTAGGCTAGATGATAGCTACGCTAGTTTCCTCACACGAGTTCTAAAAGCCCGGCGCTTTACATTGCCAGACCAAGTAAATTTTAACTGGCAAGACGGAGAAGTGTTGCTGCTTTGTACCGATGTTTATTGGCGTCCTCATAGCGATAATCAAGGTTTAAATCATGATGATTCCAGTACACTCAAAGTCAGGCCTGACGATTCTGACTTAACTCTAACTGTCGATTCAGATTGCGACAACTTTTTCATTGTTCAATAAATGCGCATGACCAATTGAAATAGTCATCTAAGAAGTCCTATTGAACCACCTGCTGTAAAAAGCGATTTGTTGTTTTTCGCATGGGGCACTTGACTTGTTCCCCATAGTCTAACGCACTGGTACTAGAGAAACGTCTACTCCTCACTCAATGCAGCCTGTCAGATTTGATGGTGTTCTGCCCGCGAATCAAGTCTGAGCTAATGCTACTTATAGCCGCTGAAAATGGTTCATAGCTACTTAAGATGTCTCACAATGTCCTGCGACTGATGAAGGCATGGTAAGCATTGCAAAAGGAGAAATCGGGTGAGAAGTAATGGGCAGGTTTACCAGAGAAAACCTGCCCACGGAATGATTACTCTTCTTCCACCAGAAACAGCTCCAGCAGGGAATTCAGGAACAGTTTGCCGTGTTCGGTGATTTGCCAGTGCGTGGCGGTTTCCGTCAGGTAGCCTTGTGCCATTGCCTGATCCAACTGCGGGCGGATGCTGTGTTCTTCCAGACCAGTGTATGCCGTGAAATCTTCGCGCGGTGCGGCTTCCAGCAGGCGAAAGCGGTTCATGAAAAACTCAAAAGGCCGATCGTCGTTGGCGACGTCGTGTTGCTTATCCAGATACGTGCCCTGCATATAGCCACGCGGATGGCGGACTTTGACCGTGCGCAGAATACGGCCGTCGCTGAAAGTCAGCTTGCCGTGTGCCCCGCAGCCAATCCCCAAATAGTCACCGAAGCGCCAGTAGTTCAGGTTGTGTTGGCACTGGTAGCCCGGCTTGGCGTAGGCGGAGGTTTCATATTGCTGGTAACCCGCCGCGCTCAGTAACGCGTGACCCTGCTCGTAGATGTCCCACAGCGCGTCGTCGTCCGGCAGCGTCGGCGGGCGCGAGCTAAACAGCGTATTGGGTTCAATCGTCAGCTGATACCACGATAAATGCGGCGGATTGAGCGCAATGGCCTGACGCAGGTCGTCCAGCGCTTCGTCCAGCGATTGATCCGGCAAGCCGTGCATCAGATCCAGATTAAAGCTGCGTAATCCCAGAGCGGTCGCCAGGTGCGCAGCTCGCTTGGCCTCGTCCGGGCCGTGAATACGTCCGAGGCGCGTTAGCTTTTGCGGATCGAAACTCTGCACGCCGATGGAGATGCGGTTAATCCCCGCGCGCTGATAGCCGCTGAAACGGTCGGCTTCAACCGTTCCGGGATTGGCCTCCATCGTAATTTCGGCATCCGTTGTTAGCTGAATTCTCGCCCGCACGCCGTCGAGCAGCGCCTGCATCGCTTCCGCGCTCAGCAGGCTGGGCGTGCCGCCGCCGATAAAGATCGAGTGCAGTTCACGACCGCTTGCCAGTGGCAAATCGGCGTCCAGATCCGCCAGCAGGTGATCGACATATTCCTGATGCGGCACGTCGCCTTTCAGTGCGTGAGAGTTGAAGTCGCAGTACGGGCATTTTTGTACGCACCACGGAATATGAATGTACAGGCTGAGCGGGGGAAGCTTAAGCATTGCGTAGCGCATCCAGCAGCAGGCGCAGCGCCTGACCGCGGTGAGACTGCGCGTTCTTCTCTTCACGCGTCAGTTCCGCTGCCGTTTTACCCAACTCAGGCACGAAGAAGATCGGATCATAGCCGAAGCCGCCGCTGCCCGCCGCTTCATGCGTCAGCACACCCTGCCAGCAACCGTGGCAGACAATCGGCGTCGGGTCTTCCGCGTGGCGCAGATAAACCAGCACGCAGTGGAAGCTGGCGCGGCGCTGTTCGTCCGGTACGTCTTTTAGTGTCAGCAGCAGCTTATCCAGATTTTGCTGGTCGCTGGCATCCACACCCGCATAGCGCGCTGAGTAAATGCCCGGTGCACCGCCCAGTGCATCGACAGCCAGCCCGGAATCATCGGCAATCGCCGGCAGTCCCGTGATTTGTGCCGCATGACGTGCTTTCAGGATGGCATTTTCGATAAAGGTCAGGCCGGTTTCTTCGGCGGAATCCACGCCCAGCTCGGTTTGAGCCACAATATCCAGACCGAAATCGGCCAGCAAGCTGGCGAGCTCGCGCACTTTACCGGGGTTTCCGGTAGCCAAAACCACTTTTTGCATCGTCTTGTCCTGCGTATTTATTCAATGAAGTCCGCGACGTCAGCCGGGATGTGTTGCGGATGGGTAATTCTAATCTGTTTATGCCGCCCGAGTTCGCCTTTTTCAATCACGACCAGGCTCTTGGCGACCCGAAACTGTTTGGCGAGAAATTTGGTCAGATGGGCATTGGCCTGCCCATCCACCGGCGGTGCGGTAATGGCGACTTTCAGTTCGTCGCCATGCAAACCCACGATCTGATCTCGGCTGGCTTTCGGCTGAATATACAGCCGAATCACCAGCGCATCGCCGTGGCGGGTAATGGCACTCACAGCAGGAACCACAGCCCCGGGAACAGGTCCATGCCCAGATAGTTGAGCATATACAGAATCAGAATGACGGCCATCGCGGAGAAATCAATGCCGCCCATAACCGGAATAACGCGGCGGAGCGGTGCCATCAGCGGCTCGGTCAACTGGTGCAGCAGGAACTCGATTGGGCTACGGCCCTGACTGACCCAGCTCATGATAGAACGGATGATGATGACCCAGAAAACCAGATAGCCCGCGGATTTAATCAGCGAAATCAGCCCGACCAGCAGGTTCATTGGGCTAAGTGAAATCGCGCCAACCTGAATCAACAGCAGTAACGGATATTTGATCGTCGTGAGAATAAAGGCCAGTAGCAGCGAGGCGCTGTCAATCGGCCCTAACGACGGCAGAATGCGGCGCAGTGGCCCGACAATCGGCTGGGTGATTTTGACGACAAACTGCGACAGCGGGTTATAAAAATCGCTGCGTGACCACTGCATCCAGATGCGCAGCAGCAGGACCATTACATAGAGGTCGACCAGCGTTTTGACCAGAAAAGTCAGGGTGAGCATAAGTACGTCTTTTCCTTAATAAGATAAAGAATCGGGGAACCCGCTTTGGTTAAAAAAGCGTTTCCATTTCCTGTGCGCGAGCAATTGCCGCCTGCATGGCCTCGGCCACGGTTTGCGTCAACTGCTGTTCGTTAAACACCCGCAGGGCTTCTGCCGTGGTGCCGCCCTTGGAGGTGACATTCTCCCGCAGGGTCGACAGCGGCGTATCCGGGTTGGCTTCAACCAGCGCGGCAGCGCCGGACGCAGCCTGCTGCACCAACAGGCGGGCCGTTTCCTGGCTGAACCCCTGACGGATAGCTTCCTGCTGCATCGCTTCCATAAACAGGAAGAAATAGGCCGGTGCGCTGCCCGCTGCGGCGATCACGCCGTTAATGCCTGATTCGCTATCCACCCAGCAAATTTTACCGACGCTCTGCATCAGCTGTGCGGTGAAGTCTTTATCAGCCTGATTGACGGAGGCGGGGGCATACATTCCGCTCATGCCTTTACCGACCAGAGACGGCGTGTTTGGCATAATCCGTACGATATTCAGCGGTTCGCCCAGCAGCGCCTGAAAACGTGCGACGTTGATGCCTGCGGCAATCGACAGCACCAGCTTACCGCTGAAATTGACCTGTTCACGCAGCGGTTCGCAAACCGTTGCCATCATCTGCGGTTTGACGGCCAGCACAATGACGTCCGCTTCCTGAGCGCAGCGGACATTGTCCGCGCTGCTGATCACGCCATACTGTGCAGCCAGCGCATCGCGGTTCTTACCCGAAGGCGCGCAGACGCTGATGTGTTGAGCGGGATAACCGCCGTTGACCAATCCGGCGATAATGGCCTGCGCCATGTTTCCGGCACCAATAAACGCTATTTTACGTTGCTGCATCTGCATTATCGCTAATCACCTGTTCCGTTTGTATTCTGTCAAAGATGACGTGCCGCTCAGCGTGTACTCTGCTGTTTAGGCACCTTTTGCTGAATAGTCGCGCGCGCCAAAAATTGCCGTACCAATACGCACCAGCGTGCTGCCCGCGGTAATCGCTGCGCGCATGTCGTCCGTCATCCCCATAGAAAGTGTATCAATATGCGGATAATTTGCGGACAACGTTTGCAACAGTGCGGCCATTTGTTTGAAAACAGCCAACTGCTGCTCGTAATCGGTTTCCGGTGCCGGAATCGCCATCAGGCCACGCAGACGCAGGTTGGGCAGTGCGGCGACGCTGGCGGCAAGCTCTGCCAATTCAGCGACCATAATGCCTGATTTGCTCGGTTCGCTGCTGATATTAATCTGCAACAGAACGTTTAGCGGTGGCAAGGTAGCTGGGCGTTGTTCACTCAAACGCTGTGCGATACGCAGGCGATCCACGGTGTGAAACCAATCAAAATTCTCGGCCACCAGTCGACTTTTGTTTGACTGTAGCGGGCCGATAAAGTGCCACGCCAACGGCGTGTCCGGGTGGTTTTTCTGGAAATAATGGATCTTCTCCACGCCTTCCTGAACATAGTTCTCGCCAAACGCCCGTTGCCCTGCCGCAATAGCTTCTTCGATCGCGCTCACAGGTTTGGTTTTACTGACTGCAAGTAGCGTAATTTCTTCTGGTGCCCGCGCGCAATGCGCAGCGGCAGTGGCGATTTGCTGCCGGATGTCCTGTAGATTCTGCTGGATTGTCGTCATGGTTATTCAGGAGGTTATCTATGGAGTTGGATGAGTGGATGGCGCGTAGTGTAAAACATAATGCCTCGGATCTGCACCTTTGTAGCGGTCACCCGCCAGTGTTGCGTGTGGACGGGCGGCTACAGCCTGAAAATACCTTACCACGTTTAACGCCGGAACAGATGGCACAATGGTGCGATAGCTGGCTTGAACCCACTCAGAATGAGCAACTGCGGCAGAGTGGGCAGGTGGACGGCGCGTTAATGCTGCCCGATGGGCAACGCCTGCGGGTGAATGTGTTTCGCCAGCGGGAAGGGCTGTCTGCGGCGCTGCGTATTATCCCGTCCGCTCAACCTTCATTGGAAGCGCTACAGGCACCTCCCGTTCTATCGACGCTGCTGGAGAAGCCGAACGGACTGATCCTGATTACCGGTGCGACGGGGAGCGGTAAATCCACGACGCTGGCGGCCATGCTTGGGGCGTTAAACGACAGCAGCGATCGCCATGTGATTACGCTGGAGGATCCGATCGAGTTTATCCATGCCAGTCGACGCTGCCTGATTCAGCAGCGGGAGATTGGTGCACACAGTGCGTCGTTTGCACAGGCGCTACGGGCTGCATTACGGGAGGATCCCGATGTCATTCTGCTGGGAGAGCTGCGTGATACGGAGACGATTCGGTTGGCGCTGACGGCGGCGGAAACCGGTCATCTGGTGTTGTCGACGCTGCATACACGTAGTGCATCGCAGGCGGTCGACCGTTTGATTGATGTCTTTCCCGGTGAAGAGAAAGCCTATGTTCGCAGCCAGTTAGCCACCTGTTTGCAGGCGGTGGTGACGCAAAAATTATTGCCCGCTGCGCAAGGTGGGCGAATCGCACTGTATGAAGTGCTGACTGCCACAGCGGCAGTCAGTAACCTGATTCGGGAAGGGAAAACGCACCAGCTTCCCGGCCTGATTCAAACCGGAGCCGCTGCGGGAATGCAAACGTTCGAGCAAAGCTACCAGCAGCGCTGTCGGGATGGGCTTATTTCACACAGTTGCGACCTTGCCGTTTAGCTGAATAGAGCTTTTCATCGGCTAACTGAATCCAGTCCTCAACGGACGCAAGATCGGAACAGTAGGCGGCAATGCCCGCGCTAATCGTGAAACGCAGATTCTGGCGATCGTATTCCAGCGTATGTTGCTCAATCGCTTGTCGAATACGCTCAATCGTGACCACCGCCGTTTGGTAAGAGACATCTTTTAACAGAATGATGAACTCTTCTCCGCCGAGGCGGGCGACCAGATCTTCCTGACGGAGTGACATGCGCATGAGCATCGCCAGCTCTTTGAGGACGGCATCACCAGCCAGATGGCCGTATTGATCGTTAATGTTTTTGAATAAATCGATATCGATAATCGCCAGACAGCTTTTGTCCGTGTACTGGCTTTGCTGCTTGAGGAGAAAGAAAGCGCTGGCCTGCTCGAAGAAGCTGCTGCGATTCGGCAGTCCGGTAAGAAAATCATGCCCTGCGTTAAAGCGCAGAGACGCTTCTATCTGTGTACGTTCATCCTCAAGCGAACGCGCGTGAATAATGATGCCGAGCGTTTTCACCAGCGGTGCCAAGAGCTCGATCATCGTTTGATCGTAACCTTCCCGACGATTCGCCAGCGCGATCATCCCGATCGCTTTGCCGTTGTGGGTGATTGGAATCCCAAGCAGGGAATACAGCGCGGGATGGATAGGCGGGAGATCTCGGCCAGCCTTTTGCCTCAGTAGGTTATTGGTGCACACCACCGTATTGTGGGTCACCACGTGGCCAAACAGATTATCCAGCTTACGGAGCCTCAAGCCGCCGTGGGTTCTGCGCTGGTGCCTGTACCAGTTCAGGGTTTCGTCATCCCAGGCAAGGTTGGAGATCGCGGGAAGATAGAGCGACTGGCCGTCTTCATCTTCCTGCAATGTGGCAATGAAGCCGAAGGTGCTGTTGGTGACGCTCAGTAGCCGCTCAAAGACTTTATCGCAGGCGGAAGGCAGATTGTGGTCGAGCAGAAAGCTGTCGTGGACTGACAGCAGGATATCGAGAATGATGCCTTGCTGATGGGCTTTCTTTTCGGTTTCGACGTTTTGCGTGATGTTGTGAGCATATTTAATGATTTTTCTCACATTACCGTCGCTATCCATAACTGGGCTGTAAGTCGCCTGTATCCAGAATGAGTGGTTGTCTTTGCCCAGTCGGTGGAAACGGCCGCTGATGGGATGACCGCGATGCAAGGTTTCCCAGAATGTTTGGTAGTCGGCTTGTTCGGTATAGATGGGATCGCACAGCGATTTGTGATGCAGGCCGAGAATTTCTTTCTCTTCGTAGCCCGTCAGCATCAGGTAGTGTTTATTGGCGTGGGTGATATAGCCGTCTTTATCAAACTCGATCACGCCTTGCGAATTCTCAATCGCGTCTAGCTGTGCCCGGTGATCCGACATCAGACGCTTTTCCTGCGTAATATCAAGCGCCAATTTTATGACGCCAACACGGCGACCCGAATGATCAATAATGGGCGTATAGGCGGCGTGGAGCCAAATAATGTCTCCTTTTTGGGTTTTCCGTTGGAATTCCCCTGTGTTGATATTCCCTTTAATCACATCGTGCCAGAAATGATCGTGTTTTTGGCGCTGCGCTTCTGGCATAAAAAGCGTGTGGCTTTTCTGAATAATGTCTTCTTTTTTATAGCCCAGCATTTTGCAAAAAAGAGGATTGGCTTCAATCAGTTTCCCTGCCAGGTCGAATTCGGCGATGGCATAAACGGAATTGAATGCGTGCAGTTTGGCTTCATTGTCAAACCTGGTAATCAAATCAACATCAACTGACTGATTATTCATGTTTATATTTGCCTATATTCTTTCTGTCTTTACCCTTGATTCGCAGTTGTCAGAGGCATCCGTTTTATCATGATGCCATCTGTGATGTTATCGGGTGATTGGCAGTCCCCTTTTTTGTACGCGAAAACCAATGGGTCGAATTAATAAAATAGCGCGCTATTAATTAAATTAATAAATATTATATCGAGACATAATTAATAGACTAAAACGCATGGTGAATATTACCAATAAGAGATGTCTCTCATTGTCTTTTTATTCAATGCATTGCCGTAATTTATTTTTCCGCTTTCACGCAGAAACTCTATTTATACGCTCATGTGTAAAAACAGAGAATAGCGGTAAAAAAATAATACTCAAATTATCTGAAAGTATACCTATGAAATAGGTGTATCGGGAGGGAAAAGGGTTCCTGCCTTCTCTCATTATTTATTCGATTTTTTAGGGAATAGGCGAAAGCGGAGCTATCTGCGGGGGATGCCTGTAGTCAACGCTGGGCTGACTACAGGCGGTGCAATATACCCGTAGATTAGGAAAGGCGAGGATCGACCTGAAACAGCGCCATGGACCGCATCAACTGCTGAGACTGCTGCTCCAGCGACTGCGTCGTCGCCGATGAGGCTTTGACGAGCTGCGCGTTGTGTTGAGCGACCTTATCGATCTGTGTGAAGGCGACGTTAACCTGCTCAATACCGCGATGCTGTTCTTGCGTTGCAGTGGAAATGTCTCGCATCAGCTGTGTAATACGGATGATTTCGTCGGTCACTTCATCCATGGTTTCACCTGCTTTAGAGGCTAATTCAAGCCCTTCGGACACGCGTGTCTGGGAATCTAAAATCAATGCGCGGATCTCTTTCGCCGCCTGTGCGCTATGCTGCGCCAGATTACGCACTTCTCCGGCGACGACGGCAAAGCCTCTACCTTGTTCGCCTGCGCGCGCGGACTCGACGGAGGCATTCAGAGCAAGAATGTTGGTCTGAAACGCGATGCCGTCAATGACACTGAGAATGTCATTGATGCGCTTGGCGCTGGTGGCGATCTCCTGCATTTTTTCAATGACGTAACAGACAGACTCGTTGCTGCGGCTGCTGGTGTTCGAGACGTTATTGGCGAGCTGATGCGCGAGTTCCGCGTGATCGGCATTGAGTTTCACCGTCGCGCTCAATTGCTCCATGCTCGCTGCCGTCTGTTCCAGCGCGGCAACGGATTCCTCAGTACGTTGGGACAGCTGAGCGTTTTCTTCAAACAGTTCGCGGCTACCGAGATCGATTTGCGTGCTGGCATCGCGCACCTGACTGACCGACTCCAGCAGCGCACCCTGCATGCGACCGATAGCATCATTGAGCCGACCCAGCTCGTTGTCTCCGCCTTGAATCAGGCGGCGCGTCAGATTACCGCCAGCAACCTGCTCCAACTGCTCAATCGCATAGTCCAGCGGTTTGAGCAGCATGTGCCGTAGCGCGACCCAGGCTAATGCCACCAGCGTGATAGACAACAGGCTGGCAATAGCAATGAGCAGCAGCATAACGCGTTCATTGCTCTCGGACTGTGCCAGACCCTGTTCGGAAAGTTGCTGAGCATACTGACGGAAATTCTGGATCGACAAATCAAAGGCTTCACTCAGCGGGCCGAGCTGTTTTTCCAGAACTTCATAATATTCGTCGGTATACTGTTTTTGCAGTGCACTCAGCATCGGGGTCATACCCTGCTGAAAATAAGCCTGATAGGTTTTCAACACGTCCTGCGCCAGCGCCTGCTGTTTGGGATCGGCATTGGCCGATTTGATCACGCGTTCAATGTCTTCCTGCGATTGGTGAAGATGTTTCTCTACGACTCCGGTTTCCTTGGCACCGTCGTCCAGCAGGCCGATCTCGATTTTCCTGACGGCGAGCGTTGCCGAGGCTCTCGCGCTGAGCGTCTGGTTATAGCCGCTCATCAGGTTACCCAGCTCAATGCCCTGAATCTGGTTTTGTGCTGTCAGCGTTTCCCTGTCTTTCTTAATGGCAACCACGCCCATGCTGCTGACGATAAGCAGCAACAGGGTCGTTAGCAGCAATAACGTTAATAAGCCGGTACGAATAGAAATATTTTTCAACCCCATGGTGTCCTTTTCCTTACGCCGCCTTCGTGGGTGATAACCCAGTCATCATTGGATGTGGTGTGTGCAACGGAAGAGAATACGTTATCTGTGTTGCGGTGAGATAAAATTAAAAAGCTATGGCAGGTGTAAAAAGGGGCGGGCAAGAAGGGCATAAGCGAGAGCTTCCCGTAACACAGGCTTCTCTCACACGGGTTTCTCGCAACGCAAAGGGTATAAATAATTAGCCGTAGCGTTTACGCCTGGTTTATTATCTGTTAATAGCGTTGGTTTTTCAGGGGCGTACTCAATACGCCAGTTAATGATACCCAGAGGTATCCGAGGTTTATGTGCAGTTAACAAGTTTTACGGATTATGGTTTGCGGGCGCTGATTTACATGGCATCGCTGCCGAGCGGGAAAATGACCAGCATTTCGGAAGTAACGGAAGTGTATGGCGTGTCCCGTAATCATATGGTCAAAATTATCAATCAACTTAGTCGTGCTGGGTTGGTGATGGCCGTGCGCGGCAAGAATGGCGGTATCCGTCTTGGAAAACCGGCAGAAACCATCCGAATTGGCGATGTCGTGCGCGAATTGGAACCACTGACGCTGGTTAACTGTAGCCATGAATTTTGCCACATTACGCCAGCCTGTCGCTTAAAGCAGGTGCTTCAACAAGCGGTACAAAATTTCCTGCATGAGCTGGATCAATACACGCTGGCTGATATGGTCAAAGAAAACCCGCCGCTTTATAAATTATTGTTGGTTGAATGAGTTTTGTTCAGCCTCCTGCTGATGACAACGGAGGAACCGCAATGTCACAAGATCCATTCCTGGAACGAGAAGCAGAAAAATACGAATCCCCCATCCCCAGTCGTGAATATATTTTGGCGCACATCGCCAAGCGCGATACCCCGATTAGCCGGGAAGAATTAGCCACCGACCTGCAATTAACCGGAGAAGAAGCGCTCGAAGCGCTGCGCCGTCGCCTGCGTGCGATGGAGCGTGATGGTCAGCTTATCTTTACCCGCCGCCAGTGCTATGCGTTGCCGGAAAAGCTCGATCTGCTGCGCGGTACGGTCATTGGTCACCGCGATGGTTTTGGCTTCCTGCGCGTGGAAGGCCGTAAAGACGATCTTTATCTGTCGGCTGAAGAGATGAAACGGACGATTCACGGCGATGTTGCGTTGGCACAGCCGCTGGGTGCGGATCGTAAAGGACGCCGTGAAGGGCGTATTGTACGCGTGCTGGAACCGCGTACCGGGCAAATTGTCGGCCGCTATTTTGTCGATGCCGGTGTCGGGTTCGTCGTACCGGATGACAGCCGACTGAGCTTCGATATTCTGATCCCGAAAGAAGAAATTAACGGCGCTCGTATGGGCTTCGTGGTGGTGGTTGAGCTGACGCAACGCGCCACGCGCCGCACGAAAGCGGTGGGTAAGATCGTCGAGATCCTCGGTGACAACATGGGCACCGGGCTGGCGGTAGATATCGCTCTGCGTACCCATGATATTCCGCACACCTGGCCGCCTAAAGTGGAAGAACAGGTAAAGGATCTGTCCGAAGAAGTGCCGGAAGCCGCGAAAAAAGGCCGTGTGGATCTGCGTAAGCTGCCGCTGGTCACGATTGACGGCGAAGATGCTCGCGATTTCGATGACGCGGTGCACTGTGAGCCGAAACGCGGCGGTGGCTGGCGCTTATGGGTTGCGATTGCGGACGTGAGCTATTACGTTCGGCCGAATACGCCACTCGACCATGAAGCGCGGGCGCGTGGCACCTCGGTGTACTTCCCGTCGCAGGTGGTACCGATGCTGCCAGAAGTGCTGTCGAACGGACTCTGTTCGCTTAACCCGCAGGTTGATCGCCTGTGTATGGTCTGTGAAATGACCGTTTCGGCGCAGGGTAAGCTGTCGTCCTATAAGTTCTATGAAGCAGTGATGAGTTCACATGCGCGCCTGACCTACACCAAAGTGTGGAATATTCTGCAAGGCGACGCCGAACTGCGCGAGCACTACAAGCCGCTGGTCGGTGGGTTGGAAGAGCTGCACCGCATGTACAAGGCGCTTGAGCACGCGCGTGAAGTGCGTGGCGGCATCGCATTTGAAACGGAAGAGGCGAAGTTCATTTTCAACGCTGAACGCCGTATCGATCGTGTGGAAGCGGTGGTGCGTAACGATGCGCACAAACTGATCGAAGAGTGCATGATTCTGGCGAATATCTCTGCCGCGAAATTTGTGGAGAAAAACGAAGAGCCAGCGCTGTTCCGCGTGCACGATCAGCCGAGTGAAGACCATGTCTTAGCCCTGCGTAGCGTGTTGGGCGAACTGGGGCTGACGCTGAAAGGCGGCATGAAGCCACAGCCGAAAGATTACGCAGAATTGATGAATGAGTTGGCTGACCGTCCCGATCGGGAAATGCTGCAAACGATGCTGCTGCGCTCAATGAAGCAGGCGATTTATGACCCTGAGAACCGCGGCCACTTCGGTCTGGCATTAACGTCTTACGGCCATTTCACGTCACCGATTCGTCGTTATCCAGACCTGTCGTTGCACCGCGCCATTAAGTATCTGCTAAGCGATCGTCATGAGCGCTGGACGTCAACGGGCGGCTGGCATAGCGACATGAATGAAATGCTACAGCTGGGCATGCATTGCTCGATGACGGAGCGCCGTGCGGATGAAGCCACGCGTGATGTGGCGGACTGGCTGAAATGCGACTTTATGCAGGATCACGTGGGTGAGGTCTTTACGGGGATTATCGCCAGTGTGACCGGTTTTGGCTTCTTCGTACGCCTGAAAGATCTGTTTATCGATGGGCTGGTGCACGTTTCCACGCTGGATAATGATTACTACCGCTACGATAATATTGGCCAGCGGCTGATCGGCGAATCGCGCGGGCAGGTTTATCGTCTGGGTGATGAAGTCGAAATTCGTGTTGAAGCGGTTCATATGGATGAGCGCAACATTGATTTTGCGTTGATCTCCAGCACGCGCAAGGTACGTGGCGAAGGGAAAACGGCACGCGATCGTGTGAAGAAACCGGAGTCGCGTGAGGCCAAGCCTGCTCGACGTCGTCGCAGCGCGAGCAAAGCGCCGGCAAACTTTGAGCCGGATGCCGCCTTCCGCAAAGAAGGCGATAGCAACGCGAAATCGGATAAGCCAAAAGCCAAGCCGAAAAAGAACCGCGATAAAGCGAAAAAGAACGCGGAAAAAACGCGTAAAATCGCCGCCGCGACGAAAGCTAAACGAGCAAAGAAGAAATCTGAGGAATAACGAATGGCTTGACGTTGTAGAGACTTCGGTCTCTACAACCCGCAAGACTAATGTTATCTCGCTTTACACAATTTGAAGAGTATCAATGAGCGAAATTATTTACGGTATCCACGCGGTTAAGGCACTGCTTGAGCGCGATCCACAGCGTTTTCTGGAAGTCTTTATTCTGAAAGGACGCGACGATCGTCGCCTTCAGTCCGTGATTGCGGAGCTGGAAGCGCAGGGCATCGTCATTCAAGTGGCGAATCGCCAATGGCTGGATAAGCAGGCTGAAGACGCGGTGCATCAGGGGATCGTAGCGAAAGTCAAAGAAGGGCGGAAATATCAGGAAAACGATCTGCCTGCGATGTTAGACAATCTGGAAACGCCTTTCCTGCTGATATTGGACGGTGTGACCGATCCACATAATCTGGGCGCTTGCCTGCGTAATGCGGATGGGGCGGGCGTGCATGCGGTGATTGTGCCACGCGATCGTTCTGCGCAGCTTAATGCGACGGTGAAGAAGGTGGCCTGTGGTGCGGCGGAAACCGTACCGGTTATCAGCGTGACCAATCTTGCCCGTACAATGCGCCTGTTGCAGGAACGTAATATCTGGATCGTCGGCACGGCGGGTGAAGCGGATCATACGCTGTACCAAAGCAAGCTGACCGGGCCGCTGGCGCTGGTGATGGGTGCGGAAGGGGAAGGTATGCGTCGTTTGACTCGTGAACACTGCGATGAATTGATCAGTATTCCGATGGCGGGCAGCGTGTCTTCACTGAATGTGTCGGTTGCGACAGGCGTGTGTCTGTTTGAAGCCGTTCGCCAGCGCGCATAATTGCTGTAGCTATCAATCATAACGAGGTGTCATCAGGCACCTCGTTGATTTTTTGGTTGGTGTTCTAAATCGTGCTTATGCTGCAGGGCTCGCCAGTCTGCGAACGTCTTGCTGCGAAGGCTGTAAAAGCCGGAAAACAGACACCGCATCAGACAGCACGATCGCCTGCTGCTCCAGCGACTGAGCGGCAGATGAGGATTGCTCCACCAGCACGGTGTTTTGCTGTGTGTTCTGATCCATTTCTATAATAGCCTGACCGACCTGAGAAATGCCGCGATGCTGTTCGTCAGAAGCGGTAGTAATGTCTTTCATGATGTCGTGGACCTGCGTCACTGACTGGACAATCCCTTCCATCGTTTTCCCCGCGCCGTTAACGAGTGCTGCACCGTTATTAATCTGCGAAACCGACTCGGCAATCAGTGTATCGATCTCTTTGGCTGCCTGTGCGCTGCGCTGTGCCAGACTACGCACTTCGCTGGCGACGACGGCGAAGCCACGACCTTGTTCACCGGCTCGCGCAGCCTCTACCGCGGCATTCAGCGCCAGGATATTGGTTTGAAACGCGATGCTGTTGATCATTGAGGTAATTTCAGCGATGCGGTGGGAGCTTTGCGCGATATCGTGCATGGTGCTGACGGCTTTAGAAACCTGTTCTCCCCCTTGATTCGCGGTATCGGAGGCATCCATAACCAGTCGGTTGGCCTGATGGGCGTTATCAGCATTCTGTTTCACCGTTGACGTCAACTGCTCCATACTGGCGGCGGTTTCTTCAAGCGCAGCAGCTTGTTGCGTTGTGCGAGAAGAGAGGTCGGTATTACCGGCAGAAATTTCCCCTGCGGCATAGGAAATCTGGTTCGCGCTGAGGCGAATTTTATCAATCATGCTGTGCAGATTGCTGTTCATCTGCCCCATGGCTGAAATCAACTGGCCTAATTCATCATGACGATCGTTGTGAAGCTGCACGGTGAGATCGCCTTCCGCAATCGCACGGGTAGCGTGTAACGCCTGATGCAGCGGGCGTACGATCTGCCGTGAGATAACAATGGCAGTGGTCAGGCCGAGTATGATGGCAATCAGCGTAATCACGCCCAGCTGTATGTCGCTGCTAATGACGTTACGGCCCGCGCGGCTCTCTTCCGTGAAGTAAAGTTTGTTGATGTTTTCCTGCAGCACCGCCATCTGCTCGTTCAATTCACTGAGCCGCTGTTGGCTCACATCCGGGCTCATAACCTGCTGGCGCTGTGAAATATAAGCGCTGAGTGACGCATTGATATCCTGAATGGAACTTTTGTCTTCCGCTGGCCAATGGCCCGTGTCGATCGCTTTCAGCAACGCGGACAGCTCTTCCTTAATGTTACCGATCGCACTGTCGTGCTGTTCCAGATATTGTGCTTTACGCTCCAGCGCATAACCAAAGTTGCCTTCCCGCGCGACCACCGTCTTGTCATACATGGCACCAAGACGGCTGATGCGTTTTAACGATTGGTCGCTATTGTGTAATCCGTAAAAGCCGACCATGGAAAGTATGACTCCCATGACGAGCAATAAACCAAACCCTACCAATAACTTTCGCGTTACAGACAGGTTTTGAAATGACATCCAGCGCAGCATAAACCTCTTCCTTTCGTTCATTAATTATTTACCGTCATCGCAGGTCAATAACGGATTAGTTGTTGTTGTGTGTTTGCATAAAAAGCAGGTGATGAAGGTGAAACAGGCACTATCTAACTGATAAAAAATACCTTATCTGTTATCGGCATTTCAGGCGCAATGCTTATCCGTTTTCTTAAAAAATGTGAGGAGACTCGTGCGGATATGAAGGCTAGGTTGATAAAGCGTTCCGCTGGGGATTCCTGCGTTGTTTATCACGTAAAGTCATGTATAAACACTTTGCTATGCAAGAATCATCTATATTCTTCATGCTTCCTCTTATTTATTGCTGATGCGCCAACGGGGCTCATTTAAAAGGAATATCGCTATGCCTATTGTTACGTCGCTACTCGCTTTCGCCTCCTATTTCTTTATCGGGTTTGCCATGGTGCTGGCCTTTCTGTTTATCTACACCCGCATCACGTCGCATGATGAGTGGGCGCTGATTAAAGAAAACAACGGTACGGCTGCTATTGGGTTCGGTGGGGCGTTAATTGGCTATGTGATCCCGCTTTCCAGTGCGGCGATTAATTCGGTGAGTCTGGTGGATTACATCACCTGGGGCGCAGTCGCGCTGGTGGTGCAGTTACTGATTTATTTCGCTGTGCGCCTGTATATGCCGCGCCTCAGCCAGCATATCCAGAATAACGATATCGCCACCGGTGCCTTTTTCTGTGCCGCCTCGCTTAGCGGCGGGATTCTGAATGCGGCGTGTATGTCGTATTAATTTGCTGTTGCATGACAATACCGGGAATCTGCCCGGTATTGTTTGGCGGACATCTTTGCCTGCCAGCCTTGTTTACCGCGTGCCCGTATATTCAGCGGTATAGCACGGCGCGCGCGAACCACATGCCGGGGAGCGTAGCGGCCTCGGATTTCAGCACAATCACATAATAATGCGCGCCGGAGGCATCGGCTTTCTGTTGAAGGGCGTGATCCACATCATCAGCATTTCCGCGCATGTTAACCGAAATCGTCCCCATTTTTTCCAGCTTGCTAGTTTGTGCGTAGCGAATTTCGAGCGCGTTCTCCGCAGGCGGCGGTGGCGCGACAGGCTTACCTTGGATGATCTGGCAGCCGGACAGCATCAGTATTAAGGGTAAGAAAAGTATCCGCACGATGTTCATCGTTTCAGCCTGACAGGGGTAGATAGCGGGAGTGTAGCGCCATCATCGGGTCGATGGCATTCTCTTTAAGCGGGAAAATGACAGGCGGGCAACGAGTGCCGCCTGTGAGTTAAGGTTAGCGCGACGTGACCAGCGCAAAGTCTGCGCCTTTGAAGACTTTTACTGGATTGCCGCGTTCGATCTGGTGGTGAAAGAGACGCCGCTGTGCCCGTAGTTCAGCATGCTGCTGTTGTTGTAACGCTTCCAGACGATAGGCGATGAGATAACAGGCCAGACGCTTGTTAGCGTGCTGGCTGCGTTCACTCTGTACCTTCACCGTGATACCGCTGGCGACATGGGTGGCGCGGACGGCAGACTCGGTTTTATTCACATGCTGCCCACCGGGACCAGAGGATTTGGTGGCTTCAAAGCGAATCTCGTTATCGGCAAATGCCTGTTCCTGATGAAAGCGTGCGACGCCGATAAACCAGTTTTTGCGTCCGCCACCCTTACGCCACGGGCTATTGCACGTCCACTGGAGTGTACCGCACCAGTTGGCAGCCAGCGTTTCCGCCAGTTCACCGTTTAACAGAACCAGTGCGGAACGTAGTGTGCCAGCGCGTTTCCCTGCTTCGGTTTCGATGATTTCACAATCGACGCCTTGCCGTGCGGCATCTCGCGTCAGAGCCTGCAAAGCCTTTGCGGTTGCCAGCATGCATTCGTCCGGCCCCTGCGCGGCGGAGAGTTGAAGCAATATCATTTATCCTCCCCGCGCGTTTTGTAGGTGAGTACCGGTTTCAGGCGGGCAATCAGCGTGATTAATCCCGCCTGCTGCATCGCACCGATCACACTGTCTATTGGCTTGTAGGCTTCCGGTGCTTCCTGAAAAATCAACTGCCTGTCCTGACAAATCACGCGGCTGCCGAAGCGGGTACGCGCGAGTTGTTGGACGCTGTAACGTGAAGACAGCCGATCTTTACACTCCGTGCGCATCCACTTCCTGCCCGCGCCATGTGCCAGCGAATACAGGCTGTCGGCGTGAGGAATAGGTTGCACGATATAACTGTAGTCGCCGCGCGAGCCGGGAATGATGACCGGGCCACAGTCGGCGGGTGTCGCGCCTTTGCGGTGCAGCCAGCCGGAAATGCCCTCAATCGTTGCAGGTGTCACCAGATTGTGGTTCACATCCAGTGCGGCATCGCCTTCCGTATGCCAACGTTCCAGCATTCGCTGTGCGATCAGTCGCCGATTGTGGGTGGCAAACGTCAGTGCGAACTGGTGCTGTTCCAGATAGGACTCCGCGGCGGGCGTGTTGGCTTCAAGCCCCTGATGGCCGAATTCCCGCACGTGAGCTTCCAGTATGGTTTGCCCTAATCCGCGTGAGCCGCTGTGGACGAGCAACAGCAGCTGTTTAGGATCAAGGTGCAGAGCATGCAGCGTATCTGGCTGATAGATCTCATCAAGCTGCTGCAATTCCGCAAAGTGATTACCGCCGCCGATGGTGCCCAGCGAATAGCGGAAATCCGCCAGCGATGCGGGAATCTCGATATCGTCTTCCAGTGGCCCATCGATATTACCCAGCCGTTTCTCCAGCTTATCCAGCGAAATTTTGTTGGCATTCAGGCTCGTGCGCCAGAGCGCCATGCCGCAGCCGATGTCGTTTCCGACCAGCGCCGGATAGAAACGCTGCTGTGAAAAAAAGGCGGCACCGATAGGGTAACCCCGGCCTGGATGCAAATCTGGCATGCCGGCCACGCGAACCATATCGGGAAGTTGTGATGTAATTTGAAGCTGTTGGATTGCTTTATCTTCAATCCAGGTATTTTCCGTCGCGATCACACTGACGCGCGCCGAAATAGAGCGAATAGCATTGCCCATAGATCATCCTGCTGATCAATTTAAAAATAGGGTAAGGCAGGCTACAGCTGGGGGGATAACGCAAAGCGGAAAAGAATGCGGAATTAGTCCCGAGATGTCCTGCAAAGAATCAGAGTAAGTGTTGTCATGATGTCGTCTCCTTTGTCAGTTGGGGGGATGGGTGAAAAAACGTCGGCATAATACGCAAGTGGCGGCCATCGTGCAATACCCACAACACGATGACCGTGACGGACGGTTAAATACGGAAGACGCTGACCAGCTCGCTGAGGTGGTGGCCTTTCTGGCGCAGGTTATGCGCGGTGTCTTCCGAATTGTTGACCAGAATGGCGTTTTCCTGCGTTGCCTGACCAATCTGAACAATCGCAATGTTCACCTGACTGATACCGGCGGACTGCTCGCGTGAGGCGATATCGATATCGTTCACGATGGTGCTGACTTGCAAGATGCGGTTACGCAAGTCGTCCATTACCGCCTGCGTTTTTTCTGAGAAATGATAACCCGCTTCGATTTTCTCCAGTGATTCATCAATCAGGGTTTCAATCTCTTTCACCGCAGTAGAACTGCGCTGTGCCAGCGCCCGCACTTCAGCAGCAACCACGGCGAAGCCTCTACCGTGCTCACCCGCACGAGCGGCTTCGACTGCGGCATTCAGCGCCAGAATATTGGTCTGGAAAGCGATAGATTCGATCACGGTCGTGATATCAGCAATCCGCTGCGATGAGTTCTTGATGTCGCTCATCGTAGAAACGGAGTCGGTGACGGTCTGGCTGCCGTTGCGTGCTGCTGCGGCACTCTGCTCTGCCAAATCTTTGGCGGCGGAGACGTTATCGGCATTCTGCTTCACGCTGGCGGAGAGTTGCTCCATGCTGGCAGACGTCTCTTCGACGCTGCTGGCCTGACGGGCAATCTGCTCGCTGATGTTTTCGCTATCGGCAGCCAGCGCATCGGTGCTGGCACTGATTTCTTCGGACGAATTTCTCACCTGCGACACGATGGTCGTTAGCCCTTGCCCGATGCCGTTAATGGCATCGATCAGGCGGCCAACTTCATCATAACGGTTGCTTGAAAGCGTCGCGGTCAGGTTACCGGCAGAGAACTGTTCCGCCACTTTGACGATTTCAACCAGCGGCTGGCTCAACCATTTGCGCGTCAGGACGACAAAGAATCCAGCGAAGAGCAGAACCAGAATAATGCCGCCGCCCAAAAACAAGTTACGGGTGTGATTAATTTCTGCCATTAGGCTTTCTTTGCTCACCGTGCCTGCAACAATCCAGTGCCACTGCGGAATACTGCGGTACACCATGATTCGGGTTTTTTCTTCGCCCGTCATCGTGTTGTTGTCGTATTCGATCGTACCATTACCGGTTGCCAGCACGTTCTCTAACGCACCTTCTGACCAGTCAGGACGCTGATTGGCATTGCTTTGGTGGTAAAGATAGTTGCCCGCATCCTTTCCTTTTTTCGTGCTAAGTACAAAGAAATGGCCGGTTTCACCCATTTTCTTGTTCAGAATCGTTTGCTGCATCTCGGTAAATTGCTTCGTGATGTCGACACCGACGAACAGAATACCGATCACCTTGTTTTCACTATCGCGTATCGGTTGATACTGGGTGATGTATTGTTTGCCGAACAGCGTGGCTAACCCACTGTAGGTGTCACCTTTCATCACGGGCGCATAGGCCGGGCTTTCACGATCGAGCTTGGTGCCCATCGCACGCGATCCATCTTCTTTTTTCAGCGACGTGGTAACGCGCGTAAAATCCTCTCCATCGCGGACAAAAATCGTTGAAATCGCGTGGGTACGGCTCAGAAAGTCGTCCGGGACTTCAGTATTGAGGTTCAATACCGTATCGCCAGCTTTAAGCGTTGGGTGAGAGGTGTTGCCAAAAGGCGTGCGGTTAACGGTATCCAGTGAAAACCGCGTCGGCAGAAAGCTCGCCAGCAGCCGCGTATAGTTGCTGACCTCGGCTTGTAGGCTGGTATCGTACATGTTGATCATGTCGGTGACACCATTCACCTGGCTCTGCATATCGTTAAGGGTCAGGGTCTTGAGCTGATTGCCTGCTGATCGGGTGAGGGATAGGGTGAATGCAATGAAAAGTATCGCCACGCTCAGTGAAGCGATGACTGATAGCTTGATACCCAGGCCCCAGTGTTTAAAAGAAAGTCCCAACATATGTGTGTCTCTTATAATAAAAAAGGTTATTTTTTAGTCTTGCTTCACATGCGTTAACGGCAGTAAGTGAAAAAAAATTAATCACGGAGTGTAAACATTCATTTCAGTTATTGATCTGGATCAATGTGATTTTTTTATTTACATAAATACGCCGATTAAATCAGCACGGAATCAATGACGACACGGAGATAAGAAAATGGCTGTGAGTGGGTTATCGTAGAAGGTCATCCCCTTTCTGCTAAATACGATTTCGCTACATAAGCATAGGCTGACAGAACAGAAAACGAGGGAAATATGGTCGAAATGTCACTGGATAAACTCGGTAGCGGTATTGAAACGATTCACGCGGCACCAGCGGGAAGGAGAGAGCAGCCCCTTCCGACGATTTTTTTCTTTCATGGTTACACTTCATCAAAAGAGGTGTACTCATATTTTGGCTATGCGTTGGCTCAGGCCGGGTTTCGGGTGATTTTGGCCGATGCGGCCATGCACGGTGCGCGCTATGACGGAGATGACGCACGGCGGTTGCACCACTTCTGGGATATTCTGCAAACGAATATTGAAGAACTCCCCGGCTATGTGGTGGAATATCGGCAGCGTGGCCTGATTGATGGCGAGCGGATTGGCGTTTGCGGCGCGTCGCTTGGTGGAATGAGTGCGCTTGGGTGTATGGCGCGTTATCCGTGGATTACCGCGGTGGCGGCGTTTATGGGATCGGGCTATTTCTCTACGCTATCGTCTGCGCTGTTTCCTCCTGTTCCGGCCGATAGTGAGGAAAATCAAGCGGTGTTGCAGACGTTAGCGAGCAAACTGGCTGATTATGATGTCGCTACGCGTCTGGACGCGTTGTCCGAACGTCCGCTGCTGGTGTGGCACGGTGAAGCGGATGATGTCGTGCCGGCGGCAGAAAGCGCACGTCTTTATCAGGCATTACAGGCGCGCGATAAGCTGGCTAATCTGACGTATTTGACCGAGCCGGGCGTGGGGCATCGCATTACGCCAACGGCGCTGCAGGCGGGCGCTGATTTCTTCCGGCGGACGCTGTAATCCTGCCCCGATGGCTTAAATATTGCCACGCAGAAAACTCCTGTGTTTCCTCCTTGTGTTCTTTAATGTCGGGCACTATACTTACGCGTCATTTTTTCAGCCGCACATACACACGTTCCTTGCCTCCACGGGCCGCGGTTGACCCAGACAGGAGGCTGAATAATCCGTAAGGAGCAATTCGATGCGTCATTACGAAATCGTATTTATGGTTCATCCTGACCAGAGCGAACAGGTTCCGGGCATGATCGAGCGCTACACTGCCACTATCACTGGTGCGCAGGGCACGATCCACCGTCTGGAAGACTGGGGCCGCCGTCAACTGGCTTACCCGATCAACAAACTGCACAAGGCACACTACGTTCTGCTGAACGTTGAAGCGCCGCAGGAAGCGATCGATGAGCTGGAAACAAACTTCCGCTTTAACGATGCCGTTATCCGCAGCATGGTTATGCGCGTTAAGCACGCGGTAACTGAAGCATCTCCAATGGTGAAAGCGAAAGACGAACGCCGTGAGCGTCGTGAAGATTTCGCTGAAGCTGGCGATGATGTGGATGCAGGGGATTCTGAAGAGTAATTGTTGTGGTGACGGTGAATCGTCTGGTGTTGTCCGGCACAGTGTGCAAGACGCCCATTCGTAAAGTCAGCCCGTCAGGCATTCCTCACTGTCAGTTTGTGCTTGAGCACCGCTCGACACAGGAGGAAGCCGGATTGAGTCGGCAAGCATGGTGTCGTATGCCCGTGATTGTCAGCGGACTCTCGTCACAAGCAGTTACCCACAGTATAACGGTCGGCACGCAACTTACCGTGCACGGGTTCATTAGCTGCCATCAAGGGCGCAATGGCTTGAGCAAGATAGTGTTACATGCCGAGCAGATTGAATTGATAGATTCTGGAGACTAGCCACATGGCACGTTATTTCCGTCGTCGCAAATTCTGCCGTTTCACCGCGGAAGGCGTTGTAGAGATTGATTATAAAGATATCGCTACGCTGAAAAACTATATCACTGAAAGCGGCAAGATTGTTCCGAGCCGTATCACCGGTACTCGTGCAAAATACCAGCGTCAGCTGGCCCGCGCTATCAAGCGTGCGCGTTACTTGTCTTTGTTGCCGTACACTGACCGTCATCAGTAATCGGCCACTGTCCATTAACGAGACTTTGAGAGGATAAAGTAATGCAAGTTATTCTGCTTGATAAAGTAGCAAACCTGGGCAGCCTGGGTGATCAGGTAAACGTTAAAGCGGGCTATGCTCGTAACTTCCTGGTTCCACAGGGCAAAGCTGTCCCGGCAACCAAGAAAAACGTTGAGTTCTTCGAAGCACGCCGTGCTGAACTGGAAGCCAAACTGGCTGACGTTCTGGCTGCTGCTGAAGCTCGCGCTGCTAAGATCAAAGAACTGGGTAGCGTTACCATCGCGTCTAAAGCAGGCGACGAAGGTAAACTGTTCGGTTCCATCGGTACTCGCGATATCGCTGATGCGGTAACGGCTGCCGGTGTTGACATTGCTAAGAGCGAAGTTCGCCTGCCGAACGGCGTTCTGCGTACTGTGGGTGAGCACGAAGTGAGCTTCCAGGTACACAGCGATGTCTTTGCTGAACTGAATGTAGTTGTTGTTGCTGGAGCGTAATTCACGTTTATCGTTGAATTAACACTTTAGTTAACATGTGAAACGCTGGCCTAGTGCCAGCGTTTTGCATTTTAGGGATCGGGAAATGACCTATCATTACCTATACCTAAAAAGCAGGCCGGAGGCCGCATGTCCGACTTGATTCATCTCACCCGCGTCTATGACGCGCACGCGCCTTTCTCTTCCCCCACTTTTCTGATTGACCGTCTGTGGCCGCGCGGCATCAGCAAAGCGCGTCTGGAGAGCGTTGAGTGGTTTAAAGACATCGCGCCGAGCAGCGAGTTGCGGAAATGGTTTCACGCCGAGCCTGAACGCTGGGCGGAATTTGTGGATTATTATCGTAATGAGTTAGCGCAGGGCTCGGCGTGCGGCAGGCTGCTGGCGTTACTTGAGCAGAAGCAGGCAATCACGCTGCTTTATGGCAGTAAAGACGCGCAGCACAACCATGCTATTGTCCTGCGCGATTTTCTATTGGAACGGCTGGCTCGTTAGCGAGTACGAGTAAAAGCACCGTCTGCACCGCGGGTGAACCGAATCGTCTGGTTCGCCGTGGTTTCGATCTCCAGCTCGGCGACCATACCTTGTGCATTCAGCTGTAATTTGACTGCCTGACCTGCCCGTAAATTGCTGAGCGGCTTATCCCTGCCTTCCACCTGAGCCATCGCGAACACATCGCTGACGGGCAGATTGTTATCGCGAAAGAGCTGGGCCAGCGTTTGCCCTGAGGCGATCTCATATTGTCGCCACGGTGCTGATGATTGTGCTGGAGGCTCGGTAGCCGCAGGCTGCTGCTGGGGTATGGAAGGCTGGTTTTCAATAATCACGGCCTGCATCGCCGCCTGATTATCTGCCTGCGTAAGAGGGACGGGTGTGGTACGGGCAGGCTGCGGATGTTGGACGCTGTAAGGCCAGAGCAACACGACGAGCAGCAGTGCGATAGCTATTAAAATCCAGCGACGGTGGAGGAACGGCAACGGTTCCATCCAGTGATAGCCGTCGGGCAGATGCCAGACTTTTTGCAGTATGTCACCAAGACGCTCGCGCAGTGAAGGAGAAGGCAGCTGTTCCTGCTCTTCGCGTTCCCCGTCGTTTTCTACGGCTACAGCATGTGAGGGCTGCCGCTGGATGATTCGCTGGCAGAAGCGTACTAGCGTTTGATAATCCCAGGTGGTTTTCCGCTTCCTGGGCGCAATTCTGCCCATGGTGACCTCTCTTACTACAGTTTAATATAAAAACAGTTCAGTATAAAAAATCAGTATAAAAACAGCATCATATAAAAATGATGCCATTAACAACGCTATGCCAGTAACTAAAACTATGCCAGTAACTAGGCTACATCACTAGCCAGGCGGCGTCGGCATAAAAACAGTATCGGGATAATAACGCAATCCAGTATACCGATAATCCGCATGGGCTGACCAGTTAACGCGTTGATGATTAAGGCAACCGGTGCGATAGAAACATCAGAACTACCAGTATAGGCCAGCTTCCCGGAATGGCTTGGCTGGCGTGCGGTTAACGTGATTACCTGCACACAGGATTTTACCCCAATCCCCGTCGCTGTTATGCTGCGCTTTCAGTTTTTTACAGATTAAAAGGAACATCCATGACAACTCCTTCTTTTGATAGCGTCGAAGCGCAGGCAAGTTACGGCATCGGCTTACAGGTTGGTCAACAGTTACAGGAATCAGGTCTTGAAGGCCTGATCCCAGAAGCCCTGCTTGCTGGTCTACGCGATGCGCTGGAAGGTAATGCGCCAGCGGTGCCTGTGGATGTGGTTCATCGTGCGCTGCGTGAAGTTCATGAACGTGCTGATGCGGTACGTCGCGATCGCCAACAGGTGCTGGCGGTAGAAGGTCAGCAGTTCCTGGCCGAAAACGCGCAGAAAGAAGGCGTGAACAGCACGGAATCTGGTCTGCAATTCCGTGTGTTGACTCAGGGTGAAGGTGCAATCCCGGCTCGTCAGGATCGCGTACGTGTGCATTACACGGGTCGCCTGACTGACGGCAGCGTGTTCGACAGCTCCGTTCAGCGTGGTCAACCTGCTGAATTCCCAGTAAGCGGCGTGATTCCAGGCTGGATTGAGGCGTTGACGCTGATGCCAGTTGGTTCCAAGTGGGAACTCTATATTCCGCACAATCTGGCGTATGGCGAACGTGGCGCGGGTGCTTCCATTCCGCCGTTCAGCGCGCTGATTTTTGAAGTGGAATTGCTGGAAATTCTGTAATCTCCAGACAAAAAGAAAGGCGCTCAGTGAGCGCCTTTCTTGTTTCTACGGAATGGTTTCTACTGACTTTCTTTTTTTATTGAAATGACATTACTCACCGCGCAGCGCGCGTGGGAACAGCAAATTGTTTTCCAGATGGATGTGTTCCATCAGGTCGGTAATGAACTCGTTGATACCGGAGTACAGCGCACGCCAGGTGTTGCAGGCACCTTCCGGTGGTACAACGCCGTTGGTCAGCTCTTTGACCACTTCCACATCACGTCCAGCGTCATCGTGCTCATGCTCCATCATTGAAATCGGTGCGGCAGCATTCGCGCCCATTCCCTGACTGATCATTGGGAAGAGGATGCGTTCTTCTTTCATCATATGCTGAGACAGCTCGTTATAGATGGCGGTCAGCTGGTTTGCGAGGCCGTGCGGGCAGTCGGCTTTATCGTGATGCACGCGCTCGACTTTTTCTGCCATCAGAATCAGTTCTGGCAGTTGTTCGCGGTGGCGATCGTGAAAGCGAGGGATGATGTACGCGATAATGTCAGCCAGCGGTGCTTCACGCCAGTCCCGTGCGTCAGAAGGCTGCGCGGCCAGTTTTTCTAGCTGTGCTTCCAGATCGTCAAGATTGAGATCTTTTTTGCCAGCGGCGCGGCTGAGCGTTTGCTTTCCGCCGCAGCAGAAGTCCAGATTGAGTTCACGAAAGAGTTTGGTCGCGCGCGGAATAGCGATAGCCAACTCACCCAGGGATTGATCGCGGTATGCCATGATGATGCCTCTCAACGAATGCAGTTTATAAATTGCATTTTAAATGCATCTTTAATCGTTGAATATACCGCTTACGAGGTAGGCGGTAAAAGTATGCCGTTCTACTGCACGGTATTGCGGGTCTCAAGCGATTGCGTGATGGTGTGTAAGAGCGCGGGAATATCCATTTTCGGTAATACCACCTCAATGAGCGAGAAGCGAGATGCGGCATTCACCTGCTCAAGCACCTGCGCGAGTGCCGCTGGTGAACACACCTGTTTACAGAGTATCTCGTTTTCATCTGCTCCTAGTGCAGCGGGAAGCTGTGTCCAGTTCCAGGCGGCAATATCGTTGTAACGCTGTTCTGGGCCGTGAATGGCGCGTTCGACCGTGTAGCCTTCGTTATTCAGCACCACAATGACCATGTTCAAGCGATCTCGAATGATAGAGCCAAGCTCTTGTACGGTGAGTTGCAACGAGCCGTCGCCGATCAACAGCACCACGCGCCGTTCTGGTTCGGCAATTTGTGCGCCGAATGCGGCTGGCAGAGAATAGCCTATCGATCCCCACAGCGGCTGAACGATGAAGTGGCAGCTGCTTGGTAACCGGAGCGCAGCGGCCCCAAAACAGGAGGTGCCCTGGTCGGTCACGAGAATATCGCCAGAGCGGAGGAAGCGCTGCATCTGTTGCCACAACTCCCGCTGATTGAGTGTGTCTGTGTGCTCTGATGGCGGTAAGGCTGGAGGCGTAATGGTGCGGTGATCCCAACGGGGCGCGAGTGTCGCAGTGATGTTTTCCAGCGCGGCGATAGCGTCTGACATTGGAATTGCTGGGAAAACCTGACCTCCGACGCGCGCCAGCGTGGGCTGGATATCGATGTTTTTTTCGCTGGGGATTTGATGGCTGAAGCCAGCGGTAATCGTATCGGTGTAACGTACGCCAATGCTGATGATGACATCCGCGTCTTCGATGTGTGCCCGGATCGCTTCATGACTGCCGCCACCCGCGTAAGTGCCGGTAAAGCTGTGGTGCTGTTCGTTTAGCGTGCCTTTCCCCATCAGCAAGGTGGAGTGGGGGAGTGGCGTTTTATCGAGCCAGCGTTGGATTTGCTCTGCAACGCCAACACGCTGAGCCAGAAAATCAGCCAGTAATGAGACTGACTTTGCCTCGCTCAGCATCGCCGTGGCGGCGGTAACAAAGGCTTGTAGCGACTCATCAGAGCGTAATGGTTCAGGGATAACGAGCGAATACGGTCGTGTACCAGCGGGTGACGCAGCCACGTCCAAGGGCAGAAACAGGTAGACCGGCTTGTGTTGAGCAAGCGCTTCTCCAATGACCCTGTCGATTTCCGTGGTGGCGTTCTCGACGGTGAGACTGGCTTGCGCAACGGTAACTTCCGCTGCCATACGGGAAAAGTGGCTAAAGTCGCCGTCGCCTAATGTGTGATGGAGTAATTCACCGTTGTGTTGTGACGCGAGACTGGGCGCAGCGGCAATGTGAATGACGGGCAGGCATTCCGCGTAGCTGCCTGCAATGCCGTTAATTGCGCTGAGCTCGCCCACGCCGAAGGTGGTGAGCAGGGCTGCTGCCGGACGGCATCGCGCATAGCCATCGGCGGCGTAAGCGGCGTTTAATTCGTTCGCGCAGCCCACCCAAGTGATTTCCGAGTGCCTGATGACATGATCGAGAAAATGCAGGTTGTAATCGCCCGGCACCCCGAAGAGATGCTGAATACCAATCTGTGTCAGACGATCCAGTAAATAGTCGCCTACCGTATAGTTTTCGCCCATCGCTGCTTCCTCTATGAATGACGGATATTCTGAAATTAAGTATTAGCGCTAAGGTGAATATTTCTAATATTTATTCCCTATGGTTAATCCTTAAGTCGGCATTTATTCGTGCTTGAGCGGATTTTTAGTATTAAATTTATTAATGAATTAATAGGGTGCTGATGAATAGCGTGCATTGGCGTTAGCGAAACGTTAAGAAAGGTAAAATCAGGAAAATAAGTATTTATCTGATAGTGGCGCAGAGGATTTCCCCGTATATCTCTGTCAGGCCGCAGTCGCGGTGAGCAAGGAGTTACCCTATGTTTAAGCCACTCGTCATCAGTGCCCTGTTTGTGGGAATGTTTGCGGTCATGCCAGCGCCAGAGGCTAAGGGTGCCAGCATCGATCTGATGCCCGGCGTCACGTTGAATATCGGCGAGCGTGACAGACGAGGTAATTACTGGGATGGCTATGACTGGCGCAGCGAGCGCTGGTGGCAGGAGCACCGAGGTTACCAGCGTGGTGAACGTAATCGGCATGGTTACTATTGGGATGGTTGGCGCTGGCGCGATGCCCGCGAGTGGCGTGAGAGTCAGCGCGACAGACGTGATTATGATAAGCGCCGTTTTGATCCCCCTCGCTACGTTGACGATCGCGGTCCGCGTCGCGGTGATTGGGACAGACGCGGGCATGAGCGGGGTAATGGTTACTATCGCAATGGCCGGGGATCGTTTCGCGATTAGTGGATAAAAAAAGCGCCGCGAAAGAGCGGCGCTTATACGTTGGATAATGGCACTTAGGTTGTGTCGCTGAACTAGTTTGCCAGTTTTGCGGCGATGTCAGCGATGCGTTGACCATACAGCTTACCGGTCGCCAGATCGCCCGCGACCACTTCATCTACGCTGGCGTCGGACGGCGTCTGCGCCAGCAGACCGACAGAACCACCGAGGTTATTCAAATCATCGCGTTTTGCCGCTTTGGCATTGGAAGGCAGTTGGTTCAGGCTGACCCAAATTCCGCCGTGCTGTGAAGCCAGCGTTTGCAGATAAATCAGCGTGACCTGCTTGTCGCCGTTCAGGCTGGCGCTATTAGTAAAGCCGCCAAACACTTTGTTGCTCCAACTGCGGGAGAACCAGGCTTTAGAGCTGGCATCTGCGAATTTCTTGAACTGCCAGGTCGGGCCGCCCATGTAGGTCGGCGTACCGAAAATAATGGCGTCAGCCGCGGCGAGTTGCTCCCACTCGGCCTCGCTGATATTTCCTTCCGCATCGATGGCAATCAGCTCGGCGTTAGCGCCTTCGGCAACGGCAGTCGCCAAACGCTGGGTGTGGCCGTAGCCTGAATGATAAATAACGACTGCTTTTGACATAACCTATCCTCATTTCTCTGTGTTTATCAACAATACGCCGTGGCCGTTATGTAGCCTGCGAGTGATACGTGCTTTCTAATGGATACTAACTCTATAATGTGAGGACTATATCGGAGCCTCATGGTTCTGTTAAGACAGCACTTTTAAGTGAGTTGGTATCTTCAAGGTAACCAGATGGAAACGCGATAATGAGCAAACGCTATGATGTTTATGCGCAAAACTGCCCGACCCGTATGATTTTGGATCGCGTGGGGGATAAGTGGACGTTGCTGATTCTGAATATTCTGGTTGAACGACCGATGCGCTTTAATCAGTTAAAACGCGACGTGGAAGGGATTTCACAGAAGGTGCTGTCGCAAACGCTGAAGAATCTGGTGCGAGACGGTTTTGTCGAACGAACCGTCTTCCCAACCATTCCGGTGACGGTGGAATATGCCTCAACGGTGATGGGAAAAACGCTGGCTAAGCCGATTGCCGAGCTTACCTATTGGGCCGAGCAGAATATGGATAACGTTCTGTTATCCCAGCAGAAATTTGATGCGTCAGCAAATAGTGCGGTTGAGCCGCTGTAAAACACCCGTTCAGGCTCCTGCCGAAGCAGGAGCCTGTGGATGACATCGCTGTCAGTCTTTATTTAGCGTGTTGCAGGTCAAGGCGATAAACAGCAAAGCCCGTTTCGTCATTGCCGACGGACGTCATTGGGTACTGTGCTTTCTCTTTGATAAACGTCGTGGCTTTCTCAGACGGTGAGGTTTCAAAACGGATATCCAGCGGTGTATCGCTGACGATAGGTGCCAGACGCCAGTTGTTATCCGCCTGGGGCTTCACTTCTCCCGATTTTTGCGTTTCCGCGCTGATGTAAGCCGCCAGAACGGAGCGGTTTTCATCCGGCGACGCGAAGGCTACATACTTCTCACCCGTACCGGCAAATTTCTCACCGTAGGCGCGATAGTTATTGGTGGCGATCAGGAAGGTCGCTTTGGGATCGATCGGTTTGCTGTTAAACGTCAACCCTTTGATACGGTGCGATTTATCGTTGATCAATGCGCACTCGCTGTCATAGCGGGCAGGCTGCGTCACATCAATCTGATAATTAACACCATCGATCACGTCGAAGTTATAGGTGCGAAAGCCGTCCCAGTTGAGTAAGGATTGTGGTTCGCGCTTGCTTGGATCGATTTGTTTGAACTGACCTGCAGAGCACTCCAGCCATTCTTGTACCTGCTGCCCGTTAACTTTCACCACCACCAGCGTATTCGGGTAGAGATACAGATCGGCAGCGTTACGGAAGGTGAGCTGGCCTTTTTCCACTTCGACATAGCTGGCAGGATCGTTTTTACGTCCACCGGCTTTAAACGGCGCGGCGGCGGAAAGTACCGGCAGATCGGCCAGATCGGGATCGCCCTGAATAAAGTGTTCCACATAGGCGCGCTGCGCATTGTTGACGATCTGCACCGTAGGATCGTCCTGAATCAGCGACAGGTAGCTATACATGTTGTCTGCGGATTTGCCGATCGGCTTGCTGACAAACTCGCGCGTATTCTGGTGGGCATCGGACAGCACTTTCACCAGTTTGTCGTCTTCCGCCGCCAGTGATTTCTTCTGCGCTTTGTCATAGATCGGTCTGGCTTCCGCTTTCGCCTGTTCCACCTTCCATGTGCCGCTGTCGTTATTCAGCGTGAAATCGACGACGCCGAGGTGGTCACCCCATTGACCCGGCATCACCGCAGGCACGCCGTTGAGCGTTCCCTGTTTGATGTCAGCGCCCTTGATGTTCGCAAAGTCATTGCTAGGGAAAACGGCGTGAGCATGGCCGAACATGATCGCGTCGACCCCAGGAATTTGGCTGAGATAGTAAACCGAGTTTTCCGCCATCGCCTTATATGGCTCGGCAGAAAGGCCGGAGTGAGGGATAACGATCACCAGATCGGCACCTTGCTTACGCATTTCCGGCACCCACTTTTTGGCACTCTCCGTGATGTCTTCTACGGTGACTTTTCCTGTCAGATTGGCTTTATCCCACACCATGACCTGCGGCGGGACGAAGCCAATATAGCCGATACGTAGGGTATGCTGTTTGCCGTCGCGATCCGTAACCGACTTGTTCTCAATGTGGTAAGGCGTAAACAGCGGTTTACCCGTTTTCGCATCCAGCACGTTGGCATTCACATAAGGGAATTTCGCGCCGGACAGCGCCTTGTGCAGATAGTCCAGACCATAGTTGAATTCGTGGTTACCGATGTTGCCGACAGAATAATCCAGCGTGTTCATCGCCTGATAAACCGGGTGCACGTCGCCCGCTTTCAGCCCCTTCGAGGCCATGTAATCGCCTAACGGGCTGCCTTGGATCAGATCGCCGTTATCGACCAGCACGCTGTTGGTGGCTTGTTCGCGTGCGGCGTGAATCAGGCTGGCGGTACGCACCAGACCAAATTTATCGGTTGGCGTATCCTTGTAGTAATCGAAATCCATCATATTGCTGTGTAGATCGGTGGTTTCCAATACCCGCAGATCAACAGTAGCGGCATGAACGGTCGTGGCGACCAGCGTAGCAAGCAGGCTGAGTGCCAGTGAATGCTTCATTGCGTAACTCCTTGTGAGGTAATTGTCGACGCGTGAGGCGATCGGGGGTGTTTTTCATATCATGATGAAGTTAAAGTGATTATCGTCTCTAAATGCTGAGGATGACATCAATAATGGCAATAATCGTAGATTGCCTCACAGATGTATAATGAATGACAGAGATGAAGTCTGCGTTACGCGCAACCCATAACGACGAGGTCGATCATGCTAGAAACTATTTGCCAACTGGCCCGTGACGCCGGTGCCGCCATTATGCAGGTTTACGAAGGGCAACATCCTGTGGATGTCGCGCACAAGAAAGACGATTCACCGGTGACTGCCGCCGACCTTGCGGCGCATCGAGTCATTAAGGACGGGCTGGCTGCGGCATATCCTGATATTCCTTTGTTGTCAGAGGAAGATCCGCCTGAGTGGGAAATCCGTCGGCACTGGCAGCGCTATTGGTTGGTCGATCCGCTGGACGGCACCAAAGAATTCCTCAGCCGCAATGGTGAATTTACGGTGAATATTGCGCTGATCGAGAACGGTGAAGCCGTGCTGGGCGTGGTTTATGTACCGGTCACGGGCGTGATGTATTCTGCGGCGGACGGCAAAGCCTGGAAAGAAGAGAACGGCCAGCGTCGGCAGATTACGGTGAAGCAGGCTAGTCTGCCGCTGGTCGTGGTCAGCCGCTCTCATGCCGATCGGGAATTAAAGGACTATCTCAGCCAACTGGGTGAACACCAGACGGTGGCGATTGGGTCATCGCTAAAATTTTGTCTGGTGGCGGAAGGCGAAGCGCAGCTTTACCCACGCTTCGGGCCGACTAACATCTGGGATACCGCGGCAGGCCATGCGGTGGCAGTCGCCGCCGGGGCGCAGGTTAACGATTGGCAAGGGCGTCCACTGTCCTACACGCCGCGTGAATCGTTCCTCAACCCCGGCTTTCGCGTCTCTTTATTTTAATCAGCTAGAGTCTAGATTCGTTATTTCTCTTCCAGTAACTGGCGCAGCAGGGACATCACCTGCTGCACTTCCTGTCCGCTCAACGCGCCATCCTTCACGAAACGGATTTTCCCCTGTTTATCCAGCACCGCGATAGCCGAGCTTTGTGGCTGGAGCTGCCAACTCTTCCGCACGTTACCGTTGCTATCGACAATAAATTGCGACCACGGGAAGGCTTTCTTGTTGTCCTCAAGGCTACTGCGTACAAACATGCTGGTGCCGATGATGGCATCGTCGGTATTCACGATTGTCGTCGTTTGGTAATAATCATGCGGTAGGTTAGCGGCCTTCAGTGCGGAGATGAGCGGATCGTTCATCTCTTTGGCGGAGGTGCGGCCAGCGATATGTTGTATCACCCGTACTTTTCCGGACAACTGCGCGCTGTTCCAGTTTTTATAACTAAACTGATTATTAAGGTACTGAAGTTCTCCCCGGTCTGCGACGCCGACGGGAGGAACCAATTGGTTAAGTACCAGCGTATGGGCCGAGGCTGGGAGTGAGAGCAGCCCCAACAGAGGCGTGATAGAGAGCGCGAGGAGCAGGTGGCGTATTTTTATCATGGTATGTCCTTCAGTGTGGGTGGCCCGATGCGATGTCAATGATGGGAAATATCGGGCTATGGAATAAGCGTAGATTCAGGAAACTGGTCTGTCCTGCTCCGCGATAAAACGCTTTGTGCCCGAGTGCACAAAACCCTTATTTTTGAAGGTTTATACTGATGACTAAGGGTTTCCTTAAACACTACTCTGTAAAAATCTGTAAAAGCAGTTAAGAATACTGAATAGTGGGGAACTAAATGCCGTTTTACGGTACTAATTAGCAGTATCCGTTATCTCATTAGCGCTCCAGAACCTCAGCCATGTTGGCGAAAGGGAGAGCGTAAAAAAATAAAACGGGAGAGTAAAACGATGAGGATCTTCGAACGTTACAATCCTTTGAAAGTCGCCAAGTATGTAAAAACCCTGTTTCGCGGGCGGCTGTACATAAAAGGGGTTGGTGCTTTTGAGTTCGACTACGGCAAAATTCTATTGCCAAAGAAACAGGATAAGCAGCATCTTCTGGTGATGTCCGAAGTGAATCGCCAGGTCATCCGGCTTCAGGCCGAGATGGGATAAGTGATAAAGAAACGGCCCGTAGCGGGCCGTTCTGGTTTTTATGTATGCATGCCTTTTAGCGGTTAATCGTCGCTATCAATCTTTGCGCTTGATGAGACAATCGGGCGGTCTTCCAGACGCGTCACCAACAACTGATCGATCTTGTAGCTATCGATATCCACCACTTCAAACTTATAGCCTGAGAAGCGCACCGCATCGGTACGTTTCGGGATTTTCCGCAGCGTATACATCATGAAGCCGCCGATGGTTTCGTAGTTGCCGGAATGCGGGAAATCATCAATGTTCAGCGCGCGCATTACGTCTTCTATTGGCGTGCCGCCTTCAACCAGCCACGAGTTCTCATCGCGCGCGACAATCTGTTCTTCCATTCCCTGACCGACGAGATCGCCCATCAGCGTAGTCATCACGTCGTTAAGGGTGATGATGCCGACGATCAGCGCGTATTCGTTCAGAATAACGGCGAAATCTTCGCCCGCGGTTTTAAAGCTTTCTAACGCTTCGGACAGTGTCAGCGTATCCGGCACGATCAGCGCCGGACGAATCTGTACGCCGCTACTCAGCGTCAGGCTCTGGTTTCCCAGCACCCGAATCAGCAGGTCTTTGGAATCCACGTAGCCGATGATCTGATCGATCGTGCCATCGCAAACCAGAAACTTGGAATGCGGCTGCTGGGCGATCTTTTCCTTAATACTGTCTTCCTGCTCGCGCAGATCGAAATAGACCACGCTTTCGCGTGAAGTCATCGAAGAGGGCACAGTACGGGATTCCAGCTCAAACACGTTCTCGATGAGTTCATGCTCCTGCTTACGCAGTACGCCAGCCAGCGCACCGGCTTCCACCACGGCATAAATATCATCGGACGTGATGTCATCTTTACGCACCATTGGCAGTTTGAGCAGGCGGAAAATGACGTTAGCCAGGCCGTTAAAGATCCAAACCAGTGGACGGAAGAGGAATAGGCAGAAGCGCATGGGGTTGATTATGCGAACCGCGACGGTTTCCGGCGCAATCATACCAATGCGTTTCGGGGTGAGATCGCCAAACAGGATAAACAGGCTGGTGACGAGTACGAATGAGCAGATGAAACTGACTTTATCTGCGGCTTCGGGTGACATGAAGCGTTCAAACAACATGGAAAACGTCGGGGAAAATGCCGCATCACCGATGATACCGGCCAGAATCGCGACGGCGTTGACGCCAATTTGAATTACGGTAAAGAAGATGCCCGGCGTTTCCTGAAACTTGAGCACCAGATCGGCATTGAGGTTTCCCTCATCGGCCATCAGTTTGAGTTTAATTTTACGGGATGCCGCCAGCGAGATCTCGGAAATCGAGAAAAACGCACTGATGGCAATAAGAAAAAGAATCAGTAATAGACTGTTTAACATCATTTTTAAAGTTTTCGCATGAGCCTAAAGTAGCGCAGCGATCCTCAGAAAGGTGAACACATTATGGTAGTTATAGAAGGACTATAACCGGGCAACGATCCGCCCGGTTCGGACGCAGTATAGCAGGAGCGGTGAAATTACCGCCAGTGGTCAACGCTGAGGTGGAAGACAGACGCCGATGCCGCCTAATCCACAGTAGCCGTTCGGGTTCTTGTACAGGTATTGCTGGTGATCGTCTTCCGCATAATAGAACGGACCCGCAGACTCGATTTCTGTGCTGATGGCGCGGGCGTCACCGTTTTCCCTCATTGCCTGCTGAAAGCGTTGAAGGCTTTCCTGTGCCGCCTGTTCTTGCTCGGGTGTGAGCGTATAGATAGCGGAACGATACTGGCTGCCGATATCGCCACCCTGACGCATACCCTGCGCGGGGTCGTGATTTTCCCAGAACAGTTGCAGCAACTGCTCGTAGTCGATCACCGCAGGATCGAAAACGACACGCACCGCTTCGGCATGATCGGTCTGCCCGCTGCACACTTCACGGTAGGTCGGGTTGGGGGTATAACCGCCGATGTAACCCGCCGCCGTGCTGTGGATCCCCGGCTGTTGCCAGAACAAACGCTCCGCGCCCCAGAAGCAGCCCATCGCAAAAATCGCGACAGACATCGAGTCCGGCACATGCGTCATGGAATGTTCATGCACGACATGCAGCCTGGCGACGGGCATAGGGGTGGAACGCCCCGGTAAAGCATCGGATTGCGTAATCCGCTGCGTTTTATCAATTGAATTCATCACGTTGTTAACTCCAGCTAGACTGGGTAAATAACCCGTTTTCATGGAAAGCATAACCAAGAAGCGTTGGGCTGTCTTTATATCTTCATGGTGTTTAATGTTAAGGTAATGTTTATCTGTAATGCCGCATATTGATGTTTGTAGGTGAAAATCTATTCTTAAGATAGAAAATTAGTATTTATCACTAATATCATGCAAAGTTGGTAGGAGATTTCGGCGCTGCGTGGCGGATTGTCAGGTAAGCGTACAGCGACGGCCGTCAATGCGGCGGGCGAAGTGATAAAAGCCATGCTATAGGTTTTAGAAGACAAGGTTTTAGGCGACAGACCGATTTATCAGGGAGCTCAGTGACTATTTTCATCTCAACGAAAAGTTTCATTGGAAAAAAAAGCGTTACCGGGCAAAAAGGCATAGCAGGACAAAAAAATAGCTTTGCTGGCTGCGGTGCGCCACGATACCGGGTTCTTGGCCTGATGTGTGCGCTGCTGATGCTGGCCCCAGAGAGCCAGGCGGCGAATGTGCGTCTGCAAGTCATGGGGCTGGAAGGGCAGTTACAAAAGAATGTACGGGCACGCTTATCGACCATTTCGGTCGATGAGATTAATGCCGATGGGCGTTTCCGCTCACGCGTCGATGAAGCGATCCGTCAGGGATTGCGCGCGCTCGGCTACTACGATCCACAGATTGGTTTCGAATTCCGGCCTGCCGTTAATGGCGGGCGACCCGTATTGATTGCCACCGTGACTCCCGGTGAACCGGTAAAAATTGCCGGGGTGAACATCACCCTGCGTGGCGGTGCGCATGACGATAAAGACTACCAACAGCTGGTTAAAGACGATCGTCCTGAAATCGGTTCGGTGTTGAACCACGGTGATTTCGATCGCTTTAAAAGCGGGCTGAATGGTTTGTCATTACGCAAAGGCTATTTCGATGCACGCTTCCAGCAAAGCCAGCTTGGCGTGATGCGGGAAGAGAGAGAGGCGTTTTGGGATATCGACTTTGACAGCGGTGAGCGCTATCGCTTTGGTGCCGTACATTTTCAGGGCGCGCAAATCCGCGATGACTATCTGCAAAATCTGGTGCCGTTTCACGAAGGCGATGCTTACACCAGTGAAGATCTCGGTGAATTAAACCGCCGTCTTTCTGCTACGGGGTGGTTTAACTCTGTCGTGGTCTCACCTGATTTCGAGCAGTCGAAAAGCTCCAAGATGCTTCCGTTGGAAGCCGTGGTGACGCCGCGAACCCGTAACCGCATTGAGACCGGCGTCGGCTATGCCACGGATGTTGGCCCTCGCTTTAAAACCACCTGGAATAAACCTTGGGTGAATTCACGGGGCCACAGTCTGGAAAGTAGCCTGAGCGTGTCCGCGCCGGAGCAATCGCTCGATTTTAGCTACAAAATCCCCTTACTGAAGAACCCGCTTGAACAGTATTACCTGCTGCAAGGCGGTTTCAAGCGCGAAGATCTCAACGATACTAAATCCGATGGCACCACGCTGAACGTGGCACGCTATTGGGATCTCTCCAGCGGCTGGCAACGGGCGATTAACCTGCGCTGGAGCCTCGACCACTTTACGCAGGCAAGCGTGACGGATACCACGATGCTGATCTATCCAGGCGTCAGCATTAACCGAACTCGCCAACGCGGCGGGCTAATGCCGGTGTGGGGCGATACGCAGCGCTATTCCATCGACATTTCCGACACCACTTGGGGATCGGATATCGACTTTGCCGTGGTTCAGGCGCAAAACGTCTGGATTCGTACGCTGGCGGATAAACACCGTTTTGTCGCGCGCGGTAATCTGGGCTGGATTGAAACCAATAATTTTTCCCGCGTCCCACCTTCACTGCGTTTCTTTGCCGGTGGCGATCGCAGCATCCGTGGCTATAAGTACAAATCGATTTCTCCGCGCGACAGCGACGGCAAACTGACCGGTGCGTCCAAACTGGCGACCGGCTCGCTCGAATACCAATACAACGTCACGGGAAAATGGTGGGGCGCAGTTTTTGTTGATTCAGGTGAAGCAGTGAATGACATCAAACGCAGTAACTTCAAGACGGGCACGGGCGTCGGCGTACGCTGGGCCTCGCCGATTGGCCCGGTGAAACTCGATGTTGCTATGCCGATCGGCGATGCGGAGAAGAAGAACGATGTTCAATTCTATATCGCGCTGGGGCCTGAATTATGATGGATGAGAAAAACGAGAAAAAAAACCAGGATCCGGTGACAGAAGAACACGTCGCGCAGGATAACGCACCAGCGACGCCAGCACGAAAAGGGCGCTGGTGGAAAAGAGTCGGCATTGGCTTTGTTGCCTTCTTACTGCTGCTCGTTGTTGGGCTGGGATTGTTGGTAGGCACTACGCCGGGCCTGCATCTGTTGCTGAATACCGCAGCACGCGTGGTGCCGGGGCTGGACATTGCCAGCGTGAGCGGCGGATGGCGTGATTTAACGCTAAAAAATGTTAGCTACCAAATGCCGGGCGTGACGGTAAAGAGCGAGGAATTTCATCTGTCGCTCGCGTTAGCGTGTCTGCGTAAAAGCCAGTTGTGCATCAATGATCTCTCGGCAAACCGCATTGATGTGGTTGTGGATACCAAAGCCTTGCCTGTGGCGACAGAGCCACCGCCACCTTCAACGCCAGTCACGGAAATCTCTGCACCGTTCCCGATTTCACTGCGTCAGCTAACGCTCAGCAACGTTCAGGTTACCGTGGATGACACGGCGATTTCTCTAAGCGAATTCCGCACCGGTATGCAGTGGGAAGGGCGCGCGTTGACGCTGCTGCCGACCAAAATCAGCGCCCTGCTGGTGGCCTTGCCGAAAACCCCTGTCAACGTGTTGGAAGATGGCAAAGTGACGGCGGCGGAAATGGCCGCGGTTATTAAAGAAACGGCGGCGAATGTACGCGAGGCGGCCGAAAAAGGCTCGTCGCAAACCGTTAATATCGATAACGCGCTGGCGGCAAATAATAGGGTCGCGGCTGCCACCACGACGACACCGATACCGACGGCATCGACATCCAAAACGGATAGCACCTCTGACAAGCCAGCCGTGCCTGAACAGCCATTGGGTGAACGCCTTAGCGAGCTATTCTCCAAACCGCTATTACCTGATTTACCCCAGTTCACGCTGCCGTTGGATCTGAACATTGTCGAGATTCACGGTGAACAGCTGCGGCTGACGGGCGATCAGGATATTTTGATTAATAACCTGTTCGTTCAGGCATCGACCCAGCAACAGCATTTGCGTCTGGACAAGCTGATCGTGCAATCGCCGCAGGGCGGACTGAATGTGCGCGGTGAAGCGACGCTCAGCGATAGCTGGCCCGTCTCGCTGACGGCGAACGGCGTGTTGAACGTCGATCCGCTCAAAGGCGAGAAGCTTAAACTGACGGTTGATGGCGGCCTGCGCGAACAGTTGAATGTGGCGCTGAATCTCTCGGGGCCGCAGCGCGCCCAGTTGGATCTGCAAACCAAACTGGCGGAAGCCGGGCTGCCGCTGGCGTTGACGCTGCAAACCGAACGCGTGCGCTGGCCGCTGACGGGCGCAACGCAGTATCAGGCTGACAACGTCAGGCTGCGTTTTAACGGTAAAGCGACCGACTATGCGCTGTCGCTGCGCGGCGATCTGAGCGGTGCGGACCTTCCCCCTGCGACGCTGCTGCTGGATGGCAAGGGCAACGAACAGCAGTTTACGCTGAGCCGCCTGCGGTTGGCAGCGTTGCAGGGAAATGCTGACCTGACGGCGCTTATCGACTGGAGCAAAGCCATAAGCTGGCGCAGTGAGCTACTGCTGAACGGGATTAACACCGCGAAACAGTGGCCTGAATGGCCCGCGAAAATAGACGGCAAGATAACGACACGCGGTAGCGTCTATGGCGGTAGCTGGCAGTTGCAGGTGCCGGAACTGCGTCTGGACGGCAACGTGAAAGCGAATCAGCTCACGGCCAGAGGCGAATTGCGCGGTAACGCGGCGGGACAGTGGACAATTCCAGCGCTGAATCTGGCGTTAGGCCGCAACCAACTGAACGTCAAAGGTGACCTGAGCGACAAGTGGCAGCTGGATGCAGACATCAATGCGCCATCTTTGGACGGCATGTTGCCTGGTCTGGCGGGGCGGGCCATCGGAACACTCAAACTCCGCGGCAATCTGCGTGAACCGCAGATGCTGGCGGATATCACGGCGTCTGGCCTGCGCTGGCAGGCGATGACGATTAGCAGTGTGAGAGTAGAAGGCGATGTGCGCTCTGAGCAGCAGATTCAGGGCAAGCTGGCCGTGCGTCTTGAAGCGTTGAAGCAGGACGGTCTGAATATTGCGCTGTTGACGCTGGATGCCAGCGGCAATGAAAAGCAGCACCAGCTTCGGCTGAATATGCAGGGTGAACCGGTCGCGGGGCAACTGGCACTTTCAGGTAGCTTTGATCGTCAGGAACAGCGCTGGCGCGGCACACTGAACAATACCCGCTTCGACACGCCGGTGGGTGAATGGCGTCTGACGCAGGATATGGCGCTGGATTACCTGAATGCGCAGCAGAAGATCACCATCGGCACGCACTGCTGGCGGAATCCGAATGCAGAGCTTTGTGTTCCAAAAGCGATTGAGGCCGGACCGAGCGGACAGGCGAGTATTCGACTGAACCGCTTCGATCTCGCCATGTTGAAACCGTTCCTGACGGCGGATACGGTGCTGGCTGGGACGTTTACCGGCGGTGCCGATATCAGCTGGCAGGCGGGACAAGGCTTACCGCAGGCGAAAGTGTCGCTGGTGGGTAACGGCGTCAGCGTTCGCCAGCAGATGCAGGGCAACACGCTGCCGATTGATTTCGATACCTTTACGCTGAATGCCGGGCTCGATCGCGGGCGGGCGCAGCTCGGCTGGCTGATGGCGATTCGCGAGAACGGACGCTTCAGCGGTGATATTCAGGTGACCGACCCACAGGGCCGACGTAATCTCGGTGGCAGCGTCACGATCAACAATATTTCGCTGGCGCTGCTCAACCCTGCATTGAGTAAAGGCGAGAAAGCGGCGGGGATACTGAATGCGAACCTGCGTCTGGCGGGGGATGCGGCGCGTCCTCAGCTCTTCGGCCAGATGGTGCTGGAGCGGTTGGATATTGATGGCAACTGGATGCCGGTCGATCTGACCAACGGGCGGCTGGCGGTGAATTTCAGTGGGATGTCGTCAACGTTGCAAGGCTTCCTGAAAACGGATAACGGGCAGTTGAACCTTGGCGGGAATGCGGACTGGTCGCAGCCTGATGCCTGGCGTGCGCGGATTGCGGCGAAAGGCCAGAAGCTGCGGGTCACGATTCCGCCGATGGCGCGGCTGGATGTCTCACCGGATATTGTCTTCGAGGCCACGCCGCAGCTGTTCGCGTTAAACGGATCGGTCAGTATTCCGTGGGCGCGCATTGTGGTTAAAGACATGCCGGAAAGTGCGGTGGCGGTGTCATCGGATGAAGTGATGCTGGATGCCCAGCGCCAGCCACTGAAGAAAGCCAGCGCCGCGATTCCGATTAATAGCAACCTGACGATCCGCGTTGGGAATGATGTGCAGCTGGATGCGTTCGGGCTGGCGGCTCGCCTACAGGGCGACCTGAAAATGGTTCAGGACGAGCGCGGATTAGGGCTGAACGGCCAGATCGACATTCCGTCTGGCCGCTTTAAAGCCTACGGACAGGATCTAATCGTCCGCAAAGGGCTGATTCTGTTCTCTGGCCCGCCGGATCAGCCGATCCTGAATATCGAAGCCATTCGTAACCCAGACAACACGGCGAATGACGTTATTGCCGGCGTGCGCGTCACGGGTATGGCTGCGGCACCGAAGCTGGAAGTCTTCTCCGATCCGGCGATGTCACAGCAGGAAGCGCTCTCTTATCTGCTGCGTGGACAGGGTTTGGACAGCGGTGGAGCAGATAGCTCGGCAATGACCTCAATGTTAGTCGGTTTAGGGGTTGCACAAAGTGGTCAAGTTGTGGGTAAAATCGGCGAGGCCTTTGGCGTAAGTAATTTAGCTCTGGATACACAGGGTGTTGGCGATAATTCTCAAGTTGTCGTCAGCGGCTACGTCCTTCCGGGTCTGCAAGTGAAATATGGTGTTGGCATATTCGATTCTTTGGCAACGTTAACGCTACGTTATCGCCTGATGCCAAAACTATACTTGGAAGCGGTGTCTGGCATTAGCCAGGCATTAGATGTGCTCTATCAGTTTGAGTTCTAGCGATGCGAATTATTGTTTACGGCAGTTTACGACGCAAACAGGGAAACAGTCATTGGATGACAAATGCGCAATGGTTAGGGGACTGTCAGCTCGCAGGTTTCGAGCTGTACGATCTCGGCCATTATCCGGCAGTCGTACCCGGCGATGGAGAAATCCATTGCGAGGTCTATCGCATTAGTTCGTCGATTTTGACAGAGCTGGATGCCTTAAAGCGGGACGGCCACGAATACCAACGTGAGCTGATTCGTACGCCTCTGGGCAGTGCCTGGATCTATCTGTACAAGCACCCTGTTGTAGGGCTGACGCGTATTGCCAGCGGTGACTGGCTAAAGCGCAGTGAAGATGATGAAGAAGAGGCTTGAGGCCGAGTAGCCAATCAAGTCATGGTCGCCATAAATAAAAACACCGCGCAAGGCGGTGTTTTTGATCATGCGATATCTTGAGCCCGTAAGGGCTTTAATGCATATCGTGTGGCGCTTATTTGTTTTTCGCGCGCTCGAAGGAAGCAACGATCTCGGCTTTCGCCGCAGCTGCGTTATCCCAACCTTCAACTTTCACCCACTTGCCTTTTTCCAGATCTTTGTAGTGTTCAAAGAAGTGGCCGATCTGTGCACGCAGCAGTTCAGGCAGGTCGTTAACGTCTTTAATGTGATCGTATTCTTTGGTCAGCTTGCTGTGCGGAACGGCAACCAGCTTGGCATCTTCGCCCGCTTCGTCGGACATTTTCAGCACGCCAACAGGACGGCAGCGGATCACTGAGCCCGGCTGCAACGGATACGGGGTCGGAACCAGAACGTCAACCGGGTCGCCATCCAGAGACAGCGTGTGGTTGATGTAGCCGTAGTTGCATGGGTAGAACATGGCCGTAGACATGAAACGGTCTACAAACAGCGCACCGGTATCTTTATCAATTTCATATTTGATCGGATCGGCGTTCGCGGGAATTTCAATCACTACATAGATATCTTCCGGCAGATCTTTACCCGCCGGGACATTGTTCAGACTCATGTCGGTTTCCTTCTCTTAAACCTGAAATAGCGTGGCCGTCATTATAGCCAAAAAGCGTTTAATGTCCCCGATTTTTAGCGTGTGCAAGGCGCGATGCGCTTGCGCGAGTCGTTTAAGTAAAAATACTTTCGTTACTAAAGTTTCTTTAAAGAAAGCAGGTTTGTTACCGATAGGAACATGATCTAGATCACGTTATGCGGAGCCTTTCTCCGCATTTATTTATCATTTGTAATGTCAGGGAAACAAAAATGTTAAGAAACATCACAATCAAGACGAGCTTGATTGCTTTGTTAGGCACGATGGTACTGCTGTTATTGCTGGTGTGCGGAATTGGCATCACCTCAATCAATCAGGGAATCACTTCACTTACGACAATCGACAAGATTCAGGGCAAAGAAGTCACGGCGCTGGCGGGGAGCTATACCGCTTCACTGCGTGCAAGAACCGGGGCAGCGTTGGCTGCTCGTCAGATGGAAAGCGGGCTGACCGATCTGGCGAATGCATCGGTCGCGCGGGCAGAAGCCTACACGGCGCTTTCTTACAAAGAAATGACACGCTTTCTTTCCTACGGCACCGTAACGGAGCGCGGTGCCAAAATGGCCGCAGAGGTGAAAAGCAACTACGAGCAATACATGAATCTTGGCGTTCAGCCGATGGTTGATGCGCTGAAACGTGGCGATGTCGCAGCCTATTACGTGCTGTTGCAGGACGTGTTACCACCGCTCAGCGTTAAGATGGATAAGGTGGCGAACGAATTCCGTGACTTCGGTCTGGAAGTCGGGGAGAACATGCTCGCAGAAGCGGAAAGCTTCGCGTTCAACCGTTTGATGATCATTGGTATTGCCTGTATATCCGTGCTGCTGCTGGTGTTGGCAGCCTGGATTGCCTTGAAGCGCTCTATTCTGTCTCCGCTTGAAGAGACGGTCGGTCAACTGGAGTTTATTGCCCGTGGTGATTTGACCCAGCGCATTGCCGATGGCGGCAATAATGAAATTGGCCGCCTGATTCAGGCGATGAAGGCCATGCAGCATTCGCTGGCAACCGCTGTGGGCCGCGTCCGTGATGCTGGTATGCAGATTGACGTCGGCACGCGCGAGCTGTCTTCTGGCAATACCCATCTGGCTGCGCGTACGGAAGAGTCAGCCTCCTCGCTGGAAGAAACCGCAGCTAGTATGGAGCAGTTGACCGCGACAGTGACGCTGAATGCGGAAAGTGCGGAACAAGCGCATACGCTGGCGCAAAATGTGTCCGACATCGCCAATAAAGGCAGCGAGACCGTGGGCAGCATGATTGAGAAAATGCAGATGATCTCCAGCAGTTCCGCACGCATTGGCGATATTCTGGCGGTGATTGACGGCATCGCGTTCCAGACCAATATTCTGGCACTGAATGCGGCAGTTGAAGCTGCACGTGCGGGTGAACAGGGACGTGGATTTGCGGTGGTTGCGGGTGAAGTCCGCAGTCTGGCACAGCGCAGTGCGCAATCGGCCAAAGAGATCAAAATGCTGATGGAAGAATCTCAAAGTCGCGTCAGTGAAGGCACCGTGATGGCGAAAATGGCGGGCGAAACGATGAACGATGTTTCTGATGCCGTGGCGCGCGTGACATCCCTGATGCGTGAGATTTCAACGGCCACGCGTGAGCAAAGCAATGGCATTGGGCAGGTGAATCTGGCGGTATCGCAGATGGATGAAGTCGCACAGCAAAATGCGTCTCTGGTAGAAGAGTCCGCCGCTGCTACGCGCTCACTGGAAGATCAGGCGCGCCTGCTGGCAGAAAGTATGTCTCAGTTTAAAGTGCAGTCGCAGGAGTTTGCCGCCATCGGCCGATTCTAATTTCCCGTCATACTTCATAAAAAATTCCCGTGAAAACGGGAATTTTTTTGTCTTATTCTTCGGAGGACGTCTGTTCGTCTTCTGGCTGTTTCTTCTTGCGTAGCTTATTCCAGATTTTACTTTCCTGTCCGCGCCAGAGGCGTTGGATATTGTCATGATGACGCATCAGTATCAGGCAAGAGAGCATCGCGACGGGGAAGGTAAACTGTGGTTTGAACCACCAGACATAAAACGGCGCAATGAGCGCACTGACAATCGCGCCAAGCGAGGAATAGCCGCTGAGTAGCACGGTCAGTAGCCAGGTGCCAGTCATCAGGCCCGTCAGATCCCAGCCGATAGGGGCAATAGCACCCAGCGCCGTTGCCACACCTTTGCCACCGCGAAAGTGGAAAAAGACCGGATAGATATGGCCGAGGCAGGCAGCGATAGCGGTTAACCCGAGATACAGCGGTGGAACGCCCAGCGCGTAAGCAGCCCAAACAGGCAGCATGCCTTTCAGGATATCAAACACCAATACGGTGGCAGCGGCCGCTTTGCCGCCAATACGCAATACGTTAGTGGCTCCGGGGTTCCCAGAACCATGCTGGCGCGGGTCGGGTAGCCCAGCAATTCTGCAAAACAAAATCGCACTGGAAATAGAGCCACACAGATACGCGATTAACATCATACCAAGCGCGGTAACACTCATAACGCTATTCCGTTTAGTTTGTATAGAGAGACGTTTAATAAGGGTCGTTTTACTCTTCTCATCTGTGGATAATACGCACATTCCGTCGGAAGTGGTATCCGACAGCGACAAAAACAGAGAATGGCGTGATGGATATCGTATTTATTGAAGAACTTACTGTAATCACTACTATTGGTGTTTACGATTGGGAACAGACCATCCAGCAGAAACTGGTGTTCGATATCGAAATGGGCTGGGATAACCGTCAGGCAGCCGCCAGTGACGATGTGAATGACTGCCTGAGCTATGCCGATGTCAGTGAAGCGGTGATTGCCCACGTGGCAAACCAGCGCTTTGCTCTGGTGGAACGCGTTGCTGAAGAAGTCGCACACATGCTGATGCAGCGCTTCTCGATTCCCTGGCTACGGATCAAGCTCAGCAAGCCGGGCGCTGTCGCACAGGCGCGTCAGGTTGGCGTCATTATTGAGCGCGGCACGCGATAAATCTGATTTAACAGAATAAATACTGATTTACGTGCAACTAAACCGTAACCCAAATAGTCTATAAGCCAGTTATACCCGTCATACTTCAAGCTGCATGTGCGTTGGCTGCGTTCACTCACCCGAATCACTTACTTGAGTAAGCTCATCGGGATTCATTCGCTTGCCGCCTTCCTGCAACTCGAATTATTTAGGGTGTGTAGCGGCTCGCGGAAGTACGCGGCCGCTTTTTTGTGCGCTGCATTTTCGTTTTTATTAGAGGCAAGGATTTTTAGATGACTGACCTGCATTCATTGCTAATCGCATTTATTCTTGGTGTGGTCGAAGGACTGACCGAGTTTTTGCCCGTATCGTCTACAGGGCATATGATTATTGTTGGTCATTGGTTAGGGTTTGCTGATGAGAAAGCCAAGACGTTTGAAGTTATCATTCAGCTTGGCTCAATTCTGGCCGTTGTCGTGATGTTCTGGCGCCGCCTCTTTGGTCTGATAGGGATTCACTTTGGCGAAGTTCCGCACGAGGGGAAAACCGCTGGGCGTCTGAAATTGACGCACATCTTGCTGGCAATGATTCCCGCCGTGGTGCTTGGTCTGATTTTTCATGACTTCATCAAGTCGCTGTTTTATCCGCAGAACGTGATGTATGCGCTGGTGATCGGTGGCTTCCTGCTGCTAGCGGCGGAATGGTTCAAGCCAAAAGAGCCGCGTGCTGTCGGGCTGGATGACATCACGCACCGTCAGGCATTTATGATTGGCTGTTTTCAATGTCTGGCGCTGTGGCCCGGCTTTTCACGTTCGGGGGCAACCATTTCCGGCGGGATGCTGATGGGCGTCAGCCGCTATGCCGCTTCTGAGTTCTCTTTTATTCTGGCGGTTCCCATGATGATGGGCGCGACCGTTCTGGATCTGTATAAAAGCTGGCATTTCCTGTCGCTGGCCGATGTGCCGATGTTTGCCGTTGGTTTCGTGACGGCGTTTCTCGTGGCGCTGATTGCGATTAAAACCTTCCTGAAAATCATCAAACGCATCTCGTTTATCCCGTTCGCGATTTACCGTTTTATCGTCGCGGGCGTGGTTTACATGGTGTTTATGTAAGACTGAGTGCGTAGATTTTAGGTCGACCGTTATAGAGAGAAGAGGCCACGCATTAGCGTGGCCTCTTTGTTTCAGGACGTGCCCGAGCTATCCGGCTGTTGTGCTTTCCAGTCTGCCAGTGCATGAATGCGGCGGCGTGACAGTTCGTTGCGTATGTCAATGCCCTTAAACCCATCGGCAACGACGTCCGCACTGCTGACCTGAGTGGCGACACGGAAGGCTTCACGCAGGTAATCACCTTGTGGATACGGGTTCTCTTCAAAACCGGCACGGCCTCTGGCATCGGCTTCGCTCGTGAGCGCTAACTGCTCCAGACGTTGCGGTTTGCGCCAGACGTCAATCGCATCAAATAACTTCAGCAGGGTTTTGGGTTGCAGCACCTGCACGGTATGAACCAAGTCATGATATTCAGCAACCAGCTTTGCCAAATCGCGAATCGGATTCGGCACGCGCAGGCGCTGGCACAATGCTTCAACCAGTTTGACGCCCGCTGGGCCGTGGCCAAGATGACGCGGCCACAGTTCAGGCGGCGTCAGCCCTTTTCCTAAATCGTGGCACAGCGTTGCAAAACGTACGTCAATCTCGGGGCTGAGGCGCGCTGCCATCGCCACCGTCATCATCGTATGAATGCCGGTATCAATTTCCGGATGCCATTTGGCGGGGGCTGGCACGCCGTACAGATTATCGATTTCAGGGAACAGTACGGCCAGTGCGCCGCAGTCTCGCAGCACCTGAAAATAGACATCTGGCGACGATGTGCCGAGCGCTTTTTCCGTTTCTTTCCAGACGCGCTCTGGCGTCAGGTAAGCCAGCTCGCCTTCATGCGCCATTTTTTGCATCAGCGCCATGGTTTCTTCTGCAATCTGGAAGCCGAGATGAGCAAAACGCGCGGCAAACCGGGCGACGCGCAGCACCCGTAACGGATCTTCGCTAAATGCCTCGGAGACGTGGCGCAGCACGCGATTTTCAAGATCGCGACGACCGTGATAAGGATCGATAAGGTCGCCCCGCTCGGTGCGGGCAATGGCATTGATGGTCAAATCGCGGCGCAGCAAATCCTGCTCTAACGTGACATCGGGGGCGGCATGGCAGACAAACCCGGTATAGCCTTTGCCAGATTTGCGTTCGGTACGCGCGAGGGCGTATTCATCGCGGCTAACAGGGTGTAAGAAGACGGGAAAATCCTTTCCAACCTGCTGGTAGCCCTGCGCAAGCAGGTTCTCCGGCGTCGCGCCGACCACCACCCAATCTTTCTCGGTGACGGGTAAACCCAGCAGGCTGTCCCGAACAGCGCCGCCGACAAGGTAAATCTTCAACGTCGGGCTCCTGAATAAATAACCAATACTTCACTACATACTACCATCTTTGCGCCGAGGCGTTGGCCGCAAAGAAAAATGCCTGCAATAAGCAGGCACGTGTTCTGATTAGCTCATCCAGCGGTCATTTTTCTTTTTGCGAGGGATGATGTGCGGCAACAGCAGACCCAGCAGCAAACCTATGCCAGCAACGCCGCCGCCATACATAAACCACTGTAAAATGATGGTGCGCTGCTTATCGTCAAGCTGGACATTCGCCGCGCTGACTTTCTTCTGCGCGATGATAAGCTGATTTTTCAGATCCTGATTTTCCTGACGTAACCCATTGATAACACTATCGCTGGCAGCGACTTTCTGCTGCATATCTGCGGTACGTTGGTTCCAGGTCTGATCGATATTATTCAGTTTGTCAGTCAGGTCTTTGACCTGATTTTCCAGCGCCGGCACCCGCGTGCGCAGGCTCGGCGTATTGCTAAGCTGGTCGAGTGGGATCCAGGTCGTACGGTTTTTATCATCACGGATCTGCGCATAGCCCGCGCTTTCATTAACGCTGAGTAGCGTGACTTCAGCGCCAGCATTCACGGTACCGACGATACGATATTGGTTGCCCGGCCCGCTGTGGACATACGTCAATAACTCATCGGAAATGTAGCGTTTTTCTTCCGCCTGTGCGGTCCAGCTCAGCGTGAGAGAAAATAAAGTAAAACAGAGTAAGCCTAATTTCTGCATAAGATCATCATGTTGCGTAATGGTGGTCCGATAGTAGAGGCTTAAGTCTGACGAGGCAATGTATAAACCGAAATGAGAACAGTCTTAGAACCTATCCCATGAGGGCTATTTCGCCCCAATAACGCCTACTGGGATAGGTTCTTAGAAGGCGGCGCTCGGCGTGTTTAAGCGGGGGAAATCTGCGCAGTTGATGGCAGGTTTGCATAAGAAATGCGCGCTTGTTCGCAGGTGAAAAAGAGTGTGTGCGGTAAGAGTAGTCAGGTAAGGTAAAATGTTATTTACTGACATAATAATGAACGCGGTCTTGGTGTTGTGAATGCTATGAGTGAAGAAATAGAGCTGAAGTTTATTGTTCATCCCGACAGCGTTGAATCGCTGCTGACGCAACTGGCTGACTGGGAGAGTGATTACAGCCAGTATGAGCACATGCGTGCTCAGCGTCTGAGCAATACCTATTATGAAACGGCGGATAATTACCTGCGCCGCAATGGCATCGGCCTGCGTATTCGTGGCGAAAATGAACGCTACGAAATGACGGCGAAAACGGCCGGCAAGGTAATTGGCGGGCTGCATCAACACCCAGAATATAACGTTGGGCTGGAGAAAGCCGAGCTGGATCTCAGCCTGTTTCCGGCGGACGTCTGGCCGGAAGATTGCGATATTAAGGTGCTGCAATCGTCGCTCAATCCGCTGTTTAGTACAGATTTTACGCGTGAAAAGTGGGTGTTTACTTACTATCAAAGCGTGATTGAGGTTGCCTTAGATCGCGGTGAGATTCGTGCTGGGGATCTGAGTGAACCGCTGTGCGAACTGGAGATGGAGCTTAAGGTCGGGCAGACCACCCATCTGCTGGAACTGGCAAAGGAAATCGCAGAGTTTGGTGGTATGCGGCAGGGCAGCTTGAGTAAGGCGGCGCGCGGATACCATCTGGCTAAAGGTAATCCGGTTCGCGAGTGCCAGCCTCTCAATCGACTGGTTGTGGATTCGAAAACCAATATCGATCAAGCCATCCGCGCGGCGCTGGAACTGGGGTTGAGTCACTGGCAATACCACGAAGAACTGTGGGTAAGAGGGAATGCCTCTGCCCGTGAAGCCCTGCCAGAGGCCAGCGCGTTGATGCGCGAAATGCTGGTGCTGGTGGGAGGCGTCGTGTTACGCAAGGTCACCACGCTTTTTCGCTCTGCACTCGCCACTCTGGAGGCTCGGCTACAAGGCCCCGATGGCGCGGATGTGTGTTACAGCGCTGAGTACCTGCAAAGTAAGTTAGTACTGACTTCTTGGTTGGTCGAGTCTGGCTGGCGTGATCATATGGGTAATAAAGATCGCATTAAGCTACAGGGCTCGTTCAAACGCTTTGCCGACATTATGCTAAGCCGCAGCACTGCGGAGCTGAAAAGCGCCTTTTCTTCTAAATTGACGGAAGCGCAGTACGAACAGCAGATTCCTCGCCTGCAACGTAATATCTACGCTTTTCTTCTCTTATCCGGTGCCTATCCGGCGGAGCAAGTGGAAGCCTACGTTGAACACTGGCAGGCGTTACTGCACGAAATTGAGCGGCTCGCTGCCGGGAAGGCTCCTTCTGCGTACCTGGAAGCCTACCGTAAAGAGGTGCTGAACTTGTCCCCGTTCTGGCTACATAGCGGCGGACCATCACAGTAACCGTTAACTGCCGCTTGTCAGCGAGGATAGGCGGCGCATCAAGGGAACCCCCATGTCGATACTTCCTTTGCCCGCTTTACCTGTGCTTCTGACGGAACAATCTCAGCGTGCTCTGTCGCGTTTGCGGGAAGCCGCACCTGATGAACCGATAACCGACAGTGACTCTGCTGTTCTGGCATTGAGCGATTTTGTCAGCGATGCGCTTGCGCTGCATCCTGACTGGTGGCAAGGGATTCATCAGCAACCGCCGCAGCCCGAAGAGTGGCAGCACTACGCCGACTGGTTGAGCAATGCATTGGCCGATGTTAACGATGAAAATGCGTTGATGGCCGCATTGCGACGGTTTCGCCGACATATGTTGACGCGAATTGCGTGGTCACAGGCGCTGCAAACCAGTACGACGGAACACACGCTGCGTCAGTTGAGTGAACTGGCCGAGGTGATGATTGTGGCGGCCAGAAGCTGGCTATATCAGGCCTGTTGTCGCGAATGGGGTACACCTTGCAATGCGCAGGGCGTGGCTCAGCCTCTGCTGATTCTTGGCATGGGAAAACTGGGGGGGGGAGAACTTAACTTCTCTTCGGATATCGACCTGATCTTCGTCTATCCCGAAAATGGTCATACGCAAGGCGGGCGGCGCGAGCTGGATAACGCACAGTTCTTCACGCGTCTGGGGCAGCGACTCATTAAGGTGCTGGATCAGCCGACCGTCGATGGTTTTGTTTATCGCGTGGATATGCGGTTACGTCCCTTTGGTGACAGCGGCCCGCTGGTGCTCAGCTTTGCGGCGATGGAAGATTACTATCAGGAGCAGGGCCGAGACTGGGAACGCTATGCGATGGTCAAAGCGCGCCTGATGGGGGGAATGGACGATGCCTACAGTCAGGAACTGCGTAGTACGCTGAAGCCCTTCGTCTTCCGTCGCTATATCGATTTTAGCGTGATCCAGTCGCTGCGAAATATGAAGGGCATGATTGCCCGCGAAGTGCGTCGCCGGGATCTGCGCAACAACATCAAGCTGGGTGCGGGTGGGATTCGTGAAATCGAATTTATCACGCAGGTTTTCCAACTGATTCGTGGCGGGCGTGAACCGGGATTGCAGGGGCGCTCGCTGCTGCCTACGCTCCAGCATGTAGGAGCTCTGGGGTTATTAACGCCGCAGCAGGTGCTCGACCTCAGTACCTCTTACCTGTTTCTGCGTCGTCTGGAAAACCTGTTGCAGGCGATTGCCGATGAGCAGACGCAAACCTTGCCGGGTGATGAGCTGAATCAGCAGCGTCTGGCATGGGGAATGGGTTTCGACAACTGGGACGCGCTGCAATCCATGCTGGAACAGCATATGCAGTCGGTGCGGCACGTATTTGATGACCTGATTGGCGATGATGCGCCGGACAATAATGATATCCCCGAACATGGCAGCTATAGCAGCCTATGGCAGGACACGCTGGACGACGGCGAACTGGCTCCGCTGACGCCGCATCTCTCGGAAAGCGTGCGTGAAAAGCTGATGCGGACGATTGTGGAATTCCGTCACGACGTGGCGAAACGCACCATAGGGCCGCGCGGGCGAGACGTGCTGGATCAGCTCATGCCGTGTTTGCTGGCGGAAGTCTGCGCTCGTCAGGAAGCGGATAGGGTGCTGTCTCGTCTGACGCCGCTGCTGCTGGGGATCGTCACACGCACCACCTATCTCGAACTGCTGCTGGAGTCTCGCGCGGCGCTCGCTCAGTTGATTCGCCTGTGTGCGGCGTCGCCGATGGTCGCCAGCCAGTTGGCACGCTATCCCCTGTTGCTGGATGAATTACTCGATGCGTCAACGCTGTATCAGCCGACGGCACCGGGGGCGTACGCCGATGAGCTACGTCAGTATTTGATGCGCGTCCCTGAGGACGATGAAGAACAGCAGTTAGAAGCGGTTCGCCAGTTCAAACAGTCGCAGCAACTGCGTATCGCCGCAGGGGATATCGGCGGCGTACTGCCCGTGATGAAAGTGAGCGATCACTTAACGTATTTGGCGGAAGCGATTATCGCGGCAGTGGTTCAGCAGGCGTGGGGGCAGATGGTGGCGCGCTATGGCCAGCCGTCCCATTTGCAGCATCGTGAAGGTCGTGGGTTTGCCGTTATTGCTTATGGCAAACTTGGCGGCTGGGAGCTGGGATACAGCTCCGATCTGGATTTGGTGTTCTTGCTGGATTGTCCATCGGACGTGATGACGGATGGCGAACGCAGTATTGATGGCCGCCAGTTCTACCTGCGCCTCGCACAGCGAGTGATGCATCTGTTTAGCACTCGGACGTCATCAGGCATTTTGTATGAAGTGGATGCCCGTCTGCGGCCATCGGGCGCTGCGGGTATGCTGGTGAGTACGGTAGAAGCATTTGATGACTATCAGCGCAATGAGGCATGGACGTGGGAGCATCAGGCGCTGGTGCGCGCGCGTATGGTGTACGGCGAAAGTGGCGTGCAGCAGACCTTTGAGTCTATTCGCCGCAGCATTCTGTGTGCAGAGCGTGACGCGGAGACTCTGCGAACCGAAGTACGCGAAATGCGGGAAAAAATGCGTCAGCATCTGGCGAACAAAGATAAAGCACTCTTTGACATCAAAACGGATGCGGGCGGGATTACGGATATCGAATTCATTGCCCAGTATCTGATGCTACGTTACGCCGCTCAGGAACCGCGTTTGACCCGTTGGTCAGACAACGTGCGTATTCTGGAACTGATGGCGCAATATGGCGTGATGGAAGAGAGCGAAGCCAATGCGCTCAAACTGGCCTATGTCACCATGCGCAATGAGTTGCACCATCTGGCCTTGCAGGAGCTGTCCGGTCGGGTCAGCAAGGATCGGTTTGTTGCGGAGCGGGAGCAGGTGTTGGTGAGTTGGAATAAATGGCTGGTAGGAGCGTAAGTTCCTTCTATACCCGTCATACTTCAAGCTGCATGTGCGTTGGCTTTTCTCGCTCACCCCAGTCACTTACTGATGTAAGCTCCTGGGGACTCGCTGCGTCGCCGCCTTCCTGCAACTCGAATTATTTAGGGTATATATATGGTCAAATGTGCCGTGGGGTGAAGAGCTGCGCGGCGGTGACGTGTAATGATACGTGCCTATGATATTATTACGCGCATTATGCGAATAAGCCTGGAGTAGAGGATGAAAGTGACGCTGCCTGATTTCCGTCAAGCGGGTGTGTTAGTGGTGGGTGATGTCATGCTGGATCGTTACTGGTATGGGCCGACCAGCCGAATTTCACCAGAGGCACCGGTGCCTGTGGTCAAGGTTGATACGATCGAAGAGCGCCCAGGCGGCGCGGCGAACGTCGCCATGAACATCGCAGCATTGGGCGCGGGATCGCGTCTGGTGGGGTTAACGGGCATTGATGATGCTGCACGCGCACTGAATGCCAAACTTGGCGAAGTGAATGTGAAGTGTGACTTTGTCGCGGTTCCTACGCACCCGACGATCACCAAGCTGCGCGTGCTGTCACGTAATCAGCAGTTGATCCGACTGGATTTCGAAGAGGGCTTTGAGGGAATTGATCCTCAGCCGATCATCGAGCGTATTCAACTGGCGCTGCCAAAAATTGGTGCGCTGGTGCTGTCTGACTATGCGAAAGGCGCATTAGCGCATGTGCAAAGCATGATTCAGACGGCAAAAGCGGCTGGCGTTCCGGTGCTGATCGACCCGAAAGGCACGGATTTTGCCCGTTACCGTGGCGCAACATTGCTGACGCCAAACCTGTCTGAATTCGAAGCGGTGGCAGGGCGTTGCAAAACGGAAGAAGAGCTGGTTGAGCGCGGTATGCAACTGGTGGCCGATTACGATCTGTCCGCGTTGCTGATTACCCGTTCCGAGCAAGGGATGACGCTGCTACAGCCGGGCAAAGCACCGCTGCATTTGCCGACGCAGGCGCAGGAAGTGTATGACGTGACCGGTGCGGGCGATACCGTCATTGGTGTGCTGGCCGCTGCGCTGGCGGCAGGTAACCCACTGGAAGAGGCCTGCTTCCTGGCGAATGCCGCTGCAGGCGTTGTCGTCGGCAAGCTGGGTACGTCAACGGTCACGCCGATTGAATTGGAAAATGCTATCCGCGGCCGTGCCGAAACCGGATTTGGCGTAATGACCGAAGAACAGCTGAAACATGCCGTTGAACTGGCGCGTCAGCGTGGCGAAAAGATTGTGATGACCAACGGCTGCTTCGATATTCTGCACGCCGGGCACGTGTCTTACTTGGCAAACGCCCGCAAACTTGGCGACCGGTTAATCGTTGCGGTAAACAGCGATGCCTCAACCAAACGCCTGAAGGGGCCGACTCGTCCCGTCAACCCGCTGCCGCAGCGGATGATCGTGTTGGGTGCGCTGGAAGCTGTCGATTGGGTCGTGCCGTTTGAAGAAGATACGCCGCAGCGCCTGATTGCCAGCATCCTGCCGGACATTCTGGTGAAAGGCGGAGACTACCAGCCACATGAAATCGCCGGTAGTGAAGAGGTCTGGGCCAACGGCGGTGAAGTGAAAGTCCTAAACTTTGAGGACGGTTGCTCCACGACGAACATCATCAACACGATTAAAGCCAACACGTCTAAATCTTAAATGAAATAAAACTGACGGTGCTCGAAGGGTTTCGAGCCCGTTCAGGCCGCAAGCTAATGATTCTCGCTCTGGTACATCACGGGCGAGAATCATAACAATCACGACGCCGACAGGGCGACACGTCAGATAAAACAGGTATGAAACCAGTGAAGAAAGAACCAGCCGAAGTGAATGCGGCCGCACTGCGGGTAGCGGAGTTGCGCCGGGTCTTACGCCATCACGAATACAAATATCACGTTGAAGATGCGCCCGAAATTCCTGATATCGAATATGACAAACTCATGCAGGAACTGAAAGCGTTAGAGGCGGATCATCCCGAGCTGGTGACCAGTGATTCTCCCACGCAGCGCGTGGGTGCGGCACCGCTGGCGGCATTTGAACAGGTTCGTCATGAAGTGCCGATGTTATCCCTGGATAATGTATTTGATGAAGAAAGCTACCTGGCCTTCAGCAAGCGAATTGGCGACAGACTGAAGAACGGTGACGATCTGACCTTCTGCTGCGAGCTGAAACTGGATGGTTTAGCCGTTAGCCTATTGTATGAAGATGGCGTTCTGGTACAGGCGGCCACGCGCGGTGATGGCACGACAGGGGAAAATATCACCAGTAACATTCGTACCGTTGCGGCGATTCCACTGCGTCTGGAAGGCGATAATATTCCGCGTCGTGTTGAAGTACGCGGTGAAGTGTTTATGAAGCACAGCGGTTTTGAAAAGCTGAACGAAGAGGCTCGCCGTACGGGGAGTAAAGTCTTTGCCAACCCGCGTAACGCTGCCGCTGGATCGCTGCGCCAGCTTGACCCGCGGATTACGGCTAAGCGTCCGCTGACCTTCTTCTGTTATGGCGTTGGTCTGCTGGAAGGCGGTGAGTTGCCCGTAAGCCATTGGGAGCGGCTGATGCAGTTCAAGGCGTGGGGACTGCCGGTTAGCGACAGAATTAAGCTATGTACTGGTCCGGCCGAAGTACTCGATTTTTATCGTCAGGTTGAGCAGACCCGCAGTTCGTTAGGCTTTGATATCGACGGCGTTGTTGTCAAAGTAGACTCTCTGGCGCTGCAAGAGCGGTTAGGGTTCGTTGCCCGTGCGCCTCGCTGGGCGGTGGCCTTTAAATTCCCGGCGCAGGAACAGCTGACCTGGGTGCGTGATGTCGAGTTTCAGGTCGGGCGGACAGGCGCGATTACGCCAGTTGCGCGTCTGGAGCCGGTCGCTGTGGCTGGGGTTATCGTCAGCAACGCCACGCTGCATAATGCCGATGAAATTGAGCGGCTAGGTTTGCAGATTGGCGATCGTGTCATTGTGCGCCGAGCGGGGGATGTGATCCCGCAGATCGTCGGCATCGTGGAATCTGAACGGCCAGAAACGGTGCAGCCGATCGTTTTCCCTACGGCTTGTCCCGTGTGTGGATCTGACGTTGAACGTGTGGAAGGCGAAGCCGTCACGCGCTGTACCGCTGGCTTGATCTGTGGTGCCCAGCGCAAAGAAGCACTGAAGCATTTTGTTTCTCGTCGTGCGCTGGATGTGGAGGGTATGGGCGATAAGATCATCGATCAACTGGTGGAAAAAGAGTACGTCAAGACGCCAGCCGATCTGTTTCGTCTGAGCGCTGGGATCATGACGGGGCTGGATCGCATGGGGCCGAAATCCGCGACGAATCTGGTCAATGCGCTGGAAAAGGCGAAAAGTACCACGCTGGCACGTTTCCTCTATGCGTTGGGGATCCGCGACGTTGGCGAATCGACGGCGGCTAATCTGGCTGCTCATTTTGGTTCGCTGGAAGCCCTTTTTGCTGCCGATGAAGACGCGCTGCTGGCGGTGCCGGATGTCGGTAAAGTCGTTGCCGCGCATGTGCGTCACTTTCTTGAAGAAGAGCACAACCAAACCGTGATCCGCGAATTGACCGATCCAGCTGGCATCAACATTCACTGGCCGGCGGTTCAGGTCGTCAATGCTGAAGAGATCGACAGCCCATTTGCGGGGAAAACGGTGGTATTGACCGGATCGCTAAGTATTTTGTCTCGCGACGAAGCCAAAGATCGGTTAACGGCGTTAGGGGCAAAAGTGAGCGGCAGCGTCTCGAAGAAAACCGATATGGTGATCGCCGGTGAAGCCGCAGGCTCTAAACTGGCGAAGGCCCAAGAATTGGGGATCCCAGTGATCGATGAGGCGGAAATGATCCGACTATTGGGGGCGTAAACGGATGGAAAAAGAAGACCTGATAGACATTGCCACGATGCAGATGCCCTTTGGGAAATACAAAGGGCGAGTGCTGATTGATTTACCGGAAGAGTACCTGCTGTGGTTCTCCCGCAAGGATGAATTTCCTAAAGGTCGCTTAGGGGAATTGATGCAGATTACGCTGGCAATCAAGATAGAAGGTCTGCAAGGGTTGGTCACGCCGCTGAAGCGACCCCGTTCCTGATTACCCACTTCCAACCACACCCTCTGACGAAAAAAACTATCCTCCGGCATAGCCGGAGGTTTTTCATATGCGCCTATAAGGCTCTGTCACCAGCCGCGCCCTAACAGGCGCATCGCGATCTGACGTTTGCATCTATGGATTACTTACGGCCCGTAAACGGGCTACCTGGATACGGGATCGAGAGTTGCTCTCCCATTTTATCCTCGTCCAGTTGGTGCTTTATGTATTCTTGTATCTTGACCGTGTTTTTCCCTACCGTATCAACATAATACCCTCGACACCAAAACTCCCTGTTACGGTATTTGAACTTCAAATCGCCAAACTGCTCATAAAGCATCAGGCTACTCTTTCCCTTCAGGTATCCCATAAATCCCGAGACACTCATCTTCGGCGGGATTTCCAGNCAAAACTCCCTGTTACGGTATTTGAACTTCAAATCGCCAAACTGCTCATAAAGCATCAGGCTACTCTTTCCCTTCAGGTATCCCATAAATCCCGAGACACTCATCTTCGGCGGGATTTCCAGAAGCATGTGGATGTGATCCACACAGCACTCCGCTTCCAGAATATTCACGTTTTTCCATTCGCACAGCTTTCTTAAAATGCTGCCAATCGCTCTGCGCTTTTCCCCGTAGAACACCTGCCTTCGGTACTTCGGCGCAAAAACTATGTGATATTTACAGTTCCATCGGGTGTGCGCTAAGCTCTTTTCGTCCCTCATTGGGACCCCCTTTTGATTTCTTGTTGAACGTTTGCAGTTGCCAGACCGCAAACTGTTTTAACAAATCAAAAGGGTTTTTTATAACTGGCTCAAAGCTGAAAGCTTTACTGAACCCCCAGCCTAGCTGGGGGTTTTCTGGGCACAAAAAAGGTCGCTTCAATGAAGCGACCTTTCACGTTGACTGACTACCCCATCCCTGACGCAGACTACACGTAGATATTAATCTGGTTGTCTTCTGTCGGGCGGTTAACGCCTTCTTGTTTAGCACTTTGAGTCGAAGCAGAGGAATCAGACTGCTGTTCCGATCCTTCACTCTGCAAACGGGCAATTTGCGCCTGTAGCATCTGGATCTGCGCCTGAATGGCCTGTTGCTGTTGCTCGATCTGTTTACGTTCTTCGTCGCTTTCTGCGCTGGAAGCGGATTCGGTCAGTTTACTCACCTGTTTGGTAAGCGCCTGAACCTGCTTGGTGAGCTGCGCAATCTGTTGCTCTGAGGTGTTGCTGCTTTTACTGCTGCTTGCCGTGGTTGTCGATACGCTGATACTGCTGATGGTGTTTGACATTTTCCCTCCTGAAAAGATGCCGATGTACCCGAATGACTTGGGCTACATGCCTGTGCATCGGCAATTTAAGCACTTTCTCGAAGGGGATATTGTTGGCAATGAAATATGAAATACTCACTTTCCTGACAGCTAATGTAACAAAATGTATCAGTCAGGAAAGAGAGAGAGAAAAGAGGGGAATACGCCAGATATTGCAGTTAGACGTAGATATCAACACCGCTTTTTTTGTCTTTATTATCATTTTGTTGTGATGTTGTACCTGACGCCACACTAGGTGCTTTCTTTTCCGCTTCTTCTTTTTGGATACGGGCAATTTCGGCATAGAGTGCTTGGATTTGCGCTTGAATCATCTGCTGCTGCTGTTTGATGAGTTTGCGCTCGTCTTCACTTGCATTGATGGCTGATTGGCCCAGCTCTGCTAGCTTTTTAGTCAGCTGTTTGATCTGATGTTGTATTGCGGCAATTTTTTGTTGAGCAGCACTACCCTTGTTATTGGCTACAGGCGTAGCCTTACTCGCGGTAGTCGATGCATCCTTACTAGCCGTAGGTGCCGCCGCTACGTTTGACACCGTATTCATTGTAATCTGGCTGATACCATTGGACATCACTTCCTCCTGAAATAGGTCAGTTCTCCGATCACTATCGGCTGTGTCACTCTTTTCTTTACGAAAAACTTACAAAACGTGAGGGGCAATGAGTTTGCTCGAAGGGAAGAAAAGGGGAAAGGGCGCTTCCCACGCCCTTGCCGCAATGGATGAGATGACGTCAGTTAACTACCGTACACGTTAATCGCGCTATTCAGCCGCCTTGCCTGAAGGTTTAGCCCTTCAGCAGCTTCTGTGGAGTGGGTAACCATATCGGTGTTGCGCTGCGTCATTTGTTCTATCTGTGCAATAGAGGTATTGATCAGGCCCAATGCCGAGGTTTGCTCATGCGTTGCGTTACTGATCTCTTTGATCATGGTGGAGACTTGCAAGACTTCATCAACGATGTCGCTGATATGTTTGCCCGCGTTCTCGACCATTGTGCTGCCCTGTTTCACACTTTCGACGTTAGCATCGATCAACGTTTTAATCTCTTTGGCCGCAGAGGCGGAATGCTGCGCCAGATTGCGAACCTCAGCGGCTACCACTGCAAACCCGCGTCCTTGTACGCCAGCACGAGCGGCTTCAACGGCCGCATTCAGCGCAAGGATGTTGGTCTGGAAGGCAATGCTGTCTATCACGCCAATGATATCAACAATTTTATCACTGGCGCTGGAGATGGAATCCATCATGCCGATGGTTTCCTTCATGATATTGCCACCTTTAAACGCGGTGCTGCTGGCGGCTTCTGCCATGGTGGTGGCCTGTGCCGCCGTTTCTGCACTCTGCTGCACGGCAACGGTAATTTCTTCAATGGCGGCGGCAGTTTGCTGCAGATTGGCCGATGTTTCTTCCGTGCGGGTATTCAGGTCGACATTGTTTTCCGCCAGCTTATGGCTGACGTTGGTGATGCCGTTTACCTGTGTACTGACGTCGTCAACAAGCGAATGCAGGTTCAGGCCAAACTGGTTAACAGAGCGTAGCAGCAAGCCAATTTCGTCGACCCGGTTCAGGTGGACATGCTTTACTTTACGGCCCGATACCACATGCTGAGCCTGCTTCATTATCATCCTGATTGGCTGTGCAATTTGCTTTTGCAGAAACTGATCCGTGATGACGATGAGTAATAGCGTCAGTGCCAATAGCCATAGCGGATTCATGCCATTGAAAGCAAGTAGTGCAGGAATGAGTCCCACTGCTAAGACGGCTAAACGCAAGCGCCAGCGGACTGACAATTTCTGTAAAAGCGACAGTGGCGAAAAGAGTCCGGTGCGAACGACTAACCCTTTGTAGAATTTACGGCTGCCCGCCTGTTTTTTCTGCACGGCGCTATACAGCGTTTCGGCATACTTGATTTCTTCTGCGTTGGGCGTGTTACGTACTGAGATATAGCCTGCGAGCTGCTCCTGCTGGTAGACCGGCGTAACGTTGGCGCGAACCCAGTAGTGGTCACCGTTGTTGCGACGATTTTTAACTAACCCAGTCCAGCTATCGCCTTGTTTCAGCGTAAACCACATGTCGGCATAGGCTTCAACGGGCATGTCGGGATGGCGCACAATATTGTGAGGCTGGTTGATGAGCTGCTCTTCGGAAAAACCACTAACCGCAATGAAGGCAGAGTTGGCATAGGTGATGTGGCTGTGAATATTTGTCGTGGACATCAATATGGTGTCCATGTCTAACAGATACTCCTGCTGTGTAACAGGTGTATTTAATCTCATTAGAAACCCCGGCGTACGTATCCCGCTCAGTTTCCAGGTTCAGACACGCTGGCCGCTTTTCTCGCTTCAGACGCTCTGGTTATTACAGAGGCTGAAACGCCGTGTCGCTGCCGAATGGTTCGTCCCGTGAAATCTGTCAGGCATATTGCTGTGTAAATATTCAAGTTATTCAAATGGGTATACTGAAATTTTTTGGGTGGCTTACTCATTTATATAAAATAATGTTATGCATTATTTATAATGAGCGGCCTATTTACCCTATATTGTGCGTGATGGAGATTTTGTAACAAATATTTCATCAGTGTTAGCACGCTTTTTCAGCACGCGTAAATTTATGATGAGGATGATTATCTGTCAATTGATTCATTTTATTGGCAATAAATAATTGGTAAAAAATGATTAAAAATAGGTGGGGAGTAAAATAGGGATTTTTCTTAAAAGGTGTTTTGGACTCGATGAATTTGACGCTAAGAAGAATAACTTGTTAAGTTTTTTTTATTTTTTCTTTGCATGAATGAAATTAAATGTTGCTGCTCTGCTGTTTATTCTTTTAATTACGGCGTTTCTTCCATTTTTATTAACGCTGAATTTATTGTAGATCAAATAACGCGATCCGCAGACCAGATAATGACGCTGGCCTGCGGAGAACGGTAATCAGGTTACCGGAGCTGGATTGAAGACGGCCAGTGCGTTATGCAGCCCCCACTGATCGGACCAGGTTTTTTTCCTGCCGCTGGCGATATCCAAAATGAAGTGGAAAAGCTGCCAGCCTACGTCTTCGATCGTGGCCTCTCCGGTAGCAATGGTTCCGGCATCAATATCCATCAGATCGTGCCAGCGGTTTGCCAATGCGGTTCGGGTCGCCATTTTGATGACGGGGACAGCCAGCAGGCCATAAGGGGTACCGCGACCGGTGGTGAAGACCTGCACGGTGATACCAGAAGCGAGCTGCTGGGTGCCGCACACGAAGTCGCTGGCCGGTGTTGCGGCGTAAATCAAGCCACGTTTGGTTGGGCGCTGACCGGGGGACAGGACTTCGACAATCGCGCTGGTGCCGGATTTGGCGATGGAACCAAGCGCTTTTTCCACCACGTTCGCGAGACCACCTTTTTTATTGCCCGGCGATGGGTTGGCGCTACGGTCGGTCTGGCCACTGTCGAGATAGTTATCGTACCAGGCCATTTCTTCCAGCAGGCGTTTACCGACTTCTTCATTGATGACGCGTGGCGTTAACAGATGAATGGCATCGCGCACTTCGGTCACTTCGGAGAACATGACGGTTGCACCGCAGCGGACCAAGAGATCGGAGGCAAAACCAACGGCTGGGTTCGCGGTGACGCCGGAGAAAGCATCGCTACCGCCACACTGCATGCCGACAACCAACTCAGAGGCCGGACAGGTTTCACGCTGACGTTTGTTCAACCGTTGCAGGTGCTTGTCTGCCATCGTCAGAATGTCATCCACCATCGATCTGAAACCAACGTGGTGTTCATCCTGCAAGCGGACAATGCTGGTGTCGTCGAGGGAGATGGCTTGTACATCAGGCGTTCCTTCCAGCAGGCGCTCCGGCTGTAATTTTTCACAGCCTAGGCCGACCACCAGTATCTCGCCGCCAAAATTCGGGTTCAGCGCCAGGTTGTGAATGGTACGGATGGGAACCACCGCAGCAGGGGCATTGATTGCCACACCACAGCCATAAAGATGGTTGAGTGCGACCACGCCATCCACATTGGGATATCTCGGCAATAAGTCTCGCTCGATAATTTTGACGACATAGTCCACCACGCCCGCGACGCAGTGCACGCTGGTGGTAATGCCTAACAGATTTTTCGTCCCTATGCTGCCATCGGCGTTGCGGTAACCTTCAAAGGTGTAGCCTTCCAGCGCAGGCAGCGTGGGGGGGATTTTGGTCGCCAGCGGTAGGGTTTCCAGCGCGGGAGCCTGAGGCAACTCGACCAGAGATTCATCGATCCAGCTTCCTTTGGCAATATCACGCAGCGCATACCCGATAATTTCACCATAGCGGACGATGGCACCTGATTTGGCGATATCCACAAGAGCTACTTTGTGACCTTGCGGAACATGCTCAATTAATTCCAGATCATCATTAAAACGGGTTCCAGCACGTAAGCCATTATTATTAACAACAATGGCAACATTATCAGAATCGTGAACCTTAATATAAAGTGGCTGCTCTTGTGCAGCATTACTTTCTGATTTATCTGACATGATGCAAGCCTTTATTATTGGTTTATCAGAAACGCAGTGGTAATGATTACCACGCTATTATTTCATTGCTCGCTAACGAGTATACGTGAGGTTCTCTTCTCGTACATTATGCAATTGACCTAAGCCAGCGCTTTTTGTTTCTTATTTATCAGGCGAAGACCCAATTTTCGGTGAGTTTGATCACATTCTGACTGCGCACGGTTTTTCAGAAGGAAATAACAATAATGTGTATAAATGTAAAAAGAGAAAGGCGGTGTTTTTCGTGAAATACCTCGCATTATATAGGGCAAGTGCACCAACATATTCAAAAGGACATTTTTAATGTTGTGCTTTTAGCTAGTGAGCAGTCAGTGGGTAAAAATTATAATGTTCCTGCGAGTTGAAGATGTCAGCTAATTACTCTGATGCTATATAGCCTGGCTATTCGCAAAAAAAATAAAAATGGGAATGTTAACTATCCACTGATCTTCATTCTGATAACCCTACACCGTTATCTGTTATTCGGAATGAATGAGCGAACCGCGATTGAAGCAGGAGTTCATCATGAATACAGTAAGCTCAGCAGCTGGCGCGATACAAAAGAGAACAAACGCCCGCTACTGGATTGTCGTGATGTTGTTTATTGTCACGTCATTTAACTATGGAGACCGCGCGACCTTGTCCATTGCTGGTTCAGCAATGTCTAAGGAAATTGGGTTGGACGCGGTGGGGATGGGTTATATCTTCTCAGCGTTCTCCTGGGCGTATGTTATTGGACAAATACCTGGAGGCTGGCTGCTCGATCGCTTTGGCTCAAAGAAAGTCTACTTCTACAGTATCTTAACCTGGTCGATTTTTACCTTATTACAAGGCTTTGTCGATATCTTCAGCGGTGCGGGCATCGTTATTTCTCTGTTCCTCCTGCGCTTTATGGTCGGCCTGTGTGAGTCACCTTCCTTCCCAGGGAATAGCCGAATTGTGGCTGCCTGGTTCCCTGCACAAGAACGTGGTACTGCCGTCGCGATATTCAACTCGGCACAGTATTTTGCCACGGTCATTTTTGCACCGATCATGGGATGGTTGACGCAGGCAGTAGGCTGGGCGCACGTGTTCTGGTTCATGGGAGGGCTGGGTATCATTCTGAGCTTTGTCTGGCTGAAAGTAATCCACGATCCGAAAGATCACCCAGGGGTGAATCAGGCCGAACTGGATTACATCGAAGCCGGTGGTGCCCTGATTAATATGGACGCTAAAGGGACGAAGAAAGCGACCGAGAAAGGCGAAAAATGGCATCAGATCAAGCAATTAATGCAGTCTCGCATGATGCTGGGTGTGTATATCGGTCAATACTGTATTAACGCACTGACCTACTTCTTTATCACCTGGTTCCCGCTTTATCTGGTTCAGGCGCGTGGTATGTCGATCCTCAAAGCAGGATTTGTCGCCTCGGTTCCTGCTATCTGTGGTTTTGTCGGGGGCGTTCTGGGCGGCATTATTTCCGATTACCTGATGCGCCGGACCAATTCACTGACCTTTGCCCGTAAAACGCCAATCGTTCTCGGTATGTTGCTCTCCATGTCGATGGTGATTTGTAACTACGTTGAAACCGAGTGGGTCGTTATTGCGGTGATGTCTGCAGCCTTCTTCGGCAAAGGCATTGGTGCGCTGGGCTGGGCGGTTATGGCCGATACCGCACCGAAAGAAATCAGCGGATTGAGCGGTGGACTGTTCAATATGTTTGGTAACGCGTCTGGTATCGTGACGCCGATTGCGATTGGCTACATCATCGGAATGACCGGTTCCTTCAATGGTGGTCTGGTGTATGTCGGGATTCATGCGCTGGTTGCGATCTTCAGCTACCTGTTCATCGTGAAAGATATTAAACGTGTCGAATTGAAGCCGTTCGTTAAGAATTAAGGCCAGTCGTTACCGTATTCGTTTGAATATAGGCAATAACACAAAACGCTGCGCCATCGTACTGATGGCGCAGCGTTTCGCTATATCCCGTCATACTTCAAGTTGCATGTGCGTTGGCTGCGTTCACTCACCCGAATCACTTACTTGAGTAAGCTCATCGGGATGAAATGAGAGACATCCTGTCTCTCACCGAAGGCCAGCCTTTGGCTGGTCAAATTCGTTCCCGACGAATTTGTCATTCTCTTGCCTCCTGCCTGAAACTCGAATTATTTAGGGTATAGATTTGCCATTTATTTATGTCATGGAAAGCTGGGTTTTACCTCTTCGAAATCGGGTGCCAAGGGGATGTATTTCGGTGTTTATAAGGCGGAAATTCGCTTTTCCCGGTTTTCGTGAAACACCTCCCATTGGCCTGTGATAATGACATATTTAATCTGCATTTCGACAGGGAATGCTGTGCTATTGCCCAATGAGTTGTGAAATAAGAAAACTTATACTTTTTACTGAGGTTGGTGAGGCGGTACGAATGACAACACCGCATTCCTGACTGGTTTATTTCAGTAATAACCTGTTTTTATTCTGACAATCTTACAAGCCCTACAAGCATTGTTCAGTTCAAATCAGAGTAAAAACAAGGTCGCGCTAATAAAGTAGGAAAACAACATGAAATTATCTACTGGTGCACCATCCGTTTTTTCTTTCTGTATGACTGAATTATTTTCATCCGCCTCAGCGCGCCCTTGCGTTGTGGCAACCATCGGAAACCTACGCGTCAATCCTGTGCGCGCCATTCATGACGGGAGCCTGTCATGACAAACTTTTCAGCGACGCCTGTGATTACCGACATGAAAGTCATCCCCGTTGCGGGCTATGACAGCATGTTGCTGAACATCGGCGGTGCGCATGGTGCTTACTTCACGCGTAACCTCGTCATTTTAACCGATAGCGCCGGGCATACCGGTGTCGGCGAAGCGCCCGGTGGCGAAGTCATTTACAACACGCTGGTTGAGGCGATTCCCCGTGTGAAAGGCGAGCAAATCGCCCGTATGAACCGTCTGGTTCATGACATTCATGTCGGCAACCAATCTTCTGATTTTGATTCCTTCGGCAAAGGTGCCTGGACGTTTGAGCTGCGCGTGAATGCCGTGGCGGCGCTCGAAGCGGCGTTGCTCGATCTGCTGGGGCAATTCATGGGTGTTCCCGTTGCCGAGCTGCTGGGGCCGGGTAAACAGCGTGATGAAGTCACTGTACTCGGTTATCTGTTCTACATCGGCGATCGCACGAAGACAGATTTACCTTACTTATCAGGTGAAAAAGGCAAGGACGAGTGGTATCACCTGCGTCATCAGCAGGCGATGGACAGCGAGGCAATTGTGCGTTTGGCCGAAGCCACGACTGACCGCTACGGATTTAAAGATTTCAAACTCAAAGGTGGCGTACTGCCCGGCGAGCAGGAAATCGATGCCGTGAAGGCGCTGAAGAAACGTTTCCCGGATGCGCGTATTACCGTCGACCCAAACGGTGTCTGGCTGCTGGATGAAGCGATTGAATTGTGCAAAGACATGAAGGGCATTCTGACTTACGCGGAAGACCCGTGTGGTGCCGAACAAGGTTTCTCCGGTCGTGAAGTGATGGCGGAGTTCCGCCGCGCCACTGGGCTGCCAGTAGCGACCAACATGATTGCTACCAACTGGCGTGAAATGAACCATGCCGTGATGTTACAGGCAGTCGATATTCCGCTGGCCGATCCGCATTTCTGGACGATGCACGGTGCGGTGCGCGTCGCCCAACTGTGTGATGAGTGGGGCCTGACATGGGGCTGCCATTCCAATAACCACTTCGATATTTCTTTGGCGATGTTCACGCACGTGGGCGCTGCGGCACCGGGTAACCCGACTGCGATTGATACGCACTGGATCTGGCAGGAAGGGCAGCATTTGACCAAAGAGCCGCTGCAAATCGTCAACGGAAAAATTAAGGTGCCGGATCGTCCCGGTCTGGGAATTGAGCTGGATATGGAACAGGTCATGAAAGCCCACGACTTGTACAAAAAATTACCGAGCGGGGCACGTAATGATGCCGTCGCCATGCAGTACCTGATTCCTGGTTGGAAGTTTGATCGTAAACGCCCGGTTTTTGGCCGCTAACCCTACATAGAAAAATTAGAGAGAAAGGATAAGAAAATGACATTGCAAAGTTCAACCCCGGTGATTACCCATATGCAGGTTATTCCGGTTGCAGGTCACGACAGTATGCTGCTCAACCTGAGTGGCGCACATGCACCTTATTTCACTCGCAACATTGTTATTCTGAAAGATAACGCCGGGAATACCGGTGTCGGAGAAATTCCTGGCGGTGAGAAAATCCGTCAGACGCTGGAGGATGCTGCCGCGCTGGTGGTGGGCAAAACGCTGGGCGAATACAAAAACGTGATGACGGCGGTGCGTGCACAGTTCGCCGACCGCGATTCTTCCGGGCGTGGTTTGCAGACGTTCGATCTGCGTACCACTATCCATGTCGTCACGGGGATCGAAGCTGCCATGCTCGATTTGCTGGGGCAGTTCCTCAACGTCAGCGTGGCCTCGCTGCTGGGCGATGGGCAACAGCGTGATGCCGTCGAGATGCTGGGCTATCTGTTCTACATCGGCGATCGTAATAAAACCGACTTGCCTTACCAGAGCCAAACTAATGAGAAATGTGACTGGTATCGTCTGCGTCATGAAGAGGCCCTGACGCCAGAAACCATCGTGCGTCTGGCTGAAGCCGCGTACGAAAAATACGGTTTCAACGATTTCAAATTGAAAGGCGGCGTACTGGCCGGTAGCGAAGAGGCTGAGGCGGTTACCGCGCTGGCGAAACGCTTCCCACAGGCTCGCATCACGCTGGATCCAAACGGTGCATGGTCGCTGGATGAAGCCATCGGTCTGGGCAAACAGCTGCGCGGCGTGCTGGCGTATGCCGAAGATCCGTGCGGCGCGGAGCAAGGTTTCTCTGGCCGTGAAGTCATGGCGGAATTCCGTCGTGCGACGGGGCTGCCTACCGCGACCAACATGATCGCCACCGACTGGCGGCAGATGGGTCACACTATTTCGCTGCAATCGGTCGATATTCCGTTGGCCGATCCGCACTTCTGGACGATGCAAGGTTCGGTTCGCGTGGCGCAGATGTGCCACGAATGGGGCTTAACTTGGGGTTCTCACTCCAATAACCACTTTGATATTTCACTGGCCATGTTTACTCAGGTCGCCGCGGCGGCACCGGGCAAGATTACGGCGATTGATACGCACTGGATCTGGCAGGAAGGCAATCAACGCCTGACGAAAGAGCCGTTGCAGATTGTTGGCGGCATGGTGGAAGTGCCGAAGAAACCGGGTCTGGGCGTTGAGCTGGATATGGACCAGGTGATGAAAGCACATGAACTGTATAAAAACATGGGATTAGGCGCACGTAACGACGCCATGGGAATGCAGTACCTTATTCCTGAGTGGACGTTTGATAATAAACGTCCGTGTCTGGTTCGCTAACGTTCTGATTTTCCGTTTTTTGAGCGCGCCGCTTCAGGCAAGCGGCGCTGGAATGACCGAGGATAAAAAATGAAGACTCCGCTGTTACCTAACCGTTTTCGCCAAGATTTGCTGCAGGGGAAAACGTTGATTGGCTGCTGGTGTGCGCTGGGCAACCCGATTTCAACTGAAGTGCTGGGGCTGGCGGGATTCGACTGGCTGGTGCTGGATGGAGAGCATGCGCCTAACGATATCGTGACGTTTATTCCTCAGCTCATGGCGCTGAAAGGCAGCCACAGCGCGCCTGTTGTCCGTCCGCCGTGCAATGAGCCGATCATCATTAAGCGGCTGCTGGATATCGGGTTCAATAACTTCCTGATTCCCTTCGTGGAAACGGCGGAAGAAGCCGCGCGTGCGGTTGCATCAACCCGTTATCCGCCAGCCGGTATCCGCGGTGTTTCCGTGGCGCACCGTAGCAACAGCTATGGCACCGAACCGGACTATTTCGCCAAGATTAACGACAACATTACCGTCGTGGTGCAAATCGAAAGTCAGGACGGCCTCGACAACCTGGATGCAATTATCGCGGTTGACGGCGTAGATGGCGTGTTTGTTGGCCCAAGCGACCTGTCTGCGGCGCTGGGCTATCTCGGCCAGCCTAACCATCCTGACGTGCAGAAGGCGATCCGCCACATCTTCGATCGTACCGCCGCGCACAACAAGCCGTGCGGCATTCTGGCTCCGGTTGAAGCCGATGCGCGTCGTTATCTGGAATGGGGCGCAAGCTTCGTTGCGGTTGGTAGCGATCTGGGCGTATTCCGCAGCGCAACACAGGCACTGAGCGACAAGTACAAGAAGTAATTCATTAATTCCGTGCGAATCGGATCCGCCATGAGGCGGGTTCATCGTGAATTGAAGTGATATCTACATCAGACAATGAGGTTAGGGCGATGAAAATTGGTTTTATTGGATTGGGCATCATGGGAAAACCGATGAGTAAAAATCTGCTGAAAGCAGGTTACTCATTAGTCGTGATGGATCGAAATCTGGACGCGGTCGCGGAAGTGGTTGCGGCGGGCGCCACGGCGGCTGAAACGCCGAAACAGGTTGCAGAGCTGTGCGATGTCATCATCACCATGCTGCCTAACTCTCCGCACGTTAAAGACGTGGTGCTGGGTGAAAACGGCGTCATCGACGGTGCACGCGCCGGAAGCATTGTGGTGGATATGAGTTCAATCGCCCCGCTTGCCAGCCGTGAAATTGCTACCGCACTGGCGGCGAAAGAGATCGCCATGCTGGACGCGCCAGTCAGCGGCGGTGAGCCTAAAGCGATCGACGGCACGCTGTCCGTGATGGTCGGTGGTGAGAAAGCTCAGTTTGATCGCTGCGTTGAGATTCTGAAATCCATGGCAGGTTCCGTTGTTCATACCGGTGATATCGGCGCGGGTAACGTGACCAAACTGGCGAACCAGGTGATTGTAGCGCTGAACATTGCTGCGATGTCCGAAGCGCTGGTGCTGGCGACGAAAGCAGGCGTTAACCCGGATCTGGTTTATCAGGCGATCCGCGGTGGATTGGCGGGCAGCACCGTGCTGGATGCGAAAGCGCCGATGGTGATGGATCGTAACTTTAAGCCGGGTTTCCGCATCGATCTGCACATCAAGGATTTGGCGAACGCGCTGGATACCTCACACGGCGTCGGTGCTCAGTTGCCGTTAACCGCAGCGGTGATGGAAATGATGCAGGCGCTGAAAGCGGACGATCTGGGATCGGCCGACCACAGTGCGCTGGCGTGTTACTACGAGAAGCTAGCCAAAGTTGAAGTTACGCGATAAGCCGTGAAGCGATAGTCACGAGGCTGGCACAGGATGCCAGCCGACTGGCAGATAATCACTCTGATCTACCTACTGGGTTTCAGGATTTGCTGCCCTGAACGTTGGCAGGTATAAGCGCCGTTTCATGAGCGCGCGGATTATTGATGCAATCGGAACGTTGATGAAATCGGATCGTTTATGAAAATAGTGATCGCACCGGATTCTTATAAAGAAAGCCTGTCTGCACAAGATGTTGCTACGCAGATTGAAAAGGGATTTCGTGAAATATTCCCCGATGCCTGCTATGTCAAATTGCCTGTTGCAGATGGTGGGGAAGGCACCGTTGAAGCCATGGTCGCTGCGACCGATGGCAAGATTGTGAATGTTAAGGTGACAGGGCCGTTAGGCGATAACATCGATGCGTTTTTTGGCCTGTCTGGCGATGAAAAAACGGCTTTTATTGAGATGGCGGCGGCAAGCGGTCTGGAACGTGTGCCTTCGCAACAGCGTAACCCGTTAAAAACGACCAGCTATGGCACGGGCGAGTTGATTCGCTGCGCGTTAGATCACGGTGTTCGGCATTGCATCATCGGGATTGGCGGAAGCGCAACCAATGACGGCGGGTCGGGCATGGTGCAGGCGCTGGGCGCGAAGTTGTTGGATAAGCAGGGCGAACAGATTGGTTTTGGCGGTGGTGAGCTCGACAAACTCGAACGCATCGATATCAGCGAGCTGGATGAGCGTATTAAAAGTTGTCGCTTTGAAGTGGCCTGCGATGTGACTAACCCGTTGACGGGGAAACAGGGCGCATCGGCAATTTTTGGCCCTCAGAAAGGGGCAACACCGGAGATGATTGAACAGCTGGATAATGCGCTGAAGCATTATGCGGCGGTGATTCGCCACGATCTGGATATGGACGTGGAACACGTTCCCGGTGCGGGGGCGGCGGGCGGTATGGGCGCGGCGCTACAGGCTTTTTGCGGCGCAGAGTTGCGTCAGGGCATTGAGATTGTCACGGAAGCATTGGGACTGGATGAACTGGTACGAGATGCCACGCTGGTGATTACCGGGGAAGGGCGTATCGACAGCCAGACGATCCACGGCAAAGTACCGATTGGCGTGGCGCGGATTGCCAAACAGTATAATAAACCGGTGATTGGCATTGCTGGCAGCCTGACGGCAGATGTTGCCGTGGTGCATGAACATGGCCTGGATGCCGTATTCAGCGTGCTTTACAACATCTGCTCACTCGAAGAAGCGCTGGATAATGCGGCAGAGAATGTGCGGATGACGGCACGTAATATCGCTGCCACGATCCGACTGGCGCAGTCAGTATCACGGTGATCGTCATCGTAATTTAGCAGCAATATTGTTAAGCAGTAAAAGCAGGTAAAGGGCAGGCGTCCGCAATACGCCTGCTTTACTCTACTCTATGCTCATCACTGCGCGTTCATGATTACGAATGCATAGGGTTGATATGCGGTTGGGCGGCTTTGTTAACGTTGTCGATTTCGTCCAGCAGCTCCAGCCATTCGGGTTCCAGATCGCTGGCGTGAACGCCTTTACGCAGCTGTTGTTCCAGATAGCGGCAGATGCGTTGCAGACGCGGAACGCCGCTGTAGCTGCAACTGCCGTGCAGTTTATGAACCAAATCGATGATGTCATCATCCGTCTGATCCTTCAGCACGTTTTCTATCTTCCGCCGAACCTCTGGTAAGAAATTCAACAGCATTTGCAGTAGGTCACGCGCCAGTTCTGGTTTGTTGGCTGCCTGTTGCTGCGCCAGCGCCCAGTCGAGCGATAGCTGGCTATCGTCGTGCTCGTTCAGTAATCCCGTCATATCGCCCCGACTGCGCTTCAACGGATCTTGCCGTGCATGGCGTGTCAGCACGCTTTTCAGCATCTGTTCGTCTATCGGTTTAGCCAGATAGTCATCCATACCCGAACGTAGCAGATGCTCGCGCTCACCCGTCATGGTCTGCGCCGTCACCGCGATGATCGGCGTGGTAGCGTGGTGAGGAATCTGACGGATCAGCTCGCTGGCGCAAATGCCGTCCATACCCGGCATCTGAATATCCATGAGGATAATGTCGCACTGATTCAGTTCTGCCTGTGCAATCGCATCTTGTCCGCTTTCGCACAGGATAATTGTCTCGACCTGCTCTTCCAGCAGTGTACCGATCAGTTTCAGATTAGCAGGATTGTCATCCACCGCCATTACTCTCAGCGGCAGACGGGCAGGGTGGCGTATGACACTCTGGTTCGGTGCGGTATCGTCCGGCAGAAAAGAGAGCTGGAACAGCGTGCTGTCCTGTAACAGCGGCAGCAGGCGTGACGCCGCGAGCGGTTTGCTCAGGCAGGCATGTACGCCGAAGGTTTTCAACTGCTCGGCATCCATTTGCGCCAGGCTGGGCAGCGCCAGAATCACACAGGGTGAACGGCGGCAGATATCGCGCAGTCTGGGTGTGTAGTCGAGCAGAGAGTTGCGGTATTGCACAGGAATACCGAGCAGCAGGATATCGAATTCCCCATCCGGCAGTTGCTCAAACGTCGGGCTGTAGCTCACGATAAGCGGCGTCTGGCTCAGGATATCCAGCGTGGCCTGCGCGGCGATGGGATGGTACTCAACGTAGGCCAGATGTTTGCCTTGCAGCATCGTGTAGGCTGGCTCGGTCGGCATGGCGTGCGGGTTGAGCGGCAGCGTGATGTGGAACCAGAAGGTCGATCCCTTGTTGAGCTGGCTCTGGAAACTGATGTCGCCACCCATCTCTTTGACCAGACGCTGGGTGATGACCAAACCGAGCCCCGTACCGCCATGACGGCGCGAAATACTGGTGTCGGCCTGACGGAAAGCCTGGAACAGCTGCGATTGCTGCAACTCGGCAATACCGATGCCGGTATCGCGTATTTGCACCTCTAGCTGCACCTGATGCGGTTCCTGCCGACGCTTCTCCACCCGAATATCGATGTTGCCCTGTTCGGTGAATTTAATCGCATTGCCCAGCAGGTTGGTGATGATTTGCTGTATCCGCAGCGGATCGCCGACAAACTGTTCGGGCACGTCATTCTGAATACTGAGCGTCAGCTCCAATCCTTTTTCATGTGCCGTGTGCGCCAGCAGCATCACCACGTCGTCCAGCGTGTTGTGCAGCGAGAACGGAATATCCTCCAACACCAGCTTTCCAGCTTCTAGCTTCGAGAAATCCAGCACATCGTTAATAATATTCAGCAGGTTATTGGCGGATCGTTCGATGGTGAGCAGATAGTCCGTCTGCGTGGTGTTCAGCGGCGTCTTCAACGTCTGGCGGGTGAAACCGATCACGCCATTCAGCGGCGTTCTCAGTTCGTGCGACATATTTGCCAGAAACTCTGACTTGATGCGCGCGGCTTCCTGCGCACGCTTTTTGGCCAGATCCAACTCGACGTTCTGGATCTCCATCTGCTCCAGCGTTTCCCGCAGATCGTAGGTCGCCTGATCGATATTTTGCTGCATTTCTTCATGGTAGGCGGTCAGCGACATCGCCATCGAGTTGATGCCGTTTTTCAGCATATCCAGCTCGCCGAGCATGTAACCTTCGACCCGGCTATCCAACTGCCCACGGCGAATGCGGTCAACGGTATCCACCATATTACGAATCGGGGTGGTGACATCCCGCATCAGACGATAGGCAAAGATGACTGCGGCACCCAAAGAGAGCAGCAGCAGGAGCGCGGCGATGAAGATTTCCTGATACTGCTGAAGCCGAATGGTGCTGGTATCCAGTTCGATCACCAGATAGCCGAGAGGCGTGGCGGTACCGGGCAGCACCGGAGTCGTTCCGCCTGGCATGAATTCGCTGTCATTGACGATCGGCATGTGCAGAATCAGCGCGTCATTCGTGTGGTGCAGGTGCAGTTTATTGTGTGCAAGCGCATCGTTGCTGAGCGACTGCAATGTCACGTTGTTGCGTACGTTGGTGGTCGCCAGGAGCTGATTACGCGCATCGAACACGCTAATGGTACGAATAATCGCGGAGTGGCGGCGATGAAGCGTATTGATTAACGCTGGGATCGTGTCCATCTGGCGATGGGTAATAGCGTAAGCGCTGATGGTCGCCAGCGGCTCAATGATACTGGCGCCTGAATCGGCCAACTGCGACTGCAACTGATTGTAACGATGAATGACGAAGAACGAACTCAGCAGCAACCCGATCATCAGCGTCGGTGCCAAAATCAGTATCAACATCCGTGCACGAAGACTGTATTTGGTCATGGGGTTCCAATGTGGGAGAATTAGAGGATGCTAGGCACCCTATTATTTAATTTAGTTATCGGGTACAGCCGTTCAACTCAAGAGAAAATCGATAGTACATTATGGCGCAATTCTACTCTCCAAACCGGCGTGTGACGACCCGGAAAGCGATTCCTGCTAAGAACCTCACTGTTACGGTCACGTCGCTTGATCCGTTTGGGCAAGGGGTGGCGCGTCACGAAGGCAAGACGGTGTTTGTCACGGGTGTACTGCCGGGAGAGCAGGCCGACGTTCAGTTGACGGAAGAGAAGCGTCAGTTTTCGCATGCAAAACTTAAACGCCTTCTGACGCCTAGCCCGCAGCGCGTTACGCCGCCGTGTCCGCATTTTACCCGCTGTGGCGGCTGTCAGCAGCAGCACGCGGACATCGCGCTGCAACAGAGCAGCAAAACAGCTGCATTGATGCGCCTGATGACGCGGGAAACGGGCGCAGAGCTGCCGGAAGCCTCGCTGGTGGCTGGCACACCTTATGCCTATCGGAGGCGCGCGCGGCTTGCGTTATACTTTCAGGCAAAAGAGCAGCGCCTGTTGATGGGCTATCGACAGTCAAATTCTCACGATCTGGTGGATATCAACGCCTGTCCGGTATTGCGCCCCGAGCTTGAAGCGCTGCTGCAACCGCTGCGCGACTGCCTGAACCGATTAAAGGCGGTGAAACGCCTTGGACATGTGGAACTGGTGCAGGCGGAGAACGGTCCGCTGCTGGTGCTGAGGCACCTTGACCCACTCCATTCATCGGATCAGCAGGCGCTGCGTGACTTTGCGCAGCAGCAGGGTGTTTCGGTTTATCTGGCGCCGGATGCCGACTCGCTGACGTGTTTACAGGGTGAAGAGCCGGTTTATCACGTTGCAGGGCTGACGCTGGCCTTTAGCCCGCGCGATTTTATTCAGGTCAATGACGCGGTGAACCAGCAGATGGTCGCGCAGGCGCTGGCATGGCTGGATGTGCAACCGCAGGATAGAATATTAGATCTGTTTTGTGGCATGGGTAACTTCACGCTACCGCTGGCACAGCGTGCCGCCAGCGTCGTCGGCGTGGAAGGCGTGACCGCGTTAGTTGAGAAAGGACGCGAGAATGCCCGACGCAATGGGCTGTCCAATGTCACATTTTTTCACCAAAATCTTGAAGATGACGTCACGCAGCAGCCGTGGGCGGCTCAGGGTTTTGATAAGATATTACTTGATCCAGCACGTGCGGGCGCGGCAGGCGTGATGGAGCAGATAACCAGACTGGCACCGAAACGCGTGGTGTATGTCTCCTGTAACGCCACGACGCTAGCACGCGACAGCAAAGTATTACTGGCCGCAGGTTTTAGGCTGGCGAATGTCGCCATGTTGGATATGTTTCCACATACCGGTCACCTTGAATCGATGGCACTGTTTTTGCACGATATCGGCACGCGAAAGGCGTAATAGGCAGCAAAGCGGCGTCGTTTGCAAGGTGAAGGGTAACGTAGGGAGAAATTATGGTTGCGGTAAGAAGTGCGCATTTGAATACGGCAGGTGAGTTTGTCCCTGACGCGTGGATTGCTTCGCTGGGTATTTCCAGCCAGCAATCGTGTGAACGTTTAGCCGAAACCTGGCGTTACTGTGAGCAGCAAACGCAAGATCACGCCGATGCGCCGCTACTGCTGTGGCGCGGCATTGAAATGGTGGAAATCCTGTCCACGCTCAGCATGGACAATGACAGCATGCGCGCGGCGCTGCTCTTTCCGCTGGCCGATGCGAACGTGGTCGATGAGGCAACGCTAGAAGCCGCGTTTGGTAAAAACATCGTTGATTTGGTGCATGGCGTGCGCGATATGGATGCAATCCGCCAGCTCAAAGCGACGCAGAATGATTCTGGCGCGTCTGAGCAGGTCGATAACATCCGCCGCATGCTGCTGGCGATGGTGGAAGATTTCCGCTGCGTGGTGATCAAGCTCGCCGAGCGGATCGCGCACCTGCGTGAAGTGAAGGATGCCCCGGAAGAAGAACGGGTATTGGCGGCCAAAGAGTGTACCAATATCTATGCGCCGCTGGCTAACCGCCTGGGTATCGGCCAGTTGAAGTGGGAGCTGGAGGATTTCTGCTTCCGCTATCTGCATCCTGATGAATATAAGAAAATCGCCAAGCTGCTGCACGAGCGCCGTATCGATCGCGCGCAGTACATTGACGATTTTGTCAAAACGCTGCGCAACGCGATGAAAGAAGAGGGCGTGCAGGCGGAGATCTACGGTCGTCCCAAGCATATCTACAGCATCTGGCGCAAGATGCAGAAGAAAGCGCTGTCGTTCGATGAGCTGTTCGATGTACGTGCGGTACGTATTGTCGTTGAGCGCTTGCAGGACTGCTACGGGGCGCTCGGTATCGTGCATACCCATTATCGCCATCTGCCGGACGAGTTTGACGACTACGTCGCTAACCCCAAACCAAACGGTTATCAGTCTATCCACACCGTGGTGCTAGGGCCGGGCGGGAAGACGCTCGAAATCCAGATCCGTACGCGGCAAATGCATGAAGATGCCGAACTGGGCGTGGCGGCACACTGGAAATACAAAGAAGGCACGGCTGTCGGCGGGCGTTCCGGTTACGAAGGCCGCATTGCCTGGCTGCGTAAACTGCTGGCCTGGCAGGAAGAAGTGGCGGATTCGAATGACGTACTGGACGAAGTTCGCAGTCAGGTGTTTGACGACCGGGTTTATGTCTTTACGCCGAAAGGCGATGTGGTGGATCTCCCCACCGGTTCCACGCCGTTGGATTTTGCCTATCACATCCACAGCGATATCGGTCACCGTTGCATCGGGGCGAAAATCGGCGGACGTATCGTGCCGTTTACCTACCAACTGCAAATGGGCGATCAGATTGAAATCATCACCCAGAAGCAACCGAACCCGAGCCGTGACTGGCTGAACCCGAATCTGGGGTATATCACCACCAGCCGCGGACGTTCGAAGATTCAGAACTGGTTCCGTAAGCAAGATCGCGACAAGAACATTTTGGCGGGTCGACAGATCCTGGATGACGAACTGGCGCATCTGGGTGTCAGCCTGAAAGCAGCGGAAAAACTGCTGCTGCCACGCTACAACGTGAATTCGCTGGATGAGTTACTGGCTGCTATCGGCGGCGGTGATGTTCGCCTCAACCAGATGGTGAATTTCCTGCAATCGCAGCTAAAACAGCCGAGTGCGGAAGAGCTGGATCGTGAAGCGCTGCGCCAACTGACGCAAAAATCGCATCAGCCAGCGGCACGTAACACGAAGGACAACGGCCGTGTGGTGGTAGAAGGTGTCGGCAACCTGATGCACCACATTGCCCGCTGCTGCCAGCCGATTCCGGGCGATGAGATCACCGGGTTTATCACGCGCGGGCGGGGCATTTCGATTCACCGCGCCGACTGTGAACAGTTGGACGAACTGCGCGCCAGCTCGCCGGAACGCATTGTGGATGCCGTCTGGGGCGAAAGCTACTCTAGCGGCTATTCGCTGGTGGTGAGGGTGATTGCTAACGATCGCAGCGGGTTGCTGCGAGATATCACCACGATTCTGGCGAATGAGAAGGTCAATGTACTGGGCGTCGCCAGCCGCAGCGACACCAAGCAGCAACTGGCAACGATTGATATGGACATCGAGATCTACAACCTGCAAGTGCTGGGCCGCATTCTGGCGAAGCTCAACCAACTTCCGGATGTGATTGACGCGCGGCGCCAACAAGGAGCGTAAGTATTGATGCTGTGTTTTGCCTCAAGCGTAAAAATTACGCTGAGGAAAAACAGTCATCCAGGATGAGTGGCATGGATGCCACGAAAGTCGCTGCCGCGTAGGGAACGCGTCAGCGACGGTCCGCCAGAAGACTATTTTTTCGAAGGCACCGCGAAGCGGCGTAATTCCCGCGAAAAAGACAGGGGTCACGGGGCGGCGTCGATTGGACGCCCCGTGTCGGGCGCGACGCAGTTGCGGAAGTGATCGTTGGAATGTATCGCGCACGAAACGTCTCTATCTTGTCTGCCATCTCTGTAGAACAATAATTGTTTGATTTCCAGGAATATTATGACTGTATCTTTGACGAACGTATCCTCCGTCGAGCGCCTGCTCTCCATCATGAAAACCCTCCGCGATCCTGAAAATGGCTGTCCGTGGGATAAGGAACAGACGTTTGACACCATCGCGCCTTATACGCTGGAAGAAACGTATGAAGTGCTGGATGCCATCAGCCGTCAAGATTTCGATGACTTGCGCGGTGAGCTAGGGGATTTGCTGTTTCAGGTGGTGTTTTACGCGCAAATGGCGCAGGAAAAGGGCCTGTTTGATTTCTCCGACGTGTGTAACGCCATCAGCGACAAGCTGGAACGTCGCCACCCGCATATTTTCGGCGACCTGACGCTGACGGACAGCGATGCCGTGCTGGCCAAGTGGGAACAGACCAAGGCGCAGGAGCGTGCGGAGAAAGATCGTCATTCGCCGTTGGATGACATTCCAGATGCGCTGCCTGCCCTGATGAAAGCGCAAAAAATTCAGCAGCGTTGTTCGTCTGTGGGCTTCGATTGGGACAGCCTGGGCCCGGTGCTCGACAAAGTGTATGAAGAGATCGACGAGGTGATGCACGAAGCGCGGCAAGCCGTTGTCGATGAAGAAAAATTAGGTGAAGAGATTGGTGATTTATTATTCGCAACAGTCAATCTCTCTCGTCACCTGGGACACAAGGCTGAGAATGCATTGCAGGCGGCAAATCGCAAGTTCACTCGTCGTTTTCGTGAGGTAGAACAAATCGTTACGGCATCGGGAAAAACGCTGGAACAGGCGACGCTGGATGAAATGGAAGCCGCATGGCAGCAGGTGAAAAAACAGGAAATAGGCCATTAATCTATTTTTAATCACAAACCGTGTTTTTATCGATTTTAATAAGTTTATTGTATTGTTATTAAAGGTAATTATTGGTTGTGGTGAGGGCGGTTTTACCTCGCCTTCGAGTGTGTTGGAATCGCCACATTGTGTAAAACGAACATTTGTGGCGTTCATCAGGTTCAGGTATACTACTTTCCCGTCTTGGTACCTCCATCGTCTTTAAACCTAAACTCTCAGGTTCAGCATGACAACTAATTATATTTTTGTGACCGGCGGGGTCGTTTCCTCTCTGGGTAAAGGCATTGCCGCAGCCTCTCTGGCGGCTATTCTTGAAGCCCGTGGCCTCAACGTTACCATCATGAAACTGGACCCGTACATCAACGTGGATCCGGGCACGATGAGCCCGACGCAGCATGGTGAAGTGTTTGTCACCGAAGACGGCGCCGAAACCGATCTGGACTTGGGTCACTACGAGCGTTTCATCCGCACTAAAATGTCGCGCCGCAACAACTTCACCACTGGCCGTATCTACTCTGATGTCCTGCGCAAAGAGCGTCGTGGTGACTATCTGGGCGCGACTATTCAGGTGATCCCACATATCACCAACGCGATTAAAGAGCGCATCATTGAAGGTGGCGAAGGCCACGATGTCGTTCTGGTCGAAATCGGCGGTACCGTCGGCGATATCGAATCTTTGCCGTTCCTTGAAGCGATTCGGCAGATGGCGGTGCAAGTGGGCCGTGAACATACGCTGTTTATGCACCTGACGCTGGTGCCGTATCTGGCGGCGGCGGGCGAAGTGAAAACTAAGCCGACGCAGCACTCTGTTAAAGAACTGCTTTCCATCGGTATTCAGCCTGACGTGCTGATTTGCCGTTCCGACCGCACCGTGCCGGCCAATGAGCGTGCAAAAATTGCTTTATTCTGTAATGTGCCGGAAAAAGCAGTAATCTCCCTTAAAGACATTGATTCGATTTATAAAATCCCGTCGCTATTGAAATCACAGGGGCTGGACGATTATATTTGTAAACGATTCAGCTTGAACTGTCCCGAAGCGAACCTGTCAGAATGGGAACAGGTTGTGTATGAAGAAGCGAATCCGGGCGGTGAAGTCACTATCGGTATGGTCGGCAAATATGTTGCGCTGCCGGATGCCTACAAATCCGTTATTGAAGCCCTGAAACACGGCGGGTTGAAGAACCGTCTGACGGTGAATATCAAGCTGATCGACTCACAGGATGTTGAAACCCGTGGTGTCGAAGTATTGAAAGATTTAGACGCTATCCTGATTCCGGGCGGTTTTGGCTATCGTGGTGTCGAAGGGAAAATCATGTCGGCGCGTTACGCCCGTGAGAACAATATCCCTTATCTGGGCATTTGCCTGGGGATGCAGGTCGCATTAATGGAATTTGCCCGTAACGTTGCCGGGATGGAAGGGGCAAACTCAACGGAGTTTGTGCCAGACTGTAAGTACCCAGTGGTTGCGTTGATCACCGAATGGCGTGATGAGAACGGTGAAGTTGAAATCCGTGATGAAGCCAGCGATCTGGGCGGCACCATGCGCGTTGGCGGGCAGCAATGCCATCTGACCGAAGGCAGTCTGGTGCGTCAGATGTACGGTGAGCAGACGATTATCGAACGTCACCGTCATCGTTATGAAGTTAACAACATGCTGTTGAAACAGATTGAAGCGGCGGGATTACGGGTTGCTGGTCTTTCCGCCGACCGCAAACTGGTGGAGATTGTCGAGTTACCCGATCATCCCTGGTTCGTTGCCTGTCAATTCCACCCGGAATTCACGTCAACGCCGCGAGATGGACATCCCCTGTTTGCCGGCTTTGTGAAAGCCGCTGGCGCGTACCAGAAGCGTCAGATGAAGTAAGAGTTATATCAGCAACGCGCGATCACTATCGCGCGTTGTTCGTCTAGGGTTTTAGTTCTATCTAAAGTTTTAGTTTAACTTGTACTGAGGAAAATCTAATGTCCAAAATTGTTAAAGTCATCGGCCGTGAAATCATCGACTCACGCGGAAACCCAACTGTTGAAGCGGAAGTTCATCTGGAAGGTGGTTTTGTAGGTCTGGCTGCTGCGCCATCAGGAGCTTCTACTGGCTCTCGCGAAGCACTGGAACTGCGTGACGGTGACAAATCCCGTTTTCTGGGCAAAGGCGTAACGAAAGCTGTTGCTGCTGTTAACGGCCCGATTGCTCAGGCTGTACTGGGTAAAGACGCGAAAGATCAGGCGAACATCGACAAGATCATGATCGACCTGGATGGTACTGAGAACAAATCCCAGTTCGGTGCTAACGCCATTCTGGCCGTTTCTCTGGCAGCCGCTAAAGCAGCCGCTGCGTCAAAAGGCCTGCCGCTGTATGCTCACATCGCTGAACTGAACGGCACCCCAGGCAAATACTCTATGCCACTGCCAATGATGAACATCATCAACGGTGGCGAGCACGCGGATAACAACGTTGATATCCAAGAGTTCATGATTCAGCCTGTTGGCGCGAAAACGCTGAAAGAAGCCATCCGTATGGGTTCTGAAGTGTTCCACACCTTGGCTAAAGTTCTGAAATCCAAAGGTATGGGTACGGCTGTTGGTGACGAAGGTGGCTATGCGCCAAACCTGGGTTCTAACGCCGAAGCGCTGGCTGTTATCGCTGAAGCGGTAAAAGCTGCAGGCTACGAGCTGGGCAAAGACATCACCCTGGCGATGGACTGTGCAGCGTCTGAATTCTACAAAGACGGTAAATACGTTCTGGCTGGCGAAGGCAACAAAGCGTTCACCTCTGAAGAGTTCACCCACTTCCTGGAAGATCTGACCAAACAGTACCCAATCGTCTCTATCGAAGACGGTCTGGACGAATCTGATTGGGCTGGCTTCGCTTACCAGACTAAAGTTCTGGGCGACAAAATCCAGCTGGTTGGTGACGATCTGTTCGTAACCAACACCAAGATCCTGAAAGAAGGTATCGATAAAGGTATCGCTAACTCCATCCTGATCAAATTCAACCAGATCGGTTCTCTGACCGAAACACTGGCTGCAATTAAAATGGCGAAAGATGCAGGCTACACGGCTGTTATCTCTCACCGTTCAGGCGAAACTGAAGATGCTACCATCGCTGACCTGGCAGTAGGTACAGCGGCTGGCCAGATCAAAACCGGTTCTATGAGCCGTTCTGACCGTGTTGCTAAATACAACCAGCTGATTCGTATCGAAGAAGCGCTGGGTGATGCTGCACCGTTCAATGGCCTGAAAGAAGTTAAAGGCCAATAATTACGTCTCTGGTGTCATCAGGCCGCTGAGAAAACGCCCTGATATACGCCAACGTGATTAACCCTAAAAATCCAGAAGCGTGAAAACGTTTCTGGATTTTTTTATGACAATCCCCGCTACGCTTATCGCTCTATACCTGTCATGTTTCCTGCCGTGCGGATGCCTGATACCCACGACGTAGTACCTTTCCTACACCCTGTTTTTATATTTTAATTTTTAAAATTCAACGTTTTATAAAATAAATCCCTCTATGGCTCGTCTTATTTTCTTTTTGTCATGTCTGTATAGTATGCGGCGATATGTAAAAAATTACATATCGATTATTGACATAATATTGACCAACAGGGACATAGCAGATGAAAGCCCCAAGAAAAAATAATAGAAAAAAAGCACAGTGGTTATTGCCAGCATTAATGGTGGTTGTTCCACCCGTATTGAACGCCGAACCGACAACCAGCAAGGTCAACGAAAAGGCAAAAGCGGCCGATGTGATGGTCGTCAAAGCGGAACGCAGTGAGGCGAATGCAAATCTGGCTGGCGCAGGCATGACGACCGATGATGTAGAAATCGGGCCGCTGGGGAAACGTTCACGGCTGGATACGCCGTATTCGACCACGACCGTGACAGAAGCCATGATTGCCAATCAGCAGGCGAAGAACGTTAACGATCTCCTGAAGTACAGTGCATCCAGCCAGATGCAGGCGCGAGGCGGCATTGACGTCGGTCGCCCGCAGAGTCGCGGTATGCAAGGTGATGTGCTGGCGAACAGCCGGTTGGATGGATTAAACATTATTTCCACCACGGCGTTCCCGGTCGAAATGCTGGAAAGACTGGATGTGATTAACAGCCTGACTGGCGCGCTGTATGGACCTGCCAGCCCGTCCGGCCAGTTTAACTTCACACAAAAAAGACCGACAGCCCAAGCGCTGAACCGTTTTACCGTGGGCTATTCCGGTAAAGGTGCCGCGATGGGCCATGCCGATTTAGGTGGACATCTGGGTGACGAAAACCAGTTCGGCTATCGCATCAACCTGCTGCACGATGAAGGCGAGGGGAGTATTAGCAACAGCACGCTGAGACGGCAACTCGCCAGTGTCGCGTTTGACTGGAATCTCTCACCTGACACGGTGCTGGAAGTTAATGCCAGCGAGTATCGCTTCAGAAAAATGGGTTATGCCAGTGGGTTTTCCTATGGCAATGCTATCCAGTTGCCCAGCGCACCAGATATCACGAAACAAGGATACGGGCAGAGCTTTGCGGGTCTTGACCTCATTACCAAAACTGCCAGCACGCGCATGAAACACTACTTCAACAATAACTGGTATGCCTCGGGCGGGGTGGGCTATCAAACCGCCGATCGCGGTATGCGCTCGTTGGGACACGCGATTCAAAATAATGGAACGGTTACATCTCGATTGACCCAGCCTTACTCTGCGGGGCGCTTTAAGGTATTGAGCAATACGCTGCAACTGAATGGCCATATTGATACTACCGGGCCTTCTCATGACGTCGTCTTTAGCACCACGGGTTACCAGTGGACGAACTATGCGGCGCTGGGGAATTCGAATCCCTATACGCTAGGTTCCAGTGCGTTTGATGCGCCACGCACTTACACCGACCCTAGTGACGGGCGCTTTTATGTGGGTTCTGGTCGCTATAAATCGTCGCGCACCAGCCAGCAGGCCATCACCGCTGGTGATACCATTACGTTTAACGAGCGCTGGTCGGCCATGGGCGTAGTGAGCCAAAGTTGGATCACCTTCCGTACCTTTGGCTCTAATGGCGATGTACAACGTGATACGGGTACCAGCCCGACTGTGTCATTGATGTACAAACCCGTGCCTAACGTGATGACCTATGTCGCCTATGCCGATTCACTGGAGCAGGGCGGCACCGCGCCAACAGATGATTATGTGGTGAATAAAGGGCAGACGCTGAAGCCTTATCGCAGTACCCAGTATGAAGCGGGGGTGAAATCGCAGTGGGATGGGATGAACCTGAACGCGGCTATTTTCCGTCTGGAACGCCCCTTCGCGTATGTCGCAGCAGATAACGTATTCAAAGAGCAGGGTAATCAGGTCAATACGGGTCTGGAGTTAATGGCGGATGGTGAAGTGCTTTCCGGTTTGCACCTCTACGGCAGCATGACGCTGTTGGATCCCAAGCTGAAGGACACCGAATTAGCCGCAACGCGTGATAAGCGAGTGGTTGGGGTGCCAAAGATTCAGGCCAATCTGCTGACGGAATACAGCCATCCGTCTGCACCCAATCTGGTCTATATCGCGAATCTTCACTACACCGGTAAGCGTGCGGCCAATGACACCAACACAACGTGGGCAGACAGCTACGTCACGCTGGATTTGGGCACACGCTACGGCTTCAAACTGTACGATAAGCCTGCGGCATTTCGTGTTGCACTCAATAACGTCACCAATGAACGTTACTGGGCTTCCATATTCCCTGGCAGCACGGACGGCATTAACGGCGGTGCCAATGCGTTTGTCGGTGAACCGCGTGAAATCCGCGCTTCTCTGACCGTTGACTGGTGAGTGCGATGCTGAAACGTAACCTTACCACTCGCTATCGCGCGTATTTGCTCAATGCGTTAGTGCTGTTGGCGGTGAGTTTCTCCGGCGTGCATCGGGTTCAGGCGGAAACGCCTGAACCCGCTACGCGGACGATTCACTATTACGGCGATCGCTCTGTGACGGTGCCCGCGACGGTTGAGCGGGTTGCCACCTCGTGGAATGCGCAAAACTCGATACTGGCGATGCTGGGCTATGGCGATCGTATTGTCGGGACGACGAAGCTGGTGCGCGATATGCCGCTGTTCCGCCAGTTTGTGCCGTCCATTACGCAGGCATCGCTGGTTGCTCATAGCGGAAACATGGGAATTAATACGGAAGCGCTGATCTCTCGCCGTGCTCAGGTCTTTTTCGTGTCGGACAGCGTGCCGGTTGCTGAAGCGGAAGCGCTGAGTAAAGCGGGGATTGCCATCGTACCGCTCCGCTATAACTCGCTGGCGGCAATGGTCGAACGCACGCTGATTACCGGTGAGGTTCTGGGGCCGGACGCATCGCGTCGGGCACAGGATTTTGCTGCCTACTATCAGGATAACGTCAGGCGAGTGACGGAGGTGATCCAGAACATTCCGTCACAGCAGCGTGTGAAGGTCTACCATGCGGTTGGCGATCCGTTAACGACATCGGGACGTCCTTCGCTGAATCAGGACTGGATGGATCTGGGTGGCGCGATCAACGTGGCGGAGCCGTGGTTTAGCCGTTCTGGTGTGACAACCGCACCTGTGTCGCTTGAGCAGATTTTTCAGGCCGATCCCGATGTGATTATTACCATGCGGGCTGGGGATGCGAAGGCGATTCGTCAGGATGCGCAGTGGCAGCAGCTACGTGCGGTGAAGCAGGGACGCGTTTATGCGAATCCGCTAGGGATGTTCTGGTGGTGTCGGGAAACGTCGGAGCAGGCGCTGCAATTTCTTTGGCTGGCAAAAACGCTGTATCCGCAGCAGATGCAGCACATTGATATGGCAAAAGAGACGCATGATTTCTATCAGCGCTTTTACGGTTTCGATTTAACCGCGCAGCAGGTGGATACAATATTGTCTCCACCTTGAGATATGCCGAGGTGGAGTACTTAATGACAGGGCCGCATCGTGATGCGGCCCTGTTTTTTAGACACAGACAAATGAGGGGTATCGCGCGGATTAAGCCAGCTGCTTGAGAATCGCTTTAGCAACCACTTCCGAGCTTGCCGGGTTCTGACCGGTGATCAGCTTGCCGTCTTCAACGAGGTACGGTGCCCAGTCAGGGCCTTTTTCATACAGGCCGCCGAGTTTCTTGAACTCATCTTCAATCAGGAAAGGCACTACGTCCGTCAACTGAACCGCCTCTTCTTCACCGTTGGTGAAGCCTGTCACTTTGCGGCCTTTAATCAGCGCGTCGCCATTTTCTGCTTTCACATGAATCAGCACGCCTGGCGCGTGGCAGACAAAACCGGTCGGCTTGTTGGCACGTACAAAGGCTTCGATGAGCGCGATAGAGACCGGCGATTCTGCCAAGTCCCACAGCGGGCCGTGACCGCCAGGATAGAAGACGGCATCGAAATCCTGTTCGATGACGGTATCGAGTTTTACCGTATTGGCCAGTTCCTGCTGTGCGGCTGGGTCTGCTTTAAAGCGATGCGTCAGCTCGGTTTGAAAATCGGCCAGATCGCTTTTTGGGTCGAGAGGCGGCTGGCCACCAGCAGGGGAGGCGAGCACCAGCTCGGCACCTGCATCTTTAAAGGTGTAATAAGGTGCGGCAAACTCTTCCAGCCAGAAGCCGGTTTTATTACCGGTGTTGCCCAGTTCGTCGTGAGAAGTCAGTACCATTAAAATTTTCATTATTTTTCTCTCTATGGTTGCAGGATGATCGGGTAGATAGACGCCAGTTAGCCTTTGAGTACGGCGACAATTGCGTCTTGTTTTTCATGGTAAGGCGCACGCAGTGTCAGGTTAGACGCGCCATCTTCACTTTGTATGACAATCGGTTTGGCATGGCTGAAACGGCGGAATCCGTGAACGCCGTGATATGCACCGATGCCGGATGCGCCGACGCCGCCGAACGGAAGTGTGTCGATAGACACGTGCGTCATCACATCGTTGATGACCAGCGCGCCTGATGTCGTTCTGGCAGCGAAACGCTGCTGCATGGCTTCATCGTTGCTGAACAGATAAGCCGCCAGCGGGCGTGGATGCGCATTGATGTAGTGAATCGGTTCCTCTGCCGCCTGATAGGCTTTAATCGGCAGCAGCGGGCCAAAAATTTCTTCCTGCATGATCGTCATATCATCATGTACGCCGAACACCAGATGCGGAGCAATTTTGCGGCTTTTCGCATCGTAGGGTGCTTCGCCTTCCGGTGCCAGACTGACGACGGTCGCGCCTTGCTGCTCAGCCTCTTTCAGAATACGAATCAGGCGATCGTAATGCCTGTCAGCAATGATAGACGTGTAATCCGGGTTCGCCTGTAGCGCCGGGAAACTTTTCTGCATAAAGGCTTTCGCCGCATCGCGGAAAGCCTTCTCTTGACCTTCGGGCAGCAGAACATAGTCCGGCGACAGGCAGATTTGTCCGGCGTTGAAGGTTTTCACCGTCAGCGTACGTTCAACGGCTTCGGTGATGTTTGCGCTGAAATCGATGACGACGGGGGATTTGCCGCCCAGCTCCAGTGTGACCGGCACCAGATTCTCTGCTGCCGCACGCATCACATGTTTCCCAACGGCGGTGCTGCCGGTGAAGACCAGATGATCGAACGGCAGTTCGCTGAATGCCTGACCGATTTCTGCATCACCCAGCACCACGGCCAATTCCAGCGGGTCAAAGTAGTGGGCAATTAATTCTGCCAGCAGTTCAGACGTACGCGGCGTGAGTTCTGACGGTTTCAGAATCGCGGTATTACCGGCGGCAAAAATGTCAGCCAGCGGGCCGAATGACAGGTTTACCGGAAAGTTCCACGGGCTGATTACGCCGATCACGCCCAGCGGTTGATGCTGAATCCACGCCTGCATGCCGGGAGCAGGTTCATCCACGGATTCTGGCTGCATCCAGCGTTCAACGTTGTCGATGGCGTTCTGAAGTATTTTCAGCGTGATGCCGATGTCGGCAGCGAACGAGTGATACAGGCTGCGATGGCCGAAATCATCACTCATGGCCTGCGCGAGCGCCGCATGGTTTTCACGGAGCAGATTGATGCTGCGCTGTAAGCGATCTTGACGCAGCGCGGCATCGGCTGGGCCAGATGCAATGTGAGCACGCTTCATCGTATTCAGGATGGCTTGTAAATCCTTTTTGGATTGTTGCGTCGACATGTTTTGTCCCCTTTTAGTCGTCGATTACCAGAGAAAACAGAAAGTTAGCCGGGGTTTCCGGGTCACTCAAGATGGGATAAAGGATACGGCAGGGGTTGATCCGTCCGCCAACAAGATTATTATTCGGGGGATATAAATAATTTTATGGGTATAACCTCTCTATAGGTCTTGTATGTCACTCATCCGTCTACGCACGTTTGTGGAAGTCTATCGGCAGCGCTCGATTAGCGGAGCGTCGCGCGCGCTCAATCTGACTCAGCCAGCGGTGTCGCAGCACATTGCCGGGCTGGAGGTGGCGGTGGGGCGGCGTCTCTTTGAGCGTCAGGCAAATGGTGTGACGCCAACGTCAGCGGCAGACGACTTAGCGGCGGATCTCGGGGACAAGCTCGATGAAGCCGAGGCGGCGCTGGCCTCTGCCCGCGCGAGGTCAATGGACGTCTCAGGGACGCTGCATATCATTGGTCATGCGGACTTCATGGCTGAAGTGGTGTCTGAGCAGCTATTGCCGCTGCTTGAAGCGGGCGTGCGGGTGCATATGCATACCGGCGACGGCGATTTGATTAAACAGATGCTGCTGGAAGGGCACTGTGATTTGGGCATAACGGCGCACCCGGTGACGGATAAGCGGCTGAAAAGCGATCTGCTAAAGAGTGCGACATTACAGGCGGTGGCGGCTCCCGCGATTGTCGAACGGCTATTGCAGACGGGCGATCTGCCGCAGGCGCTGGCACAGGAACCGATGCTGGCGTATGACCTTGAATTTCCCCTGATCGATCACTGGTTGAAGAAGAACCGCATGGAGGAGAAGGGACTGGTGCCCGCCGTGGTGAGTCAGGATCTGCGTGCGCTGCGTCGCGTGCTGACCAGTGGATTTGGCTGGACGGTGATGCCGGTGTATTTATGTCAGGATCTGCTGGATACGGGGGAGCTTGCCATTATTCCGCCTCCTGTCGGCACAACGCAGTTGGATTACTATCTGGCCTGGGTACCGGGCGCACTGCGCCAGCCGCGTTTAGCCCACGCGCGGCAAACCTTCCTGTGGCGATTGCAGCACGCTGAATAGCGCTAGTCTCTGCTAAAAAAGCGCCATTTTTCAAGACATCGCGAGGCAACGCCCGCTGGCGACGTTGCCTTTCTTCCTGCTGACTTCCTATCTTCTATCCTGTGATCGCCATAAACGAACTGTTGGTTTCGTTCAGTTAAAATGGCTTTTTATAAAATCTTTGAAGCGGATCGCACCAATCTTCCCTGTGCTGCCAGCGTGGGGCGCGTGGTGGCAAAAGCGCAAAGGTTTTCACGATCGCCGGGCGCTACCGTATCAGCGTGACACCTTCATAATTAAAAATGTTCGGGGAAGGATGGCGATGAAAACGCGTAAGATCGGTTTGGCTAACTATTTAGCCTACGGTTCAGGGGACTTTCTTGGTGCTGGTACAACGGCACTGACGGCCGCTTGGTTACTCTATTTTTACACCACGTTCTGTGGCTTAACGCCGATTGAGGCAACGTTTATTTTTGCGATGGCGCGTGTGCTTGATGCCGTCGTCAGCCCGCTGATGGGCTTCCTGACCGATAACTTCGGTTCAACCTGGCTGGGCAAACGCTTTGGCCGCCGCAAATTCTTTATTCTGCTCGGTATTCCCTTCGTGTTCAGCTACAGCTTCATGTGGGTCGGGGATATGAGCTATTGGTACTATCTGCTGACGTACCTGCTGTTCGATGTCGTGTATACGATGGTGCTGGTGCCGTATGAAACACTGGTGCCGGAAATGACCGACGATTTCAAACAGAAGACCAAGTTCTCTGGCGCACGTATCGCGCTGGCGCAGCTGTCTGCGATTTTGGCCGCGTTCCTGCCGGGCATCCTGCTGGGCTACTTTGGTAAAGACAACGCGATTTCCTTCTTCTATTCGAGTCTGGTGTTCTCCGTTATCTGTGCGCTGGTGCTGACGCTGGTCTATTTCTTTACCTGGGAACGGCCGCGCGATCAGATGTCGGAAGCGTCGCTGCGGGCGGAGAAAGAGCGCCAGTCTCTGACGTTAGGCCAAAGCCTGAAACGGCTGAACGTCGAGCTGGTTTCCACGCTGCGTATTCGCATTTTCCGTCAGCATCTTGGGATGTATCTGGGCGGGTATATCGCGCAGGACGTGTTTAACGCTGTGTTCACTTATTACGTGGTCTTTGTGCTGATGCAAAGCCCGACCATGGCGTCTAACCTGATGGGAACGATGGCGATTCTGCAATTCATTGCGGTGATCGGCATGATTCCGCTGTGTATCCGCTTTGGACCAGCTCCATCTTACCGCTTGGTCGTGTGCCTGTTTGGCGTGAGTGCGCTTTCCTACGCCGTCCTGTGGTACAGCGGTCTGCATGACACCTTCTCTCTATTGCTGTTGATTTCTGCGCTGGCTGGCATTGGGCGCGGCGGGATCAACTACGTGCCGTGGAACACCTACACTTACATCGCGGATGTGGATGAAGTGATCACCGCGCAGCGTCGCGAAGGGATCTTCGCTGGGATTATGACGCTGACTCGCAAAGCCTCTCAGGCTGGTGCGGTGATGCTGGTGGGCGTGGTGTTACAGCTCTCCGGCTTTGTCTCCGGCCAGAGCGTGCAGGCACCGAGCGTTAGCCACACGATTCTGATGATTTTGAGCTTCGGCACCGTGGGCGTGTTGGCGCTGGGCTTCCTGGTTTCTCTGCGCTTTAAACTCAACCTGCAAACGCACAGCGTGCTGCGAGAAGAGACGCTGAAAATGCGTGAAGCCGGGCGTCCTGTGCCGGAGAAGATTACGCCGCAGGCGCGGGCAACGGTCGAAATGCTGGCTGGTATGCCGTATGAATCGCTGTGGGGCAATAACAACATCGGCTATCTGAATCGCCATAAAGGCGACAAGCCGGTCGCGCACGCCACGCAGTCGTAACTGTATTGAACTGTTAACTGATAACTCAATTGGATGAATGACTATGACCGTATTCAGTGTAAAACATAGCCCGCTTTTACGTCAGCCAGAACGCTTCATCTCCCGTGAGGATCTGAAGGCGCTGATTTGCCGTATCACCGACAATCTGGTGAATATTGAGGATAAAACCGGTGAGTTCTTGTTACGGCTGGACGATGGTCGGGTGATTGATACCAAAGGCTGGGCGGGTTGGGAATGGACGCACGGCATCGGGCTGTACGGGATTTATCAGTATTACCAGCAGACGGGTGACGAGCAGATGCGCGCCATCATCGACGACTGGTTTACCGAGCGTCTGGCGGAAGGTACGCCGACGAAGAACGTGAACACCGTGTGCCCGTTCCTGACGCTAGCTTATCGCTATGAAGAAACGGGCGATGCGCGCTGGTTGCCGTATCTGGAGCGCTGGGCGGAGTGGGTGATGTACGAAATGCCGCGCACGGACAAGCAAGGCTTGCAGCATATTGTTTATAACAATGAAAACCATCAGCAGATGTGGGACGACACGCTGATGATGAGCGTGCTGCCGCTGGCGAAAATCGGCAAGCTGTTAAATCGGCCTGAGTTTGTGGAAGAAGCCACGTATCAGTTCCTGCTGCATGTGCAATATCTGATGGATCGCGAAAGCGGCCTGTGGTTCCACGGCTGGACGTTCGAAGGGCAGCACAACTACGCGAAAGCACGTTGGGCGCGTGGTAACAGCTGGCTGACGATCGTTATTCCTGAATTTATCGAACTGCTGGATCTGCCGGAAAACAACGCGACGCGTCGCTTCCTGTTACAGGTGCTGGAAAGCCAGATTGAAGCATTGGCGAAATATCAGGATGACAGCGGCCTGTGGCACACGCTGATTGACGATCCGAATTCGTACCTTGAAAGTTCGGCAACCGCCGGTTTTGCCTACGGTATTTTGAAAGCGGTACGCAAGCGCTACGTCGATCCGAGCTACGCTGAGGTGGCGGAGAAAGCGATTCGTGGCGTGATTAATCATGTCAATCAGGACGGTGAACTGACGCAGGTATCATTCGGCACCGCGATGGGCAACGATCTGGATTTCTACCGCAACATCGCCCTGACCTCCATGCCGTACGGCCAGGCAATGGCGATCCTGTGTCTGGCGGAATATTTGCGGGTGTATTTGTAATTGGGTCATCGCTCTGGTCTGTGAGAGGAGAATTCTAGGCTGGATAGAAGGTACTGAGCCCATTTTTAGGGGAAACACAGGGGGAGGTTCCCGTAGGGACGCCTCACCCCTGTGGTAGCCCCGTGTATCTCAATCTAAACGATAGATACTGTAAGATAAGAGGGATGTTTCATTTCCCACCCGCCAGATCGATAAAATTCCCTGTGACATAGGACGCTTCATCCGATAACAGCCAGCCTATCGCTTGTGCGACTTCCATCGGGTGACCACCTCGCTTCATCGGCAGTGAATGCTTGATGCGATCGACCCTTGCCGGTTCGCCGCCGTCAGCATGCATATCGGTATAAATAAAACCGGGCCGTACGGCGTTAACACGAATGCCCTGATCGGCGACTTCCAGCGATAAGCCAATCGTCAGCGTATCAAGTGCGCCTTTTGATGCCGCATAATCAATATATTCATGCGGTGAACCCAGCCGGGCGGCGGCGGATGACACGTTGACGATAGCGCCGCCTTTTCCGCCATGACGGAACGCCATACGCTTGACCGCTTCCCGAGCACAGAGAAAACTGCCCACCGTATTGGTCGCAAAAATGTCGTTAAGCCGCACGGCATCAAGCTGTTCAATGGTGGCTTGAGGTTTAAGCATCGCGGCGTTATTCACCAGACCTGTGAGGCAGCCAAGTTCTTTATCCGTCCGCTTAAAAAGCTCAATAACCTGCTCTTCATCGGCGATATCGACCTGAACGGCGATGGCCGTCCCGCCACTTGCGCGAATCTCTTCGAGAACGCTATTCGCACTGTCCTGCTGGGTGCGGTAGCCGATGCAAATCTTGTGGCCTTTTCCTGCCAGATAGCACGCGGTTGCGCGGCCAATGCCGCGCGAACCGCCAGTAATCAACGTAATGAACGCCATTCTGATACCTAGTTCTTTAGCCCTGCCACACTGTAATTCACTGGAAGCCAGCGATAGCCGTTGGTGGTGCCGTTGCGTTCCAGACGCGTACCGACGTGGCCGATGCCGGGGAAGGGCAGGTGAGCGCCTGCAACCCAGTAACCCTGGCTGGCGGCGTCGGCCAGCACTTTATTACGGGATTCCGTCGCCTGATCCATATTTGAGTCAAAGCTGATGGTGGTGGCCGGTAAGCTCATTTGCACGGCTTCCGCATGAATGATGTCTCCCCACGCCAGCAGTTTTTTACCTTCGCTCTCGATCAGAAAAGACGTGTGCCCCGGCGTATGTCCCGGACTCGGAATCGCGGTGATGCCGGGTAACAATGCGGCTTGCTGAGCTGGGAACGTTTTCAGCTTGTTCTCTTTGCGAATAGCATCAAAGGTACTTTGCACGCGCTGGAACGCGGATTTTCTGTTCTCTGGTGCGTTCTTCAGATTATCCGGGCTGAGCCAGAAGTCAGTTTCTGGCTGGCTGACATACACGGTGGCATTCGGGTAGCTGAGTTTCTTGTCCTGCACCAGACCGCCAAAATGGTCGCCGTGCAGGTGAGTCATCAATACAGTATCGACTTGTTCAGGTTTGTAGCCCGCCGCAATCAGGTTCGGCAGCACTTTTCCGACCGTAGGGTTGCTCTGCTTGCCGTTGCCCGTGTCTATCAAAATCAGGTGTTTGCCAGTATTGACCAAATAGGCATTGATGGAGGTTTCCACCTGCGGCGTCAGCGATTTCTCTGCCAGCAGTTCGGTGATTTTTTCCGGTGGAGTGCGCTGTAACAGTTTGTCCATTGGCATGGTGTTGGTGCCATCAGACAGCGCGGTAATTTCAAACTGGCCCAGCATCATGCGGTAATAGCCCGGCTGAGTTTTAATCTGCGCGATATCCTGTGCCTGAACAAATGCAGGCACAAAGGCGCTCGAGATGAGTAATAGGGCGAGAGGTTTCAATAACTTCATTGATTCTTATCCTTGTTAATAATGAAACGTATGAAAGCAGGTGAAGTTGTAACAACAGATTGATTATTGACGCACGGGCCAAATTACTCAACTGTCCTGACGTTGGCGTGTTCTCGCCAGATTTGTCACGGCGTTTCCGCCATCCTGCAACGCGAATGATTTAGGGTATAATGCATTTTTAAGTGAGAGAGACAGTGAAAACCATGCAGTACCCGATTAATGAAATGTTCCAGACGTTACAGGGCGAAGGCTATTTTACCGGTGTGCCGGCGGTGTTTGTGCGCCTGCAAGGCTGCCCGGTCGGCTGTAGCTGGTGCGATACCAAACATACCTGGGACAAGCTGGCAGAGCGGGAAACCTCATTGGATCAGGTGCTGGTAAAAACGGAAGAAAGCGATGCCTGGGGCGCGGCGAGCGCGGACGACATTCTGGCGCGGATGGTGCAGCAAGGCTACACGGCACGCCACATTGTGATCACCGGCGGCGAACCCTGTATCCACGATTTAGCACCGCTAACGCTACAGCTGGAAAAGCAGGGTTTCAGCTGCCAGATCGAAACCAGCGGCACTCATGAGGTGCGCTGTTCGCCAAAAACCTGGGTGACGGTATCGCCGAAGGTGAATATGCGTGGCGGTATGAAAGTGCTCGATCAGGCGCTGCAACGGGCGGATGAGATCAAACACCCGGTGGCGCGTGAGCGTGACATTGAGGCGTTAGATGCATTACTGGCGCGGCTTGATGATGATAAGCCGCGGATTGTGGCACTACAGCCGATCAGCCAGAAAGACGATGCGACCAAGCTGTGTATCGAGACCTGCATCGCCCGCAACTGGCGGCTGTCTATGCAGACACATAAATACCTGAATATCGCCTGATATTCATTTACTGATAATAGCGACTGAACGTAGCGGCGTGAGAGAGGAATACTCACGCCAGACTACAGCACCACCACTTCTTTATTACTCGCCTTTATAGACGCAGCCGGCGGTGCAGGTTTCTTTCACCATCACGGCGCTGAGCAGCGGTAATGTCGGCTTCAACTGGTGCCAGATCCAGTGCGCCAGCACTTCGCTGGTTGGGTTTTCCAGACCGGGGATCTCATTCAGATAGTGATGATCCAACCGTTCCCACGTAGGTTTGAACGCGGCTTTCAGCTCAGAGAAATCCATCACCCAGCCGGTATACGGATCCACTTCACCGGTAATTTCCAGTCTCACCATGAAAGAGTGCCCATGCAGCCGTCCGCATTTGTGGCCGTCTGGTACGTGGGGCAGATGATGCGCGGCTTCAAACTGAAAATCTTTAAAGAGTGTAGTGACCATAGCGATGTTCCCGGTTTCGTTCTGAAAAAGGAGCTCTCAGAACATAGTATGCAAAAAACCGTCGCATACTACCCGAAAGTGCTTATTCTTCCAACTGCACGATCTCCGCATGATGCCAGCCGGAGGGCAACGGATCGGGACGGCGGATCGTCATGTGGCGGGTAGTCAGGTTCAGGACGCCACGGGCAAAGAGCGCGGGCATGCCGCCAGGGTAGTGCTCAACGCCGAATGCGCGTCCCGTTGTGGGATCGACCCGATACGCATTGTCCAACCCCATACCCGTCGGACGTTCTGGATTACAGGGCGGACGCACATCGTACATGCCCTGTTCCGGTGAGTCGCTCTGCCGCTGTTCGAGATGTACGGCATGGAAATGGATATCCCGAATGTAGCCTGCGGGCGTGCTGTGCAGGTTAATCGCTCCCTCGCTGACACCGGCGATCTGAGAAAACTGTACCGCTTCGATCCGACCCGGTTCGATGGCGGGATCGCGATAGCGCACGGAGATAAAGATCGGATCGGCCTTGCCCCAGTGGCACGGATGCGCGGCGACGCACTGGAATGTGATGTTGCTGAATTGCAGGCGTCGGAACGTACCGCCATCGCGCGAAATCAGGCCGATCGCGCGGTTGGTATCGTAAATGGCGCAGTTGCTGACGGAAATGTCTTCAATGTCTGCAAAGGTTTCGGTGCCGATCTTCAGGGCGCAGCTCTTGGATCGTAACAGGCAATTGCTGATGACGACCTGCTGCACCTTACATTGCAGATGGGGCGGCTTATTGGTGGTTTTGATGCACAGCGCATCGTCGGCGGCGCTCAGCGAGCAGTTGCTGATTTGCACCTGCTGGCAGCTGTCGAGATCCAGCGCATCGGTATTTGCCATGCTCAGATCGTTATCAATCGTCAGACGTTCGACGATGATTTGGCGACAGCTGACCAGATGCACGGTCCACATCGGGGCGTGTTCAATCGTAAAATCACACAGGCGGACGTGTTCGCAATCCTCAAAGACCACAATGCGCGGGCGATGCTGTGCAGGCAGGCGATAGCCCTGATCGTCGGGCTCTGCGGAGAAATAGGCATCGGCATTTCCCATAATCTTACCCTGACCGCAGATCGTGATATTGCGTTGTTGGTAGGCATAAAGAAATGCACGGTGCGACAGCTCTGCCATGCTGATCGTCGTGGCCTGCGCAAACTGTTCATAGTCACCGCTGACGATTAACTCAGCCCCTGCCTCCAATTGCAGACAAAAATTGGAAGGCAGCAGTAATCCCCCTAGTAGATAGCGTCCCGGTTCCACTGTCAGGGTGCCACCACCCTGTGCCGCAATCCGATCGATAGCCTGCTGAAAGATGGCGGTATCTGGCGTAATGCCGTCGGCAGCGGGGGAGTATGACTGAATAGAGTGCTTCATCGCTTTATCCTATCTGATCGAGCCTGCTCCGATTGCAGCACGTTTGCTGGCCTTTGGCTGTGCCTGTTGTGGTGAAATCTGCGGAGGTTGGAGCGAGCTTCACAGCGCGCGGCACGTGGCGTAAGAGAATGTGAAAGGCATAACGAGGAGGGCGATGCGGTGCGTTATGCCGTGTGTGTTTCATCACACTTTTACGCCGTTTTTTCTCTTTCGCCGCGCACATGGCGTGGTTTTGTTGTTTTTGTGTTTCTTATTTGTGAATTAAATCTCTTTTTGGTGTGGTGCGTCAGTTAATGATGTGAGGCACCTCCCTGCCGCGTCACATAGGGCTCACACTGTGTGGTTGAAACGCCCACTAACGCGGTGCGGTCATCAGCATTTCTTCCGTCAGCCCCGCAAATCACACGTTTTCCCGCCGTGATGACTAGCGCGATAAAACGGGTTCTGCCTATCTTGTCAGGGTCAGGGAGAGATTGATTCCCAAGACAATAGGGGTTGTGTACCCGACCTGCTTTCTCATCCATACGCCACACCAGTACGCCAGACACACGCACAAACACAATAATAATGTCGTTGGGGGAAAAATGAGATTACCTGGACTGATTGTCATCGCCTTATCTGCGCTCTGTTCGTTCGCGCAGGCTGCTGAACCTGTGGAATTACGCCTCTCCTGGTGGGGAGGAAACAGCCGCCATCAGGCGACCTTGACTGCGCTGGAAGCGTTTCAGAAAAAGTATCCGCACATCAGCGTGAAACCAGAATATACCGGTTGGGACGGGCACTTATCCCGCCTGACGACGCAGATCGCCAGCGGCGAAGAACCGGATGTGCTACAGGTAAACTGGAACTGGCTGCCGATTTTTTCCAAGACTGGCACCGGCTTTTATGACCTGAATAAGCTGACCGATACGCTGAAATTACAGGATTTCCCCGAAGATGCGCTGAAGCCCGCGACGATTGACGGCAAAGTGAACGCGATTTCCACCTCGCTGAATGCGCTGGTGATGTACTACAACACGGAAACCTGGAAGAAGGCCGAACTGCCGTATCCCACTACCTGGGATGAGTTGTTCCATGCGGGCAAGGTGTTTAAAGAGAAACTGGGTGATAACTATTTCCCCATTGCTTCACCTGCGCAGGACAGCGGTGAAGGCATGCTGGAACTGATCAACTATTACATGACGCAGAAGTACCAGATTGGCATGATCGATGAAAAGAACAAACGCTTTAACTACAGCGAGGCGCAGTGGATCGAGGCGTTTCGCTTCTATAAGCGTTTGATTGACGAACATGTGATGCCGTCTTCGAAGTATTACAACGCGTTTGGCAAGGTCGGAATGTATGAAACACGCCCCTGGATTAACGGGGAGTACGGTGGGGCACACCTGTGGATTTCGGTTGTGAAGAAATATGCCGATCCGCTGGCGGCACCTGGTAAGCTCGAATTAGGGCCATACATCATGACGCCGGGATCGGATAACTCTGGGCAGTTCTTCAAACCGTCAATGTTATTTGCCATCAGTAAAAATACCAAGCACCCGAAAGAAGCGGCGCTGCTGTTGAATTATCTGATGAACGATCCTGAAGGCGCGCTGCTGATGGGCACCGAGCGCGGCATTCCGCTCAGCCGTATCGCCAGACAAGCGCTGGAAGAAAAGCAGAAGCTGGATACCAACGATCTGTCGGTTGCTGGGCTCTCGATGGCGCTAGAAAAACCGATGAAAACGCCAGTGTCCTCGTATCTTGAAGATCCGCAGCTGGCCAGCCTGATCCTGCAAACCATCGAACAGCTCGACTATGGCAAAAAGAGCGTGGAAGAATCGGCGAAAAACTTCAGCAACTCTGGTGAGCGTATTCTGAAGCGAGTGATTCGCTAGCAAGCGACTGACTAAGATCGTTATTGATTCAGAGCGTTATTGATTAATGTAGTTATCGATTAATGTAGGGACTGCCGGTGCGTTACGTGAGTTCAGCCAACTGCTGTTGCAGGCTATCGGCTAACGCGCGTGGACGCCCGGCATCAAACATCACATGCAGGCTCACCGGGTAATCTCGGTGTTGCAGGCAGAAATCCTCCATCTCATGCCCAATCCCGTACAGCGCCTGAATATTGGTTTTGGCGATTTCCCGCAGTGTCCAGTTGTTCTCCACCTGTTTGCAGTAGTGCAGCGTAAAGAAGGCTTTCTGCGCGTGAACAAAGGCGCGGCAATACAGCGTTAGGCCGCGCCATTCCTGCTGCCAGCGCACGCTAAGCGCTTCCGGCATCGCGTGTTCGCGGGAGAATTGTAGGGCGGCCTGCTGGCACTGTTCCGCCAGCTGCCAGGCGGCATCTTTCTCTTTCGCAATGTGATAGAGATTCTGCGACGCCAGCTCGGCATGCTGCGGATCGAACGTAATATCCTGACCGGAACCCGGTAGCCAGTGGTTACGGTTGAGCTGACCGTATAGGCTCCAGATCGCCTGACCAAAGCTGGTTGGCAGCAGGCTGTGACGATGGAAAACGTGGTGACGCGCATACAGCGACAGAGAAATGGCCTGATGAGCCTGCTCCAACAAGGCGAGCATCGCATGCAGCACGGTATCGTCCGGTTGCCATTGGTAGCGCGTCATTAGCCACTCGGCAAACAGCGTGCTTTCGTTTGCCGCTGCGGTCTGGTTAGTCAGCAGTCGGGAACAGGCAAACAGCGTGAATTCACTCAGCGTGCCGATTACGCTGTGATTATCCACCCCTTCCCAACTGATGCGGCACAGGGCGCTGACTATTGCGGGATTTTTCTCCCGACACCACAGCAACCGTCCCTGAACTTCGGTGTAGCGCAGGAAGGGGAGATTGCCCCAGCCGACTTCTTCTCCAGCCAGATCCAACTCAACCCAGACCTCACGCCCGCTGATATCCAGCAGCGCGGGGTTATTGGGAAACTCGGGCCAGAAGCGTTCCGGTGTGACTTTAATAGCGACAGAGACCGATTCTGGCAGCGTGCGAATGGCGTTCAGGACATTACCGATATCCTGATGGCTGGCGGGAAACGCGCGCAATACCAGATGACGCTGGTGGTAGTGCATCACACGGGCGACGGCGGAGAATAAACGGTGATAGATCTGCTCGCTGTCGGCGTGGGTCGGCCAGTGCGTGGTGACGGGAACGACGCCGTTGATCGCATCGCCAGAAGGGGCTGAAAAGCGCAGCAGGCTATCGCTGTTGGAGATCGCCAGCAGTAGGCCGTTCAGCCGTGGGATCTGCTGCATCAGCAGCTCGACTTTGGCGGCAAGGTAGTCGCACCAAAAATCGGTATCCATGCGGAGGCTATGTTTGTCGTCCAGTAATTCTGGGTGATGGAGCAGTAAATCTGTGGGAAACGACAGCTCTTTGCATTGCAGATACAGCGCTAGCCCCTGTTCGCGACAGTGCGCCGCGACCTGATTCAGGTAAACGCAGCGTGAACGTTGCTGGCTGCTGATGCGATCGTCAAAACGCGCGTTATTGTAGGCTTCCGGCGTCACCAGCTTATCCAGCAAATCCGCCGCGCCCAGCACCAGCGTATTAAAACCCTGTTCACGGGCGTAATCGACGACCGAGATGACCTGTTGCCAGTGCCAAATATCCTGCGTATTGAGTTCCAGCGCGCGTCGTTGCCACATCGTTTTTCTCCCGTTGCCACTGGCGTGAGTATCGCATTGATGTGTGATTGCAAAGGATAAATTCCTGAGGCGAACGCCAGAAATGTGAGCCTGTTCGCTAATCGTGATCGTCTAAGGTGTTGTTGGCGAGGCAGAAAAATCGAGGATGCCAGCTAAAAGCCTTCCAGCAGCCTTAATTGGCTGAATGTGAGTGGGCGATAGAAGATATATCCTTGAATCCCAATGGGGTGATATTTATTTAACCGGTTCAAATCGGTCGCTTTCTCAACGCCTTCACAGATAATGTTTACGCCAAGAGGAATGAGCTTGTTCAATAAGACCTTTAGTTTTTGTGATTTGGTCTCTTCTTTCCCGATGCCATCGATAATAGAGCGATCGATTTTTATGGTATCGAAGTCAAACAAACTCAGGCTGTCTATTTGTAGATTTCCTGCGCCGAAGTCATCTAATGAAATCATAAAACCATATTTCTTGGCCTGATTTAAAAAGGGTATCCCATCTATTAGCTGCTGCCGGGTCGTTTTTTCACTGATCTCTATTTCTATATTCTTTGGGTTAACCTCATGCATGAGGCATTTTTGGTATAACGTTTCCAGATAGGCGGAATTATTAAAGAGTAAATGTGACAGATTGAATGATATTGTCATGCTACTTTTGTTTTTTATTACCTGACAGACCACATCAAACATAAAATCTGTCACTTTATCGATTGCTTTACACTCCTCAATTTTATCGATGGTCTGCTGAGTTGATGTTAAAACGCCTTCTGAGTTATAAAACCTGGCGAGGGCTTCATAGCGGAATATTTTATTTTGAGGGAGATGGATAATAGGCTGAAATTCTGCTGTCAGCCTAAGAATTTTTCCATCGATATTCAATGTTGTTGTATTCATTTTACTGATTACTCACCCTCTCCCTGGAAATAGAAACTCGATAGTGTGACTCGTTTGGATTCTACACAATGATTTGGAATATTTGGAAATTGTTTTAAATGATCAATTATTCACGTTTGATAGTCTTTAGCTATTGAATAAAAAATAATGATCGCTTAAATCTATGTTTGCTTTGGTGCTTTATTCCATTAATTATCATTTAACTAATTTTTAATTTCATTGTTTTTTGTTTAATTGGTTTTTATTTTGTTTTTGTTTGAATTTTAATCAATTTGGTGGGTGTGTGCGATCATTGTGACTTCATAGCATCCTTGTTAGGATGATAAATGACGTAAAGATCGTCGTTTCGTCATGGTATTAGGGTGAATAAAAATTAATAAATTAAATCTTGGAGGCTTTTACCAGTAATGATAGGTGTTTTTCTACCGTGTTTGATTTTTGTGTAAAAATTTAATTTCGTGTAAATATTCGTTTCTATTAAAAGAGAAATCCTTTTTGGATTTTGGGGTATATCACTGTCGCGTTAATAGGTAGATCTTATCGTGGAACACTTTTCTCCTCCTCCCGCTAAAGTGATTAGCGCATTACTGCAACATCCCTATGTGATGTCTATCTATGCCAAGGATATGCTATATGCATTAAAGGCCGACGTTGCGGAATTGAATCCGGATAAAAATCGTATCGTGTTAGATGTGGAATACTCTGGCTCGGATATCGACAGATATCTTGCCGATGGTGGTTTGAATTTTGATCTGGAGGCGCTCAAGGGCACGGATAACATCGAACGAGAAACCTACAGTCTGTGTAATATTTCTACCCAATTATTCAAGACGGACAGTATGTTTTATCGTCTGGAATGTCGTTTGCCAGAATCTGTTTTTGTCACTGAGAACAGAGGGGCGATTCGTATTCCCTTTATTCTTGGCATGCAGGCTCGTGCTCGCATTGAAGTTTATCTACACACGCTGAATGTGCCCGGAACGCTACGTAATTTATCGACCGGTGGATGTCTGGTCGAAATCGATCTGGTTGAGAGTATTGCGATTGAAGTGGGCCAAGATATCCCCGGCATTACGCTTGAATTCCCTAACGGAGAAAGTTTTTATGCTGAGGGGAAAATCCGTCATATACGCCCCTTTGGAAATAATGGCTATGCGGCCGTCGGCATCCAATTTATCCATTTATCCTCATCCCAGTCTGAAGCCCTACTTCATTATACGAATGAGTCGGAAAGAGAGGCTGCATACCGAACCGGCATTACTGGCAGCATGGTGTATTCATCTCCATTGTTCATTCCGGGCACTAAGGAGAAAAATCTGTTGCTGCGAGAAAGTCAGGAACGAGAGAAACGTACCCGCCAGACGCCGATGGAACGCGGCGTCATGGAGATTGCCCATCGGCTTCAGATTGGGCTGATGTACATCAAAACGCGCAATCAACTGCCCGTTGAGATCTTTTATGACTGTGTCGATACCTTGCTGTATATGGTCAAAAAAGATCGAAAGGCTTTTCTGTATGCGCTGTCGTTCCTACGCGATGAGGCGGACTGGGTCAGACATGCGGTGCAGGTCGCGGGGAAATTGGCAGATATGCTGTTAATTGCCGATCCACACGATCCTCACGTCCGCGAGGCGGTGCTTGGGGCGTTGTTACACACCATGGGCAAGCCGCTGCTGGTCAACGCCCGTCTTCCGTCGCTGAAGGTCAATATGAACCCGGCGCAGAAGGCGATCCTTAGCGGTCATGTGGAAGTGCTGTGCGCGAAGTTACGTGAACTGGGCTGGGCGATAACCCCCACCTGCCGCGATGTGATTGAGAATGCTAACGAGCGTTTAGATGGCAGCGGCTATCCGCAAGGCAAACGCGCCGATCAATTATCGACGTTAGTCCGACTGGTCTCTGTGATTAAGGCGATTAATAAGCTCAGGCATGCACGTAATGGTATTTCTCCCCGCACGCCCTTGGCCGCCTATCGCAACATCTATGAGGCTAACGCGGCCTATGATAAGGCCGTGCTGGTCAAATACGTGCAGATTTATGGCCTCTACCCCATCGGCAGTCTGGCGAAATATTCGGGAGGCTTCATCGGGTGGGTGATGGATATTGATAAAAAGGGCAAGCCTATCGTGGTGCATCTCATCAAGAACCTTCGTTTTCCTGATACCAATATCAGCAGCGTCGTTTCTAATGGCGACTTGCAGCAGGTCGGTCAGCTCGAAAACATCGTTCATCCTGACGATTTCGGCATGAAGGTCCTGAAAATTTAGCGAGTATCGTCTACATAGAGGGCTGCATGGCAGCCCTTCTTCCCCATGACATCCTACCGACATTTCTCCCGCAACAGGCATGAAGCGCACGTGCTATCAGGCATAACACTTTAAGCAATAAGGACTATCAGAAAAACCATTTAGTCATTTTGGTTATTTAATATTTCCATCATTTCTTTAATTGTTAAGATGCAGATCGTTACCCTTATCCTCCATCCATCTTTTTATTGCATGTTTTTGTATTAGCGTCGTTGGCTAACAGCACAGGCACAAGGAAACAGAAATCACAATGACTACTCCGGTTTCCCCCACTTCATTGCTTCCGTTGAGTGTGGAGCAATTAACGCGTTTACAGGCGGCAACCGGTGATTTCTCATCGACGCAGCTGGCCTGGCTATCCGGCTATTTCTGGGGTTTAGTACAGCAGCCAGGGAATGTGCAGCCGGGGGCGATCGCCGCCACGGCAACGACAGCATCCGCAGTCACTGTGCCAGTACAAACGATTACGCTGATTTCCGCCTCACAAACGGGCAATGCACGTCGGGTGGCGGAACAGCTGCGTGACGACCTGCTGGCAGCCAAGCTGTCCGTCAATCTGGTCAATGCGGGTGATTACAAATTCAAGCAAATCGGGCAGGAAAAACTGCTGCTGATCGTGGCCTCGACGCAGGGGGAAGGGGAGCCGCCGGAAGAAGCCGTCGCGCTGCACAAGTTCCTGCTGTCCAAAAAAGCCCCGGAGATGAAAGACACCGCGTTTGCCGTGTTTGGTCTGGGTGATACCTCTTACGAATTCTTCAGCAAGGCGGGTAAGGATTTTGATAGCCGTCTGGCTGAGCTAGGCGCTGAACGCCTGCTGGATCGCGTGGATGCCGATGTGGATTATCAGGGGCTTGCCGAACAATGGCGACGCCAGCTGGTTGATATTTTGCAGGCGCGGGTGCCGGTTCAGGGCGAAGCCGTCGCGCAGATTGCCGCTCAGGGCGCACTGGATGAAATTACCAGCAGCCCGTACAGCAAATCCTCACCGCTGCATGCCACGTTTGCCGTAAATCAGAAAGTGACCGGGCGTAACTCCGAAAAAGATGTTCGCCATATCGAGATCGATCTGGGCGATTCTGGTTTGCGTTACCAGCCGGGAGATGCGCTGGGCGTATGGTTCGATAACGATCCTGCGCTGGTTCAGGAATTGTTGGAACTGCTGTGGCTGAAAGGCGACGAGTCCGTCAGCGTTGACGGCAAGACGCTGCCATTATCGCAAGCGCTGAAAAGCCACTTTGAGCTGACGCAGAACACGGCACCGATTGTCGAGAAATATGCAGCACTGTCGCGTAATGAAACGCTGTTGTCGCTGCTGGCCGATAAGCCTGCGCTTCAACAGTTCGCACAGCGCACACCGCTGGTGGATATGGTGCGACAAGCGCCGACTGAGCTGACGGCGGAGCAACTGCTGGGCCTGCTGCGTCCGCTGACGCCGCGCCTTTACTCTATCGCTTCCTCGCAGGCGGAAGCCGAAAGCGAAGTGCACATCACCGTTGGTGTGGTGCGCTATGAATACGAAGGCCGCGAGCGCGCCGGTGGTGCCTCCAGCTATCTGGCCGACAGGCTGAGTGAAGATGATGAAGTCCGCGTCTTCATCGAACATAACGATAACTTCCGTCTGCCGGCGAATTCCGACGCGCCGGTCATCATGATTGGGCCGGGCACCGGCATTGCGCCGTTCCGCGCGTTTATGCAGCAGCGCGATGCCGACGGGGCAGAAGGGAAAAACTGGCTGTTCTTTGGTAACCCACACTTTACGGAAGATTTTCTGTATCAGGTGGAATGGCAGCGCTACGTCAAAGATGGCCTGCTGACCAACATCGATCTGGCCTGGTCACGCGATCAGGCGAACAAGGTTTATGTGCAGGACAAACTGCGGGAAAAAGGCGCGGAAGTCTGGCGCTGGATTCAGGATGGCGCGCACCTGTACGTGTGTGGTGATGCTAACCGTATGGCGAAAGATGTCGAACGGGCACTGCTGGAACTGATAGTTGAGCATGGCGGCATGGACAGTGAACAGGCCGATGAGTTTTTAAGCGATCTGCGCCTTGAGCGCCGTTATCAGCGAGATGTGTACTAATGAGTGAAAAATACATTTTCAGTGAAAAACACCCCGGTCCCTTGGTGGTAGAAGGGAAACTCGCTGACGCAGAGCGCATGAAGACAGAAAGTAACTTTCTGCGCGGCACGATTGCTGAAGATCTGAATGATGGTCTGACCGGTGGCTTCAGGGGCGATAACTTTCTGCTGATCCGTTTCCACGGTATGTATCAGCAGGATGACCGCGATATTCGCGCCGAACGTGCCGAGCAGAAGCTGGAACCGCGCCATGCGATGCTGCTGCGTTGCCGTCTGCCCGGTGGTGTGATGACGCCAGAGCAGTGGTTACGGATCGACAAATTTGCGACTGAAAATACGATCTACGGCAGCATTCGTATCACGAACCGCCAGACGTTCCAGTATCACGGTATTCTCAAATCGAACGTGAAACCGGTACACCAGATGCTGAATAGCATCGGACTGGATGCGCTGGCGACGGCGAATGACATGAACCGTAACGTGCTGTGTACGTCTAACCCGATAGAATCCGAACTGCATCAGCAGGCCTATGAGTGGGCGAAAAAGATTTCTGAGCATCTGCTGCCGCGCACGCGCGCCTATGCTGAAATCTGGATGGATCAGGAAAAAGTGGCAACGACGGATGAGGAGCCGATTCTGGGCTCGACGTATCTGCCGCGTAAGTTCAAAACTACGGTCGTGATCCCGCCGCAGAATGATATCGATCTGCATGCGAACGATCTCAACTTCGTGGCGATTGCCGATAATGGCCGTCTGGTGGGCTTTAACGTGCTGGTGGGCGGTGGGCTCTCTATCGCGCACGGCGACAAAGAAACTTACCCGCGTACCGCCAGTGAACTGGGCTACATTTCCATTGAACATACGCTGGCAATCGCGGAAGCGGTGGTGACCACACAGCGCGATTGGGGTAACCGCACCAACCGTAAAAACGCGAAAACCAAATACACGCTGGAGCGTGTAGGCGTAGATAACTTCAAGCAGGAAGTGGAAGCGCGTGCCGGTGTGAAATTTGAAGCGGTGCGCCCTTATGAATTCACCGGACGTGGCGATCGTATCGGCTGGGTGAAAGGTATCGACAATAAATGGCATCTGACGCTGTTTATTGAAAACGGTCGTGTTCTGGATTATCCAGGCCGTCCGCTGAAAACCGGTCTGGCGGAAATTGCCAAGATCCACAAAGGGGATTTCCGGTTAACGGCGAACCAGAATTTGATCATTGCGGGCGTTCCTGCGCGGAGCAAAGCGAAGATTGATGCGCTGGCGCGTGAGCATGGCCTGATTGATGACGGCGTCAGCGAGCAGCGCAAGAATTCGATGGCCTGTGTATCGTTCCCGACCTGTCCGCTGGCGATGGCGGAAGCCGAACGCTTCCTGCCGGAGTTCGTCACGAAAGTCGAAGGCATTATGCAGCAGCACGGCGTGGGCGATGAACACATCGTTCTGCGCGTGACGGGCTGTCCGAACGGCTGTGGCCGCGCCATGCTGGCGGAAATCGGTCTGGTGGGCAAAGCGATGGGGCGTTATAACGTGCACCTTGGCGGGAATCGCGAGGGGACACGCATTCCGCGTATGTATCGCGAAAACATTAATGAAACCGAAATCCTCGCGGAAATCGATCGGCTTATCGGGCTGTGGGCGCAAGATCGCCAGCGCAATGAAGGCTTCGGGGATTTTGTGATTCGTACCAACATCATTAAACCGGTGCTGGATCCCGCTCGCGATTTTTATGACTGACAGGAGAGCCTGATGGCCGAATTTAATCTTGAGGCGCTCAACGCGTTACCGAAAGCGGAACAGGCGGCAGCGTTGGCTACGGTGAACAGCCAGCTTGAATCGCTGTCTGCGCAGGAAAGAGTGAGCTGGGCGTTGGAGAATCTGCCGGGCGACTATGTGTTGTCGTCCAGCTTCGGCATTCAGGCGGCAGTATCGCTGCATCTGGTGACGCAACAGCGGCCGGATATTCCGGTTATCCTCACGGATACCGGCTATCTGTTTCCTGAAACCTATCAGTTTATTGATGCGCTAACAGAGCAGTTAACGCTGAATCTGCAAGTGTATCGCGCTGCTGAATCCCCGGCCTGGCAAGAGGCGCGCTACGGCAAGCTGTGGGAGCAGGGCGTGGAAGGCATTGAGCGCTACAACCTGCTGAATAAAGTCGAGCCGATGAATCGGGCGCTGAGCGAGTTAAAGGCGAAAACATGGTTTGCTGGCCTGCGTCGTGAGCAGTCCGGCAGCCGGGGTGAATTACCGGTGCTGGCGATTCAGCGCGGCGTCTTCAAATTCCTGCCGATTATCGACTGGGATAACCGAACGGTGTACCAGTACCTGAAAGAAAACGGCCTGGGTTACCATCCACTGTGGGAGCAGGGCTATCTGTCCGTTGGCGATACGCACACCACCCGCAAGTGGGAACCGGGTATGGCCGAAGAAGAAACCCGTTTCTTCGGCCTGAAACGCGAATGCGGATTGCACGAAGGGTAAAACGCCCCCACAACGTGCTTTAGACCGATCACAAACCCCATGTTCTACATGGGGTTTTTTATTTTCGGCCACAGAGTGCGAACGAGATATTTTACTCGTGATGTTTACTTCAGACAGGCCGCCAGCCACTTTGTAGCGCCATCTTCTGCTTTTTACCTCCCTCTGTCCTGTCGCAATAAGCGAATTGTCGTCATAACACCGTCATCTTGCAAAGATAGGATTTGGTCAACATTTGATCGTTATTTAAACAAATTCAAGCGTGTTCAGTAGCGGACGCGACTTGGCGAACCCGCTGACTGAGGGAGTGCCTGACATGAAGAGAACGAGCTTTATCGGTGCCGTGGTGCTGTTTGCTGTTTTCCTCTCTGGTGGCATCGCGCTTGCTCAGGAGGACACGCGTCCTGAGTTACGGATCGCGGTTCAGAAAAACCCAGAGACACAGGAACCGGTTGATGCGGCGTCTAATGTCGCTTTCCGCAACAATCCGTCGATCCACGAAACCTTACTCAAGCTCAATATTGATGGCGACTTCTCGGTACAGCCGAACCTTGCGACGGAATGGAAATGGATCGACGATAAAACGCTTGAAGTGACGCTTCGCAAGGGCGTCATTTTTCATGATGGTCGCGAAATGACGGCGGAAGACGTCGCCTTTTCGTTCGGACCGGAACGTTTGACCGATCCGAAAGCACCCGGTTATCCCACCTATCTGACAAATTTTAGCAGCCTTGATCATGTCGAGGTGGTGGATCCTGACACTGTCCGTTTCGTCACGAAGTTTAAAGATCCGATTTTGTTACAGCGGCTGGCAAGCTATGCCGCAGTGGTGATCAGCAAAGATGCCTGGATGAAGATGGGCGGTGACTGGGCCAAGTGGAAGCAGAAGCCAGTCGGCGCGGGTCCCTATAAGGTTCTGGAGTCGGTAGCCAATGACCATGTGACGCTGGTGGCGCACGATCGGTATTTTGGTGGCAAGCCGAATGCGAAGCGTGTCACCTTCAGAATGGTGCCGGAAGTCTCATCGCGTATCGCTGGCCTTATCGCAGGGGATTACGACATTGCCACCGATCTGCCGCCGGATCAGCTTGAGATGGTGAACCAGTCGGGTAACGCGAAGATCGTCGGTGGTCCCGTTCCAAACAACCGTATCCTGTTCTTCGACAAATATAACCCCGCACTCAAGGATCCGCGTGTTCGTCAGGCGCTTATCCTTGCAATTGACCGTCAGGCGATCGTCGATTCTATCTGGAACGGACGAACCGTGGTGCCGAATGGCGAGCAGTTCAAAGTTTTCGGCCCTATCTACATGAAGGATCGCCCAAAATACGAATATAACCCTGACAAAGCGCGGCAGCTCTTGAAGGCGGCGGGTTATCACGGTGAACCGATCGCGCTCCGCTCACAAAACAATTACTACACGGCGGAAAACTCGGTGAGTGAAGCCGTGGTGGCGATGTGGCAGGCGGTGGGTGTCAACGCCAGGATGGAGTTTGTTGAGTCCGGCAAGCTGTTTGAAAATACCTCAAGTCGGGCGGTAGGTAACTGGTCCAGCACCGCCGCGATTCCCGATCCTTACGTTTCCGTCTATGCGATGGGGTTCGCAAAGACCGCAGCGCTGGGCACGCAGAAAATCTGGGTTAATGATGAATTTGACCAGCTCGGCGCCAAGCTTGAACCGACGGTTGCCCCAGCGGATCGCGCCAGGATCTTCTCCGAGATGTTGGACATTATTGAATGGAAGGATCCAGGGATCACCGTGCTGTACCAGAACGCTGTCTTCTACGGGGTTTCCAACAAGGTGAAGTGGAAGCCGAAGCCAGTTTTCGCGATGGATCTTGGCCCACAAAACCTCTCCTTTGTTAATGCTGCCAAGTGAGGGTGTCATCATGACTGAATCCATTCTTTCTATTCAAAATCTGAGTATTGCCTTTCTCGCGGGGAAGGCCAGAACCACGTCGGTGAAGTCAATATCCTTTGAGGTCGGTGAAGGTGAAATTCTGGGGATTGTGGGTGAGAGCGGATCTGGAAAATCGCTTTCATGCCTTGCGGTGGCCGGTCTTCTGCCCGCTACCGCGCTTGTCTCTGGTTCGGTCACGATTGGCGGCCAAACGTTCGCCGCTTCCGAACTGCATAACGCGCTGGTGGCGAAAAAGCTCCCGCCGATCGGCATGATCTTTCAGGAACCGATATCCTGCCTTAATCCGGTACGTACCGTTGGCGAACAAATCGCGGAGGCTGCGCGAAGTGCGGGGCATTCAGTGGAGGAAGCCCGCCAGATTGCGCTACAGATGCTGAAAGACGTCGCTATCGACCAGCCAGAGAAGCGCTACCATGACTATCCTTCACAATTTTCTGGCGGTATGTGCCAGCGTGTGATGATCGCGATGGCACTTGCTCTGGAGCCGCAGCTCGTCATCGCAGACGAACCGACGACGGCGCTGGATGTTACCGTCCAGCAGCAGGTCGTGTCGCTGCTTGTCTCGCTGGTGCGCCGCCGTGGCATTGCCATGATCTTCATCAGCCACGATCTCGACCTGGTTGCGGAGGTCTGCGATCGCATTGCCATTATGTACGGTGGCGAGATCGTGGAGATCGATACGACCGAAAATATCTACGAGCGATCGAGCCATCCCTACGCTCAACTGCTGCTGGACGCGATGCCGGGAAGCGGTGAACCGCTAAGCCGATTGGTGGAGATCCCCCAACATTGGCAGCGTGATACGGCGACCTCATCACTCTCTGCGGGGAGCGTGCCATGAGTGTGAACGCGATGGACAGAATGCCCATTCTCGACGCCCGCGATCTGGATTTCACCTATCACGCCGGATTTTCGCTGCTGACGAACCGCCGGGCTGGCAAACAGGCGGTACGCGGCGTGTCTTTATCGCTTGAACAAGGTGAAACGCTCGGTCTGGTCGGCGAATCGGGATCCGGGAAATCGACCCTTGCCGCGCTACTTTGCGGCGATCGCCAGCCTGACCGTGGAGCGCTGTCACTCTTTGGCGAGCCATTTTCCCACTATCTCAAACCGAATCGTCGGCGTTTGGCGCGGGTGCTTCAGGTTGTAGCGCAGGATACGCTCGGTGCCTTTGATCCACGCCACACCATCGGTCGGCAGATTGCGGAAGTGCTCTTGATCCATGCTATCGGGAGCAAGAGTGAGTGGCGCGATAGGGCTAAGGAAGCACTCAGCGCTGTCGCTCTCCCCATCACCATGCTGGATCGCTATCCGCATCAGATGTCAGGCGGGCAGCGACAGCGCGCCGCTATCGCTCGGGCGCTGGTGGCTGAGCCGAAGGTTCTGTTGTGCGATGAACCTGTCTCGGCGCTGGATGTGTCGGTTCAGGCGCAGGTGCTCAATCTGTTGCTCGATCTTCAGGAAAAGCGCGGTCTTTCGATCCTGTTGATCAGTCACGATGTGCGTGTTGTACGCCACGTGTCGCATCGGGTTGCCGTGATGCAGGAGGGTTGTGTGGTAGAGAGCGGACCGACGTCAAACGTGTTTGCCGAGCCCGCCCATCCTTACACCGTAAAACTGCTGGCTGCCGTGCCGAAAGGACGGCGTCGGCCGATTGCTGCGGATGCTGTACACAGCCGCCCCATTTTGGTGGAGAGAGCGGCATGCTGAACACCCTGTTTGGCTCAGCGCTGCGTGCGGTAGTGACGGTGTTCCTTGCCGTCACCTTTACTTTCGTCATGCTGCGCATCAGCGGTGACCCGATGACGTCGCTCCTGGGTGTCGAAACGCCGCCGCAGGTCATTGACATACTCCGCCAGCAGTGGGGATTGGATCGCCCCGTGAGCGAACAGTATTTCACCTATCTCGGGCGCATAGTGACGGGGGATTTTGGTACATCGCTGCGCAGCGGTCAGGATGCGCTTGCCATGATTATGGAAAAGATCCCCGCAACGCTGCGGCTGATGGCGGCTTCGCTTGTACTGGCGCTTGCGGTGGGGATTCCGCTGGGTGTCGTCGCGGCGCACTATCGCGGTGGGGTGATTGACCGCGCAGTAATCGGCCTCGCTGTGCTGACGCATTCTATTCCCACTTTCCTGACCGGCATTCTCCTAATCCAGCTTTTCGCCGTACAGCTGCGGATACTGCCATCAGGGGGAGGTGCGACGCTTGCCCACATGGTGATGCCTGCCTTGGCTATCGGGCTTTACAATGCTGGTGTCATCGCGAGATTCGTTCGCTCAAGCGTGCTTGAAGTCATCGGGCAGCGTTATATCCTTGCCGCTCGGGCGAAACGTGTCTCCGAGTGGGGGCTGATCGTCAGGCACGTGATGCCGAACGCGGCACTGCCTTTGCTGACGCTGTTCGGGTTCCTGCTCGGCGGAATGATTGGCGGATCCGCCGTGATTGAAGCGGTATTTGCCTGGCCCGGCGTGGGCCTTCTGCTCATCAATTCTGTTGCTGCCCGCGATGTAGCGGTGGTTCAGGCCATTGTCATTCTCATCACGGTGGCGATGGTCAGTGCCAACCTGTTCGTTGATTTCCTGCATGTGATGATCGATCCCCGCCTGCGCCACTCACAGCGGTCTCGGGGGCGTGTGTCATGACCGATACGCCCTCCACGTCAAAGATGCCTTCTGGTTTATTCGCCCGGTTTCCCCACGCTAATCCGCTGTTGATCGTGTGTATTGGGATCATTGTGATTGCCGTTGTGCTTGCCGTCTTCGCTGACACGCTTTCGCCCTATGGTTTTGCGCAGATAGATTTGAGAGCGCGACATATGCCGCCGTTTCACCTTGGAACCGGCTCCCGACACTGGTTTGGCACCGACGAGATGGGGCGCGACATCTTAAGCCGCGTCTTCTATGCGCTGCGTATGAGCCTCTTTATCTCCCTCGGCGCATCGATCATCAGCCTGATCATCGGGACGTCGCTTGGCCTGATCGCAAGCTTCCGTCGCGGTTTAGCGGATGCCATCATTCGGGTGGCGATTGATTTTCAGGCGTCGATGCCGTTTATCATCATTGCGCTCACGGTTCTGGCTTTTCTCGGTAACAGCCTCACGCTTTTCATCTGCCTGTTGGGGCTGTTCGGCTGGGAACGTTTCGCTCGCCTGACGCGGACGATGGCCAGCCTTGAACTGGAGAAGCCGTATATCGCTGCCTTGCTTCGCAATGGCGCGGGTGGCTTTCGTATCGCGATCGTCCACGTTTTTCCCAATATCTTTGCCGTCGTGCTGGTCACCTTCACGGTGGTGATGCCTGAAATCCTCATTCTGGAGTCGTCGCTGAGCTTCCTTGGCCTCGGGGTGCAACCGCCACAGGTCAGTTTGGGATCGTTGGTGGGGGCGGGGCGCGACTACATCATGACCGCATGGTGGATATCCATTGTCCCGGGCATGGTCATCTTCATTCTGTCGCTCACTATCAGCCTCATTGGCGATCGGTTACGTGACCTGTCCGATCCGACACTGAAATGAGGAGCCGTGGTTAAACGCAATAAGGTTAAACGCAATACAACGAAGGAGAATGACAATGAATCCACTACGAATGACGCCTGCGACAATACGCCTCGGAGGTCATCGAGGCCACAGTGCTGGCGCACCAGAAAACACCCTTGCTGCGTTTAACAAGGCGTTTGAACATGCGGGTTTCGGCGTTACCTGCGAAACCGATCTAAGAATTACGCGTGATGGTGAATTAGTCCTGATTCACGACGAGACGGTTAACCGCACCACCAATGGGCGAGGCCTCGTGCAAGGCATGACCTATTCTGAGCTTGCCAAACTCGATGCTGGGCAGTGGTTCAGTCAGGAATTCGCGGGAGAACGCGTCCCGCTGCTCAGGGATGCTCTATTGTTCGCCCGCCAGCTCGGCATCATCTATCAGCTTGAATTCAAAGTGTATGATTGCAATGAGATACTCTTCCCGAAGCTGAGGAAGCTCATCGATGAACTGGACTGTGCCGATCTGCTGCAATTCGCTTCGTTTGACTACGTTCAACTGAGAGCGGTAAAAGCGGCGATACCCGACGTGCCAACCGTTGGCCTGATGCACTCGCGTTTGATTGACCCGGCGGCGCTTGCCCGCCAGGCCAATCTTGATGCGATGAGCATTGAGATCGACCGCTTTGCCCGTGGAGAAGCGCGCCAACTGCATGATGAGGGATTTGCGGCCTTCCTCTATTTGCCCGGCTCATACCATCAAGATCTTCAGGACCACGCGGTGGATATCGAAGTCCAGATCGTGCAATGGATTCGCGAAGGCCAGTTGGATCAACTGCTCGGTGACGATGTTACACAAATGGTCAGGATCAAGAATCAAGCCTGTAGTTGAACGCCGATGGCGCAATCAAATGGATGCCCGATTGCGTCAGGCGTCCTGCTGGCGGTTGTAAACGTGTTGTTATTCCATTACGGAACTTGTCATTCCAATTCGGCATTTCATAAGTGTTCTGTCCTCACCGTATAGTCGCATTATCTATTTTTTTGCTTAGTTAAGGCGACTGTGAACTATCTCCCTTTATTTGCCGATCTTCGTCAGCGCCCAGTACTGGTTGTTGGCGGCGGCGAGGTTGCTACGCGCAAAATCGATCTGCTGCAACGCGCGGGTGCGGAGGTAAAAATTGTCGCGCAGGCGCTGGCGGAACCGTTGGCGGCGCAGCATCAGGCCGGGCAGGTTGAATGGCTGGCACACTCTTTTACACCGGAACTGTTATCCGGCGTGTTTCTGGTGATTGCCGCTACGGATGACGCCGAGCTGAATGCTGCGGTATTTGAGGCGGCGAATCAGCGTCATTTGCTGGTGAACGTGGTGGACGATCAGCCAAAGTGCTCGTTTATTTTCCCCTCGATTGTCGATCGCTCTCCGCTGGTGGTAGCCATTTCCTCGGGTGGACAAGCGCCGGTGCTGGCGCGTCTGCTGCGTGAAAAGCTGGAATCATTACTGCCCGCCAGTTTGGGCACGATGGCGGACATCGCCGGAAGCTGGCGCGACAGAATTAAAACCCGACTGCATTCGATGCCAGCACGCCGTCGTTTTTGGGAACGGCTGTTTGTCGGACGCTTTGCGTCGCTGGTGTCCGCTGGGCAACTGGCGCAGGCCGAAGACGAACTGCAACAGCAACTGGCGCTTCAGCAAGAGGAACAGCAACAGCCAGCGGCCGCACGCGGTGAAGTCGCACTGGTTGGCGCAGGCCCCGGCGATGCCGGACTGCTGACGCTGCGCGGATTGCAGGTGATGCAGCAGGCGGACGTGGTGCTGTATGACCATTTGGTCAGTGCCGACGTGTTGGATCTGGTGCGCCGCGATGCTGAACGCATCTGCGTGGGGAAACGCGCCAGCGCACATTCGTTACCACAGGATGAGATTAATCAGCTACTGGTTACGCTGGCGCAGGAAGGAAAACGGGTAGTGCGCCTGAAAGGCGGCGATCCCTTCATTTTTGGCCGCGGTGGCGAAGAGCTGCAAGCGGTGGCGCAGGCCGGCATCACGTTTCAGGTGGTGCCCGGCGTAACGGCTGCGGCGGGCGTCACGGCGTATGCGGGGATTCCGTTGACGCACCGTGACTACGCGCAGAGCGTACTTTTTATTACCGGACACTGTCGCCCGGATGGCGACGAGTTGGACTGGTCAACGCTGGCGCGTGGCCGTCAGACGCTGGCGATTTACATGGGAACGATGAAGGCCGCCGAGATTTCGCAGCAGCTGATCGCGCATGGTCGTTCATCGCAGACGCCCGTTGCCGTGATCAGTCGCGGCACCCGACACGATCAGCAGGTGCAAATTGGCACGCTGCAACAGTTAGAACATTTGGCACGGCAAGCGCCGACACCGGCGCTGCTGGTGATTGGCGAGGTGGTGGATCTGCACCATCAGATTGCCTGGTTTGGTCAGACAACGCCGACGGTGCCGCAAGACAGCCGCCCAGCGGTAGTAAACTTGGCTTAAGGAAAGGGTATGGACGAGAAACGACTCACGCATTTACGGCAGCTTGAAGCTGAAAGCATTCACATCATCCGCGAAGTGGCGGCCGAGTTCAGTAACCCGGTGATGATGTATTCCATCGGCAAAGACTCTTCGGTGATGCTGCATCTGGCGCGCAAGGCGTTCTATCCGGGATCGCTGCCTTTCCCGCTGCTGCACGTTGATACCGGTTGGAAATTTCGTGAAATGTACGAATTCCGCGACAAGACGGCAAAGGCCTACGGCTGTGAACTGCTGGTGCACCGCAACCCACAGGGTGAAGCGCTGGGGATTAACCCCTTTGTGCACGGCAGCGCCAAGCACACCGACATCATGAAAACGGAAGGGCTGAAGCAGGCGCTGGATAAATACGGTTTTGATGCCGCGTTTGGCGGGGCGCGCCGCGATGAAGAGAAATCGCGTGCCAAAGAGCGTATTTACTCCTTCCGCGACCGTTTCCACCGCTGGGATCCGAAGAACCAGCGCCCGGAGCTGTGGCATAACTACAACGGCCAGATTAACAAAGGCGAGAGCATCCGAGTTTTCCCGCTCTCCAACTGGACCGAACTGGATATCTGGCAATACATCTATCTGGAAAATATCGATATTGTTCCGCTGTATCTGGCCGCGCCGCGTCCGGTGGTGGAACGCGATGGCATGCTGCTGATGGTGGATGACGATCGCATCGATCTGCAACCTGGTGAAGTGATCGAACAACACATGGTGCGCTTCCGCACGCTGGGCTGCTGGCCGCTGACGGGCGCGGTGGCATCGCATGCGCAGACGCTGCCGGAAATCATCGAAGAGATGCTGGTTTCCACGACCAGTGAGCGTCAGGGAAGGGTAATTGACCGCGATCAGGCCGGTTCAATGGAGCTGAAAAAGCGTCAAGGGTATTTCTGAGGAATCGTCGAATGAGCCAAATTTCTTTAAAAGACACAGCGGCAGACAATGCGGCTGAGAAAGATGCAGTCGTCATCAATAATGCGATTGCACAGCAGATCGCCGAGCAGGGCGGTGTGGAGGCGTATTTACACGCGCAGCAGGATAAAACGCTGCTGCGTTTCCTGACCTGCGGTAGCGTCGACGATGGAAAAAGTACGCTGATTGGCCGGTTACTGCACGATACGCGCCAGATTTATGAAGATCAGCTCAGTACGCTGCACAATGACAGCAAGCGTTTGGGCACGCAGGGCGAAAAGCTGGATCTGGCACTGCTGGTCGATGGGCTTCAGGCTGAACGTGAGCAGGGCATCACGATTGATGTGGCCTACCGCTATTTTTCCACGGAAAAACGCAAATTCATCATCGCCGATACGCCAGGACACGAGCAGTACACCCGCAACATGGCGACCGGCGCATCAACCTGTGAGTTGGCGATTCTGCTGATTGACGCTCGCAAAGGCGTATTGGATCAGACTCGTCGCCACAGCTTTATTGCGACCCTGCTAGGGATTCGCGATCTGGTGGTGGCGGTGAACAAAATGGACTTAGTGGATTATCAGCAAACGGTGTTTGAGCAGTTTAAGCAGGATTATCTGGATTTTGCTCAGCAGCTGCCTGCCGACCTGAATATCACCTTTGTGCCGATTTCCGCGCTGGATGGCGACAATGTCGCAACGCCAAGTACGACGATGGGCTGGTATACCGGACCGACGCTGCTGGACGTGCTGGAAACGGTCAATGTGGCACAGCGCACGCTGGAACAGCCGATGCGCTTTCCGGTGCAATATGTGAATCGCCCGAATCTGGATTTCCGTGGCTACGCGGGAACGCTGGCATCCGGCATCATCCGCGTTGGGCAACGGGTTAAAGTGCTGCCATCCGGCGTAGAATCCACCGTCAGCCGTATTGTGACCTTTGACGGGGATTTACCGCAGGCGCAGGCGGGTGAAGCGATTACGCTGGTGCTGGCGGATGAGGTGGATATTAGCCGTGGTGACCTGCTGGTTGATAGCGGCGAATCGCTGAAAGCGGTGCAGCATGCGCTGGTGGATGTTGTCTGGATGGCAGAGCAGCCGCTGGTGCCGGGACAAAGCTACGACATCAAGATTGGCGGTAAGAAAACGCGCGCTCGGGTCGAGAATATTCAGTATCAGGTTGAGATCAATACGCTGACGCAACGCGTAGCGGAGAACCTGCCGCTGAATGGTATCGGTTCGGTTGAGCTGGTTTTTGATGAGCCGCTGGTGTTGGACAACTATCAGCACAATGCGGTGACGGGCGGGATGATCTTTATCGACCGTCTGAGCAACGTCACGGTCGGTGCTGGGCTGGTGCGGGAACCTATCGAACAGGTGTATCAGGAACCGGGTGCACACAGCGCGTTTGAGCTGGAACTGAATGCGCTGGTACGTCGCCACTTCCCACATTGGGGTGCGCGCGATCTGCTGGGAGGCAAATAACGTGTCTTTACGCGATGAACCGACTGACGATAACGTCGTCTGGCATGCGCACGATGTCACCCGAGAGTCGCGCGAGAAGTTGCATGGTCATCAGGGCGTCGTTATCTGGTTTACCGGGTTGTCTGGATCCGGTAAATCCACGCTGGCGGGGGCGCTGGAACAGGCGCTACATCAGCGTGGTGTCAGCACCTACCTGCTGGATGGCGACAACGTGCGGCATGGTTTGTGCCGCGATTTAGGCTTCACCGACGACGATCGGCGCGAAAATATCCGTCGCGTGGGTGAAGTTGCCAAACTGATGGTGGACGCGGGTCTGGTAGTCCTGACCGCGTTTATCTCGCCGCACCGCGCCGAGCGTAAAATGGTGCAGGATTTACTGGGCGAAGGGCAGTTCATCGAAGTCTTCGTGGATACGCCGTTAGCGACCTGTGAAGCACGTGATCCTAAGGGGTTGTATAAAAAAGCCCGTGCCGGAGAGCTGCGTAATTTCACCGGAATCGACTCGGCTTATGAAGCGCCGGAAGCGCCGGATAGTCATCTGGATGGCGAACAATTAGTAACAAATTTGACAGGCCAATTGTTAGATCTGCTGGGCAAGAGAGCTATTATCAAGCTCTGATATCCCGCTTTTTTCACCGCGCTTGTGGGTGATGAGGGGACGAATGGGAAAGATTATGCAAAATGCCACGCAGTTAACGATTAGCAAGACTCGGCCAGCGCAACAAGAAGAAGATGACGGCGTTTCCTACCTGTTTATGGGGGCGGTAACGGGGTTCTCCTTTTATTGGTTGGCCTTTACTATCCCTTTTCTAGTATACGGCTCTAATACCACGTTTTTCTTCATGCTCTACACCTGGCCGTTTTTTCTGGCGCTGATGCCGTTTTCAGTGCTGGTTGGCGTCGGGTTTAGCTTCCTGTTGAGAGGCTATCTTTTTTATACGCTTTTTGCGACAGGGCTGACGGTGGTCTGCCTGTTTTGGCTGGTATTTTCGTTTCTGACGGGGTGGTAAAAGAAAAAGGCTGCCAGCGTGGAAGACGCTGACAGCCTGTGGTTTACCGTTTTACAGTATTTTGCTTAGGAAAGCCTGCGTACGCGGGTTACTCGGATGAGTAAAGATCGCTTCTGGCGTTCCCTGTTCCTGAATGACTCCCTGATCGATAAAAATCACCCTATCGGCCACTTCTCTGGCAAAGGCCATTTCATGGGTCACGATGACCATCGTCATGCCTTCATTCGCCAGCGTTTTCATCACCGCTAACACTTCGCCAACCAGCTCCGGGTCCAGCGCGGATGTCGGTTCATCGAACAACATGATCGCGGGTTCCATCGCTAACGCACGGGCAATCGCGACACGCTGTTGCTGTCCACCGGACAGGCTATTCGGCCAGGCGTCGATTTTATCCAGCAGGCCAACCTTGCTGAGCAACGCTTTAGCCCGTTCAACGGCTTGTGCTCGCGGCAATTTTTTCACATCCATCGGTGCCATAATGATGTTTTCCAGCACCGTCATGTGCGGAAACAGATTAAAGCGCTGGAACACCATTCCCACGCTTTCACGCACGCGATTGATATTGGTTTTCTGATCGTGAATGGCAAAACCGTTGACCGTGATCTCGCCTGCCGACAGCGTCTCCAGTGCGTTGATGCAGCGCAGAAAGGTACTTTTTCCTGAACCGGATGGGCCAATCAGGCACAGCACTTCCTGAGGGGCGATGTCGCAGGAAATACCGCGCAGGACATGCGTATCACCAAACTGTTTTTGCAGGTTTTTAACGTGAATCACTTTTGCCAAACCTCGTTTCCATGTGCCGCACCAGCAGCGAAAGCAGGAAAGTAATAACCCAATAAACGATAGAGATCGTCAGGTAGGGTTCCCAGTACGTGGCGTAAGCCCCTGACACCGTACGAGCGGCATAGGCGAGATCCGCCAATCCGATTGCCGAAGCCAGCGATGAATCTTTAACAATCGCGATGGCGTTGTTGCCCAGCGGTGGCAGCATGCGGCGAAAAGCCTGTGGCAGAATGACTTTCCGCATGGTGCGGCCATAGCTCATGCCGAGAGAGCGTGACGCTTCCATCTGGCCGCGATCGATCGACTGAATACCGGCGCGGAATATCTCAGAGACATAGGCACCCGCATTCAGCGTAATCGCCACGATGCAAGAGAGGAACGCGCCGTAATCTGAGCGTAGCGTGCGGGCAAAATCGACCGACATAATATTGCTGGTCACCAGCAATCCATCACGTGGATTGATGAACAGCGGCACCAGCGCGAAGTGTACCACCATGATTTGTACAAACAGCGGCGTGCCGCGGAAGGCGCTGATGTAGATGCGTACTGGCCATTGCACGCCGTAGTGCAGGATGTATTTCCACGGCCCGTGCGGTGCCTGCGCTAAGCGACCTAATCCGAGCGTTAATCCCCAGCAGGTGCCAAGAATGACACAGATAATGGTGCATTTGATGGTCATCCAGGTGCCTTCCATAAACAGCGGGGCATATTCCTGAATGATCTCCCAACGAAATCCCGTCAAGATCGTTTCCTTTTTTGAATAGGCTAACGTAATGATTACTCTAAATTAAACCGGACAGGCTAGCTGTCCGGTTAATGCGACGTCTCGTGTGAGGCAGTGGAGACCTGGAGAGATGCGCAGTGTCTTGCAGGCGTTATTCTGCGGGTAAGGTCGGAACGTTGTTATCAAACCAGGTTTGATAGATCTTGGCGTAGGTGCCATCAGCAACGATTTTTTTCAGCCCGGAGTTAATCTTCGCGCGCAGCTGATCGTTACCTTTCGCGACGGCGATCCCGAAATACTGGCGTTCGAATTTAGCGTCGGAAACCAGATTGAACTGTTTTTCAGGGTGCGTCTTAATGTAAAACTTCACCACGCCCACGTCGCCAACCGCTGCGCCCACACCATCTTCATACAGCTCTTGTAACATTAACGGGGTGTTATCAAAGCGCTTAATCGATGTACTGTTTTTACCCAATACATCGGAGACCACGATATCGGCAGTACTGGAGTTCACAACGCCGACTTTGTGATCTTTCAGCGCCGCAATTGAGTCGATCGTCGAGCCTTTAGGCACCACGATGGACTGCTCGGCTGGGAAATACGGTGCGGAGAAATCGACCATTTGCTTACGTTTGTCGGTAATCGTGATACCGGAAATGATAATGTCGCGGTCGCCGGAGTTAAGGGTCGCGAAGAGCCCTTCCCACGGCGTATTGATCAACTTGATATTAAAATTCTCCGCCTTGGCGATTGCTTTAATAATATCAATATCAAAGCCTTCCAGCTCTTTCTGCGCATTTTCAAATTCAAAGGGACGATAGGTTCCGCCAGAGCCTACAACGTAAGTGGGTTCCGCGGCGAAGGCGCTGGTGGGGAGTACGGTAGTGGATAGGGCGGTGGTGAAGAGCGCCCCAACGAATAACAATTTTTTGAACATGGTTTTCTCCTGGTTTAAATGTAAAACTTTCTTTTTTTATGCACTTTGTATGCATAAAAATACACAGATAGCATTAATGGTTCAACTGACGTTTTTCCTATGGACGGTTTTAGCCAGGCAGACGCTATGCGCTTGCGTCTTTTGATGAATAGAAAGTACGAGAGGATGAATGGACGACGTGAGTGTGGCGCGGGCGCGCGTTTGGCGTGATCTTCTGCCCGAAATATCTCCATTTGGGCACGCGGCAGGGTGAATATTGCCTCCCACTGCCGGACACAGTGGAGTCGAAACAAAAGTTATGGGATGATTAGGCGGTTTTTCAGGGGGCGGGATGGGAAAGCTTACGCTGTTATTATTGATATTGCTTGGCTGGCTTCAGTACTCACTGTGGCTGGGCAAGAATGGCATTCATGATTATGTTCGGGTGAAAGATGATGTTGTTGTCCAGCAGGGGAACAATGCCAAATTAAAAGACCGTAACGAACAGCTGTTTGCTGAAATTGACGACCTCAATGGCGGACAGGAAGCGATTGAAGAGCGTGCACGCAATGAGCTGGGGATGATTAAACCCGGTGAAAGCTTCTATCGTCTGGTGCCAGAATCGAACCATCGTAACGCGAATACGACGTCATCTAATAACGCTCCATCCAACAACACACAACGTTGACGCATGCAGACACCACGCCTTTCCCCGCCTGACATTGTTGCCGTTTTACCCGCTGCGGGTAACGGCAGCCGGATGCAAAACGATCGTCCTAAGCAGTATCTGACGATTGGCAATGATGCGACCGGCCATAAAACCATTCTTGAACATACCATCGACGCGCTTTTACGCCATTCACGCGTGCAGCGTGTCGTCGTCGTTATCAGTCCTGATGACGCATTCTTTCATACCCTGGCGATTGCCAACGATCCCCGTATTTGTGCCGTAACGGGTGGGCAGCAGCGTGCGGATTCCGTGCTGGCTGGGCTGTCCGCCGTTGCCGATAGCGCATGGGCGTTAGTGCATGACGCGGCGCGTCCGTGTCTGCATCAGGACGATCTGACGCGCCTGCTGGCGATTGTTGAGCAGAGTGACGTTGGTGGAATTCTGGCCGCGCCGGTTCGTGACACCATGAAGCGCGGTACGGACGGGTTTATCGATCGCACGGTAGAACGTAACGATTTATGGCATGCGCTGACGCCGCAGCTTTTTCCTGCTGCGCTGTTGAAACAGTGCCTGCAACGGGCGCTTCAGGATGGCGTTGCCGTCACAGATGAAGCCTCCGCGTTGGAATACTGTGGCTATCGCCCGCAAATTATCAGCGGACGTTCGGATAATATCAAAGTCACTCGTCCAGAGGATTTGGCATTAGCCGAATTCTATTTAACCAGTTTGCAGTAACCCCATTTTATTCGCTAAATTTATTCGTTAAATACAGATAAGGAGAACGCGCGATGCGTATCGGTCACGGTTTTGATGTCCATAAGTTCGGTGGAGAAGGTCCGCTGGTGATCGGTGGCGTGCGAATTCCTTATACTCAAGGCTTGCTGGCGCATTCCGATGGGGATGTGGTGCTGCATGCCGTGACCGATGCCCTGTTGGGTGCTGCCGCGCTGGGTGACATTGGCAAGCTGTTCCCTGATACCGATCCGGCCTTTAAAGGCGCGGACAGCCGTGGCCTGCTGCGTGAAGCCTGGCGTCGTATCAATGAAAAAGGCTACCAGTTGGGCAATCTGGACGTCACGATTATTGCGCAGGCGCCGAAAATGGCACCGCATATCCCGCAAATGCGCGTGAATCTGGCGGAAGATTTGCAGTGTCATATGGACGACGTCAATGTGAAAGCGACCACAACAGAACAGTTGGGCTTTACTGGTCGCGGCGAAGGCATTGCCTGCGAAGCCGTTGCTCTGCTGGTGAAAAAAGGAACGGGCGAAATTGTTGCGTGGTAAGCGATAGTCTTATCAGTCATAGAAAGTTAACAGTATAAAAAACAATGTCGTGGCCGTGCGTCATCCGGCCATGCACTTTGTAGGATAATGATGGAAAATAGCGAACAACTCGTCTGGTTACACGGTGAACCACAGGCTACCGGCTCATTGAAATCCACTGCTGAAGATTTTCTGGTGGTGGAAGATCTGGGATTTCAGCCAGATGGTGACGGTGAGCAGGTATTGGTACGTGTACGCAAGCGCGGCTGTAATACGCAATTTGTGGCCGAGATGCTGGCGAAATTTGTTCGTCTACCGCTGCGTGCCGTCAGCTATGCGGGCTTGAAAGATCGTCATGCTGTCACCGAACAGTGGTTCTGCCTGCACATGCCGGGAAAAGAGACGCCAGATTTCTCCTTGTTGGAGCTTGAAGGCTGTGATGTGCTTGAGGTGACTCGCCATCGTCGCAAGCTGCGGATCGGTACGCTGCGAGGTAACCATTTTACGTTGGTGCTGCGTCAGGTCAGCGACCGAAACGAGGTTGACGCTCGTTTGACGCTGATTGCCGCGAACGGCGCGCCTAATTATTTCGGCAGCCAGCGTTTCGGACGCAATGGAAATAATCTTGAGCAGGCTCGTCTTTGGGCAAATAACGAGATTCGAGTAAAAGAACGCAGTAAGCGGAGTTTTTATCTTTCCGCTAGCCGCAGTGCGATGTTTAATCAGGTTGCCAGTGCACGACTCGCGGGACAGCAGGCGAAAACCGTCTTGTGTGGTGACGCATTGCAGCTAACAGGACGCGGCAGCTGGTTTGTTGCTAAGCCTGACGAATTAGACGTTTTACAGGCGCGCCTTGATGCGGGTGAACTCCAGATTACCGCGCCGCTGCCTGGTGATGGTGAACTGGGTACGCAGGATGACGCGCGGGTATTTGAAGAACAGGCTTTGGTCGGACAAGACACGCTGTGGTCTTTGGTTAAGCGTGAGCGGGTCGAACCTGCCCGGCGTGCGGTGCTGCTGTATCCGCAGCAGATGCACTGGGAATGGCAGGACGATGTGACCGTAGAAGTGACGTTCTGGCTACCTGCGGGCAGTTTTGCGACCAGCGTGGTGCGTGAATTGCTGCATTCACAGCAGGATACCGATCTCGGTGCCTGATGTACTGCGAGACGTTTTTTGCAGAAAAGAGTTGAAGAGAATAATGCTGGCAATCGTGCGATAGCGGCGGCTGGCTTACCCCTGTGCGGGAAAATTGCTGTATTGGTGACGAGGTTAACCAGAGCTGAGGTCGGCGGGGAATGGTAAACAAGCGTATAGAAACGTTGTTGGCACAGCTGCGCCAGCAGGGCATTCAGGACGAACGTCTACTGAGTGCGATAGAAGCCGTACCCAGAGAACGTTTCGTTGACGAGGCGTTCGAGCATAAAGCGTATGAAAATACCGCTCTGCCTATTGGTTCCGGTCAGACGATTTCGCAGCCCTATATGGTCGCGAAGATGACGGAATTGCTCAGCCTGACGCCTGTTTCTCGCGTGCTGGAAATTGGCACTGGTTCAGGTTATCAAACGGCGATTTTAGCGCATTTGGTTAGGCACGTTTGCTCGGTCGAGCGCATCAAAGGGCTGCAATGGCAGGCTAAACGTCGCTTAAAGCAGCTTGATCTGCATAATGTTTCTACCCGTCATGGCGATGGGTGGCAGGGGTGGGCGTCGCGCGGGCCGTTTGATGCCATCATCGTGACTGCTGCACCGCCGGAAATTCCCCGAGCGCTGATGGAACAGCTTGATGAAGGCGGCGTGATGGTATTGCCCGTCGGTGAACAGTCACAATACTTACAGGTTGTTCAACGCCATGCTGGCGAATTTATTATTCAAACGGTTGAAGCTGTTCGGTTTGTTCCGCTGGTCAAAGGGGAATTAGCCTGATACCGTGGCGTTGGTATGCACTTGTTGTTAAGTCTTTAAAATTTCAACACAACTGTTTTATAGTGCGAACTTGTTGATATTGTTAGCATCTAATCATCGTGGTGCCTTTCCCGTTTTGCTTATGCGCCAGCGATGGTGAAGTAGCGATCTTTCTCGTTCTAATTAACGAATAAATCACCGGATACCGGTTGCGCTACAATCACTTACGCTATGGGTAGTTGAGCAACGGCCAGTTAAGCGAGAGCAGATGCGAGGCAGACATGTCCGAATTGAGTTCTGAGTATTACTGTTTTTTGAATGTTATCGACACTTTTTTGAACGCTATAGTTATAGGGGAGTAAGGCGCATGGGAAGCCGAATGATGAATTTGCGTCATATTGCTGCTTGTACGGTGATTGTCTTAGGATTGGCGGGATGTACCAACAATAATTCCAAATCCGCACCGATCAGCAGCGTTGACGGAAATACGGGCAGCCGAGGGGGGATGTTATCTGCGCCACCATCACGCATTTCAACAGCGGGTGAAAGCGTTTCAACAACGACCGACGGCCGAATTGTTTACAACCGCAGCTACGGCAATATTCCGAAAGGCAGCTACAGCGGCGGCAATGCCTACACTGTTAAACGGGGCGATACCCTGTTTTATATCGCGTGGATTACCGGTAATGACTACCGAGATCTGGCGCAGCGTAACAATATTCCTGAACCGTACAGCCTGAATGTGGGGCAATCTCTGAGCTTAGGAAACGTATCCGGTAACAACGCTTCGGGCGGTGGCCTGACGAGCGGTGGCGGAATGTTGGCAACAACGGATGCTACCCGAGGTGGTGTACCAACGCCGCCATCAAGTGCGCAAATACAAACTACATCGGTTGATTCTCAGTCAACTAATGCGTATTCTGGTAATCAGGGTAAACAGAATGTAGGTAAGATGTTACCTACGACAGGGGCACCAACAACCGCTCCTGTTTCCGCACCAGCGGCTGTTGCCAGCAGCAATACGGCTGCTGTCGGCAGTTGGCGTTGGCCTACCGATGGGAAAGTCATAGATAGTTTCTCCGCTTCCGAGGGGGGAAATAAAGGGATTGATATCGCCGGCTCACGTGGGCAACCGATCACCGCAACCGCCAGTGGGCGCGTGGTGTACGCGGGTAATGCGCTACGTGGTTACGGAAATCTGATAATCATCAAACATAATGATGACTACCTCAGTGCCTATGCCCATAACGATACGATGCTAGTCCGTGAGCAACAAGACGTCACGGCAGGACAAAAAATCGCTACGATGGGCAGTACGGGCACCAGCTCAGTTCGCTTGCACTTTGAAATTCGTTACAAGGGGAAATCCGTAAACCCGCTGCGTTTTCTGCCGCAGCGATAAATCGGGCAGAGTATTTCGGTATTCTGCCAAGGGATCACGGGTAGGAGCCACTTATGAGCCAAAGTACGCTGAAAGTTAACGAGTTACATGAAGATACCGATTTCGAAGAAAATGGACTTGACGTTTTTGACGATAAAGCGCTGGCAGAGGAAGATACCAATGATAATGACTCGGCGGAAGACGAGCTGTTATCGCAAGGGGTCCCACAGCGTGTCCTTGACGCAACACAGCTCTATTTAGGAGAGATCGGCTATTCGCCGCTTTTAACCGCAGAAGAAGAAGTTTATTTTGCCCGACGCGCGTTGCGTGGCGATGTCCCATCGCGCCGCCGGATGATCGAGAGTAACCTGCGGCTGGTGGTGAAAATTGCCCGCCGTTACAACAATCGTGGTCTGGCGCTGCTGGACCTGATTGAAGAGGGGAACCTCGGCCTGATTCGTGCGGTTGAAAAATTCGATCCAGAAAGAGGATTCCGTTTTTCAACCTATGCAACCTGGTGGATTCGACAGACGATAGAACGGGCGATCATGAATCAAACCCGTACCATCCGTTTGCCGATTCACATTGTCAAAGAACTCAACGTTTATCTGCGCACCGCGCGCGAACTGTCTCATAAACTGGATCACGAGCCGAGTGCGGAAGAAATCGCCGAACAGCTTGATAAGCCCGTTGATGACGTCAACCGCATGCTGCGCCTGAATGAACGTATTACTTCCGTCGATACCCCGCTGGGTGGTGATTCGGAAAAAGCGCTGCTGGATATTCTGGCAGACGAAAAAGATAACGGACCTGAAGACACTACTCAGGATAACGATATGAAGCAGAATATCGTTAAATGGTTGTTTGAGCTTAATGCCAAACAGCGTGAGGTGTTGGCGCGTCGTTTCGGCCTGCTAGGGTACGAAGCGGCTACGCTGGAAGATGTGGGTCGTGAAATCGGCTTAACGCGTGAACGTGTTCGCCAGATTCAGGTTGAAGGCTTACGCCGCCTGCGGGAAATTTTGCAGGTTCAGGGGTTGAGCATTGAAGAACTGTTTCGTGAATAATTCGTGATGCGTTACTGGTGTCTTGAAGTAAAAGTCTTGAAATAAAAAATGGTGGGGAAACCCACCATTTTTTATGTCTGTATTCGCCCTTTCGCGTGAAAGGGCGGTCCGACGGCAATTAGCGGATGATATTCGCCAGCAGGAAATCGACGATTTCGCTGGTTTTAATCATTTGCTTTTCACCGACACGACGGTTCTTATACTCAATCTCTTCGCTATCCAGATTGCGATCGCCAATGACGATGGTATGCGGCACGCCAATCAACTCCATATCGGCGAACATCACGCCTGGACGCTCTTTACGGTCATCAAGCAGAACTTCAATGCCCTTAGCGCGCAGCTGCTGGTAGATATCCTCAGCCACTTCCTTCACGCGGAAAGACTTGTGCATATTCATTGGCAGAATAGCAACGTGGAAAGGTGCAATCGCGTCTGGCCAGATGATGCCGCGTTCGTCATGATTCTGCTCAATCGCCGCCGCGACAACACGCGTCACACCAATACCGTAGCAACCCATCGTCAGCGTCTGGTTGCGGCCGTCTTCACCTTGAACTGTCGCCTTCAGCGCTTCAGAATACTTGCTGCCCAGTTGGAAAATATGGCCGACTTCGATACCGCGTTTAATTTGCAGTGTGCCTTTGCCGTCTGGACTGATGTCGCCTTCAACCACGTTACGGATGTCTGCAACCTGCGGCAGCGTAACGTCACGTTCCCAGTTGATGCCGAAATAGTGTTTGCCATCAATGTTCGCGCCAGCGCTGAAATCGCTCATCGCTGCAACGGTACGATCGACAACAACCGGAATCGTCAGCTTGACTGGGCCAAGTGAACCTGGGCCTGCACCGATAGTTGCACGAATCTCTTCTTCCGTTGCGAACGTCAGCGGGCTGGCAACCTGAGCGATTTTCTCCGCTTTGATTTCGTTCAGTTCGTGATCGCCACGAACCAGCAGGGCAACCAGTTTATGGCCGCTTTCTTCCGTTGCTTTAACCAGTAGCGTCTTCACGGTTTTTTCTACTGGCAACGTAAACTGCTCAACCAGCTCGGCGATAGTCTTGGCATTTGGCGTATCAACCAGACGCAACTCTTCTGTCGCTTCCGCGCGGCCTAACTTCGGCGCAACCGCTTCTGCCAGTTCAATGTTTGCTGCGTAGTCGGATTCCGTTGAGAAAACGATATCGTCTTCGCCGCTGGTCGCCAGTACCTGAAACTCATGGGATGCGTTACCACCGATAGAACCGGTATCCGCCTGAACGGCTCTGAAATCCAGATCCATGCGGCTGAAAATCTGGCTGTAAGCGGCGTACATTGCGTCGTAAGTGAACTGCAATGATTCCTGTGAAGTATGGAAAGAGTAAGCGTCTTTCATCAGGAACTCACGTGAGCGCATGACGCCAAAACGCGGGCGCACTTCATCGCGGAATTTGGTTTGAATCTGGAAGAAATTCAGCGGTAGCTGCTTATAAGAGCTGACTTCATTACGAATCAGGTCTGTAATCACTTCTTCATGTGTTGGGCCGAGCACAAATGGACGCTCGCCACGATCGACAAAGCGCAGCAGTTCCGGACCATATTGTTCCCAACGTCCACTTTCCACCCATAAATCGGCAGGCTGAACAACGGGCATGGAAACTTCAATCGCGCCAGCGTTGTTCATCTCTTCGCGCACGATATTTTCAACTTTTCTCAAAACACGTAAACCGGTCGGCAACCAGGTGTAAAGGCCAGAGGCCAGTTTACGAATCATTCCTGCCCGGAGCATCAACTGATGGCTGATGACTTCTGCATCGGCTGGCGTCTCCTTGAGTGTGGAGAGCATGTATTGGCTAGTACGCATGGGGTTTTAGTTCCGTTAGAACGACAAGTAGCATAGGGCTGCCGCGCAGCCGAAGGCACATAAAAAGTGGCTTAGTTTACCAGCGTGGGCGACGTGTCAAAAGAGAGCAGGGACAATTTTAGAATATATTGCTGTGGTTCGTGTATTAACACGTGTGTGACGGGTCGAGGCTTAACACTTCGGTTTGTTCTTCGCATACGCGCCAGCGCACATTGAACTCCAATAGCAAAACGGCGTATTCCCGCGTGATACTTTCCCCTTTACGGTAGGCGGGACGCGGATCCTGTGCCAATACCTGCGAGATAAAGCGTTTTAACTGGGGATATTTCTTTTGATGTTCTGCGATCTGGCTTTCCGCAAGGGAGGAAAAAGCGACTGGCATCGCGGCATCAGGTGCCATTTGGGCAAAACCCGCTCGCGCCTGAGGATGGCTTTCCGCAAAGGGTAGGTAAGGTTTGATATCGACGACTGGTGTGCCATCGACCAGATCAAGACTGCCTAAGTCGAGCGTAATGGCATCGCCTTTTGCTCGGATCCCTTTTAATTCAACCAGCGACATGCCAATAGGATTGGGACGGAAGGTAGAACGCGTAGCGAAAACGCCCGTACGTGTGTTTCCTCCCAGACGCGGTGGTCGAACCGTGGGGCGCCAGCCGCCTTCCATCGTTTGATGAAAGATGAACAGTATCCAAATATGGCTGAAATCTTCTAGCCCCCGCACACAATCCGCCTGATTGTACGGCGGTAATAGCTGAAGCTCTCCGCCTCCGTCTTCAATCAGACCCGGCTGCCGCGGAATGGCAAACTTTTCTTTATACGGTGAACGGATAATCCCGATCTGATTGAAAACAAATTGACTCATTGTGCAGAGACTTTCAGCGCAGTGCCTTGGCAAACGACCTGGCTGTAGCAGCCCGCTACGCCGCTGACGGTTTGGCATTCATGCAGTAAAACCGCATTAGCTTTCATTGCGGTTGCGCGGTTTTGCATTCTTTTACGCGCATTTGCCGCGTTAGGAGGAGTGTCCTGAGCGCTGACCTGACATGAGGAACCTGAAACTTCGCCCATATCGCGGAAAGGTTTACCGACTAATTCTTCTGCACTTTTATATAGCACCGCTGGCGTTGGGCGAGCCGCTGGCTTCGGTTTAGGCGCAGGTTCTACAGTTTTGGTTTCAATAGCGGGTTGAGGTGCCGGTGCCGGTGGCTTCTGAAATAAAGAACAGCCTGTCAGCGACATGGCCAACAATATAAAGGGAACAGCACGCATTAAGGATTCCTCTGCTTTTTCTCAAAGAGCGGGTATTGAAGCAAGCAATTGCACAAATAACAAGACGGGCCGTAGCCCGTCTTGCAGATATCTTTTAATTAAACGCGTTAGGGTGGGATTACCAGCCTTTCACTGCGCCGCCATTAAAGATTTTATTTGCTGCATCATTCACTTCATCAGATTGATAAGCCTGAACGAATTTTTTCACGTTTTCAGCGTCTTTGTTGTCTTCGCGTGAAACCAGCAGGTTTACATACGGAGAGTCTTTCTCTTCAACAAACAGGCCATCTTTAGTTGGCGTGAGGTTAATCTGGCTAGCGTAAGTGGTGTTGATTACAGCCAGCGCGATTTGTGCGTCATCTAAAGAACGTGGCAGCTGTGGTGCTTCCAGCTCAACCAGTTTGATGTTTTTCGGGTTTTCGGTCACATCCAGTACGGTTGGCAGCAGACCAACATTGTCTTTCAGTTTAATCAAGCCGACTTTTTGCAGCAGCAGCAGAGAACGGCCCAGGTTGGTCGGGTCGTTTGGCAGCGCAATTTGAGCACCATCTTGCAGCTCATTCAGCGATTTGATTTTCTTGGAGTAGCCCGCGATTGGGTAAACAAAGCTGTTGCCGACAGAAACCAGTTTATAACCACGATCTTTGATCTGCTGATCCAGATAAGGTTTGTGCTGGAAGGCATTCAGGTCGATATCGCCTTTGCTCAGGGCTTCATTTGGCAAAACGTAGTCGTTGAATGTGACCAATTCAACATCCAGGCCGTATTTGTCTTTCGCCACTTTCTGCGCGATTTCCGCCACTTGCTGTTCTGCGCCAACAATAACGCCGACTTTAATATGATTAGGATTCTTTTCTTCCTGACCACATCCCGCTAGCGCCAGAGCACCAATAAGTGCGCCAATGGTCGCAATAGATTTCAGTTTAATCGCCATATCCTTACCCCTAATTAATTATTCTCTTGGCAGATGCCTGTATGGCAAATGCGTATTGTGATGACTACTTGTGTGTGACAGCTTTTACTGCCCTGTCGCCGCAGAATTGAATCAGGTAAACCAAAACAACCAGTAATATTAATACCGTATTCATGACCGTCGCGTTATAACCAATATAACCATACTGATAACCAATTTGACCTAAGCCGCCTGCGCCCACGGCTCCACCCATAGCAGAATAGCCTACGAGCGTAATTAGCGTGATGGTTGCGGCATTAATGAGTCCCGGTAATGCTTCCGGCAGTAATATCTTTCTGATGATTTGCATTGGCGTTGCACCCATCGCACGGGCGGCTTCGATCAGGCCGGTAGGAATTTCAAGCAGTGCATTTTCCACCATGCGGGCAATAAACGGCGCGGCACCTACGGTAAGAGGAACGATAGCTGCTTGCAGACCAATTGAGGTTCCGACAATGATGCGGGTAAAAGGAATCATCCACACCAGCAAAATAATGAACGGAATCGAGCGGAAGATGTTTACCAGTGCAGAAAGGGTTCGGTAGAGTTTTGGGTTGGCGATAATTTGCCCCGGACGCGTGGTATACAACAATACGCCCACGGGTAAGCCAAGCACAAAGCCAAAGAAACCAGAAACGAACGTCATCGCGACGGTTTCCCATACTCCCTTAGCCATTAACCACATCATTGCTTCAGACATAACCCAGAACCTCAATTGTAACGTGACTTTCCTGCAGGAATTGGATTGCGGCTTGGATATCCGCATCGTTGCCGTGCATTTCTGCCAGCATGATGCCGAACTTGACGCCACCGGCATAATCCATCTGGGCGCTGATAATGTTGTTGTTGACGTTAAAGCGTCGGGCAACCTCGGACAGCAGCGGAGCATCCACCGATTTACCCGTAAATTCCATCCGTAATAATGGTGTGGTATCCGGACGAGAGTCAGGGGACAGACGGGCGAGGTAATCGTCTGGGATGTCCAGGTGTAACGTTGACTGAATGAATTTCTGCGCCAGCGGCGTTTTCGGGTGTGAGAAGACTTCGCTTACGGTGTCCTGCTCGATGAGACGTCCGTCGCTGATCACCGCAACCTGATCGCAAATGCGTTTCACTACATCCATCTCATGGGTAATAAGAAGGATGGTTAGACCAAGGCGGCGATTGATGTCTTTCAGTAACTCGAGAATCGAACGGGTTGTTGCAGGATCTAATGCACTAGTTGCTTCGTCACACAGCAGAACTTTAGGATTGCTAGCCAGCGCACGGGCAATAGCGACGCGCTGCTTTTGTCCGCCGGACAAATTGGCTGGGTAGACATCATGCTTATCTGCCAGTCCAACTAACTCCAACAACTCATTGACTCGTTTAGTGATGTCGGCTTTCGGCGTGTTATCCAATTCCAGCGGTAGCGAAATATTGCCAAAAACGGTGCGCGAAGCGAGCAGGTTGAAATGTTGGAAAATCATGCCGATTTGACGGCGCGCGCGCGTCAACTGGCTATCTGACAGCTGAGTCAGTTCTTGGCCATCGACCAGCACTTTCCCTTCTGTCGGACGTTCCAATAAATTGACGCAACGGATCAATGTACTTTTACCTGCGCCTGATGCGCCGATAACGCCATAAATTTGCCCGGTGGGAACATGAAGGCTGACATCAGCAAGCGCGGTAATGGTTCGCCCGTTTTGCTGAAAAACCTTAGTAATATTAGAAAGTTCAATCATATGTTTTTTATCGTGAGTGCCTATGGCTGGATAAATCAGTTTCTGAATTAACAGAATATGAAATGGATGTTAGGGCGTCTAGACGTCTAAGTCAATCGGGATTGTCATGGCTCTACATTCTCCCTAGGTGTGAAAACATGCGATACTACTGCGTAATTTAGGCATTCAGGAGCAAAGTCAGTGGCACAAAGCGTTCCAGCAGTTTTTCTTGATCGTGATGGCACGATCAATGTCGATCACGGTTATGTTCATGACATTGACCATTTTCAATTTATTGATGGCGTCATTGATGCCATGCGTGAGTTGAAAAGCATGGGGTTCGCGCTGGTTGTGGTGACGAATCAGTCCGGCATCGCCCGCGGTAAGTTTACAGAAGATCAGTTTATGCAACTGACAGAGTGGATGGATTGGTCGCTGGCCGATCGTGGTGTTGATCTGGATGGCATCTATTTTTGTCCTCATCACCCTGAAGCTGGGGAAGGTGAGTATCGCCAGAGTTGTGATTGCCGTAAGCCTGAGCCGGGCATGCTGCTTTCCGCACAGCGTGAGCTGAACATTGATATGGCGGCTTCTTATATGGTGGGAGACAAATTAGAGGATATTCAGGCTGCAGTTGGTGCTGGTATAGGAAAGAAACTGCTTGTTCGTACCGGTAAATCCGTCACTGAACAAGGCGAGGCACTGGCCGATGGTGTGCTGGAAAGCCTCGCAGACCTGCCAAAATGGATAAAAACGCGCAGTTAACAAGCGGAACGAATGAAAGATGCGCAAACAGAAAAAACTTTACGATATTTGCTTGCGCTTCTGAATCGGATCCCTATAATGCGCCTCCATCGACACGGCGCTGTGAACACACAACCGGGTCGATAAAGAAAGAGAAAACGCTTTAAAATAAGCGTTGACTCTGAAGGTGAAAGGCGTAATATACGCCACCTCGCGAAGTGGTTAAGACCACAGCGCACTGCTCTTTAACAATATAATCAGACAATCTGTGTGGGCACTCACAAGACCGTATCTTAAACGATATAAAAAGTCTTGAAGAGTGAACARCAGTAAAATTCATTACGAATGAACAGTTACTAATTCTTTGAGCATCGCTTCTCGAGTAGAAGCAAATCAAACAAATCTTAAATTGAAGAGTTTGATCATGGCTCAGATTGAACGCTGGNTGTGTATAAGAGACAGGACAATCTGTGTGGGCACTCACAAGACCGTATCTTAAACGATATAAAAAAGTCTTGAAGAGTGAACAACAGTRAAATTCATTACGAATAAACAGTTTTAATTCTTTGAGCATCGCTTCTCGAGTAGAAGCAAATCAAACAAATCTTAAATTGAAGAGTTTGATCATGGCTCAGATTGAACGCTGGCGGCAGGCCTAACACATGCAAGTCGAGCGGTAGCACAGGAGAGCTTGCTCTCTGGGTGACGAGCGGCGGACGGGTGAGTAATGTCTGGGAAACTGCCTGATGGAGRGGGATAACTACTGGAAACGGTAGCTAATACCGCATAACCTCGCAAGAGCAAAGAGGGGGACCTTCGGGCCTCTCGCCATCAGATGTGCCCAGATGGGATTAGCTAGTAGGTGAGGTAATGGCTCACCTAGGCGACGATCCCTAGCTGGTCTGAGAGGATGACCAGCCACACTGGAACTGAGACACGGTCCAGACTCCTACGGGAGGCAGCAGTGGGGAATATTGCACAATGGGCGCAAGCCTGATGCAGCCATGCCGCGTGTGTGAAGAAGGCCTTCGGGTTGTAAAGCACTTTCAGCGGGGAGGAAGGCGATAAGGTTAATAACCTTGTCGATTGACGTTACCCGCAGAAGAAGCACCGGCTAACTCCGTGCCAGCAGCCGCGGTAATACGGAGGGTGCAAGCGTTAATCGGAATGACTGGGCGTAAAGCGCACGCAGGCGGTCTGTTAAGTTGGATGTGAAATCCCCGGGCTTAACCTGGGAACTGCATTCAAAACTGACAGGCTAGAGTCTTGTAGAGGGGGGTAGAATTCCAGGTGTAGCGGTGAAATGCGTAGAGATCTGGAGGAATACCGGTGGCGAAGGCGGCCCCCTGGACAAAGACTGACGCTCAGGTGCGAAAGCGTGGGGAGCAAACAGGATTAGATACCCTGGTAGTCCACGCTGTAAACGATGTCGACTTGGAGGTTGTGCCCTTGAGGCGTGGCTTCCGGAGCTAACGCGTTAAGTCGACCGCCTGGGGAGTACGGCCGCAAGGTTAAAACTCAAATGAATTGACGGGGGCCCGCACAAGCGGTGGAGCATGTGGTTTAATTCGATGCAACGCGAAGAACCTTACCTACTCTTGACATCCAGAGAATTTGCTAGAGATAGCTTAGTGCCTTCGGGAACTCTGAGACAGGTGCTGCATGGCTGTCGTCAGCTCGTGTTGTGAAATGTTGGGTTAAGTCCCGCAACGAGCGCAACCCTTATCCTTTGTTGCCAGCGATTCGGTCGGGAACTCAAAGGAGACTGCCGGTGATAAACCGGAGGAAGGTGGGGATGACGTCAAGTCATCATGGCCCTTACGAGTAGGGCTACACACGTGCTACAATGGCGTATACAAAGAGAAGCGACCTCGCGAGAGTAAGCGGACCTCATAAAGTACGTCGTAGTCCGGATTGGAGTCTGCAACTCGACTCCATGAAGTCGGAATCGCTAGTAATCGTAGATCAGAATGCTACGGTGAATACGTTCCCGGGCCTTGTACACACCGCCCGTCACACCATGGGAGTGGGTTGCAAAAGAAGTAGGTAGCTTAACCTTCGGGAGGGCGCTTACCACTTTGTGATTCATGACTGGGGTGAAGTCGTAACAAGGTAACCGTAGGGGAACCTGCGGTTGGATCACCTCCTTACCAAAAAGATGTGTGTTAAGTGAAGTGCTCACACAGATTGTCTGATGAAAATAACGAGCAGAAATACCTTAATAGGCTTGTAGCTCAGGTGGTTAGAGCGCACCCCTGATAAGGGTGAGGTCGGTGGTTCAAGTCCACTCAGGCCTACCAACTCTTCCATGAGTGGTATCTAAGGTATCTGTAAGCAACGATGGGGTTATAGCTCAGCTGGGAGAGCGCCTGCCTTGCACGCAGGAGGTCTGCGGTTCGATCCCGCATAGCTCCACCATCACTACTCGCTATATAGAAAACTTCAGAGTGTACCTGTTTGGGTGCACTGCGAAGTTTTGCTCTTTAACAATCTGGAACAAGCTGAAANACCTTCGGGAGGGCGCTTACCACTTTGTGATTCATGACTGGGGTGAAGTCGTAACAAGGTAACCGTAGGGGAACCTGCGGTTGGATCACCTCCTTACCAAAAAGATGTGTGTTAAGTGAAGTGCTCACACAGATTGTCTGATGAAAATACTGAGCAAGCGCACCTGTTGATGTCATGAGTGTAGACTCATGCTGACGCGAAAGTGCCGGGTTTATGATCCGGTACGGATTTTTCGTGTCCCCATCGTCTAGAGGCCTAGGACACTGCCCTTTCACGGCTGTAACAGGGGTTCGAATCCCCTTGGGGACGCCAATCCGATAATGAGTGAAAGACATTATCACGAATATCTTAAAGATGATTCTTCGGAGTCATGTTTACGATATTGCTCTTTAACAATCTGGAACAAGCTGAAAATTGAAACATGACAGCTGAACATGCATTGATACCTGCGGGTATGAATGGTGTATCAGTGTGTCAATGAGTCTCTCAAATAATCGCAGCACGAACCGTGACTTTGATTTATCAAAGACACCTTCGGGTTGTGAGGTTAAGCGACTAAGCGTACACGGTGGATGCCTAGGCAGTCAGAGGCGATGAAGGGCGTGCTAATCTGCGATAAGCGTC
>NZ_JAULSZ010000004.1:0-532576 GCF_051707265.1 Pectobacterium sp. S5
GGGTCTTCGGCGGCGATGGTTGGGCATACGATATTGGTTACGGTGGGCTAGACCATGTGCTGGCCTCCGGCGAAGACATCAATGTGCTGGTGTTTGACACCGAAGTGTATTCCAACACGGGCGGGCAATCGTCCAAATCCACACCGGTAGCCGCCATCGCCAAATTTGCCGCCGAAGGGAAGCGCACGCGCAAAAAAGATCTCGGCATGATGGCCATGAGCTACGGCAACGTGTACGTGGCACAGATCGCTATGGGCGCGGATAAGACACAAACCCTACGCGCGATGGCGGAAGCGGAAGCCTGGCCGGGCCCGTCGTTGATCATTGCCTACGCCGCCTGTATTAATCACGGCTTGAAAGCCGGAATGGGGTGCAGCCAGCGTGAAACCCAGCGCGCTGTGGATGCCGGTTACTGGCATTTGTATCGCTTCGATCCACAGCGGGTGGATAAGGGGAAAAATCCCTTCTCGCTCGACTCGGACGAGCCGGAAGAGAGTTTCCAGGATTTCCTGATGGGCGAAGTCCGCTATGCGTCCTTAAAACGTCAGCATCCTGCCATCGCCAATAGCCTGTTTGAGCAAACCGAACGGGATGCCAAAGAGCGATATGAACGTTATCGACGTTTAGCGGGCGGTTGATCGTCGCGAGAGCAGAAAACACAACGAGCAGGCGGATAGAACGACACGCTATCCGCTCCTTCGTTTCCCTACTGACTTTTCCTTGCCTGCCGATGACGGACAGTATCTTTTATACTGCCGATAATTTATCCTCTTCCGCCTTTCGTCATCGACCGATAAATAAGAAAAAGTAAGAGCCTGCACCTATGATCTCATCATCCGACGCCACGCCGACGTCAGCGCCCTCTGCCACGTCAACGCTTGCTGTATTACGCTCGCCCTCGCTGCTGATGCGCGAGGTTTTGGCGGGCACCATCACCGCGCTGGCGCTTATCCCAGAGGTGATTTCCTTTTCCATCATCGCGGGGGTTGATCCCAAAGTCAGCCTGTTCGCCTCCATCGTACTGTGCTTCACCATGTCCTTTCTCGGCGGCAGACCAGCGATGGTGACCGCCGCAGCGGGTGCCGTGGCGCTGGTTATCGGCCCGATGGTACACGCGCACGGCGTAGCCTATATTCTGCCGGCGGTGATCATGGCTGGGATCATCCAGATCCTATTTGGATTGGCCGGGCTGGCGAGGATGATGCGCTACATCCCCCGTTCGGTGATGATCGGTTTCGTGAATGCCCTGGGCATCCTGATTTTTGCCGCGCAGGTGCCGCATATTTACGGGCAATCCTCGCTCGTCTGGCTGCTGTTCGCGCTGACGCTCGCGATTGTTCTGCTGCTGCCTTATGTGGTGAAAAGCATTCCCGCACCGCTGGTTGCCATTGTGACGGTGACCGCGATTGCCCTATTTACCGGTATCACGGTGCCTAACGTCGGCGATGCGGGCCCCATGCAGCCCGGATTGCCGAGTTTCACCCAGTGGCTGGTGCCGTTCAATTTTGAAACGCTGCACATCATCTGGCCGACCGCGCTGAGTATCGCGTTTGTCGGGCTGATGGAATCGCTGTTAACCGCCAAACTGGTCGACGACATCACGGATACGCCGTCCAGCAAGCGTCGCGAATGCTGGGGGCTGGGCATTTCCAATATCTTCTCCGGATTTTATGGCGGCATTGCCGGGTGTGCGATGATCGGGCAGACCGTGGTCAACGTGGAGTTGGGTAAAGCGCGCACGCGCATTTCCACCCTCGCCGCCGCGCTGGTGCTGTTGTTGCTGGTAACCGGACTGAGCGAAATCATGGCGAAGATTCCGATGGTGGTGCTAGCGGGCATTATGATGATCGTCGCGCTGAAAACGATGAACTGGCATAGCCTGCACCCGACGACGCTGAAGCGGATGCCGCTGTCGGAAACGCTGGTGGTCATCGTGACGGTTGTCGCGACCGTCTCGACGGGGAATCTGGCTATCGGCGTAGCGGGCGGCGTGATCTTTGCCATCCTGCTGTTTGCCCGCCGCGTGGCGCACGTCATTCACGCGGAGCGTCAGGTGAGCGACGACGGGCAGTCGGTGCACTACACGGTACGCGGGCCGCTCTTCTTCGGCAGCAGCAACGATCTCTTCGAACACTTTCTTTATGCGCAAGACCCGCAAAACGTCACCATCGATCTGACGCACGCCCAAATCTGGGATGCCTCCAGCGTGGCGGCACTCGACGCGATCGAAACCCGCTATCATCGCTACGATGCGAAGGTCACGATTGTCGGGCTGGATACCCATAGCACCAAAATTCACCAGCGCCTGTCAGGACATCTCTAAGTCACTCGGCGTTCGAAGGCGGCTACCGTCGCGGACGCCAGCGTTGACAACCCGCACGCCTCTGTGATTAGACTCAATGCTAAGCAGGCTAACTTAAGGAAAGCATTGATGAAAATTACCGACGTGCGCGTGATCCTCGCGAATCGATATATGTTTGTTGAGGTCACTACTGACGAGGGGCTGACGGGTATTGGCGAATCCGGTGCCTGGGGCTTTCTCGATGCCTCCAAAGGTGCCGTCGAGGCATTGCGCACGTATCTGATTGGGCAAGACCCGCTGCGTATTGAACACCACTGGCAGTATATGTACCGCTGCTGGCATTTCCGTGGTGCTGCGATCATGGGTGCCATCAGCGCGATTGATATCGCCCTGTGGGATATCGCGGGCAAATATTACGATACGCCGGTTTATAACCTGCTGGGCGGACGCTGCCGCGACAAAGCGCGCGTTTATGCCCACGCGGGCGGGCGCACCACGGAAGAAACCATCGCCAATCTGAAAAAAGCCAAAGCCGACGGCTTCACCGCGATTGGTCACCTCACGCCATTTCTCGATGAATCGCGCGATACCCCCTACTTCACCACTCACGCCAAAGAGATCGGCGAAGCCATTGAGCGCATCGGCCTCTATCGGGAAGCGGTCGGTAACGATGTCGACTTGTGTATCGAAATCCACCGCCGTCTGAAACCCGCCGATGCGGTGGTGTTCGCTCGCGGCATTGAACCGTTTTACCCCTATTTTATTGAAGACCCTATCGGCGCAGATAACTTCGATTCGATGGCGGAAGTGGCCGACAAAATCAATATTCCTATCGCCACCGGTGAACGCCTGAATAACCCGCAGGAGTTTGCGATGCTAATTCGCCGCAACGCCGTCGCCTATGTGCGCCCTGACGTCTGCATGTGCGGCGGCATCACCGGTGCGAAAAAAGTGGCTGCATTAGCAGAAGCCAACGATTTGATGGTGGTGCCGCATAACCCGCTCAGTCCGGTGTCCACCGCAGCCTGCTTGCAGATCGCTGTCAGTATTCCGAACTTTGCGCTGCTGGAATATCCGGGCGATGACCAGCCAGCGCTGTCAGAAAAATTTGGCGCGACAGGCGTAGAGAACGGCGTGCGGAAGAAAGACGTGGTGAAGAACACCTTCAAATGCGTGGACGGGTTCATGGAGATACCGACGCAGCCCGGCATCGGCATCGAGCTGGCGGACGATCTGGAGAACCGCTTCCCTTATCGCCGCCGCGGCCTGAAAACCCGACTGCACGTCGACGGTTCCGTCGTCGATCAATAACGGCGTGTCGGCAGGCCGTGGCGATCACTCGTCGCGCCACGACCTGCCGACGTTTCACCTACGGCATAGGATTTGCCGTTTTCCGCCCTTCCCATTGCATGAGCAGGCTTAGTGCCGCGGGCAGAGCAAGCAGCGTCAGCAAGGTCGCCACCATCAATCCACCGATAATCGCGTACGCCATCGGCCCCCAAAACACCTGATGCGCAATCGGGATCATGCCGAGAATCGCTGCCAGCGCCGTCAGTATAATCGGGCGTGAACGATGGCTGGCTGCATTGACAATCGCCTCTGTCGCAGGCTGTCCATTTTTCACATTCAGATCGACCTCGCCAATCAGAATAACCGCATTACGAATGATCATTCCTGCCAGCGCAATCGCCCCCAGCAGCGCCACAAACCCCATCGGCGTGCCGGTCGGCAGCATGGCCGCGACAATACCGATCAGGCCGAACGGTGCGGTCAGAAATGCCAGCGCCATGCGGGAAATACGCTGTAGCTGAATCATCAATAGCACCAGCATCACCAACAGCGTCACCGGCAGCACCGCGTACACGGAACCATTGCCCTTATCAGACTCCGCCGCAACGCCGCCTTCCGTGATGTGGTAACCCGCTGGTAACGCGGCGCGATAGCGTTCAATCTCGGGTGCCAATTTTTCAGACAGCGCAGGTGCCCGCACGCCCGGCGCGACATCCATTTGCACTACAATAAACGGCTCGCGCTGACGCCGCCAAATAATCGGATCCTCGACGCCATACGCCACGGTAGCGATCTGCCCCAGCGGAACGGAGCGCCCCTCCGCAATCGGGATTTGCAGATTGGCGATCGTTGCGACATCTCTGCGTTCCTGCGGCGTGCCACGAATCACTACGTCCACCAGCCGATTACCATCTCGTACCGACGTTAGCGTTGAACCAGAAAATATCGCTGCCAGCATACTGGCCACATCCTGCGAACTGATGCCAACGGCGCGGGCTTCGGTCTGATTCAGCACCACGTTCACCGTGCGTTCTGGCTCGCCCGCCGTCAGATTCACCTCACGCACATCAGCCTGTTTCCCCACCAGGCTCGCCAGCCCTTGTGCGATATCGCGGACACGATGACTATCTGGTCCCGCTACCCGGTATTTCAGCGGCCAGCCTACCGGTGGCCCCAGCTCCAGTGCAGACACCCGCGCGACAATGTTACTGAAATCCCGCTCAAGCACCTGATTTAACCGTGCTGCCAACGCGTCCCGCGCCTCCAGATTTTTTGCCACCACCACCAGCTGCGCAATATTCTCATGGCTCAGCAACACATCCATCGGGAGATAAAATCGCACCGCGCCCGATCCTACATAAGTGGAAAAATGGTCAACGTCAGGATCGTTTTTCAGGATAGCTTCCAGCCGTTTTGCCTGCGTTTCCGTCACCGCCTGTGAGGCATTCGCCGGTAGCGTCAGGCTGACCAGCAGCTCAGGCCTGTCGGAGGCCGGAAAGAACTCGCCCTCCAGCCGCGTCGCACCGAACAGGGCAATGATCAGTAGGATCAGCGTGATCGCCAGCGTCATCCCCCGGTTTGCCAGTGCGCGCTGTAGCCACTGACGATAGAGTCGTCCCAAGCGTCCCGGTTCGTCGGAATGGTGACGAAACGTTTTTGGCAACAGCCAGACGCCGAGCAGCGGCGAAAAGAGAATCGCGACGATCCAGGAACTCAGGAGCGAAATCAGAACCACCACGAAGAGCGAAAAGCAGTATTCCCCCGCGCTGGATGCGGCAAACCCCACCGGAATAAACCCGGCGATCATCACCAGCGTCCCCGTTAACATCGGAAACGCCGTGCTTTCATAGGCCCAGGCCGCCGCCCGTTTGCGATCCCAGCCCTGTTCCAGCCGCGAGACCATCGCTTCCACCGTAATCATGGCATCATCCACCAGCAGCCCCAGCGCAATAATCAGCGCGCCTAGCGAAATGCGCTGTAGCCCGATACCGGTGATTTCCATGCCAATAAAGGTCATCGCCAGCACAATCGGGATAGAAGCGGCCACCACCAGTCCGGCCCGGCTGCCGAGGGAGACAAACGACACCGCCAGCACAATCGCCACCGCTTCCAGCAGCACTTTCACGAAGCCGCCAACCGCACCTTTCACCACCTCAGCCTGGTCGGCCACGCGCGTCATTTCGATCCCATGCGGCAGTTGCGCAGAAAGCGTGTTCATTTTTTCGCGAATCGCTTGACCGAAATTGAGCATGTTGCCGGTGGGTGCCATTGAGATCGCCAACCCAATGGCTTTCTCGCCATTTACCCGAAACGTCGGCGACGGCGGATCTGCCGTTTCACGGTTAATCGTGGCGATATCGACCAGCGGGACAAACTTGCCGCCGATACGCAACGTAATCTGACGCAGGCTTTGCTCGGAGGTAAACGCCCCGCTGACGCGCACGGCAATCTTATCGTCCTCGGTACGAATAATACCGGCGGGCGTGACCGCATTCTGCGCTTTCAGTGAATCGATAACCTGCTGCGGATCTAACCCCAGCCCAGCGAGACGTCGGGGAGAAAACGTCACCACAATCTGTTCTTCTTCGACGCCCAGCATGTCGACCTTACCGACATCCGGCACGCTCAATAACGCCGAGCGAATATCCTCGACGCGATCGCGCAGCTCTCGCGGCGAAAAACCGTCGGCGGTAAAGCCATAAATCGTCCCGAACGTATCATCAAACTCGTCATTAACAGCGGGCGGACTGACGCCATCGGGAAGCGAGCTGGCAATGTCCGTCATTTTCTTACGCACCGTATACCAGATATTCGGCACGGCAGACGGCGGCGTGTCATCGCGCAGGTTAACGAAAACCACCGCCTCTCCGGCTCGGGTGTAGCTCTCGACATAATCGAGGTATGGCGTTTCCTGTAATTTTTTCTCCAGCTTATCGGTGACGAAATTGACGGTATCGCTCACCGTCGCGCCCGGCCAGGCGGCAGACACCACGGCAGACTTGATGGTAAATGCCGGATCTTCGTTACGAGGCAAACGTTGATAGCTCATCACGCCTGCCGCCATAATCACCAGCATCATAAACGCGACCAGTTGCTGATGCGCCAGTGCCCAGGCGGACAGGTTAAATCGTGCGCGGGTCGATTGCGGTTCTTGTGACATCAGCGACGCTCCTCTTCATCCAGTCGAATTTTTTCATCCGGCCGTAGCTTACTGACGCCAGCGATCACCACGCGATCGCCCTGTTCCAGTCCCCCGGCAATGAAGATCGCCGTGTCGCTGTAGCGCGCCACGGTAACCGGCTGCAAGCGTACCGTCTGGGTTGTGGTATTTACGACGTAGACCGCAGGTTGATCTCCCTGCCGCGTGAGCGCAGACGCCGGCAGTTCAATAACAGCCGCGTCGGACTGCTGTATCGCGCCATTCACGCTGGCACCGAATACCATCGCGGTGGGTGGCGAGGTTAACGTGACTCTCACCCTGAAGGTTCGCGTAACGGGATCGGCCTGCGGGCTGATATCCCGCACGCGCCCCTCTGTCTGAACGCTCGGCTCAGACAGCAGTGAAACGCGGATAACGCGCGTGGAAAGCGACTGATTGACCAGCCGTTCCGGCACATCAAACACCGCATCGCGCCCGCCGAGGGAGGCCAGCTTCACCACCTCTTGTCCGGCGCTCACCACCTGACCGGGATTGGCGCTGACCGTCGTGATCACTCCGTCCTGCGCGGCCGTAAGCTGCGTATAGCCGAAACGCTCCTGCGCACCTTTCACCGTTGCCTGCGCACTTTCACGACGGGAAACCGCCGCGTCCCAATTTGCCTGCGCTTCATCAAGCTGCACGCGCGCAATCGCGCCGCCCGGTGCCAGCGCCTTCATGCGGGAAAAGTTGCTTTTTGCCAGCCGTTCCGCCGAGACTGCGCTCGATAAATCCGCCTGCGCGCTGCGCAGCTGGTTTTCACTGTCGCGAGCATCGAGCGTCGCAATCACATCGCCGCGCTTCACCGACGCACCCACATCCACCAGACGATTCAGGATGCGACCATCCAGCCGGAAACCTAGCGCGGTTTCTTCATGCGGGCGAACTTCCCCCGTCAACGTCACCGGTTCCCGGCTCATCGCCGGCATAACCACCAGCGTTTTTACCGGCCTGACGGGCGGTGACGCGGGCGTATCATTAGCGCTGTCACAGCCGCTAAGCAGCACGGCCAACAGCAGACAGAAAGCAAAACGGCTGACCATCATCACGTCCTCTCACTCATCAGATAGCCTCAGAACGCATACAGAACGGCCAGCGTGGCACCGGTATCATTGCGTCGTTCCACAACCTGACTGTCCGCGACCTTGTCAGTGAGCCAGGTTGAGGTCACCCCGACGTTGGTTGACCACGCAGGGCTAAATTGATGCGTCCAGTTCGCGCCCAACGCATAGCCGTAAACGCCTTTCCCGGCATGATAGGCCGCCAGCCCAGAGCGGATACTCTGCTGCTGCGTTACGCCGTAGTAGGTTTGATTAAAGCGGGCATCCCCCATCAGCACGTCCGCCGACAGCGCCAGCACATCGTCTTTTGTCGCGGACTGCCACACCGTGCTCTTTGCCCCGATGCGGTACTGATTTCCCCTATCTCTTTCGCTCAGCGCAAATTCGCCGCTCGCTTCCAGCGCCAGCCAGGGTGCAAACTGATACCCCGCCGTTAGCGTGGTCGTTACCGATCCTTTAACCTTGCCCATCCCTTTCAGACGGTTTGAACCCGCGCGCCACTGGCTGTTTTTGTCATCCCTTCCCAGGTCGTAACCGATCGCGTGATCGAGATAAAAACCGGAGGGCGACTGGTATTGCCAGCCGATACCGTGCGTAGAATCAACATAAAGTGCGCCGCGCTGAATGGTCAGCACAGGCAGCGCAGTGGTTTGACGATCTTTGCTCCCTCTGTAGCGCGGCGCATTCTGGGCAGCGACACCCACGACGACATCCGTGTGGTCACCCCAGAATGAAGGCGCGGCGTCTTCTGCCGCTTCGGCAACAGCCGCACTGGACAGCGCGGCAGCGGACAGGCAGGTGGATAAAATAATTTTTGTTATGTTCATACATCCCCTCTTTTACGCGGTAATCTTGCACCGTGGCGTTTCCCCGACGGGTACAGCGTGATTGGTGTTGGCTTTTCAGCATCGTGGCGGATTATGCTGACGTTTAGTCAAGAAACGCTTTGTGGTTTTTTAAGATTTCATCAAGAGGGTGCGATGGCAGAAAAACGGGAGTTGATTATTGAAGACGATATGGATGCTGCCAGCGTGCTTGAGGCCTATCTGCGGCGCGACGGCTATCAGGTGTCTATCGCGTCTGATGGGCAACGGGGTCTGCACATGGCGCTGACCAGTAAACCCGATTTGATTTTGCTGGACGTGATGCTGCCGAAGATGAATGGCTCAGAGGTGCTGTCCGCCCTGCGGCAGCGCAGTAATATTCCGGTGATTATGGTGACGGCTATCGGCGACGAACCGGAAAGAATCGGCGCGCTGCGCTACGGCGCGGATGATTATGTCGTCAAGCCCTATAACCCACAGGAAGTGGTGGCGCGGGTGCAGGCCGTACTGCGACGTACCGGCTACGCGATCCGGGAAGATGCAGTCCTGACATTCGAGAATTTGTCGGTTGACCCGACCTCCGTCACGGCAAGCATCGCGGTATCGCCATCAGAATCCGTGGTGCTCGATCTGACGCCGACCGAATTCAACATTCTGGTGACGCTGCTCAAAGCGCCCAACCGCGCCTTTACCCGTGGTGAACTGCTGGAAGCCAGCCTGCCGGAAAGCGACGCGCTGGAGCGTGTGGTGGATACCCACGTTCACAACCTCAGGAAGAAGCTCAATCAGTACGACATCATCAATGTATTAGTCACCGTCCGCTCCGTCGGCTATCGATTCCGGTAAGTGTTGCGATGAAAAAATCGATCTTTCTGTCAGAAAAAATGTCGCTGTGGCGCTGGCTATGCTTTCGCATTATTTCTCTGCTGCTTGCCGCCGTGGTGATTATCGCGGGCCTCATGTGGCTGCGTTTCGCCGTCAACAATCTCTACGTCGAGCAGCACATGCCGGTCGAGATACGGACCGAATTTCAGCAATTAAGCGAACAGAAAGACTACGCCAACCCGCGCTATCAACAGATTATCAATCAGTATTACGGCCCGGAGTTCTTTGTGCCGAATATTGCCAGCAGCGACTGGCTGGTGCTCGCCATTATGGTGCTGATCGCCCTGCCCACCATGGTGGTCGTGGTACTGTGGCGCGCGCGACCACTGTCACAGCAATTTTCCAACATCGCCAGCGCCGCACGCGATGTCGCTCAAGGGAAATTCGATACCCGCACGCAGTTGGTCGAGCAAGCACCGATGGAGTTGGTAACGCTGGCGGACGACTTTAACAACATGACCGCACAGCTGGAGCGCTACGAACGGGAACTGCGTGAATCCAGTGCGGCGCTGGCTCACGAACTGCGTACGCCGTTAAATGCGGCAATGGGCCGCGTTCAGGGCATGCTTGATGATGTCTTCCCGCGAGATAAAGCCCAGTTGACGATGGTCATCAAACAGCTCGAACAGCTCAATCATGTGATTCAGGATCTGCATTTTCTGTCGCTCGCCAGAGCCGGACAACTGCAACTGGTTCAGACCCCTTTCTACTTCGACGAACTCATCACCGAACGACTAACCTGGTATCGGCCACAGCTAGAGCAGGCCGGATTTCAGACACAGACGCATATCGAACAACACGACTTCTGCCTTGCCGACCGCGAACGGTTAGGACAGGTGTTCTCTATTTTGATCGAGAACGCCTTAAGCTACGCCAGCGATGGCCGCTATCTGGCGATTGAGGTGCGTGAAACGACGCTGCGTGAGAACATACCGTGCTGGCAGATTACCGTCTCCGATCGCGGACCGGGCATTGAGCCAGAATCGTTGCCCCTGCTTTTCGACCGCTTCTGGCGCGCCGAGCATTCGCGTGGAAGGCACTCCGGCGGCAGCGGGCTGGGGCTGTCCATCGCCTCAGCCATTATCACGGCACACGGAGGCACGATTTATGCCTGTACTGAAAATTCTGCTTATGCGGAAAGTTACGCAGAAAGTCATACGAAAAGTCATGCAGAAAGCGATACGCCAGAGCACGGTCATCACGGCGGTCTTACCATCGTGATGACGCTGCCACGTAGTATCTAATACGCCGCATACCGTGAGTTAATTGCCCATTATTAAAAAGCATAGCGAAATTATTGCTATGCCCTGCCGCAGGGGAAAAACATGGTAAATAGCGGCAATCCTCATCGGCTACATGACAAGCTAAACAGAACAACCCCAGACGCCGCGCCCTACCGCGGGGCAGACAGTCCGCCAACGTGATTTTTCTCTCAATGAATCGTTATATTTATCTGGAATGAGATAAGGCGAAAAGAACTAATTTCGCTATAAGTATTTCGCTACTCTGCATGAGCGAAATATATCGCCTCGATTAAAACTCAATCATCAAGGTAATTATCATGAAACGTTCACTTCACCAGGCATTCATGGCGATAACGCTGATTAGCGCCTCCTTTTTCAGCCACGCCGCCGAAACACAAACCTCGACGTGGCAACATATCAAACAGACCGGTGAGTTACGCATCGGCGTGGCACAGGGCGAGCCCTGGTATTTTAAAAACCCATCAACCGGAGAATGGGACGGCATCGGCTATAACATCGGTAAAGAGCTGGCAAAAGACCTCGGGGTAAAATTGGTGACGGTGGAAACCACATGGGGCAACGCCATCGCCGCCTTACAAACCGGTCAGATCGATACCATGCTGGTGCTCGACCCAACGGAAGAGCGGAAAAAAGCGGTCGATTTTCCTGAGCAGCCTTTCTTTTGGTATGCGCAAGGCGTGTTGATTCGCGATGGCATTACGGTGACCAACTGGGACGACCTCAATCGGGAAGATGTTAAAATCGGCGTCACGCTGGGCTCCAGCCCAGACCTAATTCTGACCAAACGCCTGCCAAAAGCGCAGCTGGTACGTTTCCCGAATATGGATGAAGGCGTGGCGGCGTTCTATGCGGGTCGGGTCGATGCGCTGTCCTATTTCCACCCGGCGCTGGCGCTGCAACAGGCTAAAGTCGGCAAGGGCAATCTGATTCTGCCGAAGCCGATTATTGAGGTCAGCACCAGCGGGGCAATCCGTAAAGAAGCCGATCAAACCTTCCATAACTTCCTGAATGACGAGTTTGCCAAGCTGTATCAATCCGGCAAGACGCAGCACTACTATGAACAGGCTCTCAAACTGCGCGGCGTGGACGTCAGCAAAGTGCCATCGGTCATTAAAGAAGATTGGAAATAAGTCGGAAACGGTTAAAGCAACAGTCCTGAATGGAGTCAGGACATCTGCATTAGCGGGGTCAGCAGCGCGGCGACATCCTGACATTGTTCCAGTTCGGATAACGCCGCCGTTGCCTCCGCCACCGTTGTTGAGGCAAATCGGGACGAGAGATTCTCCGCAAATTTCGCCATGATGCGGCTTTCCGCCAACGGGTGTTCTGCGCACCCCAGCGGGAAGGCAATGCGCTCACCGCTTACCACTTTTCCCCGCGTGACGACATCAACCTGCAACACTGGCCGACGCGCCTGCGCCATCAGTTGGTCGAGTTCGGGAGAAACCTCAACCTGTACCTTACCGGCCAGCGCCAGAAGTTCTGGGTTGGTTAAGGTGTCGTCCGCACTCCAGCGATGCCTCGGAATACGATAAGCCAGACACGCCAGCGCAAACGGCAGGCTGAACTGCGCATCCGTCGCATTTTGCGGCCGTGCATCCATAAAATCAGCGGCCAGCCTCTGGCTTCCTTTGACCCGAATCAGGTCAATAGCCTGCGGCGACAGCACCAGTTCGTGCTGTACGCGTTCGAAGGATTCCAGCGCGGTATGTATCCAGCGACAGGACGGATACGCTTTGAAACTGGCGTGCTGGATCGCCCACGCCTCTCCTAGTCCATCCAGCAATGCCACTTCATCAAAGCGATCAGACCCCATCATGCGCCAGAATCCTTGCTCGCCGGACAGCACATCCCTTGGGCCGATAATCCCGCCACGATGCAGCTCGACGGCACGGACGCCCGACTCCGCCGCAGGGGCGTTGTAATCCTTGAAAGACACCAGCGGACGCTGCTGCCAGTTGTATTTGTGCAAGCTAGGCAACGGCGTCAGCGACGCCGCCAGACCGATGGCGTTCTCTAGTCCTTCAGAATCACATCCAGTGAGCAGTCCGTAGGCCACCGCCGCCCCGATGGATTCGTGCTGGCACACGCCATACACCTGCTGAAAACGCGCCTGACTCGGCTGCTGAGACTGAATGATACGACCATTGATTTCATACGCGGCGGCCAGCGCACAGATCAGCGTTTCGCCGTCAATCGGGCGCGATCCGAGTGCCGCCAGCGCGGCGGCAACCAGCGTGGCGCCGGGGTGCCCCATGCCGCGTCCGGCAACCTCATAACCATCATCGTAATCCAGCGCATTGATCGCCGCCGCATTCAAAAACGCCGCGCCAATGGCCGCCAACGGCACGCCGCCATCCAATACCGGGCTATTGCCCGCCGCATAATGCAGGCGGGTGACACGCGCGCAGTCCTTCACCACCTGGCTGCTCGCACCCGCGATGCCGCAGCCCAGACTGTCGATAAAATGCAGCTCGATTTTTCGTCTTAACGCAGCGGGAATGTCCTGAATCGTCAATCGATGGGCAAAGGTCGCGAGGCGCAACGTCAGAGGGTGTTCAGCAGCGTGAAGCATCGGCATTCCGCCATTCTTTTATAAATAAAAGGAATATTAGCACCACGTTTTATTATTTATTTATCATTTTTTCGACCTGCTAAGATGCATCGGTTCTAACAAAATAAGAAACGTATTTCCTAATTATGCATTTTCCAGGGGCGCTATTTTATGTCGTATCAGTGGGATTTTTCCGCCATCTGGCCCTATTACCAGCTGCTGCTGGAAGGGCTATGGGGAACGATAAAGATCGGTGCCACCAGCATCCTGATCGGGATGGTCGCTGGCATGGTGCTCGCCGCCATGAAAATGTCGCCCCGCCAACTCTTGCGCCTGCCTGCCGCGATGTTGATTGGCTTTTATCGTAATACGCCCGCGCTGGTGCATTTTTTCTGGATTTACTACGCCCTGCCCGTCATTACGCCGTTAACGTTTTCGCCTTTTACCGCCGCCGTAATCGCGCTGTCCGCACAGTCCGGTGCCTTTTATGCCGAAGTTTACCGTGGCGCGATTTCCTCTATTCACGCGGGGCAATGGGAAGGGGCAAAAGCGCTGGGCATGTCGAAATCAACAGCACTGCGTCGGGTCATTCTTCCTCAGGCGTTACGCCGGATGATCCCGCCCTTTATTGAACGCTCATTTGAACTCATCAAATCCACGTCGCTGGCGTCATCGCTGGCCTACAGCGAACTGCTTTATCAGGCGATGCAGATCAACAGCCAGACCTACCGACCGCTGGAAGTCTACAGTCTGGTGGCCGTGATGTATTTCACCCTGCTGCTGCTGATTAGCCTGTTCAGTCAACATATTGAGAAACGGCTGTCGCTAGCAGATCGCCGGCTCGCGTAAGGAACATCATGCATTATCAATGGGATTTCTCGCTGGTCTGGCACAACCTTCCCGTGCTGCTGAAAGGCCTTGGCGTCACGCTCGAACTCTGGCTGCTGGCCGGTGTGCTGGGCACCGCGCTGGGGCTGGTTCTCGGTCTGTTTCGCGTATTTGGCAAACGCTGGCTGTCGCTGCCCGCCAGATGCTTTGTCGAAATCTTCCGTAATACGCCCGTTCTGATCCAACTGATCTGGTTTTATTACGCTTTCCCGGTTCTGGTCGGCGTGCAGTTCAGTACCTTTGCCGCCGCAGCGCTGGCTCTGACGCTGTATAGCGCCGCGTACTGTACGGAAATTTTCCGCGCTGGGCTGCAATCCATCGACCACGGACAGTGGGAAGGTGCAAAAGCGCTGGGCATGCGGCAGGCAGTGATCCTGCGGCGCGTGGTTCTGCCGCAGGTATTACGCAACATGCTGCCCGCCCTCACCAACCGGATGATCGAACTGGCCAAGGTAACCTCGCTGGCCTCGATACTGGCCGTCAACGAACTGATGTATCAAGGGCGGCTGCTGAGCAGCACCTATTATCGTCCGCTGGAAATCCTGACGGTGGTCGCGCTGCTCTATTTCGTTTTGATCTGGCCGGGGAGCTACCTTGCCGCACGACTTGAACGTCGTTTCCGTTCAACCCCCTAGCCTGACAGCACCACAGGATTGCTATGCGTGAAGCTATTAGTTTGAGTGAAAATCGTACTTTGAATGAAAACGGTACGCTGAGTAGAAATAATCCGTTGAGTGGAAATGAAGCTCTGAACGACGATATCGTCCTGCGCATTCGCGGACTCCAGAAACGCTTCGGTGCCGTTGAGGTATTGAAAGGGATCGATCTCGATGTGCGCCGCGGCGAAAAAATTGCCATCATCGGCGGCAGCGGATCGGGAAAAAGCACCCTGCTGCGCTGCCTGAATTTTATGGAGATCCCCAGCGCCGGCACCATCGAACTGGATGGTGTGGTGTTGGGAAAAACCAACGCGCAAGGCCAGCGCGACTACCCGGAAAAGCAGCTGTGCGCCGTGCGGGAACGCGTAGGCATGGTGTTCCAGCAATTCAACCTGTTTCCCCATATGACCGTGCTAGAGAATGTGCGTGAAGCGCTGCTGTCGGTGAAGAAAATGCCACGGCATGACGCGGATATCATCGCCAAAGCACAGTTGGAAAAGGTCGGTCTGGGCAACAAACAAGAAGCCCGCCCCGGTAGCCTGTCCGGCGGTCAGCAGCAGCGGGTGGCGATTGCCCGCGCGCTAGCGATGTCACCAGAAGTCATGCTGTTCGATGAACCGACATCGTCACTGGATCCAGAACTGGTGGGCGAAGTGCTGCACACCATCCGAGCATTAGCGGAGGAAGGCCGCACCCTTCTGCTGGTCACCCATGAACTGGGGTTTGCCTATCACTTCGCCGACCGCGTCGTGTTTATCGAAAACGGCGTGATCCATGAAATGGGCAGCGCCGAACAGGTACTCAAAAACCCGCAGCAGCCGCGAACCCAGGCCTTTCTTGCGCGCTTTGCCGAGCGCTCCTTTTAACTCATCATTCACATTCAGGAACAGCACGATGCAACCCACATTATTCAGCCAGAGCAGCCAGGCCTATTTGCAGGATCCGCGTAACAGCGACGTACAGGTGTATGTGAATGGAGAGTTTGTTCATCGCGATAACGCGGTGGTGTCGATTTTTGATTCCGGCTACGTGTGCGGCGATGGCGTATGGGAAGGCCTGCGTTTGGTTAACGGCCGCCTGATTGCGCTGGATGCCCATCTGGATCGTCTGTTCGACGGTGCCGCCGCAATCCAGCTGGATATCGGCCATAGCCGGGAAGCGCTGACCGATATTATCTATCAAACGCTCGCCATCAACGGCATGACCGATGGCGCGCATATTCGCCTGATGATTACCCGAGGGAAAAAGCATACCCCGAATCAGGATCCCCGCTTTATTATCGGCGGCGCAACGGTCGTGTGCGTGGCGGAGTATAAAGTCGTCGATACGGCGGCGAAAAAGCGCGGGCTGACGCTGTTTACCTCCACCTACCGCACCAGTACGCCAGACGTCTTCGATCTGAGGCTGAACTCACATAGTCGGCTCAATCTGATTCAGGCGCTGCTACAGGCCTTGCAGGCTGGTGCCGATGAGGCGCTGATGCTGGATCCACACGGTTTTGTCGCCAGTTGTAACTCCACCAACTTTTTTATCGTCCGTCGCGGTGAACTGTGGACGTCGTCGGGCCGCTACTGCTTCAACGGCATTACCCGTCAGACCATTATCAACCTTGCAGAGGCCAACGGGCTGAAGGTTAAGACTCAAGATTTTACGCTGGCAGAAGCGCTCACTGCCGATGAAGCCTTTGTCACCGGCACGCTGGCGGGCATCACCCCGGTAAAAGCGCTGGACGGCCGCCCGTTTAACCCCGAACACCGCCCGGTAACCGAACAGCTCAGCCGCTGGTATGAGGCGTATCTGCACGCGTAGTGATTGAGGCGCTACGTTCAGCAACGAATTGATTCAACGAAATATTAACCGTTAGAAACATTTCATGTAACCTAAGCGCACTTTTTCAAAAGAGCAGGTCAGGGAATGAAAGCCGTAAAGTTACTGTTTGGCATCCTACTACTGAATATGGTCATAGGGGTCAGCACGGCTATCGCCGCCCCGGACGACACCGCACACCCTTTTTACGCGGGTAAAACGCTGGCGCATCCTATTATTTCGGGCGCACGCGACAGCAGCGCCCTTCTGGTTTTCATTCAGGAAAACCAGGTGGTCAAAGGCTATTATTGCTTCTGTAGCGAAGAGGATCAGAGTGTCGATCACCTTCCCCACCTGCTCGGTACCTTCCCCGATTCCACCATCGAATCCGTGTTTTATGCTGACGTGGACCAGGCTGGTCAAATCACGCTGGTGTTGAGTAAAAGCCAGGGCAAGTTCGCCCTGCGCGGTTGGCGTTACATTGAAGACGGCAGCTATATTCCGGTGCTAAGTTTACAGCCGGTTCTGGACAAGCTGGTTCGCGAGAATAAGGACCTCAATTCAACGCTGGTGAAACGCGCACTCGGCAAGCTTCCACCTTATGACTACAGCGCGCAGTACCCTAAGTTCGATAATCACGATTTCGATAACATCGACTTTACTCAGGGCAACGTTGTCGGCTGGTATCTTGACGATGGCACACCTTCTCATGCTGCGAAACAGCCAGCAGACAACGTCTACGCTTATAAAAAAACCTTTGCGGAAAAAGACGGTTTATTTCTCACCGTAACCTTCCGTCGCGTGGAAGACAGCGCAACCCCCGGATTTCGCGCGACAGCCATCAGTTGGCAAACTGACCCGGCTAAATTCAGCGGCAGCGAGAATGGGCCTTATGTCTATTACTCGGCGCAATATGGCTTAGTAAAAGGTTTTTTCCTGCATGGCGTTCCTGACGGAAAATGGACCACCGTCGGCGAAAACTTCGGCAGTTCAGGTAGCTATATAGCGGGACAACAGCAAGGCCAGTGGACCATCAGCGATGGGCAAGAAACGGCAACGGGATTGATGAAAGACGATGAGCGTGAAGGCCGCTGGGAAATCACCGACGGCATGGATGGCAATACACCAGAGCTGGGTGGCTTCGATACCTACCTCAATGGACAGCGTCATGGCCCAAGCGAGCGCCGTCTAGCGGGTGTGCTACGCTCGAAGGGCGATTATGTTGATGACCAGCCTGAAGGCATGTGGATCACCGAAAACGGCGAAGGCCCGTTTGTGAAAGGCGTGGCTAACGGTATGTGGAAACTAAAGACGGCTGACGGCGAGATCCAGCAGGTCGAACTGATCGCTGGCATAAAGCAGGGAGAACTGCGCTGGAGTGATGAGAAAGGCCGTCTGACACAAATCATTCATTATAAAGATAATCTTCCCCACGGTTTGTACCAGAAGTTCAACGCTGCCGGAAAAATGGTTTATCAGGCTGACTATGTCATGGGCAAACTGGAGGGCCGTGAAATCGAATATTATGACGATGGCACCACTCTGCGCGCCGATCGCGGCTACCGCAATGGCGAACTCGACGGCCTGTATATCTATAATTTCCCCGACGGAAAACCGAAGTCCGTATCGACCTATGACCACGGTTATGAAGTCGGACTGATGCAGGAATTTACCGCCACTGGCGTCAAAATTACCGAGCGCAATTACTGCCCTCTGTCGATGAGCGGCCGCGGCTACTGCGGTAAACAGCAAACCTTCAACCCTGACGGCACGCCGCTCACCGAAGCCGATTATCTGTTCAACCGCCAGCAAACCAATAATACCTGGTATGCGAACGGTCAGCGTCAGGATGAAACGCGTATCGGCACCGATGACAGCTACACCCAAATCAGCTATTACCCTAACGGCCAGATGCAATGCATTAGTCGCGCGCAGGGTTTCAAACCGTTGGTGGTCGATGGCAAAGAGTACAAAGATTATCAGGGCGCGCTGCGCCAGGGCGAAAGCGCCTGTTATTACCCCGATGGCAAAGTCAAAAGCAGCGGAGTCTGGAAAGACGGCAGGCTGACCACAGGCTGTGAAACACGTTTCGATGAGAACGGAAAACAGACCGCCCCCGGCCCTAAAGGCTGCGTGATTCCGAAATGGGAGTATGAACGCTGATATCCCACACAGGAGAAACGCTCAGTAATCGATGATTCTGCGCGGGTGTGCGGGTGATTCATATCCTTTCGAAAGTGGCTCCGCATTGAGTGAGGTTATATGGAGGCAAGTGCTTTCCATTACCCACTCAATGGGATAACAATAAGTCCCAACGTCTGCTCGGGGAGATTGAGTCGCCGGGGTTTATGGGTCGTTCAGAGGTATTATTCAGCGACTTCTCAGATTTAAGAGCTCGTAAGGGACGTCTGCTTTGAGCGAGAGCGGAAGTTCGCCCATATTTATAATGCTAACATTGCCATGTGGGAATCTATGGGAAATTGGTCAATTATCGACTGATCCTCAATTTCACTTTTACAGCTTACTTGCATACTTTGCTCCTTATCCCCCCGCGTCAAATTTCGATTTCTGGCGGTTCTTCACCGAATATTTCAATCCATTCTGACTGCCAGGTGCTGCTCAGTGAAAACTTCCTGAACTTAGGATGTAAATCTGTCCTGATCAGCAACCATTTCTGTTTGATTAGAGAGTTAGAACGCAGCGCACGTGAAACATTATTTGTATATTTTTTATTGTCATCATTTACTATGTGATCGTTAATTGTTTCTGTGATCTGAGTGCCAATGCTGGTCTCAAAACCAAGATAGGATCGTATCACCAGAGCGACAAAAATGAGAGGGATATACTCACTTCCACAGGACATGGCATTTTCAAGAGATAATGGCTTGAATGAAGGCGGGATGTCTCGCTCTTCACCGGATGCGCAGGTTGTTTCAATTCCATCGTCGAAATCGAAAGATAAATTACCGTGATCGTTTTTTTCACGGCTAGCGGTAAACTCGTCGTTGTTCCCTATGTTACGACTGAACGATGCCACCAATCGGTTTATGCTTTTTTCCGTTAAGAGTACGTCTGTTTGAGTTCTCAGTAATGATAAAGTCAGTTTTTCTCTTACATACTCTGATGACAGATATCTTGATATCAGAATTGGCATCTGACTTTCTTCGACCAGATCAATAATCTCATGATTGGTGTTAATACTCTTATCATTATAAATTGAATTAATCAGTCTGGTGAGTTCTTGTTTTGCTTCATTATAGGGCTTTTTTTCATGGAAAGGTAAATAAAGAGATGTCAAAGACAGGTAAATTGATGTGTGGCAGATATCGAGTATCAAACAGGTGCCTAAAGGCGATATACGAAATGTATGGGCTGAGCTAACGGTGTATTCGATGTTGAAGTCACTGTCAGAGGGTAGTTCAATACATTCAATAATCCTTTCTTTAACCGAACCTTCAATTGCTTTGCTAATCCAGTCTTTTTTATAACCGTAAAGTGATGCGAACCGGATTATCCGTTCAAGGCTAATTCCTTTTGCAATTTCTCCGGGGGAAACGGCGTCATTCAAAAAATAGAGTATTCTTAACTTCAGGAAGTAGCACTGGTTTACGTTCTGATAGGGCAGATAAACATTCGGTATATATGCTTTTTCCGTGTGATCTGGATGGTAAGTGAGCGTGGAGATGACATCCTTTTTACGCCACGCTGACTCATTTCCCAATTGGTAGTGTACGTGTTTAATCAATTGATAAAAGTTTCGGATATTATGCCAAGACACAGAAGATAATATCTCCAGGATGGGCATGCTCTCACTCGACAGTTGAAGGTTTTTTCTCAGCACATCTGCGTAGAAATTCATTTTTTCCAAGAAATCTTGAAGCTGATATTTTTTTCTCCAGTCTTTAATCCTAAAATCCTCACTCAGATATTCTTTAATGTACTTTATCCTGGTCGAAATCAGTTTGTTAAAGTCTGGTGATTTGAGGTGAATGATCTTGTCTTCTGGCCTAACGTCCAGAAAACCTTTATCTTTATTTTTAAAGAAGGTGAACTCTCTGAGTGTGATGATGACTGTTGCACCCGATTCTTGGGTTATTAAATGAGATAAAGCATAAATTTCCTCTTGAAACGATTCAGAAGCTCGGTCGACATTATCAATCACAATAATAACGGATTTGTTTTCTTTGACACGTTTTTTGAATATTTTTAATACTAGACTCTGTCGGTTGACGCTTTCCTTCTCCAGCAGTTCAGCTTCTTTGACCATAAACATTTCTGGATTCTTGGAAAAGATATCCTTGTAGGGCCCATTTTTTAATACTTTAATTTCATGCGAAAATGTAATGCGTAGCTCATCTAATGTAAATTCACTTTCATACTCGCTTTTTATCTTGTCATGCAGATAAGTGAATACGACGTTTTTTACATCAATGCTATGTTTTGAAACGTCATTTATTAAATCTATGATGATTGGAGTTGCATATATGTTCTTTTGCTGTCTGGCTTCTACTAAACATTTAGTCACCAGAGTGGTCTTTCCACATCCAACGGCACCAGTAATGATGATAACTTTACCAGTATGATGCTCTAGAATGAATTCTTTACCTTCAGCAGGTGAGAGATCTAACGCATCATTCGGAAGAAAGCTGGGTTTTGAATCTTTTAACGCTCTTTTTATTTCTCCTTTAAACTGATCCAACTTAGAGTCACTGACAAAGCAGTGTTCCAGCATTTTTCGCTGATTGTTCTCTGTTATCTGGGAGAAAAAGTTTTCATAAAAGTCATCTATCCATTGATTATCTTTGTTACTATCCCAAATGAAATCATGAACATGATCTTTTAGCATGTAACACACTTCTGATGGTACATGATTCAGTTCTGAGAGATAGCTGTCCAGATTATTCTTTTCTGTGCTGTCCCTAGAGATGAGGTTGTACATGAGATCAAACGAAAACTCATCTCCAAAGATATTTCCAAAATAAACGCCTTTCATCGAGTCAGTTGTTTTACCGGCTTTTGGCAGCATGGGGCAAACAAACCACTCTGCACCATTTGTGATTAATGCATATTGAACTGCTTTTTCGACACAGTATCTTTGTGCCTGATCGATAACCTCAGAAATTTTCTTATTGAATGCTTTTTTGAGATAGGCGACAGAGTATTCGTTCAAGGTTAAGGTGTTTTTTGGAAGGCCAAAGGTCACGCCGATTTTTTTGGCTTCAACAACAAGGCGAGGCATTCTTTCAATACTCAGTATATAATCGGCATACCCCGCTGTTCCGCAATACGCTTCCGGTGTAAATTCTTCTTTATTCCAGCCCAGTATACTTAGGATCTCATCTATCACCAGTAAGCGGCTTTCAGCTTCATTTGCTTCAAAAAGAGTATCTTTTCGAGCGATATACCGTTCCTGCACTTCCTTAAATTTTTCGAATGCCTTTTCTCTGCTCATACATAGCCCCAATAAGAGTATTGAAAAATTTTCATTTTTTCAGTTGCTCAGTTTGAATGGTCGGGGGAAACCTCTCAGTATAACTTAAAAATTTATCACCCCCGGATTTCTGATCTGTGGCGCTTGTCTCAACGATCACGCTTTGCCGTTTAACTTGCAGGTCAAAAGAATGAAAGAGAGTAAGACAATGCTTTTCTGTTTGTTTTATAGCCTGTTATTGCATCTTTCTGAAACAACTGAAATAGGGATGGCGTCATTTTTTTTAAGGGTAAGCCTGCTTTCATGGCAAATCAGGCCTGACATACTTCCCTTTGGTTAGTACAGACTGTTTTAGGAACTTCCGCTTCTGGCACGAAGCCGTTCACAGCAGAAATTCTTGGCTGCTAAGAACAAAAGCTAGTCAATTATTGCAGATGGTTTTTCATTCTCGGGCGACCAATAGCCACCACTGCCATGGTAGGTTTCAGCTCCCAATGCGAACCGAGTCCCACAATGCTTACAAACAAAATGATAATCAACTATATCGCCCCATATCATCTTTTCAGCACACTCATGAAAGCTGTATTGGTTCCAATCATCAGTTGCTTTAATTTCGGTCAGAACCCCTTCGCTGAGCGCATGCTTTGCAATGCGGATTGCTTTACGTAATTGTTCAGGTTGACGGATAACGTATTTAACACATAAATCTAGACACTGGCCACAACTCATAAAACAGCCTCCATAATAACGTTAGCTATATCCGCTTCTGGCACGAAGCGGGCAGTGTGCAACATGATCTGCAGTGAGAGGCCAGTGGAAGTTCGCGATTTTCCTGGCGGCTGATCGATACTTTACGATCATAGCCGCGTATTTATCTATGGGGAGCAGATCAATGCTTGTCTGTCTGAACCTGAACGAAGGGGCGGGCGTAAAGATAACTGTTTATGACACTTCATCCTAACTGCTGTTAAAATAACATTTCTCCTCGTTATGAGATGCTATGTGCCGCCCAACACTGATAAGGAGTTCAGATGTCTATCTGGCAGCCAAAGAGCCATGAAAATAGCCTTAAATTGCTACTGAGAGATATTCCTGATTGTAATTGGGTGCCTTGTATCGAGATGGCCGTAGGTGGTTTAACCGAAGTCGCTTTTTCACGTAATTATAACCACTTGCTCCTGATAATTTCCTCTTCCGGAAGAGGGGTGCTTGATTGTATGAGTGGAGAGATTATTGCCAGAGATCATGAAGAGTATGGTAACTGGTACGACTCAGTTGGCCTTGCATGTGCAGGTATAGGACCGCTGAGCGGTGAGACTCTTTCCATTGCAGGTCTGTGTGGCGGTGGTTTACCAATGTATAACCGGTATGGAGAGGCCCTGGAGCGAGTGTCGCCAGGGTGGCCTCTGGAAATGTTAATCTGGTGCCCGCCGGGTAAGAGTGCATTAATTGCCTCCCATAAAGAAGGGTGTCTCAGACTTGCAAATGATTACTTTCGCTGTGTTGGTTTCTCATGGGATGGTGAGTTAATTATATCGGCAACAAGCAGTGATATTACGGTCTGGAAAAGACAGGGTTGATTAATCTGGCTGCTACGTGGTGTTAAAAATGACGGAAATGGACAATGAGTTTTTAGAATATGATTTGGACTGGTTTTTATCCAGCCAGGAAGGATACCTCGCGCATTTTGCAACAGCTGGTCAAGGTCCTGTTCCTGAAAGGATCAAAGCTTCTGCCGAGAACTATAATTTTATTCTTGATTATATATACACACTGGAATCTTTGTCAGAGGTTAGTGTTATAAAAAGTAATATTCCTTCATTTTCAAATGAGCAGCAACGTTCTCGCTACTTACGTTCTTTTGTTGAAATGTCAAGCAAAGGATTGTTCAGCTACGACTATGAACAAGGTGAATATAGATTAATTTCGACACCCCAAAAACCTTTGAGATATGAATCATTGCCAAATGAAGTGAAAAGCGCGATCTATGTTTCAGATGAGAAGATAGAATTAAAGATGTAATAGGGTAGTATGATCCGCGCCCAGTTTTTTGATACTCAATAGCCATAGAAACGTCCGCTGTTGGCACTTAGTAGTCAGGTAAAAGGACCGCTCCGTCAGTTAAGAGCGAAAAACAAAAATTTGCATCCCCAGTGAGTGAATTTATTAAGTAGAAACATTCAAAGCCAGATTAGAACTCGCTTGGGGTTGTGCCCATCATTGAACGAAATGCAGCAGAAAACGCGGCAGGGCAGGAAAAGCCGAGTTGGTAGGCGATCTGTTTAACGGATACACCATTAGAGAGAAGGTCTAATGATGTATATATTCTGGCTCTCTGTTTCCACATTCTGAAGCTAAAACCTGTGTCGCGTAAAAAATGGCGGGAAAAAGTACGTTCCGACATATTCGCAATATCAGCCATCTCAATTAAGGTCGCCTCCCACCGATGGCTGAGCATCAATTCTCTTGCGGTACGAGTGCTTCATAGAATAGTGGCAACCCAGTCAGAAAACGCGCGAACGGCCGGAGAAAGAAAACGCTGATGTGGGTAAAGTAATGTGACCGGAACTGATGGCGGCTGCCAGTCAGCCATAACCTCAACAAGTCTTCCTTCCTGAAGATTCTCAAAAACGATGCTTTCAGCAAGCTGTGCCAGCCCAAAACCGTCAAGACACATTTTAATATAGAGTCCCGTTTCATTAACGGCGGCATTTCCCTTTACTGGCACAGACAAAGTCTCAGTGCCACGCAGGAAATGCAGTTCATCCGCGCGCCTGGCAGAGCCGGAAAAGTAGTGAATGGCCCGATGCTGTGACAACTCTTCAGGGCTATCAGGAATACCATACTCCCTGAGATAGTCCGGTGAGGCGCAAGTGATCCACCGAAAACGGCCAAGCGGACGAGCCACAAGCGTAGAGTTATTCAGCTCCCCCGTCCTGATTACGCAGTCCACGCCCTCCTGAACGAGATTGACCTGTCGATCGCTTACTCCAATCATCAGGTAAATATCCGGATAAAGCCGGTAAAAGTCTTTCAGGTTTGGCATAACGATGAAATGGGCTATCCCACTCGGCATATCAACTCGCAGACGCCCCTGTGGTCGCCTGACGGAATCCTTCAGGCCGGATTCCGCATGTTCGATTAATGAGAGAATTTCCCTGCACTCACTGAGATACTGCAAACCTTCTGGGGTAAGGCTGACCCGTCTCGTTGTCCGGTTAAGCAGGCGTACCTGTAGATATTTCTCAAGACTTTTAATCGTACTGGTAACCGTTGAAGCAGGCAGTGAAAGCGCTTCTGCCGCCCGCACGAAGCTTCCGGCTTCAGCCACCCGGATAAAGATCTGCATAGCCTGTATACGATCCATTTCTTCCTCTTCCCGGCAGTCAGTGAATCTTATTATTCGCAGATTATGAATTATGAAAACGGTTTGAGCACCTTTTTAAGGTTAATTGGGTGACGTATCGTTTTCCTGATTTTCAGGAAAGAGGCTGTATAAATGACCGATTACATCAGAAACATTGTTAATAACCAGGTTGTAAACCCGCCTGTAACGTTGATTCGGGGCGCAACAATCCTGAGCATGGATGACAGCGTGGGTAACATTGAACGCGGCGACATTCTTATCAGTGGTTCAACCATTACCGCCGTAGGTCAGAACCTGAACGTACAGGATGCGCACGTAATAGATGCCACGAACATGATTGTCATGCCGGGGATGGTGGATTCGCATCGTCATTCATGGGAAGGTCAGTTGCGCCGCATCAACCCAAATGCCACCTGCCTAGACGATTACAGCAACGCCACGCACTTCTCTTTCGCCAAATACTACCGCCCTGCCGATATCTATGTTGGTAACCTGCTTACCGCTCTGGGGGCTATTGACGCAGGTATCACCACAGTGATTGATAATTCGCACAATAGCCGCACCGCTGCGCATTCGGACGCCGCCGTAGAGGCCCTGCTTGATTCGGGTATTCGCGCCATCCACGCCTCCGGTGCACCGGTCTCGGGCGAATGGGACAGAGCGCACTGGCCGGGCAACTGGCAACGCCTGCAGGAGAAGTATTTCAAAAATAACCCCGAGGGGCTTGTTACTCTTGGCGTCATGGCACAGTTGGAGCCAGAGTTGTGGGCCGAGGCCCGCAGGCTGGGACTGCCAATCGTCACTGAATTCTTTGGCGCTGAAATGGCCTCTGAACTTGAATCACTGCATCAGCAGGGGCTTCTTGGGCCGGACAATATCTTCAATCACTGCACGTCATTGCCTGACGAGGGATGGAACATCCTGCGGGAAGCGGGTGTTCGCGTGAACGTCTGTCCCCGCTCCGATGCGCACTATGGCATCGAAGACGGTATGTATGCCATTGAGGCTGCGCATCGCCACGGCATCAGCCCGGGACTCAGCGTTGATAACGAAACGTCTTACAGTACCGACATGTTTATGGAAATGCGCGTGGCATTTTACCTGCAGCGGGTGATGGGCATACACCAGCAGCACTGCTGCGATCCCGCACATTCGCTGAAAACTCTTCCAGCAGCACAACTCCTTAAAGCAGCGACCGTCGACGGTGCGGCCTGTGCAGGGTTGCAGAACAAAGTTGGCAGCCTGACGCCGGGCAAACAGGCCGATCTGATCCTGATTAACGCCAGTGACATCAACCTCTACCCGTCCGGGAATGCCTTTGGCACGGTGGTACATGCGACGGAGCGCAGCAACATCGATACCGTCATGATCGGCGGACGCATCGTCAAGCAGAACGGCAAAGTCCTGGGCGTGGACAGCACGCGTCTTCGTGCAGCCATTGATGAATCGCGTGAGCATCTGTTTGCCGCCGCCGGATATGAGCCTGACATTTTTGCGGAAACCTTCCTACCTCTGAAGTAAGCACACTGACAGGTAAACGCATGAGCATGATTTATTACGCCATCGCTTTTGCAGCAGGTCTCGGGATCACCCTACAAACCACCCTGAACAGCCAACTGGCACGAGGGCTCGGGGGCGATCCTGTCACCGCCGCGTTGTTTTCCTTCGCTGCCGGAGCGTTCAGCCTTGGGATTTATTCACTGCTGCGCGAGGGATCATTGACTTCGCTTGCGGCCATTCCGTCACAACCGTTGTGGAGTCTGGCGGGAGGTCTGATCGGGGCCTGCGCTCTGTTCAGCTATGTCGTACTCGCACCCAAAATCGGATTTTCAGCCCTGCTCGGGTTGGCGATTGTCGGACAGTTACTTTCATCACAGATGATTGACCATTTTGGTCTGCTGGGTGCCATACGAAGGCCGGTTTCGTTGCTCAGACTGGGCGGAATGCTGGTCATGCTGGCTGGGCTTGCCGTCATGCTCTTTGGCGATCGCCTGTCACAACGTTTTCTGAACTGACAGAGAAAACTCATACGCCCGTGGCGTCAGAAACTCATCCACTTTACGGCAGGGAATCCCTGCCTCTCTAAGGTAATAAACAATGCTTACTATTGCAGCTTATACCAGCAATGAACTGGGAGAGTGTCCCCTCTGGTGCGAAAGGACACGTCGCCTGTACTGGACAGATATTGAGGGGAGTGAATTACTCGCCATCCTGGAAGGCAGTGAAGAAATCAGCCGTTGGCCCTTACCGGAACGCCTCGGCTCATTTGCGCTGACCAATGAAGAACACATTCTGCTGATGGGGTTTGAATCCTGCCTGGGTTATTACGATTTGCAGAGCAATACGTTTACCCTGGTTGCCGCCTCACCCGGTGCACCCGGTACGCGTATTAATGACGGCCGCTGCGATCGTGCTGGCGACTTCGTATTTAGCACGATGCACGACGGCTATCCGGTGGAGCCCATCGGTAAATTTCACAGGCTAAATTCTGTCAGTCTGGAAACGGAAACACTCGACCTGCCCGCTGTTGCCATTCCTAACAGCATCTGTTTCAGCCCGGATGGGGGCACGATGTATTACAGCGATTCCATGCAGGGACGAATCTTTTGCTGTGATTATCCTACGCTCGACAATCAGCGAATCTTTACGGAAGTCGAAGGCGGCGGAGCGCCTGATGGTTCCTGCATTGATGCACAGGGTTATCTGTGGAACGCCGAATGGGGTGGCAGTCGGGTTGTTCGTTACAGCCCAGAGGGTGAAACGCACAGTATTCTGTCTGCTCCTGCCATCCAGACTACCTGCCCGGTGCTCGGCGGTTCGTCACTGAACACGCTTTTTTGCACCAGTGCACGTGTTGGGCTTACTGAGCCAACCACCTATGACGGTGCACTTTTCAGTATCCGGTCACCATTTTTTGCCGGATTGCCAGAAAGCCGCTTTGGCTTAATCTCATCCAGGCGTTGCAGGCGGAAGCGGATGAGGCACTGATGCTGGATCCGCAATGCGCGACTGATTTCTCAAGTAATAAGGAAAAGGACAACATTGTGTTTTCTTTCAGACGGAATTGTGGTGTGGAAAGTCAACCGTTACCGTGAGCCCGCCTTCTGCAGACGTACTTAGGTATACGTTGCTGTTGTGTTGCTGCGCAACCGCTTTGACTATTGCCAGTCCCAACCCACTCCCGCTTTGCATCTGATTGGGATCGCGAAAAAATCTATCGAACACACGCTCCCTCAATTCAACTGGAATACCGGGCCCTGCATCTGAGACACGTAACTGCGTGGATTTATCTAATGATCGTACATCTACCTCAACCCGTCCGCCCTCAGGACTGTACTTCACGGCATTTTCAATGACATTGTCAATCAGCGACATCAGGCGTTCCCTAACAGCGGTAATCCAGATTTCATCATGGGAGTAGAATTCAAGCTCAATCCTGCGCCCAGCCGCTAGCGGTGCCAACGCTGCCATTCGCTCTTGTATGAGCGTCGTCAGCGGCACAGGCTCCATAACCGTGTCAATGCGCGCTTCGCTGTGCATCAACAGCAGCAGTTGATTGACGAGACGAGCAGCACGGCTATTGCTGCGAATAATCCCTGCAAGCAACGCCTGTTGATTATCGCTGCTTATATAGGACTGCAAAGCCTCAACATTGATTCGCATCGCAGCCAGGGGGGTACGCAGCTCATGAGCGGCATCTGCAATGAAAACCCGTTCCCTTTCAGCACTTTCTCGCACTCTGGCAAGAAATATATTAATCGCGTCCACCATTTGGCGAAGCTCCCTGTGCTTTGGTACTTCTTTTAAGGGAGAGAGATCTTCTGGAGTGCGTAAGGCAATTTCATTTACCACCTTGTTCCAGGGTCGCATTGCAATGCGGATTGACAGCCACGCGGGAAACAAGAGAAAAGGAATGCATACCAGCAGCGGCAATATGTAGTATCCACGCGAGTTCAGGTATATAAAGAAATTCCAGCCTCCGGCAGGAGTGACCAGCGTGACCTCCGCATCGGAGTTCCCGGACTTTAGCGTACGGCTAGTCCAGGTGCGACCGTCGCTCTGAATGCTCTGAATTTTCCCATATTGGGTGTTTGTCACCCCTGCCGGAGCGCCATCAGATGAATAAATTATCTCTTTACTCTTCCGAACGATTAGGCTGATTGACAGTTCTGGATCTTCCCCCCCGCCATAACCTTCCTGCAACGCCTTGCTGAACGTTTCCAGCACATCAGTTAGATCCTGCGGACGATCCCCCATACGATCAACCAATGTAAGAATGGTTTCGTAAGTCTTGTTGCCCAATAGCATAGAGGGGCTACGCAAGTTCTCCCATAAAATGTAGGTCAGAAAAAGACACCAAAGCAGCGTAAGCAATAGCATTTGGGCGATCATAATTCTCCGTACGAGCGTTGGGATTTTTAGGTGGCGCCAAAAATTGCGCATCAACCAGCCCCCTTCTGAATCGGTACGGTATCAATGACATACCCTACGCCCCTCACCGTTCGCACATAGCCCTCGCCGATTTTGCGACGCAAATTACCCATATGCACATCGAGAGGATTGCTCATGTTTTCTTTTGCACCGAATATCTTTTCTTCCAGAAATCGTCGTGTAAGCACGCGGTCAGTACGCAACATTAACGTTTCAAGCAGCGCGTATTCACTTGCAGTCAAATCAACATTACGTGCACCCACCGTCACGCGTCGCGTCGGCACATGGAGGGATAATCCTCGAATTTCTATCACCTCATTCTGAAAACCGTAACTGCGCCGCGCAAGTGCTCTAACCCTGGCCAACAACTCAGCGAGAACAAAAGGTTTGACGAGATAGTCGTCTGCACCGGCATCCAGCCCAGCCAGACGATCTTGCAGAGTGCCTCGGGCAGTCAGGATGATCACGGGGATTCCCTTGAACTGCTGACGCAGGCTCGCCATCAGGCTCATGCCATCACCGTCGGGCAGGCCGAGGTCGAGCAATACAAGTTCTGGCACGCAGAGATCGAGTTGATGCAGCGCATCCACTTTACGGCGCACCCATATAACATCTAATCCTTGATCCTCAAGGGCAATGCGTACGCCATTGCCGAGATCGAGGTCGTCTTCAATTAGGAGAATGTTCACAATAGTTACTTTATCAACAGTGAATGAAGAACGTCTGAAGAAAAAACCGGTATCAGGAAATCTATCAGATTTGCAGCTCGGTACTGACTTCAGTATTTCTTCATTTTTGGCTCATGAGAACTTCAGGGTGAGCATTCAAACTGAGCGTTCTGGTGTTTAAAACCGCTTGTATCGTAATCAGTTGAATCCACAAGGACTTCTTTAATGAGAAACATCAACCTGCATCATAAGTTCCTCCATTCGCTCTCGGGCCGTGCCCTGAGAAAACTATTGTCAGGCGCTGTCCTGGCGTTACTGTCCACCCCAATACTGGCAGCAGAACAGAAACAGGGCAACGAGTTGACTCTTGGGGGAGGCGTGGATGTTGCGCCACGTTATTCTGGTTCGGATGAAAGCCGCGTCACGACTGCCCTGGTGATTGATTACTCTATGGTAAATGGTTTCTTCGTCAGCACCACGCGTGGTATCGGTTACGGTAACAGCATCGGCAAGTTGGATTACAGCGCTGCGCTGAGCTATCGCGCCGGCCGTAAGGATCGTGACGTGGACAGCGACTCGATCAGCTACGGTAGCGACCACTTGCGAGGTATGGGTGACGTCAAAGGATCGGCTGTCGGTGTGCTTGGTCTGGGGTATAAGGTGACGGACTGGCTTAATTTACAAGTGCAGGCTGAGGTGCCGGTTTCTCAACGAAGCAATGGTGAAGCCCTGCATTTTGGCATTATCAGCCCGCTCTATACGTCATCGAAAAATTCCGTCACGCTGGCGCTGACCAGCAGTTGGGGGACGAGCGAGTACATGCAGACTTACTACGGGGTAAATGCATCACAGTCGGCCGCATCGGGATTTGCCCAACATGATGTCGGATCTGGGATTTATGCCTATTCACTGAACGCTGACTGGACGCACAAGTTCAACCAAAACTGGAGCATGATTGCCGCAGCAGGCTTTACACAGTTGACTGGTGATGCGCGCAATAGCCCAATTGTTCAACGAAAAGCATCGCCTACCGGAAGCCTGAAGGTGACATATAGCTTCTGATTGTTGTTAGCTGTGTGCTTCCAGGCAGCTTGTGGCTATACACCGTCAATCAATACACATTCGAACCGCCCCAGTTCAGATGATGGGGCGGTACTCGGCTCACCCACTCGTCCTGCTTATGCCCTGTAAATCAGAGCATCTGCCTCATCTCAGGGGCCCCATAAAAATAAGGTTTTCTGAATAGATTCATCTGATGACCTGAAGTCACGCTTTCTGTCGGAAGTGTTAGTCTCCCGTCAAACCGCCCCATCCGCTTTTGGCACTTAGCAGTCATGCCAAAAAGAGATCAGGTCTCCAATGAGCGAGAAGCGGAATTTAAAAATTATTCTACGTAATAGTTGAAGGCTTATCTTACATGGGAAAATCAATCAGAAGTTAATTGCTCCAATGTAATGAATGGTTTTTCTAAAAATCAGAAAATAACCCTCCACCATACAGTTCTTTAAGATATTTAAATGGTGCTTTATAGATGGAGGGGAGTGCTGAAGCTAATTATTTATTTTATAATTTAATTTAAATTTAAACCCTTGTGGAGAAATGATCCTTCCACTATTTTCACTCTCATAGGCGCCCCATGAATGCTCATCATGTCGCTGGTTAAAATTCGCTTCGGTGACACTGTATTGATTAATCAATACAGATGCTTTGGTATTGTTTGAGGTGATGTTTTCTACCACATCAAATAACGACTTATCTATTCTAGTGCTGAATTTTATATGAGAAACTCCGCCTTCAGTTGGGTGTCTGAATCTGTGGCTGAATACTACTTTTTCTCGCTCAAAGTATTTTAATTCGGCAATGGACTGTGGGGAAAATTCGAAGCCTTCCCCTTTCACATAATTTGATAACTCATTCGCAGAATTGTTTGCACCAGCGAGATATAATTGTTTGATTACCGATCCCCGAATTATAGCCTTAGTAAGGTCCTGAGTATCAACCTCTGAAATGATTTTGTCAAATTCACTCCAGTCAGGATCACAGAAGTGTATAAGTGCATTTTGGGGATTGTCAAACTGCGGAATGAAAATCCCACCCACGAGCCCTATTTTAATTTGGCTAACGGGGTTTTTTGTTAAGTTTACCTTTTGGCCTATTCCCTTCGTTATGGCTTTATGTAAATCTTTTATTTTATTTTGTGTACCTTTACATTCAAGAGCGATGATTCTTCCAAAATTATCTAAGCCAATGTAGTCAGGAGTTTTACCTTGACCATTTTTAGATTTTTTTAAAAGAAGATGAGTAAGGTTCAATGTTTCCAATACATAAATTGCATCAATGAACCCCTGAAAACCTAGAGTATCGATTAATGTAAACGTAGTTGAGCCAACGCCTATCTCATCACTTAAAATGGTTTTTTGGTGAGGATCTATGTCTTTCCATTCTTTACGAAGTCGTAAGTCAGGAGATGTCTTTGAAAAGGCGGGGAAGTATCTTAGCCAGGCCCAGAAGTCAGACAAATTAAAACCAGTAAGCTTAGGAGGGCGAGTCCACAATGCGGTATGGATTAGCATGCAGTTGACATCGATTTTGTTAACATTGGTCAGAGGGATATAGTATTGACCTTGACCCTTAGGAAATGAATTTGAATTAATAGTTACTGTAATGTTTTTTTTCATAGAACATCCATTTAATGAATATATCTAAGGTAGCTGAAAAGGCAGTTGTCAAACCAGAATTTTACGGACTCGTTGGCTCACTTTCAATGATGAAAAGCCTATCAGGTTATCATTATCTTTTTTGGCACAAAAATTAAATGAGCATCTCACCCTTGGTTTAATACAATTATCCGCTAATAAGGAAAGTTTAACGAAGATGGTGAGTATGAGCATAGGTTGCCTGCCATAATGCCTGCTTCGTGTCATAATCTCGAGTTAATGTCTTTATGATAGTTATCAGTTTCCGTATTCAAGCAGGTTATATACAGTGTAGATAATAATCCAGCATTTAACGATAGCAGTAAAATAAATATAAATAACAGTTAAATTTTGTGAGCGCATGGGTTATGCTGCATGATTAACCTATCCTCTAAAAATTGATGCAGAGGCAACTTAGAAACGTCCGCTGTTGGCACAGAGCAGCCATGCCAAAAAGAGAGCTGGTCTCCTATGAGTGAGGGTAGACATCTGTATCCCCAATGAGTAAATTTATTAAGTAGAAATCGTCAAAGCCAGATTAGAACTCGCTTGGGGTTGTACCCATCACTGAACGAAATGCAGCAGAAAACGTGGCAGGACAGGAAAAGCCGAGTTGGTAGGCGATCTGTTTAACGGATACACCATTAGATAGAAGATCTAATGAGGTATATATTCTGGCTCTCTGTTTCCACATTCTGAAGCTGAAACCTGTGTCACGTAAAAAATGGCGGGAAAAAGTACGTTCCGACATATTCGCAATGTCAGCCATGTCAATTAAGGTCGCTTCCCACCGATGGCTGAGCATCAGTTCTCTTGCCGCACGAAATAAACGCTCATCACGCGGCACAGGGAGTTCCGCAGGCACGAATGACATCATTAGTGCGATAAATATATGCCGTCACTTTTAGGCTGAGAAAAAGCCCCCGGCTGAGACAGTCGTCGGGGGCTTATCGGAACAACATTGAGAAAGTTAAAGACCCAGCTCCGACAGACCTGGATGATCATCCGGACGGCGACCCAGCGGCCAGTGGAACTTGCGTTCACTCTCTTTAATCGGCATGTCGTTTATACAGGCGAAGCGGCGGTGCATCAGGCCATCTGCTTCAAATTCCCAGTTTTCATTGCCATAAGAACGGAACCAGTTACCCGAGTCATCATGCCATTCATAGGCGTATCGCACAGCGATGCGGTTGTCAGTAAACGCCCATAGCTCTTTAATCAGACGATACTCAAGTTCTTTTTTCCACTTCCGCGTGAGGAAACCTTTGGCTTCTTCGCGATTGGTTGCAAACTCAGCGCGATTACGCCATTTGGTGTCCAGCGTGTAGGCCAGCGATACTTTTTCGGCATCTCGGCTGTTCCAGCCATCTTCAGCGAGTCGCACCTTCTCAATCGCCGTTTCGCGAGTGAAAGGAGGAAGTGGCGGGCGAGTCTGTTTATCGGACATGGTAGAGCCTCCAGAAAATTTGGATATATCAGTAGAACGAGTTTTTTTGAAACTCAGGCCCTAGTGAGAGGCCTGCTTCAACAGCAGTTGCGCCACTTCTCTTGCGCTATCGGCCGCGCTGTCATCGCCCATCACGTGTGACATGGTGATAGCGCCCTCCATCAGAATCAGCAACTGTTTGGCCAAGGCTGACGGTTGCTCGATGTTTAATTGCCCGGTGAGTTCCAGCGTGTAATCCAGCAATTTTTGTTTATGAAGCTTTGCGATCTGGCGAACGGGATCGGCAGGGTCACCCACTTCTCCAGCCGTGTTAATAAAGGCACAACCACGAAAGCCATCTGACTCAAACCAGCCTTTGAGTACAGTGAACATATTCAGGATGCGCTCCTGAGGAGTAGTGCCTTTATCACATTCAGTTCTGAACCAGTGCATCCAGCGTTCATCACGTGCATTCAACGCGGCGGCAGCCACGTCATCCTTGGTCGCGAAATAGCGATAAATACTTTTCCTTGCTACGCCAGAGGTCTTGACCAGAAGGTCCATGCCTGTGGCATGAATGCCGTTCTGATAGATAAGTTGCTCGGCGGTCGCCAGGATTTTTTCTCGGGTATCGTTCGGCTTTTTGTTCATGAATTAATGGTAGAACGATCGTTCTACCTAGTCAAGCGTCAGCCTGAAAACATTTTTCAAAAAGTGAAGAAGCGAAGTCCGTGCGGGAGAGCGCTCTGCCCCTCTAAATAGATAGATCGTGACATGAGAACGTCCGCGTCTGGCAGAGCTATCACTGGAACGAGAAAATATCTATTACATAAAAGTGATGTCAGTCCCTCTCAAATATGAAAATACCACTTCCATTTTAAGCTCTACACCAGGCCATAACAGGAAGTTAGAATATAACCACTTTCAATAAATAACGGACTTATTGTTATGTAAATAACGTAAATACAATAAATTACCATTGTTTATGGCGTTAATATCCTTTTGAAAACCCACGCAGGATCTTTTCAAATTCATTACCAAATGTGAAAGGGTTTACGTTGTGATTGTTATACCAGCTGATAGTGACGCGAAATTGAATGAAGAGTCACAACATCTCGCCCAAGCACAAGTCCAGAAGGCTTTGCACAATAACTCCTGCAAGCATGGCAGGCGCTGGCACAGCTTCCCCTGGAGCTGACGGTTTATCCGAGCCAGCTGACTCGCAAGCACTTTTGGTCTGAACAGGAAATTTATCTAGAATGAATCAATTAGTAGCAGCTTACCTGAATCGCCTTGGCCTTGATGCCGAGACACCCTCCCTACAGGCACTGACCCGAATTCATCGAGCTCATGTTGAACGGATACCTTACGAAACCTTCTGGATTCACCTCAAAGAAGGATGGGGAATTGATCCACTTGAAAGTTTCAGAAGAGCAGCGACCACGCGGCGAGGCGGTTACTGTTTTCAGTTGAATGGCGGCTTATACACATTACTCACCCAGCTTGGTTATCGTGTGAGTCTCAACCCTGCAAACGTCCATGGTGTTGAAGGCCCTGAACGGATTAAGCTGGAAAATCATGTCGCCATTATCGCTGAGGGGATGCCGTGTGAAAGCAATCCCAATGGCCGATGGTGGGTTGATATCGGCCTCGGCGACGCGCTGCATGAACAAATGCCTCTTATAAATGCAACCGTCCACCAGGGATTAATGAAGTTTGGAATGGAGGCCGTTGGCGAGGATGGCGTGGGTGACTGGCATCTCACTGCCGATCCATCTTGCTGGATTGCAGGCGTAAGTATGGCTGATGAGCCTACTGATATGGGGAATTTATCAGACCGCCATCACTTTAATGTGTTTTCGCCAGAGTCTGGTTATGCCAAAGTTGTCACTGCGCAACTTCGACAGCCTAACGGTAAAACGGTAATGCGAGGTTGTGTTCTTACCAAAACTGACGGCGACGTCGTAACCACGCAGACTTCCGCGTCTCTACCGGAATGGCTAGACGTGCTGAGGGAAGAGTTTGGCCTGACTTTTGACAATGTTTCCGATGAATCACTCAAAACATTGTGGTCCAGAGTACAGAAGATCCATGAGGAATGGCTTCAGTCCCGTGATAAGGGGTAAAGCCGTAATCTGTTCGTTGAACCTGATACTTTAACACCCTGAATCGGTATTGCATCCGGCGGAAAGCTAAAGTGCTAAGACGTTGGTGCGTGCCACCTGTGAGCAACGATGTGGTCGGCCACAGGTGGCCGGGGCGGCATTCTTGAACGTCGTTGTCGACATTTGCTAGACCTATCATAAGCGCTGAGCAATCTGTCGGTGTGGTATCTCGCTTCGGATCTGAGGTGGACTACCAGTATGAAAGACTGTGGCCCGTGACGAATTATTTGAAGGCGTTATGAATCGAGTGACAGGCCGCTGTGAGCGAAGAGTGGATTTTTTCCTGCTGACGGAGGCTGATAAATGAATGGCATTTTCATTCATGTCATAGTTTTTTATAATGTTTTGTTATAATCCAAGCCTGCCATAAACTTTCTCTTTCCGCTAGTATCAAAGGACAGCATTACTACTAGGATAATGAGAATGTTTAATTTAACCATCGATGCATTAGCGTCTCCAGTTTCCCGCGAAACCGTTGAGCAGATAGCCTATTCTTTGGGAGTTGGTAGCTTTACGCTCACTCCATTACCTTATAATGAACTATCAAAAAAATTAGGATATACAACAAGTTTGCTAATGCTGTGCCTTTCAAAAAACCCCAGGGTCAGCATTCCTGCATTAAAAGGAACAGTAGAATTAATTTCTACACTGACTGAATATCCATCGTTCAAAATTAACTCGTTAACATTATCTAATGATGTCTATCCAGTTTTCACATTGGAGACCTTGGCTGCTCACGGTATATTTTCAAACGATTTGGAATCTTTTACAAACATCTCTCATTGCTTTAGAATTAGTCCAGAATTAAAAGTGCCAAAGATATCTCTAGGTTTGAATGCAAGAGGATCGTATGAATTAGACTTATCCTTGGAGTTGGTGATTATTAAAGAATTGATTGAATACTCTGTAGCAAAAGTAATCGTTGAATTTGATGGCCCGATGCATCTTAATTCAGATAAAGTTCGTGATGATAAACTAAGAGATTCTTATGTTCAAAGTCAAGGGGCTACGGTTTTTCGTATTCAGAGCGTGAATACTCATGATCTAACCAAAATCCAGCAAACCGAGAAATCACATGAACAATTGATGGCACATATTGGAAATATTAAAGAGCACTTTCGCACGAGACTATTCGAATTTTTAAGAACGTTTCATAATAGTTGATTAGCGACTATAAGTGAGTACCCCTCAATCAGAAATTATCACTTATAGCAATTCGGCATCAGCCCGAATTAATGGCAATACCCAGAAATTAGCTAGAACACGAGCAACGTCCGCTCCTAGCACGGAGCGGTCTGGCACGTGGAACTACAGGCCCGCCTTCAGCTAAAAAGCAGACAAGGGATAGTTGCTCGTTTAAATGTTCAGTTGGGGTATTTCAAAAATCATGTACTGCTAGAGGTAGCCAGAGCCAAGACCTAATCCCTTAGCTCTATTTACGCTCACGTACATTATTCTTGCTTTTTGGGAGGCCTTGGATGTTTCTCAGGTAATTTTTCTGCAATTTTAAATATACCATCATCTTTTAGTATTGTTCGCATTACAAAATTTTCTATAATTATCAAAAGCGATTTGAATTCAGCTTCGTTCGGTGCCCATGCCCTATGTGCAGCTGAGTTGCCAGCTTCGGTTACAATTTTAAGTTGGCTCCTTTCTGTTTCCCCAATAAAACCTTCCTCTTTGAGAATATCAACCTTCTGGCCTAATGTATGCCCGGGGTGAATATTTAGAATTTCAACTGTTCTGTCAAAAATAGTTCTAAGCCCAATCGCCGCTAAGATGAGTGATTTATTTTTGAATGCGATGTACATTTCGTTCATTATTACATACAGCTGATAATCTTTGCTTAATATCTCACCAAACCAAGTGGGCCTAATTTCTTCTTGCTCTTGCGTAGGATATGTTGATATATGATAGTTATGTACCATGCAATCATAGCCTGACTCATCTCTTTCTAAGTCGTAATCTTCACTGTGACGGGATTTTATATATGTAAATATTCCGTCGCATCCCATACATTCTAATAGTTTGTATTCACTTTCAGCCCAAAAATAGTTGTCTCCATCATATTCACTCCATTCTCTTTTTTTATAGCCTATTGTGTGGCAATTTTTTTCACCTTTACAGTATGGACAAGGAGCTTTATTTTTTTCCATGGTAATTATTCTGCCATTTAAATGAATGTTGGCATGACATATATGTTAATGATTTATAAATGATAACTTGAATGTACACTTTACTACAATAATGTTCATATGAGTAGTGATAAGCATCTCATTTTCTTTGCTGTAGATTGGTCTGCTCTGCATTGATTAACAACGAATGGGGGAGTAACTTCCGCTTCTGGCACAAAGCTGCCTGCTGTAGGACTCACAATGGAAACCGGAACCTTGCACTGCAATCATGATGAAGTCTGCCGTTAAGTTTCTGTCTGAGCGACGACAAGCTCATGAAAGTCAATATGTACGGTCCTTGCTAAACTAGGTTGGTATCATTTAAGGGATACAGCCTAAGATTGACTAAATTTTACTAATGATTCAGATATGTCCGTTATCTCAGGCTCATTTCATTGAGTTGTAACTTTGAATGCGGGATTTTTTTCAAAGATTTCAGCAACAAAATCCATGAACACAATCGCCCGTTTTGGTAAAAGTCGATTAGCAACATAAACGGCTTGAATGGGAACGGGCGGTGCAGTGTAATCAGCCAGTAATAACTGTAAGTTACCATTTTCCAGCCCCTCCTCGAACAGCCATTCTGGGCCTTGTGCGATCCCAACCCCTGCATTAACAAACTTCTGTACTGCTTCCGGTGAATTGACCCTGAGCCGACCAGAAACAGGGACATTGCTATCCTGAAATCTCCAGGTAGCTCCTGTTGTTAGCAAGGTATAGATCAAACAATCATGTTTTTTTAAATCTTCTGGGATATTAGGAGTGCCGTGTTTAGCTAAATACTTGTTACTGGCAACACAGACTCGCTCATACATGCCAAGTCTGCGGGCACGCATAGCACTGTCCTCCAGGTGTCCAATACGGATTGCCAGTTCAACCCCTTCATCAACAAGATTGATATAGCGGTCATTAATCTGTAGCTCGAGTGTTAGCTCAGGGTAGCGTTCTAAAAAATCGGGGATGTGCGGGACTAAGAATGTGTGAGCTAATGCTGTGGGGCAAGCAACGCGTAATAGCCCTGTGGGTGTAACATTTTCTCTGAAAGAAGACTCTGACTCTTCAACGGCTTCCAGAATACGCCTTGCTTCCAAATAATAACGTTCTCCTTCAGGAGTTAGGGAAAGCTTGCGGGTTGATCTGTGAAGTAATCTGGTCTGCAAATGCTCTTCGAGGGTGGCAACATGGCGACTCACGTTCGGTTGCCCTAAGCCTAAATCCCTACCGGCTGCGGAAAAGCTGCCTGTTTCAGCGGTACGGACAAAGCATGTCATCAAAAGTAATCTGTCCATCCTAAAACCTATCTATGCTTTTAAAGCATGAAACATATTTAAAAATACAATCTTATCACCATATGCGCATGAACTTATAGTGACTATCAAATCGGTCATTCGCCGATTCCTTGATAACACTATTTGGAGATTTGAAATGTCTAGACTACAAGGTAAACGCGCACTGATTACGGGTGGTACAAGTGGTATTGGTCTTGAAACAGCGAAGCTGTTTGTTGCAGAAGGTGCACGCGTAATTGTTACTGGTGTTAACCCTGATTCTATCGCAAAGGCGAAAGTAGAACTGGGTAATGATGTGTTAGTCGTGAGCGCGGATTCCGCTGATGTGAATGCGCAGAAAGCTCTGGCTCAAACGGTTAAAGAACACTTTGGTGAACTGGATATCGCTTTCCTGAATGCGGGTATATCAATGTATATGCCAATCGAGGTATGGACAGAAGAGACGTTCGACCGCATTTATGATATCAACGTTAAAGGTCCTTACTTCCTAATGCAGGCACTGCTGCCCGTGTTCGCAAGCTCGGCATCAGTGGTTTTTAATACCTCAGTAAATGCTCACACCGGCCCCGTGAACTCTTCCGTTTATGGCTCAACCAAAGCGGCATTGCTGAACCTGTCAAAAACACTTTCTAACGAATTACTTTCTCGTGGAATTCGTATCAACGCAGTGAGCCCAGGCCCAGTTGACACACCGCTTTACGATAAGGCGGGGATTCCAGTGGAATACCATGATCAAGTGATGAAAGATATCATTGCAACCATCCCAGCGGGTCGTTTTGGTAAGCCTCAAGAAGTCGCGCAAGCGGTGCTTTATTTCGCATCTGATGAGTCTGCCTGGACCGTAGGTTCAGAAATCATCATTGACGGCGGCGTTTCAATCTAAGCCATCTAAATAAGCGATATGGTTCTTCAAGCTCGCCACCTTGCTATGGCGGCGGGCTTTTATTTTATCTGGAGTTTGAAATGCCTAACCATGACCTAACACTTATTAGCCACCCACTCTGTCCCTTTGTACAGCGTTCAGCAATCGTGTTGCTCGAAAAAAATGTGCCATTTGAACGCATAAATGTAGACCTATCAGCGAAACCTGATTGGTTTCTAGCCCTGTCACCGACTGGTAAGGTGCCAGTACTGAAAGTGCATCAGGCAAGCGGTGAAGATGCCATTATTTTCGAAAGTATGGTGATCTGCGAGTACCTCAATGAAACACAAGACGGTGCTTCAATGTATGCAGACGATGCATTAATACGTGCTAAACAGCGCGGATGGATCGAATTCGCTACGGCGATACTTGGTAATGCATGGCAATTTTTAAATGCCACAGATCAAGCTGTAGCTGACAACAAACGTGCGTCGTTCCGTAACCAGCTTGAACGTATTGAAGCTGAGTTGGGCTCGGGGCCTTATTTCTCGGGTGCTAATTTCAGTATGGTAGATGCGGTATACGCTCCGATTTTCCGTTACTTCTCAATCATCGATGCCTCAGTATCTGAGTCGATTTTTGAAGGACTACCGCATGTTTCTGCATGGAAAGCATTACTTGCAAAAAGGGAAAGCGTAAAAGCTGCCGTACCAGCAGATTATGCACAACTTTTCCAAAATCATCTTCGTCAGCATTCAGCAATTCTCGCCGCTTGAAGATATTAACTGGGCAACCGTTGTGTACATATAAATTCGGCAAGTTGCCCAAACGCATTTTTCAGTTGGAGATTAATCATTAGCAACCGAGCTGTCGACAATAGTACCAAGAATGCTTTAATACTCATTTAACTCACAGCGTGAAGCGAATATTAGCTTGCGGAATAAGAGGCATCTCGATTATTCGTGGCTATTCGCAAAGAATTTGATAACTTGAGTCCCCATTACCTTAGAATGCGATCCTACTAATAAATGTGCGTGGGTTACTTGAAACTATAGTGGACAGAAACACGAGCGAAGTTGTAGAACGATATGAATATCATAATAGTCAATTCCCTGTACGCATAAGAAACTACAAAAATCAAAAGGACAAGCGCATCTTTTACCCATCCGGAAGCGCGCAATTTCTTGACTCAGAAGTAGTATCAAAAAGAGGGGAGTTAACTGTCCGGGTTAAGCAGAGCTGTGCTTACACCGCTGATGGCAACGCCGATAAATGTTCACTGATAACCTCCACTAATGACGACTATCACGGCTCAACCCTCATCTGGATTTCTAATCACGAAACGGAATATTTCTGAACCTATTAAAATCGCAACGCGTTTTGTACGGACTTGCCACCAAGTGATGCACCGGGTGGCAACATATCCTTTGGCCAACCTGACGTGTAGACGCAATGTTTATTAGAGGGCGTATTAAAGGGCGAAGACAGTACATACATGTTCCTTCATATATCAATTAAGGAACAAAGGTATCGGCATTATGACGTAGATTTTTAGTCTTACGTTAGCGAGATACACAACTAAGAAATACGTTTGCAGTCACAAAGCGATTTACTAAGCATTTCGCTGGCAGTCTATACACCCACACCGCTACGCCTCCGCACATCCTTACGGCCAAAAAGAATATTATATTACTTAAATGCATATTCTTTGGTGATTTACTTCGTTCAGTTTCGATTTTCAGCAGATCTACTATGTGGTATCCGACATTGTCGCCAGAGTGAAATGCTATGAAACGTGCTGAATCCGTTCTCGACTTCATCGGCCATACGCCGCTATTGGAGCTCACCCAGTTTGATATCGGCCCCTGCCGACTGTTCGTCAAGCTGGAAAACCAGAATCCCGGCGGTTCGATTAAAGACCGCGTCGCACTCTCCATGATCGAAAATGCGGAGCATCGGGGCTGGTTGAAGCCAGGCGGTACCATCGTTGAAGCTACGGCGGGCAATACCGGGCTCGGTCTGGCGCTGGTCGCCGCGCTAAAGGGCTATCACCTGATTCTGGTGGTGCCAGACAAGATGAGCCACGAGAAGACTTTTCACCTGCGGGCGCTGGGCGCAGAGGTTCAACTCACCCGTTCTGACGTCGCCAAAGGTCACCCTGACTATTATCAGGATTATGCCCGTCGATTAGCAGAAGAAACGCCTGATGCGTACTACATCGATCAGTTTAATAATCCGGCCAATCTGGAAGCGCACTACCGAACTACGGGCCCTGAACTGTGGCAGCAGATGGAAGAGAAGATTGACGCAATCGTCGTCGGCGTAGGTTCTGGCGGTACGCTGGGCGGCCTGAGCCGCTACTTCGCCGAGGTATCCCCTCAAACCGCCTTTGTGCTGGCCGACCCCGCAGGATCGATCCTGACCGACTACCTGCAACGCGGTGAATATGGCGAGGCCGGAAGTTGGCTGGTGGAGGGAATTGGCGAGGATTTTGTGCCTGCGCTGGCCGATTTCACTCAGGTCACCCACGCCTACGCGGTTGATGACGCCGAATCTTTCCACACCGCGCGTGAATTACTGCGTAAAGAAGGCGTACTGGCGGGATCGTCCAGCGGCACTTTACTGGCCGCCGCATTACGCTACTGTCGGACACAAACCGAGCCCAAGCGGGTCGTCACCCTCGTTTGCGACAGCGGAAATAAATACCTGTCCAAGATGTTCAACGACTATTGGATGATCGAAAAAGGACTTATCACGCGCCCGCAGCACGGCGATCTGCGCGATCTCATCACCTATCGCCATGATGAAGGGGCCACGGTTTCGGTGTCGCCCGACGACACGCTCAGCGTAGTGCATGCACGTATGCGGCTCTACGACATCTCCCAGCTACCCGTATTGGACAACGACCGCGTCGTCGGCGTGATCGATGAATGGGATCTCCTCAACAGCCTCAAAAATGATACCCAGCATTTTTCACTGACGGCGCGCGAGGCGATGTCCGATCAGGTCAAGACGCTGCCAAAAGAGGCATCACCTGACGATCTGCTGGCGATTTTCGACCAGGGATTTGTCGCCGTGATTCTCGACGGCGATCGGTTTCTCGGTTTAATTACGCGTACAGACGTCCTGAACCACTGGCGGCAGACGCTTCGCTGATACGTTTTCCACGCTTCCTTTTTCTTATTCATTCAGGAGTGACCATGTCTCAATTCGATACCCAAACCGTTCACGCGGGCTATACCCCGGATAGCACCGGTGCGGTGATGCCTGCGATTTATGCAACATCAACGTTTGCCCAGCCCGCCCCCGGTGAGCATACCGGCTACGAATATTCACGCAGCGGCAACCCAACGCGTGCGGTGCTGGAGGCGGCGATTGCCGAACTGGAGGGTGGGACGCGAGGGTTCGCTTTTGCTTCCGGCCTGGCTGCCAGTTCCACGTTGCTGGAATTGCTCGATCAGGGTAGCCATATTGTGGCCGTGGACGATCTCTACGGCGGCACCTGGCGTCTGTTAGAAAATGTCCGAAAACGCACTGCCGGATTACAGGTGACTTATGTTGACCCAGCCGATCTACGCGCGCTGGAGCATGCCATTACGCCGCAGACGAAAATGATCTGGGTGGAAACGCCGACCAACCCGCTGCTGAAACTGGCCGATCTGGCGGCCATCGCTGCGTTAGCCAAAAAACATCGGCTCATCAGCGTGGCGGATAACACCTTTGCTTCACCAGCGATTCAGCGTCCGCTGGATGTCGGGTTTGATATCGTGGTGCACTCCGCAACCAAATACCTCAACGGTCATTCAGACGTGATTGCCGGGCTGGCGGTGGTTGGAGATAACCACGAACTCGCTTCACAGTTAGCCTATCTGCAAAATGCGATTGGCGGTGTGCTCGATCCGTTCAGCAGCTTTTTAACGCTGCGCGGTATCCGCACGCTGGCACTGCGAATTGAACGTCACAATCAGAGCGCCCTTCAACTCGCGCACTGGCTGGAACTCCAGCCTCAGGTCGAGCAGGTTTACTATCCGGGGCTACCGAATCACCCGCAGCACGGGTTAGCGCAGCAGCAGATGCGCGGCTTTGGCGGCATGATCTCTGTACGGTTGAAAGGCGATGAGGACTATGCGCGTGACGTCATTAAGCGCACGCGGTTATTTACGCTGGCAGAAAGTCTGGGCGGAGTGGAGAGCCTGATTAGCCAGCCCTACTCCATGACTCACGCTTCCGTCCCGTTGGAAAAAAGGCTGCAAAAAGGGATCACGCCACAGCTGCTGCGTTTATCGGTAGGGATTGAAAATGTGCAGGATCTCATTGACGACCTGTATCAGGCACTGAATGCGAGCGCAGTAAATTAATGAAACCGGCGTCATCGGCCGCTTCAACGCGTTGGAAAACATCAACTAACGCGTATGGTTTTATGACACTTCCCTACACGGCGTAAAAAATTATGCTGAGGTGAACATGAACGCCGAGTGAGCGACAGGACGTCGCGAAAGCCAGCGCCATGCAGGGAGCATGTCGCTGGCGGCTCGAAAGCGGGCATGGGCACCGAAGGAACCGCGTTAGCGGCATAATTTCCGCCAAAAGCCAGGGTTCTTAGGGCGCTGGCGATTGAGCGCCCTAAGTCGGGCGTAGCATCAATGCCACAGAGAAATTCCGCTGCTTATCACGCACGAAACCTGACTGCTCCTTATATTGGAATGCATCTAACTGCCGCTATGGTTAATAGCGTTCCAGCCAGTGAGCGTAAGGCGCTGGCAGCGTCCACGAAGCGCGTTCAACGCCCAGTTCGCGGGCGGCCTGATAGCTCCAGTGCGGGTTCGCCAGATGCGCTTTACCTACCATCACCAGATCCAACTGACCCGATGCCACAGCCTGTTCCGCCAGTTCCGGCGTGCCGAAGCCCCAAGCGGAAGAAACAGGAAGATCGGCCTGCTCACGCACCTGTTTAGCAATCGGCCCCATAAAGGCGGGTGCCCACGGAACATTCGCTTCCGGCGTAGAGAAACCGATGCTGACGCTCAGCATATCCAGCCCTGCGGCTTTAAAGCGACGCGTCAGCTCAATGGATTCCTGCAAGGTTTCTTCATCACGGCCGTCAAATTCAATCACGCCGAAACGGGCGGTCAGCGGCAGGTGTTGCGGCCACACATCGCGAACGGCAGCCAGTGTTTCCAGCAGAAAACGACTGCGGTTGTCAAAACTGCCGCCGTACTGGTCGTTACGTTTGTTGGAGTGAACGGAGAAGAAACTCTGCGCCAGATAGCCATGAGCAAAATGCAGCTCCAGCCATTCAAATCCGGCTTCCAGCGCACGGCGAGCCGCAGCGACAAAATCATCACGAACGCGGGCGATATCTTCCAGCGTCATTTCCTGCGGCAAGTTTGGCAGATTTGCACCGAAAGCCTCTGCGGAAGGGGCGATGGTCTGCCAGGCGCGGGAGTCGCCAGCGGGGATATGGTCGTCACCTTCCCAGGGAATATTGGCGCTGGCTTTGCGTCCAGCGTGTGCAATCTGAATTCCCGGCACAGAGCCTGCGTCTTTAATGGATTTAGCGACCTTGGCAAACGCCTGTGCCTGCTCATCGTTCCAGATACCCGCACAGTGCGGCGTGATGCGACCTTCGGGCGCGACCGCAGTCGCTTCCACGATAACCAACCCGGCACCACCACGCGCCAAAGAAGCATAATGCACCTGATGCCACTCGTTGATCAGGCCATCATTCGCGGAATAGGTACACATCGGTGGAACGGCGATGCGGTTGCGTAACGTAATGTCTTTCAGTTTGAAGGGTTGAAACAGTGCGGACATAATATTTTCCTACCTTGTCAGGTTACTTCGATATTTCGATATTATTCGAATAATAGATTTCAGACAACCCTGACGCTATAATTCGCCCATGAGACCTTTTAAGCACCCTACCCCCGATGAGTTTACGCTTGAGCGCGTCCTGTACGCCCTGAGCGATCCCCTGCGCATGGAAATCGTCCGCCATCTGGCTAGGCAGGGCGAAGCAACATGCAGCGAGCTTGACGGCGGTCGCCCAAAATCCAGCGTGTCGCACCATTTTCGCGTCTTGCGTGACTCGGGTCTGCTTCATACCACCAACATCGGCACCACGCACATCAACCGGCTGCGCCGCAGCGACATGCAACAGCGCTTCCCCGGCCTACTCGACGCCATTCTGTCTCAACCCGCCGAGTAAAATAATCACGTCAATGGCGGCTTTCCGCCATTGCATATTGATTGCACATTCCCCCTCCCTTTCGCACTCTCTGCTATTCCAATATTGCTGCTTTGCTTTGCATTTCTATGAATATAGCGGCCGCCATTTTTCCATTATTCTGATGCTGATACGGGTTTTACGAGGCAGGATCAGAACAGGATGGACTACTACATTGGCATAGATATCGGGACCTCAAAGGTCAAATCGGTGCTATTCGATGCCGATTTCAATGAGCTGCTGATTGCGTCAGCCAACACCGTGACCTACTCTCCGCAGCCCGGTTACGCCGAGCAAGATATGTCTCAGGTGTGGGACGCCGTGATCGCTACCCTGAAAACGCTGGCCGCTTCGCCGTTGCTACAACATGGCCACGTGCGCGCCATCGGGCTGGCCGGACAGGGTGAAGGCGTCTGGCTGAGCGATCGCCACGGGCAACCGATACGACAGGCCATCCTCTGGAGTGATACCCGCACGGCGGAGCAGGTTCATCAGCTTAAACAGCGCCCGAATCTGGAAGCGACGCTCTTTCCCGAAACCGGTTCTCCCCTGCTCCCTTGTAATAGCGCGCAGCAGTTACGCTGGCTGGCACAGCATCAGCCGGATGTGCTAAGCGATGCCGATTACTTCTTTTTTGCCAAAGACTGGATTCGTTTTCGACTGACAGGACAGGCGAATCTGGAACTGACGGATGCCGGTACGTCGCTGCTGGACCTGCATAGCGAGACGCTGTCAAAAACCGTGCTGGATAAGCTGGATTTACACGCAATCAGACCGCTTTTTCCGCCGCTGCTTTATCCCGATGACATCGCCGGCACGCTCAGCGACGCCGTCGCCGCACAAACGGGCCTGCCCGCAGGAATCCCCGTCTGTGCGGGCGCACTGGATGTGTCTGCTGCGGCGCTGGGTATCGGCGCTATTCACGACGGCGACATTTTCACCATTCTCGGCACCACCTGCTGCACCGGCATTGTGTGCCGTGGTTTAACGCAGGTAAGCCTGAAAACCCGGTTTGTCGCCCACGCTTGGCCGGGTCACTATCTCAACCTGTTCGCCATGCAGTCCGGTACGCCGAATATTGACTGGGCGCTGAGCACGCTGACTGACGACGCCGATTTTCAGACGATCAATGCACGCATTGCCCGTGTACCACCCGGCAGCGGCGGCGTCTTCTACCAGCCTTATCTCAATGGCGAGCGTGCGCCGTTTTACAGCACTTCAGCACGAGCAGGATTTTTTGGTATCGAGCAGTCCACGACTAACGCGCATTTACTGCGCGCGGTCTTTGAGGGGCTCGCGTATGCGATTACCGATTCGCTCAGCGGCTACCCAGCCCACGGCGATCTCTATATCGCAGGCGGCGGTGCCGCCTCAGCGATTTGGCTGCAAATCATCGCGGACTGCACCGGACGGCGGGTGATCGCCAGTTCGGTCAAAGAGTTAAGCGCGTGCGGGGCCGCCCGCCTTGCCGCGCAGTCCGTCGGAGAAAGCGCCAACATGGTTCCTTCCGCCAACGCACAGGCGTCAACGTTTATCCCTAATGCCGATGTCCATCGGCAGTATCAGACACTGTTTCCCGTTTTTCGCCAACTGCGCGACCAGCTACAGCCGCTCTGGCAGGCGCGGGCTCAGGCGCTTAATGCACTCGACAGTCACAACGCGGCGCGTTCACACACGGTTCCCAGCTCACAGGAAAGTATTGCCTCATGAAAATCGTATTTACCGCCGAATACGGCGGCAGCCTTAATGCCTTTCAGGCACTGGGGGAATTGGTGGTAGACGGCTGGGCTATCGGCCAGCCCAAACTGAGCGAAGCGGCGCTAATTCGTCTGGCGGAGGACGCCGACGTCATCATCACCAGCTATGACGATATTACCGCCCACGTCATTGAGGCTTGCCCTCGCCTTCGACTCATCGCCTGTACCCGCGCCAACCCGGTCAACATCGATATCGAGGCCGCACGTCGTCGGGGCATTCCGGTGCTCTACACGCCCGGACGCAATGCCGATGCCGCCGCAGAATTAACGCTGGCGCTGATGCTAAATGCCACACGCCATATCCCTCAGGCTCATAGTGCGCTGAAGCGCGGCGAATTCACGCGTGAAACCCACAGCGCGACACAGACGCAAAATGGGCTACGGCAAGATGTGGTGTGGGACGTGGACAAAGACAGTCCGTATGAAGTTTTCAAAGGCGGCGAGCTGCGTAATAAGACGCTCGGCATCATCGGCTATGGCAGCATTGGTCATCGGGTCGGGAAGCTGGCGCGCGCCTTTGGGATGCAGTTGCTGATTGCGGATCCGTATGTCGCCGCCGAAGAGATCGACGAGCCGGGCATTCGAAAAACCACGCTGGACGAGCTGTTTTCGCAGTCCGACTTCGTCAGCCTGCACCTGAACAGCACGCCGCAGACCAAAGGGCTAGTCAACCTCGACAGGCTCAGAACGATGCGCCCCACCGCCTATCTGATCAACACCTCGCGCGCCGCAGTGGTTGTCGAAGCCGATCTGATCGCGGCGCTACGCGAAAAGTGGCTGGCGGGTGCCGCACTTGACGTTTACGACAGCGAACCGCTCTGGCGTCATCACCCGTTTATTACCGAATTTGATAACGTGGTACTTACGCCACACATTGCTGGCGCGACGCGGGAGACGCTGGTGAAACACACCGCGATGATCGCCGCCGACCTGCAACGCTTCATCCGCAGCGAACCGCTGCTTTACGAATGGAAATAGACGCAACTCCGATCTAGTAGGTCAGCGCCTCCTAATAGGTAGGCGTTTCTGCCATAAACCGCAACGTCTGTTCCCAGTCAATCACGCCCGCATCGGATCCCAATCCGGTGGCCACCAGCCCTGAAACGGCCGAGCCGAGCTGGCAGGCCTGCTCCAGATCCCAGCCTTTCGCCAGACCGGCAATAAAGCCGCCACAATAGCTGTCACCGCAGCCCGTGGTATCCGATACCACCACGCGATAGGCAGGAATGCGCAGCGCAACATCCTGGCCGAACACGTAAGATCCACCCGCCCCCGCCTTGAAAATACAGGTGCCGACGCCGCGATCGAGAAAGAAAGCCGCAATCTCTGCGGGTGTAGTCAGGCCGGAAATAAACGCAGCCTCGTCCAGCGAGGGCATAAAGTAGTCCACATCCGCCAGCAGCGGTGTCAGCAACGACAGCGTCTCCGCGTTTGGCGCAATCAAATCAAAACTGGTCGTCAGCCCCTTCGCTTTGGCGTGTCGAAGCAGACACGCGCTCTGCCCCTGATCCATTTTCGCCAGCAGCCCCGTGCCACCGTGGTGTAAGAAACGTGCATTGCATACAGCGTCAAAATCCTGCTCGTCGATAAAAAGATGATCTGACGCCCCGCGATAATGCAGCGCCGGACGCTCGCCGTCCGGTCGAATAGTTAGAATCGTTGCCGAGGTCGATGCCGCCGTCGTTCGCTGTACCAGAGAACAGTCGATGCCCAGCTTGCGATAGGCCGCCAGAATAAAATCGGCTTTTTCATCCTCACCAAGACAGGCCGCTGTCGCTGTGCGAATGCCGAGTTTGGCTGCGTTCATCGCCGCTCCGCTGGCCGTTCCGGCAGGATTAAGGCGAATTTCATCGATAAAGTGGACGCCGCCGCCTTCGGGCAAACCGGTCACCGGCCGACCGGCGACATCCAGAATAGTTAACCCAACAAAAACCGCATCAAATTGGCTCACGCTCGCTCCTTCTTCAAATTCTGCTTCTTCACGCTCTGTTTTTTATTCATGTTCTGCTTTTTATTCATGCTTGAACATTTATTGCCGCTGGCGCAGTCGCCCTTGTAGGAAAGAGAGCGCCAACGCCAGCACTAAAATCACGCCGCTCAGCGCATCTTTTACGATGAAGTTCAGCCCCATCAGGTTCAAACCGTTGGCGATCATACCGAGAAACAGTACGCCGATTAGCGTCCCCGCCACGTTGGGTCGCCCCTGCGCATGAAACGCGGTACCGATAAAAACAGCGGCAATCGCGTCCATCAGGTAAGCCTGTCCAGCCAACGGCGTAAACTGCCGCAGATTGGCGGATAACACCACGCCGCCGATGGCACACGTCACCGACGTGACAATCAGCAGCCAGAACATCGTACGCCGCACGTTAACGCCAGCAATCAGCGCTGCTGGCGCATTCAATCCCATCGCATGGATACGTTTACCCGCAATCGTCCGTTCAAATAACAGGTAATAAGCCAGCAACAGCACCGCCACAATAATGATCGGCACCGGAATACCCCACAGGTCACCCACGGCCAGCTCATGGTACTGCGGTGCCATCCGGCGGTAAGCGATCGGCCCACCGCCCTCGGTGTAGATACGTTCGATGCTGCTACCGATAAACCACGTCCCTAGCGTCGCCAAAAACGGCTTAATTCGACAGTGAATAATCAGCAGCGCGTTAAGCAAACCAATTAGTGCGCCTCCCGCTAATGCCGCCAACACCGCGGCCTGCCACGGCAGACCATAGACTTTGAGTGCCACCAGCGCGAAGGCAGCGCCAAAATCCAGTGCGACACCCACGGACAGGTCGATTCCGCCCGCTGTCACCACTAGCGTCATGGCCAGCGCCACAATCAGCAGTACCGCACTGCCCTGTAGCAGATTCGCCCCGTTGCCTAACGTTAAAAATATCGGGTTTTGCAGCGAGAAAAACACCAGAAAAGCCAGCAGGATGACCAGAAAGCCGTAGCGGATAAAGAACGACAGCCCCAGTCTGCCGCCCGGCAGCACAGGCAGCGCCGCCAAAGAAGAAGGTTTCACGCGTGACTCCTTTGCCTGCGTAGCGAGGCAGCGGTGAGCACCACCAGAATCAGTACGCCCTTAATCGCGCCGACCCAGAAGATATCGACTCGCAGCAGTGCCAGACCGTTCGACAGGGCGTTAACCAGCAGAGTGCCCAGCAATGCGCCCCAGATAGTGACCACCCGGCGGCGAGAGAAGGCCGCGCCGAGAAACGTCGCTAATACCATCTCCAGCAACAGCGGTTCTGCCGTGCCGGGCGAGCTGCCCGATCCTTGTGCCACCAGCGTTAGCGAGGCCAGCGCCGCCGCCAGCGCACCTAACAGATACGAACCGATAACCAGTGGCGTATGGGAAATGCCTGACAGCTGTGCCGCTTCTCGGTTTCCGCCTGCGGCCTGCAAGTGCTGGCCCCATCGGCTATGGTGAACGATAAATTGAAACAAGAGGAAGACCAGCAGCATAAACCAGACCGCCAGTGGCAACCCGAGCAGGCTGCTATCACGAAACGCCACAATCAGCGGATCGCTAACGCTGATGCGCCGCTGCTGGGTCAGCAAATTGGTAAGCCCGATAACCGCCACGGAGCAGGCCAATGTTGCCAATAGCGGCGGTAGCCGAATCGCCACCACCAGTGCGGCATTCACCGCCCCAGCCAGTAGCGCAGCTCCCGCTACCCATACAATCAACCACGGGTAGCTGACACCCGCATTCGTCAAACCGTCGCTGATTATCGCCACCGCAAGTACCGCAATCGCGGGCAGCGAGAGATCGATACCGCCGGAGACAACATCGTCACCGCCGCCCGTAATGACGCAGACCAACCCAAAGCACAGGATCGCCAGCGGCGCGCTTTGGCGTAAAATAATGGTGATATTTTGCCAGCTGAGAAAATAGGGTGCGCTCAGGCAGAGGAACAGCAGCAGCGCCGCAAACAGCAGTAAGGGAATATGATTGACGAGCCAGGCTAAACGCGGCGGCGCTCGGAGGGATTGTAAGGCACGAGTCATACCGCCTCCTGCGTTCGGCCGCTGCTGGTCAACGCCAACAGGCTATCCAGCGAGAGGCGTTCCGTCGGCACATCAGCGATGAGTTCACCGCGCCACATCACCAGAATGCGATCACACAATCCCAGAAGTTCGCCGTCATCGCTGGAAGAAACGATAACCGCTCGCCCTTCTGCCGCGAGCTGCCGGGTGAGCTGATAGATTTCTGCTTTCGCGCCAATATCGACGCCCAGCGTCGGTTCATCAAGAATAAACAAGCGAGTATCTGTCTTTAGCCAGCGTGCCAGTATCACCTTCTGCTGGTTACCGCCGCTTAAATTGCGCGCGGGCACGCTGACATCGCGCGGCCGGATATCCAGCGTCTGCGCCAGATGATTCGCCTGTGCTACCGCTTGCTTACGCCGCAGCCAGCCACGCCAGGCGACAGCGGGTAAGGAAGCCAGATTGATATTATCTGCTACGGATAGCGGTAAAATCAGCCCGTCGTGGCGACGATCGCGCGGCACCAGCGCCATACGCTGCGCAATGGCCTGTACCGGAGAACGCGGACGCAGCGTCTGACCATCGATCACAATGTGTCCTTCACGGGCGGGGCTGATACCATAGAGCGCATCAATCAGCGCCTCACGTCCCGATCCTAACAACCCCGCAATACCAACAATTTCTCCCGCCGCAACCTGAAAACGGATTGGCTGAAAATGCTGCCGATCCGTGAGCTGTTCGACCTGTAGCAGTGGTGTTTCACTTTTCGCTGCCTTCCGTTTCCCGTCAAACAGGCTGGCAATCTCTCGTCCCACCATCAGGCGAATCATCGTGTCGATATCCTTTGTTTCGGGATCGTCCAGCGTCGTCACGCCCTTACCATTACGTAACACGGTGACACGGTCGCAGATATCGGCAATTTCATTGAGATAGTGAGAGACATAGATAATCGCAATCCCACGCTGTTTCAGCGTCTGGAGCGTATGCAGTAGCTGCGTGGCTTCCCGCGCTTCCAGCGGCGCGGTCGGCTCATCAAACACCACTAGCCGCGCCTTGCCGTCAATCAGTGCTCGTGCGACCTGCACCAGTTTGCGTTCCGCCAGACTTAACTCTCGGATGAGTCGATTAGCGTCTATCGATAAATTGAATGTGTGCTGAAAGAACTGTTCCGTTTCACGCCGCATCGCCCGACGATCGACGCCTCGCCAGCGGTTCACTCGTTCCTGACCAAGAAACACCGACTCCGCCACGGTAAAATGGGGAATCAGATGCAGTTCCTGATGGATAAAACGAATGCCGTGCGCGTGGATAACCGCGGGCGTCACAGCGCTCAACCGCAGCCCATCGACAGCGATCTCGCCGCCGTCTGCGGCATAAACGCCAGCCAGCACCTTAATTAAGGTCGATTTCCCCGCACCATTTTCCCCGATCAGGCCGAGAATTTCTCCCGGCCTAACCGTTAGCGATACGTTGTCCAGCGCGGGAATCCCTGCAAACTGCTTGCTGATGTGCGCCATTGCCAGACCGCCGCCGGACGGCGACGGGGCTGAGTGATATCCCACCATAGCCTTATTTCAGTTCGCCATAGCCAAGTTGTTTATAGACTGCCTTGGCTTCTGCCTCCCCTTTTACGGGCAAGACCGGCACAAACGTCTGCGGCAGCAGTGTGGCACCCGCGAAATAACGGGCGACGTTTTTCGCCGATGTGGTGCCAATCAGACGAGGCTGCTGCGCAACGTTGGCAACAAACGGACTGCCTTTCTCCGCCATAATTTCCAATGTTTCTGGCCCGGCATCAATCGCCGTCACTTTCACGTCCTTGTCACGTCCGGTTTCTTCCAATGCCTGCACCACGCCGATGGCCGGCTGATCCCAACAGGCAACATGGATGGCATCCAGCGTGCCTTTCGGGTACTGGCTCAGCAGCTCAAGGGTTTTCTTGCGCGCGTCTTCCGGCGAGTTGGAATATTGTTCAGCCAGCTCAGGCTGAATAATTTTGATCCCCGGATAATCTTGCAGAACGTATTTCCACAGGTCATAGCGAATACCGCAGATACGCAGCGCGTTGGAGAACGCATTGAAAACTGCGATATTCCCTTTTCCGCCCAGCGCATCCGCGGTATAGCGCCCGATCGTCGAGCCGATCGCGTAATTATCCGACGTCGTGTTATTGATGGAATACGATGAAACATGGTCGACGGTAAAAACCGGAATCTTTGCCTCACGCAGCGCTTTAAACTTCGGCTCTACCGCACTGTCGCCGAGAATACTGATCACGGCATCGACCTTACGCGCCAGCAGGATATCGTGGTTATTGGCATGAACCTGATTATCACGCCCCCCATCCACGCCCACGACCTGCCCACCGAGTTTCTCAATTTCTTCGGTCGCCCCTTTGTAGGCCTCACGGTCCCAAAAGTGCTGTGTTCCCACCACGGCAACGCCAATGGTTTTTCCCTTCAATGACAGTGTCTCATCCGCTGCCTGAACAGAGGTCATAACCCCTGTAGCCAGCACGCATGCAGCCAGACGAGAAAAGCGAGTCTTCATCATTTTTATCCCGATTTTTATAAAATTATTAGCAGGAAAAGAGATTAGCAACGGGAAAAGTTAAATCGAAATAACAAAAATGATAATGGCTAGTGAATAAATAGAAATAGCATTGATGAACAGATGTAGCGATTTTTACTTATTGAATTTACAGGAATAAGTTATAAAAAATGCATCTTGTTTTTTATCCCTATAAAGGGAATGGTTAAGGTTCTTCTATACCTAAGGGAAAAGCAGACATGACAACATTATCGATTTACCACCGTCCACACATCACACAGCCCGTCCAGCAGATCACCGCGTTTACTGACATTGCTTCCCTGCTCGCCAGCGCTGGGATCCAGCTAGAGCACTGGCAGACCGACGCACCACCGCTCGACGCCAGCAGCGAAACCATTTTGACGCAGTATCATGCCGATATTGAACGTCTCAAACAGCAGGAGGGCTACACCTCTGCCGACGTGATCAGCCTGACGCCAGATCATGCCGAGAGAGTGGCGCTGCGGGAAAAATTTCTTCAGGAACACACCCATAGTGAAGACGAAGTGCGCTTCTTCGTACGCGGCAGCGGAAGCTTCTTTGTGCCGATTGGCGAGCAGGTTTTCCAGCTTACCTGCGAGGCAGGCGATCTCTTACGCGTTCCCGCTAACACACCGCACTGGTTTGACTGCGGCGAATTTCCTGATTTTGTCGCGATCCGCATTTTTACTAATCCAGAAGGCTGGGTTGGGCACTTTACCGGACGGGAGACGTTTCACTAATTCCACGATCGTTTCTGCATTTCTCCGCCGTTCCCTTTATACTGTGCGTTTTGTACCAAGACGAACGGCGAGACCCCTTCCGTAATGATGAATAACGATGTCCTGCGCAGCGTGCGCTATATGCTGAATTTGAATAACGACCACCTGCTGAAGATTCTGGCGCTGGTGGAGATGGCCGTCCCTCCGCAGCAGTTGGCGAGCTATGTCAAAAAGGAAGGGGAAGAAGGCTATCAACCTTGCCCAGACATCGTAATGAGTTATTTCCTGAACGGGCTGATTCTGCAAAAACGTGGGCAAGATGAAAACCAGCCTGCACCGCAGTTTGAGCGCAAGATGACCAACAATATTATTCTGAAAAAGCTGCGTGTCGCATTTTCATTAAAAACGGATGATATTCAGGCGATCCTGCTGGCACAAAATTTTCGCATTTCAGTGCCGGAAGTCACCGCGATGATGCGCGCGCCGGATCATAAAAACTATCGCACCTGCGGCGATCAGGTGATCCGCTACTTCCTGAAAGGACTGACGGCACGAGTACGCAAAGGCTAAAAGCGCCGTTAACGACACGACATGAGCGTTGCCTGACTGACCTTTTCTTGTAAAGGCATCAGCAACGCTCGGTTTTTAGTACGGTATCTTTTAATACAGTATTGTTTAATACAGTATCAATGCTGTGTGTCATGCAGGATAGCGGTTACCAACTGCTCGAGCTCTTCGTTTTCAAGTCGGGTAATTTGCCGCACTTTTTCCTTATCCATACCCGTTAACAGCAACTCTCGGGCAATTTGTCTGGCACTGTTTTTCATTCCTTGTTCAATGCCCTGCTCCAATCCTTGCTGAATACCGCGTTGGACTCCTTCCTCGAATCCCATTTTTTTCAATTGTTCTGCAATCGTCATTATGTCCTCCTGACCGGTTGATAGCGGTGCTGCCAGTGCGTCAATGAAATCTGCGGGTTTGGATGTGTTTCCCGCTTGTGCAACATAAAATAACAGCGCCCGACGCTGCGTCAGCGGCACCGACCAGCGTTCAAATAGTAACCCAATCTCACGCGCTAACTCCAGCATATCACGGGTACGAATATGCTTCTGTACCAGTTCCAGTAACGCCATGCGTCGGTGCGTGCGAATTTCATCGTCTGGCATGACCGTTAAATCCACCAGAGGGAAAGGCTGTTCATACAGCGCTTGTGCCAGTACAGGATCGGCAAAGCTGTCCAGCCAGCGAAGGCTGTAGGGATAAGGACGCGCTCTGCCATGATAAAACAGCAGCGGCACCACCAGCGGTAAGCGATCGTGTCCCTGATCCAGATGTTGCTGCATAGCAGCCAGACAATAGCGCAGCAGCCGGAAAGCCATCTGCTTTTCCGGGCGACTTTGGTGTTCAATCACGCAGTAAATGTACCCTTTGCCTGCGGTGGTACGTAGCGAGTACAGCACGTCCGATATCCGCGCGCGCAGCTTTTCATCAATAAACGACGCGGATTCCAATTGCAGCGTGCTGAAATCACATCGTTTGCGGATTTCATCCGGCAGATGAATAGTCAGAAAATCCCGTGCGACCGCGATGTCGCTTAGAAACTGTTTGAAGATCGCATCATGCGATGGCATCTCGTCCCCTTCCCTGTAGACCATGACTAAAAATTCAGTAGGGAGGGTAACGGGGACACGATAACAAAACAGGGAATAGCGTAGAAAGTGGAAAGCGCCTCGAAGAAAAACTGCTTTATTTCGAGGCGCTGGCTGTAGGCAGAGTGCCGTTGCTGTCAGGCGGCTTCATGTTTTTCCATCGTCAACCGCGCTGGGGCGGCGTCGACCTGTAGCGCCGGATGACGGCAGAAGCGGACGACGTCACCGACCACCAGCAGACTGGGCGACTGTGGCTGATAACGTGCCAGCAGTGCCGGTAAGGTCGCCAGCGTCGCGGTTAATAGTCGCTGATCCGGCTGGGTGCCGCGTTCGATAATCGCAACGGGCGTCTGCGCGGACAGCCCATGTTCGATCAAGCGCTGACACAGTCGACTGCTGTGGCTCAGCCCCATATAGAACACCAGCGTTTGCTGGCTGTCTGCCAGCGTTGGCCAGTCCAATTGCGGCTCGCCATCGCGCGAATGACCGGTCACGAAGCGGACCGACTGCGCACAGGCGCGGTGGGTCAGCGGTAACCCCACGGCTGCCGCACAGCCTGTCGCGGCGGTAATACCGGGTACGACATGGCAGACGATTCCGGCCTGTTGGGCATAATCCATTTCTTCACCGCCGCGGCCAAAAATAAACGGGTCACCGCCCTTAAGACGGATCACCCGCTGCCCGGCCTGCGCCAGTTCAACTAACAGCTGATTGATTTTTTCCTGTGACAGGCGGTGACAACCGCGCGTTTTTCCGACGTCGATACACAGCGCCTGCTCCGGCACCAAATCCATAATTTCCGCCGACACCAGCCGATCATAGACCACCACATCCGCCTGCTGGATTGCCCGCAGCGCCTTCAGCGTCAGCAGTTCTACATCACCCGGCCCTGCACCCACTAGCCAGATTTCACCGCCGAGTACAGGCTGACGCCGTTGGCCCTTCGCCAATATTGATTGTGTTGTCATCATGTCACACCTCATTACGCCGTGGCGCTCAACCTGCTTTTTTCAATTCATTGACCGTTATCGGCACATGCTGGCTCAATAACGCTTTCAGTTCGGGGATACAGGAACCGCAGTTGGTGCCACATTTCAGCGTGCCGCCTAACGCTGCTACGCTGTGGCAGCCTTTACGAATCGCGCCGACGATGATCGCTTCGCCAACGCTATAGCAACTGCAAATCGTGGCCCCTTGCGTCACTTGCCCCTGCGGTGCCTGACCCGCCAGCAGCGCATGGCGCTCGTGCGGGAGCTGCGGTGGAGTGATAAACGCCTGACGCACCGCATCGCTATCGATACGCAGCGCCTGTGCACTGACATAGCAGGCCAGTACCACGCGGCCATCGCGCCAGCCAATCAGGTGAAATACGCCGTTGCCCTGCGCAACCTGACACTGCATGTTTTCCAAACCATAATGCTCGGTCAGCCATGCCTGCCAATCGTCCACCGGTACGCGGTCGGCAAACAGATACTGCGTCACGCCTTCATGAGGCACTTTGCTCCAGTAGGTGGCGGGCGGCGGCAGAACGTCATGCTCTGCGGGTAACGTTAATGGTGCAGTCGGCGGTTCGTCAGCAAAAAACAGCGTGGCCTGCCAGGCGGTATGCCAGGGTTGGATACGCACCCGGCTGTGTTTGCTTTCCGGTTGCCCGGAATACGGGTCGGTAATCGGCGCAACTAAACTGTCAGCCCGCGCCTGAGCGCTGAACTGCTGATTCCAGTGCATCGGTACAAACACGCTACCGCGTGCCTGTCCGGCGTCGAGTCGCGCCCGCGCCAGCATCCAGCCGTTCACCGACGACAAGCGCACCAAATCGCCCGCCTGAATATCATGCGTCTGCGCATCCTGTGGATGCAGCTCGCAGTAGGGCTCGCTGATATGACGCATCAGCCGAGCCGCTTTTCCCGTACGCGTCATGGTGTGCCACTGATCGCGAATACGTCCGGTGTTCAGTATCAGCGGATACGCCGCGCTCCACGGACTTTGCGGCAGCGACGGCGTGACCGCCACCAGATGCGCTTTGCCATTGGCATGCCAGAATCGACCATCGTCACCCAGTCGGGCACGCCCGTGTGGATATGCCGCATTCACTGGCCACTGTATCGGTTCCAACTGCTGCCACTGCTGATTGCTGAGCGTCGCCAGCCCGCTGATATCAAACGCGCGGCTACCATTATTCTCAAATCCGGACAGCGCCGCATGTTCACGAAAGATTTCCGCCGGATGCTGATAAGCAAATGCTTCAGCAAATCCCATACGCTGCGCCACCTGACTCAGTATCCACCAGTTGGCTTTGGCTTCCCCTGGCGCGGGCAGAAAGGCTCGCTGACGTGACACCCGGCGTTCGGAATTGGTTACCGTGCCGTCTTTTTCTCCCCAACCCAGCGCAGGCAGTAAGATATCAGCAGTTTCTGCGGTATCGGTATGTCGCATCACCTCGGAGACGATCACCAGCGGGCAGCGTTCCAGCGCCTGTTTCACTCGGTCGGCATCTGGCATCGACACCACCGGATTGGTGCCCATAATCCACACCGCTTTAATATCGCCGCGCTCAACCGCGCGAAACAGATCCACCGCGTTCAGACCGGGCTGCGTCGCGACATTATCGCTCTGCCAGAAGCGCCCTACGCGGTCGATGTCCTGCGGCGTAAAGCCCATATGACTGGCAAGCTGATTGGCCAGTCCGCCGACTTCTCGTCCGCCCATCGCATTTGGCTGTCCGGTTATCGAAAAGGGGCCGGAACCCGACACGCCGATTTTACCGCTCAGCAGATGGGCATTGATGATCGCATTGCATTTATCGCTGCCCGAGGACGATTGATTTACGCCCTGCGAATAGAGCGTGACTACTTTATCGCTAGTGCTGAACAGGTGATAGAAGCACTCGATATCGGCTTCATCTAACCGACAGAACTCCGCCACCTGCGCCACCGACCACGCCTGTGCTGACTGTAATGCCTCTTCCACGCCGGAAAAGCGCTCGGCCAATTCGGCGCGATCGATGCGTGGATCTTGTGCAATCCAATGCAATAGGCCGTTGAATAGCCCCGCATCGCTGCCGGGTTGCAGCGGTAAATGCAGATCGGCAATGTCGCAGGTTGCGGTACGTCGAGGGTCGATCACCACCACCTGCATCTGTGGTCGCTGCTGTTTCGCCTGCACCAGCCGCTGATACACCACCGGATGCGCCCAGGCAGTATTAGAACCGACCAGCACCACCACATCCGCCAATTCGATATCTTCATAATTACAGGGGACGGCGTCCGCTCCCAGCCCGCGTTTGTAGCCGATCACCGCAGACGCCATGCACAGCCGCGAATTGGTATCCATATTGGCGACGCCAATGAAGCCTTTCATCAGCTTGTTGGCGACGTAGTAATCTTCCGTCAACAGCTGGCCTGAACCATAAAACGCGACCGACTGCGGGCCGTGTTGCTGCATGGTCGCCAGCAGCCGTTCGGCTACCGTATCGAGCGCCTGCTCCCAGCTAACGCGACGCCCTTCCACCAGCGGCCACAAGAGCCGGCCTTTCAAATCCAGCGTTTCTCCCAGCGCGGAGCCTTTAACGCACAACCGCCCCAAATTCGCCGGGTGTGCGGGATCGCCACTGATTTTTACCCCACCTTGCCCATCGTGTTCTGCCAGCACGCCACAGCCGACGCCACAATAGGGGCAGGTTGTCCGACAGACGCGCGCGTTCATGATGCTTTTGCCATGGCAGTGTCTGCCAGAACGACGCCTTCAGGCACGGCCAGCGGCTGACGGCATACCCAAATCTCGTCGTCTTCCACGCGCACTGGCCAGGCACGTACGTACAGCGTGCTGTCATCCGGGCTCACACCATCCCGCAGCTTGAAGCGTTTCTTGTACAGCGGTGAAATCACTACCGGTTCACCGGCGACATCCCCCAGTAGCCCACGCGACAGCACATTCGCGCCACTGCCCGGTTCGTGGTTTTCCAACGCGTACACCTGTTGCTCGCTCCCCGGCAGGTGGAACAGCGCGATCTGTTGCTGTCCGAGACGCGCCGCCATACCAGCATGGCGTGGAATATCGCCCAGCGTCGCCACCTGTACCCACTCCGCCTCATGCACGGCGGGTTTCAGGGAAACCGGTTCTGGCGAGACCACTTTCTCATGATCCTGCGCCGGACGAATCTGGCCACGCTCCGGCACCATCACCACCGCTTCATCCGGGCTATCGCTGTTCAGGAAGCCACGGAATAGCGCCAGACGTTCCGGGCTTTCCAGCGTGGTTTGCCATTCGCACTGGTAGGCATCTACCACGCGCTGCATCTCTTTATCTAATTCTTCGCCAATATTCAGGCTATCTTCCAAAATCACCTGACGCAGATAGTCGATACCGCCTTCCAGATTATCCATCCAGGTGCTGGTACGCTGAAGGCGATCGCCGGTGCGGATATAGAACATCAAGACCCGGTCGATGGTGCGCAGCAGGGTTTCTGTATCCAGATCGCTGGCGAAGAGATCCGCATGGCGCGGTTTCATGCCGCCGTTGCCGCACACGTACAGATTCCAGCCTTTATCCGTGGCAATCACGCCGATATCTTTGCTTTGTGCCTCAGCACATTCACGAGTACAGCCAGACACCGCCATTTTGACTTTATGCGGCGAGCGCAGCCCCTTGTAACGGTGCTCAAGCTGGATCGCCAACCCGGTGGAATCCTGCACGCCATAGCGGCACCAGGTCGATCCCACGCAGGATTTCACGGTACGCAGCGATTTACCGTAGGCATGACCGGTTTCAAATCCGGCATCGATCAGCTCGCGCCAGATTGCGGGAAGCTGCTCTAAGCGCGCACCGAATAAATCCACCCGCTGACCGCCGGTGATCTTGGTGTACAGGTTATAACGCTGCGCCACCTGACCGATCGCAATCAGTCCTTCCGGCGTAATTTCCCCCGCCGGAACGCGCGGCACGACGGAATACGTGCCATCTTTTTGAATGTTGGCAAAGAAACGATCGTTGGTATCCTGCAACGGCAGGTGCTGCGGTTGCAGCAGATAGTCATTCCAGCAGGAGGCCAACATAGAGCCCACCAGCGGCTTACACACTTCGCAGCCCAAGCCGTGGCCGTAACGCTCAAGGAGACTGTCGAACGAGCGGATCTCATGCACGCGAATCAGGTGGTACAGTTCCTGACGCGAATAGGCGAAGTGCTCGCAAATGTCCTTCTTCACTTCAACACCCAACTGCGTCAGTTCATATTCCATCACCTGTTTCAGCAGCGGCACACAGCCACCGCAACCTGTACCGGCTTTGGTACAGGTTTTCAGCGCGCCCAGCTCGCCGCAGCCGCCTGCCACCGCCGCCGAGATATCGCTTTTGCTGACGTTATGGCAGGAGCAAATCTGTGCGCTAGCCGGTAATGCCGCCACGCCCAATCCTTTTGGCGCATCGCCAGAACGCGCGGGCAAAATCAGCCCTTCCGGCTGTTTAGGCAACGGCATATCGTTGAGCATCATTTGCAGCAACGTACTGTAATCGCTGCTGTCGCCAATCAGTACCGCCCCCAATAAACGCTTGCCATCGGCGGAAACGACGATTTTCTTGTAAACCTCGTTTGGGCCGTCCGTCCATTGGTAGCTTTGGCTTCCCGCTGTGCGCCCGTGCGCATCACCAATCGAGGCCACGTCAACGCCCAGCAGCTTCAGCTTGGTGCTCATATCCGCACCGGTAAATGGCGTATCGCGCTGCGCCAGCGTATCCGCCACGCTGCGTGCCATCTGGTAGCCTGGGGCCACTAACCCAAAAATCTGACCTTTCCACAACGCGCACTCACCGATGGCGAAAATCGCGTCATCAGAGGTCTGGCAGCGGTCGTCAATCACGATGCCACCGCGAGGCCCTTTCTCTAAATCGCAGCTGTCTGCCAGCTTGTCACGCGGGCGAATCCCGGCGGAAAACAGCACCAGATCGGTTTCCAACACGCTACCGTCGGCAAAGCAGAGACGGTGCAACGCCTGCTCGCCGTCGGTGATCTCGCGCGTTTCTTTGCTGAGATGAATCTGTACGCCCAGCGCCTCAATCTTGCGCCGCAGCATGGTGGCACCGCCGTCATCGAGCTGCACCGCCATCAGACGCGGAGCAAACTCCACCACATGGGTGTCCAGCCCCAACTGACGCAGGGCATTTGCCGCTTCCAGCCCCAGCAGGCCGCCGCCAATCACCACGCCAGACTTGCCCTTTTTCGCCTGTGCTGCAATCGCATCCAGATCGTCCAACGTGCGATAAACCAGACAGCCGGGGCGCGTGTTGCCGGGAATCGGCGGAACAAATGCATAAGAGCCGGTCGCCAGCACCAGTTTGTCGTAGGCGGTTTCTCTACCCTGCGCATCGCACACGCACTGACGTTCACGGTCGATAGCCACGATCTCACTGGCGCTGCGCAGCTCAATGCCGCTCTCGGCAAAAAAGCCGTCTTTTACCAGTGACAAAGAAGCGGCGCTGCGGCCGGAAAAATACTCGGAGAGGTGAACGCGGTCATAGGCTTCATGGCGTTCTTCGCCAAAGACGACGATGTGGTAATGCTGATGCAGGTCACGTTCAACCAGCTGTTCAAGAAAATAGTGGCCGACCATACCGTGGCCGACGACCACCAAAATAGGTTTGCTCATGACAGGAATCCTTACAGCTTCAGGCTGTGGGTCAGAATCAGGGGAAGAAAGGCCGAAAAGCAGCGAGGCAGGCGGAGTCATCTCGCCCGCTGTCGTGCTCTCCATCGCGGCCAGCAGGCGCTGGCTGTCATCGGTGTCGCCATACAGCAGGACACCGCTCAGCCGCCCGTCGCGCAGTAGCAGACGACGGTAGTGCTGCGTCTGCGGATCAAAAAGGGTGTACACCTCATCATCCGGTGCCACGTTAATATCGCCGCCGCTGACCACGCCAATTCCTGTGACTTTCAGCCGCGTTGCCGCCTGTTCACGCTGATAGTCTTTCGGTGTGTGTCCGGCAAGGCGCTGTGCCACCAGCGTGGCATGAGCGAAACACGGGGCAACCAGCCCGAAGATTTCGCCATTGAGTTCACAACATTCGCCGATTGCGCTGATATACGGGTCGGCAGTTTGCAGCTGTCCGTCCACCAGCACGCCGCGGTTACAGGGTAAGCCGCAGTCGCGCGCCAACTGGCTAGCGGGAATCACACCCGCGGTCACCACCACCAGTCCGGCCGGAATCGTACGGCCATCGGCCAATTCAACAGCCGTTACGCCTTTTTCATCGCCATGCAGCGCGACTACCTGCACATCCGTCTCACAGGCAATACCGCGAGCACGCAGGCTGTCGCACAGCAGGTCGCTCGCCGTGGCATCCAATTGGCGCTCCATCAAAACCGGAACACGATGCAGCAACGTGACGTCAGCACCGCGCAGTTGCAGCGCCGCTGCCGCTTCAATGCCAAGCAAACCGCCGCCAATCACCACCGCAGGAACGGACTGGCCAATCGTCGCCAACATCAGCTCGACATCATCCAGCGTGCGAAAGCCGCACACGCCCGCCAGATCGATGCCCGGCATCGGCGGCATAAACGGCGTGGAGCCGGTCGCCAACACCAGATGATCGTAATGCAGCTGCCGTTGCTTCGTTGTCACCTCACGCTGCTGGCGATCGATATGCGTGACCCGCTCACCCAGCAAATAATTCACCGGCAGCACCGCATCGTCGTCGAGAGTCGCGGGCGTCAGCAGCGTATCCGTAAACGCTTTTTCGCCGCTCAATACCGGCGACAGCAGGATGCGGTTATAGCTGGCGCGCGGTTCATCACCAATCACGGTAATGCGGTAACGCGTTGCAGCCAGTTGGCGCAGTACCTCGACGAATCGCGCACTCGCCATCCCGTTACCAATCACAATCAGATGCGGTTTCATCATCGTTCCGGCCTCGCTGTCAGGCTGCTTTAGGCTGTTTTTCATATAAGAAATGCAGCACCTGCTGACGGTAGTGGTGGTAGCGCGGATCGTCGGCTAGCACGACGCGTGAACGCGGACGTTCCAGCTCGACTTTCATGATTTCACCGACCGTTGCCGCTGGGCCGTTGGTCATCATCAAGACGCGATCCGACAGCAGCACCGCTTCGTCAACATCGTGAGTAATCAGCACAATCGTGGTTTGCAAGCGCTGCTGAATCTCCATCACCGCATCCTGAAGATGTGCGCGGGTCAGCGCATCCAGCGCGCCGAATGGTTCATCCATCAGCAGAACTTTCGGCTTCATGGCCAGCGCGCGAGCAATCCCCACACGCTGCTTCATCCCGCCGGAGATCTCATTCGGCCGCTTGTTCAGCGCGTGCTCCATATGCACCAGTTCGAGATTGTGGGTAATCCATTCGTGCATTTCGCGCTTGTTCATCTGGCCGCGAAACACCTGGCGTACCGCCAGTGCGACGTTTTCGTAGGTGGTCAGCCACGGCAGCAGCGAGTGGTTCTGAAAGACCACGCCGCGCTCCGGCCCCGGGCCGTCGATTTCACGGTTGTCACACAGCAGGCCGCCGCTACTCGGCAGCGTCAGGCCGGCAATCAGGTTCAATAACGTAGATTTGCCGCAGCCGGAATGGCCGATCAGGCTGATCGTCTCACCGGTGTGAATATCAAAACTCACCTGATCCAGCGCCAGAAACTCACCGCTGGCGGTATTGAAACGCTGGCTCACCTGCTGCACTTGAATAATCGGTGTTGTACGCATCGTCGGCTCCTTAGCGGTTGTCATAGCTGAAACGGTTAGCAATCCACACCAGTCCCTGCTCAAGCAGCAGACCGATAACCCCAATCACCACGATGGCGATGATGATGTTTTCCACATTCAGGTTGTTCCACTCATTCCAAATCCAGAAGCCGATACCGACACCGCCAGTCAGCATCTCCGCCGCCACAATCACCAGCCAGGCGACACCAATCGACAGGCGCACGCCAGTCAACACGTTAGGCAGCACCGCAGGCAGTAGAATCTTGTGCATGATGGTGAATTCGGAAAGCTTCAGGACTCGCGCCACGTTCAGGTAATCCTGCGGGATACGACGTACACCTTCGGCGGTGTTGAGGATCATCGGCCAGATGGAGCAGATAAAAATGGTCCAACTGGATGCCGGTTCGGCACGTTGGAACAGCAGCAGGCCGATAGGCAGCCAGGCCAGCGGGCTGACTGGGCGCAGCAGCGAAATGATCGGGTTGAGCATGTTGGCCAGAAACGTAAAACGACCAATCAGGAAACCAGCGGGAATGCCGACCAGTGCCGCCAGCCCGAAGCCGATACCAACACGTTGCAGCGAGGCCAATACGTTCCAGCCGATGCCCTGATCGTTCGGCCCTGCGATGTAAAACGGGTCGGCAAAGAGGCTGAGCGCCGCAAGCCAGGTCGTCCACGGCGTCGGGAAGTTTTCGCTGTTAAGCGCGGCAATTTGCCAGACCGCAACCAGCAGCCCCAGTCCGAGAACCGCAGGGAAAAGTTGCTGAAACAGCTTACGCAGCAGCAAACGGTAGGCGAAAGTGGGAGCCGCGGGTGCTTTTGCGGGCGTGACGGGTTTAGTTGGCAGCGGCGTAATGTCAGCGCTGCGCACGGTTTCCGGGGCGTTATCCACGGTAATTGGAATGACCTGGGCCTGGTTTTTCATCATCAACCTCACTTATTTCTTCACGCTAAAACTGTTGGCATAACCCACCGGATCGCTACCATCCCAGCGACGGCCATCGATAAGCACGCTGCTGCGCATGTCGCTACCGGGCAATGGCACATTCCCCACGGCATCAGCCGCCTGCTTGTAGATATCAATACGGTTAACCTGCTTCGCGACGGCCAGATAATCTGGGTCTTCGGTGAGCAAGCCCCAGCGTTTGTGCTGGGTGAGGAACCACATGCCGTCGGACAGGTACGGGTAGTTCACGGAACCGTCGTGGTAGAAACGCATCGCGTGTTCGTCTTTCCAGCTTTTCCCCAGTCCGTTCTCGTACTGGCCCAGCATGCGTCCGACGATGGTTTCTTCTTTGGCATTGATGTACGCGCGTCCGGCAACAACGCCTGCCGTTTCGCGGCGGTTGTCGTCCGAGGCATCAATCCAGCGCGAGGCATCGAGGATCGCGGCGGTCAGCGCGCGGGCGCTATGCGGGTTGGCGTTTACCCAGTCAGCGCGGGTACCCAACACTTTTTCCGGGTGATCCGGCCAAATGTCTTGTGAAGTGGCAGCGGTAAAACCGATGTTTTCGCTGATGGCACGCTGGTTCCACGGCTCGCCGACGCAGTAGCCAACCATATTGCCAATTTTCATGTTCATCACCATCTGCGGCGGCGGCACTACCACGGTGCGCACGTCGTTCAGCGGATGAATGCCGGCGGAAGCCAGCCAGTAATAGAGCCACATGGCGTGCGTACCGGTTGGGAAGGTTTGCGCGAAGGTGTAAGTGCCCGCCGGGCTAGCGGCAACATATTTTTGCAGCGCAGCGAGATCCGTGACGTTGGCTGCACGCAACTGGTTCGCCAGCGTGATCCCTTGTCCGTTCTGGTTGAGCGTCATCAGTGCCGCCATATTGCTCTGCGATCCAGACAGCCCCATTTGCAGGCCGTACAGCTGGCCGTACAGAATGTGGGCGGCATCCAATTCACCCGACACCAGCTTGTCGCGTACCGCAGCCCAACTGGCTTCTTTGCTAGGAATAATGGTGATGCCGTATTTCTTATCGAAGCCTTTCACTGCGGCCATCACGACCGAGGCGCAGTCCGTCAACGGAATAAACCCAACCCGAATTTCCTTTTTCTCCGGTGCGTCGGAACCCGCCGCCCAGGCGCTATTCATCAACCCCGGCAACATCAGGCTGCCGCCCAGTGCAGCACTCCCCAACAGAAACTGGCGGCGAGAGACGGTCATGCTTTTGGTTTTGGTTTTGGAATCACTCATCAACGACACCCTTGCGCAAAACACCTTTTCAGGTGGTAAAAACAAAAACGGCGTCCACAAGCCCATGCAGAATCTGCACGCTTATGGACGCCGTTGTCCGATTAACACCTTCCGCACCGCCGTTGGCCCGAAACGCATTATGAATGTTTGGTTGTTACTAATGAGTTAAAGCAAGGTTTGTGCCAGCTATCACACTTTTACATATTGCCGAGGGGAGTAGTTTAATCGTGAGGTGAACTAAAATTTAGGTAACAATATGTAATTTAAGGTTATTGTTTCGTGCGCCAGAATATTGCCATTTCTATGCTACGTCGTAGCACGCGCCCGACACGGGGCGCTCAGTCGCCGCCGCCCCGTGACCCGTGGCTTTTTCGCGAGAAATAACGTCGCTACGCGATACCTTCATAAAAAACAGTCTCTTAACGGACCGTCGTTGACGCGTTCCCGACGCGGCAACGACTTTCGCGGCTTCCCTGCCGCTCATCCTAAGCCTGTTTTTTCTTCAGCGTTATTTACGCTCATCACAGCACAACAACAGTGGGTGCCAGCCAATATTTTTACGCACGAAACCACCTAACACTGTCAATTTCTCCTCAACAGTCCCTCCTACAAAGCGATGCCTTGCACCGCAAGCAAGCAGAACACGCACAGTTCATGTGCATATACCTCTTAAGGGTTATCTCCGAATACATCGGCCACCGCGAGCATCGCCGTCGCGATGTCAATCAGCTTTTTATTCTGACTCATCGCCATGCGGCGCAGGGTTTTGTAGGCCTCTTCTTCGCTTAATCCACGGTGCTGCATCAGTAAACCCTTCGCGCGATCGATCTGCTTTCTTTCATTCAACGTGGCTCGCAGCGCAGCCAGTTCATGATCCTGCGCCTGTAAGCGCCGCGACTGTTGCTGCACCAGAGACAGCAGCGATCGCCCCAGCTGTGGACTGACGCCATCGCTATTCAGCCAGCCGGGTGACGCACTTTGCCCTTCCAGATCATGACCAGCGATAAATATCGAATAGCCTGGATCGTCATGCTCCTGCTGCACCATCAGCGCGTCGAGATCCGCGCGCTGATCGCTGCATGCCTTCTCCGCTGCCGCAATGCGGGTACGGCAGCGCTGCATCAGCGTCTGCTCCAGCTCATCTTCCATCTGCTTCATTTCGTCGATGCGCCGCGTGGCAATCGAAAACCAGTGCAGGCTATCCGCTTCCGACAACTTTTCTATCGGGCTGCGGGTGCACACAATGCGGCGCAGGCGCTCAAATTCGCTGTCTACTGCGATAGCTCGCCAGCGCCGTTGGTTTTCTTCATCGCTAAAATTCAGAAAAGTATCGAAACAGCGATCCTGCCGCTCGATCAAATCCAGCAGCTTTTGCCGAGTTTCCTCATCGACGTTGCCCGCTGCATAGGCCGCCGCGCCAATAGCACGCTCCTGCCCCGCCAACTCTTTCCCTTGCATAAAGCTGAACATGGCAATCAACGCACGAGAAATCCCCGGGTCGGCCGCCGTATCCGATACCTCAAAAACCAGCGCCAGTAGGTTGCGGACAATGTCGTTGAAAAACGTCATCGCCTGCGGCTGGGGCAACAAGCGCTGACGAATCTGCTGACGCAGCGCGGGCAGCAGACTTAGCGCATAGACCACGCTGGCAACGCGGCTGAATAAACGGCTCGCCTGCGGCAACTCCGCCGTCATTTTTTCCAACCCGGCCAGATGCGTCATCAAATGCGTCTGCGCCGCTTGGACGTCTTTCTCACGTAGCGCCAGCTCGTCGGCGAACAATCGGCCGTCGGAGCAAAGAAACAGGTTGGCCGTTCCCCGTTCACGCTGCAATAGATGGACAAGCTGGCTAATTTTGCCCACCAGCTCACCGCTTTGCAGCAGGTAGCGCAGGCTGTTCAGCTCACACTGGCGCGAGGCAAGTAAAAATCGAATTGTCGTTGAAGGCTCCGCCACCATTGCACTCTCTCCTGAAAAAACCACAGTCAGGAATATGCAATTAGCGCGCCATTTGCATCAGCTCACAGTTATCAGGAAGCAAGGACATAGCATCCGCACGGTTACTGCTGCTCCGCACACGTTTCACCTCAATTTTTAAACTCCGTTACTAAACCAGCCACATCGCAACAGGTACTCTCATCATCGTTACTAAAACTGTTTTATAGCCATCGGCATGATGCTGGCATCGGCATGGAAACAGAAAGGATCGCTGTAAAAGCCGCATCGTAGCGACGTCACAACCATAGGAACGCATGAGCATGGCGAATTTATCTGAACAAGAAAGTTGGATTGATGGAATTTATCAGCTTGAGACATCGGATCCCGTTGTCGCAGGCCCTGGAGGTATCTCCAACCGTCAGGCAGAGCAGTTAGCCAGCCGCACGGCTTATCTGAAAAAAATGCAGGAAACCACCGGCGATAGTGTGCAAAAGCATCTCGCCGCCAGCGACCCGCATTCGCAATATGCCCCCAAAAATAGTCCGGCGCTGACAGGAACGCCCACCGCGCCAACGACCGCGCAAACGGCAAACAATACGCAAATTGCCACCACGGCATTTGTGAAATCGGCCATTGCCGCACTGATCAGTGGTTCTCCGGCAGCACTGGATACGCTGCAAGAGTTGGCGAATGCGTTAGGCAACGACCCAAACTTCAGCACAACCGTATTGAAGGCGATTGCTGATGTGAAATCTGACGTAGCCAATAAGCTGAATGCCCATGCTTCCATCCTCGATGCGCACCCTCAATATGCCCCAAAAGCGAGTCCGGCATTCACGGGCACGCCAACAGCACCGACTGCTGCATCCGGTGCTAATGACACACAATTGGCGACAACGGCCTTTGTGAAAGCCGCCGTGGCAGCATTGGTTAATGGTTCTCCTGCGGCGCTCGATACGCTGCAAGAACTGGCTAAAGCGCTGGGTAATGACCCGAACTTCAGCACAACGGTGCTGAATGCACTGGCGGGGAAGCTGGCAAAAGATCAGAACGGCGCGGATATTCCAGATAAGGCGAAATTCCGTGAAAACGTGGGGCTGGTGACTCAATCATCTGACACGGATGGTACTGCGGGTAGAGTGCTGAAATTTCAGAACACAGGAGGGGGGCCGTTTGGGCTGGGTAGTGCAGGAGTTATGTTAGAGAATAGCGATATTGTTGTTCAACTTCGCTCAGCTAGAAATGGTTTTTATCGCTGCCCTGCAAATACCATGCGTGCCCCATCGCCTGTTGCGTGGAATTTTTTAGTACAGCATTGGGATGCGAATACAATCAACATCATCGCATTTAGCACAACAATGGGCGTGGGGATGCAATTTATTACTATCCGCCCAGATACTGACTCTGGCTGGTATTCGCTGTGGGGACAAAACAATTTGCCTCACCCGATGAACACCGATACAGCGCAGACAATTACAGGCGTAAAGACGTTTACGCAGTATCCGCGAGCACCGGGCTACCACATCAGGACAAACGAAGCAGAGCCGAGGGACGTTTCATATTGGCGTGGTTTGCCAGCTGACCAGTCTAAAACTGAGCTATTTGCTAACATAAGCTCATTGTTTTTACGCTCGCCGACTGACGCATACATTACCGTTAACTGCGGTTACACTGGTACCAATTGGTACAAGTCAAACGCAGCAAACGCTTCACATATTCTGTCTATAACATCAAATGGTATTACAGTTTCTTCGTCACCTGCGGGTAACCCTAACGCAGTAGTGACGACTAATCCCATCCTCATCCGTAATGTCAACGCAGTAACAGATGCAAATGGGTATTATAAGACGCCGGGGAGCGCTGAAATCACACCTGTTTCAGCTAGTGATATCACAGGCATCCCGCTCCCATTCCCCGGCGCTGTTGCCCCTGCTGGCTGGCTGAAATGCAACGGCCAACAGTTCGACAAGGCGCAATACCCTATTCTGATCTCTCGCTATCCCAGCGGTTTCCTGCCCGATTTACGCGGCGAATTCGTGCGCGGCTGGGATGATGCGCGTGGGGTTGATGCGGGGCGTGCGCTCATCTCATCTCAATATGACGCATTACGCAGCCACAAACACTCAATCACCATGTCACATGAGCCAGGTGGTACGAAGGATTCTTCAGGTTTCCCCGCCACTGATGGGAGTGAGCCATTCATTGTTCACAGTGCGACAAATCCCGATGGTTCAGTATCGGATACAGCAGGGAAAGGTAATCCACTACATTCATTCGGCGATAACGAAACTCGTCCCCGCAATATCGCCTTTAACTACATCGTGAGAGCAGCATAATGAGCAACTATTCAACACAAATTAAAAACGCAGAACTGAACGAACACGGATTAGCTATCAACACCGGGTGGATTACGGTTTATCACGTTAACCCGGCTACGCGGGAATATCAGAGCGCCAGCTATGAATATGTTATGCAAGGTGTTGGTCTGCCCGCCGACAGCTACGCTGACGAGCCGGAATTACCGCCTGTCGGCAAGGCTCTGCGCCGCAGCTCTGACGGTAAAGCGTGGGAAGTTGTACCGGATTATCGCGGCCAGACCGTTTACAGTACGGAAACGCGACAGGCACAGGCGGTAACGCAGTTCGGCGAACTGCCGGGAAATATGACATTTCTGGCTCCAGCAACCGAGTTTGATCAGTGGGATGGGGCGGCCTGGGTGACAAACCCGGAAGCGCAACAGCTTGCCGCAACCAAAAACCTACAGCAGGAACTGGCGGCACGGCGCTCGACGGCAAATACCCAAATTGCCGAACTGAGCTACGCAGTGGACTTAGCGATTGCCACGGATGAAGAGCGAGAACGGCTAACCCAATGGAAAATTTATCTGGTTACGTTGAACCGCATTGACCTCACCGCTGCATCCGTCGTGTGGCCAGAAGCGCCTTCCGTGTAATCGCTGGTACCAGTACTTCATTATATAAAGTGTGCCGTATTTTAGCGTACGGCACACACGCCTCATCTCCGTCTCTTTAGGCAAGATAGCCTGATAATTCCCAATTATTTTTATCGCCAAATGTAAAATTAAATAAAAAATGAAACTGTTATATTTATACATCTCAAATCTGTACTATTTTAATTAAATTCAATTCCCAACACAGATAGAGACACAGAATAAAAAACCAATAATTAAATTTAAATAAAATTAACAACCAGAAAATAAAGTTAAATTGAAATATAAAAACAAAATAATGGCATTAGAGATAAAAAAACCAAATCAACAAACTGTACTATTTATCCTTCTATTTTTGCACGCTATAATCCCCGCACGTTTTATTCACTATTCATTCTTATCTCACTTCAATCAGTGAAGTTAATTTCTGACGGATGCAAATACCGTCGACTGTAATTTATTTTCGTTTTATTCGTCACGATTTATTCCGGCAAGCATCGGAATAACAATATGGCGTGCATTTTCCTGCCTGAAGCTAGGAGCCTAACATGTTTGATGTCGTTGAGCTGTCGCGGCTGCAATTTGCCCTGACCGCCATGTATCACTTTCTTTTCGTCCCGCTGACGCTGGGGTTGTCTTTCCTGCTCGCCATTATGAACACCACCTATGTGTTAACCGGCAAGCAAATCTATAAGGACATGACCAAATTCTGGGGCAAACTGTTCGCCATCAACTTTGCGCTGGGTGTGGCAACCGGTCTGACGTTGGAGTTCCAGTTTGGCACCAACTGGTCTTACTATTCTCACTACGTGGGCGATATTTTTGGCGCACCGCTGGCGATGGAAGGACTTATGGCGTTCTTCCTCGAATCCACGCTAATTGGTCTGTTCTTTTTCGGCTGGGATCGCCTGACCAAAGTCCAGCATATGCTGGTGACCTGGTTTGTCGCGCTGGGCTCCAACTTTTCCGCTCTGTGGATTCTGGTCGCCAACGGCTGGATGCAAAATCCGATTGCAGCTGAGTTCAATTACGAAACCATGCGCATGGAAATGCAGAGCTTCTCCGAGCTGGTGCTGAACCCAGTCGCGCAGGTGAAGTTCGTCCACACCGTGGCAGCAGGCTACACCGCTGGCGCGATGTTCGTCCTCGGGATCAGCTCTTACTATCTGTTGAGAGGCCGTGATATTGCCTTTGCCAAGCGCTCGTTCGCGATTGCCGCCAGTTTCGGTCTGGCCTCGGTGCTGTCCGTGATCGTACTGGGCGATGAATCCGGCTATGTGATGGGCGATGTGCAAAAAACCAAGCTGGCAGCGATCGAAGCCGAATGGGAAACGCAGCCCGCCCCCGCTTCTTTCACGCTGTTCGCCATCCCCAATCAGGAAACGATGCAGAACGATTATGCGATCCACGTTCCCTATCTGCTGGGGCTCATCGCCACGCGTTCGCTCGACAAACCTGTCGTCGGCATCAAAGACCTGATGGCGCAACATGAGATACGTATTCGCAACGGCATGACGGCCTATGGCCTGCTGGAGGAACTGCGCTCAGGTAACACCGACCCCGCCGTTCGCGCGCAATTTGAGGCTGCCAAGCGCGATCTTGGCTACGGCCTGCTGCTTAAGCGTTATACCGATGACGTCGCCAACGCCAACGAAAACCAGATTCAGCAGGCAACCAAAGACTCCATCCCTCGCGTCGCGCCGCTGTATGTCGCTTTCCGCCTGATGGTGGGCTGCGGTGTACTGATGCTCGGCATTTTTGCTCTGTCGTTCTGGAGCGTCATACGTGGCCGCATGGGACAACGTAAATGGCTGCACCGCGTCGCGCTCTACGGCATTCCCCTGCCCTGGATCGCGATTGAATCCGGCTGGTTTGTTGCCGAGTACGGTCGCCAGCCGTGGGCAGTTGGTGAGGTTCTGCCTACCGCCATCGCCAATTCGTCTCTGGAAGCACACGACATCCTGCTGTCGATGGGGCTGATTTGCGGACTGTATACGCTATTTCTGGTCGCGGAAATGTATCTGATGTTCAAGTTTGCCCGACTGGGGCCAAGCAGCCTGAAAACCGGCCGCTACCACTTTGAACAACCAACAACACAACCATTAGCGACACCTGCAAAACCGTAACGGGAGCCATAATAATGCTGGATTATGAAACATTACGCCTGATTTGGTGGGGATTGATTGGCCTGTTGTTTATCGGCTTCGCCATCACCGACGGCTTTGACATGGGCGTGGGCATTCTGCTGCGTCTGCTGGGCAAGAATGATACCGAACGGCGAGTCATGATTAACGTGATTGCCCCGCACTGGGACGGCAATCAGGTCTGGCTGATCACAGCGGCAGGCGCACTGTTCGCCGCCTGGCCGATGGTGTATGCCGCCGCTTTTTCCGGTTTCTACTTCGCCATGATTCTGGTGCTGGCCGCTCTGTTTTTCCGCCCGGTTGGCTTTGATTATCGCTCCAAGCTGGAAAACCAGCGCTGGCGCAATATGTGGGACTGGGGCATTTTCATCGGCAGCTTCGTCCCCACGCTGGTGTTCGGCATCGCATTAGGCAACCTGTTGCAGGGTGTGCCGCTGAGCGTCAATATGTATTTGCGCCTCACCTACCACGGCGGGTTCTTTGGCCTGTTGAACCCGTTCGGGCTGCTGGCAGGCGTTGTGAGTGTCGCGATGATCGTCGCACACGGTGCAATTTACCTGCAAATGCGCACCACAGAGGCGCTTCAGCGTCGCGCACAAAAAACTGTCCTGATCGCCAGCGCGCTGATGAGCATCGCCTTCTTACTGGCTGGCCTCTGGGTGCTAACCGGAATCGACGGCTACGTGATTACCTCCACGTTAGATAAAGCGGCCCCGTCTAACCCGCTGAATAAAGAGGTGGTCCAGCAGGCTGGGGCGTGGTTAACCAACTTTACGGCCCACCCTGCGCTGTGGGCGATTCCTGCACTGGGTGTAATTTTGCCGTGGTTCACCTGTCTCTTCTCACGCGTAGATCGCTGCGGCTGGGGTTTCCTGACCTCATCATTGACGATTGTCTGCGTGATTCTGACGGCAGGCATTACGCTGTTCCCATTCGTGATGCCTTCCAGTTTCGATCCCAACGTCAGCCTGACCATCTGGGATGCCACGTCCAGCCAGCTTACGCTTCAGGTGATGACCATTCTGGCCTGTATTTTTGTTCCCACCATCCTGATTTATACCAGCTGGTGTTATTACAAAATGTTTGGCCGGATCGATGCCCGCTACATCGAAGCCAATAAGCATTCCGTTTACTAACGACTTGAGGAGAAAGAGCATGTGGTATTTCGCCTGGATACTTGGCACGCTGCTGGCCTGCGCGTTCGCGCTGGTTACCGCGCTGGCAGTAGAGAACCATGAAGCGGGGAAAGACGCTTCGTAAAAAAACGAAGCGCCTCACTGGGCGCTTCATCATTCTTTGCTGAGACAGCATCGCTGAAACAATTGCCGCTGATACCGTCATCAGGGCAGACGAAACCCGCCAAGGGCGCTAGAATGCAGACGCTGCGCCCAATCGGATGCCCCCTTTAACCTGAAATCAGACGATGACATGACAACGCCCAGACAGGACAAAACGCCGTGGTGGAGTCAGGGGAAAACCCCGGACTACCGTTTTTCATTAGCGAATGAGCGCACCTTCCTGGCGTGGATTCGCACCGCGCTGGCGTTTCTCGCGGGCGCGGTGGGTATCGATCAATTCACCGTTCATATCGATCCGCTGGTGCGGCAGGGACTGGCCCTGCTGCTGGTCGTCTGTGCAGCATTACTCGGCGGTCTGGCCTATCGTCGCTGGGTTAGCAATGAGAAAGCGATGCGTCAGGAAAGTGATATGCCGTATACGCCGATGCTGCTGATCGTGACGCTGTTTATCACCCTCATTGCCATTGCGCTTGCCGCGATGATTCTGTTCGGGTAGCGCATGGACACGACACGCGATCCGGGATTACAGCCGCAGCGAACCGGCATGGCCTGGTCACGTACGCTGTTTGTGATGCTGATCAACAGCCTGCTGTGTTTTCGCCTGAGCATGGTGGATGACAGCCGTATCGTTTTTGCCTGCGCTATTCTGCTCTTGTGCGTTTCTGCCCTGATGTCGGTACTGGCGATTCTGCGCTACCGCTTTAATGCCCGTTGCCAACCGGTGCTATCACGCGCTAGCCACGGGCTGATCGTGCTCACATCATCATCGATTGTCATCACCGCGCTGGTCTTGCTGTTGCATTTCAGCGGCGTGTGGTAAGACCCGATTTTCTGTACTTTTTTCTGAAAAGAAAGGTTTTCTGAAAAGAAAAGCGGTGAAGCCCAAACGCGCTTCACCGATTAGGCGGGTTATTCGATCGAACTTTCCGGGAACAGGAAGGGGTTGATGCTACTACGAGAAAAGCCTTCTTCCTCCATTTTCACATCCAGCACCAGCGAAGCCAGATCGTCGGCGACAGCTTCCACTCGGTGATCTTTTTCCTGATATAGCAGCTTCAGATACGTGCCGCAGTGGCCACAGCTTTCCGCCTTGATAGCGGAATTTTCGCTATCCAGCGACCAGTAATTCAGCTCGCTCGACTCTTCACAGTTGCTGCATTTCACGCGCACCATGTGCCATTCGCTTTCGCACAGATTACAGTGCAGATAACGCAACCCGCTGGACGTCCCTAACTGCACCACTCCAGATACCGGAATACTGCCGCACACGGGGCAGAACTGGCGATGTTCACCGGGTACGGCGCGCGCTTTACCGGGCAGTTGGCTTGCCATCTGCGCCCAAAACAGCGATAGCGCCGCCCAGATGAACGGGGCTTTATCATTGCTCTCGGCACGAAACTCGTGTTGCAGCAGTGCAGTTGCCTGTTCTTCCAGCTCCTGCTCTGAGGCTTTTTCCAGATTCTCCAGCGTGGATAATACCTGTCCGCTGGCATCCGGTTTTAATTCTTCGATCAGCGCACGCAGCAGCGTGTGCCAATGCGCATCACGCGGGAACACCGCGATATCGAGCGGCGGACGTTCACCGGACTGTTTCAGCACATCACTCAGGTCAAGCTTCAACGGATGATCGTGCAATACCTTCTGCTGGGCTTCCACCACGCCTGCGGCGAAGGTGAGATAATCCCCCAACGGGTGCTCTTCAGCTAACTGGCGCAGACGCTCCGCGCGGCTGCTGTACAAGCTTTTCAGATTAGCAAAAAGCAGCGGAGGGATGTTCCCTTCCGGCATCGATTTTTCGTTCTGTTCTAACTGTTCCTGAGGAACAATGCGAATACTCATCAGGGTGGTTTTTCCTGTTGTTTACGTTGTCTATCCGATAGATTTCGGGGTGCAGGAAGGCCGCCAGCGCGGTCCGAAAGATAGCGGGTATAGCTCACCTTTAGCTGGGATTATACGCATCGTGCCTATCGACTTCCTGATTTCCGGCAAGGTTATGGCTGTTTTTCGCCATCCATTCCGTCACCTTCCGCCATGACGGGAACAGTAGCAGAAAAGCGGCAAACATCTCCACACCTCTAAAGAGGTGATCGGGTCAAACGCTCGCCTATCTGCGCCCGAATCAGCGATGCCAATACGATCACGCTTTGTTCGCAGCGCTCGTCCCATTCATAGGAGGCGTTGAAGCGGAAGTAGCGATCGTATTTGTCGCCAGTAGTGAACATTTTCCCCGGCGCAATGCTGACGCCTCGCTCCAGCGCGCGGCGGTATAGCTCCGTGCTGCTGACGCCTTCAGGCAATTCCAGCCAGAGAAAATAACCACCTTGAGAATGATTAATGCGGACGTCGCCCGGAAAGTGCTGGCGTAGCGACTGTAACGCCGCGTGTTTACGCTGTTCCAGTGCCCGTCGCAGGCGGCGAAGGTGGCTGTCATAGCTGCTGGTCGCCAGATAATCTGCAATCGCCAGTTGCATCGGGGCGCTGGTTGATAATGTACTCATCAGCTGTAAACGCTGAATACTGCCCGCATAGCTTCCTGCCGCCACCCAACCGATGCGGAACCCCGCCACCAGATTTTTAGAAAACGAGGAACAGTGCAGAATCGTGCCTTTTTTATCCAACGCCTTCGCGGGTAACGGACGTTGCAGGCCGGTATAAAGCTCACTGTAGACGTCATCTTCAACCAGCCCGACGCCGTGTTTTTCCAGCATCGCCACCAGCCGCTGTTTCTTCTCCCAGGACAGCGTGCAGCCGAGCGGGTTATGAAAATTGGTCATCAGCCAGCAGGCTTTGATCGGGTAGTCGTTCAACGCCTGCTGCAACGCGTCAAGATCGATGCCCTGCTGCGGATCGGTCGCAATCGCAATCGCTTTGAGTTTAAGCCGTTCGATCGCCTGTAGCGCGCCATAAAAAGCGGGAGATTCGATCACCACATAATCGCCCGGTTCCGTCAGCGCCTGAAGGCTGAGATTAAGGGACTCCATCGCGCCCGCCGTAATCACAATCTCATCGGGCGAGACGGCAATCCCCTGCAATGCATAGCGCTGGGCGATGTTCTTCCTCAGGCTCTCATTACCCGGCGGTAAATTATCCAGCGCGCTATGTGGCTGCATATGACGTGCCACCGAGGCCAGTGAGCGCGTCAACTGACGCTGTGGAAAGAGCTGTGGATCGGGAAATGCCGATCCGAACGGCATGACCGCCGGATCTTTGCTGGCCTGAAGCACATCAAAAATGAACGCGTTGACGTCCACGTCTTCGGTCAGTTGAACGCGCTCCTGTCCCACGGGCGAATGCAGGCTGTCTGCTGGTAGCGCGGACAGCTGTGGTGCCGCGTAATAACCCGACTGTGGACGCGACACAATCAGCCCCTGACTTTCCAGCAGCTGATAGGCGTGCAGCACGGTCATCAGGCTCATGCCCGAATGCAGTGATTTTTCCCGCAGCGAGGGCAGTTTGTCGCCCGGCTGCCAGATCCCTTCCTGAAGCTGCTCACGGATCTGGTGAGCGAGCTGTTCAAACTTTGCCATAGCGCTACGGTTTCGGTAGGTGAGTCTGTCATTATTTTTAGCTCGATCACCACCGACAGGTCATGATCGAGAAGGATGCTTTATCGAGAACAACGCATTTTTCGAGGACTATTTCGCCGCGTAGCGTTGTACAAAATCCAGCAGAATCTTGCGCGCCCAGATAGGTTCCTGCGGAATATCCATCATCCGATCGACATCCCAGCCGCCCTGTCGCAGCGCCGCTTCATTATGACGTAGGCACGTCAGCATGATGTCCGCGCTGAATTCCGGATGAAATTGCACTGTCAGGACTTTATCGCTGTAGCGGATAATCTGGCAGCCGTCCATCTCGGAACTTGCCAGCACCTGCGCGCCTTCAGGTGGTTCCAGCACAGATTGCTGATGGGTCAGATAAGCACCAAACTGCTGCGGATAATCACGCAGTAAGGTGTCTTGCGCAGCAGCTTCATGGGTTGTTACAACCTGAACGCCCACTTCCTTACCGTTCGGGTTATCCCCTACTTTGCCGCCCAGCGCATCGGCAAGCAGTTGATGTCCATAGCACACGCCCAGCAGCGGGATATCCGCGTAATATGCTTCACGCAGCCAGCCCGCGGTGTACTCGCTCCACTCCAGTCGATCGGTGACCATCGACCACGAACCGGAGATCACCACCGCCGCCAGCGTATCAAACGACGGCAGCGGCTCCCCGAGATCGGGACGGACCACCTGCACCGGCTGCGTGTTACCCTGCACCGCATCGGTAAACCACTTCCCTTGCTGCCCAACCTGAGACGCGATGCCTTCCGGCGGTTGGCCCAACTGAATTACCAGCAATACCTTTTCGCTCATCGTCCTGTTCTGCCCGTATTTGAAAAACCATCAACCTGAAAATCATCAGTTTGAAAAATCATCAGTCTGAAAAACCACAAGAATGCGGCGCTCGCTGCTGCTAACGAACGTAGCACTATGCTTTCATGAAAACCAGCCACTATGAAAATCTGCGCATGGGAAAAGCCATGCGCATTATTTTATCATCGCGAAATGAGACGGTTTGAGGGCAAAAAGAGTCTGCTAACGGGAAGGCTGTTGGTGGTAGGCCAGCGAGAAGACATCGTAGAAATCAACGTCACCTTTTGTGCGTCGAATTTTCTCTATCCCTGCTTTCACGGCTGACGGCACCTGTTCATTGCACAGTAGCTTATCCTGCGTGTCCTGCGATACGTGGCGGACAGTAAACCACTCGCCGTTATAGCACACACGGAGATCCAGGGTATCAATGTCTTCAAAGCGATAGGTCGGGTTGATATCTACCGAGAGCGCCAGCGTCATCACCAGCAGGAAAACAGTGAAGCCAATCAGGTAGGGCAAACCGAAATAAGGGGCATAAAAGAGGATGATCGCAACCGGCACGTAGCTCACCAGCATCGCGGCAAACAGATAGGGGTGTGACTGCATGAATTTGCGGCTAAAACGTATTTTATTGTCGCGTTTTTCTTCCCGATTAATACGTTCGATCTCTTCGGTCAGAAGGCGTTTTACTTCATCCATCGTCATCACCATCATGCTTGAGGAATACAACACTGCTGGCATCGATTAGAACATAGCCCCATGAGAGATAACAGATACAGTTTTCGACAGATTAACTATAACAGCTTGCCGGATGCCGGGATGGATTACCCCGGCAACCTCGGTGACAGAATGGTGAGATTATGGAATGGCGGGCATCGTGAGATCGGGATCGATCAGATTGTAGATATGATTGCCAAATACGGGTTGCTGCAACAGTTGATCAACCGCCAGCGCGACATCCCAACGTGACACCAATCCCAGCGTAGCAGCACCCTGCGTCAGTTTCGCATTGTGCGTCGCAACCACGTCCAGCAGACCGCCGGGACGAACAATACAGTGATCCAACGTGCTGCTTTGCAACCAGCTTTCTGCCAGCGATTTCTCACGTACGGCGAAACCAAACGCGGCTCTGGCGCGTGGCGACAACAGCGGCCAGCTATCGCCGCAGCCCAGTGACGTCACCAGCAGCATACGCTTAAGACCTGCCTGCTCGGCGCCATCAATCACCGTGCGGTGGCCCTGATAATTTACCGTGCCGCCGCCCATTGTCGATACCACAATGGCAGAGGGCCCCGCCACACGACAGGCTTCTGCTACCGTTTCTGGATCGCAGGCATCGCCTTCCACTACCGTCATTCCCTGCTCACGCCAGTGTTTGGCCTGTTCAGGATTACGCAATACGAGTACGACCGCCTGCTCACACTCAATCGCGCGCTGTAATAAACAGGCGCCGACCCCATTGCCTGCGCCGAAAAGTAACCACGTCATACCTGCTCCGGTTGTAATTCACTCGCCAGCGCGCGGAACGCCTCAACCTGAGCGCTCAGCAGCTGGCGGTGGCTGTCTCGTCCAAGGAAAATTTTAAACATCGCCGCACCACTGGCATTAAAGAACACCACGGACGCCGTGTCCATCCCCATGAACTTACGCTCAATAAACGCAATGTGCTGACAGCTTGTCGCGCGGATATGTCCGCTCAGGCCATTTTTGCCACGCAGGTTAAAGTAGCCGTGGCGGTGCGTACCGGTTGGCAGCTCGCTCTTGAATTCCAGAATCGCGTCCGCCGTGTGGCTGATTAGCGTCACTTCACCCCAGGTCGCAATCGTGTCCCAGACGTGATCGAAACGATCGCCCGTTACCAGCGTACGCTGCCCCGCAGGCAAGGCCTCTACGACAGCAAACAGCGAGGTATTATACTTTCCGGCAATCTCTTCCAGTGTGCCATCAGGGTTGGTTGCCAGTAATTCATTCAGTGTCATAGCCATGGTTGCGTCTCCGGTTAGTGCGCATGCTCTTCGGCATTAAGCTGGGGGATAATTTGTTGTAATGCCTGCATCAGGTTATTCGCCCAGAAGCGGCCATCATTGGTCAGGCGCAGGCAGGTGGAATCGTCACAGGTCAACCCGGCCTGATGCCATTGGCTGAGTAACGGCTGAAGTTCACGGGCATGTCGAGTCAGTTGAGGCAGCTTGATACGACCGACCTCAATACCCGCCTGAAGCTGATGCTGCCACGGCCCGGTAGGACTGGCTGGCGTCATCATCATGATCGGTTTTTTCCCCTGATCGATCTGCTGGTAGTAGCGCTCCAGGCTGCGTTCCATCATGTAGGCTTGCCCGTTTATATTGCCGCCCGCACCGCTGCCCATTGCCAGACAGTCCGCACCTTGTTTGATCAGCAGGTTATACAGGTTGCGTTCACGCGTGGTGCGCGCCCAGTGGCTGTTGCTAAGCTGGTGCCAGCCAGCGTCGGCCAGAAATGCCGCGCCAGTCCGGTAAAAATCACGGCGGGCAACCACATCAGGCAGCGAGACACGCTGGTTTTCAGCTGCCTTCGCCAGCGGCGTGGTTGGTAACAGATTCAGCGCATACAGATCGACGCCGTCTAGCGGTAAATCGCTGACGATCGCCAGATCTTCGCGCCAGATTTCCGGCGTTTGCTCCGGCAGGCCGAACATCAGATCGCACACTACGGCAGCTCGGTCCCGCTCACACAGACGCTCAAGGAAGCGAATTGACTGCTGCTTATCCGACGTACGCGCCATACGCTGACGAATACGGGTATCGAACGTCTGAATCCCGATAGAGAAGCGGTTCGCTCCCGCATCCAGACAGGCATCGATTCGCTCATCGTCGAAATCCATCGCCCGCCCTTCTACCGTGATTTCACAGTCCGGTGCCAGCGGCAGAGAGGTACGAATCGCACGAATGATCTGCGACAGCTCATCGGCCGCCAGCGCCGTTGGCGTCCCCCCGCCAAAATACACCGCATGAATCGGCGCAGACTGATGCAGCGGGCTGTCCGCTTCCATCGCCAATTCCTGCAACAGATAGCGGGTATAGGTCGCCGTGCTGTCATCACGCAGTTTGTTTTGATAAAAACCGCAGAACGTGCAGTGCGTGGCGCAGAAAGGAATGTGCAGGTAGAGCAGGCGCTTACGCGCCGGCACTGTCTGCTGCTTCAGCGCCTGCCAACCGGCCGGAATTTGTTCTGGTGAAAGCGGCACATGGTTGCGCCACGGCATTGCCATACGTCGGGCGCCAAAAGGCTGCTCACCGGGCTCAGCATAATACGGCGTAAAATCGATGTTCATTAACAGCCCCCAAATAATCAATAAAATAAATTAAATGATAATTATTTTTATTTGGCAACCTGCCCGGCAGGCAGAAAGGAGGCGGGTTATTCTTTTCGCGTCATTTTCTCTTTAAATTAACCGATTTGCTTATTTTGGTTAAAATTGCAGATATAAATAAACACGGTTATTTCTCATTACTTTCATAGCATTAATCCACTGCACCCACTTTAAATGTTAAATAAATGAAAACAAAAATCACTACATTAAAATTCGTTAACTTAACAACCAATAAAATATTGCAAGTCCTTATTTAATAATAAATGAGATTGCAGTCACATTTTTTAATATTCATTCAAATTTAATTATCGCCGCTCCCGCCCAAATGATAACGTTAATGATAATCATTAACTTTTCAGAGAAAAAGCCATGAATAAAAAGGCCACACACTGGGCTCTCTTTATGCTGCCTGCTATTTATAGCGGCGCAATTAATGCAGCGCCAAACGATTCATCCAGGAATCATTCGACCACAAACAGCGATGAAATAACCGTTATTAGTGCAGGGAGAACGGAACAGAATTTATGGGAAAGTCCGGTCACGATGCAGGTTGTCGATAATGAAAAGCTGAGTAAATATACGGGTGATTCTATTGCTGAAGCGCTACGTGATATTCCCGGCGTCGATATTACCGATACCGCATTGGCCGGTCGGAAACAAATACGTATTCGCGGCGAAGAAGCCTCACGCGTATTAGTGTTAATTGACGGACAGGAAGTCACCTATCAACGCGCCGGCCCCAATTACAGCCTCGGATTATTAATCGACCCTTCTTATATTGAACGCATTGAAGTCGTGAAAGGCCCGCATTCGGTATTATATGGCTCGCAGGCTATCGGCGGCGTGATTAACTTTATTACCCGCAAAGGCGGAGATAAACCGCTGAGCGGCAAAATCAAAGCCGTTTATGACAGCGCGACCGCAGGCTGGCAGGAATCGGGGTTAGCCTACGGCTCCATCGGTAATTTTGACTATCGCCTCAGCGGCAGCTATAGCGATCAGGGCAACCGCAGCACGCCGGATGGCCGTCTGCCGGATACCCACTTCCGCAACAGCGGCCAGTCCGCCTGGCTCGGCTATCGTCTTGGCGAGCATAAGTTCGGCCTGTCGCTGGACAGCTTCAAGCTCAGCACGCAGACCTACACCGACTCGGATGAATACGACAGCTTCAGCGTGCGCATTCCTGAACTGGAAAGAAAGAAGGTCGGCCTGTTTTATGACTGGCAGATCGGCGGTGATGTGCTGAAAAACCTGCATCTGGACGCTTATCAGCAAAATATCAAACGCGAATTCCGTAACGATCTGTCGCAGAGCGGCATGACCTATACCACGATGGGTAGAACGCTGACTAATGCGTCAATGGCCCTCAAAACAGGCACAGATGACAAGCAAGTTACCCGCGGTATGACCTTACAAGCCGATCTGGAACCGTTCGACCAACATTTGTTAATAATCGGTGGACAGTGGTCACAAGATGATGTGAAACAAAACGCTTACTCTAATGTGAATGTAGCGAGCCGCATTAATGTCATGGGTACCAATTACAACATCAATATCAGCCCACAATCTACTTCTGACGCACATTGGCAGCAAACCAGCTGGGCGTTGTTTGCACAAGACGAGTGGAAGCTAACACCAGACTGGAGCTGGACCGTCGGTGCACGTCAATATTGGGTCGAATCGTTATCTTATGGCGGCTCGCAACGAGGAAGTCTGACCTTATCCGGCTTCCCTGCGTTCACAAACGCAAACGGCACCACACCACTCAACAGCCAAAACAACAGCGAACGCACTCACGACAGCACATTAGTCACCGCCAGCAGCCTGCGCTATTCCGGCTTTGATAATATCCAGCTGCGCGCCTCCTTCGCGCAAGGTTATGTCTACCCTACCCTGACGCATAAGTTTTACGACACGGCAGCAGGCGGGAGCACCACTTACGGCAACGCCAATCTAAAGGCGGAAAAGTCGGATAACTATGAAGTCGGCATGCGCTACAAAGATGATAGCTGGCTGCTGGATAGCGCTGTCTACCATTCACGCGCCAAAGACTACATCACCACGCTGAACTGCGCCGGTAACGCCGTCTGTTCCGGCAGTACGGACAGCAGCAGCCGCTACTACGCCAACGCCAACCGTGCGACCACGTACGGGATGGAAATGTATGTGGAATACCTGGGCTGGCCGCTGTCTCCTTACGTTAACGGCAACATCATCCGCCGTGAGCTGGAATTGCCGACGCGCAGCACCTATCGCACTGGTGAACCCACCTTTACCGGACGCGTCGGGGTCAAAAACATCATGTTGTTTGATCGCATGGAGCTGGAGTCGGATCTCTACCTCCGGGCTGCCTCACGCGCGAAGGATGAAACGGCAGATACCGCCGTCCAGCACAGCGGTTGGGCAACGGCCAATCTGGAATTCACCAGCACCTTCGGTAGCGAAAATCAGTATCAGGTCACGCTGGCGCTGAATAACCTGCTGGATAAGCGCTATACCACTGCGCATGAAAGCATTCCTGCATCCGGCTTCAGCACCGCGATTGGCGCGGCGTTCTCATTCTAAGCATCATGATGATGAAGGCAATAATTGCGTTAATGCTTTTCGGGCTGTCTTCCTTCACCTGCGCGGCCAAGCCGCGCGTGGTGATTGCCGGTGGCTCACTGGTGGAAATCGCTTATGCGCTCGGCGCAGGCGATACGGTGGTCGGTGTGGATCAGACCACCACCTATCCACCACAAACGGCAACGTTGCCAAAGGTCAGCAACTGGCAACAGTTGACGAGCGAAGGCATTTTGTCGCTGCACCCAACGCTGTTGATGACCTGGCAAGATGCCAACCCGCCGCAGGTGCTTAATCAGCTTGAGCAGGCTGGCGTAACGGTAGCCCGTTTTACCCGCACGCCCAGCACGCCAGCGCAGTTGCTTAGCAATATTCGTCAGGCTGGTGCGCTGCTCAATCGCGCTGAGGCTGCTGAGCAGTTGGTCACTCGCCTTTCTCAGCAGTTGAGTGCGGTATCAGAGCGGCTGGCTACGCGGAAAGATCGCGTCAGCGTCGTGTTTCTGCTGAGTGTTGGCAGCAGTGCGGCGCAGGTCGCGGGGAAAAATACCGTGGTGGATGGCCTGATCACGCTGGCAGGCGGAAAGAATATTGCCACACATAGCCAGTATCGTATTTACGGCGGTGAGGCGATGATTGCGGCGAATCCTGAGGTGGTTGTAGTGACAACGCAAAGTGTGGAAAACGGCGTGGAGGCGCTGGCGGCAGTACCCGGATTAACGCAAACCGCAGCCTGGAAAAACCAGCGTATTATCGCGCTCGATCAGGCGATTTTATTGGGAATGGGGCCGCGCGTCGCCGAGGCGGTAGAAGCGCTGAATCGTGGCTTTTATCCTTAACAAAACGAATATATCCCCTAGATAATTCGAGTTGCAGGAAGGCGGCGACACAGTGAATCCTCAGGAGCTTACATCAGTAAGTGACTGAGGTGAGCGAGGAAAGCCAACGCACATGCAGCTTGAAGTATGACGGGGATTAACGGCCTCAATAATGAGGCCGTATCACAACGCTTACTGAATACCCTGACTGCGCAGGTAATCTTCATAGTTGCCGGTGAAATCGATCACTTTATTTGGCGTAATTTCCAGAATACGGGTCGCCAACGAGCTGACAAATTCACGGTCATGAGAAACGAACAGCAGCGTTCCTTCATACATTTCCAGCGCCATGTTCAGCGATTCAATGGATTCCATATCAAGGTGGTTGGTTGGTTCATCCATCACCAGAATATTCGGACGCTGCATCATCAGTTTACCGAACAGCATGCGGCCTTTTTCACCACCGGATAACACCTTCACTTTCTTCTTGATATCATCCTGGCTGAACAGCAAACGGCCGAGTATGCTGCGCACAGCTTGCTCGTCGTCTTTTTCCTGTTTCCACTGGCTCATCCAGTCAAAAACGGTCAGCGTCTCATCGAATTCGTATTCGTGATCCTGCGCGTAGTAGCCAATTTTTGAGTTTTCAGACCATTTCACTGTACCGCTATCCGGCTCGAAATCACCGACCAGCGTTTTCAGCAATGTCGATTTACCGATACCGTTGGCACCCAGAATAGCGACTTTCTCACCCACTTCGATCATCAGACCCAGCTTGCTAAACAGCGGGCCATTATCAAAACCTTTGCTCAACGCTTCAACTTCCAGCGCATTACGGAACAGTTTCTTATCCTGATCAAAACGGATAAACGGGTTTTGACGGCTGGACGCTTTCACTTCATCCAGCTGGATTTTATCAATCTGACGTGCGCGCGATGTCGCCTGCTTGGATTTAGAGGCGTTGGCGCTAAAGCGGCTGACGAACGATTGCAGTTCGGAAATCTGCGCTTTCTTCTTGGCGTTATCGGACAGCAAACGCTCACGAGCCTGCGTCGCTGCCGTCATGTATTCATCATAGTTGCCGGGATAAATACGCAGCTCGCCGTAGTCCAGATCCGCCATGTGCGTACAAACCATGTTCAGGAAGTGACGGTCATGCGAGATGATGATCATGGTGCTGTTACGCTCGTTCAGCACCTGCTCCAGCCAGCGGATCGTATCGATATCCAGGTTGTTGGTCGGTTCGTCGAGCAGCAGGATATCAGGATCGGCAAACAGCGCCTGCGCCAACAGGACACGCAGTTTCCAACCGGGAGCAATCTCACTCATCAAGCCATAGTGCTGCTCAACGGGAATCCCCACGCCCAGCAACAGTTCGCCCGCGCGTGATTCTGCGCTGTAGCCATCCATCTCACCGTATTGCACTTCCAGATCGGCAACTTTATAGCCGTCGGCTTCGCTCATTTCAGCCAATGAATAGATACGGTCGCGCTCTTCTTTTACCGCCCACAGCTCGCCGTGGCCCATGATAACGGTATCCAGCACGCTGTATTTTTCAAAAGCGAACTGATCCTGACGCAGTTTACCCAGACGTTCATTAGGATCGAGGAAGACGTTACCGCCGCTCGACGCCAGATCGCCGCCGAGAATCTTCATAAAGGTGGATTTGCCGCAGCCATTCGCGCCAATCAAACCATAACGGTTGCCGCCGCCAAATTTAACGGAAATGTTTTCAAACAACGGCTTGCTGCCGAACTGCATGGTGATATTGTTGGTACTTAACACAGCACTTATACTCGAGTCGGAATGTGATTTGGCGCGCATTATGCCACAAGCGCGCGATAGGATCGCGGTTAGTTTTGAGTAATATTTAAGCGATAGCGCATACAGGAGAAAAATGCGATGCCTATAGTACGTCGTTTCAAACAGGTCGACGTTTTTACCCAGCAGTCTTTCAAGGGCAATCCGCTTGCCGTCATTATGGAGGCGAAGGGATTAACCGATGCGCAAATGCAGGAGATCGCTCGCTGGACAAACCTGTCAGAAACCACGTTTGTCCTGCCAGCCACCGATCCTTTAGCGGATTACCATGTCCGTATTTTTACGCCAGAATCGGAAATTCCGTTTGCCGGACACCCTACGCTAGGCACCGCACATGCCCTGCTGGAAGAAGGATTGCGCCCTAAGTCTCCGGGCCAACTGGTGCAACAATGTGGTATTGGTCTTGTGCCGATCAACATCGGTGATGATGAGAGCCTCGCTTTTCACGCGCCCCAGGCCACCCTCGTTCCGCTTGGCGATGAGCACACGCCACTGCTGGAAAAAACGCTGGGTATTACCGGCGTTGATAGTCCCTGTATCGATAAACGCTACCCGCCTACTGCCGTACAGATGGGCATTCGTTGGCTTGTGATTCGCGTAGACAGCGCTGACACCTGTCTGAACATCACACCGGATGCTGAAGCACTCTCAGCCGTGCAAAACCTCAGCCAGACCAACGGCATCGCTGTCTATGGCCCGCACGATGGCGTAACGCCTGCCGACTATGAGGTTCGTGCTTTCTACATCGAACGCGGCCATCTCAAGGAAGATCCGGTTACCGGCAGTGCCAATGCTTGCCTGGCGGTACTGCTTCGTCAGCAGCATTATATCAATAACGTCACCGCGCCACTCAGCTACCGTGCGCGACAGGGCACCATGCTGCAACGCGATGGCCGCATTACCGTAACTTACCTGAACGATGAACCGTGGATCGGCGGGCACAGCGTCACGATCGTTGATGGAACATTGCAGCGGTAGGAGGGAGCGATTTTATGGAAGCGCCATTTGTCGATACGCCATTTAGAGATGCACGGTATGAATTACGTCATCAGCCACACCTGCGCTTAACGATCCAAGAAGAAAGCGATGCCGATGCGCTCTTTACTCTGATTCAGCAGGAAAAAGTGCGTCTGCGACGTACGTTACCCTGGCCGGATTCCGTCAAGAGCGTCGATGACACGCGTGAAACCATTCGCGCCAACCGAAAGGCATTCTTCGACAAAACGGCCGCTGTGTACGTTATTCGCTGGGACGATGCGCTGGCTGGCATCGTCTCCTTCAACACGATTCAGGATAAAGAAGGCGTCATCGGCTATTGGATCGCCGAAGCCTTTGAAGGCAAAGGCATCGTTTCTCAAGCTGTCAGCACACTGATAGCCGCCTATACCGATGCGAACCTCGTTGAGCGCTGCGTCATCAGAGCCTCAACCGCCAACACGCGTAGCAACGCGGTCGCTCAACGGCTTGGCTTCCGCTTTCACCACACGGAGAAAGACGCCGAGCAGATTGGCGAGCAGTGGTTCGATCACAATATTTATCACTATCCCGCCTGATATTACCTCGCATGCCTTCCATCACCTGATGCGCAACCGCAAGGTCAGCGCATCAGGTTCTTTCGCTCCACGACGCATTTCCTTTTCCATATCGTTATATTTTTGTGACTGACATCACAAAAATGTTGAAATCCGATCTCATCTTCGCTACCATTAAAAACGTGATGAACATCACACTTAACTAACCCGTTAGAGGAGTCTGATAATGAAAACCTTTCGCAAAATCAGCAAATTCTTTAAAAGAATGGGAGATGTTTATGTCAGTTACTGTGAACGTATTGGGTCAATCATCAGCCCGTTCTGATTGTGATATAAACAATCTCTAAAGCCGCCTCCTACAGGCGGCTTTTGTTTTTTCAGCCTCTCTCTCACCTTGTTCATCCCCCTTTCTTTTTTGTCTACCCATACGTCGCAGATTTGTGCAGCACACCGCATGCCTGAACATTCTCTTTTAAAAACAGCTCAATGCGTTTTCCTTTCACGGCAAAACCACCGTTAACAGACTATGCTTTTCTCTAGCTGTACTTGCTTCGCGTCCCCGACGTCTGCGCTAAAAGATAAAAAGGACATGACTATGAGTAAAGTTAAACAACAGGATATTGACCGTCTGATCGAACTGGTCGGCGGGCGTGAGAACATCGCGGCGGTCACGCATTGCATCACTCGTCTCCGCTTCGTCTTACATGATTCGTCCAAAGCCCATCCCAAGAACATCGAAGAGCTGCGTATTGTTAAAGGGTGTTTTACCAACGCCGGACAATTTCAGGTCGTGATCGGCACCAACGTAGATGAATATTACAAAGCGCTGCTCGCCACCACGGGAAAAGGCGAGATGAATAAGGAAGAAGCCAAAGTCGCCGCTCGCCAAAACATGAGCTGGTTTGAACGCAGCATTTCACATTTTGCCGAGATCTTTTTTCCGCTACTTCCGGCCCTCATCAGCGGGGGCTTGATCCTCGGGGCGCGTAACGTGATTGGTGATATCCCGATGCGCGACGGACAAACGCTGGTACAGCTCTACCCAACCTGGCAAACTATCTACGATTTCCTCTGGCTGTTGGGTGAAGCCATCTTCTTCTATCTCCCCGTTGCGGTCTGCTGGTCAACCGTACGCAAAATGGGCGGCACGCCCATCCTCGGCATCGTGCTGGGCATCACGCTGGTATCGCCGCAGCTAATGAACGCCTATCTCATCGGCCAACAAACGCCTGAAGTGTGGAATTTCGGCTGGTTCACGATTGAGAAGATAGGCTATCAGGCACAGGTCATTCCGTCCGTTCTGGCCGGGATGGCGCTGGCGATAATCGAGACACGGTTGAAAAAAATCGTGCCGGATTACCTCTACTTGGTGGTCGTGCCCGTAACCTCGCTCATTCTGGCTGTGTTCCTGGCACATACCTTAATTGGTCCGTTTGGTCGTATGATTGGTGATGGCGTCGCCTGGGCCGTTAAGGCAGTGATGACAGGCAGCTTCGCCCCCGTTGGTGCAGCGCTGTTTGGGTTCCTGTATGCACCGTTGGTCATCACGGGCGTGCACCAAACGACGTTAGCGATTGATATGCAGATGATTCAAAGTATGGGCGGCACGCCAGTTTGGCCGCTTATCGCGCTGTCCAACATTGCGCAGGCAGCTGCCGTTGTCGGGGTGATTCTCGTCAGCCGGAAAGCCAACGAACGTGAAATTTCTGTTCCCGCGGCGATTTCCGCTTTTCTTGGCGTGACCGAACCGGCGATGTACGGTATCAACCTGAAATACCGTTTTCCGATGCTGTGCGCCATGATCGGTTCCGCCTCCGCCGCGCTGATTTGCGGCCTGTACGGCGTAACGGCAAATGGCATCGGCGTAGGTGGGCTACCGGGCATTCTCTCCATCAAGCCACAGTTTTGGGGAATTTTCGCTATCGCCACGCTGGTTGCCACCGTCATTCCGATTGTGCTGACGTCGCTGGTCTATAAGCGCAAAATCCGTAATGGCACACTCGACCCTGCATAGCAGTGACATATCATTATTATCTCAACTCAGGCCGTGTAAACACGGCCCACTGTAATAAAGGAGCGACCTCATGACGATGAACGCCTCGCTTCCCTGGTGGCAAAACGGCGTGATTTATCAAATTTATCCGAAGAGCTTTCAGGACAGTACCGGAAATGGCATTGGCGACATCGCTGGCGTCACCGCACGACTCGATTACCTGCAACAGCTGGGCGTCGATGCGATCTGGCTGACGCCGGTTTATCTTTCTCCTCAGGTTGATAACGGCTATGACGTCGCCGACTACTGCGCCATCGATCCAACCTATGGCACGATGGCCGATATGGAAACGTTGATCGCGGAAGCGCATCAGCGCCGTATCCGTGTCGTTATGGACATGGTGTTCAACCACACCTCGACGCAGCATCACTGGTTCCTGAACGCGCAGGATCGCCGCAGTCCGTACCGTCACTTTTATATCTGGCGCGATGGTAATGACGGTGCACTGCCCAATAACTGGCGTTCAAAATTTGGTGGGCCAGCCTGGCAGTGGCACGCGGAAAGCAAACAATATTATCTGCACCTTTTTGCCACCGAACAGGCCGATCTGAATTGGGAACACCCACGCGTACGGGATGAATTAAAACAGGTGTGTGAATTTTGGGCGGATAAAGGCGTGGACGGGCTGCGGTTGGACGTCATCAATCTGGTCTCCAAGCAGCAAGATTTCCCGTCCGATGCTCAGGGCGATGGACGTCGTTTCTATACCGATGGCCCCCTGATTCATGATTACTTGCAGGAATTCAGTCAGGATGTTTTTCAGCCCCGTGGCTTGATGACCGTCGGTGAGATGTCATCTACCTCGCTGGAGCACTGCCGCCGCTACGCCGCGCTGGACGGCAGCGAACTCTCCATGACGTTCAATTTCCATCATCTGAAAGTTGATTATCCCAATGGGGAAAAATGGACGCTGGCGGAACCTGATTTCATCCAGCTCAAGCAGATTTTTAATCACTGGCAGGAGGGGATGCACAACCACGCCTGGAATGCGCTGTTCTGGTGTAATCACGATCAGCCGCGCATCGTGTCACGCTTTGGTGACGAAGGCGAATTCCGTGTGCAGTCCGCCAAGATGCTGGCGATGGTGCTTCACGGTATGCAGGGCACGCCCTATATCTATCAGGGCGAAGAACTGGGTATGACCAATCCCGGCTATACGCAGATTGAACAATACCGAGATATTGAAAGCCTGAATCAATTTGCTGAGCAACGCGATCGCGGTCATCCGGATACACAAACCTTAGCAATCCTCGCCAGCAAGTCACGCGATAACGGCCGTACGCCGATGCAATGGGATACCAGCCAGCATGCTGGATTTACGAGTGGTACACCGTGGATAGCGCCATGCCAGAATTTCACCCAAATTAACGCGGGGCAAGCGCTGGCGGATAAAGAGTCCGTCTTCTATACCTATCAGCAGCTTATCGCTATGCGTAAAGCGCTTCCGCTGCTGACGCACGGCGACTATCAGGATCTGTTGCCAGACCATCCTACAGTCTGGTGTTATCAGCGTATCTGGGAAGGACAACGGCTTCTGGTTCTGGCAAACCTCAGCAAGCAGCCCCAACGCTGGCAGCCCCCAATTGATACCCATGACCGCCGCTGGCGACTGTTACTCAGCAATTACTCTGACGCACAGCCTCAGCCCGCAATACTGGCGCTACGCCCGTTTGAAGCCATCTATTGGGTACAAGGGATGCCGGAGAAAGAGGATAAGATTCAGGACTAGAGGAGATCGGGAGATGTAGCGGGCAACCCCGCTACATTATTACCAGAAATTAAATTACCAGAAACGAGATTGGCAGAAACTAGCGCTTAGCCAGCAGTAATCCTAACACCAGACCCACGGTGGCGCCGATACCGATACCGTGCCAGGGTTTGTCATGCACATAGACGTCGGCTTTGTCGGCCACCTGCTTGGCGCGTGCATAATAGCTGTCAGTGACGCCAATGCGGGCTTTGACTTCCAGCAGCGCTTTTTCCGCGCCCTTCTTCAAATCAAGGTAGGCTTGGTCTGCCTGATCGCCCGTATAGCGTAATACCTCATCCAGCGTTTCAGACAGAAGTTTTAAGTCATCATCAACACGAATATCTTCAGGCTGTTTTTTTGTCGCTGCCATAAAGTGCTTCCTTCTGTTATGAAAAGTCATGAGTTATAAGTCGTTGCCTTCTTAACTATAGACAATTTTGCGCCGTTCCTACGGCTTCAACAGACCAGATCATTCCTAAAACGTATTTTGCTTCCATAAAAAAACGCAGGGAGCGTTTTTCAACGTCGCTTGCGACGGCCCTAAGGGTGGCGAGCAGGAAGCTCGCCATAAAAAACGCCGTTGATTCTCATCAACGGCGCTTCATTACTCAAGCAGACTCTCGTCAGCGGTTACATCATTGGCTGCGCCAATTGCACCAGAGAGATAAGTGGCTGCGGATACAAACCAAAGAACAGTACTGCGATGGAGGAGATCAGTACGACCACACCACCAGCGGTTAAAGCCCAGTTGTTTGGCGTATCACGCTGCAACACCTGCGGCGCATTCAGGAACAAACTGACCATCACGCGCAGATAGTAGTACAGGCCAATGGCGCTACCCAGCACGACCGCACCAGTCAGCCACCACAGCTCAGCATTAACACCGACAGCCAGCACGTAGAATTTACCGAAGAAGCCCAGCGTCATCGGGATACCCGCCAGAGACAGCATCATCACCGTCATCACCGCAGACAGGATCGGTTTATGCCAGAACAAACCACGGTAAGAGAACAGTGAATCGGCATCCGGGCCACGGTACGGGCTGGACATCAGGCTAACCACACCGAACGCACCCAGGCTGCTGAACAGGTAACCCACCAGATACACGCCAACGGTTTCCAGCGCCAGTTGATGGCTCTGAACCGCAATCAGGGCAACCAGCAAATAGCCCAAATGCGCGATGGAAGAGTAACCGAGCAGACGTTTGATATTGGTTTGCGATACCGCCATCACGTTACCGAACAGGATCGACGCGAACGCGATAATACCCAGCACGATTCTGACAGATTCACTGTCAGCCACCGGCGCGTACAGGAACAAACGCATGACGGCACCGAAAACGGCAATTTTACCGGCCGTCGCCAGAAACGTAGACACAGGTGCAGGTGCGCCCTGATACACATCAGGCGTCCACAGCTGGAACGGAACCAGAGACAGTTTGAAGCCCAGGCCAACAATCATCATCCCCAAACCTGCCAGCAACAGCGGCTCATGGATTTGGTGATCGCTCAGGCTCTTACCGAGGCTGGCAAAGCTCATATCGCCTGATTCAGCATAAATCAGCGCCATACCAAACAGCAGGAAGGAAGACGCCGCCGCCGACAGCAGCATGTATTTAATACTGGCTTCCAGCGAACGTTTCAGACGGAAGGCATAACCGACCAGACCAAACAGCGGGAGAGAAAGCAGTTCAATCCCGATGAACAACGAAGCCAGATGGTTAGCACTCGCCAGCAGGATTCCACCTAACGCCGCGATGAGAACCAGCAGGTAGAACTCATCACGGTTGTCCGGGTAGCCTTGCAGCCACGGATAGGCAAACGTGCTGGTTGCCAGACTGGCAAGCAGAACCAGTCCGGTATAGAACATCGAGAAGCCATCAACACGCAGCAGCGGCGTCACGTCCGTTGGGCCAACCTGACCGACAAAGTACAGTGACAGCAACGCAATATTCAGGCCGATAACCGTCATGGTTGCGTTGACAAAATGGTTGCGTCGCCACGCAATGCACAGCATCACAACCACTACCGTCAATCCGACGATCAACAGCGGCGATAGCGCAATTAGTTGTTGAAGAGTTATTGTCATGGCGAATTACGGCCTTGTTGTTGAAATAATTGAATCTGGAGCAGACGACATAAACCACTGCTGGATATTTGACATCGCGGCACTGGAGGTATCCAGAATCGGTTGCGGGTAAACCCCTAACAACACCAGTAATACCACCAACAGCATCACGATAGACAATTCGCGGAGCGACATACTCTTCAATGGTTCATCAGATTTAGGCGTACCGTAATAAGCACGCTGAATCATGATCAGTGAGTAGACCGACGCAAAGACCAGACCGAAGGTTGAGATCACCGTAATCACCGGCACAACCTGATAGCTGCCGAACAGAATCATGAATTCGCCGACAAAGTTACCTGTGCCCGGCATACCCAAGGTTGCCACAGCAAAGAACAGAGACAGCGCAGGCAGGAACTTCAGACGCGACCACAGGCCACCCATTTCACGCATGTCACGGGTATGCAGACGCTCGTACAGTTGACCACACAGAATGAACAGACCAGCAGCGGACAAGCCGTGCGCAATCATCTGAATCACTGCGCCCTGATAAGCCAGTTGATTACCGGAATAGATGGCAATCATCACGAAGCCCATGTGGGACACAGAGGTATAAGCAATCAGACGTTTGATATCCGTCTGTTTAAACGCCAGCCAGGCACCGTAGAAGATACCAATCACACCCAGCCACATAGCAATCGGGGCAAAGGCATGGGACGCGTTCGGGAACAGCGGCAGGCTGAAACGCAGCAGACCATAGGCCGCCGTTTTCAACAGGATCCCTGCAAGGTCAACAGAACCCGCAGTTGGCGCCTGACTGTGTGCATCCGGCAGCCAACCGTGCAACGGCACGACAGGCATTTTTACAGCAAACGCGATGAAGAAACCCAGCATCAGCAGATATTCAACACCGTATGACATTGGCGTCTTCAGCAGGTCTTCATAGTTGAACGTCCAAACGCCGGTGGCATTGTGATGCACAAAGACCAGCGCCAGAATCGCGATCAACATGATCAGGCCGCTTGACTGGGTATAAATGAAGAACTTGGTTGCCGCCGTAATTCTGGTTTTACCGTCAGAGCCTTTATGGCCCCACAGTGCAATCAGGAAGTACATCGGTACCAGCATCATTTCCCAGAAGAAGAAGAACAGGAACATGTCGATGGCAAGGAACACGCCGATAACGCCGCCCAGAATCCACAGCAGGTTCAGGTGGAAGAAACCCTGATAGCGCTGAATTTCATTCCACGAACAGAGGATTGCCAACACGCCCAGCAAACCAGTCAGCACCACCATCAGCAGCGACAGGCCGTCCAGCGCAAGATGGATGCCGATGCCGAAGCGTGGGATCCATGGCACATAAAACTCGGATTGCCATTGTGGTACGCCTGTCGGCGCCGTCAGTGAGTAACCGCCTTGCAACCACAGTTGCAGAGACAGTGCGAGTGTCAGCCCCATTGCAATCAACGCTATCCAGCGCGGTACTTTCGTACCAAAACGCTCTAACTGCCAGCACAGTAGACCGCCGATAAAGGGGAGAAGAATTAGCCAAGGTAGTAGCATGGCGTTTTGTGTCCCTAAATTAAAGAAATCTGAAAACTTGCCGTGGCGGGCATCCCTATCTGCGGAATGCCCTACCTTTTATACGTTACCGGATACTGCCTTAGACCAGCAGTAACAAGGCCAGCACCAGTACGGCACCAAAGCCCATAGAAGCAACGTACCAGCGCAACTGACCATTCGCACTGATCGCTAGCCCACGGTTACCCCAACGGGTAACTGTAGCCGGAAGCGTCATCAATGCATTTAACGGATCACGCTGCAACAGCTTCGCGATAGCCAGATACGGTTTAACAAAGACATGGTCGTACAACCAGTCGAAGCCCCACGCGTGGAACCACCAGGTCGAGAAGAAACGACCCGGAGCACTCTTCGCGATGCTATTCACCGCCTGACGTTTACCCAGCCACAGCACAGCGGCAAGCAGAATACCGGCAATCGCCACCACGCCAGAGGTAATTTCCAGCGTCATCAACTGGCCGTGTTCAAGCTCTGTCGTCGCCGGCAATACACCGTGCAACGGCGGAACAATCATCGCACCAATAAAGGTGGACAGAATCATCAGCACAACCAGCGGTAAGTGGTGAGAAATGCCTTTTCCTGCATGCGCTTTGGTTTTCTCTTCACCGTGGAACACGATGAAAATCATACGGAACGTATACAGCGAGGTCATGAAGGCACCGGCCAAGCCAGCCACCATCAGATTGGCGTGACCATTTGCCCATGCACCAGCCAGAATCTCGTCTTTACTGAAGAAGCCTGCGGTAACCAGCGGCAGTGCAGCCAGCGCCGCGCCCCCGACCAGGAAGCAAACATAAACCAGTGGAATCGTTTTACGCAGGCCGCCCATCTTGAAGATGTTCTGCTCGTGGTGGCAGGCCAGAATCACCGAACCAGACGAGAGGAACAGCAGCGCTTTAAAGAACGCATGCGTCATCAGGTGGAAAATCGCGGCATCCCATGCCTGAACGCCCAGCGCCAGGAACATGTAACCAATCTGGCTCATGGTAGAGTAAGCCAAGACTCGCTTGATGTCGGTTTGCACCAGAGCGGCAAAACCCGCCAGCACCAGCGTGACTGCACCCACAATACCTACCAGATGCAGAACATCCGGCGCCATCAGGAACAGGCCGTTCGTACGCGCAATCAGATAAACGCCCGCGGTAACCATCGTCGCGGCGTGGATCAGAGCAGATACTGGTGTTGGACCAGCCATCGCATCCGCCAGCCAGGTTTGCAGCGGCAGCTGTGCCGATTTACCGACCGCACCACCCAGTAACATCAACGTAGCCCAGGTGATTTCCGGTGAACCTTCAGCCAGTTTCTGCGGTGCCAATACCATCAGCTCGCGGAAGTTAAGCGTACCCAGTTCTTTGTAAAGGATGAACAGGGCAAAGGCGAGGAAGACGTCACCCACACGCGTAACGATGAAGGCTTTCATCGCCGCCGCGCCGTTCTTCGGATTGGTGTAGTAGAAACCGATCAGCAGGTAACTGCACAGCCCGACCCCTTCCCAACCGAGGTACATCAACAACAGGTTATCCGCCAGTACCAGAATGACCATACTTGCGATAAACAGGTTGGTGTAGGCGAAGAAGCGGGAATATCCCTCTTCCCCACGCATGTACCAGGAAGCAAACAGGTGGATAAAGAAGCCAACGCCCGTTACAACGGACAGCATCGTCACCGAAAGGCCATCGAGCGTCAGCGTTACGCTGATGTCGAAGTTGCCAACGGTCATCCATGTCCACAGATGTTGATTAAAGAAGGTCACGCCGCCGTGCTGTTGGCCCATGAAATCGACCACAACCCAAGCGGTAACCAACGCTGCCAGACCAATCGAGCCAACACCGACGGTCGCGGACGTATTTTCCGACCAGCGACCGCGGGAAAATGCCAGCAACAGAAAGCCGAGCAGCGGGAAGAGTATTGTTAAATAGAGTAAGTTCATCCGCGCATCTCACTGACTGTATCAATATTCAGGGTCTGACGACGACGATACATTTGCAGCAACAGTGCCAGACCAATACTGGCCTCGGCCGCTGCCAGCGTAATCGCCAGAATGTACATCACCTGACCATCCGGCTGCTGCCAGTAGCTACCTGCGACAACAAAGGCCAGCGCGGCAGCGTTGATCATAATTTCGAGACTGATCAACATAAACAGCAGGTTACGACGAATCAACAGACCAGTCAGCCCGAGAACAAACAGAATAGCGGCTAAAATTAACCCATGTTGTAACGGAATCATGCGCGTTCCCCCGTTATTTTCTTCTCAACGTCCTGGTTCGCGCCTTCTTTATTGACAACGTCACCACGTTTATCTTCACGACCAATGTGGAAAGCGACAACCAATCCCGCCAGCAGCAGCATTGATGCCAATTCAACGGCCAGAACATAAGGCCCAAACAGGCTGATACCCACGGCCTTCGCCTCAACTGGCGTACCCGTGATGCCCTGCTCTTTCAGGCTAAGGATGGCATTGACGACAATCACCAGTAACGCCAGTGAAAGGATGCTCGGACCGATCCAGACGCTGGGTTTCAGCCAATTCCGCTCTTGTTCTTCTACGGAATTACCGAGGTTAAGCATCATGACCACGAACACAAACAGCACCATGATGGCACCTGCATACACGATGATGCTCAGCGCGCCGGCAAAATTAGCCCCCAGCGAGAAAAATACGCCCGCAATCGCCATGAGCGAGGTGACCATATACAACAATGCATGCACAGGATTGGTATGCGTAATGACGCGCAATGTCGCCAGTATCGCAATCAAGCCTGTGGTATAAAAAGCGAATTCCATGCTAGCTCCTTAGGGCAACAGGCCTTTGACATCAATGGGTTTGGCTTCGTTTTCAGCTTCGCCTTTGTCTTTCCCATCGATTGCCATACCAGCCATCCGGTAGAAATTGTATTCCGGATATTTACCCGGCCCCGATATCAGCAAATCTTCTTTCTCGTACACCAGATCCTGACGTTTGTAGTCGCCCATCTCGAAATCCGGCGTCAGCTGGATAGCGGTTGTCGGGCATGCTTCTTCACAGAAGCCACAGAAAATGCAGCGCGAGAAGTTGACGCGGAAGAACTCAGGATACCAGCGACCATCTTTGGTTTCCGCTTTCTGCAATGAGATACAGCCGACCGGACAGGCCACCGCACACAGGTTGCAGGCAACGCAACGCTCTTCACCATCAGGATCGCGCGTCAGCACGATACGACCACGGTAGCGCGGCGGTGGATTCACAGGCTCTTCTGGATACATTCTGGTTTCGCGCTTCTTAAAAGCGTTCGATCCCACCATACAGATACTGCGTATCTGGGTGCCGAAACCAACCACTATGTCTTTCAATGTCATGGTTTATTCACCCCTTCTTAAGCGTTGTACAAAATGACGGCCGCTGTCGCCAGCAGATTCAAAAGCGTTATCGGCAGACAGACTTTCCAACCGAAAGACATCACCTGGTCATAACGCGGACGGGGTAACGAAGCACGAATCAGGATGAACATCATCATGAAAAAGCCTGTTTTCAGCGCAAACCAGACAAACGGAGGCAGGATTGGACCATGCCAGCCACCGAAGAATAAGGTCACCATCAGCGCGGAAACAGTCACGATCCCGATATATTCCCCGACAAAGAACAGACCGAATTTCATACCGGAGTATTCAATGTGGTAACCATCTGCCAGTTCCTGTTCAGCTTCAGGCTGGTCAAACGGGTGACGGTGACACACCGCCACGCCTGCGATGGCAAACGTAATAAAGCCGAAGAACTGCGGGATCACGTTCCACAGGTGTTCCTGAGAATCGACGATGTCACGCATGTTGAACGAGCCCGCTTGCGCGACAACGCCCATCAGTGACAGGCCGATGAACACTTCGTAGCTTACTGTCTGAGCAGAAGCACGTACCGCACCGAGCAGCGAGTATTTGTTGTTACTCGCCCAGCCGGCAAACAGCACCGCGTAAACGGCCAAACCCGCCATCATCAGGAAGAACAGGATACCGATGTTCAGATCGGCGACACCCCAAGTTGGCGTGATCGGCACAATCGCAAAGGCAATCAGCATTGAGGTAAACGCGATCATCGGCGCCAGTGTGAAGATCACCTTATCGGTGAAATTCGGCACCCAGTCTTCTTTGAAGAACATTTTGATCATGTCAGCGACAAGCTGCAATGAACCGCCCCAACCTACCCGGTTCGGTCCATAACGTCCCTGGAAGAGGCCGAGCAGTCGACGTTCACCCATACTCATGAATGCGCCACAGGTCACCACAACCAGCAGAATCACGATCGCTTTTCCGACAGAGATCAGAATCTCGATTAATTCCGGTGTTAACCAACTCATTGTGCGGCCTCCCGCAGATTTTCAACGGTTGCACCCGCCAGCATCGGTGCAATACCCGGTAAGCCCAGCGGTAAACCAACCTGTCCCTGACTCAATGCCGCACTTAAGCGCAGTGGCAGACGTAGCGTTTGTCCTGCACAGGTCAATTCCAGCAACGTACCGGCGTTCACGCCCAGCGTTGCCGCATCAGCCGGGTTCACCATCACGTAAGGCTCTGGCATACGCTGCTGAATCACGTCAGAACGCTGTGACATTTCATCACTACCAAACAGGTGATAATACGGCGCAACACGCCATTGGCCCGCTTGTGGGACGAAAGCCGCAGGAATGTTATCGAAATACGCCAGCGAACCTTCTCCGGCTTCGATCATACGCACACCCGGATCGCCATGACGCAGATGTCCACCCACTTCGTCCTGGAATTTGTTCCAGGCTTGCGGTGAGTTCCAGCCTGGCGCCCAGGCAAACGGAATCTGCTGACGATTAGCTGTCGGGCTGTTGTTCCCTTCCATTGAGAAGGCAAACATGGTGTCTTTATCAACAGGCTGACGCGGTTCATGCACGCTGATATTGGCACGCATTGCAGTACGGCCGCTGGAGCGAATCGGTGAACGCGACAGTTTCTGACCACGAATACGGAACGAGGCGTCAGGCGCGGCATCTTTAATTGCAGCCAGCTGCGGCAATTCAGCAACACACGCATCAATCACGTTATCCAGCTGCGTCCAGTCAACCTGACGGCTGTTATAGGTGATATACAGCGAGTGCAGCCAGCGCCAGCTTTCCAGCATCACAATTTTGTCGTTGTAATACGTTGGGTCATAAACCTGGAAGAAACGCTGAGCGCGGCCTTCCTGGTTCACCAACGTACCGTCGCTTTCAGCAAAGCTGGCGGCAGACAGAATGATGCTGGCCTTATCCATGATGCGAGTACGCTGATGGTCAACCACAATCAGGTTCTCAGCTTTTTCCAGCGCCGCATCAACGCGAGCGATTGGGGCATGACGGTAGAGATCGTTCTCCAGAACCACCACGCTGTCAGCGTCGCCGTTTTCCAACTGCGTCAGCGCGTCATCCAGCGAACCGCCACCCATGATTGACAACCCGATGCTGTTAGCAGCAGGCGCAACAAAGGTAATGCCAACGTCAGAGCCGCGATTTTTCAGCGCTTTGGCAACGTTTGCCGCCGCAGAGATCACGTCTTCGCTGCCAGCATTGGTGCCGGAGATGATGAGTGGTTTTCTCGCACCGGCCAGCGCCTGTACGATGATATCGACTTTCTGGTCGAGACCCGCAGCCAGATCGGTAACTGCTGGTGCGCTGTTATCCAGACCGTGTGCGATAGCGAAGCCAAGACGTGCCTGATCGGCAACCGGCGCACGGTAGTTCCATGCGGCGATATCGTCCAGACGGGTGTTGTCGACGTTGGTGACAAACAGCGGGTGTTTGGCATGCTGACCAATGTTCATGATCGCTGCAATCTGCCAGTCAGCCACTTTCTGTGCGGCTGCCATTTCGCGAGCTTTGCCTTTCACGGCCTGACGAACCGCCAGTGCGATACGCGCACCCGTCTGCGTCAAGTCTTCACCCAGGATCAGAACCGCATCGTAGCCTTCGATCTCACGCAGCGCTGGCGTTCTCACACCGCTTTCACGCAGCACTTTCAGGATCAGTTGCAGACGATTTTGTTCTTCCTGCGCGATACCGGTGTAGAAGTTCTCGGCACCCACCAGCTCACGCAACGCGAAGTTGCTTTCGATGCTAGCGCGCGGTGAACCGATACCGATCGTTTTCTTCGCCTGACGCAGCACATCCGCCGCACCTTGCAATGCCTGATCGGCATTCAGCGCGATCCAGTCATTACCACGACGTTGCAACGGCTGATTCGGACGATCTTTCTGGTTGACATAGCCGTAACCAAAACGGCCGCGATCACACAGGAAATAGTGGTTTACGCTACCGTTGAAACGGTTTTCGATACGACGCAGTTCGCCATAGCGTTCACCGGGGCTGGTATTACAGCCGATGCTGCACTGTTGGCAGACGCTCGGTGCAAACTGCATATCCCATTTACGGTTATAGCGCTCAGAGTGCGTTTTATCGGTGAATACACCGGTCGGACACACTTCAACCAGGTTTCCGGAGAACTCGCTTTCCAGCGTGCCATCTTCCGGACGACCGAAGTAGACGTTGTCGTGTGCGCCGTAAACGCCGAGATCTTTGCCATCCGCGTAGTCTTTGTAGTAACGCACGCAGCGATAGCATGCGATACAGCGGTTCATTTCATGAGAAATGAACGGCCCGAGATCCTGATTGCGGTGGGTACGTTTGGTGAAGCGATAGCGACGGAAGTTCTGTCCCGTCATCACCGTCATATCCTGCAAATGACAGTTACCGCCTTCCTCACACACCGGACAATCGTGCGGGTGGTTGGTCATAAGAAACTCAACTATCGTCTTACGGAATAGCTTCGCTTCTTCATCTTCAATCGCGATGAACGTTCCTTCGGTTGCCGGTGTCATACAAGACATCACCAGACGACCGCGGGTGTCTTCCGCGTTTTGGTACTGTTTTACCGCACAGAGGCGGCAGGATCCGACGCTCCCGAGCGCGGGGTGCCAGCAAAAGTAAGGAATATCAAGTCCCAGAGTCAGGCAAGCTTCCAGAAGGTTGTCTGCTCCGTTTACTTCATACTCTTTGCCGTCTACATGAATAGTAGCCATAGTCAGCATGCTTCCATAATGGCCCGTGTTACCACGAGCGCTAATCAAAAATTCTGTATACCCTCATCTTTCAAGCCGCAAATGCGTTGGCTACCTGCGCCTTGAAATCTATTGGGTTTATGAGGGTGGCTTATTTGCGCCACCCTGCGGATACATTCACTGCATCTCGCACGTGTTGATCGATAGCTTACCAGCGCTCTTTCAACAGGTTAGGCTGAATACCGCCAATCGCTTTAAGATTGCCTAAATACTGTTTAGAGATACCCGCTTCGAATTCTTCCCGGAAATACTTGATGGCACTTTGCAGCGGCTCGACTGCACCCGGCGCATGTGCACAGAAGGTGTTACCCGGTCCGAGGAAACGGCAAAGTTGCTCCAGCGTTTCGATGTCGCCAGGCTGGCCTTCGCCATTCTCCAGCGCACGCAGAATCTTCACGCTCCACGGCAGGCCATCGCGACACGGCGTACACCAGCCACAGGATTCACGGGAGAAGAATTCTTCGAGATTGCGCGTCAGCGAGACCATATTGATCTCATGATCGACGGCCATCGCCAGCGCGGTACCCATACGGCTACCTGCTTTCGCAATGTGCTCAAAATCCATTGGCAGATCGAGATGGCTTTCCGTCAGGAAATCCGTACCGGCACCACCCGGCTGCCAGGCTTTCAGCTTCAGACCATCGCGCATACCGCCCGCGTAGTCTTCCAGAATTTCACGCGCTGTCGTACCGAACGGCAGTTCCCACAGGCCCGGGTTCTTGACGCGGCCGGAGAAGCCCATCAGTTTCGTGCCGGCATCTTTACTTTTACCCGCAGACAACCCCTGATACCAAGCCGCACCGTGTTCGATAATCGCCGGTACGTTGCACAGCGTTTCCACGTTGTTGACGCAGGTCGGTTTACCCCAAACGCCCGCAGATGCCGGGAACGGCGGCTTAGAGCGAGGGTTAGCACGACGGCCTTCCAGTGAGTTAATCAGTGCGGTTTCTTCACCGCAGATATAACGCCCAGCGCCCGTATGCACGAACAGTTCGAAATCAAATCCGCTGCCCAGAATATTTTTACCCAGCAGACCCGCGGCTTTCGCTTCTTCGATTGCGCGACGCAGGTGAACGGCAGCCTCGATGTATTCACCGCGCAAGAAGATGTAGCCACGGTAGGCTTTCAGCGCAAAGGCGCTGATCAGCATGCCTTCAACCAGCAGATGCGGCTCTTGCTCCATCAGCAGGCGGTCTTTATAAGTGCCCGGCTCCATCTCATCCGCGTTACACAGCAGGTAGCGGATATTCATGCTTTCGTCTTTCGGCATCAGGCTCCACTTCAAGCCCGTCGAAAAGCCCGCGCCGCCACGCCCTTTCAGGCCAGCGTCTTTAACCAGTGAGACCACTTCATCCTGCGCCATGCCGGTTAACGCTTTTTGCGCGGCGACATAGCCGTTTTTGCTGCGATATTCATCCAGCCATACCGGCTGTTTGTCTGCACGTAAACGCCAGGTCAGAGGATGCTGCTCAGCAGTCAGAACAATGTCTTTACTCATTGATACTGCTCCAATAACGATTCAATTCCTTCCGGCGTCACATGGGTATGGGTATCTTCGTCAATCATCATTGACGGCCCCTTGTCACAGTTCCCCAGGCAGCAGGTCGGCAACAGCGTGAAACGTCCATCGAACGTTGTCTGTCCCGGTTTTATGCTGAGCTTACGCTCCAGCGCAGCCTGAACGCCCTGATAGCCATTGATGTGGCACACGACGCTGTCGCAATAGCGAATAACATGACGCCCGACAGGCTGACGGAAAATCTGGCTGTAGAACGTTGCCACACCTTCCACGTCACTGGCGGGGATACCCAGCAGATCGGCAATCGCGTGGATAGCCCCATCCGGTACCCAGCCGCGTTCTTTCTGCACAATTTTCAGTGCTTCGATTGACGCGGCGCGTGCATCTTCATAGTGATGTTTTTCGTGCTCAATAGCGTCACGTTCGGCGTCACTCAATACAAAAGCATTGTCTTTTGTCAGCGAGTCGGCAGCAGGTTGTCCCTGAGCGTCAATATGATCGTGATTGTTGTGATCATGCATAATTAGCGGTCCACATCTGACATTACGAAATCAATACTGCCGAGGTAAACGATCAGGTCGGATACCAGACATCCGCGAATTACAGAAGGAATCTGTTGCAGATGCGCATAGCTCGGCGTGCGAATACGGGTGCGGTAGCTCATCGTGCCGCCGTCACTGGTCAGGTAATAGCTGTTAATGCCCTTCGTTGCCTCAACCATCTGGAATGATTCATTGGCAGGCATAACCGGTCCCCAGGAAACCTGAAGGAAGTGGTTAATCAGCGTATCGATATGCTGCAACGTGCGCTCTTTTGGCGGCGGCGTCGTCAGCGGGTGATCCGCTTTGAACGGGCCTTCCGGCATGTTCTTGAGGCACTGATCCAGAATACGTAAGCTCTGACGCAGTTCTTCAACTTTCAGCATAACGCGGCTATAGCAATCGCTGATGCCGTCGCCTACTGGCACTTCAAAGTCAAAGTTTTCATAGCCGGAATACGGACGCCATTTACGCACGTCAAAGCCGATACCAGTGGCACGCAGACCTGCACCCGTTACGCCCCATTCCAATGCTTCTTTCGCATTGTAGGCAGCAACGCCCTGAGTACGGCCTTTCAGAATGGTGTTCTGCAATGCAGATTTGACATAGGTGTCCAAACGGGCCGGCATCCAGTCAAGGAATTCACGCAGCAGGCGTTCCCAACCGCGTGGCAGATCGTGCGCCACACCGCCAATACGGAACCACGCCGGGTGCATACGGAAACCGGTAATCGCTTCAACCAAATCGTAAATTTTCTGGCGGTCAGTAAACGCAAAGAACACCGGTGTCATCGCACCGACGTCCTGAATATAAGTACTGATATACAGAAGATGGCTGTTAATACGGAACAGCTCAGACAGCATGACGCGAATCGTCTTGACGCGATCCGGCACCTCAATGCCAGCCAGTTTTTCCACGGCCAGTACGTACGGCATTTCGTTAACGCAGCCGCCGAGGTATTCAATACGGTCAGTATAAGGAATGTAGCTGTGCCAGGACTGGCGCTCGCCCATTTTCTCCGCACCGCGATGGTGGTAACCCACATCAGGCACGCAGTCGACGATTTCTTCGCCATCCAATTGCAGAATAATACGGAAGGCACCGTGTGAAGATGGGTGGTTCGGACCGAGGTTGAGGAACATGAAGTCCTCATTTTCAGTGCCGCGCTTCATTCCCCACTCTTCCGGTTTGAACGTCAGCGATTCCATTTCCAGATCTTCTTTCTGCTTGGTCAGCTCGAAAGGATCGAATTCGGTCGCACGCGCCGGATAATCTTTACGTAACGGATGCCCTTCCCACGTCTGCGGCATCATGATGCGCGTCAGGTGCGGGTGACCATCAAAGGTCATACCGAACATCTCCCACGTTTCCCGCTCATACCAGTTGGCATTCGGGAACAGCTTGGTCACGGTCGGCAAATGCATATCATTTTCAGCCAACGCGACTTTCAGCATGATGTCGCGGTTACGCTCGATGGAAATGAGATGATAAAAGACGGAGTAGTCGGCGGCAGGTAAACCTTCACGATGGGTGCGCAGGCGCTCATCCATACCGTGCAGGTCAAACAGCATGACATAAGGCTTCGGCTGTTTTTTCAGGAATGCGACAACATCCAGTAATTGCTCACGTTTGACCCACACAACAGGGATACCTGTGCGGGTTGCCTGTACAGTAAATGCATCTGGTCCAAAACGGTTACACAGTTCGCCAACGACCGGATCGTTAAGATGATCGCGGGTTTGCCAGCCTGGCTGAGCGAGATCGTGTGTCGTTAAATCTGTCATAAATATGTCACCACATTAAATGTGCTATTTCTGTAGCTGATAATGACCGCACACTATTATCGGGGTATTACACGGCCACCGGGTTTATCATCTACAGGTCAAATCTCATCAGGCGAACGCAGGTTAGTCACAGCGATTCGTTCGCCGCGTTTGCGCTCACGCTCAGATTGCATGTTGGCGCGGTAAACGCCCTGTTCACCCACCACCCATGACAGAGGGCGGCGTTCTTTACCGATGGATTCTTTCAGCAGCAACAGCGCTTGCATGTAAGCTTCAGGACGCGGAGGGCAGCCCGGAATATACACATCAACAGGCAGGAATTTATCTACGCCCTGAACGACGGAATAAATATCGTACATACCGCCGGAGTTAGCACATGCACCCATGGAGATAACCCATTTAGGCTCAAGCATTTGCTCATACAGACGCTGAATAACAGGGGCCATCTTGGTAAAGCAGGTTCCCGCTACCACCATGAAGTCAGCCTGACGTGGCGACGCACGCAGAACCTCAGCACCAAAACGCGCCACGTCATGAACGGCGGTAAATGACGTCACCATTTCTACGTAGCAACAGGACAAGCCAAAGTTGTACGGCCACAGGGAGTTCTGACGACCCCAGTTCACCGTATCGTGTAATGCATGTTCCAGTTTGCCCATGTAGACACTGCGGTGAACATGTTGCTCCAGAGGGTCGGAAACGATCTCCTGACGTTGCAGGGGATAACGGTCATTCTCACCGTCCGGCTCTATGCGGGTGAGCGTATAGTCCATCTTAAAATGCCTCGCTGTTACTGCGGATGATTGTTGGTAGTGTTGATGATGTCTGATTTAACGACTTGTCTCTTGGAACGTACCGGGGTCCAGTCAAGTGCCCCAACGCGAACCAGGTAAATCAAACCAGCCAACAGCACCAAAATGAAAATGGTTGCTTCAATGAAGCCAATCCAGCCGCTTTCTTTGATAGACACAGCCCAAGCGTAAAGATAGAGGGCTTCAACGTCGAAGATAACGAAGAACATAGCGACAAGATAAAATTTAGCAGACAGGCGTAACCGCGCTGAACCTACGGAGTCGATACCGGATTCATAAGGTACGTTTTTGGCCCTGCCTTTTGCTCTTCCCCCCAGCAAGAATCCACCGGTCAGCATGAAGACGCAAAGGCCTACGGCAATGATAAGGAATAGCCCAAATGCCCAATGATGGGCGAGGATTTCAGTAGTTGTTGACATTCTCTTTGCTTACTCATCAAAAGTGGCGGGTAACATCTCTGCTCTATTATCGGCAGTTAATGCGCCACATCGATTAAAAGGAAGGATTAATAACCACAAAAAAGCACGGAAACGTATCAGGTAAGCCTTGCTTGGTATGGTTGAGCCCCTAAATTTGTAACCTTTTTTTCAACCTTACTAAAAATAACAGTACATTACTTTACATGCACGCTGTTTTGTTAACATTTTGTGTTCTCACCCGCAGCTAAATCGAGTCAGTACTTTTGTCAGTTAACCAATGTGCAGCAGCACAGGAAGCAAGTTCACTGCGTCACTATACCATTTTCACAGAAAATGCCTGTTCCCCCATGTGGTTATTAGGGGTATTTTTTGATCCAGCACACATTTTTACCAATTTAGTTAGTAAAAAAATCAAGATGATGCTGGACAAGGTTTGACGCTATTTTCCATAACATTATTTTAAAAAAATAGAACCGGCGTTTTATAAAATGGAAGAGGTCATTAATCTCGCCACGCCTAGCCTATTGATGTGAAATGGAAAACGCAAAATGGGATCGGCGTGAAAAAATCAGGCCAAGAAGGCGCTGCCGATGTGGGTTTAACACGTTAGTCATAAATCATCATCATTCGGGGTGCATCCCTACCCTCCCCGAATGATACTTAACTACCCATTACGATTAGATCGCGTCCTTCAGTGACGGATCGGAAGACAGTTTGCCATTAGCACTGTTTGCTAACATGCTGACAGGCGTAATGTGAGAGGGCTTCCCTGATTCAATCACATTGAAAATTGCCGTCGCCAGTTCGTTCTCCTGGTTAGGGTTCTGGCAGAGGAAATAACGTGTTTCAGGCAATCTCGGCAACCCTTCCTCCTCGCCCAATACCCGCAGTTCCGGGCTCATCATTTCTACTGAACGTACGGTGATACCCATGCCGGCCTTCACCGCAGCCCGCACCGCAGACAGCGTTGAAGCCACATAAGCAATTCTCCAGGGGATCCCTGCGGCCGTCAGCTGCTGTGTAGCCAGCGTACGGAAAGGGCTCGGTTCATCCAGAACAACCAGAGGCACGGGTTCTTGCGCTCGGAACTGATAATCCGCGGCGCAGTACCATAGCGTCGGAGAACTACGCAATAACACATGAGGAAACACCACACCGTTCATTGTGGTAATGACCAGATCTATTTTTCCCTCATTCAGCATCTCCATCATTTCAGCGCTACGTTTTACGCTGACATTGACGGAGAGTTTAGGAAATACAGATGTCACTCGGTGTAAAATATAAGGAAGGATAGTGTCTGCAGTATCGTCAGACGCCCCAATGGTCAGCGTACCCTGAATATCGCTGTACATTAATGAAATACAGGCTTCATCATTGAATTGTAATATTTTTCTGGCATAACCCAGAAACTGAATACCATGTTCGGTCAGCAGTTTATTACGCCCGTGTCGAGCAAAAAGCTCCTTTCCGATGAGTTGCTCCAGCCGCTGCATCTGCTGGCTGACAGCCGATTGAGTTCGATTAACTGCGGCCGCCGCAGCTGCAAACGTATTTAAATCTGCAACGGCAACAAACGTCCTCAGTAAATCAAGATCGAGATTAAGTACTGGTCGATTTGCACTGGTCATACGATTTTTCACTTATCTATTTTAATTTTAACAAAATATTCCTGGTGTTTTATTACATGTACAGGTAATGACCGATACATTTAAAGACACTATCGCAGACGCACGATAAGGGCAAAAAAATACTTATATTTCGTTACCACTATCGCCTTTCCATTGGTAAGACATCATGTAATTAAATGGCTCACCAGCCTTAATCCTTAATTCAATAACAACGGCACCTTCCCTTTATTTCATCTTGCGAAATAAATACGCTCCACACTTAAATAAACGAGATCTCCCTGTCACCCTATTTTGGCGCTAAAAAAGTGCGGCATGAACAGTCGTCCGCACCCCTACCATATCGCACCATCCAACGAGTACACAACCATATAGTGCAGATGCGCAATCATTTGCAGCGAAAGCGATAATCATTCTTCAAAAGGTACTATAGGAGGAGTACATTAAGCAGGTTATGCTATTCCGTCTGGGAATATGCGCTCTCTGCAAAAAGGTTCGTACTATTTATGTCTCCGATTGAAAAATCCAAGAAGCTGGAGAACGTATGCTATGACATCCGTGGCCCAGTCTTAAAGGAAGCCAAGCGGCTTGAAGAAGAAGGCAATAAAGTCCTTAAACTGAATATTGGCAACCCTGCCCCTTTCGGCTTCGAGGCACCGGATGAAATTCTGGTCGATGTCATCCGTAACCTGCCAACGGCACAGGGCTACTGTGATTCCAAAGGCCTCTATTCCGCCCGTAAGGCTATCGTTCAGCACTATCAGGCGCGGGATATGCGCGATATGACGGTCGAAGACGTCTATATCGGTAACGGTGTTTCCGAACTCATCGTGCAATCCATGCAAGCGCTGCTTAATCCGGGTGATGAAATGCTGGTCCCTGCACCGGATTACCCGCTTTGGACCGCAGCAGTTTCCCTGTCTAACGGCAATGCTGTTCACTATCTCTGCGATGAATCCTCCGATTGGTTCCCCGATCTGGATGATATCCGTAAAAAGATCACGTCCAATACTCGCGGTATTGTGATCATAAACCCGAACAATCCAACGGGTGCGGTCTACAGCAAAGAGCTGCTGCTGGATATCGTAGCGATTGCACGCGAACATAACCTGATCATTTTCGCCGACGAAATTTACGACAAAATTCTGTATGACGACGCACAGCATCATTCTATTGCCGCTCTCGCGCCGGATCTGCTGACGGTAACGTTCAACGGACTTTCCAAGACCTACCGCGTGGCGGGTTTCCGTCAAGGCTGGATGGTACTGAACGGCCCGAAAAAGCACGCAAAAGGGTACATTGAAGGGCTGGAAATGCTGGCTTCCATGCGTTTGTGTGCCAACGTGCCAATGCAGCATGCGATTCAAACCGCGCTAGGTGGATATCAAAGCATCAGTGAATTTATTCAGCCCGGCGGACGCCTGTACGAGCAGCGCAACCGTTCCTGGGAGCTGATCAATCAGATCCCCGGCGTGTCGTGCGTAAAACCACGCGGCGCGCTGTATATGTTCCCACGCATTGATGCTAAGCGCTTTAATATCCACGACGACCAAAAACTGGTGCTGGATCTCCTGTTGCAGGAGAAAGTGTTACTGGTTCAGGGAACCGCGTTTAACTGGCCTTACCCGGACCACGTACGCATCGTCACGCTGCCGCGTATTGATGAACTGGACATGGCAATCCACAAGTTAGGTCGTTTTCTGGGGCACTATCACCAATAGCCCAGCAGTCACCGAGCCTCCCTCGCCGGGCCATCACCGCTCGGCGAATACCTCACCTCCGTTTGCATAATCTCTGGCAAGTGCCCACAATAGATGCCCACGATATTGCTATTTCACCGCGCTGTTGTCTGAGAGAACGCCATGAATCAGAGCCACTTTTTCGCCCATTTATCTCGTCTAAAACTCATCAGCCGTTGGCCGCTCATGCGCAACGTGCGTACGGAAAACGTCTCCGAGCACAGCTTGCAGGTCGCCTTTGTCGCCCACGCGCTGGCAGTCATCAAAAACCGCAAATTCGACGGTAGCCTGAATGCAGAACGCATCGCACTATTGGCGATGTACCATGATGCCAGCGAGGTGCTGACCGGTGACATGCCGACGCCCATAAAGTACTACAACGCGCAGATCGCACATGAGTACAAGAAGATAGAGAAGATTGCACAGCAGAAACTGATTGAGATGTTGCCGGAAGAGTTACAGCAGGATTATCGAATGCTGTTGGATGATAACTACACCAGCGAAGAAGAGCGCGCTATCGTTAAACAGGCAGACGCACTGTGCGCCTACCTGAAGTGTCTGGAAGAATTATCGGCAGGCAATGCGGAATTCACACTTGCCAAAGCACGACTGGAAAAAACATTACAGCTGCGCCACAGCCCGGAAATGGACTATTTCATGACGGTCTTCGTGCCCAGCTTTAGCCTGTCGCTTGACGAAATCAGTCAGGATTCTCCGTTATAACGGGCTCCGCTATAACGGAAAGACACCGTCAGAACGGATACAGCCACGGTACCATCACTACGCTGACCAACATCACCAGCACGGTAAAGGGGACGCCAATACGTACAAAGTCCCCGAATTTATAGCCGCCCGGCCCCAGTACCAACGTATTCACCGGTGACGACACGGGGGTCATAAAGGCGGCAGATGCCGCTACGGCGATGATCATCGCGAAAGGATAAGGCGACACGCCCATCTGCTTCGCTGCGGCAATCGCAATGGGTGCCATCAGCACCGCCGTCGCCGTGTTGGAAATAAACAGACCGATCACGGCACACAGTACGAACAAGCACACCAGCATCACATGCGGCCCGGCGTTCCCGGCAACGTCCATCAGCCCTTTAACGATCAGCGCCACACCGCCCGTTTGCTGCAACGCCAGCGCAAACGGCATCATCCCGACGATAAGAATAATACTTGGCCAGTGAATGGCTCGATAAGCACTTTCCATATCAATACAGCGGAATTTCCCCATCAGCAAACAGGCGATCAGTGCGGCGACCGCATTCGGTATCTCATCCGTCAGCATCATCGCTACCATCAGCGCCAAGCAAAACAGCGCGTGTGGAGCCTGACTCACCGCAGGTGCAACGTCATCTACTTCGGCAGGGAGATTAAGTAAAAGGAAGTCGTTTTTCTGCGTGTGCAATTGTCGAATCATGCGCCAGTCACCCATCACCAGCAGAATATCACCGAGCTGGAGCGGTTCATCGGCGAGGATACCTTCCATTGCTTCGCCTGATCGGCGAATCCCCACGACGCTCAGGCCATAGCGGCTTCGAAATCCGACGTCGTACAGCGTTTTTCCTAGCAGTTCGGAATCGGGAATCAACGAGACTTCCGCCATTCCGACATCACGCGCCTGCTCGGAGAAATACTCACCGCGCAGCACCATCGGTTCAAGCCGCTGCGCGGTGCAAAATTCGCGTAAATCCACCTCAGAGGCCGACATGTCGATCAGTAAAACATCATTCAGGCGAAGTTCGGTATTGCCCGCTACGCTGATCATTACACGGCGAAACTTACGCCAGCGCTCAATCCCGACCACGTTCGCCCCAAAGCGCTGACGCAGGCGTAAATCATCAAGACGGTGGCCGATAAAAGGCGATCCTGGTCGAATTGCCAGCCGACGCGCCCTGCCCGTCAGTCGGTAATCACGAATCAGATCGCGAAACGTTCTTCTCTTCCACATCTCTTTTGCTGTTGCCGTCTCGGCATCGCCAAGCCAGTAACGCGCGACCATCATATACGCCACGCCCAGCAGCAATACCACCATCCCTATCGGCGTCACGCTGAAAAATCCAAAACCCGCAACGCCTTCGCGCATCAACTCGCTGCTCACCACCATATTCGGCGGCGTCGCCACCAACGTCATCATGCCGCTAATCAACCCGGCAAAACTCAGCGGCATCATCAACCTTCCAGGGGAAATTTTCATCCGTGCGGAAACGCTGAGCACCACGGGAATAAAAATCGCGACAACACCGGTGGAGCTCATGAAAGCTCCCAGCAGCGCAACGGTAACCATCAGTAAGATCAACATCTTCATCTCACTGCTGCCCGCCACGCGAACCAGCCAATCACCGACCTGATAAGCAACACCGGTACGAACCAACCCTTCACCAATCACAAACAGGGCAGCAATCAGTATCACGTTAGGATCGCTGAACCCTACCAACGCTTCAGACAGCGTCAGCGTGCCGCTCAGTACAAACGCGATAATGACCAACAACGCTACGACGTCCATGCGTAATTTATTGGTGGTAAACAACACAATGGCGATCAGCAACAGGGATAAAACCCAGAGAAGTTCGCTATTCAAAACGGTTCCCCTGACGGAAAAAATGCATATTGAGAGGTGAAGGTTCAGCATGCCATAAAAAAATGCAGGCGCATTTTTCAACACCGCACAGCGGTGGCCCAAAGGGTGGCAGACAAGGACAGTCTGCCATAAAAAAACCTCGCGAATGCGAGGTTTGATCATATTTAGTCACAGTTTTGTCATTATGTTACAGACGACCTACTGGCGCAGAAGCACCTTAGCGCCGTTCGGTAATGGTTCTATTTCTATCTGCTCCAATGAATCCAGAATCAGATCGACCTGATCCAGTTTCGGCGTATCCGCAGGTGCCTTCACCGCAATAACCTTGCAGCCGGCCGCCAGACCCGATAGCACACCCGCTGGTGCATCCTCAACGACGACGCACTCTTCCGGTTTCAGCCCTAGCTGCTGTGCGCCAAGTAGATAAGCATCAGGGTGAGGTTTGCCTTTGGCAACCTGCTCCGCCGTAATAAAGGCACGAGGAGCAGGCAGTTCTCCACGATGATGGCGGGCGCTGGCAATCGGCACCGTGCCGGATGTCACAATCGCCCAGGGAATATCCAGTGCATCCAAACGTTCCAACAGCGCCTTCGCCCCTGGCATGGCAACAATTCCCTGCGTATCAGACGCTTCTGTTTTCTCCAGCGCATCAAACTCTTGTTGAATCGTTTCTTCGCTTTGCCCTTGAAGAAAGTGGCGCAGGGATGTGATTGCCTGCTTGCCATGAATAAAATCCAGCACTTCCTGTGGTTCAATATCGTGATCTTTTGCCCAGTTAATCCACGCACGTTCTACAGCAGGCAGTGAATCAACCAACGTACCATCGAGGTCGAACAGAAAACCTTTACACTCCACAGAAAGCCCCTTTTTCATTAATCAGGCGTTGATGATCTGAGCGATCTCAACCGCACTCAAGTGATACTGACGCGGGCAGGATTGCCAGACAGCCAGCATTCTGTTGTATTTTTCCCACATTTTTGTCTGAGCGTTAAACCCATGCGTACCCGCATCAAAGTGGGGATAGCGACCTTCAACATGTACCATAAAACGTACAAAACCGAGGTAGCGAGCTTCCGTTGCGGCATCAAAGCCCAGGAAGGTCAGGCGACGCTCATCCAAATCCTGCTTATCTTTCAGATTGGTCCACGACACCTGCAAGGCATGATGCATTTCCATGATGTTAATAATCGCGCGGCAAACCTCTTCGGTCAGCTCACCAAACTCACGGTCCAGTTCGCGCATCTGCAAACCGTAACCACGCTCGATAATCGTTTGTAACCGGCGATAGCGCTCGGCGTTGTCGGGATCGAGCATCGTCATCATTTTATATTGATTTGAAAGGATCAATCTCTGGGCATTTGTCATTTCCATGTTGCTCTCCTGAACCCTTTTTGGGGTAAGCCAATATCGCTAAATAGGTATTGGCCTCAGAATCGCATACTGAATCGTGTCACGGTAGCGGTAGCCACCGCTTCTTTGATTTGAAACAGGGGAAAGAACAAAATAGCCCTCAACCCGCACACAGCCTGATGCCGATCACAAATCATCCAGGAAGGTTTTATCAAGCTGGTTAAACGCACGCTTAAGCACATCCGCCAACGCTTGGTAAGTCGGCGCTTCTTCCAATGGTGCTAAAGCCTGTCCTGACTCCAACAGCTTATGGCGAATCTCATGGAACCATTGCGCGAGCGTCGGCGGTAAAGGCGTCACAGAACGACGACCCAGCCACCAAAGCCCCTGCAACGGCAGGCTACAGGCAAACAGCGCGGTGGCGATAGCCGGACCGAGCTGACCACCGAGCGCAATCTGCCACGTTAAGGTAAACACCGCCAGCGGCGGCATGATGCGGATACCGAACCGCGTTGCTCGCGCCACGCGGTTTTCAGGAAATACCGGCGCCAGCCGTTTTTCTGCTGGCCATGTTTTCATGTAATGCTGCCCACGTTGGAGTAGCTGTAGCCAACTGATTCTACTGTCTGGTTTCGTCGCCATAGCCACACCTCAACTTTACAGATAAAAAATAAAACTTTTGCACAAATCAACAACTCAAGTTGATAAGGTTAAAATATATTTTGTGTTTAGCCTACGCTATCGGTATCCTAGATCGGCCTTTTGGCCGCTGTATACCTAAAGTAGTATGACTACACGCAAGGAGTATAATTCCCTTCGCGACATAAGCGCAGCCAACGGCCATAACGCGGTTATCCATCGCTTTAAAAGCTGCGGTTTACATCAGGTCGATGTCACGTTGTTGTAGAGATTAGTTGTATCGGTTATCCGATATAACCTACGTCATAGTATCGACCCTATTTCATCATCGTGTCTGGTGTATCACACCAAGGTATGATGTTAATCATAAATGCCAGCGGCGGCATGCGATACGCTATGCCCTGATGATATTTTTTTAACCATGTATAACAAGTAGGTACTTCCATGTCGAGTAAGTTAGTACTGGTTCTTAACTGCGGTAGTTCATCCCTGAAATTCGCGATCATCGATGCGATTAACGGAGAAGAGTACCTGTCTGGTTTAGCCGAGTGTTTCAACCTGCCTGAAGCCCGCATCAAATGGAAAATGGACGGCGGTAAACAAGACGCCGAACTGGGTGCCGGTGCAGCTCACAGCGAAGCGCTGAACTTCATCGTCAATACCATTCTGTCTCAGAAACCGGAGCTGTCAGCTCAACTGGTTGCTATTGGTCACCGTATCGTTCACGGCGGTGAGAAGTTCACCCAATCCGCGATCATCACTGATGATGTTCTTCAGGGTATCAAAGATTCCGTACCTTTTGCACCTCTGCACAACCCGGCGCACCTGATCGGCATCGACGAAGCACTGAAATCTTTCCCGCACCTGGCTGATAAGAACGTCGCTGTTTTCGACACCGCGTTCCACCAGACCATGCCGGAAGAATCCTACCTTTATGCACTGCCGTACAAACTGTATAAAGAAAACCACATCCGTCGCTACGGTTTCCACGGCACCAGCCACTACTTTGTTTCTCGTGAAGCCGCTAAAGTGCTGAACAAACCAGTAGAAGAGCTGAACGTGATCACTTGCCACCTGGGCAACGGTGGTTCCGTTACTGCAATCCGTAATGGCGAATGCGTTGACACCTCTATGGGTCTGACGCCGCTGGAAGGTCTGGTGATGGGTACGCGCTGCGGCGATATCGACCCAGCTGTGATTTTCCACCTGCACGATGCACTGGGCATGGACATTGATCGCATCAACACCCTGATGACCAAAGAATCTGGTCTGCTGGGTCTGACCGAAGTGACCAGCGACTGCCGCTACGTTGAAGATAACTACGAGACGAAAGCTGACGCTAAACGTGCAATGGACGTTTACTGCCACCGTCTGGCGAAATACATCGGTTCTTACGCTGCACTGATGGAAGGCCGTCTGGATGCCGTCATCTTCACCGGTGGTATCGGTGAAAACGCCGCAATGGTTCGTGAACTGTCGCTGAAAAAACTGGGCCTGCTGGGCTTTGACATCGATCACGAACGCAACCTGGCTGCACGCTTCGGTAAAGGTGGCAACATCGCTAAAGATGGCACTCGCCCTGCGCTAGTTATCCCGACCAATGAAGAGTTGGTCATCGCCGAAGACGCTTACCGTCTGACCGCGTAAAACACGTAACGCCCAACACCGTCAGCCAAGGCTGACGGTGTTGTTTTGACTAACGAGCAACCGTAAAGAGGTTCGGCCGTGTCCCGTATAATCATGTTGATCCCAACTGGCACCAGCGTTGGTCTGACAAGCGTCAGCCTGGGTGTCATCCGCTCCATGGAACAGAAAGGCGTCCGCCTGAGCGTGTTCAAACCTATCGCTCAGCCGCGCAGTGGCGACAATACGCCAGATCAAACGACTACCATCATTCGTGCTAATTCCGCCATCAGCGCCGCCGAGCCGCTGGCGATGAGCCGCGTTGAAGCCCTGCTGAGCTCCAACCAGCAAGACGTGCTGATGGAAGAAATCATCGCGCGCTACCACGAAAATACCAAAGACGCTGAAGTCGTTCTGGTTGAAGGTCTGGTTCCTACCCGTAAGCACCAGTTTGCTAACGCATTGAACTATGAAATCGCCAAAACGCTGAATGCAGAAATCGTCTTCGTACTGGCGCTGGGCAACGATTCCCCGGCACAGCTGAAAGACCGTATCGAACTGGCACGTTCCAGCTTCGGCGGCAGCAAAAACAAAAACATCACTGGCGTGATCATCAACAAACTGAATGCGCCAGTAGACGAACAGGGACGTACTCGCCCTGACCTGTCTGAAATCTTTGATGATTCCACGAAAGCTAGCGTTGCCAACATCGATCCGAAGCAGCTGTTCGCTAACAGCCCGCTGCCGGTTCTGGGCTGTATCCCGTGGAGCTTTGACCTGATCGCTACACGCGCCATCGATATGGCTAAGCACCTGAATGCCCGTATCGTCAACGAAGGTGACATTCAGACGCGCCGCGTTAAATCTGTAACCTTCTGCGCACGCAGCATCCCTCACATGCTGGAACATTTCCGTCCAGGCTCACTGCTGGTGACCTCCGCTGACCGTCCTGATGTTCTGGTTGCCGCTTGTCTGGCTGCCATGAATGGCGTGGAAATCGGTGCCCTGCTGCTGACTGGCGGCTACGAAATGGATCCGAACATTGCCAAGCTGTGCGAACGTGCCTTCCAGACTGGCCTGCCAGTATTTATGGTCGACACCAACACCTGGCAGACGTCACTCAGCCTGCAAAGCTTCAACCTTGAAGTTCCGGCTGATGACCGTCAACGTGTTGAGAAAGTGCAGGAATATGTTGCACGCCACATTGATACCCAATGGATCGACTCCCTGAGCGCAGCGTCTGAGCGTTCACGTCGTCTGTCTCCACCAGCGTTCCGCTATCAGCTTACCGAGCTGGCACGTAAAGCAGGTAAACGTATCGTTCTGCCAGAAGGCGATGAACCACGTACCGTTAAAGCAGCATCTATCTGTGCTGAACGCGGCATTGCTCACTGTGTGCTGATCGGTAACCCGGAAGAGATTCAACGTGTTGCTGCCGCTCAGGGCGTAGAACTGGGCAAAGGCATCGAAATCGTCGATCCGATCGTCGTGCGTGAGCGCTATGTGGCGCGTCTGGTTGAGCTGCGTAAGAGCAAGGGCATGACCGAAGTGGTTGCGCGCGAGCAGCTCGAAGACAACGTGGTTCTGGGTACATTGATGCTGGAACAGGGCGAAGTTGACGGTCTGGTTTCTGGTGCCGTTCATACCACCGCAAACACCATCCGTCCGCCGTTGCAGCTGATCAAAACTGCACCGGGCAGCTCGCTGGTATCTTCTGTGTTCTTCATGCTGCTGCCTGAGCAGGTTCTGGTTTACGGCGACTGCGCCATCAACCCAGATCCAACTGCAGAGCAATTGGCTGAAATCGCTATCCAGTCTGCTGACTCCGCTACCGCGTTCGGTATCGACCCACGCGTTGCGATGATCTCTTACTCTACCGGTAACTCCGGTGCGGGTAGCGATGTTGAGAAAGTGCGTGAAGCGACCCGTCTGGCGCAGGAAAAACGCCCTGACCTGGTTATCGATGGTCCGCTGCAGTACGACGCCGCTATCATGGCTGACGTTGCACAGTCCAAAGCGCCGAATTCGCCAGTTGCGGGTAAAGCCACCGTGTTCATCTTCCCTGACCTGAACACCGGTAACACCACGTACAAAGCGGTACAGCGTTCTGCCGACCTGATCTCCATCGGGCCAATGCTGCAAGGCATGCGCAAACCAGTTAACGACCTGTCTCGTGGCGCACTGGTAGACGACATCGTTTACACCGTTGCCCTGACCGCAATTCAGGCTACACAGCTCTAATCTATCCAGATTAATTCTGTTATCTTCTATGCCAGCCTCAGCGCTGGCATTTTTTATTGCTCTCCGCACAAAAAATCACACTGAGCAGGCTCAAGAATAACCATAAACAGGGTCTATGGATGACTGTAATACGACTATTGGATCAACACTTTCAGCAGCAGTTGGAAAAAGGGATCACGCCTTCATCGCCAAAAGGGTTAACCCGTTTTTTGATTGAATTTCTCTATTTCGGCGTCAAAGAAGCCCGCGCTTGTATCTTCGTTGGCCTGTTCTTTCTTGCCGTTTTCAGCGTGCCGAAAGCTGGCTGGTTCTCTATCCCGCGCTATGATTTGCTGTTGATATTTGCCATTGTGATTCAGGGATGGATGATCGCCAGCAAGCTGGAAACCTGGGATGAGTTAAAAGCCGTTACGCTGTTTCACCTCGTGGGCTTTGCGCTTGAGGTGTTTAAAACCTCATCAGGTATTCGTTCCTGGTCTTACCCTGATTTCGCCTACACCAAGGTACTGGGTGTGCCGCTGTTTGCCGGATTCATGTACGCCTCTGTCGGTAGCTATATCATTCAGTCTTGGCGATTATTCGATCTGAAAATTCGCCATCACCCGCCCTACTGGCTGGCGACGCTGGTTGCGCTACTCATTTATGCCAATTTCTTCACCCACCACTACATCGGCGACTACCGCTGGTACATTGCTGCACTGGCCGTCGGGCTCTATGCCCGTACCACCGTCATTTTCACGCCTTACGATCGGGAACGACGGATGCCGCTGTCATTGGCCTTTATTCTGATCGGCTTTTTCATCTGGCTAGCTGAAAATATCAGTACGTTTTTCAGTATCTGGAGCTATCCGGAACAGCTTGGAGCCTGGTCGATGGTTCACGTAGGGAAATGGAGCTCGTGGGCTTTGCTGGTGATCATGACGTTCACCATCGTGATTTACCTGAAGGACATCAAAAAGAGTATTCATGTTCCCGAGTGATCGCCCGCAGTTGATCACTCGGAAAAAATAGACGCCGCTGCGGGGAAAAGCAGCGGCGAGAGAGGAGCGGTATTACTTCTGCGAATCAGCGTCTGATGAAGTGACGATATTGCTGTCGTTTTCATCATGAGCATTTTCGTCATGAATGTTTTTATCATTAACAGCAGGTGTCGCAGCGGCTTCGACTGCCTCGTTCAGCTTACGTGAAATCGGCTTGCCATATTCCTGATCGCTATGGCGCGTCAGCCACAGCGACAGGGCTTTTAGCGAATCTGGCGTAAACTCATCGCAGCGTGCGGTGATCTCTTGCGGCGTCAGCCAGCTGACCTCATCGACCTCTTCTTCCTGTAGCGCAAACGGCCCGTGGGTGACGCAGCTAAACAGCCCGCCCCATACACGGCAATTCTCGCCTTCGTAATAGAACAAGCCATGCTCTGCAAACGGCACGCCCGCAATGCCAAGCTCTTCTTCAGCTTCACGACGTGCGGATTCCAGCATTTGCTCACCGCTTTGCACTACGCCGCCAGCGGTCGCGTCCAGCCAGCCTGGATAGAAATCTTTGATTTTCGTCCGGCGCTGCACCAGAATTTTACCCATTCCATCATGCACAACAATGTAAGTGGCACGATGACGAAGACTCTGCGCACGCATCTGCTGACGACTTGACTGAGCAATTACCTCGTTGTTTTCATTGACGATATCAACCCACTCTGTGCCTGCTGCCTGACTTTGTTCCGCCATCCTCTGAAACCCTTTAGTATTGGCACGTTGCTACGCGCGTCTGTTTTAAATGATCGAACTTTGCTGTGAATATTCCCTGCTGCCTTGCCGTTATTCAAGGTCAAAAACAGGGTATACGCTAAATTAGTGCCTAATCGCGACCTGTGCAATAGGTTCGCCGCCGTGTAACGGCAGAACCCGCAGCTCGTCTTGTTCAAGTAAACCATAGCTCGCGGGGTATCCCCCTTTCGGCAAGCTCACTGAGCCGGGATTGAAAAAATAATATTCACCGCGTTGCTCAGCAACCGGGATATGGGTATGACCATATACCAGAACATCCCCCGCGTGTAGCGGCGGCATATTCTCTGGATGATAAAGATGACCGTGCGTCAGGAAAAGGCGATTCTGCGGCAATAGCACATGTTGCCAGGGTGCCGTTATCGGAAAGGTCAACAGCATCTGATCAACCTCACTGTCGCAGTTCCCTCGCACGGCAATGATGCGTGACGCATAAGCGTTCAGTCGGGCAGCCACATCCGCAGGCTGATAGTTCTCCGGCAGCGGGTTGCGCGGGCCATGATTGAGAAAATCACCCAATAAAATAAGCCAGTCGGCATGACTCTGCTCAAAGATCGCCAGCACGCGATCCGTCGCGCTGAGAGAACCGTGTATATCGGACGCAAACATCAACTTCATCGTTATCTCCACAACGTTTATATCAATAGTATTACACCTACAACACCCGCATCCTTTATCGGACGTAGTCTACCAAAGTTGGCAACGCGCTTCCGGTAAAGATCGTGCAACGAGGTGCGTCATCGCTTATTTTTCACTCGCAGAAGTGGTAGGGTAAGAACCCGTTCCTCAATACGCTATTCTGACAGCGCATCGCTCTCTGAAGCGATCAACTGCCATACAGTCCATGATGTTTTTCTGAATTAAAACGGAGACTTGATTCATGATTGACCTGTATTACGCACCAACCCCTAACGGGCACAAGATCACCCTGTTTCTGGAAGAAGCTAATCTCCCCTACCAGCTCCACCGCGTGAATATCAGCAAAGGCGAACAGTTCCGACCGGAGTTTCTGGCTATCTCACCTAACAACAAAATTCCCGCGATTGTTGATACGCAGCCCGCGGAAGGTGACACGCCGATTAGCCTGTTTGAGTCCGGCGCGATTCTGCTCTATCTGGCGGAAAAACACGGCGTGCTGCTGAGCACCTCATTACGTGAGCGTACAGCCACACTGCAATGGCTGTTCTGGCAGGTCTCAGGTTTCGGGCCGATGTTGGGGCAGAATCATCATTTTAACCACTATGCGCCTCAGCCTGTGCCTTACGCCATTGAACGCTATCAGCAGGAGACGCAGCGCCTGTACCGCGTACTGGATAAACATCTGCAAGACAGCCCTTGGCTAGCAGGAGAAAATTACAGCATCGCTGATATCGCAACCTATCCGTGGGTGGTTTCTTATGCTCGCCAGCGCGTCGATCTTGATGACTACCCAGCGGTGAAGGCATGGTATACGCGTATCAGTGAGCGTCCGGCAACGCAACGGGCTTACCAGCTCGCCGAGCAATAAAATTCTGGCATCATCTCATTCGGCCTTTGGGTATCTTCTGCTATGGTAATCAACATATTGTCGTTAACGATACCCCCTGACGCTGCGGTTTAATCGCAGTAACAGAAGCAACCGAGGGCCGAGCAATGCCACATCACTATTCTGACGCCATTATTCGTATAAAAAATCTGCGGCTGCGCACCTTCATCGGTATCAAAGATGAGGAAATCACGAATAAGCAGGATGTGATCATCAACGTTGTGATTCACTACCCAGCAGAACAGGCACGCAATAGCGAGAATATCGCTGATGCGCTGAACTACCGCACCATCACCAAAAGCATTATTCGCCACGTGGAAGATAACCGCTTCGCTTTGCTGGAAAAATTAACGCAGGATGTGCTCAACATCGCCAGCGATCACGAATGGATCACCTATGCTGAAGTAGAAGTCGATAAACCGTTTGCCCTGCGATACGCCGATTCGGTTTCCATGACCCTGCGTTATCACAAGGCATAAATATAAGGGGGAGCGATGCAACTACTTATAACAGGCGGAACCGGCCTTATTGGCCGCCATCTTATCCAGCGATTACAGCTGCTTTCCCATGACATTACGGTACTGACACGCGATCCTGAGCGCGCCCGAGGCGTTCTCGGTAATCAGGTGGAATATTGGTCCACGCTGAGTAATATCACCTCACTGAACGACTTTGACGGCGTCATCAATCTGGCGGGCGAACCTATCGCCGACAAACGGTGGACGCCACAGCAAAAACAGCGCTTGGCAAAGAGCCGCTGGAACATCACCGAGCAGCTTGCGACGCTGATTAAGGCCAGCAGTGAGCCACCAGCGGTTTTTATCTCTGGATCCGCTGTCGGGTATTATGGCGATCAGGGGGAAGCGCTAGTCACGGAAGATGAATCCCCAGTCGATGAATTCACACATCATCTGTGCGCCCGCTGGGAAGCACTGGCGCAGTCCGCCGAAAGCGATAAGACCCGCATCTGCCTGCTGCGCACTGGCATTGTTCTTTCAGCACAAGGCGGTGCGCTGGCAAAAATGCTGCCGATTTTCCGCCTCGGGCTTGGCGGGCCGATGGGTTCCGGCAAGCAATATATGCCGTGGATTCATATTGATGACATGGTGAGCGGCATTATTTATCTGCTGAACCAGCCGATACTGAGCGGCCCTTTCAATATGGTTGCGCCCTACCCGGTTCATAATGAACAATTTTCTGCCACGCTGGCACACGTATTGGATCGCCCCGGTTTTCTGCGGGCTCCCGCTTTTGTGATAAAACTACTGATGGGAGAAGCGTCGACGCTGGTACTGGGTGGACAGCGCGCCATTCCGCAGCGGTTAGAAGCCGCAGGCTTTAATTTCAGCTTCATTGAGCTAGAAGAAGCCCTGCAGGACGTCATCAAAAAACCGAGCTGATAACTATCCATCTCAGGTCGCAGGTAGCCTTTCGCAGAACGGGAACGATGATAATGGGATAGAAGAGTAAAGCGTCCGCGCCAGGGATGGCGCGGCTCGAGCTTACAGGGAGGTACTTGCAGCGTCTTTACGATCTACCCATTATCATCGCTCAACGCACACCATCAGCCCCAAAACCTACTTCAACGCGCCTGACAGAAACTGCTGCAAACGCGCACTTTTTGGGCTACCGAACAGTTGATCCGGCGGCCCTTCTTCTTCGATCACGCCCTGATGCAGGAAAATAACGTGGCTGGAAACATGGCGGGCAAACTCCATTTCATGCGTCACCACCACCATCGTTTTCCCTTCCTCCGCAAGCTGCTGCATGATACGCAACACCTCGCCGACCAATTCGGGATCGAGCGCTGACGTAGGTTCATCAAATAACAAGACTTCCGGCTCCATCGCCAGCGCCCGTGCAATGGAAACGCGCTGCTGCTGACCACCGGAGAGATCCGACGGGTATTTCTGTTGGGCCGCATCCGTGATCCCGACCTTGTTCAGATAGAACACCGCCCGCTCACGCGCTTCCGCTTTACTGAGTCCTAACACCTGAATTGGCGCTTCCATCACGTTTTCCAACGCCGTCATGAAGCTCCACAGGTTGAAGTGCTGAAACACCATCGTCAGGCGTGTCCGCAGCATCTGAAGCTGCTTTTTATCAAAAACTTTCAGCTGTCCGTCAGTATCGCGCACCATGCGAATTTCCTGATCGCTGACGTAAATCGCCCCTTCACAGGGCTTTTCCAGAAAATTAATGCAGCGCAGTAAGGTACTTTTCCCGGAACCAGACGATCCAATAATCGAAATAACGTCACCCGCCTTCGCCTGTAATGAGATCCCTTTCAGCACCTCATGCTGGCCATAACGTTTACGCAGTTCCGTCACCATCAATTTGTTATTCGACATGCTCTTTTTTTCCTGCGTTTAATGAGATGAACGGGTATAAAGATGACGTAACCAGCGCCGTTCCGCCTTTCTGAATAGTCCAATTAACACAAACGAGATCGCCAGATAGATGACTGCCGCGATGCCAAACGCATAAAACGGCTGGTAGGTTGCCGCGTTGATATCACGGGCAATCTTCAGAATATCCGGTACCGTTACGGTAAAGGCCAGCGCCGTTGAATGCAGCATCAAAATCACTTCGTTGCTGTAGGCGGGCAGCGCAATACGCAGTGCACTCGGCAAAATAATGCAGCGGTACTGCTTAAAGCGGGAGAAGCCGTATGCTCTGGCAGCTTCAATTTCCCCATGAGGTACCGAGCGGATTGCCCCTGCGAAAATCTCTGTCGTGTACGCACAGGTATTCAGTGCCAGCGCCAAAACGGCGCAATTTAGCCCGCTGCGAAAAAAAGCATTCAGCATGTCAGTGCCGCGCACGATCTCCAGGCTATACACGCCGGAATAAAACACCAGAAGCTGCACGTAGAGCGGTGTACCACGGAACACATAGGTGAATAGCCAAACCGGAAAGCTGAATCGGCGTCTCGGCGATACGCGAGCAATCGCCAGCGGCAGCGCCATCAGCCCGCCGATAACCACCGAGGAAATGAGCAGCCAGAGCGTCATCGCCATCCCAGTCAGGCGGTAACCATCGCTCCACAGTAGCGGCTGCCAATATTGTTGCAGGATCTCACTCATAATTTATTTTTTTGACTCCCTGCGAATAGTGCCTTTCCAGCCACCACAACACGCCGTTAGAAACGGTGGTAAAAATCAGGTACATCGCCCCGGCAACCAGCGCAAAATAAAACGGTTCGTGTGTGCCCTTGCCAGCTAGTTGCGTCGCCTTAATCACATCATTCAGGCCAAGCAGTGACACCAGCGCCGTCGCTTTCAGGATCACTTGCCAATTGTTGCCGATGCCCGGCAGCGCGAAACGCATCATGGAAGGAAACAGAATACGGCGGAACACCTTCATCGGAGAGAAGCCAAACGCGACGGCAGCTTCGATTTGCCCCCGCGGCACGGCAAGATAGGCTCCACGGAAGGTTTCCGTGAAATACGCGCCGTAAATAAAGCCCAGTGTAATAATTCCGGCAGTCAACGGATCGATGTCAATCTGATCCAGGCCGATCGATTCCGTCACGCCGTTTAAGACAATTTGCAGACCATAAAAAATCAGCAACATCAGTACCAGATCGGGAATGCCACGAATCAGCGTGGTATAGCAGGAAAAACACCCCGCCAGCAGACGGTTGGAAGACAGCTTCGCCGATGCACCAATCAGGCCGATAGCCAGCGCCAGCAGTAACGAACTTGCAGCCAGCTCCAGCGTCATGATGGCACCATCCAGAATTAGCTGGGAATAGCCATAGAGCATCAATGATATCCGTTGAAATAGCGGTTAATGGCACGCTGCGTCATCAGTCAGGAACGCGACACGGGAGGAACGATCCCGTGCCGCATGCCCTACGATCCCGCTACATATGTGATAAAGAAATGAGCATCACTTTGGCGACATTAGCCGCCGTATACGTCAAAATCGAAGTATTTTTTCGCGAAGGTATCGTAGGTACCGTCTTTACGCATTTCTTCAAAAGCTTTATCCAGCGCGGCTTTCAGCTCGGTATCCGCTTTGCGCAGGCCCATACCGGTCCCCACACCGAAGAACTTGTCATCTTTTACCGCCGGGCCAGCAAACTCATAGTCCTTACCCGCATCCAACTTCAGGAAACCTTCACTGGCTGCGACTTCATCCTGAAAGGCTGCATCAATACGGCCTGCGGCCAGATCGGCATAAATCAAATCCTGATTTTGGTAAGCGACAACGTCAACGCCTTTCGGCTGCCAGTTAGCATTAGCAAAGGCTTCCTGTGTTGATGCCTGCAATACGCCAACACGTTTGCCGCCCAGAGAAGCCAACGTGGGTTCAATGCTTGTCCCTTTCTTCGCAATCAGGCGTGAATTGGCTGCATACAGCTTCTCGGTGAAAGCAATTTCCTGCTGACGTTTTTCGGTGATAGACAGAGAAGAGATGATGGCATCGATTTTTTTAGCTTTAAGGGACGGAATTAACGCATCAAAGTCACTTTCTACAAACGTACAGTTAGTCTGAATACGCTTGCACAGCTCTTTCGCCAGATCGATATCAAACCCAACCAGTTCGCCGCTGGCGTTTTTGGATTCAAAGGGAGCATAGGTAGGATCGGTACCAATTTTAATATTCTTAGGAATCTCCGCCATCGCGCTACCCGCAGCCAGAATGAGTGCCAATGGTAAGACTTTGATCAGTTTCTTCATATTGCTACCCTTATCATGAGTGATTGATGTCATGTGTCGTCAATGTCGGAACGATTTATACCCGTCATACTTCAAGTTGCATGTGCGTTGGCTGCGTTCACTCACCCGAATCACTTACCTAAGTAAGCTCATCGGGATTCCTTCTCTTGCCGCCTTCCTGAAACTCGAATTATTTAGGGTGTATTGTTTTAAAAATGAACGATATGAGTGCTATTTGTTTTCTGCGCCGACTATTACCGTTTTTGTAGCAGTTTTCATGCCACAATGAACGTAGGGACGTCGTAAAAACCCCATGAGCGAAGCGCGCAGAAAATAAAGGTTAACCATTTGATTCTGCAATATTTTTAGAGGATATTTTTTGGCGTGTAACAATAAGGATAGATAACATTGGCATGAATACAAAAACCCAATCGCACCATTTTGGTGCCTTTACGCACAAAATTAGTGCAATGTGATAAAAAGGCACAAAAAAAGGGCAGTAAAAGTTTACCGCCCCGAGAGAAAAAAATAGCGTGCCTAGGTCGCTATCCTGCTACGACGCACCTTGCCAGCGGATAAAGAGATCTTTTGGCAGGTCGATGTCAAACTGGTCCAGAATACGATTCACCGTCTGATCGACAATATCCTGCACACTTTCTGGGCGATGATAAAATGCAGGCACCGGCGGCATGATTATCGCGCCCAGTTCAACGGCGGTGGTCATCAGCCGTAAATGCCCTAAATGCAGCGGCGTTTCACGCACTCCCAGCACCAGAGGACGACGCTCCTTCAGCACCACATCAGCCGCGCGGGTCAATAGATTGTCGCTGTAGCTGTGCACAATGCCGGAAAGGGTTTTTATCGAACAGGGTAGAATCACCATCCCCGCCGTTTTAAACGACCCCGAAGAGACGCTGGCAGCGATATCACGCGTGTCGTGTACCACATCGGCCAGCGACTGCACGTCACGCAGGCTAAAATCCGTTTCTAACGCCAGCGTCTGCCGGGCGGCCTGACTCATGATCAGATGCGTTTCGATACCTTCCAGCGTCTGTAAAACCTGTAGCAGTCGGATGCCGTAAATGACGCCGCTGGCACCGGAAATTCCTACAATGAGTCGCTTCATTCATACTGCCTCTGGCTGGCCGCGTCAGCAGAAACGCGGAAAAATCATCTGCGCAAACTTTGCCGCATTGATTAGCGATAAGCAAGGGCAAGCGCCGAAAGCCTGTTTTTGATATGCCATTTTTATCTCCATACAAAATTTTCTCTACATACAACTTTTCTCTACATACAACAAAGGGGAGGACACTTTCGCGCCCTCCCCCTTCAATACAGCCTTGATGTACGACTAGCTGTTAACCTTCGTTGTGCAGTTCCAGATCTTCAACTTCATTCTGGCTACGCAACGCTTTGGCATCGTCGTTACGCAAGACTTCCAGATAATCCAAATAGCCTTGATCGACGTCCTTCGTTACGTAAATTCCGTTGAACACCGAGCATTCAAACTGAGCGATATCCGGATTATCTTCACGCGCCGCATCGATCAAATCTTCAAGATCCTGGAATATCAGTTCATCAGCACCAATAATCTTACAGATTTCATCCACTTCACGACCGTGGGCAATCAGCTCATTGACGCTTGGCATATCGATGCCGTACACGTTAGGGAAGCGAATTTCCGGTGCCGCTGAGGCCAGATAAACACGCTTGGCTCCTGCTTCACGCGCCATCTCTACAATCTGCTCTGACGTTGTACCACGCACGATGGAGTCATCCACCAGCAGCACGTTCTTGTCACGGAACTCAGCACGGTTAGCGTTCAGCTTACGGCGTACCGATTTCTTACGCGCCTGCTGTCCCGGCATGATAAACGTACGGCCAACATAGCGGTTTTTCACAAATCCCTGACGATACGGCTTGTTGATGATGCGCGCGATTTCCAGCGCGATATCACAAGAGGTTTCAGGAATCGGGATCACGACATCAATATCGAGATCTTCCCACTGGCGCGCAATTTTTTCACCGAGCTTCTGGCCCATACGAACGCGTGCGCTGTAGACCGAGATTTTATCGATGAAAGAGTCCGGGCGAGCGAAGTAGACATATTCGAACAAGCACGGATTGCTCTTTGGATTCTCTGCACACTGGCGGGTAAACAGCTGCCCTTTTTCCGTAATGTAGATCGCCTCTCCCGGCGCCACATCGCGTAAAAATTCAAAGCCCAGAGTATCCAGCGCGACGCTTTCTGACGCCACCATATACTCACTGCGGCCATCTTCCAGATCGCGCTTACCGATAACCAGAGGACGAATCCCGTTTGGATCGCGGAAAGCGACCATGCCGTGACCGATAATCATGCCAACACAGGCATAGGCACCGCGAATTTGCTGGTGCGTTGCGGCAACGGCCGCAAAAACATTATCGGCTTCCAGCGGGTAGTGTTGGAAACGGTCCAGCTCTCTGGCGAAAATATTCAGCAGGATTTCAGAATCAGACGTGGTGTTAACGTGACGACGCTCCTGCTCGAACAGCTTTTTACGCAGTTCGTGGGCGTTAGTCAGGTTACCGTTGTGAGCCAGCGTGATACCGAACGGTGAGTTAACATAGAAAGGCTGTGCTTCCGAGGCGCTGGAACTGCCCGCGGTCGGATAACGCACATGGCCAAGCCCCATGTTGCCCTGTAAGCGTTGCATGTGCCGCGCTTCAAACACATCTTTCACCAGGCCATTGGCCTTACGCAGGCGAAAACAATTAAAGGCATCGATGGTCACAATACCCGCAGCATCCTGCCCACGGTGTTGCAACACCGTTAACGCGTCATAAATCGACTGGTTGACCGGTGTAAAACCGGCGATACCGACAATACCGCACATGGTGTCTTTTCCTCATCAGCGCTACCGCAGCGATAAATGCTGCGGCAAGAAACTTGACGTGCTTTGCAGGTAGTCAAAAAACCACCTGATAATATAACTGAACTGCGGGATTAACTGGGACTGCTTCCAGTCATCACTTTGTGAAAAACCGGTGAACGTATCCAGAAAGAATAGCAGTGCGGAAACGATCAGCACCCCGCGCAGCGCACCAAAACAGATGCCCAGAACGCGATCGGTGCCGGATAATCCGGTACGTTCAACCAGTGAACTAATCACATAGTTGACGATAGCTCCCACAATCAACGTTGCAATAAACAGAATGGCAATCGCAATACCGTTACGCACCAGCTCATCATCAAAACGGGTGAAGTAGACCGCGAGGTAAGCGTAGTAATGACTGGCAACAAAAAAAGCACATCCCCAGGTTACTAACGACAGCGCTTCGCGAACAAACCCTCGGATCAGGCTAACCAGAGCCGAAAATCCGATGATGCCAATAATGACGTAATCAACCCAAACCATGAACTATCCTAATAATGAACGATGCTACCGATAAGCCGCTACGTCATCCTGTTCGCGGCGCATTCTAACAGAAAAAGAAAACGTTTGCGTAGCGTATTTCCGCCGATTTCATCGATAGATAATCAGGCGAAAAAACCGACAAGACGTCATGCCTGATTCTATTAACTCTCGGCATCTCAAAACTCACAGCAGGCATCTTAAAACAGCGGCGGGGCGACGTATCACTGATGTGAACCTCATCCCCGCTGCCTGCTTTTGCTTATTTACGTGGCCGACGGCGAACTATCCGTCACGTAATCATCACGCTCGACGACCGTTAACGAACGGAATGTGCTCGCACCTGCCCGCTTAGCCCACTGAGCTGTTTCAGCTCGCCCAGTGAAGACTCCAGCTTCTGCTTCGATGCATCCGGCCCCACGTAAATACGGGTGATTTCGCCTGAAACCGGCGTTGATGGCACGGTATACGCGCGGTAGCCAGAGAGGCGAAGCTTAGCGACAATTTCGTTCACCTTATCCGCGTTTTTCAGCGCACCAAGCTGCACAATATAGGCCTGCCCGACAGGCGCTTGCTGCGTCGGCTGCGTTTCAGGCTTCACTTCCGGTTTGGGTTCCGGTTTAGGCTCTGGCTTCGGTTTCACTTCTGGCTTCACCTCAGGCTTTGGCTGAGGCTTCGGCGTCACTGGCGCTGGCGTCTGAACTGGCGGACGCTCAACCACCACTGGCGGTGCCGTCATGGCTGGCGTATTCGTGCCAGAATGGGACGATGGCGGCGTCTGCGTCGTGGTTTCAGATCCTGTCGTTGTAGATGATGCAGACGATCTCGCTTCACTGGCTTCGGCTTCAGCACTGTTTTGCATCGCCGCTTCCGCCCCTTCTGGCGGCTGACTCGGCAACGACGGGTTCAGCGCAGGCAGCGCTTCCATCTCATTGCTGTCACCCGGTTTAGGGATCAGTGGAATCGATGCAAACTCGTCTTCGTAGTGCTTTTTCTTGCCGTCCAGCAGGCCGGGTAAAACGATCACGCCCAGCGCGACCAGAATAACCGTACCGACCAGTCGATTCTGAAATTTACTCGCCATTCGCCTTCTCCTCATCCAGCGCTTCCATCACATGCGCTACCGTATGAAAAGATCCACACACAATGACGATATCCTGCTCCGTCGCCTCGGACATTGCTTGCTGCCAGGCGGCAACGACATTGGAGAACGATTGGCTGTGCGTCAGGTGCTCGGCAATCTGCTGCGCCGTGGCACCACGCGGCCCCTCCAGCGGTGCGCAATACCACGCATCCACCAACGGCGTTAAGTGGGCCAACGTACCGGCGATGTCTTTATCCGACAGCATGCCGACGACAGCTCGCACTTTTCCAGTTTTCGGCAGCGCGGCCAAACGATTTGCCAGATACGCCGCCGCATGAGGGTTGTGTGCAACATCAAGAATCAATCGCGGAGACGCCTGCACGGTCTGAAAACGCCCGGGTAATGCGGCGTGCTGCAAACCTTGTCGAATCGCCTCTTCACTCACGTTGAGTGAAGAATAGTGCAATGCAGCCAGTGCCGTGGCGGCATTGGCTAACGGAACGTTAGGTAACGGCAGCCGTGACAGTTCGCGCTGTTTATCCTGCCAGCTCCATGTCTCACGCTGAACGGAATATTCCCAGTCGCGACCACGACGGCGCAGCTGTGCACCTTTCTCTGCGGCAACATCGGCAATCGTTCCCGGCATATCCGGTTCACCAACAACGGCAGGTCTACCCTGTCGGAATATCCCGGCTTTCTCGCGGCCAATGCTTTCCCGATCGTTACCTAGCCAGTCGGTATGGTCGATAGCAATACTGGTTACCACGGAGACATCCGCATCCACAATATTGGTGGCATCCAGACGCCCGCCTAGCCCCACTTCCAGAATGACGACATCCAGATTCGCCTGCTTGAAGAGTTGCAGTGCCGACAGCGTACCGAATTCAAAATAGGTGAGCGATACCGCCCCTCTCTCTGCTTCGATATCCGCAAACGCCTGCGTATGCTGTGCTTCAGGCAATTCTTTGCCCTGGATACGCACTCGCTCGGTATAGCGAACAAGATGGGGAGAACTGTACACGCCTACCCGTAGCCCGGCGGCTAACAGAATGGATTCCAGCGTACAGCAGGTCGTTCCTTTGCCGTTTGTCCCCGCGACAGTGAAAATCGTGGCGGCAGGCTGGAGCAGTTGGAGATGTTCAGCAACCTGCTTAACGCGCTCCAGGCCTAGATCAATGGCCTGAGCGTGCAGGTGCTCAAGATAATGAAGCCACGTGACCAAAGGTGACGTGGCTTGAGGTATTTGAAGAGTATCCATGAGTCCCGTTCACTAGCTTACGGTTCATTGCGGGCAGAGCGTGCATTGCAACTCGGTCGAGAACGACGTGGTCGAGCACCACACGTCCTGCCCATCATGTCAATTATGCGTCATCCTGTGATGATTCAGACGGCACATCGCTGCGGATTTCCACATCATCGTTGCCCGGTTCTGGATGGTTCGTCAGTTTGGCAAGAATCGTGGCCAGCTTGTAGCGCATTTCCGGACGACGAACGATCATATCGATCGCCCCTTTCTCAATCAGGAATTCGCTGCGCTGGAAGCCCGGCGGCAGTTTTTCACGCACGGTTTGTTCGATAACGCGTGGGCCGGCAAAGCCGATCAGCGCTTTCGGTTCGGCAATGTTCAGGTCACCCAGCATCGCCAGACTCGCGGAAACACCACCCATGGTTGGGTCAGTCAGCACAGAAATGTAAGGCAAGCCACGATCGCGCATTTTTGCCAATGCTGCACTGGTTTTCGCCATTTGCATCAGCGACATCAGCGCTTCCTGCATACGTGCACCGCCACTGGCGGAGAAGCACACCAGCGGACAACCGTCTTCCAACGACTGCTCAACGGCACGCACAAAGCGCGCACCCACAACAGACGCCATTGAACCGCCCATGAAAGAGAACTCAAATGACGCGACGACAATCGGCATACCGTATAGCGTGCCTTTCATCACAACCAGCGCATCTTTCTCATCGGACTGTTTCTGTGCAGAAACCAGACGATCTTTATATTTTTTGGAATCCCGGAATTTCAGGACATCCTTCGGCTCCAGTTCGCTTCCCAGTTCAACAGTATTTTCTTTATCCAGAAAAGCCTGTAGACGGGCACGCGCGGAAAGGCGCATATGGTGATCGCACTTCGGGCAGACACCCAGATTGCGCTCCAACTCGGCACGATAAAGAACCTGGCCGCAGCTATCACATTTTGTCCAGACCCCTTCAGGGATGTTCGCTTTACGGGTCGGTGTGATATTGCTTTTGTTAAGAATTCGTTCAATCCAGCTCATTGATAACCTTTCTGCTTGAACCTGGCAAATGCCAGTCCGCTGTTCATGTTATTCCCTGACAACATTGCCAATGAAAAAATGCCTGAGACGCACGACAATCGCGGTACAAAGGCATCGGCACCAAGGGTGTTCCCAAGAACAGACCATAAATGCTGCCCATTAAACCATAACGTTCCGGTACTGTGGATAAAAAACTGGTCAAACCGGATGTTAAAATACTTCACTTATTTCACATTGCCGCGCGAGGCCGCTCTACGGTGACGGGCAATCTCAATAATGCCCGGCAGGATAGAGAGAAAAATAATTGCAACAATCAGTAATTTCAGATTTTCCTGCACCACTGGCAAATCGCCAAACAGGTAGCCCGCATAGGTAAACGACAACACCCACAGCAGCGCACCAATGACATTATAGGCTGCAAAATGCCGATAGCTCATGTGCCCCATCCCGGCAACAAACGGCGCAAATGTTCTCACAATCGGGACAAAGCGCGCCAGAATTATTGTCTTGCCACCGTGACGCTCGTAAAACGCATGCGTTTTATCCAGATAGCTGTGGCGGAAAATTTTTGAGTTCGGATTGCTAAACAGCTTCTCACCGAACAGTCGTCCAATAGTGTAGTTCACTGCATCACCCGTAATCGCGGCAACGATCATCAGGAATACCATCGTGTGCACATTCAGATCGTTCGACGGCAACGCCGCCAGCGCCCCTGCGACAAACAGCAGCGAATCTCCCGGCAGAAACGGCGTCACCACCAGCCCGGTCTCACAGAACAGAATCAGGAACAAAATGGCATAAATCCAGACACCATATTGCGCCACCAGTTCCGCCAGATGAACGTCAATGTGCAGAATAAAATCAATAATAAACTGTATAAATTCCATCACAACTTCTTCTCCCAAAGTGTCTATCGAACGCACGCGGTCGATATACGCAAGGCAGCCGCACTCTCCGTGTTGCCTTGCGTATAGCACGCTGAATAGCCTCGTCCTTAATACGCATCGCACCCTGCCTTTGGCCTACGGCCATCTGGCAGTGTGCAACAGGTAAAAAAACGCACTCATTACAACAAAAAACGTCAATCCGCTAAAAAGAGCGGCCCCATCGTAGGCCGCGGCAAAGCAAAACGCGCAGGATAATCTACCGCCACCAAATACAGCCCTTCGGCTCTGGCTGTTGCGCCAGCCAGCGTACGATCTTTGGCCGCCAGCAGCTCGGCAATCCACGACTCTGGGCGATTGCCACAGCCGACATCCATCAGGCTACCAACGATATTACGCACCATATGATGAACGAACGCATTGGCCTTAATATCTACCACGATATAGTCACCGTGACGTGTAACCTTTAAATGATTTACATAGCGCCACGGCGTGCGCGACTGGCACTGCACTGCACGAAAAGAGGTGAAATCATTCTCACCCAACAGGCATTGCCCGGCTCGCTCCATGCGTTCCACGTCTAACGGGTGATAAAAGTGCGTCATGCCGCGCGACAGCACCGCAGGACGATAGCGGTGATTGTAGATGACATAGCGGTAGCGACGTGCCGTGGCGCTGAAGCGCGCATGGAAATCCTCATCTACCGTTTTCACCCAGCGCACCGCGATATCCGGCGGTAAATTTGCATTCACACCCATCGTCCAGGCGGCGTCTTTTCTGATCGCGTGCGTGGTGAAATGCACCACCTGCCCGGTGCCGTGAACGCCAGCATCGGTTCGCCCGGCGCAAAACACCTCTATCGGTTCATCCGCGACTTTGCTCAGCGCCTTTTCAAGACAGGCCTGCACGCTAGCGACATCAATCTGACGCTGCCAGCCATAATAGAGGCTACCGTCGTACTCAATGCCTAGCGCGATTTTCAGCGGGGCGCGTTCGTTTTCCGCAGCGGCATCGGCCTGAATAGCCTCTGCCTGAGTGGTTTCCGACATTACCCGAGATACTCCTGCACCAGACATTCTGCCGTTTCCACCGCCATCAACGCGCCGCCAAAGCGGGCGTTATCGGCGACCGACCAGAATTGCAGTAGCTCAGGAATACCGTAATCATTGCGCAGACAGCCGACGCTCAGTTGCCCATTGCCGGACGCATCACCAACCTGCGTCGGGTAATCCTGCTCGTCGCTTACCTCAATATTCCCGGCATTGAGCAGTTCATCGCGCGCTTCTTCCGCTGACAGCGGACGCAGTGATTCAAGATGAACAACCTGCGCGTGACCATAAAACACAGGGGACTGAATGCAGGTCACTGAAATCGGTAATCCGTCATCCTGCAAGACTTTACGCACTTGATCGACCAGCGCGCGTTCTTCGCGCACGCTGCCCACATCATCAGGCAGTAAAGGCAACAGATTGAATGCCAGCTGTTTCGGGAAAAGCCCAGCCTCAGGCGGAACACCATTCAGCAGACGAGCACTTTGCCCCGCCAGATCGTCTATCGCCGCTTTACCGAGTGCGGAAACCGACAGCATATTGACGACATGCAGGCGTGAGAGCCCAGCCGCATCGGTCAATGGCTTAATCGCCGTCAGTAGTTGGCTAGTCAGGCTGTCGGCCACCGCGACAATATTGCGGTTACGATAATCTGCCAGCGTATGCGTATTCACGCCGGGCACCACCAACGGGACATCCGGCTCCAGCGCAAACAGACCGCTGCTATCGATAACCAGACAGCCCGCGTCCCCCGCGTCTTCCGCATAGCGGGCGCTGACGTCCTGACCAGCAACAAAAAACGCCAGCTGCGCCTGTGACCAGTCAAAATCCGCCACATCGGTGACCAGGCAAGATTTGCCGTTAAAACGTATGGTTTCACCCGCGCTACGTTCACTGGCCAGCGGATACAGTTCACCCACCGGGAATTCGCGTTCCTGCAATAATTCCAGTAACGCCGTGCCTACTGCGCCCGTTGCGCCCAGCAGAGCAATATTCCAGCCGTCAGACATTTGGTTCTCTCCCAAATTTTGAATGAAACACAAATCATGAATGGAACCGGCAGACGATAGCGACACCGTCTGTCAGTTCATGAATAAATAACTGTCTATTAATGAATAAATAGCATGCTTATGCGACGCATCCGCCAGCGGAGAACCTCAGCGGTGCTCCGTTAACGTGCATCCCGCACTGACGCCGTGAACCCCAGCGCGTTCAGGCAATCTGCGCTATCAGCATCGGCGCAGATAACATGGAGTGACGACCATTCGCGTCGTTCCTGATAATGTTTGCGCAGGCGATCGAATTCGCCTTCCTGATGCGCAACGTGGCGCAACAGTGCATCGTCCCGGCGCACATCATACACCAGATGCACCAGACGTTTTAGCAACGCCTCATCCAGCGGCGCAGTCAATGTCACTTCGGCATAATCTGGTGCAGGCAAAAGCGACGAAAGCGCCACCTGCTGCGGAGTTCCGATAAACTCGCTCCACGCCTCAAACACCTGCGTGGTGCCGCGCGCTTTCCCTTCCAGCGTATAGCCAGCGATATGTGCCGTGCCAATGTCTACTCGCGCCAGCAGATCGGTCGATAACGCAGGTTCCGGCTCCCATACGTCAAGAATGACGCTGAGTTTTTTACCCTGTTGCAGTGCCTCAAGCAGTGCAGCATTGTCCACCACCGGGCCACGGCAGGCGTTAATCAGAATACGTCCGTCCGCAAACGCGTTCAGTACGGCGGCATCAACCAGATGATGAGTACGGTACGGTCCGTCGAGATACAGCGGCGTATGCAGCGTTAGAATGTCGGCATCACGCACCAGCGTGTCGAGCGGCAGGAAATCCCCCGCCTCACCGCGATCGGCACGCGGCGGATCGCACAGCAGCGTGTTAACGCCCCAGGCTTTCAGACGTGCATCCAGACGTCTGCCAACATTACCCACGCCGACAATCCCTACGGTTTTGTCACGTAGTTGGAAACCATCACGCTCGGCCAGCATCAGCAAAGAAGAAAAGACGTACTCCACTACCGCGATGGCATTGCAGCCGGGGGCGGCAGAAAACGCGATCCCGTTGGCGTTAAGCCAGGTGTCATCGACATGGTCGGTGCCTGCCGTCGCGCTGCCGACAAATTTTACCGCCGAACCAGCCAGCAGATCCGCGTTCACCTTCGTGACCGAGCGCACCATCAACGCATCCGCGTCCGCCAACAGATCGCGCGGCAAAGGACGTCCCGGTACGGCCTGCACTTCACCCAGACGGCTAAATAGCTCGCGGGCATACGGCATATTCTCATCAACCAGAATCTTCATTGTCTTCTCCGACATCGGTAGCCAGCCAAAAAAAGCGGGGAGATATTTTGCCACCGAATGGTGCAGAAACCCAAGGCAATTACGACGCGATATCTTTCCGTTATCGGTTCGCACCCATGAGGATCTGACAAGATGGTCGCCATAGAAAGCCGATGCCATACAAGGTTGATAGTCGTCACATGGCTCTGTTATGTTGTTTGCCATTGCTGCACTTGCCCCATTTTTATCGACCAGACAGGCAATTGGTGCGTTTTTCGTCTGGTCTGTTATGAGAAACCCAACGTGAACGCCCTCTTTCCCACCATTGCCGTCCTGATCTGGTCAGTTAACGTCATCGTCAACAAGCTCTCTGCAAGCGTTATTGACCCAGCCGCCATCTCGTTTTATCGCTGGCTGCTGGCGTTCCTCGTCATGACGCCGTTCATGCTGCCAACCCTTCGTCAGCACGCGGCGACCATTCGTCAACACGCCTGGAAACTGCTGGTGTTGGGTCTGCTTGGCATGGTGTTGTACCAAAGTCTGGCCTATTACGCGGCGCACTCGATCAGCGCCGTGATGATGGGGATTATGGGGTCACTTGTACCACTACTCACCGTCCTGCTCAGCATTCCGCTGCTGCGCCTGGCTCCCACGTTGGGCGTGCTGCTCGGTAGCCTGCTGTCGCTGGTCGGGATTGTCTGGCTGATCGGTGAGGGACATCCAGAACAAATTCTGGCGCAGGGCATCGGCCCCGGTGAACTCATGATGTTTTGTGCGTCGTTGTCCTATGCACTCTATGGCGTGCTGACCAAACGCTGGAGCATCCCGTTGCCCAACTGGGTGTCGCTCTATGTGCAAATTGCCTTTGGCGTAGTCGTGCTGATTCCAAATTTCCTGCTGACGGACAATGTGCAACTCAATGCCGAAAATCTGCCGCTGGTAATTTTCGCTGGCATCATGGCCTCAATCCTTGCGCCTTTTCTGTGGATTCAGGGGGTTATGCGCCTCGGAGCCAGCAAAGCCTCCATCTTTATGAACCTGACGCCGATCTTTACGGCGATGATCGCCATTAGCTTTTTGCACGAGCCGTTACATCATTATCATCTGGTTGGCGGTGGCATCACGCTACTCGGCGTGATCCTCGCCCAGCGCTTGCGCATCCCACTAGGACGTAGCTCATCAGCCACCCCATAAGATTAGTGCCGTTTTAGGCGACGTCTGACTATCGGCCGTCACGGGAGATTGCTATGATTCATCTCAATCATGACGGCAGTGAGGATAACCGATATGCAACCTGTAAGTGGCCCAGGTGCCCCGCTGCCCGGCGAACGCTCGGTTACACCAACAACCACATCATCAGCCTCTACTTCATCCGCTAACGCCGCAGGTTCCTCCAACGGCGATCGACCGTTGACGCTGGCGCAGCGCACAACGCTGGAAAATCTGGTGCTTAGAGTTGCCGCGCTGACAACGTCAAAGGCAGCGGAAGTCTGGACAACGGTAAAACAGGGATTAGGGCTGGCAGAAAATAATGAACTGCTGTCCCGCCATTACCAGCCTGCCGAGCAGATACTTCAGACGCGTTTAACGCAGGCGCAAGATAGCGGTGGACGTCAGCAGCTGCTTCAGCGTCTGACGGATATGCTGTCTCAGGGAAATAACCGTCAGGCGGTCAGCAATTTCATCCAGCAACAGTTCGGTAGCACTACGCTAAGCGCGCTGACTAAAACGCAGCTACAGCAGGTTGTTACGCTGCTGCAAAACGGGCAAATCCCGCAGTCAACGGCATCAGCCACAGCATCGCAAACCGCTCAGGCCGCCAACTCGCCCGATCGCCCGCTCTCTCCTGCTGAACAGCGCGGCTTGAATCAGTTAGTCACCCGCTTAGCGACCATGACCGGGGAACAGCCGGCAAGAGTGCTGAATAATCTGATGATGATGCAGAATCTTAGCCCGGGTGACGCCATCCCGTTAAAACATCTGCCGCTGATCACGCAGTTCCTGCAAGCTCAAGTTGAGCTGCAACAGACGCAAACGCTGCTGCGCGCCACCCCGCCTGCGCAGCAGGGAACACAGACCCATGCAGGCACGACAGGCGCTGCGCCAGAACCGCTGACAGCCAACACCACCAATACGGCTAACGCGAATTCGTCATCCGCAGCGAATCTATCATCACAGCCGCTACCGCCACAGAATGCGCTGCTTTCCCCGAATCTCGCGCCGTTGCAGGCTTTGCTACAACAGCCTATGACCGCGCAGGAACAGCACTTATTGATGGATTACACGCAGAATCGCTTCAATATCGGATTACAAACCCCGCTGACGCCGATGCAGGTTAGCGATCTGCTGACGTTCCTGTTTACGCAGCGTATTCAGCGCTCGCAGGAAACGGACTGGACCACAACCTCACAATTGCTGCATCCGCTGTTTAACCCGCTGATTGCGTCACTGCCGCTCAGTTGGCAATCCCTGTTCCATAAGCCAATGTTTTTGGTGATTGTCAGCACCTGCGTGGCCGCATTTCTGCTTTGGGTATTGATCTAACGTCAATACCGCCCATGACTATCGCTGACTGACCCTCATCAACCAAACCCGCGCTAACAAAAAACCCCGCGGCTTGCGCCAGCGGGGTTTTCTTTATTTCAATGAGAACGTTTGACTGATAAACCGATTATTTATCGAGTTTTCTCATTACCAGCGTCGCATTCGTACCACCGAAACCGAAGCTGTTAGACATCACCGTGGTCAGTTTGCGTTCCGTCGGTTCAGTCACGATGTTCAGGCCAGCAGCCTGCTCGTCCAGATTTTCCACGTTGATGCTCGGTGCAACGAAACTGTGCTCCAGCATCAGCAGTGAGTAAATCGCTTCCTGCACGCCAGCTGCGCCCAGAGAGTGACCGGTCATCGCTTTGGTCGCAGAAATAGCTGGCGAGTTGTCGCCAAACACTTCGCGAATCGCACCCAGTTCCTTCACATCGCCAACTGGCGTAGAAGTACCGTGAGAGTTCAGGTAATCGATCGGCGTATCCACACCGTGCATCGCCATCTTCATACAACGAACAGCACCTTCACCTGATGGAGCAACCATATCCGCGCCGTCAGACGTCGCGCCGTAGCCGACTACTTCCGCGTAGATGTGTGCGCCACGTGCCAGTGCGTGTTCCAGTTCTTCTACGACGACCATACCGCCACCGCCTGCAATGACGAAACCATCGCGGCCAGCGTCATAGGTACGGGACGCTTTTTCTGGCGTCTCATTGTATTTAGTCGACAGTGCTCCCATCGCATCAAATTCACAGGCCAGTTCCCAGCACAGTTCTTCCGCGCCGCCAGCGAACACGATGTCCTGTTTGCCCATCTGGATTTGCTCAACCGCGTTACCGATGCAGTGTGCAGAAGTCGCACAGGCAGAGCTGATGGAGTAGTTCACGCCGTGAATTTTGAATGGCGTTGCCAGACACGCGGATACCGCAGAACCCATGGATTTAGTTACCACGTAAGGGCCAACGGCTTTCAGACCGCGCGGGCTACGCATCGCGTCAGCACCGAATACCTGATAGCGCGCAGAACCGCCGGAACCAGCAATCAGGCCAACGCGCGGGTTATTCTGATAAACCTCATCAGACAGCCCAGAATCTTGAATCGCCTGCTCCATGGATAAGTAGGCATAGATCGATGCATCACTCATAAAACGCACAATTTTGCGGTCGATGAGGCCAGTGGTGTCCAGTTTGACATTCCCCCAGACGTGACTACGCATGCCGGAATCTTTCAGCTCTTGAGAGAAAGTAATGCCCGAGCGGCCTTCTCGCAATGATGCCAGAACTTCCTGCTGGTTATTACCGATGCTTGATACGATCCCTAGGCCAGTAATCACTGCACGTTTCATTTAATACCTCTTCTTCCACTTATAGAGTTTGGGATTTCGCTTCGCACTTTAGCGTACAGTTGTAAGCTGAACAAGTCCGATCAGCCAAACTATCGCGAAATCATTGCTAAATTTGCGCCACAATATTCAGCCCGATAGAATCTCATCATCACTTGAATAATGAGCTTTTTGTCGTGACCAACCTCCTCATCCAACACGCGTCGTTAAGTTGGAACGCTCAGGGTACACCTGTATCGCAACAGTTTGATGACGTCTATTTTTCGAATCAGGATGGGTTGGCAGAAACCCGTTATGTGTTTTTAAAGGGCAATCAGTTTCCAGAGCGTTTCACCACGCACCCGCGCGCAGCCTGCGTGATAGCAGAAACCGGCTTTGGCACGGGTCTGAATTTTCTGACGCTGTGGCAGGCGTTTGCCGACTTTCGTCAACAGAAGCCACAGGCGACATTGCGCCATCTGCATTTCATTAGCTTCGAGAAATTCCCTCTGCATCGGCATGATTTGGCTGCCGCACACGCACAGTGGCCGGAGCTGGCCGCATTCGCAGATGAATTGCGAGAGCAATGGCCGCTAGCGCTGCCGGGCTGTCATCGTCTGATTCTGGCGCAAGGTACTATCACGCTTGATTTATGGTTCGGTGACGTTAACGTCTTACTGCCTGAGCTGGATGATACTCAGAACCATCAGGTCGACGCCTGGTTTCTGGATGGCTTCGCGCCTGCCAAAAACCCAGACATGTGGACGGATAATCTGTTTCAGGCAATGGCTCGTTTGTGCCGTAAAGAAGGCACGTTCGCCACCTTTACCGCCGCAGGATTTGTCCGTCGCGGTCTGCAACAGGCGGGGTTTCAGGTCAGTAAAATCAAAGGATTCGGGCAGAAGCGTGAGATGCTGAGCGGCATTCTTCCCGACACGCTTCCCGTCATGTCGCCGACGCCGTGGTATTCGCGCCCTGCTGCTAGCACGACTGATGACATTGCGATTATTGGCGGCGGCATCGCCAGCGTGCTTACTGCCCTCGCGCTGCAACGGCGCGGCGCGAACGTCACGCTCTACTGCGCCGAGGCACAGCCTGCTACGGGCGCATCCGGCAATCGTCAGGGGGCGCTGTATCCTCTGCTGAATAACCGGCACGATGCCGTGTCCCGCTTTTTCTCCCTCGCGTTTGACTTTGCCCATCGTAGCTATACCGCGCTGGCACAGCAGGGGCTGGCATTTGAGCATCAGTGGTACGGCGTCAGCCAGCTCGCCTGGGATGAAAAAAGTGCGCGTAAAATCGAGCAGATTCTGCAAGGCGAATGGCCGGAAGCGCTGGTCGTCAGCGTGGATACGCAGCAACTGGAAAATCACAGCGGCCTGAATCCCGGCGTAAACGGCATCACTTATCCTGACGGCGGCTGGCTGTGCCCGGCGGAACTGACAGCTTCTGCGCTGAAGCTGGCACAGCAGAACGGTCTGTCGGTACAGATGAGTACTACCGTTTCCGCATTAGACAAAACGGACGGCGGCTGGGCGCTCACCCTGAGCACTGGCCAGCAGGTAAATCATGCAGTCGTGGTGCTGGCAAATGGTCACCACATTACCGACTGGCCACAGACATCGCACTTACCCGCTTACGCCGTGCGCGGACAGGTCAGCCATATTCCGACCAACCCGGTGCTAGGTCAGCTTAAACAGGTTCTGTGCTACGACGGCTATCTGACGCCAGTGAGTCCGCAACATCAGACGCACTGCATCGGAGCGAGCTATTTACGGGGTGAAACACACTGTGATTATCGGGAAGACGAACAGCAAGAGAACCGCCAACGGCTGCTGAATTGTTTGCCCGACGCAGACTGGGCGAAAACGGTCGATGTCAGCGATGCGCAGGCGCGTCAGGGCGTCCGCTGCGCGCTGCGCGATCATCTGCCGCTATTAGGCGCGGTACCGGACTATGAACAAACGCTGGCCGAGTATGAAGATCTACTGCACCCTCAACACCGTGCCGACGCGGTACCAAACGCCCCCTACTGGCAGGATCTGTTCATCATCGGTGCGTTGGGCTCACGCGGGCTTTGCTCTGCTCCACTCGCAGCAGAAATTTTGGCCTCACAGATGTATGGCGAACCGCTACCGCTGGACCGCGATACGCTCGCCGCACTCAACCCAAATCGTTTCTGGATAAGAAAACTACTGAAAGGTAAACCCGTGGCTCAGGATTAATAAACTATCTCTTCACAGACAAACGGCCTCTTGTGCACAAATGCCACGACTTGTAATGGTTTTTGCCAGAATCCGGCTTAAAAAATTATGCAGCGGTGAGCTTGGCCGCCGAGTGAGCGACAAGACGTCGCGAAAACCAGTGCCGCGTCGGACAAAAACGTCAGAGACGTTTTTGAACAGCACTTGTGCTGGCCCGAAGGGCGAGCTCCATTTATGGGGCGAGTAAACGCGTCACTGGTGGCTCGATTAGCGGTCACGAACACCGATGGCACCGCGAAGCGGCATAATTTAGCCGGCAGCCTGGGTTCGCAGGGCGGCGGCGACTGAGCGCCCTGCGTCGGGCGCGTATACGGTATCGCATATGAATAGCAGCAGTGTGGCGCACGAAACTGTCTCTGAATCTGCATAGGAATGTAACTGAGAGACAGTGAGTAGGGAACGGTCATAACGAGTTCAGCTAAACTCATTCTAAACAATTCAAGCTAGTGCGTACTATTCTGCGCCTGCTGGAACAGACGTTCCCACATCCCGTTAACCAGCACCTGATCCGGTGGTGACAGCTCACCGTTTTTGATGGCGTTATTGATACTGTCGCTAACGCGCAGATGCAGTGCTTCAAGCGTGTGTTCCCCATGCTCTTCCGCTTCTGCCACCGACACCGTCAGATGACCACGCAAATAGCCGCCGGCAAACAGTTCATCGTCGCTGGCATGCTCTACCATGTCATCAATCAGCGCCAGAATGCGCGTTTCAAATTCTGCGATCATTTCTTATCCTCAAATTTTTGCGGTTCCCGCGCATCACAGATCGGCTGGATACGGGAAGCTCGCCGCCGTCAGCGGTGGCGTATTGTAAAACGATTGTAATGCACGAATAAAGCTGGCCGGACGCGCGGGAATCCCTTCTTCCAGATACTGCATCACCTGTGCATGCACGCGCCGCTGGAAATCAATACGGTCCGGCTCACAGTCGCCGTTCAGGTTGTCGCAGCTGACGTTAAACGGAAAGCCTGCGGCGACACAGAACAGCCAATCGAAGGCCTGCGGTTTGATTTCTACGCCCTCAAACTGGCTTTGCGTCGAGGCATCACGACCATCCGGGCAGTACCAGTAGCCGAAATCGACCTGCAAGCGCCGCTGGGCACCCGCAATGCACCAGTGAGAAATCTCGTGTAGCGCGCTGGCATAAAAACCGTGGGCAAACACAATCCGGTGATACGGAATGTCATCATCCGCTGGCAGATAAATCGGCTCATCGTCGCCTTTTATCAGACGGGTATTGTATTCATCGCCAAAGCAATCATTAAAAATATCAATCAGCTGTTGATAGTGGTGCGTCGTAGTCATGTTATCTGTTGTTATCATAATTTGTTGTTATAAAAACTGTCCCAGCCAAACGGCAATCTCGTGCCCGTGGCTGTCATAAATCAGTTTGCCGCTCATGATGGCGGAAACCAGCACCAGCATCGGACGAATCAGCTTTTGCCCTTTCGTCATCACCATTTTGGCTCCCAGTCGCGCACCGAGGATTTGCCCGATCAGCATGACCCCTCCGACCACCCAGACCACTTTTCCGCCGAGCATAAAAAACAGCAGCCCGCCGAAGTTGGAGGTAAAGTTCAGGATTTTGGCATGCGCCGTCGCTTTTGCCAGATTGAAACCATACAGAGTAACAAAGGCCAGCGCGTAAAACGATCCGGCACCGGGGCCGAAGAAACCGTCATAAAAACCGACACAACTGCCTGCCACAATCGCAAACGGAAGTGGCGACAGACGACGCTGCCGATCTCCATCGCCGATTTTTGGCGTTAATAAAAAGTAGAGACCGATGCCAATAATCAGTAATGGCAGCAGTTGGCGCAGAAAATCAGCATTGATCTGCTGGATCAGCCAGGCACCGAAGGTCGAGCCGACAAACGTCAGCGCAATCGCCAGCTTCTGCTCGCCCAGATTCACCGCACGGCGGCGGATGAAATACAGGCTGGCGGAAAAGGATCCGCCGACAGCCTGAAGTTTATTCGTTGCCAGCGCCTGCGCCGGGGATAAACCCGCCGCCAGCAAGGCAGGGATCGTCAATAAACCGCCCCCGCCCGCAATCGAATCAATAAACCCTGCCAACGCCCCGACAAAAAACAGTACGGCCAGCATTTCTGGCCCAAGAACTAACCAGTCCATAATTATTTTTTATCTCGCGACATAGTTATCTGTTATCTCGCATAGTGACTCGTTATCTCGCAGCAAAATGTCTGTCGAGCAGTGCCTGACAAGACGGAGGCAACGGCGGCGGCGTGGTTTTTTCCGGAGCTTCGGTACTCGGCTGTTTTGGCTGGAACCAGCTGGTTAACTCGGCACCGCATCCGTCACCGACAGGTGGCTCGTCCTGATCCTGACACTCAAGGCTGTCCGCCGGGCAACGCAGGCGCACATGCATATGTGCACGGTGTGCAAACCAAGGGCGAACTTTGCGCAGCCAGTCACGATCGTGACCCGCTTCAACACACAGCTGTTTTTTAATCGCCGGATTAACGAAGATGCGCGTTACGTCGCTATCCAACGCAGCGGTTTTGATCAAGGTGGTGATTTCCGGTCGCCAAACGCGCGGGTTAACGTTCAGTCCGCTGGCGTTAACCAAGTCGATAGGCTGCGGCTTCAGCAACTGCTGCTCGCTCCAGCGCTGTCTGGGCAATTGCAGCCAGATGTCGACATCCAGCCCGGATTGGTGACTGGCGTGGCCGCTGCTGAAACGTCCACCAACAGGCATGCCCATATCCCCCACCAGCACATTACCTGAGGTCGTACGCTTGACCTCGTTGCTCAGGCGGTGGATAAACGCCAGAAGATCGGGGTGACCGAAATAGCGGCGCTGATCGACGCGCATCACCTGATAATCCAGCGACTGCAATGGCAGCGGCTGGGCACCGATGATACAGCCATTGGAAAAACTACCAATTGACTGTGACGTACCCGCGACCGGATGCGTTATCTCCTGCCAGGGCGTTTTCGCCCATGCGACATTCGACAACAGCGGCGCGCTCAGTGCCAGCGCGAGAACCCCGATTAACCCTTGTTTCATTATTTTTTACCAGCGAGGAACCAGACTGTTCACATCCCCACACTGTGCGCGTTGGCGCAGCAGGTGATCCATTAACACAATCGCCATCATGGCTTCGGCAATCGGCACCGCGCGAATACCCACACACGGATCGTGACGCCCGCGCGTAACCATTTCAGTCGCTTCACCCTGACGGTTGATCGTTTTCCCCGGCACCATAATGCTGGAGGTCGGCTTCAACGCCAGATGCGCAACGATATTCTGACCGCTGCTGATCCCGCCCAAGATGCCGCCAGCGTGATTGCTTTGGAAACCGTCCGGCGTGATTTCGTCTCGGTTTTCGCTGCCACGCTTGGTGACAACCGCAAAGCCATCGCCAATTTCGACGCCTTTCACGGCGTTAATGCTCATCAGTGCGTGAGCCAAGTCGGCATCCAGACGATCAAAGACCGGCTCGCCTAATCCGACAGGCACCGATTCCGCGACTACGCTGACCTTCGCGCCAATGGAGTCGCCTTCTTTTTTCAGCGCCCGCATCAGTTCATCCAAGGCTTCCAGCTTGTCGACATCCGGGCAGAAGAACGGGTTTTGCTCAACCTGTTCCCAATCTTTCAGCTCGCAGGTGACATCGCCAATCTGCGACAGATAGCCACGTATCTTCACACCATGTTGCTGTTGCAGGTATTTCTTCGCAATCGCACCCGCGGCAACGCGCATCGCCGTTTCGCGCGCGGAAGAGCGGCCACCACCACGGTAATCACGTTGACCGTATTTTTGCTCATAGGTGTAATCGGCGTGGCCGGGGCGAAAGACATCTTTAATCGCACCGTAATCCTGAGAACGCTGGTCGGTATTTTCAATCAACAGGCCAATACTGGTCCCTGTTGTCACGCCTTCAAAAACGCCGGACAGAATCTTGACCTGATCGGGTTCGCGGCGCTGCGTCGTATAGCGGGAGGTCCCCGGACGACGACGATCCAAATCGTGTTGCAGATCCGCTTCCGTTAGCGGGATGCCCGGCGGTACGCCGTCAACAATACATCCCAGAGCAATACCGTGGGATTCACCAAATGTAGTGACGCGGAAAAATTGCCCAATACTGTTGCCTGCCATCACAACTCCTTCGCATGTGTTCTGTTTCTGCCTTACCGTCTAAACGGTAAGGCGAATAAATATCGTTATGACCGTTTAATCACGGTAAGCGCTGAAATGCGCTTTGCAATCAACCAGCTGTGATTGCGTTAGCATAAACACGCCGTCACCGCCGTTATCAAACTCCAGCCAGGTGAACGGGATTTCTGGGTATTGATCGATCAGGTGCACCATGCTGTTGCCCACTTCGCAAATCAGCACGCCGTCGTCGCTCAGATAATCTGGTGCACAGGCCAGAATACGACGCACCAGATCCAGACCGTCGTTACCCGCCGCCAGCCCCAGTTCAGGCTCGAAACGGAATTCCTGCGGCAGATCGAACATATCTTCTTCATCCACGTACGGTGGATTAGTCACGATTAAATCATAGCGAATCGCCGGTAAATCGCGGAACAGATCAGAGCGAATCGGCGTCACGCGGTATTCCAGACCGTGCTGCTGAATATTTTGCTCGGTTACCGCCAGCGCATCGTTGGAGATATCGACCGCATCGACTTCCGCTTCTGGGAACGCCTGAGCGCAGGCAATAGCAATGCAGCCGCTGCCCGTGCACAGATCCAGAATATGGTTTGGCGTTTTTGGCAGTTGCTCATCAAAATAGTTATTGATCAGCTCACCAATGGGAGAGCGCGGCACCAGCACGCGTTCGTCCACGTAGAATTCCAGGCCGCAAAACCAGGCCTTGTTGGTCAGATAGGCGACCGGGATACGCTCATTGACGCGGCGAATCACACGTTCAACAATGCGCTGCCGTTCGCTGGTGATCAAACGGGACGTGTACATATCTTCAGGAATATCGAGCGGCAGATACAGGCTAGGCAATACCAGCTGTATGGCTTCATCCCAGGGATTATCCGTCCCGTGGCCGTAATAGACGTTGGCTGCGTTAAACCGGCTAACAGCCCAGCGCAACATATCCTGAATGGTATGAAGTTCACTGACGGCCTCATCGACGAAAATTTTGTCCAAGGGTGTCCTCCGCAGACAGTTCTGAATGGGAAATTGGCGCTTAGTTTGCCATGAAGCCCGCGACAAATCAGCAGATATAACCGACTGAACGCGCCCCGATACAGACTTTTATTTAGCGACAGCGGGGAGACAAGGTAAACTGATCGAATGTTGACGCAAGATGAATGAAACATGAGTAATAAATTTTCGCTGAATGACGACGAATTACAGCTTTTTCGCACGTCAATCACTGGCACAAAAAAATTGCGTCAGGATACCTATACCCATAAACCGCTGCGCAAAAAACCGGGCGAATTACCCGCCAAACGGGCATTGCAGGAGCAGGTTGATGCCAGTTTCTATTTTTCGGATGAGTTTCAGCCACAGCTGGATGCAGAAGGCCCGACGCGCTATATCCGTCCGGGAGCTAGCCCCTATGAATTGAAGAAGCTTCGACGGGGAGATTATTCACCGGAGCTGTTTCTGGATTTGCATGGCCTGACGCAGCTTCAGGCGAAGCAGGAATTGGGCGCGCTGCTAGCGGCCTGTCGGCGGGAGTATGTTTACTGCGCCTGTGTGATGCACGGGCATGGCAAACATATACTTAAGCAACAAACGCCACTCTGGCTGGCACAGCACCCTGACGTGCTGGCTTTTCATCAGGCCCCGAAAGAATTTGGTGGAAGTGCCGCGCTGCTGGTGTTGGTGGCGTTGGAAGCCCCTTCGCTTGAATAAGCTCATCCTTCTTCAAAAAACGATGAGGCATGTAAGTTCATTACATGCCTCATACCGTATGAATTCAGGAATGTGGGGTTAGTCGTATCAGGATTTCGCGTTCAACTGGGCCGGGCTGACTTGCCAGTGCAGAATGCCATGACCGGATTCCGCTTCCACCTTCACGCAGGCAATAGCAGATGTAGCGAACATCGGCGCAGTTTCATTCTGGCATAATTCGGCAACCAGATAGCCCACCAGCGGCAGATGCGACACAACCAGCACCGCCCCCACGCCTTCTCTCGCCAGCGTTTGCAGATAATAGCTGACAAGCTGGGCATCGCCACCGGGCGTCAGCTCATTCAGGCAATCCGCTTCTTCCGGCAACGGCAGCACTTTTTTCACCACCTCGAGCGTTTGCTGGGCACGCAAATAGGGGCTCACCAGAACGCGCTCAATATCGATATTTTGCTCATTCAACCAACACGCCATCTGGCGGGATTCATCACGACCAGCGTCGCTCAACGGCCGGACGGCATCACTCGCTGCATCAAGTACCGCATCACCATGACGCATTATCAACACTTGCATATTACACCGCTATGTTAATGAAATATATGATATATCCTCATACTTAATGCTGTATGAGCATTGGCTTTTCTGCCATTTTGGCATACCTGCAATGTAAGCCATATAAGGTATATACCCTACATCACTCAAGTATGATGGGTATAACCGCTTTATTGCTGTAGGTTACCTGAGTTTCTCGCTATGTAAACTCACCTGAGGTCAGGTTTAGGTAGAAAAGTCATCATACCCGCTTCCCAACCATAGACTACCCACTGAGATCTGCCGTGAATGCGACCCAATACTGTTATAACATTAACCATTCTGAAAACGCGTTGTTAGCACATCTATCGTTAATGAGTCAGTAATCGTAATGTATCAGCAACGTCATGAGACTCGCTCGATCTTCTTTTTCATCATTAATTACATGATAAATAAAAAATTTATAGATATACGGCAGAATCTACCCACTCGAAATACATAACCATGTCTTTATGATGGTCATTATGATCGCTTACAATAAAATCAAAAAATAGGATACAGAATTCAACAATGAACAAAAAATCAGCATAAAACACTGATAAAATCAAAAATGTCGATTTCTTGCACTTTTTTAACGCATATCAATTTTTGCGACATTGTTAAACAACCACTCTGGTTCTATCTTTATCTTAAATAGATCCTTTTTTACTATTCGTTTTTTATAAACAAGGTCATTACACAGAATATAACGCCATATAATGAAAATAGATTGCTCTTCTATTTATGGACGAATGTGCAATTCAGGATAAAGCCCGAAGAACCTCTCTGTTATTTATATGCCCGCAATTATTCACGCCACGGAAGATAAAATTAGTCATACATTTTCTTTATAGCATTACCTTCACCATACGGAACGTACTGAAAGTAGTAGCGATATATTTCAGTAGTGCGAAATTTTAGTGTCAATGGTTCTGCCAATCAGGAAAGAGAATAAACGCTCTGTATTTTCCCGGTCGGTTAATCTATGCCATATAAATATCCGTACTGATTAAAACGACTCGTTATGATTACTTTGGTAATAGTCATTCTTGACGAGCTGTTTTCACGAAAATCAATGTGCTGTCGTGAAAACACATTCGATGAAAATAAGTGAGAGGCATATAAAGGAATCATTATGAATTCTAAACGTATAGCATTACCTATTCTGGCCACACTATTTACCACATTCGGCCTATCCCCCACCGCAAGCAGCGTGACGATTAGTGGTCAGATCCCTGTATCACTGACGATTACTTCCGCCTGCACGGTCAACAACGGGGGAGGCGCAGGCACTACATGGGGAACAATCAACTTTGGCTCTCATTCCGATCTGACAGCCAGTATTGACTCTCAGGTTACCAGTGTCTCGGGCAACGGGATTACCGTCAGTTGCTCTGTTGGCACACCGGCGACGTTGTACATCGGTGCGGGTGCAAACGCCACCGCCTCGCTACGCCGGTTAGCGCCGGGCACAGGAGCCTACAACGTCCCTTACCGTTTATACAGTGATTCAACCCGTACGACCGAAATCACACTCAGTACTACAACCGGAATTGCCATTGTTGCAACGGGCAACCCACAGCCGGTTCCGGTGTATGCCCGTATCCTGCCGTCAGATCAGACCGTGCTATCTCCCACCGCAGGGGCTTATACCGACACCGTCACTGCCACGATCGAATGGTAGTTTTTTACAGGCTGGCATGTTCGCATGCCAGCCTCTTTAGGGTCATTGATCCACAAGAAAAGGAGCCGTTATGTCACTACATCTCATACGCGATTCCGCGTTGACTACCTACGCCCTGCCGTTCCCTCTGGCTTTGGGCGTTTCCCGTGCGGCTATTCAGGCTCGATAGCCGCGGGTATTGCGATGCGTTTTCCATCAGCATTGATTTTCTCGTTCCTGCTGTCTGGTTCCATCGTTCCCACGGTGGCGATGGCGCTCACCGTGAGCAGCACATTCGATGTCACCGCAACGATACAAAAAGGCTGTGTGTTTGGCACCAGTACAGCAAGCAGCCAGCCCAATATGGGAACGCTTAACTTTGGGACGCGCAGCGCCACGGCGACCAACGTGGATGTCGCCAGCACCAGCGGCGGGGGCTCGATTATCGCCACCTGTACACCTGGCACTAACGCCATCATTGAACTGGGCTACGGTACCAATGGCGGCAGCAGCGCGCAGCGTTATCTGAAGAATGCAGCCGGGACGCGCCTGTTGGCCTATCAGCTTTACCGCGATGCGGCACGCACACAGGTCTGGGGAACGGGAAGTCTGGCGCTCAGCATTGTTTCTTTTCCCGCCACAACCCAGACCTACACCGTTTACGCCCGCTATTTTGGCGGCACGCCTCTGCCTCCCGCGGGGGTTTATACCGATAACGTGACCGTCAGCCTGACTTATTAAAAACACAACAGGGTGAACACAGGATGAAAAGGAAAATGACGTTTTTTATTCGGGCAATGGTTTTTTTATTAAGCGGTTTCAGCGCATTTTGCTTTGCCGCCAGTTCTATCCTCGTTTGGCCGATTTATCAGGTCATTGAGTCCGATGAGAACAGCTCAGCGCTCTGGTTGGAAAATAAAGGCACTGCGCCCGTTGGCTTACAAATTCGTATTGTGTCCTGGAAGCAAATAGATTTTCAGGATCGTTATGCCGAGCAAAGTAACGTGATTGCCACACCGCCGTTCATGACGCTGGAGCCGGGCAAGCGCAATATGATACGCCTGATTCGCGTCAACCCTGCCCCCGCCAATACCGAACAGGCTTACCGCATCATCGTTGATGAAATCTCCGCGCCCTACCAACAAGATGCGCCACAGATGGGGCTGCAATTCCAGATGCGCTATCTGCTGCCGCTGTTTCTTGATGGTGCAGGCATTTGGACGCATAGTCGCCCGGACAAACGACGCGCCACCGCCGAGCCTACGCTGCCCGTGCTCAGTTGGCGAGTTAGCGCAGTTGGGGGGAAAAACTATCTTTATGTCCGCAATCGTGGCGTCGTCCATGCCCGCTTGAGCAATGTCTATTGGTCAGCCGACCAAAGCGGGAAAGGAAGCAGGGTAAAGGTAACCGACGGCTTTTTAGGCTATGTGCTACCGGGACAAGAGATGCGCTGGCCGCTGCCTGCGGGCGTATCCACACCGGGTGCGGCAATGCAGCTCTTCACCAGCCTGATCGATATCACCGACCCCATTTTGATCAAACGCGAATGATGGGTCGATTAACGACAGCGGCGTGTTTATTGACCGTACCGCCAGGATGAGGTCAGGCATGAAGAGTAAAACAGGTATGTTCCCCCTGCTCATCTATGCCCCGTTTACGCTGTTTTATTCTGCGACGATTCTCGCGGAAGACTATACCGATCTTCCCCCGCCCCCCAGCGCCATGCCCTCACTCAGCGAATCCGTTTACTATTTAACGATTTCCGTCAACGGGCAGAGCGATAATCTGGTCGTGCCTGTCACGTATCGTGAGGGAAACTATTATGTGGATGCAGCAACACTGCGTTCGAATCATGTCCGTCTATCTGAGCAAAGTGTGGGGCTGGTGAATGTCAGCGCCCTGCCAGAAGTCACCGCCGATTACGATCAGGCCATACAGCAGCTAAAAATCACCGTGCCTACACTCTGGCTACCCGAGCAATCTGTTGAAGGCGGCGGGCAGGACATGATGCGCTTTCCCGCCCGCAGCAGCCCTGGGTTATTGTTCAACTATAACCTTTATTACACCTCGCCCCGCAGCAATTCAGACTCACTCAACAGTTGGATGGAACAGCGTTTTTTTAGCCCTTACGGTACCTTATCCAATACGGGGGTCTACTATTTCGCCTCGGGCAGCGATACCGCGCAGCAAGATGGCTATCAGCGTTTCGATACCTATTGGCGCTATAACGATAACGAACGCATGCTCACCTATCAGGTTGGTGACCTGATTAGCAACTCGCTGACGTGGAGCAACTCGGTGCGTATGGGCGGTCTGCGCGTCGCCCGCAATTTCGGCCTTCGCCCGGATATCGTCACTTATCCAATGCTGCAATATACCGGTACGGCCGCCGTGCCCAGCACGCTTGACCTGTTTATCAACGGGTATAAAGCGAACAGCACCAGCCTGAATGCAGGCCCCTTCACCCTCACGAATACGCCTTACCTGAACGGCGCTGGGGAAGCCACCGTCATTACCACAGACGCTCAGGGGCGGCAGATTTCTACCACGATCCCGTTTTACGTCTCCAACGCATTGTTAAGAGAGGGGTTAAGCGATTTCGATCTGTCCGTTGGCGTGTTACGTCAGGACTATGGCATAAAGAATAATGCCTATACTGACGATCCCGCTGTCAGCGGCATCTATCGCTATGGGTTGACCAATAAGCTGACCGTGTCAGTGCATGGCGAAGCCGTACAGGATCTCTATCTGCTCGGTGCAGGAGCCGATTTTACCCTTGGCCGCTGGGGCACCCTGAGTTCGTCCTACAGTCAGAGCGAAAAGGAAGCCACCGGACACCAGTACACCACGGGCTACTCTTACTACGCTTCCGCGTTTGGCCTGAATGTTCAACATGCCAAACGCAGTGAGGAATATCGCGATTTAACCGCCGTACTCGCAGAAGGCCGCCTCAGCCGAGAAAGCTATCAGGCAACGCTCAGCAGCCAGCTGTTCGGCGAAGGCAACGGTTCATTCGGCGTGGGTTATTTCGATATCCGCGCGTACGATTCCACCCGTACTCGCCTGCTGAACTTCTCTTTCAGCCGTCAGGTCTGGCAAGACAGCTCTATTTATCTCGCCTTTAACAAAGCGCTGGGAGAAAACGGCTACAGCGCCCAGATCCAGTTCGTGATGCCTTTTGGTACAAACGGCAGCATCAATGCCGGCGTTCAGCGCGACAACAATGGCGATTATTCACCGCGTGTCGGGGTGAACCGTACCGCCCCGACAGAAGGTGGATTAGGCTGGAATGCGGCCTATGGCGCGGGGAAAAATCCTTATCACCAAGGCTCGCTGAACTGGCGCGGCCCTTATGCCATGGTTGCTGGTGGCACGTATGGCAATGAAGGAAACACCACGCAATGGGGTGAACTGAGCGGCTCGCTGATCTACATGAACGGGGGGCTTTTCGCCAGTAACCGTATCAACGATGCTTTTATTGTGGTCGATACCGAGGGATACCCTGACGTCCCAGTAAAATATGAAAACCAGTTAGTAGGAAAAACCAACAAACGCGGTCATTTGCTTGTGCCGTGGGTCGTGTCAAATTACCCCGCGAAAGTGGAAATTGACACACTACAGCTGCCAGCCAACGTCACCACGCCACAGGTGGAATCACGCGTGGCAGTCAAAGAAGGCAGCGGCACCATCGTCACGTTCCCCGTTCATGCCGTGCGATCCGCCAACATAAAGCTGCGCAATACGGATGGCAACCCACTCACCATCGGCACCTGGATAACAAACGAGGTCAGCGGGGACACCACCATCAGCGGCTACGATGGCCTGGTCTATTTCACCAACCTGGAAACCTCGAACCGCTTACGCTTTAAACAAGAAGACGGACAGCTTTGCCGAGTGACATTTTCACTGCCGGAATCACAAACCATGATGGCGACCATCGGCCCGCTTACCTGCCAGACTGACTCAAAAGGATAAAACGATGCTGACCCCGATACCGAAAATCCAGCACTTCTTCCCTGCCAACCGGCGAGCTGCCCGTTGGCTACGTCTGGCCTTCCTGTCGATGGCGCTGTATTACGCGCCCTTTAGCTACGCCGCCTGCACGACGCCACCGAGTTCCACTACGCTGGGGCCTTATGCCTCTTCCATTGTCGGCGTTAACGGGACCCCCCAAATCGTGACATCAGGCAGTGGATTCCGCTGTACAGGGAGTGTGTTGAGTTTAATCAGTACCAATACGATTACCGTCACAATACTCGATGACAGTAACCCCAGCGGTACCGCCATGCGGATGCGCAGAGGGGCGAGCACAGACTACGTTCCCTATAGTCTGTGTATCGATTCTGGCTGCGGGACGCTCTATAACATCGGTTCAACTTACACCTGGTCTCGGACTACGTTTCTGGGCATCTTAGGTCTGTTCAATTCAGCGGATGGCTCCATACCGATCTATATCCGCACCAGTATCGGCAACAACGTGGCGGCCGGGACCTATACCGATACAGTGACGATTAAATGGGACTATGAACTTTGTTCGCTGGGAGCGTTAGGTATTTGTGTTTACGAAAGGGGCTCAACCACTTCAACCCTCAATATCACCATGAACATCACCAATGATTGCCAGATCACCAGCGCGCCGAATATCAGTTTTGGTACGGCGGCGTTCCCTGCCGATTTCGCGGCAGTCAACAATAACCTCGGCGTTCGCTGTACGCTGCTGGGTGCCTATACCGTCAAGCTGGTCAGTACCCACCCCGACGATGCCAACTGGCGTAGAATGACGGCCACCGTCGGCGGCACGCCTTACTATTTGCAATATCAGCTCTACCGCACGGGGAACATCGCCTGGACCGAGACTAACGATTACAGCGGGGCGGGGACGGGGATCACACAGAATATCCCATACACCGCCCGAATTAACGCCAGTCAGGCCAGCAAGCCGGAGGGCGCGTATAAAGATACCGTCACGATTAACGTCACGATCAACTAGCGCGCTGGTCTTCATCGGTTGGCGGATAAAACGTCCGCCGACCTTCCCGCATCGCGAGTAGACGTTCACACGGCGCGAACCGATCGCCATACTGTTGTTGCAACACCAGCAGCGTTTTCACTACCGTTTCCACTCCCAGACGATCCATATAGTGGAACGGCCCGCCGAGGAAAGGAGGGAAGCCAATGCCAAATACCGCGCCGATATCGCCGTCACGGGCACACTGGATCACGCCTTCATCCAGACAACGCGCGGCCTCATTCAGCATCATCATCACAGCACGCTGGCTGATGAGCGCGGGGTCGATATGGGCCTTCGGTGTCACATCCAGCAGCGGATAAACCGAGCTGTCTACCTCTCTGCCCGCGTGCCAGAAACGGCGCGTTTTATTGTACCGATAGAATCCTTTCCCATTCTTGCGCCCTTTGCGCCCATCTTTCAGGATCGCGTCGAACGCTGGCGGGGAGGTAAAGCGCTTGCCCAGTTCTTCACTCAGCACTGGCACAATTTTGGTCGCGACATCAATGCCGACTTCATCAAGCAGCGCGAGCGGGCCGACGGGGAAGCCAAAACGCACCAACGCATAGTCAATCGATTCGATCGGCTCCCCTTCCAGCAGGCAATAAGCGGCTTCGTTGATATAAGGCGCTAATATGCGATTCACATAAAAACCAGCGCTGTCGCCCACGACAATCGCGGTTTTCCCCTGCTTTCTCGCCAGAGCCACCGTCGTTGCGACCGTCTCTGTGCTGGTGTGAGCGTGGGGAATAACCTCAACCAGCGGCATTTTATCCACCGGGCTAAAGTAGTGCAGGCCCACAACCTGCTGCGGGCGGCGTGCGCCCTCTGCGATCTGGTGGATCGGCAGCGAGGACGTATTCGACGCAAAAATCGTGTGCGGTGCGGCATGATCTTCAATCTCCGCCACCATTTGCCGTTTCAGCGCCAGATCTTCAAAAACGGCCTCAATGACGATATCCGCATGTTCAAAACCACGATAGTCCGTACTACCGGAAATCAACGTCATCAGCCGCTGGCGCTCCGTCGGCTTCATCCGCTTACTCTGAACGCGCTTGGTCAGCAGCTCCCAGTTGTACTTCAGCGCATGGTTAATGCCCTGTTCATTGATATCTTTAATACGCACCGGCAACTGCCCGCGCGTCGTCGTCACGCTGGCAATCCCACCGCCCATCAGCCCACCGCCGAGAATACCGACGCGGTGGATCGGCTTCGCTTCAGAAGCCGCACCGGAGGTTTTCTTTAATGCATTGGAGGCAAAGAACAGATGGCGTAGCGCGGCCGATTCCGGCGTCATCACCAGTTTTCCGAACGCTTTCGCCTCATGCCGATACCCTTCCTCACGGCCTTTTTCTATGCCACGCCGCACCACCTGAATGATTTTTTCCGTGGCCGGATAGTTGCCGTGTGTTTTCGCACGTGTTTTGCGTTTCACCATTTTGAACAGCACATGGCGAATACCCGGACTGCTCAGCAAACGCGAACGCCAGCCCAGCGGCACCGCTTTGCGTTTTCCTTTTTTGAGAATCTCGACCGCCGTCTCCAGCAGAATATCGTGCGGGACGGCCTCATCAACCAGCCCCTGTCGTAGTGCCTGACTCGCACGGAGGTGGCGACCGGTCAGAATGAGATCCAGCGCGCTATCCAGACCAATTAACCGTGGCAAACGCTGTGTTCCGCCTGAACCGGGAAGAAGGCCAAGCTGCACTTCCGGTAACCCCAGCACCGTTTTTTCATCCAGCGAGCAGACGCGATAGTCACAGGCCAATGCCAGCTCCAGCCCACCGCCCAGACAGGCACCGTGTATCGCGGCCACCACGGGGAACGGCAGCGCGGCCACCTGATCGAACGTTTCCTGCCCTTGCTTCGCCAGATTTTCTGCCTGTTCGGCGCTGCTGCACTGGTTCAACATGGTGATATCCGCACCGGCGATAAACGAATCAGGCTTGGCGGAAATAAAAATCAGCCCTCTGAGCGTCGCATGCTGCCGCGCCTGCTCGAAGACCGAAAGAATCTGTTCTGCAAATTCGCTCTTTAGCGTGTTCACCTTTTCGCCGGGGACATCAATGCGAATCACACCGATATTGTCCGGCCGAATGGTGAGGGAAAAAGCAGTCGGGCTTTCTGTTGCAGACACTGTTTTTTCCGTTGCAGATAATGTCTTTTCCGTTGCAGATGATGTTGTCACGGAGAAAGGCTGTTGATCGTTCATGGCGTCACCTCCAGTACCATTGCCGCACCCAGCCCGCCAGCCGCACAAGCGGTAGTTAATCCCAGTCCGCCGCCGCGACGACGCAGTTCATTCAGCGTTTGAGTAATCATCCTCGCCCCGGTGGCGGCAAAGGGATGCCCATAGGCAATAGAGCCTCCCAGCACGTTGAACTTGTCGCGATCCACTTCGCCCAGCGCGGCGTTTCTGCCTAATTGATTCCGAGCGAACTCATCGCTGGCAAACAGTTTGAGATTTGCCAACGTCTGGGCGGCAAAGGCTTCGTGCATATCAATGAGCGTGAGATCGGCCAGCGTCACACCAGCCCTTGCCAACGCCAGCGGGGAGGCATAAGCCGGCCCCAGCAACATATCACGCTGCACGCCGATGGCGCTGAATGCATAGCTGCGCAGATAGCCTAGCGGCGTGAGCCCCAGACTTTTGGCCTTGGATTCACTCATCATCAGCACCGCCGCCGCGCCATCCGTTAGCGGCGTACTGTTCGCCGCCGTGACCGTACCGTGTCGGCGATCGAACGCCGGGCGTAAGCGGGAATACTGATCCAGTGCGGAATCATGGCGCACGTTGTTATCTTCACTCAGCGCCTTGTCATAAGGTGGGACGTAAGCCGTCATGACTTCATCGCGCAGCACGCCGGATTCCCAGGCTTGAGCCGCCAGCTTGTGCGAACGGTGCGCCAGTTCATCCTGCTCTTCACGCGTGATGCCGTAGGTTTTTGCCATTTGCTCGGCGGTATCGCCCATGCGCAGCCCGGTGGAATACTCCGCCACGGCGGGCGCAACGGGGAGCAGGTCTTTCGGGCGCAGGCCGCTTAACAGTTTCAACTTCTGGCCCAGCGTCCGGGCCTTATTCATATCCACCAGCGTTCTGGCCAACGCTTTGCTGACGCCAATCGGCAGCACAGAAGAGGAATCTGCCCCGCCAGCAATGCCGACTTCCACCGTCCCCGCCATAATACTTTCCGCCACGTTGGCGACCGCCTGAAAGCTGGTAGCACAGGCGCGCGACACGCTGTAGGCATCGGTATGCACACTCATGCCCGTGCCGAGCACGATCTCTCTGGCAATATTCGGCGCTTCAGGCATTTGAACCACCTGTCCGAACACCAATAGCTCGATCAATTCAGGATCGATCCCCGTGCGAACCAGTAATTCGCTGGTGACGAGCTTTCCTAATTCGATGGCAGGTACACCATGATAGGCTGTTGCCTGCCGGGCAAATGGGGTGCGTAATCCGCTCACGAACGCAATGCGATCGCCACGGCGGGTTATCAGAGGTAATACCTCGCTCATAAACGCTCCTGTTAACCTAAAATAAAGTACGCGCACAACAGGTCAGACCTGATTTCATTGTTAACCAGATAGTTACATTACGCAAAGCTGCGCAACACAAAAGTGTGAAGAGCATGCGATTGTCAGCCCTGATACCATCAACCTTATGACAAGACTCAGGTGATAAAGATGACTAACGCAACCGAAGAAAGCAGAAACTGGTTTTCCTCAGGTGGAGAGAACTATGCTCGCTACCGACCGCAATATCCGCCCGAACTGGCAGAATACCTTTCCAGCCTCGCACCAAATACCCAAAATGCGCTGGATGTGGGATGCGGGACTGGGCAGCTTACGCGACAGCTGGCTGAACATTTCGACGCAGTAAAAGGCATTGACCCCAGCGCGAGTCAGCTAGGCAACGCCGTTGCACATCCTCGTATCGACTACGCATGTTCCCCCGCAGAAAATTTGCCCGGACAGCCACTCTCTTACAGCTTGATTACCGCAGCGCAGGCCGCGCACTGGTTCAAGCTGGACGCGTTTTATCAGGAAGTCCGCAGAGTGGCAGTCCCTCAGGGAATATTGGCCCTCATCAGCTATGGCGTTATGCAGCTTGACGACGATCTGAACGACAGATTTCATCAGTTTTATTACGAAGAGATTGGTCCGTTTTGGCCTGCTGAACGCCAGCTGGTTGACAATGGATATCGAGACATCCCTTTTCCCTTTGATGAAATTACCGCGCCTCCTCTGAACATCCGCCTTGAATGGCCGTTAGAAGCACTTATTGGCTATATTTCGACCTGGTCTGCCGTCGCCAGTGCCCGAGAAGCAGGGCGAGAGGAAATGCTGTGCCGTTTTTATGAAGACATTGCGACGCTCTGGGGAACGCCGACAACATGCCGACCGATTCTATGGCCGATTAACATGCGCATTGGGAGAATTGAAAAGTGACAACACCACCGACAGGGGTGGATATAAACAGCGAAGGGGAAATAAACAACGAAAGAGAAATAAAGCGAGTCTGGCAGACTCTGCGATAACGCAATGCCTGCCAGAAGGAAGGCTTAACGCAGGCCGAGCTGGAAAATCATCGTTTCAGCCTGGCAGCTAAACGTGAAATCAATGTCCAGTTTAACACCGCCGTCTACGTCTTCCAGCGTGCTGGTGATTTCGCAAGGTTCGGATTCTACCGCTCGCGCTTTTTCCGTCAGGGCGGCGAGAGTCGCTTCCGCCTCAGCACGATCGCTGAAAACGTTGCTGTAAGACGCCGTGCAATCCGTGTTATCCATGATTGTGCCGACATCGACACAGCAGCAGGCTGCGGTTTCTTCAGCGCTGCATTTGTTGATTACGTTCGTCATGCCTATTTCCTCTTAAAACGCGGGAGATATATACTCGTCATACTTCAAGCTGCATGTGCGTTGGCTTCGCTCACTCACCCGAATCACTTACTTATGTAAGCTCATCGGGACTCCCTCTCTTGCCGCCTTCCTGCAACTCGAATTATTTAGCGTATATGATCCAGTTCAAATATTTTTATCTTCCTTATATTTTACTCCCTCATCCCGAAGCAGTGCCAGCACTTCATGCTGACCAGTAATTTTAGTGATATCAATCACATTACGGTGTTATACGGCAGTAAAGACTGAGTAATATCTCTTCACACAAATTAACCAAAACGTTAAGCAGATCTAAATTTTGCATCATTCCGGACATATTTTTAACACACCAGCGCAACATTGTCGGATTCCCAACTTATACTTTGGCAACTGGTCTGATTTGTCAGGCTGAGTGCGCCCCCTACAATGCGCGTCCCTTGTTACTTCGTGTAACAAAGTTAAATAACAAGCATATAAAGAGGTTTTGGTCATGAACCAGAAAAACCTGTTCAAACAATCCACAATTGCTGTTGCGGTGGCCCTGTTTTCAGCAAATGTGTCCGCGGCTGGTTTCCAGCTAAATGAATACTCATCATCTGGTCTGGGACGCGCGTTTTCTGGTGAAGGTGCCGTAGCCGATAATGCGACCTCCGGTAGCCGTAACCCGGCGACCATGACCATGTTTGACCGCCCGTCCTTCTCCGGTGGTGTCACCTATATCAACCCAGATATCGATGTTCAGGGGAAAAACTCCCTGACCGGGCAAGATACCAGCGCTAAAAACATCGCACCACATGCTTGGGTACCTAACCTGCATTTCATCATGCCGCTGAATGAACAGTGGGCGATTGGTGCTTCCGCCACCACTAACTATGGTCTGGCGACTAAATTTAATGATAACTATGCAGCAGGTTCTATCGGCGGAGAAACCGACCTGTTGACGTCAAACCTGAACCTGAGCGCCGCGTATCGCCTGAACCAACATTTCAGTTTTGGTTTAGGGGTTAACGCGGTTTATGCCGATGCCAAATTTATCCGACGCGCGGGTGAACTGGCTAATGTTCCTGCCGGTGCGGGTGGCGCTCAGGGTGCCGTTGCGGGTCCGTCTTCAGAGATGGCTCGTCTGGAAGGTAAAGAATGGGGATACGGCTGGAACGCCGGTATTCTGTATGAAGTGGATGAAAATAATCGGCTCGGCCTGACCTATCGTTCCAAAGTCGATATCGATTTCAATGGCGATTACAGTAACCAACGCACCGCTGGACCTGGTGCCCTCAATGGCGCAACAGTACCGGGTCAGTTAACACTCAATCTGCCAGAAATGTGGGAAGCATCTGCCTACCACCGTGTAGCGCCGAAATGGGCAGTTCACTACAGCCTGACCTACACCAGTTGGAGCCATTTCCAGGAACTGAAAGCGACAGGTAACGGTGGCAACACGCTGTTCCAGAAAGAGGAAGGCTTCCGTGATGCCTACCGTATCGCACTCGGCACCACCTACTATCATGACGATAACTGGACGTTCCGTAGCGGTATCGCGTTTGATGACAGCCCGGTACCAGCCGACAGACGTTCTATCTCTATCCCCGATCAGGACCGTTTCTGGTTGAGCGCAGGCACCACCTACGCCTTCAATAAAGATGCGTCTGTGGATGTTGGCGTGTCTTATATGCATGGTAAGCAAGTTGATATCAGCGAACCGATCTCTGATAGAGCAGGTTCTCCAAGTTACAACTTCAGCTCCAAAGGTAAAGCCTGGCTGTACGGCGTGAACTTTAACTACGCGTTCTAAATAAAGAATGGCGTTCTAAGTAACGTACGAGTTTATAAATAAAGCACGCGTTCTCATTGCTATCAGTCAGAACGTGATAAAGCAGGTAAGGCAACTTACCTGCTTTTTTATTGCCTGTATCTACCAGACGAAAAGGCACAAAAAAGGCCGCTTTCGCGGCCTTACATTGTTATTTCCAGCTAACCCCGATTACTCAGGCTTAACCTCAATATAGTCCAGGTCCAGCGTGCTGCTGGTGTAGCTACGGATTTTATTGGTCATTTCAATATTACCGTCCAGCTTCTGACCATAAGATGGAATGATCTCTTTCAGTTTGCCCTGCCATTCTGGCGTCGCAACTTTATCTTTAAACACTTTTTCCAGCAGGCTCAGCATAATCGGCGCGGCGGTAGAGGCGCCCGGAGAGGCACCCAGCAGCGCGGCAATCGAGCCATCTTGGGAACTGACAATCTCCGTACCCAGCTTCAGCACGCCGCCTTTGTCATCATCTTTCTTGATAACCTGAACGCGCTGGCCAGCAATCGTCAATCTCCAGTCTTCTTTCTTCGCGTTCGGGAAGTATTCCTGCAACGAAGCGAAACGATCGTCGTCATCCATCATGACCTGACCAACCAGATACTTCACCAGATCGAAGTTATCCAGACCGACGTGCGTCATCGGCATCACGTTGGAGAACGTCACGGAACCGATCAGATCCCACAGCGAACCATTTTTCAGGAACTTGCTGGAGAACGTAGCAAAAGGCCCGAACAGCAGCACTGGCTTACCGTCAAAAATACGGGTATCCAGATGAGGAACGGACATCGGTGGCGCACCGACAGAGGCTTTACCGTAAACTTTCGCCATGTGGCGCTTCACGATTTCCGGGTTTTCTGTCACCAGGAATTCACCACCAACCGGGAAGCCACCGTACAGGTCGGCCTCAGGAATGCCAGATTTCTGCAACAGTTGCAGTGCCGCCCCACCCGCACCGATAAAGACAAACTTCGCCTTAATCACGCTTTCTTTCTCACCGTTCTTCAGATCGGCGTAAGTCACGCTCCAGCTGTTGTCCGCATTACGCTTGATATCACGCACTTCTGAATTCAGGTGCAGCGCAAAATTGGATTTGGTTTTCATCGCACCAACCAGCTGACGCGTGATTTCACCGTAGTTCACGTCGGTACCGATAGGCATACGAGTCGCCGCAATCTTCTGAGCCGGATCGCGACCTTCCATCACCAACGGCGCCCACTCTTTGATCGTATTGGGATCGTCAGAGAACTCCATGCCACGGTACAGCGTGCTGTGCTGCATCGCATCATAACGATGTTTCAGGAAGGCGGTGTTCTCATCACCCCAGACAAAGGCGATGTGCGGCACGCTATTGATGAAAGAGTGCGGATTATTCAGCACGCCGTTTTTCACCTGATAGGACCAGAACTGGCGCGAGACTTCAAACGCTTCGGTAATTTCCAGCGCTTTGCTGATATTGATGGGGCCGTCAGGATTATCCGGCGTGTAGTTGAGTTCCATGAAAGCCGAGTGACCCGTACCGGCATTATTCCAGCCGTTAGAGCTCTCTTCCGCCACGTTATCCATCCGCTCAACCATGTCGATAGACCAGTCTGGTTGCAGCTCCTGTAAATACACGCCCAGCGTAGAGCTCATAATGCCCCCGCCGATCAGTACCACATCCGTTGTCTTCTCTGTCGTTTTAGCATCTTCAGCCATCGCCAGTGGGGCGTTAACCACCACGCTGAGGCAGAAGAACATAGCAAGTAGTTTTTTCATGCTTATATCTCTATTTTTATAAGTGCAGGTAAATAGAATTCCGGGCATTCATTAACACACGGCCACGCCATCATCAGTAAAAAGCATCATTCTTATGACCTTTTTGTTAATAACCTTGCTAACAAAAAAATCAGCGTGCAGACACATTTCAACCATGATGGACATCGGTACGGGTTAACGACGTAGCATTATTGTTATCTGGCGGGAGGAAATAAATTTTAGTAAGTAAATAAATGAACAACAATGCCATAACTTTTAAGAAACAAACCACAGAATCATCATGGTAAAAGTAAGTTTAGCAGTGTTTTATAAAAGCAAAAGGCACCCGCAGGTGCCTGTAAAATGAGCGATGTGACGCGACACTATTTCGCTGAATCGATCTCGTCGAGCGAGTCTTCAATCGCTGCCGCATTTGGGTTCGTCTGCGGGGTGAGTTTTCCATCACTGGCAAGGAAATCATGCCGTTGGAAATAGGCTTCACGCACCATCAGATAAGGATCGGAAGAGTTACTCAGCAGCCCGTCGGAATCCAACAGCTGTGCTCGCGTTTCCAGCCCTTCGATAGCCCATTTACCCGCGGACATCCAGAACGTCAGATAGCTCAGCATCGGATACAGCGTATCCACTACGCCGCCGCCGTCTTCACGAGGTGTCACGCTACCGTAGCCAGGAACGACCAGATAAGGCCCGTAGCCCACGTCATAATGACCCAATGTGCTACCAAAGCGGCGAGACTCTTCTTTCGCCAGTTTCGGGTTAGCCATTGAGGCCACGTCAATCAGGCCGCCCATCCCGAGCAAGGTATTCAGGAAGAAGCGGTTAAAGTGAATCATCGCTTTATACGGCTTACCTTCAACGAAGTAGTTCACCATCGTTGCAGGTTCTTCCAGGTTACTGAAGAAGTTCCCCAGTCCGTTACGCGCGGGCGTCGGCACATAATCACGCCAGGCCACAGCCGCTGGGCGCACCAGATAAGGATCCAGAACGTCATAGTTAAAACTGAACATGGTACGGTTAAAGCCTTCAAGCGGATCAGAACGTCCTTCTTGAGCTCGATCCCCGGAACTGGCGCAGCCGATCAGTAACACGCTGGCAAACACCACCCCACTCAGGCGGTAATTCATATCTGTTCTCCCTGATTTATAGTGTGCTATACCCGCGACCGAAAATGGGTATTCCCAGTATCAGCCCCAGCCTATCAGGCTGAGCGACAAGGACGGGATATCGGCCAACAGTGTAACATTTTATCGCTCCATCGCTACGTTGGCTTACGCATTACTGCATTTTCAGAGGTTTGCCATTTTTCTTATGGGGACAACACGCGGCATCGTTGCGACACGCGCTCCAGCGTGGGCGACAGCACGGTATTCCCTTGTTCCCCTCACAGCTTAGCACCGCCAGCCTAAATCAGTGAGTCACGCAACGCCCCATGTTGTAAAAACTGACTACGCTTATCAGCGGGGCTGTCGGTCATTGCCCCTCAACGTCAGTACCGTTAGCAAGGCACCAACTGGCCCACTCGTCGAGAGAATCGCTATGAACCCACCTCCAGAATCCAGACAAATCCGGCAAGAGAAAGAAAAGGACGTGGCGGTAGAGAGTGAGGAAAGCACGCAGGGAAGAACGATCGATGTAGATGAAGATCACTTGCCTTCCCCCGCCGCCGCAATCCATGAAGAGATTCGTCAGGAAGGGCAAAAGGAGCTGGAACGCGATGCCATGGCGTTACTGTGGTCGGCGATTGCGGCAGGGATCTCCATGGGAACCTCATTCATGGCGGTCGGTATGCTGCACAACCATCTGGCTGGCGTACCCGGCGGCTTTCTGCTGGAGTGCTTCGGTTACACCATCGGCTTTGTGATTGTCATCATGGCGCGCCAGCAGCTGTTCACCGAAAACACGGTCACAGCCGTGCTTCCCATCATGCATAAGCCCACGCGCAGCAATTTCTACCTGCTTGGTCGACTATGGTTCGTCGTGCTGGCTGGCAACCTGATTGGCACAGCCTTGGCCGCCCTCGCCTTTACCTATATGCCCGTTTTTGATGGCGAAACGCGGGTGGCTTTGGTCGACATCGCCATGAAGGTCATGAAGCACTCACCAACGGAGATGTTCGCCAATGCCGTCGTCTCTGGCTGGATTATTGCCACTATGGTTTGGATGCTGCCGCGCGCCTACTCCGCCAAGCTGTGGATTATCATCATCATGACCTGGATGATTGCTTTCAGTAACCTCACCCACATCGTGGCTGGTGCCTCAGAGATTTTCTATCTGGTGTTCATTGGCCACATCCCCTGGCAGGACTTCATCTGGCCGTTTGCTCTGCCCACGCTGGCGGGGAATATCATCGGCGGCACCTTTATTTTCGCACTCATCAGCCATGCGCAAATCCGCAACGACATGAGTCGTTCATCCCACGGCAAACGCCAAAAGGTGCAAGGGAATGGGGAAAAAGAACATCGGCAGAAACGCTGATTGCCGACACTTTGAGCAAACGCACCGTTAAGTGCTTATTCTCAGAGCAAAAATGCGTATAATAGCCGGGCTTCATGTCCCCGTAGTTAAACGGATATAACAAGCCCCTCCTAAGGGCTAGTTGCAGGTTCGATTCCTGCTGGGGACACCATCACATCTCCTACGAACGCTCATTAAATTCTATTTTACCCTTATAATTCATTAAATTAATACGATTCCCCGTCTACTAAAATATACTCAGTTTTACCTACATTCTCACTATGTTGTTGGTATCAATGTTGGTATGGTAAGTTCGATAATACAGATACCATCACTGTAGGAAATTTACTATGGCACTCACTGAGGCAAAGGTTAGAAATGCAAAACCTGCTGAGAAATCCGTCAAACTGACTGATGCAAATGGTATGCACCTTCTGGTCCAATCTAACGGCTCTAAATACTGGCGTTTGCAATACCGTTTTGCAGGTAAGCAAAAAATGTTGGCATTAGGTGTTTATCCTGCGGTTTCTTTAACAGAAGCCCGTCGCAGAAGAGATGAAGCCAGACAACAGATTGCCAATAACATCGATCCAGGTGAAAAGAGAAAAGCGGAAAAGGTTGAAGAGAAAGGTTTACTCACCTTTGAAACCGTTGCCAGAAGCTGGCATGCCAGCAATAAAACCTGGTCTGAGGGGCATCGGACACTGATTCTCAATAGCCTGACAACGCACGTATTCCCAATTATCGGGCAAAAAAATATCACAACGCTTAAAACCCGCGATCTGTTGATTCCCGCTAAAAATGCAGAAAAAACCGGACATCTGGAACTGGCTTCTCGCTTGCAACAGCGCATCACGGCAATCATGCGCTATGCGGTTCATAATGATCTTATCGACGTTAATCCGGCTTACGATCTGGCAGGAGCTATTGCTACGGCTAAAAGTGTCCACCGCCCTGCTCTACCCCTTGAACACATTACCGAACTAATGACACGTATCGAGGCATACAAAGGAAAAGGGATCACCCAATTAGCCGTTCAGTTATGCCTTCTGACATTTATCCGCTCCAGTGAACTGCGGTTTGCGCGTTGGTCAGAGTTCGACCTCAAAAATGCGTTATGGACAATCCCTGCGAAGCGAGATCCACTAAAAAACGTTAAATTTTCCAATCGTGGATCGAAAATGAATACACCGCATTTGGTGCCATTGAGCAAGCAGGCTATTACTATCCTCAAAGAACTCCATGCTATCAGTGGTGAGCACAAACTTGTTTTTATTGGTTTTAGTCACGCAGATAAACCCATAAGTGAAAACACCATTAACAAAGCCTTACGGATCATGGGATATGACACGAAAACCGAAGTTTGTGGGCATGGTTTCCGCACAATGGCATGTAGTGCGCTGATTGAATCAGGATTATGGTCCAGAGATGCAGTTGAACGCCAAATGAGTCATCAGGAACGCAACTCAGTGCGAGCCGCTTATATCCACAAAGCTGAACATCTCGATGAACGTAAACTGATGCTGCAATGGTGGGCTGATTTTCTGGATACGAACCGCAATGGAGTAGTTAGCCCGTTTGAGTTTGCCAACAGGAAGCAATAACCACTCCCTTTCAGCCCCTTCATGGTGGTTGGGGCTTTTTCGGGCAATGTGCTTCAACGTAGATGGGCTACATTTTGAAGGAAAGTAGCCCATATCGTGCAAAAAATACCGCACTTACAGAACAGGTTTTATTTTTTCATTCACCCACACAGTCATATCATGCAGCAGTGTCATTGCCCCCTCCTTATCTTTCGATGGTCCCCAGAAACTGAGTGTTAGATAATTTCCATTATTTGTAATTGTTATTTCAGAATCTTCGCTACTAGCAGTTGGTATAAAATCACCTTTTTTTGAATTATTTCTTACTTCATTTTTAAGTGATTCTATATCATCATATTGGCTCCTACTAATTATTGCATTAACGTAAAATTCAATACCGCCATCATTCTTTTGAGGATGATATACCAAGGTCATGTATGACTCTCCCCATTCACTTGGCATAAAGTGTAATGCTTTATAATCTTCTTTCCAATTATTAACACTCTTTGTGATACGGCTGTCAGGCAATATTTTTGAGAGAATATCATGCCCTTCGAGATAGACAGCATTCTCAAATGAGTCTAATAAGTTCTTAGCTTTTATTAGCTTATCAAAGTTATCCGTAACAAAGGAAATTTGTTCATCATTTAGTAAATTACTCATTTCTCCCTCACTCAAGGTTGATAGATGGGATAGGAATTCTTTATAAAAAAACATCCATTTATTTGATGATTCATCAACGATATCTTTATCTAAACAAGAAAATGCCACATTAACTAACTCAGTATACGTAATCATTTTCCAATTATTATTTACCGACGAGCTATTAGACAAAGGTTTAATAATGCATTTATAGACACGCTGATTATTGTCAACATATTCGTTAAGTTGTTTTTCATACGCATCGAAAGGATTATTAATCACCGATTTAATTTTATTTTCAATGCCTATAATAAATTCATCATGACTTACTACTATATCAATTCTTTCACCATTTTCACAGCAAACCTCTCTTGCAATCCTGAGTGAAGATAAATCTATATTGTCAGTAACCTCGTTAAGAATTTTCAATAATGCAAGTAACAACCAAGGCTTAACTTCTTCATCCCCTCCCATAAACAATGCCATTAGATCCGATGTTGGATTTTCTAAATAACCACATCCGCCTACATCAAAGAAGTTGGTCTCAGGTTTTTCTTGGCTTACTATATTGCCAAGTTGTTCCAGGAAATCATCTGGAAAAACATTTCCGTTCATAATCCCTCATATAATAATTTAATCATAAAAATGGTTTCTGTAATTCAATCACTTTCTACGCCGGTTACTGACCAGTGAATTCTTTGAGTCAGTGACATAGATGATACCGTCTTTCGGTAAAGATTCATTGAGTTATTCACGACCTAAAGGTTATCTATATATGAAAATCAACACATCCCCCTCTGATAACCGCTCTTTACATTGTTTTTTGAGACATTAGCATATCTTCAACCATGATGAACAAAATAGCAGTTATCCTCACCAATAAATAGCAGGCTATTAATATAATAAGAATGTATTCCTCTCATTCACCGATTACACTACAATCTAATTAATCATGTAATTCATGGATGGAATGACAATGACTGAAGCAGATCTGGATGAACTGGCTGATGAAATAGTTCTTCTGTTTACAGCCGGTGAGTATTACAGAGGTATAGGGTCAGGGGTGGGTGAAGTCAGCAAAAACTTTGGCTATCTCGCCTACTCATTCCTTGATACGGATACCAGGTATACACGGTCACGAGAAATGGAAAGAATGATCCGTGCGATACACAGAGGGATTCTTTCACGCGATAAGGTCTATGAAACGGTAAAGAGGATCTTTGATAGCTTCAACAAACACACATCTGAGTCGCAGAAACGGAACATTTACCACGGCGCTGCGGGTGCGATGACCGGAAGTGTCATTGTATCTCAGGTAGTATTGCAGTTAGCAACCCGCATTGGAAATCTGGCGAGTATACCTTCTGTTTTTTCATATTACATATTGTTAGGTGGCGGAATGGCAGAGAGATCAATATTGTCGATAGGTTTTACCAGGGTGATAGGGTTATGGACTGCGTGACCGTCATTACTCATCATATGGTTAAAAGCCAGGATCATGATTTCATCGGTATGTCCTGCCTGATATTGGTTACCAATAGATTCTAATGTGGAGCAGCTCTCAGAAATCAATCCCTGTGATTTACCTTCGATAGTCATGTATGCATAATTAGCCATATAAATTTCCTTTTTAATGGTTTAAACCTTGTGGATATTATCGTTAATGAACATACAAGGCCATTGATGCAAAAACAATAATTAGAATGATATGGATATCAAAGAAATCAGCGAATCAACTTTCTCATTCGTAAACTATGATAGTCGTTCCCCGTTTACTGAGAACGAAATAGCTCTAATAATTTTTTGGAAATAACTTTCAACATGATAAACACATTTAATGAAATAGTTTCACAAGTGATTTTCTTATTCTAAGATGTTAACAACTGATGAAAAAAACCTGTATCATCGTTTTTTCGCCTTACGTAAAGAGAAAACAAACCCCATAAAAAATCATATTATGTGTAATCTAAAAAAGGAGTATATATGTCATTTTCTGTATTGGATCTAAAAAGTATCGCGGCATCAGGCGGTGGAATGGTTCTAGATGCAAGGCCATTTTCTGTACTAGATTTAAAAAGTATTGCAGCTTCTGCTTCAGGAAAACAAGCTAGAATAGTTCTTAAGAACTTGCAAGGTAAGTCAGTCCTAGATCTTAAATCGATTGCCGCATCAGGAAATGGATGTGTTGTTTTTGACTACACCTAAAAACGAAATAATACGCAACTAAGCTGAGAGGAATTTAAGCCAGATATGATCTGAAAGATAACCGTATAAATAACCGGATTCTATTATATCAAGTCTGAACTAATAAAATTAAATCCTCAGAAAAAAACTCTTAGCTATAATTAAAAAAATTAGGGAGGCTGGTTTTACCCTCCCTTACTTTTACTTTTCCCCGCCACCGGCTATAGCTATTTCATCATTAGAGTCTATCTTAGGTTTTTTGTCCTTTGCGTCATCTTGTTTTTTTCGCTGCAAACCTAATTTTTGTAAAACCCCATCGACTCTCTCCCCTCCAGAACTAATAAAATCCTTAAATTTTTCAGAAGAAACAATTTCCATCATAGGAGATGAGTGGGAGGCTTCTTCAACAAATCGTAAAGGTGGTTCTTCTAATCTGGTCAACGCATTACCAAATAACCTTTGGGTAAAACCATCATCTAACTGAATAGCTTCTCTCCTATACCCTTCATAAGCTTTAGAAACTGATGCTTTAAACTCATAGTCTTCGGCAAGCTTAAATCTCTGCCCTATTTGCTTTGTTGCCAACCAGGCAAACCATAACGGTGCACCAACACTAAATGCAGAGAGAAATATTTGTATTATCATCTTAAATATAGATGTATCTGATGATGATAAATAACTTTCTAATGCCTGCAATCTGAAATATCCAACGATGGCACCTAAAATCAAAGCACAAATTAACCCACCGACCCAATATCGAATACTCACATTCAATTTAATTGCTTTATCTTCAAAAGCCCCTGCAAGTCCTTTCGAGGTCGTAGTCCTGAATGCTTCCTCACATTTATCTATATATACTTCAGCCTCACTCTTAAGACCATCCATATATTCTTTAGCTTCGTTTTCAACATTTGATTTCAAGATCTTTATTTCAGAATAAAAATTCTCTATTTCTTTGTGAAGTTTATCTGAATTATCGTGGGCTTGTGTAGTAAGAGAGAAATTTTCCTCTGAGGATATTTTTAGTTTATCAATTTCTTCTTTTATATCCCTTAAATTCTTTAAGGTTGTAGGGAGTCCTTCTGCTGCATCATACGCTTCGTTAATGGTATCTATTTTTTCGTCTATACTTCCTGATTTTTCTTGAATTTCATTTAGCTTTGAATTGTAAAGTTCTAATCTACTTATTATTTTTTTTGGTAGCAAATCTTTATTAGCTAACACTTCAAAAGAAAAAAGATCATTGATACCATTACTAACAACCAGCATAGACAGAAAGAAAGAATAAATAGCTGGAGCAGAAACATTTACATTACTGCTTATTAGATGAGGAATGTTTTTTTTAGAATTATCTATCGCTAAAATGAAATATTCAATCGATGCTATATCCTCTTCGGACGGAAAATATTTTTTAAATCGAGAGATTTTATCTGATAGCTCTTTAGGGAAATAAACGATGTCGCTTGAATTGAGGAAGGGGAACTTATAATCGCCATTATCAATTAAATTGTCGAAAGGAAATGTCAACTCTTCTAATGCTGTATGCAAGCCTTCAAGCTTTTCTTGAAGCTGTATCAACTTCTCATGCACGATTATCTTCTCCATTCATAGTAAACATAAAATGATTATTTGGTTTTTATATAAAAACTATAGCTTACCCTTTCGGCTCAATCCCCTGCTTTCTCAACTCCTGACGGGCAAGCTCTTTAAACCAGTTGCCGAGGCTGACACCTTCTTTTGCTACGACTTCATCAAGCTGTTCACGTAACTCAGGCGAGATCCGAATCTGAAAAGTGGGTGATTTCCCCACTGATGAAGATTTTTTCGTATCGCGCTTTATCATTGACATGTACGTACCTTTTTAACTATGCTTGATTTTATAGGTACGTACCCTATCACAAGTCTCACACTCATCACCAGTTTCGCCCCTGAAAGGTATGCGACTACCAGACAGGGGCTGACCACAACGTTATAGGACTAACGACATGGCTATCAGCAAGTCTAGCAATTCCCTATTGGAAGATCAGCACTTTAAGCAATCCAGTAAACGTTATTTTAATCTGTTCTGGCAAGCTACGGAGGTGCGTCATGTTCGATAACACTCCGTTAGAACAAGAAGAAATCATCGACCAGTGCAGAGCGTTGATCTACGCCGTGATCGAGACCAAGCAGCCACAGGTGAAAGAAATTCTGACGTTCATTCTTTGGGAAAGACTCGACTGGTTGTATCAGGATTTTCATGCGGAAGAAGTCGTTCAAAACCAGTAATGTGAAATAATTACCATTCCTTCCGTAATCGGATCTGGCATACAGGCATACTCTGCCAGTCAGATCCCCCCTTAATAGATCACTTTAAGTGAATTCAATCCGAGTTTTGAATGTGGAGTTTCAGCCCAGCACCTTGCACTGTTACCTGAAACAGTATGGTATTGTCTGGCGCAAATCTGCGCTAACGCTAACTCAGGAGTTGGTAGAACATCTCATGGCTCATCAGGATGAAGTCGATATCAATCTGAATCCCATAATCAGTGCGGGATCGGTGACTAGGGGGCAACAAGGACACTTTGCCACACAAGCACAGAACCAGAAATATATCTGTCCTGAGCACATAGCACGAGTGAAGACCATAACGTTAGTTGGCATAGAACTACATCATCCACAAAAGACGAGAAGTTTATCGCGTGGTAAACACGAGTTATCTGAAGTGGAACGGTAGACAAAGAAAGGTATGTATTGGCATTACTGCCTTATGATATTTATCATATATGGCATACCTACTCTATATAAAATTATATTATGAAAAAACTATTTGAGTCAAACATATATACGTATGCTATAAAATAGGCACTTTAAATTCATTAAAAAACAATACGTTGTAAAAACCAACAATTAAAATCATCTAAAAAAACAAAAAGATAACAACAAATTTACAATCAGATAGATTTGATGTAGGATTCTGTTACATATCTGGTTGGAGCAATAAGATGAAATCTGAAAGCACAGCAAAAAAATCTATTGAAAACAAAGCCATTACTATAAAAAATAATGCAGTTCTAGCACGTCTAATGGAGGAGGTTAGACACGAGAAAGATATAATGGCAAACAGCCGTTATGATCGTGTTCACAACCGCCACAACCGTTAGTCAAATGTTAGACACAGTTCTGTTAAAAACAGCAAGTAGGTGCAACCTGGATTGCACCTACTGCTATGTGTATCGGGGGGCAGATACGAGCTGGAAGGAACAGCCGTATCATATGTCAGATACAACGATCAAAAAAATAATAGAAAGACTGTCTGAATACAGCACTTATCAAAGTGCTGGTTTTGCCATAGTTCTACATGGTGGGGAACCACTTTTACTTGGATACAAACGTCTCGTCTCCCTACTTACAGGACTAAGAAATTATTTAATTCCTGAAAAATACCCCATAAGTATACAAACTAATGGAGCTTTAATTAGTGATAAAATTCTTGAACTATGTGAAGAGAATCAAGTAAGCATCTCTGTAAGTATAGATGGTTCAAGAAAAGCGAATGATATTGCTCGGTTTACTAGGAGCGGGAAAAGTAGCTTCAATGAAGTTGTTGCTGGTATAAAAAAACTAAGTTCGCATCCTAATAGTAAGTTCTTGTTTGCAGGAACTTTATCCGTCGTACACCCCAATATAAATCCACAGGATACTTATAACTATTTAAAAAAATTAAATACACCAAGTATGGATTTTCTTTTTCAGGATGGAAACCACGATAAACTTCCTGTCGGGAAAAGAGGCTTTGTCTCAACTGAATATGGAAACTGGTTACACTCTATTTTTTTACTTTATATTAATGATCCCTCACCTGTACCAATAAAAATCCTGGATGACATTATTAAAATTTTACTTGGTGGCACGCCAAGTAAAGAGGGAAAAGGAGAAAATTATTTTGGAATTCTTGTGATTGAATCTGATGGAGAAATTAGAAAAAATGACACTTTGAGAGCCTCTTTCGAAGGAGTAGATTATTTTATCAATCGCCCGAATATTTATAATTCGTCTATTTCAGACGTGATCAACACTGATGAGTTTAAAAAATACACAAAAACATCCATGCCGATATCCGAGACTTGCAAATCCTGTGAACACATTCATGTTTGTGGCGGGGGGATGCCGCTGTATAGATGGAGTAAGGAAAATGGATTTAATAATCCCTCCGTATATTGTGAAGATCATAAAGTTGTTATAAATGAAATAAAAAAATACTTAATTGATAACAGTCTAATAAGTGAGCAATAAAATGATTACAACAGCATGGGAAAAAGAAATAAATACCTCTCCATATAAATATTTCTCTTGCTCTTCAGGGTTACCATCAGAGATATCGGATGATATTTTAGGTTGGCTTGAAACCAATGCCCCCTGGAAAAGAGTTAATCAGTCATTTTATGACCAATATGAATTTAGTTTTTATGATGCCGAACTACCAGAAAAAATCAGTTTTATTAAAAGCGATATTTTTATTAATGAACTAAAATCCTTTCTCGAAAAAAACTTCACTGTATGTTTGTCAAACAAAGTTGATATTGTTGCTCACAAACTTATATCAGGTGATAAAATTAAAATCCACAATGATTATATAGAAGGACAAGAGAGTCACAGGATTCTTTTTCATTTTAATAAGGAGTGGAACGAAAATAATGGTGGATATTTTATGGTTTTTTCTGAGGACAACCCCGAGTCGTTACATGCTATAATTCCTCCCTTACATGGAAATGTCCAAGGATTCGAAATCTCCATAAATTCACATCATGCTGTTAGCAAAGTATATGATATGGAAAGATATAGTATCTTATATTCTTTTTACAGGAAAAAACATGGACATTAATAAATTCATATGCAAACCATTATCATGGGGATATAACGATCCTATTTTTTTATCCTTATGTGAGGACCATGCCGGATATACTATAAAAAATACGACCCAACTCCAAAATAATTCAGAAAAAGACTTTATTTTAAAAAAACCGGGCATAGATTATATACATCCAAAATTCCTGTCTGAATCAGAAAAAATAGCATGGGAATCGATGGGTATATCTTTTGTAGAGGAAGAGAATTTCCAGTATAGCTCATTCAATGATTTAGCATTGCAGATGTATGAAAGCCTTACATGCGTCAGAAACTTACAAAGCTCCATTTCGTCATTTGCCTTGGTATTTCATCCAATTTTATCAGCACCAAATAATGACGTTAGTTTCAGTGACCCAGATATCCCTTTTGATATTTTTTGCTCTATACCATCGATTCAAGAAGCGGATCGTTTAGAAAGATTCACAGAAAGTGTTATTCACGAAACTTTACATCTTCAACTAACTTGTATTGAAAAACACATTCCATTGTTTCACGAAGAGTATTTATCTAACCACTTTTATTCTCCGTGGAAAGGTGAAGGTAGAAATGAAAGAGGCCTACTTCATGCCATTTATGTTTTCTCAAACATCAGAAAATACTGGATTACAATGAACAACTCATCTGTGAAAAATAGTAATTTCATAGAAAGAAGAATAATTTCTATAACGAACGAATTAGAAAAATCTGAACATATATTTACAAGCAAGGCCTTAACAAAGGAAGGCAGTAGACTCGCAACACTCTGTTTTTCTGATTTATAGCCGAGATAACATATTTAATTTAACCGACAATATTTTCATTCTTTATAGGATCGCTATCTTATAGAGCAGTAGTAGTCGGTATGCTCGGCATAAACTTTATTTTTATAAAAATAATTAACAACAATCGATAAAGCAGCATCTAAATTAGATGACAGCTATAAACATAGCTGTCATCTGAAAATCAATAGCTATTCCAGTTATTCTCTAACCAAGCAATTACATTTTTATGGCTACGGACATCACCTGGTAGATTTTCTCTGATCATCTTTTCTACTTTAAGACCAATCGCCTTATTTTTTAAAGAGTGTTTCTCAGCGAATCTATTGATAAATGGAAGGACTTCATACCCTTCATGTCGGTTAAGCAATGTGCTATCTGGCTTTCCTGTCTTTTTCGGATCATCATTACCTAATGCTGTCCAACTATATTTATACTTTAAATCTGATTGTGATAAAAGAGCCATTTCTCACCTCATTACATTATTTAATTGACGAAAGTAGTAAATATATTTCACCGAGCCAAAACCCCCAATGAATTCAGCAACTGGGTATCTAACGTTTCAGTGGCTGGTAAAGGAAGACCTTTATTAATCCGATATGTTCTTATAGCTGATCGGGTTCCTGGTCCCATGACGCCATCAATGATGCCCTCATAATAGCCTTTATCAAACAAGGCAAATTGCACACGCATGATAAGCCTGCGTCTCTTTTCCTGATCGGAAGAGACACCATTCATGGAGGTATTGGTATTTTGGCTCGTTCCAGATCTTGAAGAGCTTACAGAATTTCCGGTTTCAGGGCGAAGCGCTCTCGTTGAAGGTGAAGATGCCGCTGGCGAAGATGGTGATGACGTCACGCCTGAGCTGCGACTCCCGGAAGATGAACCACTGCTGCGGGGGTAATATGGCGTAGCACTACCGCCATAATATCCACCACCTGATGAAGAACGGTGAGAGCTGTGCGAACTGTGGCTACGATGAGAGCTGTGGCTTCGGTGACCGGCAATATAAAAAGGCACTTCGGTATTGAGCGGTGCAAGCACAAGGTCGTGATCATTTAACGGAGAGTAGCCAAACTCTTCAATATTCATCGCTGCATCACTGGCCCATACAGAGTTATTGAGTGCTAAAAACCCAGGTAATAAAGCGGCTAACTTTAATCTTTTCATAGTATTGGTCTCGGCATTTGATGAAAACGGCCTTTTGATGAGGAGAAATAACCTGCACAGGATGATTTTTTACTGCATGAATCACACGCTTCTGGATAGTAGTTTTTCCAGTCAGAAATAGATTGCGTTGAATAATCCCATAAAGACTCAGGCAGGTGACACAGTGGGTAATTAAATATCACCAATGGGATCCCTGCTCTGTTGGCTGTATCGGTAGCCAAAGACAGAGAGGTAGCATACGAATCGTGGCTGACAAAAATCTCATCCCAGTTTTTTCTTGCCCAGCCAATAGATTCCAGCCCCATAATGGAGATCTGGCTGATGTTAGAAAAAACCCTGCCAATATATTCCACAACGTCAGCAAGATCGTGATAATTCACCTTTGTTGGGATGATCCTTAATTCAATGCTGATACCTGAATTTCCAGCGTTAATTAAACCCTTAACGGTGTCCCTGAAAGCACCATCACTCCCCACAAGATGATCATGAATTTGTTGTCGTGAAGAATAAAGCGGAATCCCAAAGGTGATATTCATTCTTTTGCTTCGTTCCCTCACCTTTTCGGCAAAGCGTGCATCAGCAAACTGTCGGCCATTGGTTAATACATGCAGGGAGGTATCAGGAGCATTATCGATAACGAAATCAAGAAATGAGAGAAATTCTTCGCCATACAGCAGAGGCTCACCACCACTGACCCCGACAAGCCCATTAAAGTTAAATGCCGCAATCGCAAGGGCAGACTGTGTAAGAAGCCAGTCATCATTGGGCGTTTTGGGTGGTTGAGAACAAAACAGGCATCGGTTATTACATCTTTCCGTCACAAGGACAGTATTATGATTCGCTCTGCGAGACAAAGTCACTCTGAGCATATTGCCATTATTCACAACGCCAATATCGCCATCTTCTACGGACTCGTATAGCTGATTACTGACAATAGAGCCAGCATAATAAGGTGCAACCACACCATCATCAAAAGAAGGTTGGATCAGTAAATTTGGCAGAAAAAATTGTGGGTCAACGGGCTTGTTTTTGCACAGCCGATAGAAACCCATTTCAACCGTGTTTTTTGCCGTAAAACGGAAAATATCGTTTCTTAGCACCTCAGACATAAGCCCACCTTTTTAGCATCGTTGCGGTAGGCCCATCCTGAGCAATGGCATTCATCAGGAACCGGAACATTCCCTTATGATATTGGCAGAAGATGGAGCGGCTTCTGTCGCCTACCGGCTCTCCCTGAACACTAATATTCTGGCAAGGGTCAGCGCCGCAAAATGGCTGGTAAGCACAGGTATCACAACCCGGTAGAGCAAAATTGAACGATGAACTCAGGACTGACTGATAGTAAGGGCTTTGAGAAAAAGACAATCCTGAAACAGCCCCGGCACTAAAATCAGCATCTGCATTCACTTTCTGAAGCATTCTGCTTTCGTCGCTGCCATAAACACGGCCATCATAGTTAAAGAGAATACAGTTCAATACGACGCCGCTGGGAGATTTCAGATCGGCATAGCCACTAAAACCAGGATTAAAAATCCGTTTTAAATGTATCGCGGCTGAGTGTTCAACAACGGCAGTGCCTTTCTGGTTGTGCCACAGGATCTCTTCAATCAACGTGGCGTAGAAGTCGAAATATTCCTGCATAGAGAAAGTAAAACTTTCTTTATGGGCAAATCCGTAGGGGCTAACAGGTCTGACAAAGATATCAGTCAAACCTAATCCCAGATGGGCATCAATGATTGAACCCGGATGTTGGATCAGTGCCTTGGTAACGGTCGTGACTGTCGCCACGCGACCTGCGCCAAGCTGCTCCCGAACCGCCAGCATCCCCGCAACGGCTTTTGAATAGGATTTACCTTCGGCAAGGAGACGGTTTTTATTATGGATATCCTCACCACCGTCCAGAGAAACGGAGAACGTGATATTGCGATCTTTAACCCAGTCCATCATGGACGATTCAAGCAGTGAGAGCGTTGTGGCAATCACCATTTCAAAGCATTGCTGCCCCAGCGTTCTCTCACACTCAGCATATATTTCCTGGATCAGATCAAACCGGAGTAAAGGCTCCCCGCCCTGCACTTCTATTTTATAGGGAGGGGAAGACAGTTTTTTAATGGTCTGAACGATGTCAGGGATAAGAAGCGGATCAAGATCGTAACCTTCAGCACCGATTGCCGCCCGGCTGACCTGACAATACTTGCAGGTATGATCGCACCGCAATGTTGGCACAATCATGAAAACCGGTCTGACAGCCAGATCGTTCATCAGCCGTTTAGCAAATCCTGAACTGAGTGAAGCAGAAGCCAGGTCTTCGGAAGAATCGTCGGCAATGAAAAGCTTACTTTCCAGAATGTCACTAGACCGGAACTCCGGCGACCATTTATTGCAGGAAAGGCTTTCTAATTCATCGTTAGAGATGAAGTGATGAAAGCCAGCCAGATTGCTGATGAACACCCTGCCATCATTCAACCTGTCAAAGTTAAATGGCATTGGCTTCATTCATTCAGCCTCGCATCAATGCTTCTCAGCACAGTGGAGATGATTGAAGCCCTGATATGTCCGGTATGGCTTTGGTGGGCTTCACGAAGCTTGTAATCATTCAGGAGGCGTTCAAATTCAAATTTGATGGTATCGTCAAAGGAATCAAAAGAGACGATCCAGTTGTTGTCATCTGCTCCCAGTTGCCATCTTGTATAAGCAGACATCCAATACAAACTATTTCTCACCACCCATTCAGAATGGTTTGTTTTTTCTATAGTTTTTATAAACATTGCTGTCCTGTCTAATTAGTAACAATTAAAAAATTACAGATGTAAAATATTTTTATGCTAATGATTTTTAAAATACTGCTTATACGATATAGCTCTACTATTGAAAAAGATCCACCTGAGAGCTAAAAAATAATTAATCCAATAATTTTAGCCAAAAAAATGATAGCAAGATAATAATATCAACTTAGTTTATTTTGATTTAACTCGTATCCAGTTGATGACATGTTACATACAGGTGGATAGGTCATTGATCAGTTCTGTGCCTCAATTTACGCCGTGCTCGAAACCAAATAGCCACAGGTTAAAGAGATTTTGACGTTCATCCTCTGGGAAAGACGGGACTGGCGGCATCAAGATTTTCATGTTGAGAATTTATCTAATACGCCAATGATGCAGCAGTATCATCTTTCAATGGTTAATCTATTGAAATAGAGGAACAAAGTGTTTGCTAAGTAGGTTCTAGCTTATTGGTGGCATACATTTATAAAATGAGAAGATATCTTTAATTTCAGAAATTTTCTTCGGTATAAGTTACTTTTCCGTCAATCCAAGGTGCAGCTATATCAGTTGATAGGGTATTGAAAAATGAATTCCATCTATTCTCATCATGAGCGTTTGGTCCAACTACGAATAACAACAAATAATCATTATTGACTTCATCATGGGCATAAATTAACCAGTAATCAGAATTAGGATCTTTCAAAGCAGTAGTTCTGTCATAACTTGATCTACTTTCCCATTTTGCTTTGATTTGATCATTGGTTGCTAAATGAATATGAAATAGATATGAAGCTTTTAAATTAATATCCCTACCGAATCTATCTATCTTTTTATGATTAATTTTATAATCATAAAAATCTAAATAATAATATTCCCAATTTTGGATTGTTTTAAATAAATCGCTAACATAAACTTTGCTCAATTTAGTGAACCTTAATTTTTATCTTGTTATTGGCAATTTCCCAGTTTTAATAAAATATTCAAGCACAGCTTCGCTTCGGATTTTTGCCGCTTCAAGATCATCATCAGTAATACGACTTTTCTGTTCAATTACAGATGGTTGTAGATCTGACCTTCTTTTATAATGTTTAGAAGCCATATCTTCTGTTGGCATAAAATGCATATACTTAATCATAATTACAATCCCCTCAAAAGCTAAGAATTTAAAATTCTCCCTACAATATTATGCATAACCAAGCATGAATTGTCAATTATTTTTAAAAACATTAGTAGAATTTGGTCTCGATATTAATGAACTCGACATTTATGGAAAAACACCGTTGTTTTATTGTCAGGATATAGCTATATTCAATGAAATGCTCAATCACGGTGCAGATATTAATCATAGAGACAATACTGGCAGAAGCATTGCATTTTATTATCATAATGAAGATATTCTTGATGTAATACTTAATCATCCAGCAACAGATTATAATTTAAAAAGTAATGATGATGGAAGTATTCTTTCTGACAGTTTGTTCAGTTACTATCCTGACTTCATCATGAAGTACAAGCACAGATTTAATTTCAAAGAAGTTTTAATAACTAAGATTTCCTTTAATGAACCTCAGTTACTAAAAACCCTATTATCCAATGGCTTTAAATTTGAATTAGCTAAAAAAGTATTGTTAGGATATCCTCCTGAACACAATTCTGTTGAATTAAAGTAATTATTAGATATCATTTTAAAATCCAAAACACCGGATTACAGAAAATCCGTTTTTTATTTTATCGAATATAATGACATACCAGCAAAGATTTATACATTAAATGACTTACATCAAATAAGTAGTTTAGTATCGAATTAATGCCGTTTGCACTACAGCGTCCCAATAGTAGTAGCCAAAACTATCATTTAAATTGACATTATGTGTATATCTATATATAAAATTTCCACACCAAAATTTTCGATACAGAGGGAATAAATGGAAAATAAAAGTCAAGACAAAAAACAAAACAAGATGGAATTAGATAATGTTTTTTCTTTAGAAAGACGTTTCCCCGAAGTATCGAATATCTTTACAATCTATAAAGATGTTAATGCGTCAGAGAAAAATACCCTCATTTTTTTAGATACAAATGTTCTTTTGCTTCCTTATGTAGCCAAGCAACTTGGAAAACAAGACATTAAAGAAATTCAAAAACTTTATGTAGAACTAAAAAGTGAAGGAAAGCTATTTATTTCAGACAGGGTAGCAAGAGAATTTATAAAAAACAGAGATAACAAAATATCTGATATTGTGAAAGCATTGTCCGACGATAATAGTAGAATAAAACAATTAGAATCGTTATCTAAAATATTCCAAGAAACAAGCCAATTTGAAGAATTAGAAAATTTATCCACAAAAATAAATGAATTGATAGTAAATTATAAAAAAAAGCATAATAAGATGGTGGATGAAGTTAAATCCTGGAAAGGGGAAGATCCAATAACAACTATTTATGATAAAGTTTTTGATTCTAAAAATGTAATTTCAGTATCTGACAGTGAAGAGGTATTACTCACTGAATGGGGATATAGGAAAAAAATGAGAATCCCTCCAGGATATAAGGACTCAGAAAAAGATGATACAGGTGTTGGTGATTTTCTAATATGGAAATCAATACTGCAATTAGGAAAAGAACAGCAGAAAGACATCATTTTTATAACAGGTGAAAAGAAGAGTGATTGGTTTACATTATCAAATAACGAACCAATATCAGTTCGTTCAGAATTAAACGATGAGTTTAGAAGAACAACTGGTAAGTCAATAGGATTAATGAATTTGGCTGGTTTGCTTTCTGTATATAAGTTCTCAACAGAAATAGTTGATAAAGTTGAAAATGCGGAGTCTATCTTTAATAACCATTACTTACCTAAAAATGCTATAAAAAAACTCAGTAATAATTTAGAAGAAACATATTACCTCATATCCGAAATTGATTCTTTCGATTATTCGACTCATAATGGAACAATCGAAATGAGTAATGGGAAAATAGCATTCAATGTGAAATTCAGTAAAGCAAGTGATACTACTATACACGTATATAAAGATGGTGATTCGTATCAAATAGCGAGAGTTAAAAACTCCAATAGGGGTGATGTTTTAGAATTTGAAAACTATGATAGTAGCTCAAGAGGATACACTATCCATAAAGGAGAAGTGGTACTATTTAGAAATATGCAAGGTGATGTCTTAGCAATAAGAATTATAAATATTAAAGATGATTCCCGTAATGATGATCAAGATCTAGTCCAATATATATATGTAATTTACCCATATGGTGATGAAATAACTGCCCCATAACTAATAATGAGCAAGGGCTAACTCTACGAAGCGCTACGCTGCTTCTTCGAGTTCTCCCTTGTTTTTTCGCCCTTCGGTTGAAAAAAATTAAAATAAAAATCAATACCATACGGATTGACATTGTTGGCTTCTGTCATATAAGTAAGTATAAGCATACGGAATATGCTTTTATTTAAGATTATATGAAAAGGAGTTCATATGAGCACTGGTAATACTTTTAATAATATCCTTCGCTGCCATTGCGTCAGTGTTAGGCTTAATGATGAAGAGTTGTCGCTTCTGAATGAAAAACGAGGCCGTCATCGCAAAGGCGAATGGCTGCGTATGGCATTTCTGCATAACCTTCCCCCCGTTATTCCCCCGATTAATCTCGAAGCATGGAAAACCCTTGGTGAGGTTTCACAGAAGCTGAACAGGCTGGTCGCCCATCTGGATAACAAGGGTAATGACAGCCCACTCTCACAAACTGAACTCTTTGCCGTGAAGCGTCAGATCTCAGAGCTTCGCACAAATTTGATCACAGATAATATGTGGAGTGCTTCCCATGAAGGGAATGCAGAAGATCAGGCGGGGTAAAAACTTCGCTGGTGTCGTTCTCTACGCATTAAGACCAGGCTCTCATCATCAATGCACACCTTATGTCATTGGTGGAAACATGATGGGGGATATATCCGGTGATCTGATCGCTGAATTTACTACCACAAAAACGCTTCGCCCGGATGTGGCCAAACCCGTATGGCATAATTCGCTTCGATTACCGAAGAACGAAGCGTTAACGAATTCGGAGTGGTCAAAAATCGCTGATGATTACATGTCCCGAATGGGCTTCTCTGAAACGCACCTGAGATGCTATGTGTTACATGATGATGTTGACGGCCAGCACATTCACATTATTGCCAGTCGTATCGATCTCGTTAATGGAAAACTTTACTTAGGTAAAAATGAAAACCTCATCAGCACCCGCATCATCCAGCAGCTCGAACGCGACTATTCACTGACAAGAACCAAAGGGCCGGAATTGGTAGCATCACTATCCCCAGCTTCGCCCTTCCCTCCTTCGCAGTCTAGAAAATCCCCGACACAAAAGCCTATGGGCGCAATACCGAAACCTAAAAGGCTGTCGCGTAACGAAGCGATGATGGAGAAGTATAAAGGAGAGCCATCACCAAAAACACTCATCCAGGAAGCACTTGAAGCGTTGCTTCCTGATAAACCCTCCATTACTGAGTTTGTGAAACAGCTTGCTGCCCACAATATCAAAGCGCTTCCCAATATCGCTTCCACGGGAAAGATGAACGGCTTCTCATTCGAATACAGCGGGATTGCTTTCAAAGCTTCGCAATTAGGCAAAGGCTATTCCTGGTCTGTCTTGCAGCACAGACTCAATTACCAACCGGAACGCGACAATGCTTTCCTGTTTGGATTGAAAATGCCCTCAGTCAGTGAAGCATCTGTTAGTGAAGCGCCCGTTAGTGCCATAGCAACGGATACCCCTGAAATCATCAAAGAAGACGTTAACACTTCCATCGAAGCGCTTATCTTCGATAACGAAGCTGGTCAGGGCGAATACGCTATCGATTCTCCCAAAGCGCTTCTCTCTGATGCTGATGGTAAAGAAGCGCATGCAACCGAAGCGGTAAAAGAAGTTGATGCCGGTAGTAAAGAAACATATGCAACCGAAGCGGTAAAAGAAACTCACCGCAGAAAACCGATATCTATGGTGCTAACAGGCTTCAGATGGTTAGAAACCATCCCCTACCTCAACATCATCATTGGCATGTTAAAAAAACTCAAAATCCCAACCCTCAAACGTCCAGGTAAACACAACACCATTACTGGCGTGAAGATGATAGAAATTACGACCACACCAAAAACCACCATTCAAACGCCCCAAAAATCACACCCATCATCATTCCAAATGTAGGACAGGCAAGGCTTCTGCAAGTCCTTCTTCATACAAAAAAGACAAGATTAACGATCGGTATAAACGATCTATATTTTATTTATGATAGTTTTTAACTATCACAAGTAAACCATCGATCGTTATAAGCGATTTGCTTTGTTTAATCACAACTGTTCAAAATGTAGCTTTGCGATATCTCATAATAGACTGATTTAACTGGTCTATTTACTTATTCAGCTAACGAAAAGGTTTCAAAATGACAAACCTCATCTCATGCGTAATCCCTCATTTCTTCATACATCGAATATGACTTTCACTTTCAGCTATTGAGGAATTTGTATGAGCCTTTTACTCATGAGACGTTTCTGGATCGGCGTATTGCTTCCTGTGATTATTGAATGGGTTTCTATGACAGGTGCTATCCGGCTGTGGTGGCTCTGGCTACCCGTCAGTGCTCCCCTGCTTATCTGGGCTCTTTTCGCTTACAGGAAGAACCGGAAAGAAGAGGCTGATAGCAACGACTGGCGGCGTCAGCAATGGGACGCTAAAATCACTACCGAAAAATTTGAGTTTTGCGGCCAGGTATACACCTTTGAGGAAACATTCTCAGGCACGGTCATCAGCTACAACCCGAACAATGACACTATCTGGGTAAAAACAGATGACGGAGCAGAAACACAAATCTCTGCGCATGGTTTACCTTTCCGAAGCTCACACCGTATTAAAAAATACGCATTTCATTGCTACCATGAACATAATGCCTATACATCATTTCACGATGCACTGATTGTTAATACAACCACCAAAGAGCGACAAATTAACCTCCCCAGAAGATGTTTTGTTGTATTTGGGCCAAGTACAATTACGCTGCTTCTGGGTCCAGGATTTCAATTTACTGCTGCAAGCTATAGTTCTGCTATGTCTATCCCTAGTTTTTTCCCTGCTACTTTTATCATCCTTAACATTATTGCTACCGTTTCAATTCTCATTTTCGTATTCGATTTTGACAATATCGAATTATGGCACACCTATTTATTAGCAACGCTAGGCTGTCATATCTTGATAAGGTGGTTGAATGCCAGAATTGACAAATTTGAGCTCGCGTTCAGTCATCTTGTTAGTTCATTCAAATTAAAAAATTAATTAATAATAAACCCCAAGGTATATATTAATGAAAAGAATTATCATCACTGTATTGGTATCACTTTCTCTGGTCGGATGTTCATCCAGTGGTAATCAGTCATTAAAGAACGAAACGCATGAAAGTGTGAAAACTAAATTGGTCAAAGGAAAAACAACAAAACAGGATGTCTTAGCGTCGTTTGGCGAGCCCGATAACCATATGGTGAAAGACGGTGAAGACCGATGGTTCTACTCCATGTATAACAATCAGATGAAAGCGGCCTCGTTTATCCCCATTGTTGGCATGTTCACTGGCGGTCATGATATGCAACTGAAATCCCTCTTCATCACGTTTAAAGGTGAAAAGGTCAGCTCCTATGAATTCAATGCCGGTGCCAGCGAAACTAAAAACGGTGTCTTTTAAATTCAGCAATATTCAGAATGAGAGCCATGATGAATAAAAAATTATCTTTAGGTTTACTGGTGCTGTCATTTTTCCTTACCGGCTGTGACAGCGAACCATCAGATGCTGACGTATCTAAGGCAATGCAATCTTTTACTGAAGAGATGAACAAAGGCGCACCATCTGAATCAGCGAGGGTAACCTTTAACTCCGCTAAGAAAATCGCCTGTAAAGAGAAAGACAGCGACGGGGTTACAAATGCACGGTCGAATACAGTGCAAAAATTCCGTTTCTGGGTGAAAGAACATCAACTATGGAGATTAAATTCTTTAAATTTGAAGGAAAATGGAAAGTCTCGCCGTCGAAATAACCTATAAGTCATAAGCAACATCAGGGAAAGCATCAGCCCGTAGTTTCATCGCTACGGGCTTTTTTCATCACATCCTGCCACCACTCTTCCTGACACAGCGATAGCACATAACCAAACCTAACCTGACAGTCCGTTCTGTGCCAAGAGCGGATGTTTCTATCAGAATATATAACTCTTTAATCTTCACTTTCACCAACCGCTGATAAAGTAATATCTGGGTATGATTCAAACTCTCCTTCCCAATCTTTATCGCCTGGAATCTTTTTCATTTCTCGCCAATATTTTACATCAAGAGTATCTTTTTCATTTTTTTTAGGAGAAAAAGTTTGCGGAATGCAATGTCTTGGATGATCTGACAGATTCTTATCTAAGTTAGCACGATCAAAATCCACTTCATTTATTTTTGAAGCAACTTCCACAAGTAAAATTAGCGACATTAACGCCGAGTGAGATTCTTCATATGAGGGTGTTAATCCCTTATGGATAAAGTCATTCCGGGCAAACCGCGCTTTACTTAAAAACGAATAACCATCCTCACATAAATATTTGTTTTGAAAGAGAATTTCAATTTTATGTGCTGAGTTCCATTGTTGTGATTCAATAAATTTTCGTCTCTTATGAATATTAACAGATTTTGCATCTTCGACTATTGTTCCTTTCCAAACGAACTCCAATATTTGCTCTATGCTAATCCAAGCGTGCGCTAATGCCTCGCACAATTGGTGTTGTTTATAATATGTAAATGCACCGATAAATAGTGAGGGAGATAACGTTGGTAGTTTGGACAAAACCTTATGTCCATAGTCATATGCTGATATGATCTTATCAGCACTTATAATCTCAGGTTCGAGCAATCTGATAGAAGCCAATGAGCCTGCATCACACTCTCCAATTGCATGATGGAAATTAGCATTACTGCTGTGAGTGGAGTAATGACGGTAGTAACCTGTAACATTCATTATTCCCCTTGACACATCTAAAGGCACGATTGATTCGACATAAACCCCACCGATAAATATAGAAGCTAGAATTCTATTAACTTCTTCAACAACTAAATTATCATTTTTAAATTCTTCAATATATGGAAATATTAAGCTTCCGTCGAATCCCAAACATGCTGGCATTGGTTTAGGTAAATGTGCATTGAAGAACCTGCTTGTTCTGTGAAGTTTCACGTAGTCATATGTGGAATTATTTATCTCCTCTAAGCTAGGACTCCATACATCAGCATCATCACGAGATATTAGCCTGAATGGTTTGAAATTTGCGATCAAAATTGGAATGTTAATTTCGTTCATATGCTTTCTCGATGATTTAATAAAGCTTGTTATTTCTCTTACCTTTCAGCAGCACCCTGCAACAGCCAATTCCTATAGTTCTATCAACTCCATATTAGCAGTTACAAATGAGCCTAACCAAAAGAAAAATCGATAAATAGGGCTATTATTCTCCATAGTCTCCATGTGCAACATCCCTGTATATAAACAATCCATAATCCTATTATTTATATGAATTTATCCCTGTGCGAAAGAATTTAAACCTCCATTATCTGCCCCTAACGGAGTGCTAACAGTCCTGATGCTTGATTTCTAGATCAGAGATCGCTGTCTCTCTTATTTTTTTCAAGGCTGTTTCAATAGCTGATTTTATTCTATAGCCATAATCATCTGGATCTTCATAATCTAATGGGGAAGGATCAAAACCAATATTTCCAATTAATCTCTCTAAGATTACAGTTACGTCAGCATTTAAAAGAATTGCTTTTGTTATTAAAATTTCAGTTAGAGATGTCATTGCAATACTTAATTTTTGTTGTAGTTATCTGTTTTTACTCTGAATATCTTCATCATTCATTGCTTTATCAATATCCGCTTGAGCTTGTTGTATTTCTTTATAAAACTGCTTTTCTTGCGCCTCATTAAAATATGGTTGGTGACTGCTAGCTATCCACCCAGGAGTCATATGAAGCTCAATTATATGAAACTCATTATCTGCCCATTTTTTAATCGCGAGCAATTGTGCATAGACAAATTCATACATATCATATTTTTTTTGCCAGACCTGCTGAGAAATCCATAATTCGGAAGTTATCTTTTTCTCTATATCTTTAATGGTAGTGGTGTTTATAGATAACTGTTCCCGCAGTGTTTCATAGTTGGAATTAGTTGCTGATATTTTAGCCTTTTCAGTAACAATCGAAACCAGAAAACTCATTATTAGAGCTGCGACAATGACGGCGAGGCTTAACAAAATCATTTCTGCTGTAGAGAAATTGGACGATTGTAATGCCTTAATAAGTTCAAATAATTGCTTTTCTGTAAGCATTGCTTATTCCCAAACACTAAAAAACATTCCTTATGAATCAATAGATTACACTAGACCCTGCATGATTAAAATAAAAAATCAACAATCAATATATATCTATTGAAATCATATGGATAGGCTTTTTATGGCGAGATGGATCCGTCACATGTAATGGTTCGAAGCTGCGCATCTGACTGTTAACGGCATGCTAGTCTAGAAGACGTTCAGCCACCGTCCGCTTCTCGCTCATGGCTGCCCTTCAACCTTACTGGAACGATATGAGCTTCCACGGACATTAACTTTCTCGCCAGTAAGTCTCTCAACAATCTCAATTGCGTCTGGATCACCATGCCAAGCCATGCAACTTAAACAATCGCCACCACAGTCAAGATTCAGAGTTTCTGGTGTTTTGCTCATCGGTTGGCTGCAGGTCTGGCAGTTTTTTACTTTCACTGGAATGACATCCTGTTTAGGTTTTCAGTTCTATATTGCTTAACATAACATGGTTAAAACCGCTCTTCGCTCAAACCAGACTGCCATACTTGATTGTGTTCTGCCTACGAAACCGGTCAACTCAAGTCCGAGCTAATACACAATTTAAATTACAGTCTCCATCAAGGGACGCATGAGCCCGTAGTTTCAACGCTACGGGCTTTTTCATCACATCCTACAACTACTCTTCCTGACGTTCGTTGAAGCTCTTATCAGCTTATTGGCGTCATACTTCTTTTTCTCATGAACGTAAATTCTTTCAGTTCTTCCACCGTTATCGATAATGAAACTGATGATGGAGTGGAAGACTTTATTCAGACGGGGTTTATCAATCAAATCATCACTGATTTTTTCGATATGGGTATAGTAAGAGAGAAGCAAAAAGCTCAGCACTACTTCTCGGTTTGAAAACGTAAGATTTTCTATATCTTGCTGGTATTTAATGTAAAACCCTGCACAAAAAAGATAAGACTGCTCGGTGATTTCTGCTTCTGAAAATCCAGATTCATTGAGCTTATCAACGAATCTGTCCAGCAACAGCAGATACCTTTCCATCAAACTCATGTTTATTTTTTTCATAGCTATGCATCCTTGCATTTACATTATTATTAATTGTCATCCTGACAATTAAATGAATATCATAATATTTAACCATGTCAATAGCTAAAATCTATCGATTTATATTAAAGGAATTTTTTAGGTAAAGGATTATTAAGTTCTTCTGCCGCTATTTTTTTAAGGTGAGCATTGTATATCGGTGTAGCGCAGAGGCCTGCCGCGTCGCGTCATCGCTGATCCAGACTGTCAGCGAACCCCGTTGCCGGAGTGCGTTGTTATAGGTTTTCCAATTGGTGATTCTGAACTTCTGCTTTGCCACGGTTCGCCACGCTCTGTCAGGATTGAGTGCGATCTGATCCTGTTTCCCGCAGAAAGTTCGATTTACTCAACAAAGCCGTAGTATAGTTGCTATCAGCTTTTAGGCTTTTTTCTGCTGGATTTCATGCACCTAAAATGATGATTTAAAACTCAAATTCATCTGTTGGTATAAGTGTTGGGACATTTATGAGCGAAAAAGAAAATTATCTTTTGAATCATAGAAATACTCATAAATTCGATTCCTGCTGGGGACACCATTACACCCTCTTACACGCTCTCCAAAAGTCTAAAAAGCCCTTAAAAAACAACAAATATACTCAATTCATTGTCTTAGTTAATACCATAAAATCTTGTAGAAGCTATACACACTCAATGGCGGCAACACGTTTCTTTACTGATCGATAAGAAAGGGTTCGCGCTATCGGTTTTCGGGTACTGAGCAGAGGGAAGAGGCTAATTCCGAAAGAACTGAAAGTGCTTGCGAGCTATTACCCACTGGTTTTCCCCAGCCGAAATGACATCAGAAAGCCAATGAGCGATGCCGCGATTAATAAAGTGATCAAAATGCTGGGTTATCATGGCAGGCTTACGGGGCATGGTTTCCGGCATACCATAAGCACCATTTTTGCATGAGCACGGATTTAACAGCGCATGGATTGAAACCCAGCTTGCGCATGTTGATAAAAACTCGATTAGAGGTACCTACAACCATGCGCAATATCTGACTAGCCGAAAAGAAATGTTAGAATGGTATAGCGAACAAATTCTGGTATAAATACCAGAATTTGTTATTTCGTTTCATACAAAATTTTTAATCCAATTTATAACCGATGAATACCACGTATCACTTTTGTTCCAGTCGATAGTCATAGCAGCAAGAATAATTTGTATTATTACAAGAACGAAAACCATGGCAGAGTATCGTTTATTATATTTTATATTACTAACTTGTATTCTATTATTAGACAATGTGTATATTTCCCCACTAACCTCCTTAAGATTTTCAACCCTTGACATCTGATAAGATATAATATTACTTATGTTTTTTCTGAATGATTCTGGCATATTAAATAAAAAAAATCTCCGCGAAGATTTAAACCAAGCCAATATCATATGTAATTGATATGATATATCATATAAACTTTCATAAACTTTCTCGACCGATTGTTTTCTGTTGTGTAACTTAGCACTATTCAAATAACCACTAATCAAATCTATTTTTTTACTCATCAGCAATACTGGAATAATCGATAAATACCCATTTAAATTAGAGATAACCCCTGCATTATTCACTCTCTGAGCAACCTTCATGTAAATATAATCCACCCCAGAAACGTTAAGATACCGATTCTCAATAAATACATCCTCAGAATTATCACTCAATTGTGAATTAATGAATTTATTTCGCTTGGGAAATAAAACATGATGTTCGTCCTGATGGTTTTCCGAAAAAACACTATCATCAAAGTAGGGTGATACTTGATCCGCATACATATCTAAAACACAATACATATCACTTTCTTTCTTTTTAATGCCAATTTCATTAAATAGATGTTTAATTAATTCATTTGCAGATGATTTCACGTTTATTATATTCCGTCTTATGATTGAGTCAGCATGATGCCAATAATCCATCATAGAAATGCTGTGACATTTTCTTGAAAAGACATTGAAACTCTCAAACTCGACGAAATAATTCATTTTTGGCACACTGATGCTACTAACTAAGTCAGTGACCTGACTATTGCATGAGATATAAAAAGTCAAGAAAGACAAACCAGTAGAATATTTTGTCAGTGTAATATTTATGCTACTAAAAAAATCATTGGGTGTATATACAGAAAACAAATCATCCATGATCGTATCTTGGTTAATTCTAATAAAACCAACATTAGCCCAGCCGTTATCTTGATCGAAAGACTTAGAGACAATATGGCTCCCATTAGAGCTGGACATAAAAACAGAGTGTTTATTTTGCCATCGCCTTAAATACAAGAGTTCTTCACTACTCAAAAAAACAGAAAAAGATATCCCCTGCCAATAAAATGGAGACTCAAACAGTGAGGCTAATTTTATGTGATTATCCTCCTGTTTTTTATTAGTTATATAATCACTTTTAGAATTGTATTCTTTTGCGTAGCAACCAATAATTTTTGGAAAGACAAACGGGATCTTATATGCAAGATCGAGAATTACCTGCGTGTACTTATCTTTATTTACCATCATAACCATCACCATTTCAGAGCTAAATTCGGTTAGGAGACACATATAGTTGATAGCTATTAGAACTTCGCTCTATTTTTTAAACAAAATATTTTTATTTGCAACAATACTTTTTAACTCATCCAAACGAGATATATCAAAATTGTATCCCAAAATAATACAATCAATCACATCATCAGAATGGGTGCAAACTTTGTATCTGTCGTTCTCGCATTCCGATAACTCGTCATGAATGAAACGAACTTCATCTTCATACTTCCAACAAAATGACTTCCTAAATATAATATCAAGAGCAACATCCATATTATCAGTAAACACAGAAAGTAAATCTATTGGAGAGTCATCATATATTACGTCGCCATAACGTCTTAATCTAATGTCCTGAAGCAAGGATTCATATTTATATCTGATACAATACCCGGTATGGCTATTAGCATAGTGAGACCATAGTAAATGATTTGTCGCATTCTTTGAAAAGCAACATACAAAACTACGATGAAGATATTCCAACACATATTGAAGAACAAGGTTTATTGGATGCTCTTCAATTTTTCCAGCATCAACTAATCTTTGAGCATTTTTTATATGTTTCAATGCAATATTATTTATGTGTTCATCACTAATTATTCCCATTAACTTAAGATAGCTCGCGCTAGTTTTTTCTTTTATGAAATTTAGCATTGACGAACCTGTCATTAAATTTATTGGTACATTTAAAGAACAATCAAAAGGATCGTTAAAATTTTGTCCTACGGAAAACCATAGTTGCCTATTAGCAATAGCATTTAAATGATTTGAGGTCATTTCCCGATACTTATACAAGTACGACATTTCAACTTTCTCCAATTAATTGAAATGATAAAAAAATATCAATAGATTACATTCTATACATTTTGTAAAGGAGGTAAAACAACGAAAAGAAAAAAATGTAAAAAGCACCAAAATCGGCGCTACACCGCACCCGCCTGCGGTTTTCGGATCATAAAAATTTTTCAGTTTTCTTTTTCTACAAACCAACCCGCCCAGCCCGCGCCATTACAGGGATCGTGCGCTTCATCACCAACTAAAATCATTAAAACGAATTACAGTTTTTTCGTGTTGGGTGCTGCTGAAACCAGCAAAAACTACGCTATTTCTTTGACTTAAAACATGATGTAATTTTTCGTGCTACAAACTACGATGTCGTACCAACATCTGTACGTCTTTGTTGGTACAGCACCGAGCCAAGAGGAAATAGTGGTGTGATCGCCAGCGGCAGGGAGTGAAGCAATCGGCAATATGCAGGCGTTTGAGGGTTTCCTGCATAAGAAAGGCACTTATCGTCGTCGGGTTGGGCCAGGAAAGTTATCGACGAGCCTAGTTTCGAAATCAGGGTGAACGTCGACAATTTTAATCTTAAAATCAGGAAAATTATCAACAATTTCCCATTTCCCTGGGCGGTTAGCGAATGCGGTGACTTCCTGCACTCTTAGGTGCTCGCGCGAGTCGACAATCTGCACTCTATAGTCTGGAAACGAATCAACAATTTGAATTCTTCCATAAACCTTAGACACATCGACGGCAAGGGAAAATGGAGAAAAAAGAACCGCGCAACAAACCAGCGTTAAACCTAAATACCTCATACTTATTTCCTTGATTTATATGTATTCCTGAAAATCATTTGATGGTACTTACCTGATTTTGTCAATATGGGGGGCATACTCACACGACGTTCATCTCACGATACAGAGGGTTATATGGAATGGCGCAATATCACGCTGCGTTTGGCTACGCCGCAAGATGAAGCGTTCCTGTTTAAGCTTCGCCGCGCAACGATGGATGAGCATCTTCACAGGGCAGGCGTTATTGCTGATGATTCGGCGCATTGGCAGCGAATCAAATATCATTATAACGACGCTTATATTGTGCTGATGGGATCTGAACGTATTGGGTTATTCAAACAGCACAAAGGTGCCAACGAGTGGACCATTATACAAATCCAGATTTTGCCAGCCTATCAGGGACAAGGTATCGCGGCGTGGCTATTACAGACATTCCTGCGGCAGGCAGATGAAGCCAACGTCCCCGTCACTCTGAGTGTTTTGAAAGGCAACAGAGCAATAACGCTCTACCAACGCGTAGGTTTTAAGGTCGTTGATAGTGCTGGTGGTGCAGTAAAGATGAAACGCAGCAGAAAAGATCGTCTGTAGAACATCAACAACAATGTGAATGACAAAGAATATATACGCACAACCATGAATAACCTTATAATATCAAAAGGATTTATTCACTATTTGTAAGGAATGCGTGTTTATTATGAAACGGAGTTATATAAAAAGCGTCGTTTTACCTTTTCTTTTTCTCTCCAGCGCGGCACATGCGCAAGACTTCCCCACTTTTGTGACAGATTTCACCAAGGTGTTGCAAAAAAGTAAACTATCACAAAAAGACTATAACCAATTTATTGAACTCACTGATTCCTATTTTATTCCCGCTAGCTATGGTGTAAACATAGCGAAAAAAGATAAAATAAGTTATAAAAACAATGAAATAATGCCAAAACTGGAATCTGACGCCAGCTTTATCTTCAATGGTTCAAATGGAAAAGCGGCCTTTATTTCATTTCTGCAAGAAATAAAAAACCTCCCTCCGTCAGAAAAATATTTTGAAAAATCCTACACGGATGCAGGATCGGTCTTCGTCATGAATTACTATACGCTGTCATCAGGCACTATTAATATCCAGATGGACATCGTGTCTCCTCCTGACCTCAAAGAAATTGTCATCAATATACTTAACGAAAGGGAATCTGAACTTAGACAAGAAGCAGGCGAAGGCGCTTATATTTACCAATTCAAAAAAATAAATGAGACCTATAAGATGGTCAGTGCCAACGCCTATTCATCTTCAGATAAACGAATCTGCATGTCCTGCTAACGTGATTTCAATGGAATTGAAAATGATAAAAGTCATAATAAAATCTCTATTATTGATAATGCTTTCATCACACTATGTTAATGCAAATAATCTTGTATGTCGTAGCCCTCTCGTCATTCAATCGTTAATCAAAGAAGATCAAGAGAAAGCACAACCCATCAGAGACCGCGTGTCTTTAGAGACAATTAAAAAAATTGAATTTGAATACGACATCATTATCACAAAACTTAAAACAAAAAATAACCTAAGCTGCTTTGGCAAAGCCAAGATAAAAATCCCATCCGATGTGTCAAATTTTTTAAAGTACTATCCTATTCTGGAGAATGGAGATCCTAAAGCAAAAAGCGTTTACCTTCTCAATACCCCCCCCCACAAAAAAAGCGATGAATACATCGTATTAGACCGTGTTTATTATAATGTCCATATTGCTGATAATCAGCAAGAAACCAATATTATGTATCCACACGATGAGTCAGTCTCACGCACACTTTATGGCTTGGCCTGGTTACAAGAAAATGCGGCAAGGCTGGAAGAACAATCACCACGTTTTAAATATATTAAAGCCATTGTCGAATTCAGAGAGGCTGATAGTGCGCTCAATATTTACTGGAGTAGCCTGCCCGATTATATTAAAGGGCAACTGAAAGAGGATGCACGGCAGTGGATAAAAAACAAAAATAAACAATGTGGTGCAATAGAAACTATCGCGAATAACAACCGCTCAATGGAAGATCAGGCAAAAATTTATACCTGCCAACAGCAGATGACGAGGGAAAGGCTGGTGCAGCTTGGATTGGCTGAAAACAAGGACAAGAAATGAAACAGCTCCTCTATGTTATGATTGGAATTATCCTTACTTGTACGTCAGCGTATGCAAAGGACGACTTTCAATGCAGCGATCCCAACGCGGTTGAAGCCGTTAAAAAAACGTTTGCCGACCGTGCAAAAGAAATGTTCTATAAGTCCCCTTCTCAGTCTGTTGATACTGTAAACGTGATTTACTCTAAAATATCAACGCAGCCACGCTGGGGAAAAGCATTCTCGTGTAGTTTGCGGGCTGAAATTCCCGTTAGCCAGGAGGTCATCGACATCATTCTTAATAAAGATGAATTTTTGTATACAAAAGATGAAATGGGTAAAATTAGCAATAACATTTTTACTAAAACAGGTGAAAGCAAAGATAATAGATTCAGCGATAACAAAATCGTCATTCCATCTTTTGCCTACGACCTCAGTATGCTTGAAAAGGAAATAAAAGTAGAAAAAAAATCCTATGATGCCCTATCCAGAGCAATTTATGCCGTAGCCTGGCTCAGTGAAAATGCCGAAAAAATCACAAAAACCGCACAAGAGAAAACGCTTGAAAGTGAAAAGGAACAATATCTTTTCTTTTTCACCGATGTATATGGAATATTGGAAGACGCGCCTGAAGACATAAAGAGTAAATTCCATGCTTCTCAAGCAACATGGGTTAAAGAAAGAAATAAAAAATGCGGCAATGCCGAATCCTTAGAGACGAATAATCTTTCACTTAAAGAGCAGATTCATGCTTATCGCTGCCATAATGCAACGATGAGTGAACAAATATCCAGTTTAAATCCAGACGAAGGGTGATAGTCACACCGATATTGCTTCAGGCTATTGCCTGCTATCTTAGCAATGGCCTGAATATAAACCTCTCGCCCAGTTTACCCTACTTGGCCCAGCCAAATCGTCAGCGAATCAGCTATCACTCGGCTGTACAGGGCGCTCAAGGTAGGTGGACAGCACAATTTTTCGTATCGCGCCGAAACCGCTTGACCCGTTCATGCGCGGCAGGAGCGAAAAGCGCGACCTTTTCCCCTAATTCTGCATAGCTCAGCGTGGCATCTTCAACCAGTTCCCTTAATAAAAAATACCTCAATGGTATACCGACGTGATGCCCCCCTGAAGAACGACGGAAGTGCAGTCATGGTTTATTTTAGGAAACGAACACCAAGATAATGCCAAGAAATAACTGCATGATAGAATAGCTAAACTGGCATCTAGGATCGTTCCAAAAGCCGATACCTCAACCGGTTGGTGCCAGTTGAAAAATAGGGAGGAGGGTAACGGGGAACACCTTTGTCAAAGTTGAACAATTTACGGAAATGGCTCAGTCTCGACGAGTCAGCGAAATACCTCGAAAGAAAAATTAATGAGCAAGTGGCCATAACAGATATTCTGCGATTTGCTCTGGATGGGCATCTGATTTTATCAGTAAACCTACAGTCACCTAAAATCGCCAAAAAGGTTGAAATAAAAAGAGTAAAAATGGCTGAAACCGCTACGAGTGCGGAAGTGTATGTGCGTGAAAACTGGGGGGTGTATATCGGTGAATCATTCTCTCCAGATCGTGAAATAGACTTTGCTATCGCAACAAGCAATGAGATAACAAGCCTGAGTGGGGTCCAAGACACGCCACTGTTAGGTATTGAGCGCTTATTTGCTGAAGAACAATACTGTAAGAGCCTTGGACTCCCCAAGCCATCAAGAAAGCAAGACCTCATTCGAGGTGTAACCATCTCTGCTGGCCCATCAGGTCTTTACCAACTACAGCATTTTATCGACGTTGACGATGAGATTGAGGAGCTTAACCAAGCCGCGGAAGCCGCCGGGGATGCCAATCATCCCGCGTTCGATAGCATTATCGAAATATTCAAAAATCTCAGCACGATTAGCATGTGGGATGCTGATGCCCACATGAGGTATATACCCGCGCCATCCGTGCCAGATGATATCTATTTTGTTGCCCGAACGGCCAACCTGGATAAGTTAGTTGAGGTGCTCAATGCAACTCCAGTAACAAAAACACCAAAACAGTCAAAGAAAACTGAGAATGCTCAAGCCAAGTTTATTAAAAATCTACTCACTGTGATGTATGGCGCAGATGTCGCTGAACATCCAAGAAAACATATCGATGGAAAGATGGCACAAATTAGAACCGATCTGGAGGCAAAAAGCCTTTACTGTCCTAGCGGAGTCACCATCGAAAACTGGCTGTCTGACATAGAATAAATCGTAATATTGCACTTTCTCTTTGTAAGATTACCCCACCAGAGACCTAGCATTGACACAATTCTCCTGTAGACCGCAACCCCCTACAGGAGATAGTAAATGACTCACCCCTTGATACTTCGTTCCCCTCAACTCACTGCCCCTATCGGGAGCGTCAGCGATATCCATACTGAGGTCCGTGAATCGCAGGAACAGGGGACAGGCAAGTGAAGGAAGGGATCGAAGTAAAGCTGACCATGCTCCGTGGAATTATTGACCTAATGACCAGTTGCGACGATTCAACCGAACTTGAAACCCTCCGCAATGTTGCCTTAACGGCGCTTGTGATCGTGGACGACATCAATGATGAATATTGCCGTGAACAGTTCGACGAGAAGCGAACAAAAAGCTAAGAACGTCACAGTATAAACAATATTATTTCCTTGCCACATGACTGGAATAAAAAGACGCGTCTTATATTTTCCTGAACGAACTATGCATGCAGAATTCAATGATATAAATGGTAGTGTAATTAGGTTCGCATCATTCCAAGGACAGATCGCCCCTGATTATTATAAAAATCAATGTAAATATTTCCATATATCGAAAATCTCTCGACAGGAAATAAGAAAACAGAGAGAGGTATGTCTGACCATACCTCTCTTATGATAATTATTTCGACGCCGTTAGACTCGCCGCTGTAAATTCTGGATAACCAGCCGGTCGGCCATTATTCAGGTTAGTCAGGAAATTACTGTCTTTAAGCGGAATCGAAGCGGAACCATAATCAAATGCATTTAATTGGTTACGCAGCACTTCGTTACTGATACCGTCACCCGACATCGCATACCAGCTGACAATATCCGGCGTGACAAAGTTGCCGTAAGGGTTTTCTGCCTGTTCATTCGTTTTGGCAAACCGGAAAGCGTGCGTTAAGGCACCGTCTTTGTGGTACACGAATTTTAGGCGGCCGCCCTGCTTATCGATATTCGCTGCGGTTTCCGTCGTCAGTTTACCGTGCGCACTGAAGCTGCCGTGCGTTACCGCGCCGTTTTTAGTCCAGATGGCAACATGCTCCCAGTCATGTCGATGACCCGTATTCAAACCACCCAACACTTGATCTTTTAAGAAATAGAGCGCATAGAAGCTACCACAATAGCGAGCACCACCGGAATCAACACAGGCGTATCGATGCAATGTATTTGACGAGTCGAGAAAGTTACTCCATCGGCACCCGCCAGTCAGACTTCCTGTCGGCTTCAAGCCACCATTTTGTACCCCGCCTCGGCTAACCCCGGCACTGGGCAAACAGCCATCACTGTCGAAATCAAATACTGGCGCAATCGCAAGCGCATTAATGCCTGACGGTAGCGCTTGATCCAACTTAGAGAAATTATCCGCATGCGCAGAAAAAGCGACACATAATATGGATGTCGCCATGATCGTTTTCTTTCCTGAAAGCATTTTCACTCCTTTAGCAGAAAATAGCCCTTTTATGGACTCGTACCCTTGCAGTTACAATGAAGATAAAACGCAATATTGATAAAAAATGAAGGCGGGATTATTTTTAACAAGAAAGGAGTGGAAATAAAAATCATTTATTTCCAACAATGAACACCAATATATTTAGCCTGCAAAATAATGCAGGTAATTTATATATTAAAAATCGCTAACGATCCTAACCGTTAGAATCTTTACTCACCAACTACACCATAACGCTGGCTTGCCGCATCAAAACGATATTCCAGCAGAATATCGCCTCCGCCGTGGGAATAGCAGTTCAACATGATGCTGCGATTATCTCCGCCATTTTCAATATTCATATAAACCGGAGTCATGAAAAAGCCAAACTGGCATTGTTGAAAATCAGGCTGAAGAAGCTGATCGACATTGCCGCTCTTCTTATTAATTGCCTTGATTCCCTCAACGACCATTCCTGTATCACTGTTCTGATACACGCCGACGAAACTGTGAGTCGCTGTTTGTCCCCAGAACGGAATATCGACCTGCCCTTCGACCTTAGCGGGCTGCTCGCTATCGTCAAAGGATGCCACGCGCCGTAAGCTAACATCATAACGCGTCTTTCCGTTTGACCACTCGCCGCGCAGTTCTTCCCCCACCTCGGTCAATTTAAACGGGCAGTGCGTCATATCGCTGCCGGACTTAACGCCCTGAACAATATATTTATCATAGTCCTGCGGGGTATGGATTTCGCAGATTTCAAGCGACGTTTCCGAGAGCCGTCCATACAGAGGGATCGGCGCTCTGTATTTATCGTAAAAGTAGCTCCCAAGCAGATTCTTATCCTGGTCAATACTGTATTTCTGCAATGAAAAATGCACCGGATAAGGCCCAATGTGACCTTCGTAATTGCTCACGACATACCAGCCAGCTTGCGCTCCCCATGTTGCCGTCCACAGTCCACAGGCTATTAAGGTTGATACCGCTGCTCTCATACATTCACCTTGTCTACCCGTCATACTTCAAGCTGCTTATACGTTGGTTTGTCTGCAACTCGCGTTGTGTTTTTAGTGTGTCAATCATGAAGCCGAAGCCTTCAAAAACAGCTTAACGTATCAGGCTAATCATGGTGGCAGCAGGGGCAGATTTCTACCTCAGACACCGTAATGGCTGTTGTGCCTTCGCAATCCCATTCGACACGTACGGGCTGCGCTTCTCGCCCTGAGTGGTGCAAATATTTCTCGACTGGGCTTTCCGTCATCCCGGTAATCACCTCTGTGGCGATGAGCTCACCACCAACAAAAACGCGGGCGGTTGCCTGTGAGGCTTCACGCACTTCGCCGGCTTGCTGATACAAATAGTTAACCGTCAGTTTAATACTGGGCATAGCACTTCTTAACAGAGGGAAAAACAGGAAAACCAGTGTATCGCGTTACCCCGCGCTTGTAGAGCACATATGGGGTAAGAGTTATCACTGCATCACGCTAATACCCTGATAGTTTTCTATTTTTTAAAAATGGAGAAGTTTGGTCACATAAGCTCGCACGATTGGTAATCAAAAAGTTAAATCTTATGCCTTTTGGATATTAATGAAGCAGAAAAAACAGCCGATACCTTTTACGATAGGGTGTTTTTTAATGCAATTGCATTTTGCATAAATAGTGTTTGGCATAAATACTGTTTTACATTAACTGTGTTCTCACTGAACCATTTCGTTAATGTCATATTGTTGAATGATAGGAAATTATCCCCAGCAGACTGATCCCTCTTCCAAGGAAGATAATTATTCTGCTTGTGTTGGTGACCTCAAATTCAACGATTGTGGTATTAACGTATGTGGTTTTAACACACTGAAGTAACTCACTGGTAAAAACCATTACCAGCATTAAATAGCTATAAGAAGGAGTTATACTGTGGTGATTCCAGATATTCAACTCGTGAATGCAACTACCCCGGCAACCATGCCTCCGATTGGCGCGGCGGCTAACCCGACTGTGGTTGCAGCTATCAGCCCGGGGAATAAAACCGACACATCAACAAATTCCGACTCGCAAAATATGCCGGGCTCGAACGAGAGCACCAAAGTCACGCTGTCTTCTCAAAAGAAGCGTGCCGCTGAAGAGAAAGATGCTCCTCCACCTGAACAGATTAAGGCACAGCAGAAAGCCGCTACCGAATACTCGCTGGCGATGACGGGTATTCCCTTGTACAACGGCAAGCTTATTTCCGTGGTTAAGTACCCGGATGGTAATTCTGAAATGTTCGATGCCTTTACCGGACAGCGCATCACACAAGAAGATCTGGCACTCATGGGCGCACTTCATAGTTCCGGTGGTGAACAGGTATTACATTTTGAGAGCAAAACTTCATATAGCAATTTGTCTGCCGCCGAAGTTTATCAGCAGATTCAGGAAATGCTGCATGGTTCAGGCGATCAAGAAGAGCTGGCTTAATAAAAAATAGATGCCAAGACAACTATATTCATTGCCCTGGCATTAAAGAAAGATATAACGCTATCTTAATAATGTAATATGACTACTTGATGGAAACTGGCCGATTAACGAGTCTCAATGAGCGTTTCTGAAAACTCAGCTAATCTTGTCAGACCATATTCCCAGGGACCAAATCCCGCTTCTGCATTAATGTGCCCCGCCTCACCGACATCAACCAGTTCACTGTCCCACGCATGCGCCCAATATTGGGCGCGAGTGAAACTCATCAGCGGATCGTTATGACTGGCAAATGTCAGCGTCGGAACCGACAGCGGTGCAGCCTGAATACGATCGTCAATCTCAAAGCGCATCGGCTCAGCAGGGGCTACCAGCATCACACCAGCAATTCCCTCCTGACCTTGCTGCACCACATGACAGGAAGCCAGTGCGCCAAAGCTATGGCCGATCAGAACCACGGGCTGTGTACAGACGCTAAGCTCACGACGGATCGCCAACACCCAGCGATCCAGATCGGCCTGATACCATTCCCGCTGGCGTATACGGTGCCAGTGAGGGAAACGCCGTTCCCAATGGCTTTGCCAGTGTTCGTCATCGCTGTCCCGCAATCCTGGCACCAGCACCATCGTTAGCTGCTGGCTCACTTCCGTTAGCCGCCGATCGATTTCTGTTGTCTGCATCCGCCCTTAACACTCCTGTCAGTTACCCGTGCCCCTTCTGTCTGGTATATCAGCCACCGATTACTTTAACAATCTGGCCTTGCAGCTTTTTCCTTTGATTTTGCCTTTCTGGAGCTGCTGCAACGCACGCTTAGCGCTGGCTTTACGGATTGCCACATAAGCATGCATCGGGAACATATCAATTTTCCCCACTTCCGCTGCCGTTAATCCTGCATCGCCGGTTAACGCCCCGAGGATATCGCCGGGACGGATTTTGGCTTTTCTGCCACCATCAATGCACAGCGTCATCATCTCAGGTTCGAGCGCAACCTCACCACTGCGGCTAACTTCGTCCGCCGGTGTCCATTTAATGCGCATACCGAGATAGTCTTCAATCAGATTAGCGCGGTTCATTTCCTGTGGTGTACACAGGCTCACCGCCAGACCTTTCGTACCGGCGCGGCCCGTTCTGCCAATGCGGTGAACGTGAACTTCAGGGTCGAAAGCCAGCTCAAAATTCACCACCAGCTCCAACTCTTTGATATCGAGGCCACGAGCCGCAACATCGGTTGCCACCAGCACACGGCAGCTACGGTTAGCAAAACGCACCAGAACCTGATCGCGATCGCGTTGTTCCAGATCGCCATGCAGCGCGGATACGCTAATCCCGCGCATGTCCAGCGCATCAAATACGCTCTGGCAATCACGCTTCGTGTTACAGAACACCACGCAGGACGAAGGCTGATAATGGCCCAAAATGGCAATCAACAGCGGCAGGCGCTGATCTTTCGTTGTCTCATAGAAGCGTTGTTCAATGGCCGACTCTTCCACACCATCTGCAATCTCGAAACGTTGCGGCTGACGCTGAACGCGTGCGCTGATCTGTTCGATCTCTTCTGGGTACGTAGCGGAAAATAACAGGGTTTGACGATCGGACGGCGTGTAGGAAATCACATCATCAATCGCATCAGTAAAGCCCATGTCCAGCATGCGATCCGCTTCATCCAGCACCAGCACTTTCAGGCTATCCAGAGACAGCGACTGCTTGCGTAAATGGTCCTGAATACGTCCCGGAGTCCCAACAACAATATGCGGAGCATGAACCAGCGAATCGAGCTGCTGGCCCATCGGCTGACCACCGCACAGTGTCAGAATCTTAATGTTTTGTGCAAAACGCGCCAAACGACGCAGCTCTTTGCTGACCTGATCGGCCAGTTCACGCGTCGGACACAGCACCAATGCCTGCGTGGTAAAGTCGCTCACGACAATACGATCCAGCAACCCAATGCCGAATGCCGCCGTTTTACCGCTACCGGTTTTCGCCTTGGCCCGCACGTCTGCGCCGCTCAGAACGGCTGGCAGCGTCGCTGCCTGGACGGGCGTCATGTCGGTATAGCCCAGTTCATTAAGATTGGATAACTGCTCTGCGGGCAGCGCGAGGGAGGAAAAAGAGGTTGTACTCACAATGATTACTCTACCAAGGACGAGATAACGAAAGGTGACGCCGCGCTAAAAAGCGGCGCAGATATGCCGCAATGATAGCAGAGTTCGTCATCATTGACCGATTTACCTCCCGTTCTGCGACTAAAACAGTGAGGCAAATCCTTTGTTCACCAGAAAGCCTTGTCCTTCAGGAGATAAAAGATAGTTCGCCAGCAGCCGCGCCTCACGTCGTGCAGGTTTCATAACAGCCAGCATGTATTCGGCATCAATACGATAGGGATCGGGTAACTGAACCACATGCAGATCCGGTTGATTGAGCAATAACGGCAGATAGCTGGCATAGCCAATGTGCATATCGCTCTTCCCAGTCCGAATCAGGTAACTTCCCGCCGTCATGCCCGCCGGAATGGCATGATCGAGCCCGCCGCCCACCAGCGGTTTCGCTTTATCGCGCAACTGATTTCCCAAGCCTCGATGCAGACGTTCGATGCGATCAAAGAGCTCAAACGCATAGTCCCCACCGGGATCGCTGCCGGGCGTTGAGGTTGAAAGCACAAAACGTGGATCAAGGAGCGCCATCAGCCAGGATTGCGTGGTGAGTTCCGGCACGTTGCGCATCACAATACAAAGGTGGTTGCGCGTAAACACGCTGGTTTCTTCCGCCAGCCCCAGCGCTTTCAAGCGTAAAGGATGCGCACAGTTTGCCGAGGCGAAAATATCCACCGCGTCACCGTGCATCACTTTTTCACTCAGTAGCCCCGCCGGACCGAAAGTCGGCATCACGTCCACCGCATAACGTTCGCTGAACGTCGCCAACAGCGGAGCAAATGCAAGGCGCAGGCTACCCGCCGCATACAGGCGAAGGGGATCGGTCATGGTGACTCCGTCATGGTCAATATCGGTATCAGCGCATAATACGGCTGTGGCGCGATGTCCACGCACACCTGCCGCATCGGAATACCATACAGCTGTGACAGGTTATCCTCCGTCACAACCTCATCACAGCGGCCATAAAGATAGTGTTGATTGCCCATCAGCAGTAGCGCCCGATCGGCAATGGCCAGCGCATGCGAGGGATCGTGCGTAGTGAGCAGGATGCTCAAGCGCTGCGTTTTAGCCAGATGCGTCAATAACCGCAGCACCTGCGCCTGATTTTGCACATCAAGTGCCGCCGTCGGTTCGTCCAGAATCAGCGTCTGACACTCAGAAGCTAACGCACGCGCGATTAAGACCAGCTGTCGCTGCCCGCCGGACAACGCGCTAAACTCACAATCGGCAAGGGAGGCGATTCCCAGCATAGTTAGCGCATTCTGCGCTACGGTGATGTCATGCGCAGAAGGCATGGCAAACAGCCGAACGCGTGCCGCACGCCCCATCAGCACCATATCCAGAACGCTATAAGAAAACGGCGGTGTGAATATCTGCGGCACAAAGCCAATGTGTCCATCGCGCTGGATCGTCCCGGAAAGCGGTGATAAGTGCCCCATCAGCGTATTCAGCAGCGTCGTTTTCCCTCTGCCATTCGCGCCTAGAATCGCCGTAACTTCCCCTTCCCGACAGCACAAATTCAGCGGTGAAAAAAAGCCCTGCCCCCGTTGGTAGCCATATACCAGTTCTTCTGTCGATAACCTGATGGCTGGCATGCTAACGTCCTCGACTCTGCCGCTGTGTTTTATACAGCAGCACGGCAAAAAGTGGCGCACCAAGTAGCGCCGTCAGAATACCCAACGGGATTTCCGCTTCACTGAGATTGCGCGCCAGATCGTCCACCAGCACCATGAAGCCTCCACCCAGCCACAGTGACACTGGCAGAAGGCGACGATGATCGGCCCCTACCAGCATGCGTGCGACATGAGGAATCACCAGCCCAATCCAGCCAATACTGCCGCTGACCGCCACCTGCGCGGCGACTATCGCGGCACATAAGCTCAAAATCAGCCAACGCAAGGGCTGTACGGCGACACCTAGCGCACGCGCGTCCTGCTCGCCCATCGACAACACGTTGATGTGCCAACGCAGCCGCAGCAGTAATCCGCCAGCAATGATTAACGGCACCGCCATGGTCATCAGCGAGTTCCAGTGTGCGGTGGCAAAGCTGCCTAACAACCAGAAAACGATGCTCGGCAACTTCTCTTCGGTGTCCGCCAGATATTGCATCAGGCTGACCAACGCACCGAAGAAGCCGCTGAGGATGACACCCGCCAGAATCAGGATCAGCACGTTCTGTTTGCCGAATGCGGCGGCCATCATGAAAATTAGCAAGAGCGCCAGAATGCCGAACGTAAACGAAGACAGCAGCAAAAGCAGCGGCGTCCAGCTTAATAGAATCGCCAGCGTGCCGCCGAAAGCCGCGCCGGCAGACACACCGATGATATGCGGATCGACCAGCGGGTTACGGAAAACGCCTTGCAGCGTGGCCCCGCTCAGCGCCAGCGCCGCGCCTGCACACCAGGCTAATAACACGCGGGGTAAGCGCACGCTCCACACCACTTGCCGTTCAATATCGCCAAGCAGCGGTTTTTTTCCAAACAGCAGATCGTTGCCAGACAGCGGTTCGGCAAGTATCTGGACGATGCGCCACGGGGATAAGCTAAAACGCCCTATCCCCAGTGAGCACACGGCGATCAACAGCGTGACCACCACCACCGTGAGCAGCGTGATCCGGTAGGTGCGATACCTCATTGCGCCGCGGAGGCGTCCACACGGTAGTCCATACGATAGAAGCGTTGGTAATACGCATCGGCGGCTTTTTGCATATCGATATCGGCGAAGCGTTCAGGGTACAGCTTTTTCGCCATCCACAGTTCGCCAATCGCTAACGCTTCCGGCATCGGGTAACCCCAGGCTTTGGCGTATTCCGGCATCAGATACACGCGATGCTGTTTCACCGCCTCAATCGCCTGCCAGGCCGGATCGTTGACGATCTGCTTCACTACATCTGGGTAACGATCCTGTACGAAAATTACCTCTGGATTCCAGGCCAGCACATTTTCAATCGACACCTGTTTGAAGCCTTTTATCGATGCCGCCGCCACATTCAGCGCCCCTGCATACGACATCATCAGGCCGGTATATTTCCCTGAACCGTAGGTTGTCAGGTCTGGGTTAGCCATATACACGCGGATTCGCTTTTCTTCTGGGATAGACTCCAGACGCGCACTCACGTTTTGCCGCTGCGTAAACGTATAGTCGATCAGCGCTTCCGCCTGTTTCTGACGCTCAACGACGTCACCAATCAGCCGAATCCCTGCCTTAAGCCCTTCGTTATACGCCGTGTTTTCATCACCCATCGTAGGATTGATTTTGTCGGCTTCTCCAGGCTGATCCTGACGCAGCGAGATCGCCACGACCGAAATACCCGTTCGCTCAATCTGCGCAATCATTTCCGGCGGCGCATAGTTAGCGACAAAAACCACCTGCGGCGACAGCTTCAGCAGGCTTTCAATATTGACCTGCGTGAGATCGCCCGGCATTGGCAAATCCACCAGACGCGGAGCCAGCCGCACATAATGCTCGCCCAGCTGTTTCTTCCAACTGGACAGCACACCCACGACGCTCTCTTGTGCATCCAATTGCACCAGCAGGTTTAAGGTTTGATGCTGCAACACCACCACGCGATTAACGTGGTCGGGAATCGTGACATTGCGCCCGAGTTGGTCGGTCACCTGACGCGCCGCCCAAGCGTTAGAAAACACCAAAAACAGCCCAGCAACCCACAGCGTGTAGCCAAATTTCTTTATCATGTTGGTATCCTGATTTTCGCTATATATAAAATGATACAGCGATAGCGACAAAGAAAATACTGATCTCGCTCATAATAATATTTGGATACCAACTTGGAGGTAGAGAAGTCCGAGTGACGCTCTATTCCAAATAACAACAGGATTATTTACCCGCGCAAATCAGAAAGTGCCCGTTCAATAGACTATTAATTCTGCGAACGATTAGTCAGATAAACTGAATTATTACGTTAAAAAAATGATATTTATTCCCACTATTAATCGCGTAGAGTGCTTCTATTACTGATCTATAGAACCTTGCTGTGCAGGACGAATATGCTAAATATTTGTCTGAGTATAAGGATAAATACCCTATGAAGAAGATTGGCTTTTTATCATTCGGCCACTGGGCCCCATCGCCGCAGTCTGGTACACGTTCCGCCGCTGATGCACTACTGCAATCTATCGACCTTGCCGTTGCCGCTGAAGAGCTGGGTGCTGACGGCGCTTATTTCCGGGTGCACCACTTTGCCCGCCAGTTAGGTTCACCTTTCCCACTGCTGTCCGCGATTGGGGCGAAAACCAAAAGCATTGAGATTGGCACTGGCGTCATCGACATGCGCTATGAAAACCCGCTGTATATGGCTGAAAATGCCAGCGCCGCCGATCTGATCGCTGGAGGACGCTTGCAGCTCGGCATCAGCCGTGGCTCGCCAGAACAGGTGATCGATGGCTGGCGCTACTTTGGCTACCAGCCAACAGAAGGGGAATCAGAAGCAGACATGGCACGGCGTCATACCGAGGTGCTGTTGGATGTGTTGCGTGGCGAGGGGTTTGCAAAGCCGAATCCACAGCCTATGTTCCCGAATCCACCAGGCCTTTTGCGTCTGGAGCCTTATTCTGATGGGTTACGCGAACGAATCTGGTGGGGTGCTGGATCGAATGCCACGGCAGTATGGGCAGCGAAGCTGGGCATGAACCTGCAAAGTTCCACGCTAAAAGATGATGAAACAGGCGAACCTTTTCATATCCAGCAGGCACAGCAAATTCGTGCCTATCGGGCCGCCTGGGCTGAGGCTGGACATACGCGCACGCCACGTGTCTCCGTCAGCCGTAGTATTTTTGCCTTGATGGATCACCGCGATCGCGCCTATTTCGGCGGAAGCAGTAACGATAGTGACAAGGTAGGTTTTCTGGATGAAAACACACGCGCGATTTTCGGCCGCAGCTATGCCGCCGAGCCGGACGCACTCATCCAACAGTTAAAACAGGATGAAGCGATTGCCGAAGCGGATACGCTATTGCTCACGGTGCCGAATCAGCTGGGCGTGGATTACAATGCGCATGTGATCGAATCAATCCTGAAACATGTCGCACCCTCGATGGGGTGGCGAGCGTAGTCCAGCAGACTAACGCATTCAAGCCTATCCAATAGGCATCAAACCAACGATAACACCATCAAAAATCGGGAAGATTGAGGGGCTATTTTCACTCGAATCCTCCCGGTTTTCCCAGTCCCTGAAACGGTTCAACGCTTTTTAATGCTATTTTGAAAATATAGTTTCTGGACCTCTTGAATTCTCCCCCTCACTCGGCGTAGATTTAGCGCCGATCCCGTCATAACTAGTGTGACTCTGGTGATGACAACGGGAAAGATTACCCTTCGGTGACATCATCGGCAGCGTAATTATTTCCTTCCATAATAAAACGCACAATCGGGATCGTTGCTGGCGTGGTTTCTGCTGGAGAATAAATCGGTGAAGTATTTTTTTATGGGTATCTCATTCTGTTTAGTCGTTTGGGTGAGTACCTTTATGCTGATGGTAGAATAACCTGTCATTTGCCCGGCAAAGATTTATTCATTGAAGGGCACACACAGATAAAGATAAAAAAGGCTGATGGTATTTATACCCTCAGCCTATTTTTATGCCTGCCGATCGGCATTCAGCCGATGACTCGTATTGCCTTTGTTATTCTCTACAGATTGAATCCGTTCATTATCACGCTGAACACGCCGCCCATTGCCAGCCAGGGGCCAAAGGCCAGCGGTTTAGCCGTATCCTCTTTACGCAACCCGCGCCAGACGAGAGTAACGACCAACCCGCTCAGCGCCGCCACCAGAACCAGATTCGGCAATGCCTGCCAACCCAGCCAGGCACCCAGTGCAGCCAGCAACTTAAAATCACCGTACCCCAGCGCCTCTTTGCCCGTTGCGTATTTGAATACCCAATAAAGTAGCCACAGAGATAAATAACCGGCCATCGCGCCGACGACGGCATCATTCAATGAGACAAAGGTCTCCGATAAATTAAACAGCAGCCCCATCCACAGAAGCGACAGCGTAAGCACATCCGGCAGCAGCAGCGTTTTGATATCAATCACGGTCAGCACCAGCAGGAAGGACAGCAGAATCAATGCCCCCCACAGCGCCATACCGGGCAACCAGAGCAAACCCGCCGTCAGAAAAGCCAGCATAGTGATGACTTCCACTAGCGGATATTGCACAGACACCGATTGATGACAGCAGCGGGAGCGACCACGCAGCCACAGCCAACTGAATAGCGGGATATTATCTTTTACTGCAATAGCCCGCTGGCAGTGCGGGCAAGACGAAGGCGGCCACCACAGGTTGTAGCGAGTATCATGATCGGAATCGGCCATGCCCGCTTCAAGCTCGATGTCCTGCCGCCAGCGACGCTCCAGCATAATCGGCAAACGGTAAATCACCACGTTCAGAAAACTACCAACAATCAACCCCAACACGCCCAGCGCCCCAAACCACCACGCCGGAAACAGCTGTGCGAATTCCCTTAAATCGTCCACGTTAGTCCCTGATTGTTGATAAAGAAACGGTATGAATGAGCAGTTTATTTCTGCGCACGACGGCACAAAAATAACAACGCTTACCTCTATTAATTACAGCAAGCGCCCTTGAAAATTCAGCATTCTGGCACCCTGCTCGTCGGCTTTACCGATGGTTGCCAACAGCTTTTTCATCGTCGCGGGTAAGTCATTTCCGCTACTCAGCCGCCCCGTGAAACGATATTCGCCTTTCGGGGTGACGCTGCCTTTGCCAGACAATTGCAGATGTGAGGAGGTCTGCCGCAGGTTCGCTTCTAGCGCGCCTTGCTGGCAGCGTAACGTAGCCTGAGGTGTCGCAAGCACCAGTCCGCCCAGCGGCGTTTTCACTCGTGCGCCCGGCCAGGTTATATTGGCATCCAGCGACTGGCAGCCTGAACGATCGACCGTCGCCTCTTGCAGATCGAGCTGAACGTTGCCTTCGGCGCCGATGGGCACGATAAAACGCAGATGGCTGAATAAATAGCCCGCTGGCACAGAAAGCTGCCATTGATAAAACTGCGGCTGCTGCCAGCCGCGAATGATCCCGCGGCCTGCAATGCCTTCCGGGTTTTTAAACGCGATCTCCAGCGCGGGCATAAAGCCCGAGAAGGTGAGGTTCCAGTGCACATCGTCCAGCGTTAACGTGCGCCAGCTAAACCGTTGTAGATTCCCCTGCCACAGCGTTCCGGCAGCCTCTGCAACCACCATTCCGGCTGGCAGCGGCACGGCGGTGAGCAAACGGGCAGGCGCATAGCTCGCCAGGAACAGCCCATAGGCCAGAACCAGAGCGATACCTACGCCGATGCCGGACTTAAGCTTCATCCGCCCGTTCCAGCATCAGTCTGGTGACATCCACCATTCCGGGGCTTTGCTCGACGCCATTCACGTCCAGCGATATCACTTTTACGCCATTTTTCTGTTCCAGTTCGCCAAGCCAACGCAGCAGACTATTAAAGTCACTCTTCCCCAGCGTCACCGATGCCTGACTGCCCTGCGGCTGCAAACGCACAACGCTTAGTCCGTAACGCTTGGTGCTTTGTGAAATCAAGATCGGCAGACTGACGTCGCGCTGACTATTATCCCCCTCTGCCTGATTTCCCTGCGGAATCAATGAAGCCTGTTTCTGCATCCAGCTGACGGTCTGCTGCTCGCGGGAAATCGTGCGCTCCCACAGATCTTCCCGCTCCTGCCACGGCTGGAGAATAGCGTAATACACCAGACAGAGCAGAAGCACTGCCGCGCACACGACCATAAGCTGACGCTCACGCGGGCTCATCGCCTGCCAGCGTTGCCGTAATTCATTCATTGCTGGCTCCTTAACGTTAAGCGGCCTTCAACCCGATCGTTTTCCTGCCGCATCTCTCCCGCCTGTACCTGATAATAAGCGGCAGCCTGCTGCTGAAACTGCTCGAGTTCCTGATATGACGTGCCCTGCAACGCCAGCCGGAATTCACCCGCAGCGCCGTCGTAAGACAGCGACTGAATTTTGATCGCACTATTCTGTGTCATGAGTTGCTGTAAGGGATTCAATTGATCCAGCAGCGCTTTCCCTGCACCTCCGGCTGCCGTACGTTGCAGGTGCTGCTGCATCTGCGCGCGCGGGTTAACGACATTCGTTTCGGAAGGGAAAATCTGCCGATAGGTGCGCACGCTTTCCTGTCGCCAATGTTCAGACTGTTGATAGAGCTGGTAGTGCGCCCAGCCAGCATCTGCCACAACCAGCAGGAGGTAACAGGCAAACGCGATCCCGACGCCGCGCCACGGCAGCAGGGTGTTTTGCCAGGCTTTCTCCGGCGCATAGTCGCCTTGTCGCAGATCGACCGAGGCAGGTAAGTGTGCCGTTGCCGCCAGCGTGAAGAGATCCGTTTCCGGCTGCGCCTTCCACTCGCCCTCTTCCTGCCATTCGTACTGCGACAGCTCACCGCCGACCGATGCCGCGCTGTAGCTGTATATCGCAGGCAGCGGCATAGCGGCTTTCAGCAGATCACCGCACCAGGAGGACTCCGCCGCCATGGCATGGCCCGTCGGCTGGCGAAACAGCCACATGTCATCATGCTGCAACGCGCTCCAGCCATCCTGATGTTTCGGCAATACGCGGGCGTCAGGCAATAACGTATCGACGCTGAGCCCCAGCGCATCACACTGTGCCAGCCAACGCTGCATCCGGTTTTTTTCCACCACGGCAACCGTGCCGTCATCGCCATGAATTTCCAGCACAGCAAAATGCAGCTTTTCAATTTCCGTCGCCAGCAGGTCTTCCAGCATAAACGGCACGACTTGCGTCAGCTGACGCCGGGCCTGTCGGGGCAACGTCAGGGTATAAAACGTCACGTCAGTGGCCGGTACCAGAACGCGGGTGAAGGTCACGGACGGATAGGCCGCCAGCGCCTGACGAACCTGCTCTACGCTACCGCGCCCCTGACTCAGTAAACTTTCCCCATTGGATGAGCGCACCTGCCATTCGATCTCTCCCAGCTCTTCTACCGGAAGACGAACAATGAGGCACGGATGCCGAGCGATCGTTCCTCGATTTAATGGGGTTTTTGCGGCTTTTCGCTTCCATTTTCCCGCTATTTTCATGGATTCACCGTCCTATATCCTCCATATTGCCGCTGCACGACCTCTATCTTTTGTCCACTCAGATGAAGCAAGCTACGTTGATGGAAATCACTGTCGCCGACACGCACCTGGAGTTTTACAAAGAACCATTCACTTTTTACTGCCAGCACTCGCTGCGCAGTATTTTTACTATTCGGGGGCAATAGCCCAGTTTGTTGCAGAACTTCAATACTTGCCCACCCCATACGTGGCCGCTGCTGCACCAGCGCTTTTGCCTGCGACATCGTCATTTCGTTCAGGAACACGGCGGATAACAGCGGGGCATCAAATTCGGTTAGCGTGTTGATATTAATGGACATCGCATCCACCGGCAGCGCGCAGACATAGGGCAATAGCCGACGGTAGAGATCGCTGTCAATGCCATACACTGAGCGTAATTCGCTAATTTCACTCATTCTCTGATTCGCGGTACGATAAGGCACTGGCAGCGTGGCATAGACGTCGTCTTCCGCGCCGTTCGCCGACGGATAGTTATCTGCATCAATCCAGTCACGCACCGCCGCGGTAATTTTTTCTGCACGATCCGTTTCCTCGCCCAGATTTTTCAATAGCAAACGGAAAACCTGCGCCGGATAAGGCGTCTTCACCAGCGTGCTTTCGTTATCCACACCTTGATTGATCGCATTCACATTAAAGCAGGTACGCGCATCGCTAATCTGGCCAGTGATTTCGCCACCGTCCACGGGGAAACGGAGCCCCGGCTGCGACCAGTTCTGTCCGGCAAACGTACGCCCCGGCATACTCCGCGCATCGCGCTGTAATATCTGCCCGCTTAGCGTTTCCGCCCCTAATGCGTACCATTTCGCCTGCTGACGGCTCAAATGACTTTCGGTGCGCAAAAACGCTTTGCCTGTGCGCTCCGTAATCACCGCGGCAATCGTCACCATTAATGCCAGAATCAGGAGCACCACCAGCAGCGCCGCGCCGCGCTGACGCGACCTCATTTAACCGGCCCGGTGGTAATCAAAAATATACGCGACATCTCGCCGTAATCCCTTAAGGTCAGCACCACTTCAATCCCTTGTGGCAATTGCGTACTGTTGTCCCAGCGATCGCGCCAGGTTTTATTGCTGAAAAAGCGCAGGCGGAACCCGTCAACCTGTGTGAGAAGCGGTTTTACGCCTGGATCGAGCCCTTCAATCGGGTCAGGAGTCACATGCGTTAACCGTTCCAGCGTGTGTTCCCGCAGCCGATAGGCCACAGGCTGAAGTTCAGAACGCGGCAGAATACCAAACGGGTTCTGCCAGCCATTGCGCATAAAGCTGACGCCCCAGTCATCACTTTTTAACTGATCGCGACCGGCGTAAAACATCGAGGTACTTCCTCTGCTGCCGCGTGCGATCATCTGGGAGAAATCGTTGTCCATTTGTGAAAATGCGCGCTGTATTTCGGCCAGACGCTCAGCTTTACGCTGCGAAATTTCATCATTACGCATCACGCCGTTCAGCACCTGAAACGCGCTGAGGCTCAGCGCCGCAAAAATAGCGATCGCCAGAATCATTTCCAGCAGCGTAAACCCCTGCTGGCGTTTCTGTCGCGCGGGCTCTCGCCCCCTTCTTACTTGGCTACACATCCTTGTTTTACTAACCATTATTGCTTCACCACATAGGTGCGCAGGGAAGCATCGGCGGCAAAGGCGTCTTTATTACGTCGCACTTCCACATCCAGTGCTTTGGTCTGAGGGTCGCCAGTCTCTACGCCCTGCCAGCGCCAATGCCAGCGCAGGCCAGCGAACTGCGTCTCGCCTCTCACCCATGACGCTTCCGGCCAACGCTGTTCCAGCCGCAGTTGAACCTGCTGGTTTTCCGCCACCCAGCCTGCAAACGTCTTCTCTTCCAGCCGGCTCAGGCTGCTTGCCTGTCTGGCTGTCGTCTGCAAAACGGCAATACCTGCCAGCGCAAAAACACTCAGCGCGACCAGCACCTCCACCAGCGTCATCCCTTTCTGTCGTTTCATCGTTTCTTACCCTGACTCATCGACGTCACAAATCGCCCGGTGTTATCCACCTGGAGCCAATTCGAGAGCGCTTTGTCTTTAGACTTAACGAGCAGACGGAAAGGCGTGATTTCTCCACCGGGCAAAATCAGAATATCAGGGTCGTCACCACTCTGCGTTTTATCCACTTTTTTCCCATCGGCTTGCAGTAACTCAAGCCGTAATGCCTCGGGCAACGACGCCGATGCGCTCACCCGATGCGGTTGCCACGGCTGCCACTTGTAGCCCTGCCAGCGATCGCCGCTTGGGATCGGCGTCCCTTCCGATGCAGCGGGTCGCTGGAGTTGATAAAACTGCCAGCGATCGGGATGGATACGAACACCCAGCATGTATTCATTAATCTGACTGCTTTCAGCGGCAAATTCTAACTGCGCCTGAAAACGAGCCAACTGCCAGGCGCTGTCATTCTGGCGCTCGGGAGGAAACGCCATGACAACCATGCTAGCCGCGATGCCCGCCAGTAACACGACCAGCATCATTTCCAGCAGGGTGAATCCCTGCTGCTTCCTCGTTGACCGCTTCATTGCGCTTTTGCCGTCCTTTTCCCGCCGCCATCGATAGCAACTACCCACAACCCATTTGCAACAGTCACCAATAAAGACTGGCATAGTTATTTGAGGTTGCCGACAAAGTCCGTATGGCGGTAATAACGGATAGATCGTAAAGACGCTGTAAATACGTCCCTGTACGCTCGGCTTGCGCCATCCATGGCGCAAACGCTTTACTCTTCTATTCCGTTACTACCGTTCTCGTTCAATAAATAGGTTTGTCAACAATCTGCAACAAAGACCGACGTCTTTATTTCTTATCAAGATTCCAGTTGCCGATGTCATCTTCCGTTCCCGGCATGCCATCAGGCCCCAGAGAGAAGATATCGAGCTTGCCGTGCTGGCCGGGGTTCAGCAGTTGATAGTCCGTACCCCACGGATCCTGCGGCAGGCGACGGATATAGCCATCGGCTGGGTAGTTACGTGGTTCTGGCTGTACCGTCGGCTTCGTTACCAACGCCTTTAGCCCCTGCTCTGTGGACGGATAGCGGTTATTATCCAGCTTGTACATGTCGAGTGCGCTTTCCAGAGAGACAATATCGCTGACGGCTTTTTGCCGATCCGCCTTTTCCTTATTCCCCATCAGATTAGGCACCACCAGACTCGCCAGTACGCCGAGAATGACGATAACCACCATAATCTCCAACAGGGTAAAACCACGCTGACGATAACCGCTCTGACCATAACTATTTTGTCCACAACCACGCTGAGACTGTTGCATCCTTACTTTTCCTCATTCAATTGTTGGTTCTCTTACGAACTCATTAACGTATTCAGTTGCAGAATCGGTTGTAAAATCGCGAGTACGATAAACAACACCACCGCCGCCATGCTGACCACCAGCAGAGGCTCAAATAGCCCCAGCGCCAGCGTCATCTGCGAACTGAATTCCCGATCCTGATTATCCGCCGCCCGTTCCAGCATGCTGTCCAGCTCGCCGCTGCGTTCACCGCTGGCGATCATATGGCGCATCATTGGGGGAAAGAGCGCAGTCTGTTCCAGCGCTTTGTGCAGGCTGACGCCCTCTCGTACCGCATCCGTCGCCAGAGAGAGCCGATGACGGGCATAGTCATTGCTCATGACATCGCCGCTAATGCGCATCGCCTGTAACAGCGGCACCGCACTGGCGTTAAGAATGCTGAGCGTCCGCGCGTAACGAGCCGTATTTAAACCACGTGCTATGCGGCCGATCAGCGGTAAATGCAGCAGGCGTCGATGAAAACTGACGCGCCGCTTTTCCTGTCGCAGCATCACGCGAAACGCCATAAAACCAGCCAGCAATGCCAGCAGCATCCACGGCCCAAACGTGCGCACGGCATCGCTCATCCCCATCAATACGCGGGTTGAAAGCGGTAGCGCCTGCTTCATATGAATAAATTGCTCGACGACTTTCGGCACCACGACAGACAGCAAAATGCTGACCACGGCAATCGCGACCACGGTTAATACGCACGGGTAAATCATCGCCTGCTGAATGCGGCTGCGCATCTGCTGGCGCTGCTCGGTGTAGTCCGCTAATCGGTTCAACACGGCATCAAGGTGACCAGATGTCTCGCCTGCGGCGACCATCGCGCAATACAGCCGTTCAAAGCTGCCGGGGAAGCATTTCATGGCATCGGCCAGCGAGTGACCTTCCATGACCTTGCTGCGCACCGCCGCCATCAACTGGCTCAGCTGTGGCTTTTCGCTCTGTTTCGCCACTGCATCCAGCGCTTCTTCCAGCGGCAACGACGCTGCCACCAATGTGGCCAACTGGCGAGTCAATAGCGCCAAATCTGAGGTGCTGATCCGAATTTTTCGACGTAGGGAAAATCCTGTAGAACCGGATTTCTGCTGGTCGCCTCGGTTTTCATCAACCGACAGCGGCACCAACCCGCGCTCCCGCAATAGCTGACGCGCCTGTCTGGCAGAGTCGGCCTCCTGAGCGCCACGGCATTTTTTCCCCTGCGCATCCAGCGCCTGATAGTGGTACTGTGCCATATCATTCCTCTTTGGTTACGCGGATCACTTCTTCCCAGGTCGTGAGCCCCGCCAGTACCTTATCCAACCCGTCCTGACGGATGGTGGTTCGACTTCCCCCTAAAATCTGCGCAATCGCCATTTCACCGTCACTGCGGTGGATCGCGGCGCGGACGTCGTCATTAATCAACACCAGCTCATGAATGCCGATACGTCCCCGGTAGCCGGTAAAGCTACACTGCGGACAGCCAATGGGGTTATGCAGCAGCGTATCGGGCGCGATCCCCATCTGTTCAGCTTGAACCGGATCGACTGGCTGTGGCTGGCTACAGTCAGAACACAGCGTCCTGACCAGACGCTGCGCGAGTACGCCCAGCAGAGAAGTTGACAGCAGGAAAGGCTCGACGCCCATATCCTGCAAGCGGGACAGCGCGCCCAGCGCACTATTGGTATGCAGTGTGGATAACACAAGGTGACCGGTCAGCGAGGCCTGCACGGCAATCTGCGCCGTTTCACCATCACGAATTTCCCCCACCAGCACGACGTCCGGGTCCTGACGCAGAATGGCACGCAGCCCGCGGGCAAACGTCATATCGACCTTGGTATTGACCTGCGTTTGCCCGATGCCTTCCAGTTCATACTCGATGGGATCTTCCACCGTCATGATGTTACGTTCCGAGGCATTCAGGCGGCTGAGCGCGGCGTAAAGCGTGGTACTTTTCCCCGAGCCTGTTGGGCCGGTGACCAGAATAATGCCATGGGGACGATGGATCAGGCTGTCCAGCAGTTGCCGATTACGTTCCGACATGCCCAGCAGTTCAAGATCGAGCTTAACGCTGTTTTTATCCAGCAAACGCAGCACAACGCGCTCACCGTAGTTCGACGGCAGCGTGGAGACGCGCACGTCAATCGCCCGTCCCCCCACTCGTAGCGCCATGCGTCCATCCTGCGGGACACGTTTTTCCGCGATATCCAGCTTTGCCATGACCTTGATACGCGACACCAGCAGCGAAGCCAGCTTACGCTGTGGACGCAAAATCTCACGCAATACGCCGTCAACGCGGAAGCGGATCAGCAAATAGCGCTCATACGTTTCGATATGAATATCCGACGCTTTATTCTTAATCGCTTCGGTCAACATGGCGTTGATGAGGCGGATAATCGGCGCGTCGTCGTCGGCATCGAGCAAATCATCGCTGTCTGGCAATTCCTCCACCAGCGTATAGAAATCCATCTCATTACCGATGTCCTCCATCATACGCCGCGCTTCTTCCGAGTCGCGCTGATAGCTAATGACTAATTGCCGTTCAAACTCTTCTTCCGTAACGCGTTCAATCCTGAGCGAACAGCCTGCAACACGACGCGCTTCTAGCAAAGCGGCTGGCGGCGTTTGCGCGACACAAATCGTCTGCAAGCTCGCGTCATTTTCCCGCTGCAACAGCAGAATTTGCTGCGATCGCGCATAGGCAAAAGGCAGTATGGGGCGTAATTCTATTATCAGGGAGGCAGCGTCACTCATTTCCCGCCCGCCGGATAAAACGCCACAATCGAGGACTGAACCTGACGGAACGTATAAGCATTTCCACCTTCCGGCAAGCGCAGCAAATCGTTACTCAACAGCCCACCCTCACTGCCATTCACGTTTCGCTGTTTCTCTTCTTCAGCATTGAACGAGTGATACTTACTAGCGGAGGCGCTCTGGTATTGGCTGCGATCGCGAATAATAGAAGGACGGATAAACAGCATCAGGTTACGCTTTTTCGTTTCCGTACTGTTGGAACGGAACAAATATCCCAACACGGGAATATCGCCCAGCAGGGGCACTTTACTTGCAGACTCATTGGTACTTTTATCCAGCAAGCCACCCACCACCACGGTTTCGCCGCTGCTGACCAGCACCGCGTTATTAACGGTACGCGTATTGAATGTTGCCCCTAAATTGGAGCTGCTGCTGGAGGCAGAATCTGCCACGCTGGAGACTTCCTGTTCGATTTCCAGCAGAACGGAGTCACCTTCGTTAATTTGGGGCTTCACTTTCAGTTTGATACCCACCGTTTTACGTTCCACCGTTTGGAAAACGTTGTCGCCGGATGTCGTCTGCGAACCCGCCAATACGGGCACTTCCTGACCGACGTTAAACGTCGCTTCCATATTGTCCAGCGTCACAATACTGGGCGTTGCCAGAATATCGTTCTTGCTGTTGCTGGACAGCGCGGTCAGCAGCATGCTCCAGTTGCCCTGATAGAAACCAGCAGCAATCCCGTTGAAACCGCCAAGTGCTGCTGTCGCTGCTGTGCTCACCGTCCCATCACGTCTAAACTGGTCTGCCCCTGCCACCATTGTCGTGATCGGTAATCCCGTATTCGTGAATTGCGTTACGCCAGCATTTCTATTGGCCCACTGCACACCCAGGTTCATCCCATCACCATCTTGTATTTCCGCGATGATCGCTTCAACCAAGACCTGAGGACGGCGGATATCCAACTGTGCAATCACCTGCTCCAGATCGCGCATGATGTCCGGTGCGGCATTCACAATCAGGGAGTTGGTTTGCTCGTGTGCCTTAATCGAAATGTCTTTACGCAGCGCGGGCAACGCATTTTGCTGATCGGTTTGGATACTGTCGCCGACACCGGTGAGCACTTCGACCAGATCGGCAGCCTTGGCGTATTTGAGATAGATAACTTTGGTGTTGCCCTGTACCGCCTGCTGGCGATCGAGCTGCTTGACCATATCAATCACGCGCTGGCGTGAATTCGGCTCGCCGCGCACCAGCACCGAGTTGGTTCGCTCGTCCGCCACCACGTTGGCAGTCAACATGCCGGGCAAGGCGGATTTCTCATCCATCTTGTTCAGCTCATTCACCATCTTCACCACTTCCGTTGAGGAAGCGTAAGACAGCGGTATGCTGGTCACATTCCGATCGCCCGTCTGATCAACGCGTTCAACAATCGTCATCAGCCGTTGGATCACCCCCGCGCGGCCAGTCATCAGCAGCACGTTCGACGGTTCGTAATGCACCACACTCCCGGCACCCGCGTTGTCATTCAACTGGCGCAGCAGCGGTGCCAAATCACGGGCGGCGACGTTGCTGACGGGCACGACGCGCGTCACCACTTCATCGCCAATGCCAGGCTGTTCATCCGTGGCCAGCGGCATAGACGTCGATTTCGCATCCTTCGAGCGAATAATCTTCAAGACGTTGTTATCCATCGGAATCACGGTGAATCCATAGACATCCAGCACGCTCAGGAAGAACTGGTAATACTGTTCTTCGTTCATCATGTCATAGCTGCGTACGGTAATTGTTCCGCTGACCGACGGATCGATAATGACCGTCTTATTCAGATTCTTACTGACGGTATTAATAAACTCCTGAATATCCGTGCCTTTAAAACTGGCGGAGAATTCGGCGCTCCACGCCAATGATGACGCCATCAGCAAAACGCTCCCGCTGAGCAACAACATGCCCTTGCGGCGTAAATGACCAAGCCACTGGTTTTTATTCTTCGAAAAAACCTGACGCTTAAAAAATCCCTGTCCCTTGCTAAACAAATTAGTGGTCTCCATCCAGTGCCAGATATATATCCTGCTGTTGACCATCACGTTCGACGGTCAAATTAAATTTGCTCATCCCGGCTAGCTGCGCCATCGCCTGCTGTGCCTGATCCGCATCGCGTAAATCCATGCCGTTTAATGACACCGCGAGATCGTTATCCTGCAAGCCTGCGCGATAGAAAAGATCGGGATTTTTGCCGGGGTTTAGCTGATATCCTTTCAGTACTTCTTCTTCCGTGACGGGAGAAATGGTCAGGTAGTCCTGCGCCGAGAAGGGATCTTTTTGTATCTCGTCTTTCACTTGGCTAAATGCGCCAGACGACGACGGCGCGTCAGTCGCCTTTTCTTCCTGATACAAATGCAGCGCCTCGTAGCGCCCCTGATACTGGAGCACGACACGATCGGCAGAGATAGTCACAATTTTGGCTTCATAGCCCGGAATGGCATCGCCGACGTTGCGACTGTATTGCTGACTATCTTTAGCGATAATGGCAATCGAACGCTTGGCGTCTCCACTCGCCAACACCCCAGTCAGGCTGATATTTAACGAGGTTAGCGGAATATCGCCGGATAATGCGGCGTCGTTAACCGCAGACGCATCGGCATCGGGGGCATGGCCGAATAAGGTAAAATCACCCGGCGTAGCGGGTTTTTCTTTCGCCTGGGCAGGCGCGACCGACACGCCAGCAATGCGTGAGTCTTCAGGGAGGAGAAAGCGCCAGGTCAATACGGCCAACTGCTGACAAATCAGCAGCAAAATCAGCCCCAACGCGATACGTCGGATCAGTGGAGCGGGCAGTGACCGAAAAGTGGCAACCAACGAATGAAAAGACGGATCTTTAAAAGCTTGCAATCGTGCCATAGGTAATCATCCATAATACTCCCCACGCCGATTAGCGTGGGGAAAATGCCTTATTCCGTTGCGGCTTCCCGGGTGATGGTCTCATCACCGCTGGTCGTCAGCGCGGCATCATTATTTACACGGTCTTCGAGCCTGATATTTTCAATATGTCCGAAATTCCAGGCTCCCGGTACATTCTCAAAAATGACATTTTTAAATTCACTGTTCTTCAGGAACGTAATGTCCGTAGCTTTTACATTTTTGAATTTTACATTCTCAAAATGCAAGCCTTGGTGATAGGCATCACGTCCAAAAGAGAACTTATACGCATCAGCCATTTCAGCCACGGTCATCCCATCGACCAGGATGCTGTTTTTCTTCGCGGTCCCATCAACCGTGACGTTAGAAACGGTCACATCACGGAACTGTGCAGGCTCAGCGGCAGGCTGGGTATCGTTCACGTCCGCTTTATATTTAATCGTGAACACAAACGGCTCGTTGACAATATCACGCATCGCGTTATTACGGAATACCACGTCACGCGAGCCACCACCATAATAAGGTCGGCTCTTCATGCGCAGGCCAACATCCGTCTTATTCATTACGTTATCTTCAGCAACAATTTTTTCAATCCAGGCACCGGTATGGCTACCCGTAACCACCGCGCCATGCCCACGGCGGAAGTAGTTATTGAAGATCCAGGCACCGCTCTGCGCTTTTTGCCCCAGCGTTGCCACTTCGGCACCGTATCCCGCCGCAAAGTTTACGCTGTCATCACCCGTATCAAAAAAGTTATTAAATACCATGACGTTCTGGCTGTTGCCGAATTCAATGCCATCCGCATTATTGGCATCGTACGTCGTGTGTACCAGCGCATTCATTGCCACATTTTCGGATTCCAGCACCATCACACCGTGGAAAGCCGGGTTCAGAATCGTCAGCCCTTCCAGGTACATGTTGCTCACGCCGCGCAGCGTCATCAGGCTAGAGCGTCGGTTTTTGTACGCCTCATCCAGTAGCATTCCTTCAGAAACGGCTTTTGCCGTTTGGTCTTTTGCCAGAATACCGTCGCTGCCAACATTGGCGGCTTTACTCGCACGGTAGAGCGGCAATTCATTCTTTAACTCATCAATTTCAGTAATGTTTGTATCGGTGGCTTTAACGCCACGCGTCCAGCCGTTGCCATCAATGGTGCCCTGCCCGACGATACGAATATTTTTAAAGGTGCCTGCATGGCTGCTGCCCTGATCGTCTGCTTCCAGTACGTTAATCAGAGAAGGCGGACGCTTCGGCAATTTAGGTGAGCTGTAAGGGTAGAGATAATAGCCGCGAGCGAGTGGATAATCGTCACCGTTTGCCGACCCCAGCAATGTGGCGCCTTTCGCGACTTCAAACGTCATATCGCTGTGCAGGAACAGCGCCCCCGTTTTAAACGTGCCCCCTTCAACCACGACTTTACACCCTTTCGGATACGCGGCTGGCGTACAGTCATCAATCGCCTTCTGAATCGCCACCGTGTCGTTGGTTAAGCCATCGCCTTTCGCACCATAGTTGGTCACATTCAGTGAAGCTGGTGTCGCCGTCGTTTTCTGCACGACGGTTTCACTATCAACGGATTCTTTGCCGTCGTCATAAAGCGCACGCACTGTGAAGCGGTATTCCGTTTCCGGTGACAGATTAGCCACCTTGAAATTATGGAAGCTGACGCGGACATGCCAGTTATCGGTATCAATCGAATTGTAGAAATTATCGATATAGGGCTTGGCCGGTGAATGGGCGTTCTGGTTATCAATGGTTCCGCCCAGTAAGGTTCCATTCATGTAGACACGGTAATCCTTAATGCCAGCGGCAGGTTTGGTCGGTTTTTCCCAGGCAAGTACCACGCTGTGGTCATCATAAGCCAACGTCGGCACTTTAAGATTTTGTGGTGCGGCGGAACGATCAACACCGACATCCGGCGTTGAGTCGCTATCGCTGCATCCGGCAATCAGGCCGCTCAGGACTAATGTTGCGCAGAGCGTAAGACGGGTACGAGGTAAAAAGTCAGTCATAGCATTTCCTGTATTTTTACTATTATTTTTCCCGATGTATTTCGCCCTACAGCAGAATCGTTGCCACAGAGCGAAACCTATCGGCAGAGGGTTTACAGATAAAAATCAAATAAAAAAATAACGGGTTGAATCAGACGATCTACGGCAGAGCAATATCCAGTTTCCCCGCGCCGGCATTCTCCAGGACGTATTTCTCAACGGCGGCAATGGATTTCCCGGCGCTATACGTATAAGGCGGGCTCCATTCCAGTTCATTGGTGCAGGTTTCCAGCGCCCATGCGGGTACGGCTTTCCCAGAATTTGTAGCGGCTGCCTTCTCGGCTTCTTGCAATGTGCTGCATTTGTCTAATGCGATTTGATTTAAATTGCTTGCCGGATTGCCATTGAACCAGGAGCCGTTGTCTTTAAATTTGCTTCCTTTGTAGGCACCGATAATCAACTTTTCATCCGCCCCGCCGCCTTGGAAATTAAACACGTTACTTTCGGAAAGAATAGATGAATCGAAGCCCATCCCAATGGCATACAGAATGGGGTAATTCGTATCCGTTGCCCCACGATGGTAGTTATTCAGCAAATGCACCTGACCAAAACGCACGCGCGGTGAACGCTGCACGCTGTTATCCCATAAATTGCCTTCAAACGTGATTCGGTATTCCCCTTTATCACCATCGCCGGAGCCAATTAATACCGTTTTGTCATGTTGGTCGAAGATGTTGTAGGAAATCGTCAGGTAATCGGCGCCATCCTCTATATCCAGCAAGCCGTCGTGGCGTTGGATATGCTTACCAAATAGCACCGGTTCTAAATGGTCTGGATATTCACCGTCCGTAAACGTGCAGTGATCGATCCAGACATTTTTGCTGGCATTAATCGACACGGAATCATAACGTGCATTCCAGTTGCCTTTATCGCCGTCGCCCGCGTCCCAAGCCGGAGCAAAGTCACGTGGTGCCTGAAACGTAATATTGCGGATAATGATGTTGCTGTTATCCGTTTTGCCGAACGTCTGGCTCAGGGTATTGAGGGATAAATAGCCTTCCACCAGTTTGGCTTCACTACCCACGCCTAAAAGCGTGGTATTTGGCGGTACCTGAAATTGAATCTGCGCCTTCTGGTTGTTGGCATACTGCGAACGTTGACCATTCTGCCTTTTCAACAGGTTAAGCTGTGTGCTGGCCGCCGCCGCGTCACTTCCACCCGCATCCACCGTCGCTTTCAACTGCGCCATATAATTTTGATCGAATGCTTTGACGTATAAGTCAAAATCAAACGTTGTTTTATTCGGTTTAGTTTTATAATCCTCAGCATTGGCATAGCGTCCATTGCCTAAGTCATCACCACGGATAGTGCCTTGCCAGTAGATAATTTTTGGTTCTAATTTTGCTTTCAATTCCGCATCGGCATCACCGGCGATATAGCGGGGGCTGCGGATATTATTTAATGCGTCTTTTAATTCCTGACGACTGGTGACGACATAAATGCTATTTTCAAGCGCGCCTTCGCCCCCCGTCGTCGCATAAAATTTACCATCCGTATTATGATATTGCGCAGCCCAGCCAAACGGTGCCGTTTTCACCTGCAAATCTGGCGGGGTCGCTTCTGCCACTGGCTGCTGACTATTATCACACCCAGAAAGCACAAGCCCGGAAAGGGCAATAGCTACCGCACAGGTGCGTAAACGACCAGTCCCAATAACCGTTCTAAACATGTTATCCCTCAGTATTTTTTAATTATTAAAATAGAAAAATAAATCCGCACAAAACCCTGCGATATTAATCGCATACTTTAAAAGTACTTTTATTCTTAATGTTGTGGCAGATTGACACGTCCCTTATTGATGAAAAAGCAGCACACTATCTGTAGTCAAAAACCACATAATAATACTGCCCATTTAGCACTCGGGACTGTTAATTAAATAATGATGGCACCACCCCACGCTGATTGATTATCGAGCACCAAAAAGAAACGTTATACCTACAATGGTAAAACATGGTTTCATTAAAGCAAATTCACACGTTTTTTTTGCGACCCGCATCAAGATTCCATCTGTGATTATTATGACTGTAATAGTTTTTAATCAAAATGGAGGAACTGTCACATAACCGAGAGATTCAGTTTTCTGGCTCTTTCTATTTTTTGCAAAATAAGGCAGACGGCACCATCCTACTCGCCCGACTTTGGTTTATGATGTGATGCTACACGACCTAAAATATGCCCTAAACACTTAAGGATGAGCGCGTGGATAACGCACCGGACGCAACGACACACTCACAGCCAGCACTGCTTGCCAGATACCCGATGCCCGGTTATCTGATGATTATTTATGCTCTGCTTTTTACTGCACTCGGCTGGTTCAGTCACCAGCGCTGGGGTAACCCTGCTTCTCCGACGACCACGTTAGCGGCTCAAGCTGCCACCTTGCCCGCGGCAGAGGAGCAAACGCCAACTGCACTCGCCGCTACCCCTCACCCAAGTGAGGCCCATACCGATACGCCGACCTCCTCAGAGAAGAGGACCACGCTGCCGCTACCCGCCATCAGCAATGGTGAGATTCCGCCGCTGGCCTACAGTGCACATGTTTACACGTCGGATGAAACCAAGCGCAGCATCACGCTCAACGGCCTGCAATTCCGTGAAGGGGATTCGCCAATAGAAGGGCTGACCATAGAACAGATCCAGCAGGATATGACCATTTTCAGCGTAGAAGGTGAAGTGTTTATTCTGGAAGCACTGGAAGATTGGCCGGGCGGAAAATTCAACGAGAATGAACGTTCCGCCGACGGTAAAAGTGGAAGCGCGACGCCTTAGCCTTGGCTGCGAATGGCCTCAATAAACGGCGTCAGCGTACGGTTAAATTCCGAACACTGCGCCTCTTTTGGCGTACTGTCTTTCAATAACCCTTGATACAGGCTTTCACTGCGCTGCGGTAAAGCCTGATAGCTCGCGACATTCCAGCCTCGTTGTTTCGCTACAGCCAACGCAACATTGGCAATCGTCGCATCATCGGGCAGATCGCTGCGGTTACACTTCGATTTAAGGTAGCGGGTAGCCGCAACCAGCGATGCCAGTTGATTCAGTTGATCGTTAGGAGAAACCGTTACCGCAGAAGACTGGCCTGCCACTGTTCCTTTTTGGGCAGACGTTCCTGTTTGTTGGCACCCGGCCAGCGTGACGCAAAGCAGCGTTAACGCAGAAATTTTAGACAGAGATAATGACATGACAAACTCATCCTGATTGAGATTAACGGTAGGCATTCTAGCAAATGATAAGCCGCTGTCACGGCATGTTTATGTGCTCCCAGTCAGCCGACTGAGAGCCACAGTTATCAAGAAATCACTATCAGGCAGCCGTGCCCTTGCCGGGTAAGGATTTGGTGGTCGGTAAGAGACCGTCAGCGCGGAACATGGCCTTAATACCGCGCACCGCCTGCCGAATACGATCCTGATTCTCAATTAAGGCGAACCGAACATGGGTATCGCCATAATCGCCAAAGCCAATGCCGGGGGAGACACAAACTTTCGCTTCTGCCAGCAGTCGCTTGGCAAACTCCAGCGACCCCAGATGCGCATAGGCTTCAGGAATTTTCGCCCAAACGTACATTGAAGCTTTCGGCTCATCAACCATCCAGCCCGCCTCGTGCAGACCACGCACCAAAACGTTACGGCGCTGGCGATACTGCTCGGCAATATCCCGCACACATTGCTGATCGCCTTCCAACGCAGCAATCGCCGCAACCTGCAACGGCGTAAATGTGCCGTAATCGTGGTAGCTCTTAATCCGCGCCAGCGCGTTGACCAGCTCTGGATTGCCGACCATAAAGCCGATGCGCCAGCCCGCCATGTTGTAGCTTTTTGACAACGTGAAGAACTCTACCGCGATGTCCTTCGCGCCGGGAACCTGCATGATCGACGGCGCTTTCCAGCCGTCATACACGATGTCGGCATAAGCCAGATCGTGGATCACCAGCACGCCGTACTGTTTCGCCAGCGCCACAACGCGTTCGAAGAAATCCAGCTCGACACACTGCGCTGTCGGGTTCGACGGAAAGCCGAGAATCATCATTTTCGGCTTCGGAATACTCTCGCGGATAGCGCGTTCTAATTCATTAAAGAAATCGACGCCTTCCACCAGCGGCACAGAACGCACCTGCGCCCCGGCAATCACCGCACCATAAATGTGAATCGGATAACTGGGGTTAGGCACCAGCACCGTATCACCATGATCCAACGTTGCCAGCATCAGGTGCGCCAGCCCCTCTTTGGAGCCAATCGTGACGATCGCTTCACTTTCAGGATCGATATCAACCTCATAACGATCGGCGTACCAGCGGGAGATCGCACGGCGTAAGCGCGGAATGCCTCGGGATGTCGAATATCCGTGAGTATCTTCGCGTTGTGCGACCGTACAGAGTTTTTCCACGATATGAGGAGGGGTCGGGCCGTCAGGGTTACCCATGCTGAAATCAATAATATCTTCGCCGCGACGACGCGCAGCCATTTTTAATTCAGCAGTAATATTAAATACATACGGGGGAAGACGATCGATGCGCGTAAAACGGCGCGGAGAAGTAGAATCAGCCATAACATCCTCAGATTAACGTGAGCGCCCGGACCGTCCGAGCGACGCAGTGCCTGTAAAGGCACTCTACTCAGCATCATTCAAATCGCAGTAAACCCGTTTTCGTTGACGACAGCTTTCGTTAACTACAATTTCGTTAACTACAAGGGTACAGGCGACCTGAAGTGTGATGAGCTTATTCAAGCTATCTCAGATAATTCGCCCTGTCGATACCGTGCTCATAAATTTTTCCAACCCGGAATTAAGCCTCATCGATTTCTGGCTACGATCGCGAAAAATGGAGAATACGCACCGGAAGAAGCATTACACTTGATGACCCGTTCAGACCTTGCAAATAAGGCACTGATGCCAGTGAGGCACAGGATGGTTAATCCGAGAGTAACCTTATGACTGAGATGCGATATTTCACCGAGAGTTGGCCAATAGAAGGCGCATTTACCATTTCACGTGGCAGCAAGCGTCAGGCGGATGTCGTTGTGGTGGCGCTCCAGTCCGGCAACGTGACAGGCTACGGCGAATGCGTTCCTTATTCACGCTACGGCGAATCCCTCGACAGCGTAATGGCACAGATTGCTTCACTGCACAGCGACGTCCGTAACGGTTTAGATCGAGAGACGCTGCAAACCATCCTGCCCGCAGGTGCGGCGCGCAATGCACTCGATTGCGCATTCTGGGATCTGGAGTGCAAACAGTATCAGCAGCGTATTTGGCAGCGTTTGGATCTCCCTTCGCCTACGCCGTTGGAGACGGCCTATACGCTATCCCTGGATACGCCAGACCGTATGCGCCACGCCGCAATGCATCATGCCAGTCGCCCTCTTCTCAAACTAAAACTGGCGGACGCAAACGATCTGGCCAGAGTTGCTGCAGTGCGCGAAGGTGCGCCATTAGCTCGCCTGATTGTGGATGCCAATGAAGGATGGGACACCGAACGTTATCTGACGCTGGTTCCTGAACTCGCGGCGCTTGGCGTAACGATGATCGAGCAACCTTTCCCAGCAGGCAAAGACGATGTGCTGGCAGACTTGCCCCGCCCGATTCCCGTCTGTGCCGATGAATCCTGTCATGACAGTCAGTCGCTGGCCGCTCTGGTCGGCCGCTATGACATGATCAACATCAAGCTGGATAAAACCGGCGGACTAACTGAAGCCCTGCGTCTGCGAAAATATGCGCAGGAGCAAGGTTTAAAAATTATGGTCGGCTGCATGGTGAGTACATCGCTCTCGATGGCACCCGCATTTGTCGTGGCACAAGGTGCCGCCGTGGTCGATTTGGATGGCCCGCTGCTCTTGCAGCGCGACCGCACTAACGGACTGCACTATAACGGTAGCGAAATATTACCGCCCAACGCATTATTGTGGGGATAACGCGCGTTAACCTGCATTGAGCAACTATTAAGGAGTGTTGTGATGCAACGTCTTGTTTATGTTGATGGACAGTATTTAGAAGAAAATGAAGCAAAAATTTCTGTATTTGACCGTGGTTTCCTATTTGCCGATGCCGTCTATGAAGTGACGGCAGTCATCGATGGCAAGCTGGTTGATTTCGCCGATCATATCACTCGCCTGCAACGCTCCTGCCGCGAGCTATCGCTCACGTTGCCTGTCACACCTGAGGCGCTCAGAGAGATTCACGATGCGCTGATCAATAAAAACGATCTGAAAGAAGGCGCGATCTATTTACAACTTAGCCGTGGCAATGCCGGCGATCGTGATTTCTATTTCCCTTCTGCTGACGTCAAATCCACACTGGTTTTATTCACTCAGGCACGTTCGCTGGTCGGTAACCCGAAAGCCACAACGGGCCTGCACGTTGTCACCACTGAGGATATTCGCTGGCATCGTCGGGACATCAAAACCATCAGCCTACTCGCCGCCAGCCTGGCAAAAGAGTATGCCCATACTAATCAGGCCGACGACGCTTTCTTTGTTGAAGACGGTTTCATTACCGAAGGCAGTTCCTGCAACTGCTACATCGTCCTGCATGACAACACGATTGTAACGCGCCCACTCAGCAACGCTATTCTGCACGGTATTACGCGTCAGTCCCTGCTCAAGCTGGCAGAAAAGGATGGTATTGCGCTGGAAGAACGCTTTTTTACGCCGGAAGAGGCGTATCACGCCAAAGAGATTTTTGTCAGTTCAGCCACCATGCTTGTTCTCCCCGTCGTGATGCTGGATGGAAAAACAATCGGCGACGGCAAGCCTGGAAAAGTGACTCAGCGGTTGCGTGAAATTTATCTCGATATGATTAGAATAGCCGCGCCTCACGCTCTGTAAGCACGGCTTCGATGTTCATCCGTTACCCGTTCACTGCCGGATAACGGATGGCTGAGCACATTATTTATCCTCACCCGAAATGCTGTCAGGCAACGCAAGCCCTGAGTTTTCCAGCACCATCTTCTGCGGTACGGCCAGCGGAATGTTTGATGCCCGTAGCCGCTTGATGATCTCAAACAGCAGATCGCTCTTCGCTTCCGATACCATTCTCGGGCTACTGACATAGCCCGTGACGCTCAGCACCATGCCCGTTGGGTTCAACTGACTGAACTTCACTGACGGTGCGGGTGTTTCCAGAATCGCATCATGGCCGATGTAAGCGTCCAGTAACAGTGTCCGGACTTCTTCAGGGTCGATATCCAGCGGGAACGTCAGCGCCAGCGTGGCAACCCCAAACGGGTTCCCCATCGTAATATTGCGCACATTCTGCGAAATAAATTGGGAGTTCGGCACGATCACCGTCGAGCGATCGCCCAGCTGAATTTCCGTCGCACGCACGTTAATCCGCCGGATGTCCCCTTCAACCCCGCTGATACTGACCGAGTCTCCGACTTTCACCGGGCGCTCCGTCAACAAAATCAGGCCAGAGATAAAGTTCTTCACGATCTCCTGTAAACCAAAACCAATCCCCACCGACAGCGCGCTGACAATCCATGCCAGCTTGTTCCATTCAATCCCTAATGTCGCCAACGTCAGCAGGATAATCAGGATGTAGCCGATGTTGCTGAACAGCGTCACCAGCGATGCCCGGATTCCGCGTTCTAACGTCGTTTTAGGCAGGAATTCATCTTCCAGCCAGCGTTTTGAGGAGCGTAAAACATAAACCCCCACTACCAGAAAGAGCACGGCATTGACCAGATGAGCAGGCACGATGCTCAGCGTTTCCAGCCCTTTTCCGCCCCAGATTTCAACGGCTTTTTGCACCAACTCCAGCGGCGTAGTGGTGCCAAACGTCCCGTTCAGTAAGGCGACGGCCGCCATCAAAATTAAGAAGACTTTACCGCCAGCCGACAGGAGCAAGGTGGCCTGAGCCAAATGTCGATCGTCCAGATTGAGCGAGTTTTTCATTCGCTTGCCGCTGGCATTGTTGGGAGAAAAGAGGCTTTCGCAGATATCAGTAATAAACGTTGAGAACAAATACAGGCAGGAGAACACCATACCGATCCACACCAGCTCGAACGCAAGGAAACGAGCCAGTGAGATATAACCGATGACCAGCGACACCAGAATAGCGAACGATGTCGCCAATACAGCAAGATGAATAATGCCGGATAATGTCGAACGCGCTTCCGGCTGTTCCCCTGAATGCACCATCTGCCGACGAATCTGATCGCTTTTCAGCGTGATCGTCCCCGCAGTAAAGGCCAGGAACAGGGCAGATAAGCCGTTCACCATAATGGTTGCCGCGACCGATGTTCCCACCGTCGCCGTCACTTGTTCAATAAAACCGAAGATCAGAATAATGCCCGCGGCAACCACAGGAAACGGCTTCATGGCTTTTGCGACGGGGTTAGCAATCGCAGGTAAACGCCATGAAGGGCGCTGATTCGAAAGGAACGCGCGCCCCAAGCCAGCGATCATCGAACAGAAAATTGCCTGTCTCACCAAGGCATCAAGGAACGACACGACACGTTCTGAAGCCTCACCGTGGCGCGTAAACGTAAAGTCGATCAGATTTACTGCAATGCCGATCGTGACCACCGTTGAAATAACCGACGCCGTGGCTAAAAAACTCCGTCGTAGACGCCCTTCTGGCAGCCAGTTAATTCCCGCCCAGGCCAGACATTTCTCCAGATACCGACGCCCCGCCGAACTCATGGCCATGGCGATCAAAATCAGAAGTGCAGAACCGTAACGCCAGTCTGGCTCCCAAGCCACCGTAAAGGCGTCACTTAATTGATCCTGAAAGGTGCTCAGGCGACGTACATCCTCAGCCTGCGGGGCTACAATCGGCGCCCAGAAGCGTCCGCCCAGAATGCTACCGGAATTCAAGGCCAGCTGCGTTTTCAGCGCATTACGGCGCAGAGTCACTATTTGCGCGGACAGATTGGCCGCACCAGTGCGTAAAGCCTGAATCTGCTCGATCTGCGCATCCATTTTTGCTTTTTGCGCATTCAGACTGTTTCGCTTACGCGTCACTTCGCTGGTTTCATTAATACTGGAGCCAGACTCTGGCGCTGGCCCTAAGACATCCAACTGAGCCTGAATTTGAGCGCGTTGCGGTGTTACTGCATTAGCAAGCTCATTGGCGCTATTCACCAGCTCCTGCGTTGTGTCATTCAACGCGCCAAACTTGCTGTCGCTATTGGTGCCTGAAACCTGCTGCTTGATGTTATCTAACTGTTTTTGCAGCTTGATCAACTCGGCATCAACATTAATTTTTACTGGCGCATCGGTCTGCGCGGGCTGTGGGTCAGGATCAGAATCCGCACTCGCCGCCGATGCATAGCCAACAGGCAGCATCAACATTGCCAGCAGACAAACGCGCAAGAATGCGGATGAAAGAATGTTCATAAATCAAAAGGTTCCAAAGTTCGACAAAATAGCGGTTCCACAAATGACCAGGCGACAAACCCGGCACGTGAAAGCAGCCCACACTCATCCAAAACCCACGAATGCGGGCATAGTGTACCAACAGCGCAGGATGCAGAATACGTCCGTTCATAACTTGAAAAGAATTACTGAACGCATCTAGCAGATAAAACTGAAATTTTCATTGCTATGTGTAGTTCATGTGGACGAGGCTCGCAATTGTGCAAAAAAATCACACCAGAGAACGCGACATTCACCCAAAGTTGTACAGGGATTCACCGTATAGCGTAAATCCAGCGCCAACCCGTTGACTCACTGGGACGTGTGGGTATAATCCAGCCCACTGTTGTGACAAGCAACAGCCATTTCTTTTTTGAAATGCGCCCTTAGCTCAGTTGGATAGAGCAACGGCCTTCTAAGCCGTAGGTCACAGGTTCGAGCCCTGTAGGGCGTACCATTTTAAGTTCTCGAAACGTCCACTCAAGTCTATAAAACCCAAACAAATCAAGCAACATAGCCATATCTCAGTATTCCTACGTCTACAGCCGTCTATTGAAATCTACAATCATGTGGGGGTATATTTGGGGGTATTCGCAGGTTCAATGAAATGAGATACCCCCAAGTGAAGCTAAATGCCCGTCAGGTCGGTACTGCCAAAGGTAAAGAGAAACCCTACAAGCTGGCTGATGGTGGCGGGTTATACTTGTTAGTAAATCCGAGCGGTGCAAAATACTGGCGTTTAAAATATCGCACAGCCGGTAAAGAAAAATTATTGGCTGTGGGGGTATATCCAGATGTTTCACTTGCCGATGCTAGGGCGAAGCGTGATGAAGCAAGGCGTCTTCTAGCTGGTGGCGGAGATCCAAGTGACGATAAGAAATCTGAGAAACAAGCCAAGAAGCTAAGTGTAGATAATACTTTCGAGGCTCTGGCCAGAGAATGGCACGCATACAAACATCCGAACTGGTCAAAGGGATATTCTGAAGACCTGATGGAATCTTTCGAGAAAGATATTTTCCCCTACATTGGCAAGCGACCGATTACCGATATTAAGCCACTCGACATTCTGGAAGCCCTACGCAAACTGGAAAAGCGAGGCGTATTGGACAAAATGCGCAAAATCCGTCAGGCCTGTAGCCAGACTTTCCGCTATGCCATTGTTACCGGTCGGGCAGAGAATAACCCCGCCAGTGAGTTAGCTGGTGCGCTCGCTATACAGAAGCATAAACACTACCCACATTTAGTTGCTTCCGAATTCCCTGAATTTCTGCAATGCCTCAGTCAATACTCAGGAAGCCGAATAACCCAAATAGCAACGCGATTACTCATGCTAACAGGTGTGCGTACCATTGAGTTACGCGCCGCTGAATGGATAGAATTTGATTTAGATAATGGGCTATGGGAAGTCCCTAAAGAAAGAATGAAAATGCGCCGCCCTCACCTTGTTCCACTTTCCGAACAAGTTTTGATACTGCTTCGTCAATTACAGGAAATGACCGGTCGCTTTAAGCTCGTATTTCCAGGCAGAAATGACAGTACTAAACCAATGAGTGAAGCCAGTATCAATCAAGTAATAAAGCGAATTGGTTATCACGGAAGAGCTACAGGCCATGGCTTCAGGCACACCATGAGCACCATTCTGCATGAGCAGGGTTACAACACAGCATGGATCGAAACCCAGCTTGCGCACGTTGATAAGAATTCTATTCGCGGCACCTATAATCACGCGCAATATCTGGACGGACGCAGGGAAATGCTTCAGTGGTATGCCGACTATATGGAAGCATTGGAGAACGGTGGAAATGTGGTTCATGGCTCGTTTGGGAAACGTGCGTAACTGGATAGATAGACAGTTGTAGTATACCGCGATAGACTGCTTTAGACGAACAAAGAATAGGCTGTGTCTAGGCTGATCCCCGAAAACCCGCACACCTCTGCGGGCTGGCATAGCCGCCAAAATCAGAGGGCATGAGGTGGCGTATGCCTATTGTAGAAAACCTTCCTGATCTAACTCATTGGAAAACAGTACAGGAATTCAGTATTACTCAGGCCGCGTTATTACTATCGGGAATAGATCCTTATGATTATGTAAATGGCCTTGATGGTGTAAAAAATACCCATCATGAACGCTGGAAAATGGCTTGGGGAATATCTGAGGGTATAATAAGTGCTATTCGCCGTGGGGTGTTAACTCCGGTTCAATGCCTTGCTACTCGATGGGTTGGGGATGAGTGGAATAATCACGAGGAGCATTATGAGATTAGACCCACAGATCGTAAGCATGATATATCCAAAGATAAAACAATAATCACTCGCGACTCATTATTTGTGTGGGTTGAAAATGAGCGAGTGGATTTTGTCCGTAAATCTATACCAGTAAGACCTCGTGAGTCTATTCCTCATTGGAACGCAAAATCATCACATATCGTCATTGATATGGAAACAGATAATAATAATGAAAAAACATTATTTCTGCCAGGCTATGAACACAAATGTGAAGGGCTAGATTTTGTTGAAGAAGCCATAAAACAATTCTGGTCAACATATGATGCGGATGATCCGACTACCGCCCCAACAAAACCAGAAATAATTGAATATCTTAAAGGGAAAGGGGCATCAACTAATCTTGCCGAAGCTGTAGACTTAGTCCTTAGGCCGTTCGCAGTTAGAAAGATTGGCAGGAGAAAATCAAATAAATCATAAAGTTAATTCACACCCACCCTTATTAGTAATGGGTGGGTATTGATGGCACGGGAAGTTACCATTATTTAGTAAATCAGGGTGTATTTAACAGTTTTTTGTTGAAAATAGGTACCCATAGATAAGCATCTTGGGTGGGTGCGATAATTATTACCTCCCATCTATTTTTAATTCTCTGCAAGTGAAAATATCTCGTAAACCGCAATAGACGTTACGAGGTAAACATGTCTAATAATTTGATTCGTCTCCCTGAAGTCCAACGCCGTACCGGTTACAGTAAGGCATGGTTATATCGCCTGATGAAAGAACAGCGTTTTCCCGCCGCTATTAAGATTGGTTCTCGCTCGATCGCTTTCATCGAATCAGAAATTGACGAATGGATTGCTCAACGCATCGCGGAGTCTCGCGGGGAGGTTGCATAATGCAAATGAAAAACGCCCGTGCTACCGAGCGTCAACTTGAACAAATAAAACCTGCTGCGCAAACTAATATTGCTAGTGGACATAATAGCCAGCCAGAGCGGATAAGGCCAGTCCCTAAGAAGCATCGCGCACGGGTTTTCATGCTGCGCTCTGGCGCTGGTGGATTTACTGAGAATGACATTCTCCGGCATTGCCGCCTTTCCTCTGGCCAGAATTACGCTACTGAATTAGAACGCCTGCTTGATATTCAGTTAGAGCGTATTGACGAACTGAACACAGACGGAATCGGCAGTCACTATCGTTACCGTTTTGCAAAGCGTGATGATATTTCCCGCGTCATTCGCTTGGTAAATACCAATGCCGGTATTAACGGCCACCAGTCGCTTACCCAGCAAGAAATTAACCACATCCTGAGCCTGTACCCGAATTACGCCGCCAGCTAACGGAGCCTGATTTTATGACATCAAAAAATAATGACCTTAACGGTCAGGGATTCGCTCATCCTGAAAACAGCCAGAGCGATATTTTCAGTAATGACTTTTCCGCGATCGTCCCTGTTATTTCTGGCCGAATCTGTGGGCGTGAAAATAATATTGTTAGCGCGAAATCGTTACACACAGCGCTAGGCGCAGGGCGTGTCTTTTCCAGTTGGTTTAATGGTCGAGTTTCTCAGTACGGTTTTGTGAGAGGAACAGATTTTGACCAATTAACACCGGAACGGGTGGAAATTACTGGAGCCGGCCGCCCTGAAGTTGATTACACCATCACTTTGGATATGGCAAAAGAATTGGCAATGGTCGAGCGCAACGAGCAAGGCCGTGCCGTTCGTCGTTACTTCATTCAGTGCGAAGAAGCCCTACAGCTTAGCGTACCAGAAGTGGCCGCACGTTTCCGCCGCCAGCTAAAAGCCCGCTTGACCGCTGCAAATTACTTCAAGCCGATGTGTGCCGCATTGGAAATCGCCCGCTCTGAACTGGACAAAAAAACGCTACCGCACCACTACACCACCGAGAGCAACATGATCGCCCGCCTGGTATTGGGTGGCCTAACGGCAAAGGATTGGGCGCGGGTTAATGGTATTGCAGGAGAGCCACGCGACAGCATGAGCGCCGATCAGTTGGAACACCTTTCCTACCTTGAACAGACCAACATTACGCTGATCGAACTGGGGCTAGATTATCACCAACGAAAGGCTGAGTTAACCCGACTGTCTCAACGCTGGATGGCAAAACGTTTGGGGGTAAACCATGCGTAATGCTTCCATGCTGTTAATCAACGCTGCGCGCACTGTATGCGAAATGCGCCCGCACCATTTAGCCAACGCGATCATGCGGGCGCTGGCTGGCTATTCTTTTGATTTCTTGCGTAGCTCTGCTCTGAGCTTCCGCCCACAAGCATCCAGTACCCAGGCTGAAAAATTAGACGAGGGGTTGTCTTCTTTTTCTCTTTCTACGCTTGCGTCGATTTCCTCGATCAAGTCGTGTGGAAAACGGATTCCTTTGTACAGTGATTTATTGTTTTTGTGGCCTGTAGCCATGTTATTTACCTGTGAGAAGTGTTTTAACACCAAAAACCATACAGCAAGGTGTAAGAACAATAAAGTGTTTAAACAAAATAGCATTGACGTGTTTAAACACTATGCGTTATGGTATTTAAACACCTTATCCACAGGTGATACACAAATAACGAAGCCCAGTAGTGCGCCAACACTTACCGGGCTTCTCACCACACCGTTATTAGGAGTAACGCTATGGCTGATTCACAGTCTACCCAAACTCACCCCAAATTTATATGGCGCTTTCTGGCGCTGGGTATGTCGTCTCGCCGCATTATTCGCATTGTCGCCACTACCGAGCACGAAGCACGGGAAAAATCCCCTGCTGGCTGTGTCATGGTTTTCGCTGGTCGCCTGCCTGTTCAGGAGGTGCGCTATGTTCGATAACACCCCGTTAGAACTGGAAGAAATTATCGACCAATGCCGCGCACTGGCCTACGCCGCTGTTAATACCGATGAACCTCAAGCGCGTGAAATTCTGCTGTTTGTCCTGCAAGAACGTATCGATCACCTGTACCGCACCAGCCAGGCAGAACCAGCACAAGCGGAGGTGTCCCATGCCTAATAATGCGCAAAACGCAGCCGCTACCCCATTCAAAGGCATGGCGATGAATGCCGAGGATGCGATCACTAATATTGCCGGATTGCTGAATGCGGGCATGTTTCTGATGAACACCGAGCACCACCGTAGCGTAGGCATTGAGTTAATCGATATTGCTCATGGTTACGCCTGTGAAGTTTCTAAAGGGGGTAGCCATGCCTAACCAGACGCCAACCATAACCGCCACGCTACAAGTTATCCCTGATTTCACTGGGCGCGTTCTGGTGTACGTGAAGGACGGCAGAGCCACCAGCGACCGCCGACTATTCGATGATGAGCTGGTGGCGGGACTCGATACCTTTCTGGAGCTGGCAACCCGTGCGGGCTATCAGGTGATTTCACCGGACACAGGGGCGGCAGCATGAGCAGACAGGTTTATGAAATCCAGTGCCAGGTTGAGGAAGCGTTACAGCACGTAAAAAAATCGAAAGAGATCCTTGATATGTGGCTGAACCTCATCCCAAACGATGAAGCCCGCGAGGGTGAATCTATCCGTGTCGCTATCGTGATGGATCAGGTTATCGAAGCTATTTCCTGTCTGAATAAGGCGGAAGCGATGGGCAGCAACAAAACAGGAGAGGCACGATAGTGCGTAATATCGATTTTATCCGCAAGGTATCCGCTGCTGCTGCGGGGCGCTGGCCTGATGTGCTTTCTCAATTGGGGATCGAGGTTCCCCGCCATCCCACAACGCTGACCCCTTGCCCGGCGTGTGGCGGTACCGATCGCTTTCAGTTCGATAATCTGGAGGGGCGCGGGACATGGCATTGCCGCCACTGTGAACCGGAAGCCGGTGACGGGCTGGCGCTGGTGATGAACGTGCGCCAGTGTGCCGCAATGGACGCCGCGCAACTGGTGGCGGAGGTAATGGGTATCGATACCCGGACATGGGAACAACCCACCCGCCAGAGTGAACCGCCAACGGAAAATAACGGGCGTTCCCCTGCCGTTGAAGAAAAATCCCAACGCTTTGCCGCACGGCTGGCAACGCTGACCGCGCAGGCACAGCCGGGGGAGTCTGCTTATCTGGCTGGAAAAGGGTTAACCGGCTTTTCTTATCCGCTGCTGTCTGATGGCACCCTGCTGCTGGTGTTACAGGACGCGAACGGTACCACCATCGCCGCACAGACAATAAAACCTGATGGTAATAAGCGGCTGGTGACGGATTCCGCCAAGCGCGGGGCGTATCACGTTGTTAATGCCTCAGAACAGCCCGATACGGTGATTATTGGTGAGGGACTGGCGACTGCGTTAAGTGCTCACCTGATGCGCCCTGATGCGCTGACCATCGCCGCTATCGATGCAGGCAACATGGTGCCGGTCGCAAAGACGATGCGTGCTCTGTATCCCAATGCGCAAATCATCTTTGCCGCTGATAACGACATCGTGGCAGGTAAGCCGAACGCGGGGAAAGACTGGGCAGAAAAAGCCGCCCGCGAGGTGAACGGCTGGGTAACGTTGCCACCCACCAGCGAAAAAGCCGACTGGGATGATTACCGCCTGCAATACGGACTGACCGCCGCGACGCAGGCATTTGCCGATTCGCTCTATCCGATGTCTAGCGGTGATAAACCGACGCATGACGACCCGTTAAGGCCGCGTGTTGAGAGCCGCAAAGATGGCGTTTTCTGGCTGACTCCCAAAGTGGATAAAGACAGTGGCGAGGTGATCAATAACGAAAGCTGGCTATGCTCCGCGCTAAACGTGGTGGGCATTGGTCGGGATGAAAAAGACCAGTACCTGATACTGCGCTGGCGGGCAATCGGCGCGAACGCGGATACCACGCAGGCTATTCCCCTGGCTGATATCGGTGAGCGCGAAGGCTGGCGAACGATGAAAAACGGCGGTGTGAACGTCACCACCAAAAACAGCCTGAGGGCGATACTGGCCGACTGGCTCCAGCGCAGCGCCGTGCATGAGATTTGGCATATCGCCCATGCGACAGGCTGGCAGTGCGGTGCCTACATCATGCCGGACGGTGAAATTATCGGACAACCCGACAGGCCGGTACTGTTCAACGGTCGCAGCTCTGCGGCGGCGGGCTACACCGTCAAAGGCACCGCTGAAAGCTGGCGCACCAACATTGCGCGACTGGTGGACGGCAACTATTCCATGATGACCGGCATAGCGGCGGCGCTGTCCGCTCCGCTTATTGGGCTATCTGGTTCGGACGGGTTCGGTATCCATTTCTATGAGCAATCCAGTGCCGGTAAGACCACGGCAGCGAATGTCTCCGCCAGTCTGTACGGCAATCCTGATTTACTGCGTCTGACGTGGTACGGCACCGCGCTGGGCTTGGCGAACGAAGCCGCCGCCCACAATGACGGCCTGATGCCGCTGGATGAAGTCGGGCAAGGCGCTGACCCGGTGAGCGTGGCGCAAGCCGCCTATGCCCTGTTTAACGGCGTGGGCAAGCTACAAGGTGCCAAAGAAGGCGGCAACCGGGATTTAAAACGCTGGCGCACGGTGGCGATCAGCACTGGCGAAATGGATTTGGAAACCTTCATCGCCAGTGTGGGCAGAAAGACCAAAGCCGGGCAACTGGTACGCCTGCTGAATATTCCGTTAAGCAAGGCGATGCGCTTTCATGAACACAACAACGGCAAACAGCACGCCGATGCGCTGAAAGATGCCTACCAGCAGCACTACGGCGCAGCCGGGCGCGAGTGGATTAAGTATCTTGCCGACCACCCGCAACAGGCTATCGAGGCCGTGAGAGCCGCCGAAATGCGCTGGCGCGGGTTAATTCCATCTGACTATGGCGAACAGGTTCACCGCGTGGCCGCTCGCTTTGCCGTGATGGAAGCTGCGCTATCGCTGGGCAAGGTTATTACTGGCTGGGATGAGCAGACGAGCCGCGACGCGATACAGCACAGCTTCAATGCCTGGGTACGTGAATTCGGTACCAGCAACAAAGAGCACCAGCAAATTATCGAGCAGTGCGAAGCGTTCCTGAATGCGTGTGGGTTAAGCCGGTTCGCACCGTTGCCTTACGACCGCACCAGCCTGCCTATACGGGATTTGGCCGGATACCGTGAACGGGGCAAACATGACGATGCGCCGATGGTGTTCTACACCTTCCCCGCCGCGTTTGAGGGCGAAATTGCCAAAGGGTTTAACGCCAAGCAGTTTGCCGAAATCCTGCGCGGCGCGGGGATGTTGACCCCGCCCACCAGCGGGCGCGGCTATCAGCGTAAGTCTCCGCGTATCGATGGACGGCAGATAAACGTCTACGTCCTTCAGTATCGCCCGGAGGACGGCCAGCCAGAATAGGATTACTTCACACACGTAGAGAGTGTGTTGGTTCAGTTAGTTCAGTTGGTTCAATGTGTAAAGATGATTGTTATGTAAGGAAAATATTTTCCATGTTGAACCAACACTGAACCAACAAACGGGCATTTTGAACCAACAGCGATAAATGGCTGAGGGGAGGAAAACAACCATGACAGCACAGATTTCCGCTTATGGTCGCCTGGTGGTGGACGTGCAGAGCCGTACCACCAGCAACGGTAACACGATGAGTTTCACCCGTATGGCGGTACCGCTGCCCTGTCAGAAGGCAGAGAACGGCGAGGCCACTTTCTGGCTGGCGGTGACGGCCTTTGGCAAACAGGCAGACGCGCTGGCGAAACACCAGAAAGGCGACATGATGAGCGTATCGGGCAACATGCAGATCACCCAGTGGACAGACGGCCACGGTAACGCGCAGACCGGTTATCAGGTAATTGCCGATAGCGTGGTAAGCACCCGCACGGTACGACCCGGAGGCCGTAAAGGTGCAGCAGGCCAACCCACTGACGCGCTACGCCGCGCACACGAACAAAGCGCACAGGGTAACAGCCGTCACGCACCAGATTTCAGCGATGATGCTCCATTTTGAGGAATGCCACGATGACAGAGAACACACGTACCGTATTGCGTCTGAAGCGTGCCACCGTGAACAAGGTGACAACGCCGGGACATGTCACAGCTAAATCCTCACAGGCAACGGACAAAACAAGCAATAAGCAGCACCGCAAGAACCGGAAAAAACTCGAACGGCTGGTTTTACTCTGGCCGGATGCGTTCAATCTGGAAAATCCCCACCCGTTGGCTATCGGGATCGATAAGGCGCTGGCGGCAGATATTGAACGCCGCCAATTATCCGGTGCGGGTTCGCTGCGTTTTTCGCTGGGGCTGTATGTCCACCGCTCTGCTTACATCAAAGTGCTGGCCGCTGGTGGACAACGCTACGACCTGAACGGCAAGCCTCTGGGGGAAGTCACCGCCGAACAGCAGGAGCGTGCCAGAGCGCAACGCAAGCAGAAAACCGCCCTGCGCACAGAGGATGCAAAATGCGACTGACGCAGACACAGAAGGCGGAATAGCGAGTTATTACCATCGATCATTATGAGGTTTAAAGATGTCAGAACAAGGTACTATTATTGAGATAGGCAGCCATTTATGGCCTAGATACATTGCAATACATGAAGCGGGACACGCTATAGCGGCGTGGTTTCTCGGTTGTGATCAAGTTGAAATTGCTCTGGCAAATAAGCAGAGAATTGCAAATACCTTTATGGCTGGTTATGTGGATGACTGTAGAGCTGTAGCTGTATATCACCTTAGCTACCCGCAACGAGTCACCGATATGAAACCACATCACCTATCAACTGATTACGCAAGAGAGTGTTTGATAGAGCAGACTTGTAGAGGGTTAATTATTTCTTTGTCTGGTGTTGTAGCCCAATCCCAATACACGGGGGAAGATGTTAGCGAGTTGATGCAAACATCAGGGAAACAGGATATGCAAAATGTACGTGATCTGGTCGCTGTGTATAAGGAGGCTGGTGGAAAGGATGAAGATATTCAGTACAAATCTCTTTCCCGCTCCCAGGCGTTGATCACGCTAAAATGGTGGGATGCTATTGCGTTGGCGAAAATTCTAGAAAATCGTAATCACCTGCCTGTCAGTAATTTTCAATACATCATGGGAAATATCGACAGCTCTGTGCCGAAAATTTTAACGCTGTCCGAATTAGATGATTTGGTTAATAACGACCAGCGCAAGGCAATTTAAAGTTAACAAATACAATTCGGGGTAGGTTGTGAACACTTACCCAATTTTGACTACAGGCATTAGGATGATGAAAAAATACTTAGCAGCTTCTTTCAGATTCATTATTTGGTTTTCACTGCCATTTTCGCTTGGTGCGTGTACCGCTGGAAAAATCTCCCCTGCAAATATGCTAACTCAAATGCACATGGTTAAAAGCAATGACTACAAGGAACGCCCTGGCTGGGATGCGGTGGTTCGTCTTGGTGATGATGACTGTCAGGTATATCGCAGTGGGGGCGAAAGTTTCTTTAAATGGGACGGTGCCACTTGTGATACCAAAATCGTTATTGACAGTGTGAATACAAAACCGCAAAACATCCCCGTGTTTTATGCTGCTTATCATGAATATGGGAGATATGGCATTGGGGAAATATCACATTTTAATAATAGTGATGCTACCAGAGAACAAGCGATAAAACTGATGGTGAATTTGTCAGAGGTTCTCAGCACCCCTGAAAAAATTGATTCAATTTTCGCCGACTATGAAAGGGATTATCGGCGAATGGGATTGGATAAAGTGGAGGAAGGTGGCTTTAAAAAAAGACTGGTAGATTTTGCACAAAAAAGAGATGAACTCACATCAAATTACCAAAAATTTCATGATGAAAATCAAAAGCGGTATCAAGCTGAGCGAGATACACAGATCAAGCGTGAAAAAGAAGCATCTATAGCCTCTGAAAGAGAGATAGCTCTTGTGCTGTGGCAAAACCCTACGCCGGAACACCAGATTATCGTTGATGCGCTGCGCACTGTGAAATTCACTATTCGGAATGATGGCGTGGCATATGCCAATGGACGGCGCTTTATGTCTGTTATGGGGCTAGAGTATCTTAGGAATAGCCTAAATATGAGTATGGCGTCGTGCTCTGATGTTGGGGCATATATTGGTGAAAAGGCGCTCAATCGTGCATGTGTGCGGGGCATAGCGAGGAATATTGTGGAGTGGGGAAAAACAGCTAAAGATAGCTCCATTTCAGATAGGGCGTGGAACGCCGCAGCAATGGAAGGCAGTATCAATTACAACCCAATTAAGTACGAAATACTTTTCTCACATTGGGCTGGTATGGCTCGCGTCTACGCTTCTCGCGGATACTGAAGCGGTTTCCGTCCGCACAAATACATCGATTCTCAGTATGTAGTAGGCATGTTATTGCACCCCGTCAGCTTGCTGACTCAGAAAAATAGGTATCCATTATGTTAATGAGTAAGGCCGAATATGCGCGGCATTGCGGTGTAAGCCGTCAGACCGTGTACGACTGGGTGAAAAAGGGTGAGGTGATTCTTTCTGGCGTGAAAATCGATGTCACAGCGACCGAACAGAAGCGTGCTGGTGGAAATCATGCCAGTGATTCGCCGTGGCCACATCGCACGATGGAAATGACATTTAAACAGGCCGCTGAATGGGTTACCTCCAATGACGGGAAAATACCACCAGCAGCAACCATAGAAGAAGCACACCAACGCCTGGCAGCGGCGGCTGATGAAGTGGGTTTTGATACTGAGTTTATGCCCAACGCCGATCCGTGGATACGCATCTATCGTGAAGATGAGGAGGAACATTACTTTATGTCAAAAAGTGGTGATTCTTGTGTAAGGCAGTACCTGCGTGCGGAGTTCTTCCATGGCGCGATGAATTGCCCTGATGATTTGCAGGATTGGAGCCTTGAAGGGCTAACAGGGTTATGTCATCCAGCCAAAAGTGAATAACGCCATTTGATAATGTCTTGACACTTTTGTGCCAGATGTAAAGTCGGGTGCGCAGAAATGCGCAGGTTTTCGGTGATAGCGTCAAATTCCCCCTCAATGTGTAAAGCGCTCAATATATAGATTTATATAGGTTATCAGCAGAATGAATCTAAATTAATCAGCCTGTTATCGGGTGCGCTCCACATCATTGATGAGCGTCAGACTCCCGACCATTGGCCTGTAAAGTACGCACAGCCGAATGATAAGGTTTGATAAGGTTATCCGCTCGATGTATCGAAATGTATCGGCTTTTCTGGTGAAGGTGTAAAGCGCGAACATCACTAATCCTTACGTTCGGCCAAAACGAAACCTGAAGGTTTACACAATTCTCAAAAACGAAACGGATACGGGTTTATATCTTCTGGACACATCCAAATAAGCCCCAATTAGTTGAGAGTGTGTGCCTGATAATGTTGCTGCTCGACTACACGCACCGTTTACGCGCCAGCGCAATGCATACCGTTACCGAGCGAACTGACACAGCCCGTACTGGTGCCGCTGCCACCGGCTGCCGATTGACATACGGACAGGCTATTTACTGGATTGACCCGTTATTGACGGCGATTGACCAGGCTAATAGCCAGCTGGTGGGTATACTTGACGCTGAATCAGATAGAGCGCGGGGCGCGATTGCTGTGGATGTTAAAAGCCGCAAAGAGTAGGATTAATTACTCATCAAATTGTTTATAAGCAAAGCACATGTATACCGAATACATTAATGGGCGAGAGGTTCGCTCTATATCTTATCCTTTTGATAAGAAGGAAACCTTCAATCCCAATTTGGAGGCTGAAGTATTAGCAAAGGCAATGGAATTTATCAAAGAGCGTGACGGCGAATACTGTCGTGGTCCAGAAAAAAGCACGTACTATTGCGGTGATACGGGTTTGACTAAAATTAAGTATACAGTCACCTACTACAAGAAAAGGCTGAAATAACTTGTTCACTTTTGGTTGGAGGAGTTATGTCACACAATTTAGGTGATTTACCGCGTGACGAGCGGGACAAAATTAACGTCGATCTGGCGGCGTCTGGCGCACTATAGAAACGTGAGCAGGACGTTACCGCGTGGCACTGATGCCGTGTATCAGCAGATGGCAGATGCAAACTGGAAGAAATAGCCACACCGTTTACCTATAGACCGTCCCAGGGGGGGCTGTTACCATCACCAAAAGTTATTTATGGTGATGGTATGGTTTAGATTTCTGAAAGTTTCTGGATGTCTTGCTCTGAAACATTCAAATGAACACCTATGGTGCCGTCCTCTGGGCGCGATTTAATTGCTTGGTAAACTTTGAATATTTCATCATCCATCAGTGATGGGGCCGGTGCATGATCCTGAGGTACGATATTAACTGAACTAGCCTCAACGCCTTGAGGAGTTTCTTCAACTCTAAAGTTGATAAAGTCTTGATCGCGCCATAAACCAATGGGGTAGTATTCTGTACTACCTTTACCAACCTCCCATCCAGGAACGGTCGCTAGAGCTTCTGTAAGAAGCTCGATACTATTCGCTGAAATTTTTATTGATCTTTTATCATCCATCATCAACATCCTATTGTAAGAAAAGTATTCGGTAATCACCGATAAACAATAAATGTTCTTTCGCGTGCACCACATTGATTTTCACAACCAATATGAACCTCTAACTGTATAAAAACCAGGGATAATTATGGCAAAACCGGACTGGGGCGAGCTTCAGCAACGGTTCCTGCCCGAGCATTCCTCACTCTGTTTAGTCTCCGCTATAATGTATAACCTCAATTGTGAAAAGGAGATAGTGATGCAAGAGTGGTTTGTAGCTTTTGAGATAGAGCTTAATGGAGTGAGAACAAGCGGCTGGAATATATTTGAAGCAAGCGGTAAATCAGCTAGTCAGGTTGCAGAACAGTATGTTAAAGAGGCCGCACAAAACTTAGGCGTCTCTAAAGAAAAGATTATGCTTACAGCGTTCAATCGAGTTTAAACACGGTTGTTATTAACTTTTACTGATAAAGCCACCAGCTAGCTGGTGGCTTTTTTGTTGCCATCACATTATTCATTTCCGAGTGAATAGCGTAATGGTTTTATGAAATGCTAAAAACACCTGTGGCGCCATGCGAAAAACAGAACATCGTATAGGTTTTCGTTGCCTAGCATGCTCGTCACTATGGGATTTATAGTTTCCAGCATAGAGGAATATTCTGTTATGGCTAATAAAGACATAACACGGCCATACCCGCCACCCCACCTCATGAACGAATTCAGCTTATACACCAGGCTAATTCCGGCAAACGAGATTTATGATTGGGTGGACAGGCAGATCATCAGCGAAAGCGGAAATTTGTATAACCCGGATCATTTCCATCTGCATACGGCTGACATTGCGTTTATGTGGGCGTCATCAGCATTCGAGAAAAAAGGCCGGACGGTTCTTGGTCAATGCGAGGAAGTGATGATGCATGCTGGTGGATGGCAAAAGGCAAGGATGGAACAACAGATGTATGAATGGTTCGGCCGAGTGCCGACGTTCATTATCACTCTGGCTGCTGACTACTGCGCTGAGTGTTCAGATTTGGACTTTTGCGCACTGCTCGAACATGAGCTTTACCATATTTGCCACGCTACGGATGAATTCGGCGCACCGAAATTTAAACGAGATTCGGGATTGCCGGTGCTGAAAATGCGCGGACAAGATGTTGAAGAGTTTGTCGGTGTGGTTCGTCGCTACGGTGCCAGCCGTGACGTGCAGGAAATGATTGATGCGGCAAATAACAGGCCAGAGGTTGCTCACGTCGATGTAGCGAGAGCGTGCGGAACGTGCTTATTAAAATTGGCGTAAATTTAATACTGTTTAATACGGATCGCTTACGCCAATTCACGGCAAAGCCTTATACAGATTGGATTACAGCGTGATTGATCAAAAACTCCGTCTTAAATTCTTCTCCGCCTAGCCCGCGCACTTTCACCAATAAATTAGACAGGGTTAGACAGATTGAGATAACGAAAAGCGGGTAATGCCTTATCTGGCAAGCGACGCAGGCCAACCGCTACAAATCCGCGTCAAAAAAAGCCGAGATAGTTTTATTTACTTTTACATAATTGAGCATGGATTTTGAGCCTAACCCGTGCCACTGCTGGCTTTAACGGCAATTTGTACTCATGGGATGTAAAACAAAAAATCGCTCATCACCACATCCTTTTTCTACAGCCTGATACAGGCTATATGCAGAAAAATAGTAAGAAATAGTAAGGTTTTGACCTATCACCATTGCGACAAATTGCAACGTTTAACCAGTATTCCAAGCGGATGATAGGAACAAATAGTAACGTTGCGAGCGTTACTGATTCAGGAACATGTTGATGAAGGGCTTTGTACCCGATCAAACGGAAATGACAGCAGCGGATCATGATGTTGGTTCAATCAGGGGTTCGTGTTGGTTCAAAACCTCCCTGTGTTGGTTCAGTTTTTGATAAAATAGTTAGTTAAAACAATCATCTTTACAAATTGAACCGACTGAACCGACTGAACTAACGTACTTTTGCTTATATATGCGTTTTCAGGGAAGTGAATTGTTAATCAGGACAACAGCGTGCAAGCTTCAATGTGTCTCACATTTACTTGTATTTTCGTTGTCCTATGCTGCCACCTTGATAATTCTTTCAGCAGCTTCAAAAGTGTTGTTGACGGGATAAATCAGATTTTACGCCCTTCCAGATGGCATTGGTAAGAGACTCCGCCATGTTCCCCAATTAACCAATCAACCGCTTGCCCAGTCAGTCGATTAATGGACACGTTTGATACAAGTCCCCAAGTTTTCTTATCTCTTGATCCTTCGATTTTGTACTCGATTTTTTTGTCAGTGATGGTCGGGCGAACTACCCTAAACCAAGTATCATCACGCCCTTGAGGTTTTCCATCGATATCCACGATAACCGCCTCAGTAAACCAGCTTGTGCTTTTCCCGTTGCCAACACATTCATTTCCCGAATCAGCCCGAATATCAAAACAGAGCTTATCTTTTGATAAATACGGGGAAGGCCAGATACCTGTTGCTGATTGATCACTGGAGTTTTGAGGCTTACACACAATCAATGATGGTTCAGATGCTATAACAGGCAAGCAAATTAGAAGCGTTAATGCTAGATATTTGTTTTTCATGTAGTTAGCTATCCAATTCTATAATTAAACTGTTAAAGATTGTTTATATCCATACGGTTTAGGTCGAGATATTCTTCCAACGATAGTCCAATGCTGCTTGCCACCTTTGAAAGGTGCTCTATGAGAAGGTCTTTCCTCACTGTTTCGTTTGGAGCATACATCTTGATTACTGTAACCGCTGCGTCCTTATCTACACCGAACTGCTGAAGATAAGATACGAAATGGCGGTACAGCTCTGAATCCAGAAATTCGTTTTCGGACAAACCCAGGTTTTTGGCGTGAAGAGAGGACTCACGCTCAATGTCCAGAATCAGCGCCTGATTTTCCTGTATAAACTGCGCCCTAGCGGCATCGAAGCAATCTTTTATATTCATCAATTTATCCTTTTATTTGTGGTATCAAGGATAGCTGCATGTTGTTAAATTTTGAAGCTGGATATGCTCATTAGATAATGAGCAAAAAACGAGCAACTAACAGCAACAAAAAACAATATGGGGGTATCATTGGGGGTATGTATAAAAACATAACAAAAATAAAACAATACAAATCAGTTAATTAAACCTTACGTTTTACTCCTGTAGGGCGCGAGATGATTACCCCCAACGGCAAAGCCGTGTATGCTGCTCATAGAGCAAAATTCATCCAAGGATGAGCACTATGGAAAAAACCACGGTATTCAAAAGCAATCGCAGTCAGGCGGTACGGCTTGCTAAAGCCGTTGAACTGCCCGACGATGTGAAACATGTCGCGATTGGCCATACGCGTATCATCACTCCGGCAGGTGAAAGCTGGGACAGTTGGTTTGAAGGGAACGAGGTAACGTCTGATTTCATGAGCACGAGGGAGAAACCTGATGAACAGATCAGGGAAGATTTCCGATGATTAAATATCTGCTCGATACCAATATCTGCATTTTTCACTCTGCCCGACAGAGTGAAATCGGCTCAGTGCAATCTCACTGAGCCGGCAACGTTTATGCTATTGAACTCGCCAGTCACTGAAGTAATGACCGATCGCGGAAGGTTGGTCGAGAGGAGCGGTGGCTGCTATGTAGCCATCTGGCCGAACTAACAGGTATTGATCGGAATAGGGGCTACTTCCCGTTTCAACGGGCAGAACAGTGACGATATCAGGCAGTGATGCAGGTACTGTCGCCGCGCCAATGATGAGCAAACTGTAATTACGATAATTTAAATGTGAGTAAATTCTGCCCGGTTGACTGGATTGAGAATCACGCCACATAAAATCATGCAGCCTTTCGCCAACACGCCCGTCGGTTCCATAGCGAACGCCCATACCCGTGATGTAACCCGCCCGTTTTTCGACAATCTTGACGTAATCATCGGCATGGGTGCCTGTCTCTGAGGTTTTGGTTGAACGCACGAGTTCCGCTGACGTTTTGACGACTTCCAGCGCGACCGCTTTTCGCTCTGTTTCGTAAGTCTGTAGCAACGTTTGGGGCGCATGATGATGGGTAATCATCGCTATTTTCCATATAAGGTTAAATGCATCGGCCAACCCCGTATTTAACCCTTGCCCACCATTTACCGAGTGAATGTGGCTCGCATCACCAGCGATAAATAATTTATTTTCAAGGATATAGTGTTCTGCCACAGACTCTTTAACCGAGAATTTTGAGTACCATTCAATCGACTTGAAACGCAGACGGTGTGGTTGCAAAGCATGATTAATTTTATCTATCGCCTGCTGTTGCGTGAAGTCCTCACTGTCCATCTGGATATAGAAACGATCGATCTTACCTTCACGTGGTATCCAGGCGACATCGGCGGTTTCTGCCTGGAAAACAATAATTTCCGGTACTTTGGGGAAATCAGTTTCTATTTCGCCATCAATCACTGCCCAGGTAATTTGCGGCCGAGTGATCTCAAACGGGATAGCAAAGTGTTGGCGCACAAACGATCGTGAACCATCTGCACCAATCAAATACCGGGAACGGACGGTCTCACCGCTGGTGAGCGTGGTGAGGCAGCCGTCTTCCTCCAGCACAATATCTTCCACAGAGGTATTGCGGCGCACGGCACTCTTTAGTTCGGTGAGCTTATTATCGAGCGCTTGTTCCACATAAGTCTGACCAATCATTAAAAAATGCTTGTGAAAACAGCCTTCTAAAGCATCCCACCAGGTAGATTGACGTGAAATAAATTTGCCTTTTGACCAAACTGAGCTGGTATTACAGGCTTTGCCCAAGGGATAAAGTTCGTCGAATAAACCGATAATTTCAAACAGCTGCAAGCTGCGGGCGTTGAGCGCATCAGCACGGCCTACCGTTAGCGGCCCTGATGATTTATCGATAATGACGGTGCTTAAACCCGACAGCTGAGCAAGATAGGCACAGGCCAAGCCGACAGGCCCCGCACCGATAATCATGAGATCAACATCTTGTGGTTTCATGACGGTTGCACCAAATGTGGGTTATTCAGTGGCTGTTTAGCATGGATATGCACGCGGCGTAGATGACGGCCACTCTGGCTAGCATAAGATTCACGGCCGTGTAGTAACGAGTAGTTATCTGCAATCGCAATATCGCCGCTTTGCCACTGATGAGCATACTGAACCCGTGGGTCATATAAGGCATGTTGCAAACTACTGAGTAATTGCTCTTGTTCTTCAGGTTCAATACCTGAGAAATGATAGGTCGATGGATTCAAAAATTCTTTATCGCCAGCAATAGGCGGTTCACAAAAACGAATGACGGGATGAGTGCGGTAAGGGTGTTGTTCTATAATAGGAGCCTGCGCGGTACTGCTGTATAACTCGACTGCACGCTGATACTGGCCTGTTGCACGCTGCCACAGTGCTTTGGTTTCGGGTGATGCCAGACGTAACGCCGTGGTGGTGCTCGAAAACGTGGTTCGCCCTCCCTGACCTTCGCCAATAGCTGATACGCATTGAAAGACTTGTAGCTCCGGCACGGTTTTAAGGTACATGCCGTCCCAATGTAAGGGGACATAGTTGTTAGCAAAGATATGGTCGGTAGCATCGGGTTGTTCAACCAACTCCAACACGGCGCCAAACGGCCATTGCATAATGTCACCAATGGCTTCGCAGTATGTTGTTAAATTTTCTGCACTCGTAAAGCTATCAAAGCCCCGTAGTATCACTAACTGTTGGTTTTCTACCAATGTACGCAGCCAGGTAGGTGATAACTCGCCAATGTGTACGCCCGACTGTTTAGGCTCAATACGTACACCAAAATGACAGGTTTCACCTTGAGAATTGGTTAGAGGCTGATAATCAAATCGATCTTCTAAAGTGAATGCGTCCATTTTACGTCTCCGTGTATTATCCATTGTTGAAAGATCTTTCAGATAATATCGGCAACAAATATTCAACACCACGGATACAATTATAATAATTAGGGTGATTTGAATATAGAATCACTGCCCTCCTATTCTTCACCAATATCTGATGATGTAATCGACCTTAATAAAAACCCAAACAAAAAACCCCAGATAAATCTATCCGGGGTCTTTAAACAGCCGCAAAAACCGTCGCCGTTTCAGGCTTAGCCGCGGTTCTCTTCGATGTAGCGAGCCAAGTCCGCAGGGGTCTTCAGAACGGTAGCAACTTCGGTTGGTGGGATCACGCAGCCGTAAACGTCCTGCACTTCCAGCACCAAGTCGACCGCCAGAATAGAGTCGAGAATATCGGACTCAATCAGCTCATCGTTAAAGCCCACTTTACGGGATAAGATCTTTTCAAACAGCGCGAGTATTTCTTGTTCCATCATTTTTCCTGAGTCATTAGATCGTGCGGGCATGGGTATCCAGCAGCTTACGGTCGATTTTGCCGTTAGGATTAAGCGGCAACGCATCTTTGATAATAATTTGGGAAGGCACCATGTAAGGCGGAATGACCTTCGAGAGCGACGTTTTAATCGCTTCTGGCGCTAAGTTCGTCACGCAGAACGCCGCGATGCGCAGAACGCCGCCGCCCGATTTCATCAGCGGCAGAACAACCGCTTCGCTGATGTCAGATATCGCCAGCAGACGATTTTCAATCTCATTGATTTCAATACGATAGCCATTCAGTTTGATCTGACTGTCATTGCGACCCTGGCAGTATAGCAGCCCGTCATCGTAGCCCAGGTCGCCGGTTCTATAGCCCCGGAATGCTTCGCTTTCCCGATGCAGCAGTTTCTCCGCATTCTCTTTCGCCAGCCCAAGGTAGCCACGCATGACGTTTTTGCCCCAAATGATCAGCTCACCCTCAGACGTAATTTCCATTCTGGAGTCCGGCATCATCGCGCCGACCGGCAGCAGATCGTTTTCACTGTGCAGGATTTCATCGGTGATTTCGATGACGGTGGTCGCGATAGTCGCTTCCGTTGGGCCATAGGAGTTGAGAATTTTGGCGTGTGGGAAGCGACGGCGTAACTGTTTTACCAGCGCTTTGTTGAGCACTTCGCCAATGAACACGAAGACGTTGAGTTCAGGTAAATACTCACTGTTGAACTGGGGAGACAACAGCCTCTGGTAGGCGAAAGAAGGCGTTGAAACCCAGACCGAAACACCGTTGTCTTTCAGGCGATCGAGCCAGTTTTCTGCCGCGATATCCTCTTTTGCATTCAGAACGATGTGCCCCCCAGTAGCCAGATTCGCCAGCAGCGGAATTAGAGAGAGATCGAAGCTGAACACTGCATGGTTCATCAGCACCGGCACGTCTGGCAGCGAAAAGTCCTGGCGCACCCACTTCATGAAGTGCCACAGGCTTTCACGCCCGATCTGCACGCCTTTAGGCTTTCCAGTGCTGCCGGAGGTGAACATGATATAGGCAAGATCTTGCTCGACTAACGCCTGCCCTGCCTCACCGGTAGCAATGAACTGTCTGGTAGCCACATCGTAATAATAAGGGGCATTCGCCAGGTGGCAAATCTCGTTAAGCCGCTCCTGAGGATAGATGCAATCCACCGGAATATACGGGATGTTATGCAGCAGACAGCTATAGATAGCCACGGCGAATTCCGCCTGCTGATGGCCGTATAACACGACCGGTGCGCCATCGAGCTGCTGGCAGTGCTGATAACGACGCGACCAGTCTGTCACGGCGGCGGATAGCTGTTGCCAGGTCATCGCGTCATCGCTGCCACTAATCGCCAACTGCTGTGGGTTCGCGGGGTCGAGTAATGCCGCCCGGAGGAAATCTTGTAGTTCCTGAAGCTCTGAGTGAAGTTTCATAGTGGGGACATTCCGCTAAATATGTAGAGGGAGGCCGCGGCGCTTGCCAGCGTCAGAATTCGACCGATGAACACAATAACCGGATGGTGTAGACAATTGCTCAGTGCCGGACTGCGTTTGGCTGACCATTGCAGCATGTTGTGAGCAACGGAAATGGCGCCAAACAGCGCGCCGCTGATAACATAGTGTCGTTCAAGCCCGTTCCATGCCCCCATACAAAACAGGGTGCAGAAGATGCCAATATTCTGTGCCAACGTTTTGTTCTGTCGGAAAAAGTCGAGCTTCATCAGATTCATATAAATCGGCATAAAGACCACGTCCCTCAGCCATTCAGACAGGCTGATGTGGAAGCGTCGCCAGAAGTCCTGCGGGTTTTTCGCCAGAATAGGCAGATTGAAGTTCGCCGGGATATTCAGACCAAATAAGCGCCCTGCCCCGATAGCCATATTGCTATAGCCAGCAAAATCAAAATAAAGGTAGGCGCTGTAAGCCAGCGACATCACGACCCCCACGCTTAACGTAAATGGGCGATGGCTCCACGACTCAATCACCAGATTATTGATCAGCATGGCGAATAAAAATTTCTGAATAATGCCGGTAAAAATCTGCTCCATCGCCACTAAAAACTGCTCACGGGTCATCGTGAAGACGGGTTTATTAATGTCATTAAGCCACGTCCGCCAGCGATACATGGGGCCGGCCAGAATAATAAAAGGCATAAAGAGGTAGCAGAAATAGTGCAGGAAATTCCGACCATCTTTTTTGCTGCGATAAAGCAGGACATCAATGGCGCGGAAGGTCATGAAGGACAGGCCGATCATGCCCCAGTGGTTGTTAAGGTGTAATTTCACCAAAAACAGCGGGAGCAACGTCAGGCTGACCGCCTGCCAGGTTTTTAACCACCCTTTCTCTTTTAAGGTGACGAGAACATAAAAGCTCAGGAACACCGTCACGGGAATAACGTAATCCCCCTGGAAAATATATCCCCAGCCGAACACCGCCAATACGGAGAAGGCGGATAAATACGTCAGCCGATAACTGAATACGCGATTAACCAGCGCAAACAATAATGCTGATGAAAACAGAAGGAAAAAAAACATTCCGGAGCTGTACATCATTCATCCTTCAGAATTTTTGATATTCAAAATGCACTTTTAAACTCATGCTTTCATCAACAGAGGTCCACGCGACGATGGTGACTGCCAGAAAGAGATAAAGGAAAAAAAGGCGAATGGCGGATTTCATCATTTAAAACTCTCAGCAATAAATTGATCCATGGCGACCCAGGCGGGTTCGGTTGGATGCAGGCGGTCCCAATTCCAGCCGTTCTGATAAGGCTGCGCATACATATCAAAATAACGCACCTGATTTTCCTCCAGCATCGATCGGATTTGGCTGTCGACGGGCTGGAATTTCTGGGAGTTATTAATTGCCCACGGATTAATCGGATCGACAATGACGACAAACTGGACGTTGCGCGCTTTCAGCAGTTTGATCGTCGCCCGTAATGCCTCCATTTGCGCCGGAACAATCGGTGCGTCGTCCCACTCCTCAGGTGTTTTATCATCGGCAAACACCGACTTATCCATCCACAATGTGTCTGCACTTTGCTGACGAGACTGATTCAACACATGAGCCTGCGCCAACTCGTGATTCCAATCGGGAGTTATATTGGCTGTTGCTTGCTGAGGCCACGGTTGCGCAGGCTGAGGGACAATACCTAACATCGCCAGCCAGTCGTTTTTTATCAGCTCGCAGAAATTAGCAAATTGATAACTCACTTCCTGCCAGATAATTTGCGGGTGCCAGCCATAGACTTTCATTTGGCCGAACGTTAAATGGCTTATATCTTCTTTATCGATATGTTGTAAGTAATTGACCAGAAAGGGACGCGTCTGGTCATCTTTCATCAGCGGATCAAAAATAGATGCAGGGAAATTGTTGGCGAAAATAGCCGGGGGAATCCCATCTGAATAAAAGCTATCGGGTGCCAGCAGCAAAACGACCTTACTGTTAGCATTAAGCTCGTTTTTAAAACGTGAGAGCAGTAAGAAGTGTGTGACGCTATCAACATAGCTATCGCCATAGGCCACTACCGGGCGATGTAACTGGTTATTAAAGTAATTATATACCGCGTAATGTTCGTCCTCAGAGGTCGAGACCTCAGAAGCTCCGAGAAAGAAAATCGCATTCCCCTGTAACGCATGGGAAATGGTGGCTATTTTTTCCTTTTGTTCCTTTGTCGTGCCTTCCATTGTGTTAATCAGTGGCTGGAACGTTAGCGCCGGATCAATGCTCTTCACCAGCGGGGGAACGCTAAGAAACAGGACGGCAAGGGTTGCCATCAGGATATGTAGGCAGAGAGTATTTTTGATTTTCATTATAAAGTAAGACTACATAATATTTATTGTTTGAAATTTGTGAATTTTTATCTTCACAGTAAATCGATCCCTGTATTTTTGGATTATATACCAGGCTTATCCTGGATGATGAGCATTGCTGTGTAACGGTATGTACAGTGTTTATGTCCGTCACAGAATAAGGCTGACGAGCCCCGTGCGATCGAGATAGGAGAAGGGTTCTCCGGTATCCATTATCACTTACGCGGTTTGAATATGCGGCAGTAAAAGTTCGGTGTCGGCAACGCCGTGAGGCTCAGTTTGTTAACAATTGTAGGGATGGTAGGGTTCAGAAATCTTTGGTACGATGAATAAGTACCTTATCGCGTAATCCTCGCTTTCCTCTTTATTTCATCTGACAATCTGTTCTCTTAATGTTAAGTTAATAAACATGCGTTCTTACTTATTCACTCGGTATGCCTTACATATTTTACAAGGCTACTGTTGCACGATTAAATTCAATACTAGGCCTATGTGTAATTGCAAAGAACTTCCCACTAGTGTGGTTGAACTCGACAGTTGGTGGCACAGCTTCCATTTTTCGAATGAATTAACTCATAATCGGCATTTTGAAACGCCGGACAGCGAGTATTTCGAACCGCTGCTTGATTATACGGAATCCCTGTATCGCTGTTCGGAATGTGGGCAAGCATGGTACATCGAGTGTGCCCCAGAACAATCTCCTTATCCCCTATTCGCATTAAAGATTCAGGATGCCAAGTCGTTACCTTCAGATAAAGAAGTGAAGGCAGCTAAAGTACACCTTTGCATCCTTGCGCACGGCGGATTTGACTCAGAGAAATGTCGAATGGCGGGATGTAAGAACCTTAAATTATTGGGTCGAGAGTTGTGCCATTTTCATATTCCCTTTCCATAATAAGTAGAGTTCAATTGTGCTAACTGAAAGCCAACACAGGAAGGATAGAAAAATAGCGGTCATTATCGAAAATAACCGCTATTTACGTCAATTCGCTGCCCGTTCTAAATCGCCATAGAATGAATATGGACGTTCGTTTTCCCACCAGCGTGCATTGTCAACAACACAGGTATCGTCTTCTATATAAATATCCGACGCCATTATTATTACTGAGAAGCTATTAGTTTTGTATCTCGAGTGATAATTTCCATAGGTAATTTCCCCTTGGCCAAAATAGCCCCCGAGATCTTCCCGAAATAATAGCGAAATTTCGGCCTTAAACGGGCCACTCCCCATTTTCCCTTTCAGGCTAGCGATGATTTTTTTCTTCTCGACAAAACCCCACCGTACAGCATCCAGCGTCCAGGCATCATCACTCACGCTAAACTCACCGGAGAAAACCGCTAAAAGCGCATCACGATTATCAGAACACATTTTATTTCCTTAAGTATTCAAATTTGTCGGTGGAGTCGATTATCTCAAGCGTTTTTTAATCGCCTGATTCATATAAGGAGGCAGTGAATTTATCATCGTTACTATTGCGTCAATGGTGCTGTTTTCTTCATCAGCCACGCTGCTGTTTCTCATTACAGAGACTCTCAGCAACTTATTAGGTAATTTGCCAAAAGAGGACAACAGTTCCGCAACCTTCCCCATCAACAGCTCTTTTTCTTTTCCCTCTGCGGCAACGGAGAAACGCGATAAATTACTTTCGGACGTGCGCCCATCAAGGCTGTCCAGATGTTGAATGTATTTGTCTCTATCCATCCCTGCATAACCGACATATTTGCTCGGTGCAAGAAGCCAGCCATCACGTGATTTATAAGCGTACCAGGCCCGAAAATAAGGCAGGTAATCATAGAGTTTATGGTCAGTTGACGACAAAATTTCATCGTTGAATTTTTCAATGTTTTCAATGCACTGGGATTCGTTCGTGATAGGTTCCATGATCATCATTCCTTTCAAAGTTATATAACGCCATCACCTTGAAATAATATTACAACATGAAGTTCATCATTTTCAAGTGAATTATAACCATAATTTTTAATCAGAGAAAAATGTCACAAAACGATTGCCGCTGGCGGAGTCAAAGCACTCCGCCTTACTGGCATCCCGCCAACCGCTAACGCGGGTAGCGCAGCGCTTCCACAAACAGTGAGAATGCGGTGGTATGCTGTTTGCGGCTAGGATAATACAGGTAGTAGCCGGGGAACGGTGGACACCATTCCGTCAGTACCCGTATCAGACGCCCACTGGCAATGTCATCTCGCACCGAATCTTCCGGCACATAGGCCAGACCAAGCCCGATGAGTGCCGCGTCGATCCGCTGGCGCAGGCTATTCATGGTCAGCTGTCCCTCAACGCGGACCTTGATTTCCCGACCGTTTTTTTCAAATTCCCATGCATAAATGCCGCCCATCGTCGGCAGACGCATGTTAATACAGCGGTGATGCTGCAAATCCTGTGGCGTTGCGGGGGCAGGATTGCGGGCAAAATAGTTCGGGGAGCCGACCACCGCCATGCTCATTTCCGGTGCGACACGCACGGCAATCATGTCTTTTTCCACCTGTTCCCCTAGGCGAATACCCGCATCAAAGCGGCCGAGAACAATATCGGCTAAGGCATTATCCACCGTGATTTCGACGTTAATATCGGGATAATTCGCCAAAAATGGCTTTAACACCGGCCATAATATTGAATCAACCGCATGCTCCCCCGCCGTGATACGAATATTCCCCGCAGGCCGTTCGCGCATGTCACCCAGCGCGACCAGCTCGCTTTCAATATCCGCGAAGTGCGGGCCGAGGCTATGCGCCAGCTTCTCCCCCGCTTCCGTCGGCGCGACGCTGCGCGTGGTTCGGGTTAGCAAACGCACGCCAAGTCGTTCTTCAAGGCCGCGAATCGAATGGCTTAGTGCCGACTGGGAAAGCCCGAGCTTCGCCGCCGCTTTGGTAAAACTGCGTTCTCTTGCCACCACAAGGAACGAAATGAGGTCATTAAAATTTTCTTTTAACATCAGAGTGTCCTGCATTACGCGGCGTAATTAATGAATATAATTCATAGCCGCTTGCGGGTTTTGTCCTCTGGTGCTTCTCCGCAAATCGCAGTAACGTTTTTCACAGCCGCTGTCTTTCATCTTTTACCAACCCTGAATAGTTCAATCACAGCGAATCTTTCAACAACTACAACTACAAATTTTTCAACAACAGCTACGCTTTCCATGAGATGACTTGCCGCCTCTGCCGTGATGTTATCCATGTTAGCCCCGGCTGCGATTGCCGGAACGGAGGAAAAATTGAAAATTACCCGCAGTGGTTCACACCCGTCCCAACCTGGCCCAGAAAGCTATTTTTCTGGCAACGTACGTATCGATGCGCCCTTTCAGGGCACCGCCCCGGCTCGGGTTGGTGGCGCGACGGTCACCTTTGAACCCGGAGCCCGCACGGCATGGCATACCCATCCGCTCGGTCAAACGCTAATCGTCACGCAGGGTCGGGGCTGGCTTCAGGAATGGGATGGCGAGATTCAGGAAATCAATCAAGGTGATATTGTCTGGATACCCGAGGGCGTAAAACACTGGCACGGCGCAACGGCACAAACCGCGATGACGCACATTGCCATTGCCGAATCACTTAACGGCAGCCCGGTCGAATGGCTGGAGAAAGTCAGCGATGAGCAGTACGGAAACGGGAAATAGCCTAAGGAAAACGTCGCGATAAGAAAAAATAGCGGCGGGTAGAAACAGCAAAGCCACTCAGCGTGAAACTGAATGGCTTTTTCCTTTGCTCCGCGATGCGGCTAGCGCATGTGGAGATTGACGCCAGAGACCTCTTTTCTGAGTTCAATAATCTCTTCAGCCAGCTCACGGCATAGCATCGCATTCATCAGGTGATCCTGCGCGTGTACCACGATAAGTTCGATATTGGCTTTTTCCTTACTTTGGTTGCCAATAAATCCGGTCTGGATCAACTGCGCCCGATTCAACGCCACCGCCGCCATTTTTAATAATTCATCGACGTGATCCCACTCCCCTCGGCGAGCGGATCTCAGTGCTTCCATTGCGCAGGAACGTGTTTCGCCAGATTTAACGATAAGCTCAATCATCCGCGTTTCTACATCCATTTTTCCATCCCCCGAATATCAGTTGCTGTGTCACCTTTTTGTCGGTCAATTAACCCCAAATTGCAGACAAGCGCACGTGACACCGAAGCAAGTACGGTGCATTTGTTGTATCGCTACTCACAGCCTGCAGAGTAAATATAGATGATAAATCAGGATTTGTTTCTGTAAATCATGACGTTATGTCTCATTTCCGATGAAATTAATTTCACAGATACGTCAACCTGTTTTTTAGGCGATGGATTTATACAAATTAATACCGCGACACGCTTTGAAATAAAATGATGACCGAAAGATCACACTCACCGGAACCTTAATTTAACCTTAAGAAAGCGAAATAATAATAACTATCATTATTATTATCAATATGTAGAATCCATCGTCGACTGCCGCTACCTATCGGCCTGTGTCGCTAAAATAGCGTAGCTATCGTGAGTGACGCAGGGCTTCCCATGTAAGCCAGCCATACGCAAACACGACAGGTATTGATAAGGGTAAATAATATGAAGCTTAGTTTTGGATTGCTGAGTTCTGCCGTTTTATTCGCTTCCGGTTTGGCTCTCAGCGCGTCGGCAACCGCAGCAGAAAACGATGAAGGGATTGTGATTTACAATGCCCAACATGAAAATCTCGTGAAATCCTGGGTTGACGGTTTTACCAAAGAAACCGGCATCAAGGTGACGTTGCGCAATGGCAGCGACACCGAATTGGGTAACCAGCTGGTGCAGGAAGGGAAATCCTCCCCTGCAGATGTGTTCCTGACTGAGAATTCACCGTCGATGGTGCTGGTCGATAACGCCAATCTCTTTGCTCCGCTGGATAATGCGACCCTTGCTCAGGTGCCGTCTGACTATCGTCCATCCCACGGCCGCTGGATCGGGATTGCCGCACGCTCCACCGTCTTTGTTTACAATCCGACCAAATTTACCGACGCTCAATTGCCGAAATCCTTAGCCGATCTGGCGAAGCCAGAATGGAAAGGCCGCTGGGCCGCGTCTCCGTCCGGTGCAGATTTTCAGGCCATCGTCAGCGCCTATCTGGAGCTGAAGGGTGAGCAAGCCACACAGGCATGGCTGAAAGGTATGAAAGAGAACTTCACCGCCTACAAAGGTAACAGCACGGTGATGAAAGCCGTGAACGCGGGTCAGATTGATAGCGGCGTGATCTATCACTATTACCGTTTTGTCGATCAGGCTAAAACCGGCGAAAACAGTAACAACACGAAGCTGTACTACTTCAAGCATAAAGATCCGGGCGCGTTCGTCAGCATTTCCGGTGGCGGCGTACTGGCATCCAGCAAACATGCAAAAGACGCACAGGCCTTTATTAAATGGATTACGGGCAAATCCGGTCAGGAGATCTTGCGCACCAACGATGCCTTTGAATATGCCGTTGGCGTCAACGCGGCCTCAAATGACAAACTGGTTCCGCTGAAAGATCTGGATGCGCCGAAAGTCGATGCCGCCAAGCTCAACAGCAAAAAAGTCGTGGATCTGATGACGCAGGCAGGTCTGTTGTAATACGTGAGTTGTCACGCATAGATTGCAATACTTAGATTACAACGACAGCTCCTTTCGTCAGGGCGTCCACGCCCTGACGAATCCTCACTCGAATGTCCGCTCAGTGCGGCTTCACCGTCTCAAAATATCGACCTAACGAGGCAGCCACAGGCCGTATGACAAACGTTAGCTACAGCGAAACCACCCCGTTCACCGCCCCCTCTCCGCCATTACGCAAGCCAGCCGCGTTGCTGACGATCGTCGCCCTGACGCTATCCCTGTTGGGGTTTATTCCGCTGGGCTTTGTGATTGGCGTGAGCATTGATACCGGTTGGGAAACGGCGCGCGCGCTGCTCTTGCGCCCTCGCGTCGGCGAACTGCTAACCAACACGGTGCTGCTGGTTGCTCTGACGCTGCCGATTTGCACGGTGCTCGGCGTGCTGCTGGCCTGGCTGACGGAACGCACTACCCTGCCCGCCCGACGCCTGTGGTCACTGCTGCTCACCGCGCCGCTGGCAATACCCGCCTTTGTACAAAGCTATGCCTGGATCAGTACCGCGCCCGGCCTGCACGGCCTGCCGGCTGGCGTGTTTTTATCCGTCGTTGCCTATTTGCCGTTTCTGTATTTGCCCTGTGCCGCGACGCTGCGACGGCTTAATCCCGCACTGGAAGATGTCGCGGCTACGCTGGGCGTGCCTCCCGTGACCGTATTTTTCCGCGTGGTGCTGCCGCAGCTAAAGCTGGCTATCGGCGGCGGACTGCTGCTGATTGCGCTGCATCTGCTGGCGGAGTATGGCCTGTTTGCCATGATCCGCTTCGATACCTTTACCACCGCGATTTTCGATCAGTTTCAGTCAACGTTTAACGGTCCGGCGGCCAACATGCTGGCCGGTGTGTTGGCGCTGCTGTGCCTGTTTCTGCTGTGTGCGGATGCCCGCGTGCGCGGCGTCACGCGCTATGCCCATGTCGGTTCCGGCGCGCCGCAGGTTGTCACGCCGGTACGTCTGTCGCGGCTTCCGCTGTTACTGGCTCTGCTGTTACTGGCGACGCTGGTGCTACTGACGCTCGGCGTGCCTTTTATTACGCTGTCTCGCTGGCTGTGGTTTGGCGGCAGGGAGGTGTGGCAGCGCCGCGAACTGCTTGATGCCTTTCGCCAGACCATGACGCTGGCGCTGAGCGGTGCCGCACTGACAACGCTGGCGGCGATCCCGATGGCCTGGCTGACGATTCGCCACCCCAGCCGCCTGTATCGGTTTCTGGAAGGGTGCAATTACATTACCAGTTCTCTGCCGGGTATCGTCGTCGCGCTGGCGCTGGTGACCACCACGATTCACATCATCAGGCCGCTCTATCAGACCGAATTCACCGTGCTGCTGGCTTACCTGCTGATGTTTATGCCACGGGCGTTGGTTAATCTGCGCGCCGGTATCGCACAGGCACCAGTAGAACTGGAGCAGGTCGCGGCCAGTCTGGGGCGTTCGCCGTTGCAGACGTTAATGACCGTGACCGTTCGGCTGGCCGCGCCCGGCGTCGCCACTGGGGCAACGCTCGTCTTTCTGGCGATCATCAACGAGCTGACCGCTACGCTGCTGCTGGCTCCCAACGGCACCCGCACGCTGGCGACGGGCTTTTGGGCGCTCACCAGTGAGATTGATTATCCGGCGGCAGCACCCTACGCGCTTATTCTGGTTCTACTGTCGCTGCCGTGGACCTGGTTTCTCTACACGCAATCACAAAAAATGGCGGGGCTGTAATCATGTTGGAACTTCATCACGTCAGTAAAAGTTTTAACGGGCGCACCGTGCTGTCTGACATTCATCTGACGTTGGAGAACAGCCGCCGCACGGCGATTGTCGGCCCGTCCGGTTCGGGGAAAACCACGCTGCTGCGCCTGATTGCCGGGTTTGAAAAACCGGATACCGGCGTCATCACGCTGAACGGGCAAACGCTCTGTGATAATGGGCTTTCCATTCCTGCCCATCAGCGCGGAATCGGCTACGTACCGCAGGACGGCGCGCTGTTCCCGCATCTTTGTATCGCGGACAACATCGCATTTGGGCTCAAAGGCACGAAGGCAGAAAAGCAAAAGCGCGTGGATGAGTTGATGGCGCTGGTTTCTCTTCCGGTGCATTTGCGCAAGCACTCGCCGCATGAGATTTCCGGCGGTCAGCAACAGCGTGTCGCACTGGCTCGCGCGCTGGCGCAGCGCCCTACGTTGATGCTGCTGGATGAACCCTTTTCCGCGCTGGACACCGGCCTGCGTGCCGCCACCCGTAAAGCGGTGATGGACGTATTGCAGCAGGCTAACGTGGCATCGATTCTGGTGACTCACGATCAGGGGGAAGCGCTGTCCTTTGCTGACCACGTTGTCGTCATGCGCGACGGCAAGCTGTCGCAATCTGGCTCGCCATGGGCGCTTTACCATCAGCCCGCCAGCGAAGACATCGCGACCTTCCTCGGCGAAACGCTAATTCTCGATGCACAGATCGACGGCGGTCAGGCTGACTGTCTGCTTGGGCGTATCGCGGTGGATCGCCCAACCGCAAGCGGGAAAGTAAGAATCATGCTCAGACCAGAGCAGATCGCGATTCAGGATGCTGGGGAAAATAGCGTTGCGGGGAATAGCGCAGCAACGATTAGCGCAACCATCCGCAAAGTCGATTTTTCCGGCTTCGTATCTACGCTGACGCTGCACGTCCACCACGCAGAAGCCGATATCATTGAACTGAAAACCGTCAGCCACGCCGCTTTTGCCGTCGGCCAGCAGGTCAGCCTAAGCGTGAACGGTGCGGTACACGTTTTCAGTCAATAACATCAATCGCTACTGGCACGCGCAGGCGGCTTATCGCGCCGTCTGCGCGTTGCGGCTCACCAGCCAGACGCCCAGCAGGATAATCAGGACGCCGAGGTTTTTGCGCAGGCTCATCGGTTCATTCAGCCACGGCAGAAAAACCGCCGCCAGATAAACCACCGCGTAGCTCAGGCTAATCAGCGGATAGGCGCGGCTTAGCGGCAGATAGCGCAGCACCATGAACCAGCACACCATCGACAGCCCGTAGCAAAGCATCCCGAACAGCACCGCAACTGCAGGCCAGCCGGACAGCAACGAGCTGAGCGACGGCCAGTGCGCGATGGAAATGCTCGGCAGCGCCAGCATCCCGCTTTTCATTAATACCTGCGCGGTGCTGGCGAGCACAATGCTGCCAAGCGCCCAGACATAGCCTTTTTTCGCCATCATCCCCCCTGCATCAGATAGATACCGGTGACAATCAGCGCAATGCCCCACCAGTGGTGCTTGTCCACACGTTCGCCAAACCCGTAGTGCGCCAGCAGCGTGACCAGCACAAAATTGATGCTCAGCAGCGGGTACGCCACGCCGAGCGGGATCTGCTGCAACACCACAAGCCACAGCAGTAGCCCGATGCCGAGCAGCAGAGCCGCCAGCATCAGCCACCCCAGCGTCACGCGTTGACGCCGATCCGTGGATAAACGCCGCCAGCACTCCGCAGCCTGTTTCTGGCACAGTTGCCCCAGACTGGTGAGCAGGCAAACGATAGCCACCAAGAGATAACTCATGGCGCTATCTGCTTATAAAACAACAGCACGTAGCGGTGCGATTTTTTCAACTGATCGGGGGCAGGCAGGCTGCGGTATTCTTCATCGGTATCCCTATCGACCTTCAGCACCAGTGCGACATTTCCGCTACGCCGTTTCTCGGCAAGCCAAGCTGGGAAAGTGCCCTCATCTACAAAGCGGTCAGTGGAATCGGCGTAGTCCAGCCCGTAGTTCAGCTCGCCCCGCGCCTTGAATAAGGTGATATCGCTGCGCTTCAGCTCCCACGCCAGTCCGGCGGCCAGCCCAACTTCATCGCTCAGCACATAGCGACTCTCCTCCAGCAACGGCTGATGGCTACGAATGAAGGTTTGAGGGTTCTTTGAATCGACCACGCTCGCCGGAATACTTCCACCGAAGAGCAGCGCCAGAAATAGCGGACAGCCCGCCACCAGATAGCCCCACGCTCGCGGTTTCTTCAAGCTGACAGCGGCAAAGGCAATCCAGCCGATAAAGCAGACGACACCCGAGACGATGGTCAGCCCTTCTCCCGATTGATAGAAATGCGGCACGATGATGCCGAGCCCCAGCGCGGCAACCGCGAGCGCCAGTACGCTGCCGAAAGCTATGTTGAGCCAGCTATTAATGCGCAATACACGTTCGCGTACCGCAGGCACCAGCCCGGAAATCCACGCCGCCATCAGCAGTGCCAGCGGCGCAAAGCACGGCAGAATGTAGGTCAGCAACTTGCCTTTAGCGATGCTGAAAAACAGCAGCGGCATCACCATCCAGCACAGCAGGAGGAACCGTTCCGGGTTCGCTTTTCGTTCCGTCCAACCGCTGCGCAACGCACCCGGCAGCAGCGCCAGCCAGGGGAAGGTGCCGACAATCAGCACTGGCAGGTAATACCAGAACGGCGCTTTATGCTGCGCATCGTCTTCTGCAAAACGCTGGATATGCTCAATCCAAAAGAAGTAGTGCCAGTAATCGGCTTCTCGCGCATGCACCGCCAGCGCCCACGGCGCACTCAGCAATACCGCGACGACAATCGCCAGCGGCCCGAACAGCAGTAATTCCTTAATCCGCTTTTGCGCCAGCGCCACCGGCAGCACGCTGATCACTGGTAAAGCCAGCGCCAAAAAGCCTTTGGTCATAAATCCCATGCCGCAAGCAAGCCCCATCAGCCCCCAGGCCATGAGCCGTTCGCGCGTCAGCGTGGCGCGCTGGATAAGCACGTGGCTGAACAGCGCCGCCGTCATCCAGAGCGTCACCATCGGATCGAGAACGCTGTAGGTGCCAATGCCATACACCAGCAGCGACGTCAGATAGATCGTCGCCGCCAGCAGCGCGGTACGCTGGTTTTTCCACAGCAGCATCGCCAGCCAAAACACCAGCAGCGCGCTCAACCCGGTAGAGAATACCGAGGCAAAGCGCACGGCAAAATTGGTATGACCGAGTAACCACTGGCTGATGTTATTCAGCCAGTAGCCTGCAACGGGTTTCTCAAAATAGCGAATACCCAGCAAATGCGGCACGATCCAATCGCCACGCTGAAGCATCTCGCGGCTGATTTCCGCATAGCGTGTTTCATCCGGCGACCACAGCCAGCGGCCGTTAAGCGGTAACAGGTAGAGCAAAGCAAATAGCACCAGTATCACGGTACTTTTCAGCTTTATCATGCCTTTTTCCATGCTATCTCCTGCTTTATTTATTCTTCCGTTTGCACACCAAGCCAGCCTTCCCGTCCGGGAAACGGCGCGCGTTCAACCCGCCCGACGGGCAGCGTGGCGAGGTCACCAGGCAGTAATGCGGAAAGCGGACAAAATTCGATGTGCTGCTGGCGGGCACGAAGCAGCAGCTGGCGGAACTGCGCCAGCTTCGCGCCACCTTCAACTTCCGCATGGATGGTGTAGACCGGCACGCCGCGATCCTGCTGGATCGCCTCAAGAATAAAGTCGTTAAATTCGCCGTCGCTCACGCGCTCGCCGATGATTTCATCGTAGGTCGGCAATGTGACCGGGATCTGCACGGTGCCCAGCTCACCATTTTCCAGACGCGGTCGAAAAGGTCGGGTGCCGCGACAGTCGCTGTTATAGTCCAGATTCCAGCGCTGTTTCATCTCTACAACACGCGAATCGGCTCGCCAGCCCGCCACGGCGGAACAGCGCACGGGCGATGGCAGCATCGACGTCAGCGCGTCCATTCCTTCACGGAACTGCGCGGCTAATTGCGCGTCCGACCAGCGGGCGATATTCGCCTGCCAGCCGTGATGATCCCAGGCATGTAACCCGACTTCATGGCCTGCGTCGTACGTCTGGCGGATTAACGAGCCAAACCGCGTACCGATATGACGCCCCGGCCACGCCGTACCAGCCAGCAAGATATCCCAACCGTAGAGCGAGGCCGCGTTGGAGCGCAGCATCTTCCATAAAAAGCGTGGACGCAGCAGACGCCACAGGTGACGCCCCATGTTGTCCGGCCCAACGCTAAAAAAGAAGCTCGCCTGAATATCGAACTCTGCCAGCACATTTAGCAGCGCGGGCACGCCGTCCCGCGTCCCGCGCCAGGTATCGACATCTATCCGCAGGCCAACACGTGTCATCCCTGTGCATCCTTGGTGTCAGCAGTGTGCTGGGGGTCAACGGTACGCAGAAAATAGTCCAGCGTTTCCGCGACGGTTTGATCCATCTTCACCGTCGGTTCCCATGCCAGCAGGCGTTTGGCGTTGCGAATACTCGGCGTGCGGTGCTCGACATCCTGATAGCCCTTGCCGTAATAGCTGCTGCTTTCCACGTCAATAAACCCGGCGAACGGCGGGAAGCGATCACGCAGCGGGTGCGCATTAAAGCTGGTTAACAGCATTTCACCCAGTTCGCGGATACTAGCTTCATTGTGCGGATTACCGATGTTGATAATCTGCCCGTCACACTGGCCGTTGCGGTTTTCAATAATGCGGAACAGCGCTTCAATACCGTCGTGAATATCGGTAAAGCAACGCTTCTGCGCCCCGCCATCCACTAGCTTGATCGGCGCTCCTTCCACCAGATTGAGGATCAGTTGGGTAATCGCACGTGAGCTGCCGATGCGTGCCGCGTCCAGCGTATCCAGACGCGGTCCCATCCAGTTGAACGGACGGAACAGCGTGAAGCGCAGGCCACTTTTCGCGCCGTACGCCCAAATCACCCGATCAAGAAGTTGCTTGGACACGGAGTAGATCCAGCGCTGCTTGTTGATCGGCCCAACAATCAGGCGTGAGGTATCTTCATCAAACTCTTTGTCATCACACATGCCGTACACTTCCGAGGTGGACGGGAAGACAATGCGTTTGTTATAGCGCACGCAGTCGCGCACAATTTTCAGGTTCTCTTCAAAATCCAGCTCAAACACACGCAGCGGGTTACGGGTGTATTCGATAGGCGTGGCAATCGCCACCAGCGGCAGAATGACATCGCATTTCTTGATGTGATATTCGATCCATTCGTTATGGATGCTGATATCGCCTTCCACAAAATGAAAACGCGGATCGCCAAGAAAACGAGCGATGGCATCCGAGCTAATATCCAACCCGTAGATTTCATAGCGATCGTCGCGCAGCAGGCGTTCAGTCAGATGGTTGCCGATAAAACCGTTCACGCCGAGGATCAGAACGCGCGTGCGGCGTCGTTGCACACGACTAGCGAGATTACCCAGTTTCGCCTGCGGCACCATGCCCATTTCCGCCGCCAGTCGGCTACCCGACATATACAGCCCAGCTTCACTCTGTCCGCTGACTATCTCAAGTGCATCTTCACCGCAGGACACCACCAGCGGCGACGTCGAGAGAATCGCGCCCGGTTCATGCTTCACACCATTGGCTTTCACATCACTGTCTTTAACACAATTGCCCTTCACTACACGGGCGCGCCAGATAATCACTTTGCGCTCACCGAGGAACGTAAACGCGCCCGGATACGGTTCTGTCACCGCACGGATCAGGTTGTTGATCTCACGGGCACTTTTTTGCCAGTCGATCAGCCCGTCTGCTGCCGTACGACGTCCGAAATAGCTGGCCAGGCTGTCATCCTGCGGCGTCAGCGTAATTTCACGCGAGCGGATCAGCGGTAGCTGCTGTGCCAGCAAAACGGCAGCGGCGGTACTGCATTTGCCATGTAGCGTCAGCGCGGTGTCTTCCTCATCAATCGCCACCACGGATTGCGCGACGATATCACCGGCATCGGCGCGAGACACCATCTTGTGCAGCGTCACGCCTGTCTGCGTCTCACCGTTCACCAGTACCCAATTTACTGGCGCACGTCCCCGGTAGCGCGGCAGCAAAGAACCGTGCAGATTGAAAGCGCCAAACGATGGCAGTTGGAGAATGTCGTCGCTTAATAACGTGCGGTAGTAGAAGGAAAAAATAACATCCGGTGCCAGTTCACGAATGCGATTCACCCAAAGCGGATGGTTAACGTCTTCCGGCGCAAACACCGGCACATCCATCTCGGCAGCCGCTTTCGCCACTGAGGCGTAGAAGTGGTTCTCGCCCGGCGCATCGTTGTGCGTGAACACCGCCTGAATCTCATAGCCCGCTTGCTTTAACGCCTCAAGGCCAACGCAGCCGATATCATGGTAGGCAAATACGATCGCTTTCATTCTTCTTCATCCCGTAAAGTGGTAGCCAGTGGCGTTGCCGCACTCACTGTTTTTTGCACAAAATAGCGTGGTCGGGCACGGACATCGGTATAGATACGGCCGATGTATTCCCCCAATAGCCCCATCCCGACGAACTGCGCGCCGATAAACATGAACAGCACGGCAAACAGCGTGAACACGCCCTCTGCCGCCCATTCCGCACCGAAGAAAAGACGCAGGCCGATCAACAGCAGCGCCAACAGGAAGCCCGACAGCGCAACGACGCTGCCAATCAGGCTGAGTATGCGCAGCGGCGTCGTCGTCAGGCAGGTCAGCAGGTCGTACATCAGGTTAATCAGCTTCAGAAAGCTGTATTTGGACGTGCCGAATTCACGCTCGGCGTGCAGCACATCGATCTCGATGGTTTTCCGAGCAAAGGTGTTGGCAAGGATAGGAATAAAGGTGCTGCGTTCATGGCAGCGCAGCATCGCGCTGACAATGTGGCGACGATACGCGCGCAGCATGCAGCCGTAATCCGCCATCGATTTCCCCGTTGAACGCCGGATCATCATGTTGATGGTTTTCGAGGCCAGTTTGCGAAACAGCGAGTCCTTCCGGTTTGCCCGCACGGTGCCGACCACGTCATACCCCTGTGCGGCGTACTCCACCAGCCGTGGAATTTCTTCCGGCGGGTTCTGCAAATCGGCATCCAGCGTGATAATCACATCGCCCACCGCCTGCTGGAATCCAGCCATGATGGCCGAATGCTGACCATAGTTGCGATTCAACAGCACGGCGATAATGTGCTTTTCCGGGTCGCTCGCCGCTTCGGTCAGGAGATCCGCCGAACGATCGCTGCTGCCGTCATCAACCAGAATAATTTCCCAGGGTTTACCGATCTTCTGACAGGCCGCCAGCGTGCGTTCGATCAGCACCGGCAAACTCTCTTCTTCGTTATAAACGGGGATCACAACGGAAACATTTTTGATGTCATCAATCACGAACAGACTCCAGAATCGAGGTTAGCGCCGCGACGACGCGATCGACATCGCTGTCCTGCATATCGGGGAACAGCGGCAGCGTCATCAGAGACGCCGAATTCCACTCCGTTGCCGGCAGGTGCAAGTGGGGATAGCGCTCGCGGTAATATTTTTGCGTATGCACCGCTCTGAAATGCAGCCCGGTGCCAATACCGTGCGCCTGCAACGCCGCCATCAGGTTATCGCGTGATATACCGCACTGCGTTTCATCCACGCGCACCATAAACAGATGCCAGGCATGCAGATGGGGATAATCAGGAACGGCCAGCGGCTGGAGCGGCAATGAGCGCAGTTGGGTGAGATAGCGCGCGGCAAGCTGCTGGCGGCGGGCGTTGATCGCCGGGAGTTTATCCAACTGAACCAGCGCAATGGCTGCATTGATATCTGCCAGATTGTATTTAAATCCCGGCGTCACCACTTCGGCCTGCGGCTTGCGCCCCTGCAACTGCCTGTCGAACGCATCCACGCCCAGCCCGTGAAACTTCAGGCTGCGTATGCGTTCAGCAAGTGCTTCGTCGTCCGTAACCACCATGCCACCTTCCGCACAGGTGATGTTTTTAATCGCGTGAAACGAGAAAATGGCGGTTCCACGCGCGCCGATCCACTCATCACGATATTGCGTACCGACGGCATGCGCCGCATCCTCAATCAGCGGGATGCCGTAGCGCTCGCTGATAGCACGCAGCGCCGTCAAATCAGCCGGAGCGCCGGCATAGTGCACGGGAATAATCGCTTTGGTCTTCGGTGTGATGGCCGCCTCGATATCCTGTGGTCGCACCATCAGCGTATGCCGATCCACGTCGACCATTACCGGTTCCGCGCCCAATAGTGTGATGACATTGACGGTTGAAACCCAGGTCTGGGACGGCGTAATCACCTCGTCACCGGGGCCAATACCGAGCGCCATTAGCGTGACGTGCATACCGCCCGTCGCCGAGCTGACCGCAATCGCCTGTCGGCACCCGATTTGCTGGCAAAACGCCTGCTCTAATTGCTGACATTTCGGCCCCGTGGTTATCCAGCCGGATCGTAATACTTCCGCCACGGCAGCAATTTCTTCTTCACCCATGTTCGGGCGGGAAAAAGGCAAAAAATCCGTCATAACGTATTCCCAAAATAAATAATGGCGAGAAATCATCATTCCGCAGTCTAAATAACGAAGCCTTAAGCCAACCTTAATTTATTGCGATAATCATAAAACCAAAGATAAACGGCACGACATGACAAAACGGAAATAAGACATAATTAATTACAATGCAAAAATGAACTTTTCGCGAATAACCGAATAACAAAATATCGCTTTATTGATTTACAGCAAGAAATCAATCCTCGCCAAATAAGTCTCGCGTATAGACTTTGCCCATCACATCTTTTAATTCATCGGCATAGCGATTGGTAATAATAATGTCACACTGCTGTTTAAAACTGTCGAGTTGATGAATGATAGGAAAATCTAAAAAATCATCATCATCAATCCCAGGCTCATAAATTACCACTTTGATTCCTTTCGCTTTTATCCTTTTCATAATCCCCTGAATGGAAGAAAAGCGAAAATTATCCGATCCCGCTTTCATGATGAGGCGGTGGACGCCGACGGTTTTCGGGTGACGGCGGATAATCGTGTCGGCAATAAAGTCTTTTCGCGTATGGTTAGCGTCCACGATAGCCTTGATCAGGTTATTCGGCACGGTACGATAATTCGCCAAAAGCTGTCGGGTATCCTTCGGTAAACAGTAGCCGCCATAGCCGAACGACGGATTGTTGTAGTAATCGCCGATGCGAGGATCGAGGCACACGCCTTCAATAATCTGCCGGGTATTCAGCCCCAGCGATTCGGCATAGCTGTCCAACTCGTTAAAGTAGGCCACGCGCATCGCCAGAAAGGTATTTGCAAACAATTTTATCGCTTCAGCTTCAGTTGGGTCGGTAAACAGCACGCGAATATCTTTTTTTAATGCGCATTCCATCAATAGGTTAGCGAAGAATCGTGCCCTTTCCGACCGCTCGCCCACTACAATCCGCGACGGGTAAAGATTGTCGTGTAGCGCCTTGCCCTCACGCAAAAATTCGGGCGAAAAAATGATGTTATCCGTATCCAACTGCTGGCTGATTTTCTCGGTGAAGCCAACGGGCACCGTCGATTTAATCACCATAATGGCCTGCGGATTAATCGCCAGCACGTCGCGAATGACCGCCTCTACCGACGACGTGTTGAAATAATTGGTTTGCGGATCGTAATCCGTCGGCGTAGCGATAATCACGAACTGCGCATCGGTATACGCCTCATGCTTATCCAGCGTAGCGGAAAAATTCAGCGATTCATGTTGTAAAAAACGCTCAATCTCGGCGTCATTAATCGGCGATTTTCTTTGATTCAACAGTGCCACTTTTTCAGCCACAATATCCAACGCCACAACCTGATGCTGTTGCGCTAATAATAATCCATTCGATAAACCGACATATCCCGTTCCGCTAATCGCTATTTTCATGAAGGGCTCTTTATTTCATTACTGGCTAAAAACCTATTTCGCCGCAGTATCTTTCTTCTGTTTTCATCTGAATAGAGGGGTAACATGTCAATTTATTTCTTGTTCCTCTCCCGCGATGCCTCTCTATCATTCACAAATACACTCTTCCCTTATCCGTCGATAACGTCAGAAGCACAACATCCTTATCATTAGCAATTCCAGTTAAACGCTAATTAAACATAGCGTATTTAATGAAAAATAAAGATCTTCTTACACCTTGTGACTTTTTTAAACCATTAGCGTGAAAACAAATTTTCATCCCGTTATGTAACACAACGTCATTTATCTTAGATGATTTTTACGAATAAACACGATGATACAGGTTCATTTTCAAGTTTTTATCAACGCTATATGGAGATAGTGTGTAGAGACGTTACTTTATTATCGAAGCGGATTATTATTCGATAATAACCGACAAAAAACATAAGAAAATCTCATCAATAACAGCGCAAATGGCGAGAGCGTCTACACTTATCATCAGTCATCTCTCTGGCTAAGGATGGGAAGGACAATGAAGGCCAGCACGCACGACAGAGCCAACCAGTATCAAATGCCGCTCCAAAAATTGATGATTGTTTTTATGTTATTCATCATCGCAACTGTCGTGGCGCTGAACGGATGGGCTGTCTTCAATTCTCACCAACAGCTTGTCGATTCCACAGAGCGAAACGCCAAAAACCTGTCGCTGTCGCTGGCCCGCCATGCCGAAGATACGTTTTTACAAGTCGATATATTGCTACAGGATTTACAAGAGCGCATCGAACAGGATGGCCAATCACCCACACAATTGAACCGCCTGGGCGATATTCTAAAAAGCCGTAAAACAGCGCTGCCGCAGTTGCATGGCCTCTTTATTTACGACAGCAAAGGCGAATGGCTGGTGAACTCCGGCATAATAAAACCCGTCAATGCCAATAACGCCGACCGAGAGTATTTCAAGTATCACCAAAACAACGTCAACCATTCCATGTACATCGGCAGCGTGATTCAAAGCCGCTCGACGGGCGATCTGATCATCCCCGTTTCTATGCGTATCAATAAGCCAGACGGCAGTTTTGACGGCGTGTTACTCGCTACCCTCTCGCTGAACTACTTCAAACAGTATTATGGTTACTACTCGCTGGGGAACATGGATGTGCTCGCCATTCTCCTGTCCGATGGGCGAATCCTGTACGGCCGACCTTACGACGATTCATACGTCAACCGCAATGTGTCTAACGGCCCGCTCTTTTCAGAGCATCTGAAACAGTCCGAAAGTGGCACGGCAACCTTTGTCTCCACGCTCGATCACATCGAACGTATTTATGGTTACACCAAATTAAAGCGCTACCCCATCGTCATCGCAGCCGGCTACGATCTTGGGCTAGTGCTCGAAAAATGGAGAGCAGACAGTCTGGTCTACGGTGCCATTACCTTAATTCTGCTGTTCACGATTATCCTACTCGGTCTGATCGTGCTGAAACAGATTCGTATGAATTTGAAAAATCAGATCGATTTAACCATCGTGCGCGATGAACTGACGTCGGTTAACCACACGCTGCAAACGCTGGCGCTGTTCGATGGCCTGACGGGCTTAGCCAACCGCCGCCAGTTCGATATTTTCCTGCAACAAACCCTATTGCAGGCAGCGGAGAAGCGGCAGTGTATCGCGTTGATCATGATCGATGTCGACGCTTTCAAGAAATATAACGACCACTATGGGCATGTGGCAGGCGATGAGTGTCTGCGCAAGATTGGTAACCTCCTGAGCAATATGCTGCGGCGTAACGAGGATTTGGTCGCTCGCTATGGCGGTGAGGAGTTCGCGATCATCATCACCGAGACCGATAAACAAAGCGCCGCCGCGCTGGCTCAGCGCGCGCTGGATTTAGTCCGTGAAGAAAAGATCCCGCATGAAACCACGCTATTCCCGGAAAAAATCGTCACCATTAGCGCCGGTGTCTACGTGTTCTGCGCCGATAGCCCGCCACCCGCGGCGTCATCCGTTATCGATATAGCCGATGCCGCGCTGTATCGCGCCAAAAATGGCGGTAAAAACCGTATCGAGGTGAGTGAATAGCGCTTTCAGTCTTAATGCAGAAACAATTAATGTTGATGCAATACCTGACAGCACGCGCAGCTTCTGACAAAATAGCGGCCATCTCCCCCTATTTCAAATTGATGGGTCTCTTCTCAGATGGCAGTAAAGATTATTGATGGTAAAACGATTGCGCAGCAGGTCAAAGACGAAGTTGCCGCACGAGTCACGCAGCGTTTGGCAGAAGGAAAACGCGCACCAGGCCTAGCTGTTGTGCTGGTCGGCGAGAATCCGGCGTCACAGATTTATGTCGCCAGCAAGCGCAAGGTGTGTGAAGAAGTCGGTTTTATTTCCCGCTCTTATGATTTGCCCATCACCACAACGGAATCTGAGCTGTTGGCACTTATCGACCAGCTCAACGCCGACCAGACGATTGACGGTATTCTGGTTCAGCTTCCGCTGCCGGAAGGCATCGATAACACCAAGGTGATTGAACGCATCGCGCCAAGTAAAGATGTGGATGGCTTCCATCCTTACAACGTGGGTCGTCTGTGCCAGCGTGCGCCCATGCTGCGCGCCTGTACGCCACGCGGCATCATCACGCTGTTGGAGCGTTATAATATCGACACCTTCGGGCTGAATGCCGTTGTCGTCGGTGCGTCCAATATTGTTGGCCGTCCGATGAGTCTGGAACTGCTGCTGGCTGGCTGCACCACGACCGTCACGCACCGCTTCACCAAAAATCTGCGCCACCATATTGAAAACGCCGATTTGCTGGTCGTCGCGGTGGGTAAACCGGGCTTCATCCCCGGCGAATGGATTAAACCGGGCGCGATTGTGCTGGACGTGGGTATCAACCGTCTGGAAAGCGGTAAAGTGGTCGGCGATGTGGAATTTGAAACGGCGCAGGAAAGAGCGTCTTACATCAGCCCCGTACCGGGCGGCGTCGGCCCAATGACCGTTGCAACACTGATTCAAAACACGCTACAGGCGTGCGAAGAGTATCATGACCACGCCGAATAATTGGCGATACCCGTCATACTTCAAGTTGCTTGTGCGTTGACTGCCCTTACTCACCCCAGTCACTTACTTATGTAAGCTCCTGGGGACTCGTGCGGTTGTCGCCTTCACGCAACTCGAATTATTTAGGATACATTAGGTCAAACACGAATAAGCAGGAATTTATGGCAACCTTTAATCTTGAAAAGCATCCGCACGTTGAACTGTGTGATCTCTTGAAACTGCTGGGCTGGAGTGAAAGTGGCGCAGCAGCCAAACTGTCTATCGCCGCAGGCGACGTGACTGTTGACGGCCAGACGGAAACACGCAAGCGCTGCAAAATCGTTGCTGGGCAAACCGTTCAGTTCAACGGCGAGACGGTAAAAGTCGCTGAGTAACCTTTACGGCATCGCTCACGGCGAAAAAAAAGCCCGCAATGTTATTCTTGCGGGCTTTTTATTTACTGAAAGCGTGTTACAGGAAGAAAGCGTTACTTACGGCGCCAGATCGTTCCCTGCGGACCATCTTCCAGCACGATCCCCATTTCATTCAAGCGATCGCGAGCCTGATCCGCCAGCGCCCAGTCTTTCGCCGCACGCGCATCTTTACGCTGTTGGATTAACGCTTCGATTTCTTTCACTTCATCGTTATCCACCTGCGCACCATTTTGCAGGAACTGCTCAGGATCTTGTTCCAGCAGGCCAAGCACGCCTGACAGTTTACGCAGTGCCGATGCCAGCTGGTTCGCCGCTTGTACATCTTCCGTTTTCAGGCGGTTAACTTCACGCGCCATATCAAACAGTACCGAGTAGGCTTCCGGCGTGTTGAAATCGTCGTCCATCGCTTCGCGGAAACGGGCTTCAAACTCGTCACCACCGTGCGCCGCAACGCTGAGATCCATTCCACGCAACGCGATATACAAACGTTCCAATGCCGATCGCGCCTGTTTCAGGTTGTCTTCGCTGTAGTTCAACTGGCTACGGTAGTGGCCTGACATCAGGAAGTAACGCACGGTTTCTGGGTCGTAATACGCCAGCACGTCGCGTACGGTGAAGAAATTGTTGAGCGACTTTGACATCTTTTCGCGGTCAACCATCACCATGCCGGAGTGCATCCAGTAATTCACATACGAGCCGTCATGTGCACAGCTAGACTGCGCGATCTCGTTTTCGTGGTGTGGGAACATCAAATCTGAACCGCCGCCGTGAATATCAAAATGCGTACCCAGCTGTTTGCAGTTCATGGCAGAACATTCGATGTGCCAGCCAGGGCGCCCTTCTCCCCACGGAGAGGACCAGTGTGGTTCACCCGGCTTGGACATTTTCCACAGCACGAAATCCATCGGATTACGCTTCACTTCGGTAATTTCAACGCGCGCGCCAGCCTGCAACTGATCCAGATCCTGACGAGACAGCACACCGTAACCCGGCGCGGTATCAACGGAGAACATCACATCGCCATTACTCGCAACATAGGCGTGGCGACGGGCAATCAGCGCTTCCACCATTTCGATGATGTCGGCAATATGGTGCGTCGCACGCGGTTCGGCATCCGGGCGCAGAATATTCAACGCATCAAAATCAGCGTGCATCTCTGCGATCATACGGGTCGTCAGTTGGTCGCTGGTTTCCCCATTTTCGATCGCACGTTTAATAATTTTGTCGTCAATATCGGTGACATTACGCACATATTTCAGTGAATATCCCAGATACCGCAAATACCGCGCCACCACATCAAACGCCACGAAAGTACGCCCGTGACCGATATGACACAGGTCATAAACGGTGATGCCACACACATACATTCCCACCTGACCGGCGTGGATAGGTTTAAATTCCTCTTTTTGGCGACTCAGCGTATTAAAAATCTTTAGCATCAGGGCGTTCCAGTGTTTTTATAAAAATGGTTTTCACAAAAAAATGGTTTTCAAAAAGCATTGCGTTCACACGATAGGTCAATCACCGTCGCAGGTAGCGTCAGTAACATCAATGCATTCAGGGTTTACACCCCAACGGGGTATTGAAACCTGAACCCTATTGTATTGCAAGGTTAAGAAGAGGGAATAAGCGAGAAAGGATAAAAATGAAATGGCCCGGATTTCCGGGCCATTTCATATAATCGACGTTGCTGACGAAAAAACGTTCAGCTAACAAAAAACCATTAACGCCAGCGCGGATTGGACATCACAGAGTATTTTCCGCTGCCGAGCAGGGCAATTGCGATACCCGCGAAGAAGAACACCGCCGTACCTTCAACACCCCAGGCACCGGTTTTGGCCAGCGTGAAGAAACCCTCTGGGTGAACCAGCAGCGTCGCGACAACCATCGTGAAGGAGAAAATCAACGCGGAAGGGCGTGTAAAAATGCCGAGAATCATCAGGATTGGTATGATGACTTCCCCAACATAGACACCGTAGCCAATAAAAGCAGGGAGCCCAGCCGACGCGAGCATGCCTTCAATACCACCGATGCCGCCATGCACCTTGTGCCAACCATGAAACAGCATCAGAACGCTGAAAGATACGCGCAAAAACAGTTTGCCAAAATCCGGTTTGTCTAATAAACGATTAACACTATCCAGAATACCCAGCATAGTTCACCTATCTCTTTAGAGTTATTTATGAAGAATAAGAATTACTCTCAGATTAATCTGAGCCGTAAAAAAAGAACACGTTGATTACGCAAAACATTGATCTGGGGCAACAAAAATCTCATTCAAATTAATTAACTGTTATTTGAAATTTTGATCAATTTATTTGTTTTTAAAAGTCCTCATTGCCTGATTAACACCTTATTGCGCACTATTATTAAGCACACATATTATGTGACGCCTACCAAAATCAGAGTAGTAAACCTTTTTATACGATTTTCTCATCCATCCAACCGCCAACAGCGGTGCGGTAAGCGCGAAGTACTGACTCAATCGACCAGTTATGCTATAACAGCGCTCTTATCACTAAGGCTATCTAGGGTTCATTATTATGATTACGCTTCATACCAACCACGGCGATATCGTTATTAATACGTTTGCAGACAAGGCGCCGGTTACCGTAGAAAATTTCCTGAACTACTGCCGCGGCGGTTTTTATGACAACACGATTTTTCACCGCGTGATTAATGGTTTTATGATTCAGGGCGGCGGCTTCGCTCCTGGCATGGATCAGAAAGAAACCAATGCGACAATCAAAAATGAAGCCAACAACGGTCTGAAAAATACCCGTGGCACGCTGGCGATGGCGCGTACCAACGATCCGCACTCGGCAACTGCCCAGTTCTTTATCAACCTCGTTGATAACGATTTCCTGAACTTCCGTTCAGAGCGTGCCGATGGTTGGGGCTACTGCGTATTCGCTGAAGTCACCGAAGGCATGGACGTTGTTGATAAAATCAAAGGCGTGGCAACTGGCCGCAGCGGCATGCACCAGGACGTACCGAAAGAAGACGTGGTAATTACCCACGTAACGGTCAGCGAATAATCTGACCTGCATGGCAACGCTGTTCATTGCCGATCTGCATTTAAGTATTCATGAACCGGCGATTACCGCCGGTTTTCTGCGTTTTTTACGCCATGATGCGATTGATGCCGATGCGCTATACATACTTGGCGACCTGTTCGACGCCTGGATCGGTGACGACGATCCCCAGCCGCTGCATGCGACTGTCGCCGCGGAACTGTATGCCTTACATCAGCGCGGCATTCCCTGCTATTTCGTGCACGGTAACCGTGATTTCCTGATCGGTAAGCGTTTCGCCAAACAAAGCGGAATGACGCTGCTGCCGACGGAAACGGTGCTCGACCTCTACGGTCAGAAGATCCTCATTCTGCATGGCGATACCCTGTGCACTGACGATCAGCATTACCAGCAATTCCGCCGTCGGGTACACAACCCGTTCATTCAGCGACTCTTCCTGCTATTGCCGCTGTCATTACGGATGAAAATTGCGGCGAAGATGCGGGCAACCAGCCAGCATGAAAACCAGAAAAAGTCGCAGCAGATTATGGATGTCAATCACGATGCCGTACTGGAACGCTTGCGGCATTATCAGGTGGAGACGATGATCCACGGCCACACGCATCGCCCAGCCATTCATCAGGTCGATCTCGGCGAATCTTCTGGTCGTCGCGCCGTTCTCGGCGCCTGGCATGAAGAAGGGTCGATGATTAAGGTCACGCCACAAAATATCGAACTGATTTCCTTCCCATTTTAATGCGTTGCCTGACATTGACTTAACGGTCTCTCGCCTTACTCCCCCAGCATTTCCGCATACGCAACCGTTTTCCTCGCCATAATGGCGTGATATGCTCTACGCCCTCAACGCCAGACCCTCCCTGTCTGGCCGACGCGAACGCGTCACGAACACGTACAATTACAGGTACAACTACAGGAGCATTACAGGCATGTCATCCAACGTTGCCCCGGCTAAAATTGCCATCGTCATGGGTTCAAAGAGTGACTGGGCCACCATGCAGTTTGCTGCGGAAATCCTCACCACGCTGAACATTCCTTTTCACACCGAAGTCGTTTCCGCACACCGGACGCCGGATAAGCTGTTCAGCTTTGCTGAGCAAGCGGCACAGAACGGTTTTGATGTGATTATCGCGGGCGCAGGCGGCGCAGCACACCTGCCGGGTATGCTGGCAGCAAAAACGCTGGTTCCCGTGCTTGGCGTGCCGGTACAAAGCTCAACGCTGAGCGGTGTAGACAGCCTGTATTCCATCGTCCAAATGCCTCGCGGTATTCCGGTCGGCACGTTGGCCATTGGCAAAGCGGGCGCAGCGAATGCGGCTCTGCTGGCCGCACAAATTCTCGCCCTGCATGATAATGGCATTGCTACCCGACTGGCAGACTGGCGTCAGGCGCAAACCGATGATGTGCTCTCTCATCCCGATCCGCGGGAGGAGGCATGAAACCGGTCTGCGTATTAGGCAATGGTCAGTTAGGCAGAATGCTGCGTCAGGCTGGCGAGCCGCTTGGTATTGCGGTTTACCCAGTGGGGCTGGATGCAGAGCCGGAGTCGGTTCCGTTTCATAACAGTGTCATTACCGCCGAGATCGAACGCTGGCCAGAAACCGCCCTCACCCGCGAGTTGGCCGAGCACACGGCGTTTGCAAACCGCGATATTTTCCCGCGTCTGGCCGATCGCCTGACGCAAAAGCAACTGCTGGACTCGCTGAATCTGGCAACCGCCCCGTGGCAACTGCTGGCTAGCGCCGATGAATGGCCACACGTCTTCACCTCATTGGGTGAATTAGCGATCGTTAAACGTCGCGTCGGCGGTTACGACGGTCGTGGACAGTGGCGCTTGCGCGATGGCGAACAGCACACGCTGCCCGCTGACTGCTATGGCGAGTGCATCGTTGAGCAGGGCATTAACTTTTCCGGCGAAGTCTCGCTGGTGGGTGCCCGCAATACGCACGGCAAATGTGTGTTCTACCCGCTCACTCATAACCTGCATCAGGACGGCATTCTGCGCACCAGCGTGGCCTTCCCTCAACCCGATCCGCAGTTGCAGCAGCAGGCCGAACAGATGCTGTCCGCAATCATGAATGCGCTGGGTTATGTGGGCGTGATGGCGATGGAATGCTTTATTGTCGGCGATCGCCTGCTTATTAACGAGCTGGCTCCACGCGTACACAATAGCGGACACTGGACGCAAAATGGCGCGTCAATCAGCCAGTTTGAGCTGCATCTGCGCGCCATTCTGGACCTGCCGCTGCCGGTACCGGTTGTCGAAACACCGTCGGTGATGGTCAACCTGATCGGCACTGACGTGAATATCGACTGGCTGGCGCTGCCGCTGGTGCATCTGCACTGGTATGAGAAAGAGGTTCGTCCTGGCCGCAAAGTTGGGCACCTCAATCTACCGTCGTCGGACACCGCACAGTTGCAACGCACGTTGCAATCGCTGGCGCCTCTATTACCAGAGGAATACCACAGCGGTCTGGCGTGGGCAGAAGAAAAACTCTCCGCCTGATAGCTCGGTGACCGTTATCCGGCAGGTGCAATCTGCCGGATAACGATTTATCAGATAACAGTGCATCCGATAACAACGCATCGGCTTACGACACGATGTGATGTGATGCAAAAGCAGGAACCGCACCATCGAGATGTCCCCAAAAGAGAAAAACCATCATTGCGCGTGACATCAGCAAAATTGCGTTTATTATTTCATCTGCCCTTTATTTTATTTATTGTTCATTTTTCATCACTCAGCAATTAAATAAAGTATCAATAACGAGCCGTTAAAAATATTTAAAATAAAGTATCAAGATTGATATTTTAATTTGCGCGGAAATTTATTAAAATATTTCCCGTCAATTCATTTCTGTGATCGCCTCAATATTATTCGCTGACCACCACGATATAGAATGCCGCCACAAAACAGTATTGACCTACTGACATAATTAGCAACATGTCTCGTTTGTTTTTTAAACTCCGTAACGGCAACTTGCCGATACTGTAATTTTTATAATCCACATCATGTGGCAATACTCTTGTAACAGGGTATTAATATGTTCACCGAGGAGAGATCAGTATATGAGCACCATTCAAGATAGCAGCCAGGTGTTAGAACAGGCTTCAGGATGGCGTAAAAGCGACACCGTCTGGATGCTGGGCCTCTATGGCACGGCCATCGGCGCTGGCGTGTTATTCTTACCTATCAATGCCGGTATTGGTGGATTAATTCCGTTAATTATCATGGCGCTGATTGCCTTCCCGATGACATATTATTCTCACCGTGCATTATGCCGTTTTGTATTATCCGGCAAGAAAGGTGGCGAAGATATTACCGAAGTCGTTGAAGAACATTTCGGCGTTGGTGCAGGTAAATTAATCACTTTGCTTTATTTTTTCGCTATCTATCCGATCCTATTAGTTTATAGCGTCGCCATCACCAATACGGTAGATAGCTTTATTACTCACCAATTGCATTTGCCTTCTCCGCCACGTGCCCTGCTGTCATTAATATTGATTCTCGGATTAATGTTTATTGTCCGCTTCGGTGAAGCGATGATCGTTAAGGCAATGAGCATTCTGGTTTACCCGTTTGTTGCCGTGCTGATGTTGCTGGCGCTTTATTTAATTCCGAACTGGAACACCTCTGTTTTTGAAAACATTTCTTTGAGTTCCAGCGTCACGGGCAACGGTCTGTTGGCAACACTATGGCTGGCTATTCCGGTGATGGTTTTCTCCTTCAACCACTCGCCAATCATCTCCTCTTTCGCCGTTGCCAAACGTAAAGAATACGGCGATGACGCAGAGCAAAAATGCTCACGCATTCTGTCATACAGCCACATCATGATGGTGCTGACCGTGATGTTCTTCGTCTTCAGCTGCGTACTGAGCCTTTCTCCAGTTGAGCTGATGGAAGCGAAAACACAGAACATTTCCATTCTGTCCTATCTGGCGAACCACTTTAACAACCCGGTAATCGGCTATCTGGCTCCAGTTATTGCCACCATCGCGATCTCTAAATCGTTCCTGGGTCACTATCTGGGTGCAGGCGAAGGTTTTAACGGCATGATCGTGAAATCCCTGCGCAGCAGAGGCAAAACCATTTCCAACACCAAATTGAACCGCATCACCGCGCTGTTCATGCTGATCACCACCTGGATTGTTGCGACGCTGAACCCAAGCATTCTGGGCATGATCGAAACGTTAGGCGGCCCGATTATCGCGTGCCTGCTGTTCCTGATGCCGATGTACGCCATCCAGAAAGTCCCAGCGATGAAGAAATACAGCGGCCACATCAGCAACGTCTTTGTCACCCTGATGGGACTGATCGCTATTTCCGCCATCGTTTACAGCCTGCGCGATCTGCTGTAAGCCCCCCCACCCTAATTTAACGCCGGCACGTTGTTTAACGACCGGCGTTTTTTTTCAAGGAAATCGCTATGGTCAGCGTATTTGATATCTTCAAAATCGGTATCGGCCCGTCCAGCTCTCATACTGTCGGCCCAATGAAAGCGGGTAAAATGTTCACCGACGATCTGGTGAACCACGCGCTTATCTCATCGGTGACACGCATTGTCGTTGATATTTACGGCTCACTTTCCCTGACAGGGAAAGGGCACCACACCGATATCGCTATCATTATGGGGCTCGCGGGTAATCTGCCGGATAGCGTAAATATCGATAGTATTCCGGCGTTTATTCAACAGGTGAAAGACACTCAGCGCCTGCCGATGCTCAACGGTCAGTATGAGGTCAGCTTCCCGCTGGAATCCTCCCTGCGTTTCCAGCCGGAAAACCTGCCGCTGCATGAAAACGGCATGACCATTCGCGCCTATAACCAGCAAGAATTGGTCTATAGCAAAACGTATTACTCCATCGGGGGCGGATTCGTCGTCGATCAGGAAAACTTCGGCAAACCCAATCTGGCAGAGGAAAGCGCGCCCTACCCGTTCTTTTCTGCCCAGAAGCTGCTGCAACACTGTCACGATCACTGCCTATCTTTATCCGCCATCGTCCTGAAAAACGAGATTGCGATGCATGGTCGGGAAGCGCTTGAGCACTATTTTGCCGACGTATGGAAAACCATGCAGGACTGCATGCATCGCGGCATGAATACGGAAGGCGTGTTGCCCGGCCCATTACGCGTTCCCCGTCGGGCATCAGCGCTGCATCGCCTGCTGTTCATCAACGATCGTTTTTCTAACGACCCGATGGATGCGATGGACTGGGTGAACATGTTCGCGATGGCCGTGTCGGAAGAAAATGCGGCTGGCGGACGCGTCGTCACCGCACCAACTAACGGCGCGTGCGGCATTATTCCCGCCGTGCTGGCCTATTACGATCGCTACGTTCAACCAGTTACCCCGGAATCTTACCTGCGTTACTTCCTGGCATCCGGCGCTATCGGCATGCTCTACAAAATGAACGCCTCTATTTCCGGTGCGGAAGTGGGCTGTCAGGGAGAAGTCGGCGTGGCCTGTTCGATGGCCGCAGCCGGTCTGGCTGAACTACTCGGCGCTAGCCCTGAACAGGTATGCATCGCGGCGGAAATCGGCATGGAGCATAATCTGGGGCTGACATGCGACCCGGTAGCGGGTCAAGTTCAGGTGCCGTGCATTGAACGCAACGCCATTGCCTCTGTGAAGGCGATCAACGCCGCCAGAATGGCAATGCGCCGTACCAGCGAGCCACGCGTATCGCTGGATAAGGTCGTTGAAACCATGTATGAAACAGGCAAAGACATGAACGCCAAGTACCGTGAAACGTCTCGCGGTGGTTTGGCAATTAAAGTCGTGCTGTGCGAGTAGTCATGGCAGGAAATAAACTTGCCTTGTCGCGTTAAATACCAAGTGGCTTAACGCGACAATCAGGGTTCATGCGTAGGGGTTCATACATAAGGGTTAATGCATTTGCATTAACCCTTTATTTTTTATCGCTTTCAGGCAGCGACCAGACAATGTTGTTTTCAGCCGCCGCGATATACCAGTCCACGGTGCTATTCGCCGGTTTCTTGATATTTTCATGCTTGGTGAGCGCTTTGGCAGGAAAGGTCGCAGCTTTCTTTCTGATACGCAGCGGCGTCTGTTTTTTCTCACCGCTGATCTGCGCATGGAAGGATTCCACTTCCGCATCGAAGAGCACGCCTTCAATCTGATGCAGACGATTTAATCCGCGCAGAATGGAGAGCAGGCTGCTGAGCGTAATGGATTCGCCCATTTCCGCACGCTTGATCGTTGCAATTCCCAGCCCCGCCCGTTCGGCAAGATCGACCTGCGATAAACGCTGCTGAATTCTGGAGTCTTTTATTCTCCGGCACAGCTCGGTAATAATTTCACCTTCGTTCATGGTACTGAATTTCATCTTACCCGCCACTTGCCAGAGTCAAAAAATTTGCGCGCATTTTATCATCAATTTTTCAAATGGCACGGACAATTGATGAACGGTATCCATAATTTTTTTAGGTCATTTAAATACGGCGCCCTGATGAAATTTCACCCAAAGCGTCCGGTAATATAATCCTCTGTGCGGCGCTGCGTCGGAGAAGTAAACAGATCGTCCGTACGGTTGTACTCGATCAGTTTTCCCTGATTGATAAACGCGGTGTAATCAGACACGCGCGCGGCCTGCTGCATGTTGTGCGTCACCAGCACCAGCGTGAAATGCTGCTTTAGCGTTCCCATCAGTTCCTCGACAACCAGCGTCGAAATCGGATCGAGTGCGGAGGTCGGTTCGTCCAGCAACAATACTTCCGGTTCAATGGCGATAGCCCGGGCGATCACCAAACGCTGCTGCTGCCCGCTGGATAGCGTCAGCGCGTTGTCGCTCAACCGATCCTTTACCTCATGCCAAAGCGCCGCCGCACGTAGCGCCCGCTCAACGGCATCATCCAGAAAGCGGCGATCGCGTAGCCCCTGCAATCTCAGGCCATAAATCACGTTTTCATAAATCGACTTGGGAAACGGGTTCGGTCGTTGAAAAACCATACCAACCCGACGGCGCAACGTGGCAACATCCAACTGCGGGTCGTTAATAGGCATACCGTTCAGCCGGATATCGCCCTCGGTGCGGCAGTCATCCACCAGATCGTTCATGCGATTAAAGCAGCGTAACAGCGTGGATTTACCGCAGCCCGACGGGCCAATCAGCGCCGTCACCTGATTCTTCGGAATCCGAATCGAAATATCGTTCAGTGCCTGCTTGTCGCCATAGTAAAGATTCAGATGTTCCACGGTTAACGTCGTCTGCTCATCACTCAGTTGATGAACATCAGGCAGCGGTGCCATCTCCTTTTGTGTCATAAATCCCATAACTTCATCCTACTTTCAGAGTGATAACGAACGGTATTTCTCACGCAGAACATGGCGAATCCCAATCGCTGCAAGGTTCAACCCAACGACGATCAACACCAGCAGCAGTGCGGTGATGTACACCAGCGGCCTTGCCGCTTCCACGTCCGGGCTTTGGAACGCCAGATCGTAGATTTGGAATCCCAGATGCATAAATTTTCGCTCAAGATGCAAATAAGGGAAAATGTCATCAACCGGTAAAACCGGCACCGACTTCACCACGCCGACCAACATCAGCGGCGCGGTTTCCCCTGCGGCACGCGCCACGGCGAGGATCAAGCCCGTCATCATCGCGGGAACCGCCATCGGCAGCACGACGTGCCACAGCGTTTCGGCTTTGGTAGCCCCCAGCGCCAGTGAACCGTGGCGCACAGACATCGGAATGCGCGACAGCCCTTCCTCCGTCGCCACAATCACCACCGGCAGCGTCAGCAGTGCCAGCGTCAGCGACGCCCACAGCAGCCCCGGCGTACCAAACGTCGGATTCGGCAGCGCTTCGGAATAGAACAGCTGATCCAACGTGCCACCGATGAGATAAACAAAAAAACCTAACCCGAACACGCCGTAAACAATGGAAGGCACCCCAGCCAGATTGACTACGGCAATTCGCACCCAGCGCGTTAAGCTATTTTTCCCCGCGTACTCATGCAGATAAACCGCGGCGATCACCCCCAACGGCATCACCACAATGGACATCAACACCACCATCAGCACGGTGCCAAAAATGGCGGGGAAAAGGTGGCCCGCGCTGTTGCTGTCCGGCGAGTAGTGCACCAGCATGTATTTCGCCTGAGCGCCCCAATGGCTGGCTTTTTCCCACAGGCTCATCGCGTTAGGGTACCAGGCCTGTTCGATATCCCTGAGCGGAATAAGATGGACGCTGCCGTTCGCGTCCCGTAATTGCACGGTATCGCGATTAATGTCCAGATTGAGTGAGGTTAGCTGGCGCGACAGCTCATCAAAGCGACGTTGCAGTTCAATACGTTCAGCCTGAAGACGCGCCAGCGCTTGATTATCCAGCGTCTTGGCCTGCTGCCGCTTTTTCTCTTCCAGCCGCAGCGTCTCAAACTGCTGGTTGATCTTCGCCATCTCTCCCATACGAATGGCCTGCGTCTTCGCAAGCAATCCCTGCACCTGCTCGACACGATGCTGTAAGGTGGCGGGGAGATCCGTTGCCACCAGCGGCTGCTCGCCCTCCAGCATGCCAGCCAGATAACCATAGGCAGTGCCATTGTTCGTCCGCTTCAACACCAGAATGTCGGCGGGTTTATCAAAGCGGACAATGTCGCGCGACAGCAGCGTGCGAAAGCTCTGCCCATGAATTTCACGCTGGCCAATTTTGATCAAATAGCGTGTTTCATCATCCTCAGACGAAGAGGACAAACCAGCCTGTTCCAGTTGCTGGCGCGAAAGCGTCTGCTCGGCATAAATTTCCCCTATCAGTGCACGCTGCGCACCCTGTTCAGACTGCAACGTCAGCAGCCAGACGGGCTGCGGCCACAGATAGCGCATGCCCTGCCCGGCCAGCAACACAATGATTGCCAACATCGCCAGCAGGCTAATGGAAATTGACGATGCGGTCAGCCACACCCAGGGCCTTCCCGAACGGAACCAGCGCTTCACGCGTTCTCTCCTTCATCACGGTAGCGTTGGCGTAAGCGCTGCCGGATAGTTTCAGCCAGCGTATTAACAATGAACGTGAAAACAAACAGCGTTAATGCCGTTAAGAACAGCACCCGATAGTGACCGCTGTTCGTCACCGCTTCCGGCATTTCAATCGCGATATTCGCCGCCAGCGAACGCAGCCCCTGAAGCAAACCTTCATCCATAATCGGCGTATTGCCCGTCGCCATGAGCACAATCATGGTTTCCCCCACGGCGCGACCAAAACTCAGCATCAGCGCGGCGAAAATCCCGGCGCTGGCGGACGGCAATACGACGCGCCACAGGGTTTGCCACGCCGTCGCCCCCAGCGCCAACGATCCCTGACTTAAGCGAGCCGGTACGCTGAACAGCGCATCTTCCGCTAGCGAAAAAATCAGCGGGATCAGCGCGAAGCCGAGAGCAACACCCGCCACCAGCGTATTACGTTGCACAAAATCATCGCCTAACCACTGGTACAGCGGCTGCCCCAGCACCCAGATTTCCATTCGCGGCGCAAGCCAGCAGCCGAGCACAAATGTCAGCAAGATCGTGGGGATGAGGAATAGCACGTCCCAGCCCGCAGGGAAACGGACGCGCCAGCGCATCGGCAGGCACTCAATCAGCCAGCCGCAGCCGAGCACGGCCAGCATCCATAGAATCGGCATGACCAGAATCGCGGACAGATAGGTCGCAAAATGCGGGGCCAGCCAGATAGCCGCAATCAGGCCGACGACCACCGTCGGCAGGGCGCCCATGATTTCCAGCGTAGGTTTAATCCAGCGTCGCAGCGTCGGCGACATAAAGCAGGCGGTATAAATCGCGGCAGACAGCGCCAACGGCGTAGCAAATAGCATGGCGTAAATCGCCGCTTTCATCGTGCCCAACATCAGCGGCATCATGCTGAATTTGGCTTGATAGCTGTCATCCGCTGACGTAGATTGCCAGATATAGGCAGGCTCTGGGTAGTTTTCGTACCACAGTTTTTGCCACAGCCCGCGCCAGCCAATATCGGGATACGGGTTATCAACCCGATAGCGATGCCAACCCTGCGCCGTTTCAACCAGCATGGCAGAACCGCGTGGCGAAAACGCCAGCTTTTGTGCATGTGCCAGTAGCGTCTGCGTCAGTAGCGCATGCGACTGTTTACTGGCAAACAGCGACAGCTCTCCCTGTGCATTCAATGTGGCAAAGACTCGTCGCTGCGCCTCTGTTGCCAACAACACCGACTCGCCCACAACGTGCGGAAACTGACGCGTCTCTGTCAGCATCGCGCCCTTTTCGCCCGGAACGTCAAACCATTGGCTAATCCGCCCGTCAGCAGACTGCACCAACAGCGATCGTCCACCGGACAACAGCGCCAGATGCAGCGGTTCAGCCAGCTGTAACTGGCGCTCTTCCCGCAGCGTCAGCGCATTCGCGCCCACCTGCCACAACGTTAATGTGCTGCCGCTGAGCAAATACACCTGCTGCCCGTCTGGCGTTAGCAGCAGTTGGCTAATCGTACCCGCCGGAAGCGTAATCTGTGCCCGTTGCCGCACGCCATTTTTATCAATATCAGCGATAATCAAGGTATTTTCCTGCACAATCGCCGCCACAACAACATGCTTTTCACTCACCGCAGCCACAGCGAGATGACGCAGCGGCTGCGCAGGTAACCCAAGCGAATATGCCTGCTCACCCAGCGGATAATCCCAGACAGGAGAACGGTTTTCCGTACGTGATAAAACAGGCTGCACGAAAATTATACGGCCATCAGGCTGACTCAGGGCATAAACCTGTCGCTCACCCTGACTCTGCGCCAATAAACTCAGCGCGGGAATCAGTTGAATACGCGACATAGGCTGGTTTTCCGCAAACGGAATAAACTCGCCATAGCCCTGACTGTCGATGCGAAACCCGATTTGCCCGTTGTCGCTAAGCCCCAACGCCAACGACGGCTCCGCACTGTGGCGTTGCACCGTTTTTTGCCCGTTAACGGTGGGGGAAAGGAACAGTGGCGTCACCACATACAGTAGATAGAAGAAGATTAATAACAGCATAGCCAGCACCAGCAGCCCACTGCCCGCAACAATGCGGTGAACCAAACGATCGATCCACGCTCGCCGACGATCCCGATACTGTGATGTGTTGCCTGTGTTTACCATTATTCTCGCCGTTAGAGTGAAGCCGCCAGAGTCGTGTTGCTAACGTATTGCGGGTAGCATATGTTGCCTTTACGCCCATAATATGACAATGGTAAGTCTGTCTATGAATTAGATTTTATACCCTAAATAGTTCCAGCCGTATGAAGGCGGCAACCGAGGGAGTCCTCAGGAGCTTACTTTAGTAAGTGACTGGGGTGAGTAAGGGTAGCCAACGTACAGACAGCTCGAAATATGACGGGTATCGTCATCAACACGCCATAATGTTGTTGTACCCTATCCCCACAGAGGAAGGGTATGAATATTGGATGAACCTTCAGTACATGAGTTGAGCGGAGTGACAATGGGTCAGGACAAACTCTACATAGAGAAAGAATTAAGTTGGTTATCCTTTAATGAACGAGTACTTCAGGAAGCAGCAGATAAAAGCAATCCGTTAATCGAACGCATGCGCTTTCTTGGCATTTACTCCAGCAACCTTGATGAATTTTATAAAGTCCGTTTTGCCGATTTGAAAAGACGCATTCTGATTAACGAAGAACAAGGTCTGGACGGCAATCTGCGGCACCTTTTAGGCAAAATTCAGGCGCGTGTTCTCAAAACCGATCAAATCTTCGATAGCCTGTACAACGAGCTGCTGCTGGAGATGGCGCGTAACCAGATTTTTTTGGTCAATGAGCGTCAGGTTTCCCCTAATCAGCAAGAGTGGCTGAGGGACTACTTCCGGCAATATCTGCGCCCGCATATCACGCCAATACTCATCTTTAACGAAACCAATCTGGTGGAGTTCCTGAAGGATAACTATACCTATCTTGCCGTCGAAATTATTCGTGGCGATGAGATCAGTTACGCCCTGCTGGAAATTCCTTCGGATAAAATACCGCGCTTCGTCAACCTGCCAGCAGAAGCGCCGCGCCGTCGTAAGACCATGATCCTCATCGATAACATTCTGCGTTATTGTCTGGATGATATCTTCAAGGGCTTCTTTGACTATGATGCGCTGAACGCGTACTCCATGAAGATGACGCGCGATGCGGAATACGATCTGGTGACGGAAATGGAATCCAGCCTGCTGGAATTGATGTCTTCCAGCCTGAAGCAGCGCTTAACCGCCGAGCCGGTGAGATTCGTGTATCAGCGCGACATGCCGGACGCCATGGTCGCGATGCTACAAGAGAAACTGGGGATCTCTTCCTTTGACTCCGTTATCCCCGGCGGGCGTTATCATAATTTCAAAGACTTTATTTCTTTCCCGAACGTCGGGCGCGCCAATCTGGTCAACAAACCCTTGCCCCGCCTGCGGCACTCCGGGTTCAACAATTTTCGCAATGGGTTTGATGCGATCCGTGAGCGCGACGTTCTGCTCTATTACCCGTACCACACCTTCGAGCACGTATTGGAACTGCTACGACAAGCCTCTTTCGACCCCAACGTGCTGTCGATCAAAATCAATATTTACCGCGTCGCTAAAGACTCGCGCATCATTACCTCGATGATCCATGCGGCGCACAACGGTAAGAAAGTAACGGTAGTGGTCGAGTTACAGGCACGTTTTGACGAAGAGGCGAACATCCACTGGGCCAAGCGCCTAACGGAAGCGGGCGTACACGTCATTTTCTCGGTGCCAGGGCTGAAGATTCACGCCAAGCTGTTCCTGATTTCCCGCCGCGAAGGGGAAAACATCGTGCGTTACGCGCACATCGGCACCGGTAACTTCAACGAGAAAACCGCCCGTCTGTATACGGATTACTCGCTGTTAACCGCCGACGAACGCATTACCAACGAAGTCCGTCGCGTCTTCAACTTCATTGAAAACCCCTACCGCCCGGTCAGCTTCGAGCACCTGCTGGTGTCACCACAAAACTCCCGCGATAAGCTTTACCAACTGATCGATACCGAGATCGAAAATGCGCTGGCGAATCGTGATGCAGGCATTACGCTTAAGGTAAATAATCTGGTGGATAAAGGGCTGGCAGAAAAGCTGTATCAGGCTTCCTCTGCAGGCGTGAAAATCAATCTACTGGTACGTGGCATGTGTTCGCTTATCCCTAATTTACCGGGGATCAGCGAAAATATTCAGGTCATCAGTATTCTTGACCGCTATCTGGAACATGATCGGGTGTATGTCTTCAACAACGGTGGGGACAAGAAAGTCTACCTCTCTTCCGCCGACTGGATGACACGCAACATTGATTATCGCATTGAAGTCGCAGTGGAAATCCTGGATCCCATTTTGAAAAACCGCGTGCTGGAAACGCTGGATATTCTGTTCAGTGATACGGTGAAAGCCCGTGTCATTGATAAAGAGTCGAGCAACCGCTATGTCTCACGCGGCAACAAGCGTAAAGTACGCGCGCAAAATGCCATTTACGACTACATCAAGGCGTTGGAGCAACCTGGAGATAAGCCTGAATAATGCCGTTAACGAACAATGAAAAAACCGAGATAAAGCCGCAAGAGTTCGCGGCTATCGACCTGGGCTCCAATAGTTTTCACATGGTGATCGCACGCGTGGTAAACGGTGCGCTTCAGGTATTGGGACGTTTAAAACAGCGAGTGCATCTGGCCGACGGGCTGGACAGCAAAAACATGCTCAGCGAAGAAGCCATTCAGCGCGGCTTGAGCTGTCTGGCGCTGTTTGCTGAACGTCTGCAAGGCTTCCCCGCAATGAACGTTTCCATCGTCGGCACGCACGCGCTGCGTCAGGCGGCCAACGCGCAGGAGTTTCTGCGCCGCGCGGCGGACATCATTCCCTATCCGATAGAGATCATTTCCGGCCATGAAGAGGCTCGCCTGATTTTTATGGGCGTGGAGCATACGCAGCCGGAAAAAGGCCGCAAGCTGGTCATCGATATCGGCGGCGGTTCTACAGAGCTGGTCATCGGTGAAGATTTCGAGCCGATGCTGGTGGAAAGCCGTCGAATGGGGTGCGTCAGCTTCGCACAGCAATTTTTCCCAAACGGTGAAATCAGCGAAGCCAACTTCAAGCGCGCCCGGCTGGCCGCAGCGCAAAAGCTGGAGACGCTGTCCTGGGAATACCGCATATACGGCTGGAAATTCGCCCTCGGAGCGTCTGGAACGATCAAAGCCACGCATGAAATTCTGGTGGAGATGGGAGAGAAGGACGGCCTGATTACCCCCGAGCGGCTGGAAATGCTACGCATGCAGATCTTGCAGTTTAAGCACTTCAAAGCGCTGAGTCTGCCGGGTCTGTCCGAGGATCGTCAGTCGGTGCTGGTGCCCGGTCTGGCTATTCTGTGTGGTATTTTCGATGCATTGGCGATCAAAGAGTTACGCCTGTCCGATGGCGCGCTGCGTGAAGGCGTGCTGTACGAAATGGAAGGTCGATTCCGCCATCAGGATATTCGTATCCGTACCGCGCAGAGCCTGGCAACCCATTACAATATCGACCGCGAGCAGGCGCGACGCGTGCGGGAAACCACGCAGCAACTTTATGCGCAATGGGCAGAGCAAAATCCTAGTCTGGTGCATCCACAGCTTGAGGCTATTTTGAACTGGGCTTCCATGCTGCATGAGGTTGGATTGGGCATTAACCATAGCGGCATGCATCGCCATTCCGCCTACATTCTGCAAAACACCAACCTGCCCGGTTTCAATCAGGAACAGCAGCTTGTGCTGTCCCTGATCGTGCGATTGCACCGTAAAGCGATCAAGCTGGAAGAGTTGCCGCGGTTGAACCTGTTCAAAAAGAAACAGTATTTACCCATGATGCAGCTTTTGCGCCTTGCCACGCTGTTGAATAACCAGCGTCAGGCAACGACAACGCCGGAATCGTTACGGCTGCATACCGATGACAACTACTGGACGCTGACCTTCCCACGTGACTTCTTTACCAACAACACGCTGGTACAGCTGGATTTGGAACGGGAACAAGAATATTGGCAGGACGTCACCGGCTGGAAGCTGATGATTGAGGAAGAAAAAGCCTGATTGATGAAAACGTTATGTGGAAAACCGAGCCTACATCGAACAGTAAATTGGCGAAAAATCGAGCAACCAGACTGGCCGGTGAAGTCCAGTTAACGTAAAGTTTACAGAGATGGGGCCGATACCCAAATGATGGCTGGCGAGAATTTTCGCCAACATCATGCAACCTCGGCGGAAAGGCGCGCTTCCTTTCCCTACCGGATATCAATCCAACTCAGTGTTAAGGAGAGTGAAATGGATGTATCACAGATTGCATCACTCGCTACCGACCTCAGCAACATGCGTACCAGCAGTGAGGCCAGTGCGCTTGTGCTGAAAAAAGCGCTCGATAGCCAAGAAGCTGTCGTCTCCGGTATTTTGCAGGCATTACCACCTCTGCCAGCAAATCCAGCGATTGGGCGTAACGTCAATACCACGGCGTAATCCCTTGCACCACACAACCCGCTTATTCGTTTTTGTTTGAGCGGGTTTTTTGGTGGTTCTCCCTATCCCTTATTCCCCCCTTCACGCTTCCTTTATCCTTATACCGAACGTGCGCAAACCGGATCGGTCATCATCTTTTTTACTCAGGCAGATTGACCTCGCCTACTGCTTGTGCATAAATAAACAACAGCGAATGTTCGCTTTCACAGAGGATTAACTGGTAATGTCCACGCTTACCCACAAACGACGATTATCGATACGCCCACGACGAAGTGGCTCTCGGATCGCCCGTGCCGTTTTACTCATCAGCTTCATTATTCTTTTAGGCCGCTTTGCTTACTCCACTGTCACCGCGTTTGGTCATCATCAAGACAAACAGCAGCAGCGTGCTGAACAATTACTGCTTCCTGCCAACGTACTCGTCAATCAGAAAGAGTAGCGCTTAGACAACCCGTTCCTTATATTCTATTTTTTCTATCAGGCTTGTTGCCTTCGTATTCCCGTGCCCGTCATTCACGTCCGTTGCCCATTCAGCTATGCCGTACCAATAAAAAACGGCAGTGCGAATCTTCGCAGCCACCGTTTTTATCAATCAATTGTGTTCATTAATTAATCGTGTTCATCAATCATGAACTTGCTTCAAGCCGGACTTAGACGATAGTCAGGGTCACGTCGATGTTGCCACGCGTTGCATTGGAGTATGGGCAAACGATATGAGCTTTCTGCACTAAATCTTCAGCCACGGCGCGATCCAGGCCCGGCAGGGAAATTTTCAGTTCGACTTCGATACCAAATCCTGTCGGGATGGCACCGATGCCTACGCTACCGTTTACCGTGGTATCAGCAGGGACAGCGATTTTGTCACGTGCACCAACAAACTTCATCGCGCCAAGGAAACAGGCAGAATAGCCCGCGGCGAACAACTGCTCTGGGTTCGTCCCTTCAGCGCCTGCACCGCCCAGCTCACGTGGGGTCGTCAATTTAATATCAACCGCTTTATCGGAAGACACCGCACGACCATCACGACCACCGGTAGCTTGAGCATGAGCAACGTATAATACTTTTTCAATAGACATAATGTGACTCCAGATAGTTAGGGAATAGCCTAAGGCAGTATAGATGCTGCTCAGGCCTTAATTACATAGTGAAAAATTAAATCGCGAACTACTTATTTGCATAAAGAAAATCATGTAAGCATACTAATTAACAACTATAACGCTGTCTGACAGGCTGCGGATGCGCAAGGCAACCGCCAGTATTTTCAAAGATGCCCAATCAGATTCTTACGCAGCGTCTCTAAATCTTTTTTGATCGTCTGTAGCTGGTCAAGATGGCATTCCGTCGCGCAAAACACGCTTTCAGGAATCGCCAGCGCCTGTTGCTGAAGTGCTCGCCCTGCTTCGGTTAAGCCAACCAGCACCTGACGCTCATCTTCTGTTCCCCGGTTACGTACCACTAAGCCTGCGCTTTGTAACCGCTTGAGCAACGGCGTTAGCGTAGCGGAATCGAGATACAGACGCTCGCCCAGTTCAGACACCGTCAAACCATCACGCTCCCACAACACCAGCATGACCAGATATTGGGGATAGGTCAGATTCAGCTCGGACAGCAAACGACGATACAGTTTATTCATCGCCAGATTGGCTGAATACAGTGCGAAGCACAGCTGTCCATCCAGTTTGTAAGCGTTGTCGTTCATCGTCTCTGCCATCGGTATCGGTTACGTTTCTGGAACTGACTATATATCGCCAAAAACTAAGTAGCAAGCGATTTAATATTTCGTTAGATAAAATTCCCTCATAAAAAACACGTCTGGGCACTATCGCACACCTTTCAGACTGCGATTCGCCAGTAATCCTATTCTTAATCTACTGATTTTGCGCTACGTTTAATAAAACACGGATAAAAAACAGATCGAGCATAAAACATTATGTCGAGTGTAAAAAAACTTACCGACCTCCGTCGCCGCATCTCCCTTCTGCTGTTGGAAAACAAAGAACTGGTTGAAGACATTATCAACCGGCAACCGCGCGTTACGGAACGTGATGAGACGGCGTTAGGCGATAACGCGGCATTAAATAACAACATCAGGCTGCGTGAAAAAAGCATCCTGCTCGATCAAACCGCAGAGATCAGCGAGCTCATCATCGGGCTACATGCCGCTGACCTTGCCGACTTGCTAGAATCTTTACCGCAGGATGAACGGCTAGCGCTCTGGCGACTGATCCCCATAAAGAAGCGCGGCCGCGTGTTGATTGAGGCCTCTGACAGCATTTCTGACGATCTGATCGGCGATATGCAGGACAAGGAAATCCTGAGGGCGGTTCGGATACTGGATGTTGATGAGCAGGCTCAGTTGTCCCGCCTCGTCCCCCGCCACTTGCTGGGCAGGATACTGACTTCGCTTGAGCCGAAGCAGCGCGCGCAGCTACGCGCCGCCATCAATTATGATGAAGACTGCCTCGGCCACATGATGGATTTCAAACTCATCACCGTGCGCGCCGATGTCACGCTCGCGACCGTACAGCGCTATCTGCGCTACCGTAAAACTATCCCCAATTCCACCGACAAACTGTTCGTCACCGATCGCAAGAATACGCTGATCGGCGAGCTGTCGCTGGCCAGCATTCTGCTCCACTCGCCCCAGGCTCTGGTTAATAACGTCATGGACGATCAGCCGCTGAGGTTCCAGCCTGAAGATAAAGTCGAAGAAGCCGCAGGGGCTTTTGAGCGTTACGACTTAATTTCCAGCGCCGTGGTTGATAGCAAAGGGAAACTCATGGGACGCCTGACGATTGAGGATATCCTCGACGTCGTGAACCGGGAAAGCGACAGCAATCTGCGGCGTTCGGGGGGCTTAACGCCTTCTGAAGACGTCTACGCGCCCGTGTATAAATCGTTTCGCAATCGCTGGGCCTGGCTGGCCATCAATCTTTGTACCGCGCTCATCGCCTCACGGGTCATCGGTCTGTTTGAGCACACGTTATCTCATTTGGTGGCGCTGGCGACGCTCATGCCAATTGTCGCTGGAATTGGCGGAAATACCGGTAACCAGACGATCACCATGATCGTACGTGCACTGGCCTTGCATCAGCTTGAACACGGCAAAAAGTCGTACCTGCTGCTCAAAGAATTAGGCGTTGCGCTGGTAAATGGGGTGATATGGGGCACGATTATGGGCGTGGTGACTTTCCTGCTCTATGGTAATGCCGCCATGGGTGGCGTGATGATGCTGGCGATTCTGCTGAATTTGCTGCTCGCCGCGCTGATGGGTGTTGCTATCCCGTTAGTCATGATGAAACTCGGCCGCGACCCGGCCATCGGCTCCAGCGTAATGATTACGGCGATCACGGATACCGGCGGCTTCTTTATCTTCCTCGGGCTGGCAACGCTGTTCCTGCTGCCTTAAACATATGCAATGTAAAACACATGAAATGTAAAAAGGGCTTTAATCAAAGCCCTTTTCGCTCACCTTTTCCAGCCTGAACTTAACTCACACGCCCTGCACCGCCGGATGCCTGACACAGATAGATGGACGGTTGAAGACCAGTACGCGCCGGATATTCCCGTTCAATCACCTGTTTAACTTCATCCGTCAGCGCCGAAGGGATAAGGGCGACAATGCAGCCACCGAAACCGCCGCCAGTCATACGTACACCGCCCCGCTCCCCGACATACTCCTGAATCAGATCCACCAGCGCATCGATCGGTGGCACGGTAATTTCAAAATCGTCGCGCATAGAGACATGCGATTCCGCCATCAGCGTAAACAAACGGTGCGCATCCTGACGCGCCAGCGCATCGGCCGCTTCCAGCGTACGGCGGTTCTCGGTAATCACGTGTCGCGCACGGCGTACCGCTACCGGATCCAGCCCCTCGATTCCCGCTTCAAACTGTGCGAGGGAAACATCACGCAGCGCCTTGACGTTAAAGTGACGCGCCGCCGATTCACACTGCTGGCGTCTCGTGTTGTATTCGCTGTCCACCAGCCCACGGCGTACGTTGGAATTCACGATCAGGACGTCAACGCCGTCGAGCATACGCACAGAGCGCCCTTCCAGAGAGCGGCAGTCGATCAACAGCGCCTGACCAACACGTCCTTGAGCGGAAATAAACTGATCCATAATGCCGCAACTACAGCCAACAAAATCGTTTTCTGCCTGCTGACCGTTTAGCGCCACATCCAACTGGCTGATGTCCAGATTATTCAGCTCTTTGAACGTCTGCCCGATCGCCACTTCCAGCGAGGCCGATGAACTTAGCCCTGCGCCAGAAGGCACATTGCCGGAAACCACCATATCCATGCCGGTGATCGGCAGGCCACGCACCTGCAAAAACTTCACCGTTCCACGGATATAGTTCGCCCAGGTGTAATCTGGGTGAGGCACGATCTCTTTGGCGAGATCGAATTCATCCTGCTGGTTGTCAAAATCCACCGCGACCACCCGCACGATGCCATCCTGACGTACCGCCGCGCTGACCACCGTCTGGTAATCGATAGCACAAGGCAAGACAAAACCATCGTTATAGTCGGTGTGCTCACCAATCAGGTTGACCCGACCGGGAGCCTGAATAGCCGCGTGCGGCGCATAGCCAAATAATCGGACAAAAACAGACTCGGTTAACTGACGTAGAGAATCAATACGGCTCATAAAATGACCTCAAATTTGCTCACGAAAATGGATATCACTCACGCTGCGTAAACGTTCAGCGGCCTGCTCTGCCGTCAGATCACGCTGTGCCTCAGCCAGCATTTCATAGCCGACCATAAATTTGCGCACGCTGGCGGAACGTAATAACGGCGGATAAAAATGGGCATGCAGCTGCCAGTGTGCGATGTCATCACCTTTAAATGGCGCGCCATGCCACCCCATCGAATAAGGGAAGGAACACTGGAACAGGTTGTCATAGCGGCTGGTCAGCTTTTTCAGGATCAGCGCCAGATCATCGCGCTGAATGTCATTGAGCTGCGGCAACCGCTGTACGGCGAACTTGGGCAGGACCAGAGTTTCAAACGGCCACGACGCCCAGTAAGGGACAACCGCCAACCAATGTTCCGTTTCCACCACGATGCGCGATCCGTCAGCCTGCTCGCGGCGAACATAGTCCAGCAGTAGCGGCGAACCGTGACGGGAGAAATAGTCCCGCTGCTGCTCATCCTCACGCTGTACTTCGTTCGGCAGAAAATCGTTAGCCCAAACCTGCCCGTGCGGATGGGGATTGGAGCACCCCATCATCGTCCCTTTATTCTCAAAAACCTGAACCCACGGATACCGCTTGCCCAGTTCCTCGGTTTGATCGCTCCACGTATCGATCACCGCTTTCAGCGCTGGCAGCGAAAGCTGTGGCAGACTTTTACTGTGATCGGGAGAAAAACAGATGACACGGCTGACGCCACGAGCTTGCTGCACGCGGAAAAGCTCGTCGTCGCCCGACGGAGCATCCGGCGTGTCCTCCATCAATGCCGAGAAATCATTCGTAAAAACAAAGGTGCCCTGATAGTGCGGGTTGATATCGCCAGTAATGCGTTTATTACCCGCGCACAGATAGCAGGTCGGATCGTAAGGCGGTGGCGTAGCGCGATCCGGTTCATCCTGCTGCCCTTGCCAGGGGCGCTTGGCGCGATGCGGAGAAACCAGAATCCACTCGCCTTTCAGCGGGTTAAAACGGCGATGCGGATGTTCAGTCGGCTCAAACTGCATAAGCTATTCCTCAATACAAAACACAAATTCGGTACAACCGCGGCACCATCCGCAACCCATTGTAGGGCGCTAACAGTCCGTCAGAGATCTGGAAGAGGCATCAGGTCAGTCTGTAAACTCAGCCAGAAAAACCTCTCAATGTAATCAGTTTCACTATATGGCATGGATAAAATAGCTGTAATAATGCTGAACAAAGATAGCAAGCTATCGTTTAGCTACCACATGAGTGTAATCGGTTACCCTAAATTTAAACCTCGGAATGGTATTTTGGAAGAGAGAAATGACCGATGATTGTTGATAGCGATCACATAAGTACGGTCTGGATCAAAAAGGAAAGGTGGTCGGATAGGTAACATCCCCCAAAAACCTGTACATTTATAAATATAAGTAATCGATTTTTTCTTTTAACTTGTGCGTTAGGCTACGGTCCGCCTCACCACGCATTTGACCGCTCAGGAATGCCAATGGCCACAATAAAGGATGTTGCTCGTCTATCAGGTGTATCAGTCGCTACGGTTTCGCGTGTAATTAATAACTCGCCTAAAGCCAGTACCGCCTCAAGGGAAGCCGTACACAAGGCCATGGCGGAGCTGCAATATCATCCGAACGCCAATGCCAGAGCGCTCGCGCACCAAAGTGCAGAGACTATGGGGCTGGTTGTCGCGGATGTGTCCGATCCCTTTTTCGGGACGATGGTTAAATCTGTCGAACAAATTGCCCAGGCAACCGGCAACTTTCTGCTAATTGGTAACGGCTATCACAATGCCGAACAGGAAAAGAAAGCCATTGAGCAGTTGATTCGCCACCGCTGTTCCGGGCTAGTCGTGCATGCAAAGATGCTTTCAGATGAGGAACTGGCGGCGCTGATGAGCCACATTCCTGACATGGTGCTCATCAACCGCACGTTACCCGGTTATGAAAATCGCTGCGTTGCGCTCGACGATCGCTATGGCTCCTGGCTGGCAACGCGTCATTTAATTCAGGAAGGCCATCAACGGATCGGTTTTCTCTGTTCTAATCACCAAATTTCCGACTCCGCCGACCGTCTGCAAGGCTATGTGGATGCGCTGCAAGAGCACGGCATCGCACGGGATGAACGCCTCATTGCCCGCGCTTCACCGGACGAAGTGGGCGGCGAATCAGCCATGATGGAGCTGCTGAGTCGGGGCGGCAACATGACAGCAGTCGTGTGCTACAACGATTCCATGGCCGCCGGCGCCCTTTCTGTCCTGAGTGATAACAGCATCAGCGTACCGCAGGATATGTCAGTGGTCGGCTTTGATGACGTACTGATCGCCCGCTACCTTCGTCCTCGTCTGACAACCGTGCACTATCCGGTTTCCGCCATGGCAATTCAGGCCGCAGAATTAGCCATCGCGTTATCCCACGGTAAACAGCTGAGTGAAACCACGAACATGTTTAGCCCGACGCTGGTACGCCGCCATTCTGTTAGTCCCCCATCCCGTAAGAAATAACCGCTTTGTATCACTCAGCTTGCCCGGTGCGTTGCTCTTTCGCATCAGGCAAGCACGACATCATTGCCTTTCTGCACTTACACACCCTGTTTTTTATTTCTCTTCCGCTGACACGCTTTCACTCTTTTTCTGAAATGTTTCCTACTCGGCATCGCATCACTCCTTTTATGTAACGTCACCGGTTCTGACATAAAAAAATTTTATGCTGCATTTTAGTCACGCCAGAAAAACGTGTAACCAGTTACACACCATTATACAGCGAATAACACCGCACCATTGCTGATAAACAAGCAAAGCACCACCTGTAACATCGTTACATCAGTGTAAATATTGGTGTAACTCTTTTGTATTTTGTGAGAACAATCATGTCACGCACCATTTTATTCCCCCATAATCCTTCGCCATGAGTGGAAACGTTTTACCTCCGTTCACGTCATGTTATTTGGAACATCCACATTCTTACCCGAATAAGCGAAAGGTATATTATGAAAAGAAAACTGCTGACGACATCCATTGCACTGAGTTTGGCAATGCTGGCAACCCCTTCTTATTCTGTTGATTTTTCAGGATACTTCCGTTCTGGCGTGGGTGCTTCAAACCACGGAAAACAACAGGCAGCCGATAAAAGTTATGTGGGAAGATTAGGTAACGAAGATGACACCTACGGCGAAATCCAATTAGGGCAGCAGCTGTATAACGAAAATGGGAAAACGTTTTACTTCGATAGCATGATTTCCATGTTCTCCAACGGCTCGAACGATAATGAAACGACAAAAAATGACGATGCCGAGTTTGGTCTGCGCCAGTTAAACCTTCAGGCAAAAGGGTTTGTACCTGGCCTGCCGGATGCTACGGTATGGGCGGGGAAACGTTACTATCAGCGTCATGACTTGCACATCATCGATACCAAATACTGGAATATCTCCGGTGCGGGTGCCGGGATCGAAAATGTCAAAGCGGGTGAAGGTGCGTTCTCTTTCGCTTGGATCCGTGCCGATGCTGAAAACATGAACGTCGACTGTAGCAACAGCATTAACAGTCAGGAATGTCAAAGCAGAACAGATACCTACGACGATCTGAATATCAACTATCTGGACGCACGCTATGCGGGCTGGAAGCCGTGGGAAGGTGCGTGGACGGAGTTCGGTATCTCCTACGCGATGCCAAATGAAGCGGACACGCAGAAAAATATCTTCCTCGCGGAAGGGCAAAAATTCGATCCTAAAAACTCGATGATGATCACGGGCGAGCTCAGCCACTACTTCTCTGGCCTCAAATCTAACCAGAAACTGGTGCTGCAATATGCTGACAAAGGGCTGGCGCACAACATGGTCGATCAGGGCGGCGGCTGGTATGACGTCTGGAGCATCAATGACAGCGCCAAAGGCTACCGCGTCATTCAGACCGGTGACCTGCCAATCACTGATAATATTTCGCTTAGCCATGTTCTGACCTACGGTAAAGCGGATGAAATCAGCCGCTGGCGCGACAGCACAGAACTATTGTCTGCGGTAGGTCGCGGCCAATATGTCTGGACCAAGAACCAAAAAACCTATCTGGAAGCCGGCGCATATCAGAAAAAAGACAGCTGGAAAGCGGGTACAGAAACCAAATACAGTGGTGAGAAATACACGCTGGCACATGCCTTCACCGCCGATATTCCCATGATGACACGCCCGGAACTGCGCTTCTTCGTGTCTTACCAAAACCGTGGAAATGAAAACCGCAACACCTTCAACGACGCTCGCAGCAATGCAGTGAACTTCGGTATTCAGGCAGAAGCCTGGTGGTAATACCGCACTAACCCTCAGCTCGACGGGCCCATCATTCCCGTCGGGTATTTCCCAAAAGGCTTTTTTCGGAAAGCCTTTTTCTATTGCGGATAACACCCGCTATCAAATCTCTATTGCACCGTGTGTGGTAGTACGAAAGTTTCGTGCGTGTTAACTACAGAGTAAATCTGTGATTGCATCACTCGCCCACCTCAGCGCAATTTTTACGCCAGAGAAACCCAAAACAGCGGAATATTGAGAGACAGATGGTTTTATCAGCAGCAATAAGGGTGAGCGCCCGCGAAGGGCGCTGTTTAGTAGGGGGTTTTGCTATGTAGATTCGGCGATGCAGTCGCTTACTACGCGCTGATACGCAAACCATCGGCGTTGAACACCAGACAGTTACTGGGTGAGAAGAAAACCTCAATGTGTTCGTACGGCTTGAAGGCGCTGTCGCCCGCCAGCAGAAGCTTGAAGTTATCAATGCCGCAGCATTGGCCGAACAGGTAGGTGCTGTTACCTAAGCGTTCGACAACCTCGCAGCCGAATGACAGGCGAATCCCCTCGCCTTCTGGTGACACATGTTCCGGCCGCAATCCCAGTGTTACCGTGCTGCCAACGCTCAGTTCACCGGTACGGATCGGCAGCTCGAGCTGTAGCTGCTCGGCAACATTCACCGTCAGGCTATCCGGCGTCCAATCGATAACCTGCGCAGGCAGGAAATTCATTTTTGGCGAGCCGATAAAGCCCGCAACAAACTGATTAACCGGATGATAATAAAGCTCCATCGGCGATCCCACCTGCTCGACTTTACCGTAATTCATAACCACGATTTTATCAGCCAGCGTCATGGCTTCGACCTGATCGTGCGTCACGTAGATCATCGTCGTTTTCAATTCCTGATGCAGCTTGGCAATGTGTAACCGCATATCCACGCGCAGTTCCGCATCCAGGTTCGACAGCGGTTCGTCAAACAGGAACACTTTCGGGTTACGCACGATGGCGCGCCCTATCGCCACACGCTGGCGCTGACCGCCGGATAGCTCTTTCGGTTTGCGCTCCAGCAGGTGAGACAGTTGCAGCGTCTTCGCCACCATCTCGATCTGGTGCTTAATCTGGTCTTTCGGGACACCATTCACGCGCAGGCCGTAGCCCATATTCTCAGCGACGGTCATGTGCGGGTACAGCGCATAAGACTGGAACACCATCGCCACGCCACGGTGAGCGGGTGCAACATCATTCACCACTGCTTCATCAATCATGATTTCACCGCCTGTGACATCTTCCAGCCCGGCAATCATTCTCAGCAACGTCGACTTACCACAGCCAGACGGCCCAACAAAAACGGCGAACTCTCCATCCGCAATCGTCAGATTCACATCGTGAAGCGTAATCGTTTTGCCAAAATGCTTACTCACTCTATCCAACTGGATCGACGCCATAACGGTAACCTCTTGATAATTTTGCTTTTCAGGATATAAGCGCTGAGTCACAACGGCCCAGTGGTCGTCTACTCAAAATGGCTCGGTAGCCCTTCCAGACGCATTAGCATCCGGCCAGGTTTACCTGCACGCTGGTCATAATTGCAATATAACAGCATGGTGTAACCGTTTGCACAAACAGGGGGTTACTTTTGTGCATAAGATCACAGCCTTTACATGTTTCGCTGGCAGACGTGGCGCACTCTGCTTAATGTAATCGCGATTGGTGTAACCGTTATCCTAGTTTGTGGAAAACGCGCAATAACGCGTCAAGCGCCACACAGCGACGATCGCCAAACAACGTGTACTGTTAAATGCCTCATTCCCTGCGGTGTACTGCCATGCGATGTGATGTAACGTTACACCCACATCGCACAGGGACAGCAAAAACGGTGAAAACGGGAAAGTACGCGACAATTTCCGACCATGATGGGCCCACCAGGGCTTTGAGGACTAATGATGAAAATGAAAACACTGACCACCGTCATTATGATTTCACTGGGTATCACCGGCGTACTCAGCAAATCAGCACTGGCAGCCGACAAAGAACTTCTGGTATGGGAAGATATCAAGAAATCCGACGGCATCGCCGACGCGATCAAAGCCTTTGAAAAACAGAATAATGTCAAAATCAAAGTGCTGGAAACGCCCTACGCGCAGCAGATTGAGAAACTCCGTCTGGATGGCCCAGCAGGAATCGGCCCAGATGTGATCGTGATGCCACACGATCAGGTCGGTACTGCCGTGGTTCAGGGATTGATTAGCGAACTGAAGCTGGATCAGACGTTCCTGTCGAGTTTCACCAAGCCGGCACTAGAAGCACAAACCTATAACGGTAAGCTGTATGGCGTGCCGAAAGCCGTTGAAACCACCGTGCTGGTGTACAACAAAGATCTGATGCCACAGCCGCCGGAAAAATTCGACGACCTGTTCACCTTCTCCAAACAGCAACGTGCGGAAGGTCGTTACGGCCTGCTGGCGAAATTTGACGAGATTTATTACGCCTATGGCGTCATCGCGGGGATGGGTGGCTACATTTTCGGACAGAACAGCAACGGTTCACCGAACGTAAAAGACATCGGTCTGGATAAACAAGCCACCATCGATGCCGTCAACTACATCAAGAAATTCTACGCCGATGGTCTGTTCCCACCAGGTATCGTCGGTGAAACCGGCGCTAACGCGATCGATTCCCTGTTTACCGAGAAAAAGGCCGCAGCCGTCATTACTGGCCCGTGGGCGTTCCAGCCGTACAAAAATGCGGGCGTAAACTATGGCGTCGCACCACTGCCGCTGCTGCCAAACGGCGAGCATCCACGTTCGCTGCTGGGCGTGAAAGGCTACAGCATTTCCACCTACTCCAAAAACAAAGAGCTGGCGCAGAAATTCATTGAGTTCATCAATCAGCCTGAGTACGCCAAAATCCGCTTCCAGTTAACCGGTGAAATCCCACCGATTGCGGCGCTGGTTGACGATCCGCTGATTAAGGACGATGAAAAATCCCGTGCTGTCGCAATCCAGTCTGGCTATGCCGTTCCTATGCCGAGCGTACCGGAAATGCAGGAAGTCTGGACGCCAGCGAACAGCGCGCTGCAACTGAGCGTGACCGGTAAGCAGGACACTAAAGCGGCGCTGGAATCTGCCGTGAAGATTATCAAAATGCAGATCGAAGCTAACCACAGTAACCAGTAATCCCCCGCACCACCGTGGGTCAACATGGGATCCCTTATTTCTCCCCAATCGGTTTCGGGGTGTGTAGGGGAACCCCATGTTTTTAAGAAAATGGAGGTAGATGTGACCGTCAACGCCAGCGGCCTTACGCCACAAGAAAGAGGATGTCGCCACGCCAGAACGGCTGTATTGCTGGCGCTCGTCCCCGGACTCGGACAGATTTATAATCGCCAGTTCGTCAAAGGCACGCTTTTCTTTATCGTCATGGTCTGCTTCATCGGCATATTCCATGATTTCCTGCGAAACGGCGCCTGGGGGCTCATCACGCTGGGCACTGAGCTACCGCGCGATCACTCTATTTTTCTGCTGGCAAAAGGCATTATCAGCGTGATCGTCGCCGCTTTTGGCGTCGGCGTTTACTATCTCAGCCTGCGCGATGCTTACGTGTGCGGCACCAGACGCGATAAAGGCCTGCCGTTGAACAGCGTGAAGAAGCAATATCAGATGCTGCTGAGCGAAGGCTTCCCTTATCTGATGATCACGCCCGGCTTCATCCTGCTGGTCTTTGTCGTGGTTTTCCCGATTATTTTCGGCTTTTCCATCGCCTTTACCAATTACAACCTCTACCACACGCCGCCCGCCAAACTGGTCGACTGGGTGGGGATGACGAACTTTATCAACATTTTCCGGCTCGATCTCTGGCGTTCGACATTCTTTGACGTGCTGCAATGGACGGTGATTTGGACGCTGATTGCGACCACACTTCAGTGCGCCGTGGGCATCCTGCTGGCGATTTTGGTGAACCAGAAAGGCCTGCGCTTTAAGCCGCTGATCCGCACCATTCTGATCCTGCCGTGGGCGGTGCCGGGTTTCGTCACTATTCTGGTTTTCGCAGGGATGTTTAACGAAACGTTTGGCGTGATTAATAACGGCATTCTGGCCGCATTGGGGATTGAGCCTAAAGCGTGGATGACCGATCCGTTCTGGACCAAGACCGCGCTGATTCTGATGCAAACCTGGTTAGGCTTCCCGTTTGTGTTCGCCATGACGACGGGCGTATTGCAGGCGATTCCTGATGACTTGTACGAAGCCGCAACGATTGACGGCGCCAGCAGCTGGTACAAGCTGACCACTATCACGCTGCCGCTGGTGCTCTACTCCATTGCGCCGATCATCATCACGCAGTACACGTTCAACTTTAATAATTTCAACATTATCTATCTGTTCAACAACGGTGGACCAGCAGTGATCGGCTCCAACGCAGGCGGGACGGATATTCTGGTGTCCTGGATTTATAAGCTGACCATGTCTTCTTCCCAATATGCGATCGCAGCCAGCATCACCATTTTGCTGTCGATTTTTGTCGTGGGAATCGCGCTGTGGCAGTTCCGCGCCACCAATTCCTTCAAACAAGACAACATGGCATAGGAAAGCGCGCAGATGAAAAAACACAGCGTTAAACGCCAGAATTTTATCAAACTCGGCCTGACCTACCTGCTGCTGACGATCGTGGCCGTCATCATTATTTATCCGCTGATCTGGACGGTAGGCGCGTCGCTGAACCCCGGCAACAGTCTGCTCAACACCTCGATCATCCCAGATAACTTCTCCTTTATTCACTATGAGGAGCTGTTTAACGGCCAGATTGACTACGCCGCGTGGTACTGGAACTCGATGAAAATCAGCTTCCTGACCATGATTTTGACGCTCATCAGCGTCAGTTTCACCGCGTATTCCTTCTCTCGCTTCCGCTTTCGCGGCCGCCAGAACGGACTGATGCTGTTTCTGCTGTTGCAGATGATTCCGCAGTTCTCTGCCCTGATCGCCATCTTCGTACTGGCGCAGATGCTGGGGCTGGTGAACAGCCATATCGCGCTGGTGCTAGTTTACGTCGGCGGCATGATCCCGATGAATACCTATCTGATGAAAGGCTATCTGGATGCCATTCCGAAAGATCTGGATGAGTCCGCGCGTATGGACGGCGCGGGTAACTTCCGCATCTTTATTGAGATCATCATGCCGCTGTCCAAACCGATCATCGCGGTGATCGCCCTGTTCTCGTTTACCGGTCCGCTGGGTGATTTCATTCTCTCCAGCACCATCCTGCGCACGCCGGATCAGTACACGCTGCCCATCGGGCTGTACAACCTGGTCTCGCAGAAGATGGGCGCCAGCTACACCACCTACGCCGCAGGTGCCGTGCTGATCGCGGTGCCAGTCGCCATTCTTTATCTTTCATTGCAAAAGTACTTTGTCTCCGGCCTGACTTCCGGCGGAACCAAAGGGTAATTACTCAACATCTGTACAAATTCCAGGAACGTAAAATGAAAATGAAAAAACGCGTACTGATGGCCGCCATGCTCGCAACTGGCCTGCTGACTGTCTCCCTGCCGCAAACCCTGTATGCCGCAGAAAATGTGACGATCAACAAATTGACGAACGTCCCTGCCGACTTCATTAAAGGCGCGGACATTTCCATGCTGAACGAGGTGGAAAAGCACGGCGGAAAATTTTATGACGAGCATGGCAAGCAGAAAGACGCCATGCTGATCCTGAAAGAAAACGGCATTAACTACATCCGTCTGCGCATCTGGAACGATCCGAAAGATGCGGCAGGCAACGGCTACGGCGGCGGTAACAACGATCTGGCGACCACGCTGGCGCTGGCGAAACGCGCCAAAGCGAACGGTATGAAAGTGCTGCTGGATTTCCACTACAGCGATTTCTGGACCGATCCGGCTCACCAAAATAAGCCCAAAGCCTGGTCTGGCCTCAACGTCGCGCAGCTCACAACTGCCGTACATGACTACACCAAAGCCACGATTAGCGAATTTCAGAAAGCGGGCGTCATGCCCGATATGGTGCAGATCGGTAACGAACTGAACGGCGGGATGCTGTGGCCGGAAGGAAAAAGCTGGGGTCAGGGTGGCGGCGAATTCGATCGCCTCGCGGCGCTGCTGAAAGCCGGTATTCAGGGTGTGAAGGATGTACAGGGCGCGAATAACGTCAAGATCATGCTGCATCTGGCAGAAGGCACCAAAAACGACACCTTTATCTGGTGGTTCGATGAAATCGTCAAACGTAATGTCCCGTTTGATGTGATTGGTGCCTCGTTCTACACCTACTGGAACGGCCCCATCAGCGCGTTGCAGTACAATATGAACGACGTCACCAAACGCTACAATAAAGACATCATCGTGGTTGAAGCTGCCTATGCCTACACGCTCGAAAACTGCGATAACGCGGAAAACAGCTTCCAGCAAAAAGAGCTGGATGCGGGCGGCTACCCGGCTTCCGTTCAGGGTCAGGCCAATTACCTGCACGATTTGATGCAAAGCGTCATCAACGTCCCCAACCAGCGCGGCAAAGGCGTCTTCTATTGGGAGCCAATCTGGCTGCCGACTCCCGGCGCAACCTGGGCTACGAAAGCTGGCATGAAATACAACAACGACGAATGGAAGGAAGGCAACGCGCGGGAAAATCAGGCGCTGTTCGACTGCAAAGGCAACGTCCTGCCTTCCATCAAAGCGTTTAATTAAGCCGTAAACCGTATTCAACGCGTTGACAACCCGTTTAGGAGAGAACGATGTTCAAATTCCCCCCATTAAGCAGCAAGGTGCCTGTTCTGCTGCACGGCGCAGACTATAATCCTGACCAATGGCTGGACGATCCCGAGGTTCTGGAAAAAGACATTGAGATGATGAAGCAGACCCAGTGCAACGTCATGTCCGTGGGCATTTTTAGCTGGTCTGGGATTGAGCCAGAAGAAGGCCGCTACGAATTTGGCTGGTTGGATGGCATCCTCGACACGCTGTATGCCAACGGTATCTTCGTTTTTCTGGCAACCCCAAGCGGGGCGCGCCCAGCCTGGCTATCGCAGAAATATCCCGACGTGTTGCGCGTGGGCAGCAACCGCGTGCGGGCGCTGCACGGTGGTCGCCATAACCACTGCCTGAGCTCGCCGAACTATCGCGAGAAAGTGAAACAAATCAACACCCAGCTGGCAAAGCGTTACTCAAACCATCCTGCGGTGATCGGCTGGCATATTTCCAACGAATACGGTGGAGAGTGCCACTGCGATACCTGTCGCAGCACCTTCCAGAACTGGCTGAAAGCGCGCTACGGCACGATAGACGCGCTGAATAAAGCGTGGTGGAGCACCTTCTGGAGCCACACCTACACTGACTGGTCGCAGTTAGAGCCCCCGTCGCCTATCGGTGAAATGTCGATTCACGGCCTGAATCTGGACTGGAAACGCTTTAACACCTCACAGGTTAGCGATTTCTGTGCCGCCGAAATTGCGCCGCTAAAAGCCGAAAACCCGTCTCTGCCAGCGACGACGAACTTCATGGAATACTTCTATGATTACGACTACTGGCAATTGGCGAAAGTGATCGACTTTATCTCCTGGGACAGCTATCCGCTGTGGCATAACGCGGAGGATGACTGCACGCTGGGTGCCTACACCGCGATGTATCACGACCTGATGCGTACGCTAAAAGGTGGAAAGCCTTTCTACCTGATGGAGTCAACGCCGAGCCTGACCAACTGGCAGCCGATCAGCAAACTGAAAAAGCCGGGAATGCATATCCTGTCTTCACTTCAGGCTGTCGCACACGGATCAGACTCCGTACAGTATTTCCAGTGGCGTAAGAGCCGCGGTTCCGTTGAGAAATTCCACGGTGCCGTCGTCGATCATGTCGGACATATCGATACCCGCGTCGGGCGTGAAGTGCAGGAATTGGGTGACATACTCAACAAACTCGCGCCAGTGGCAGGCAGTCGAGTTGACGCCAACGTCGCCATCATTTTCGACTGGGAAAGCCGCTGGGCGATGGACAACGCCCAAGGGCCGCGCAACGCAGGGCTGTTCTACGAAAAAACCGTCACCGAACATTATCGTACGTTCTGGGAACAGGGCGTGGCGGTAGATATCATCAACGCCGATGTCGATCTCAGCGGCTATCAGCTTGTCATCGCCCCGATGCTCTACATGGTGCACGATGGCTTTGCCGAACGCGTCGATGCCTTCGTCAAACAAGGCGGCCGCTTCGTCACCACCTACTGGTCTGGCGTCGTCAACGAAACCGACCTGTGCCACCAAAACGGCTTCCCCGGCCCGCTGCGTCCGATCATGGGGATCTGGGCGGAAGAAATCGACGGTCTGTACGATCATGAAAGCAACAGCATCAGCGGTCTGAGCGGTAACGAACAACGTCTGGCCGGCCCGTATCAGGTCACGCACCTGTGCGAGCTGATTCATCTCGAAGGCGCGCGGGCGCTGGCGACCTATGACAGCGATTTCTACGCCGGACGTCCGGCCGTTACGGTCAATGATTACGGCAAGGGTCAAGCCTATTACATCGCGTCGCGCAACGATCTCACCTTCCAGCGTGATTTCTTCACTACGCTGATACAGACGCTGGATCTACCGCGTGCGCTGCCGACCGATCTGCCTTACGGCATTGTCGCTCATCGCCGTGATGACGGGGAAAGTGAGTTTATCTTCGTACAGAATTACACGGCAACGCCGCAGCAGATCACGCTGCCTGCCGTCTACGAAGAAATGACCACTGGCAGCACGCTTTCAGGGGTGCTCGACCTGTCAGGCTACGGCTGCCGGATCCTACGCCGCGCATTGCAGTAAAATTCATACTTGTTGGTTAAGCATTACGATACCGGGCGGGCACGGTGCAGAGGTTCCTACGGAACGTCATCACCGTGTTTCGCCTAACAGTAATGTTACGTGAACGGCATTATCATACGCATGCTGATAAACAAACGAAGAGGTGACTACGATGGGCAAGATTCACAATTTTCGGAAATTGTTCGCATCAATGTTGGGTAAGCAAATTACCGAAATTGAAATCGCTTCACCGCTAGACAAAGAAAACTTGCAGCAGTTGGTAACCGCCTTTGGTGGCAAAGAAAATATCGTCAGTCTGGATGCCTGCATCACCCGCCTGCGGGTCGAGGTTCATAGCCTACGGCTAGTTAACAGCGACAGCCTGCAAAAACTGGGGGCTATCGGCGTGATCATCGTCGGCCATCAGGTACAGGCCATCTTCGGCACCCAGTCGGATAACCTACGCCGCGAGCTAGCCGCCTGGTTTGAGGATGATGGCGCAGAAGCGCGGTAGTGGTTTTAGGCGAGTTCTCTTAGTCACTTTTTATGCCACGATTGGGGCAGTTTCGTGCGCGATAATACCGTCATTTTCATGCTACCTCGTAGCACGCGCCCGACACGGGGCGGCTCAAACGCCGCTCGCCCCGTGACCCCTAGGCTTTTGGCGGAAATTATGCCGCTACGCGATCCCATCGGTATTCATGCCCGCTAATCGAGCCGCCAGTGACGCGTTCCCGACGCGGCACTGGCTTTCGCGGCGTCCATGCCGCTCACTCGGCGGTCAAGCCTACCGATGCATAATTTTTTACGCCGGATAACAACAAGGTCGTCATAAGTCACGACATTTGTGGCGCACGAAATCATCTTCACGTCCGCATAAAATCACTACTTCAAAGGTATCAATTTCTTAGTAACGACTCGCACTGTTCAGCAACTCGATATCTTCTGCTGGCAGCACCAGCCGCATCGCGCCCGCGAGTTCAGCGACCTGCTCCAGCGATGTCGCACTGGCGATCGGGGCGGTAATACTCGGACGGGCGATCAACCACGCCAGCGCAACCTGCGACGGCGTCGTCTGATGTGCATTCGCCACGCTATCTAACGCCTCCAAAATGGTACGGCCGCGCTCGTTCAGGTATTTCTCCACCACGCCCTGCCCGCGGGCACTTTTCGATGCATCCTTCGGCTGACGATACTTGCCCGACAGAAACCCGCTAGCCAGCGAATAATAGCTAATGACCCCAATCCCCTGCTCACGCACCAGCGGTTCTAGCGCAGCTTCATAGCCCTGCCGATCGTACAAATTGTATTCCGGTTGCAGCGTTTCATAACGCGCCAAATGGTTGGCCTTACTGACTTTCAGCGCCTCAGCCAGACGTGCCGCGCTGTAGTTGGAAGCACCAATCGCGCGTACCTTTCCTTCTTTAATCAGTGCATCAAACGTCGCCAGCGTTTCTTCCAGCGGCGTGTCTTTATCGTCAGCATGTGCCTGATAAAGATCGATATAGTCAGTTTGCAAACGCTGTAATGAAGCCTCAACCGCCTGACGAATATAGCGAGGGGACAGCCCTTTCTTGCCATCGCCCAAATCCATCCCCACTTTGGTGGCAAGAATGACCTTGTCGCGCTGGCCGCTTTTTTTCAGCCAATTGCCGATGATGGTTTCAGATTCACCGCCCTGATTACCGGGTGCCCAGCGCGAATAAACATCTGCGGTATCAATGAAATTCAGCCCGTGCGCCAGCAGCGCATCCAGCAAGCTGAACGATGTCGACTGATCGACCGTCCAGCCAAAAACGTTACCGCCGAACGAGAAAGGCGGCACCACGATTCCAGAACGTCCAAGCTCACGTGCGGTATTTGATACTGACATAATCACTCTCCTTTTGAATCATGCAGAAAACATCATGAAAAAAACCCGCCAGCCTGCAATGCAAAACCTAGCGGTTCGTTTTCTATGTGGAATAAGAATAATGAATGAGTAGAAAAGTGCGAATAACGAGACGTAGCATTTAGTTTAGGTAAAATCCCAAGGTATAATTGTTTTTTTGCGTTCTTCCTCTCATTTTTAATGCACGCGTTACATAAAATGACGTGGAAAATTAGGCCTGCCTCATATTTGGAGCACACATGTCCCTGTCCCATATCGCGCAATTTATTCTGGCGCTGGTTGTTGTTGCGGCGCTGGCGCTACTCGTCTGCCGCGATCGTAAAAGTATTCGTATTCGTTTTATTATTCAGTTACTCGTCATCGAAATTCTGCTCGCTTATTTCTTCTTGTACTCGGACATTGGATTAGGCGCAGTCAAAGGGGTCGCAGCGCTGTTCGACAAACTACTCGGATTTGCAGGTCAAGGGACGGACTTCGTATTCGGTGACATGGTTAACAGTGAGAAGAACCTGATTTCCTTCTTCTTTAAAGTGCTTTGCCCTATCGTCTTCATTTCTGCGCTGATCGGTATCCTGCAACACATTAGAGTGCTGCCTATCATCATCCGCGCGATTGGTACGGTTCTGTCCAAAGTGAACGGCATGGGTAAACTGGAATCTTTTAACGCAGTCAGTTCACTGATTCTCGGCCAGTCCGAAAACTTCATTGCCTACAAAGACATTCTGGGCAAGATGTCTGAAAAACGCATGTACACCATGTCCGCGACCGCCATGTCGACTGTTTCGATGTCTATCGTCGGTGCGTACATGTCTATGCTGGATGCCAAATTCGTGGTTGCCGCGTTGATTCTGAACATGTTCAGTACCTTCATCGTGCTGTCGCTGATTAACCCCTACAAAGTCGGTGAAGAGCCAGAATTGCAGTTGGGGACTCTGCATGAAAATCAGAGCTTCTTTGAAATGCTGGGCGAATACATTCTGGCAGGTTTCAAAGTGGCCGTTATCGTTGCAGCGATGCTGATCGGCTTCATTGCACTGATTGCGGCGGTCAACGCCGTTTTCAGCGCCATTTTTGGCATCAGCTTCCAGGAAGTTCTCGGCTACGCGTTCTATCCGTTCGCCTGGATCATGGGTATTCCCTCTCACGAAGCCCTTCAGGTTGGTAGCATCATGGCGACCAAACTGGTTTCTAACGAATTTGTGGCGATGCTGGAACTGCAAAAAGTGGCTGGCGAACTGTCTCCACGCAGCGTGGGTATCCTGTCTGTGTTCCTGGTGTCCTTCGCCAACTTCTCGTCCATCGGTATTATTGCCGGCGCGATTAAAGGCCTGAACGAACAACAGGGCAACGTGGTTTCCCGTTTCGGCCTGAAACTGGTTTACGGTTCTACGCTGGTGAGCATCCTTTCCGCTGCTATCGCGGGTCTGGTGCTGTAATCCTTCATCACGTTATAAAATTCTTATCTCTATCCGGCGGCCTTGTGCTGCCGGATTCTTTTTCCTACAAACCCTGACATATCTTCCACATTTCCTTCATTTTTATCCGGCATCTCCTGTTTAAACTAGTAAAATAAGGCCATTGGTCTACTAACGTGCTGGGTATGACAGCCAACGCACATGCAGCGTGAAGTATGCGGCTACGCCGTGCTTCCCGCGCAATCTGGAGAGAGTAATCCATCACTATGAATGCCAAACGTATCCGAGGCCTGCTGGTACTTGCCGCCGTTATCGCTATTGCCGTACTGATCTGGCGCCATTTTACCCAGACGCCACCTGCCGCCCCCGGCACGAGTGAGCAGCACGCCGCCCGTACGTCACATTCGGGAAGCAACAGCAGCGGCGGTGGACGCCGTGCCGCCATGCGCACGCTGGCCCCCGTGCAGGCGGCGCTGACGCAATCCGCTTCCGTGCCCTATTATCTGTCCGGTTTAGGCACCGTGACGGCGGCCAATACCGTGACGCTGCGCAGTCGGGTGAACGGTCAGTTGATGGCGTTGCACTTTCAGGAAGGGCAGCAGGTTAAGGCTGGCGACTTACTGGCAGAAATCGACCCTCGTCCTTTTCAGGTTGAGCTGACGCAGGCACAGGGACAGTTGGCAAAAGATCAGGCCGCACTGGCTAACGCCCGGCAGGATTTAGCGCGCTATCAGCAGTTGGTGAAAACCAACCTGATCTCCCGTCAAGAGCTGGATGCGCAGACCGCCGCCGTTCGTCAGGCGGAAGGGACGCTAAAAGCCGATGAAGGTGCCGTAGCCAGCGCACAGCTCCAGTTGGATTACAGCAAAATCACCGCCCCGATCGGTGGTCGAATCGGCTTAAAGCAGGTTGATGTGGGGAATTACATCACCAGCGGCGACACCAACGGCATTGTCGTGATTACGCAAACGTACCCTATCGATGTCGTCTTTACCGTGCCAGAAGCGGAAATCTCTACAATCCTGAGCGCGCAGAAATCAGGTCAGCCGCCCGTGGTGGAAGCCTGGGATCGCGCCAATCAGAAGATACTTTCGCAGGGCATCCTGCTGAGCATGGATAACCAGATCGACGCCACGACGGGCACGATCAAACTCAAAGCGCGTTTTGACAATCTGGACGATGCCCTGTTCCCGAACCAGTTCGTGAATATCCGTATGAAGGTCGACACGCTGAAAAACGCCGTCGTCGCGCCGTCCGCCGCCGTACAAATGGGCAATGAAGGCCGCTTCGTCTGGATTTTGAATGATAAAAATGAAGTGAGTAAGCGTCAGGTGACCACCAGCATTCAGTATGGCCAGCTGGTTGTGGTGACCGCCGGGCTGGACGCCAATGTTCAGGTCGTGACTGACGGTATCGACCGCCTGACCGAAGGGGCAAAAGTAGAAATCGTACCTTCAGCGCTGACGGAGAAAACGCCTGCCATCGCTGGGGAGAAATCCTGATGCAGGATACCGTTCCAGCCAGCGGCGGTGGGCCGTCACGCCTGTTTATTCTGCGTCCGGTCGCTACGACGCTGCTAATGATCGCCATTCTGCTGGCCGGTATTATCGGCTATCGGGCGCTGCCAGTTTCTGCCCTGCCCGAAGTCGATTACCCGACGATTCAGGTTATTACCCTGTATCCCGGTGCCAGCCCCGACGTGGTGACTTCCGCGATTACCGCGCCGCTGGAGCGGCAGTTCGGCCAAATGTCAGGGCTGAAACAGATGTCGACGCAGAGCGCAGGCGGCGCATCCGTTATCACGCTTCAATTCCAGCTTGAGCTATCGCTGGACGTTGCCGAACAGGATGTGCAGGCCGCCATCAATGCAGCCAGCAACCTGCTGCCTAACGATCTGCCCTATCCACCGACCTACAGCAAAGTGAATCCGGCGGATCCGCCGATCATGACGCTGGCCGTCACCTCCAGCGCTATGTCGATGACGCAGGTGCAGGACATGGTGGACAACCGCATCGCGCAGAAAATCTCGCAGGTGGCAGGCGTCGGACTGGTGTCGTTAGCCGGTGGGCAGCGTCCGGCGGTACGGGTAAGGCTGAACGCGCCAGCACTGGCGGCGTACGGCTTGACCAGCGAAACGATCCGCACCGCGATTACTGCTGCCAACGTGAATTCCGCCAAGGGGAGTCTGGACGGCCCTACGCGCTCGGTCACGCTCTCCGCCAACGATCAGATGAAATCCGTTGATGATTACCGCAAGCTGATTGTCGCGTGGAAAAACGGCGCGCCGGTGCGGCTTCAGGATGTCGCAACGATTGAGCAGGCAGCCGAGAATATTCATCTCGGTGCCTGGGCGAATCGGCAGCAGGCGATCATTATCAACGTTCAGCGCCAGCCGGGTGCCAACGTCATCACGACGACAGACAGTATTAGCAAGATGCTGCCCGCGTTGAAAGCCAGCCTGCCGAACTCCGTCGAGGTCACCACGCTGACTGACCGTACCACCAGCATTCGTGCCTCGGTGAAAGACGTCCAGTTCGAGCTGCTGCTGGCTATCGCGCTGGTCGTGATGGTGATTTACCTGTTCTTGCGTAACGCCGTTGCTACGCTGATCCCCAGCATTGCCGTGCCGCTGTCGTTGATTGGCACCTTTGCTGCGATGTATTTTCTCGGCTTCTCCATCAATAACCTGACGCTCATGGCGCTCACCATCGCCACCGGTTTTGTGGTGGATGATGCCATCGTGGTGATTGAAAACATCGCCCGCTATATCGAAAAAGGGGAAAAGCCGCTTAACGCGGCGCTGAAAGGCGCGGGAGAAATCGGCTTCACCATTATCTCTCTGACGTTTTCCCTCATCGCCGTGCTGATCCCGCTGCTGTTTATGGGCGATATCGTTGGACGCCTATTCCGCGAATTTGCCGTCACGCTGGCGGTGTCTATCCTGATTTCCGCCGTCGTGTCGCTCACGCTAACGCCCATGATGTGCGCCCGAATGCTGAGCCATCAGTCGCTGCGTAAACAGAACCGTTTTACCCGCGCCAGCGAACGTTTCTTCACTCGCCTGATTGATGCCTATGGCGTCTGGCTGCGCAAAGTGCTGAACCATCCGTGGCTGACGCTTAGCGTCGCGTTGGGTACGCTGTTGCTGACAGTTTTGCTCTATATCTGGATCCCGAAAGGCTTCTTCCCGATACAGGATAACGGCATCATTCAGGGCACCGTGCAGGCACCGCAGACGGTCTCGTTCAGCAATATGGCCGACCGCCAGCAGCGCGTCGCGTCTATCATCATGAAAGATCCGGCGGTGGAGAGCGTGTCCTCGTTCATCGGCGTTGACGGAACGAATGCCGCGCTAAACAGCGGCCGACTGCAAATCAACCTGAAACCACTTAGTGAACGCAGCGAACGTATTCCAGAGATCATCAGTCGTTTGCAACAGCAAACGGCACAGATCCCCGGCATCCAGCTGTATCTGCAACCGGTGCAGGATCTCACCATCGACACTCAAATCAGCCGCACGCAGTACCAGTTTACCTTGCAAGCGATGTCGCTGGACGAGCTGAGCCAGTGGGTTCCCAAGCTGATGACCGAACTGAAAAAGCTGCCGCAGCTAGAAGATGTCAGCAGCGACTGGCAAGACGGCGCGGCGGTCGCTTATGTCAACGTGAATCGCGACAGCGCCAGCCGTCTGGGCATCACGATGTCACAGGTCGACAGCGCGCTGTACAACGCCTTTGGTCAGCGACTGGTTTCCACCATCTATACGCAGGCCAGCCAGTATCGCGTGGTGCTGGAGCACGATACGACGAACAACACCGGTCTGGACGCGCTGAATGACGTGCGCCTCATTAGCAGCGACGGCGGGACGATTCCGCTTAGCAGCATTGCTACCATTGAGGAGCGTCAGGGGCCGCTGGCGATCAACCATATCGACCAGTTCCCGTCGACGACGATCTCCTTCAACGTCGCGAAAGGCTATGCGCTGGGCGAAGCGGTTGATGCCATCACACAGACCGAGCAACAAATGAACCTGCCGGCGGATATCACTACCCGTTTCCAGGGCAGTACGCTGGCGTTCCAGTCGGCGTTGAGCAGCACCGTCTGGCTGATCGTGGCGGCGATTGTCGCGATGTACATTGTGCTCGGCGTGCTGTACGAAAGCTTTATTCATCCGATCACCATCTTGTCTACGCTGCCCACGGCGGGCGTCGGCGCACTGCTGGCGCTGATGATGGCGGGGAATGAGCTGGATGTGATTGCCATTATCGGGATCATATTGCTCATCGGGATCGTGAAGAAAAACGCCATCATGATGATCGACTTCGCGCTGGCGGCGGAGCGAGAACAGGGCATGAAACCGTATGACGCGATTTATCAGGCCTGTCTGCTGCGTTTCCGGCCGATTCTGATGACCACCATGGCGGCGCTGCTGAGTGCGCTGCCGCTGATGCTGAGCACCGGCGTCGGCGCGGAGCTACGCCAGCCGCTGGGGATCTGTATGGTCGGCGGTCTGATCATGAGCCAAATCCTGACGCTGTTTACGACACCGGTTATCTACCTGCTGTTTGATCGTCTGGCGACGCGTTTCCGCCGTGCGCCGCGTCAGGAGGAAGAAACCGAGTGAAGTTCTTCGCCCTGTTCATCCACCGCCCCGTCGCCACCCTGCTGCTGACGCTGGCCATCGCGCTCTGTGGCGTATTGGGTTTCCGCCTGTTGCCAGTGTCACCGCTGCCGCAGGTGGATTTCCCGGTGATCTCGGTCAGCGCCTCGCTGCCCGGTGCCTCGCCGGAAACCATGGCTTCTGCCGTCGCCACGCCGCTGGAACGCGCGCTCGGCAGGATCGCAGGCGTTAGCGAAATGACCTCCGCCAGCTCGCTCGGCAGCACGCGCGTCATTCTGGTGTTTAACCTCGACAGGGATATCAACGGCGCGGCGCGTGATGTACAGGCGGCCATTAACGCGGCACAAAACCTGTTGCCGTCCGGCATGTCCAGCCGCCCGACCTACCGCAAAGTCAATCCGTCCGACGCCCCCGTCATGATCCTGACGCTGACCTCGGACACCTACAGCCAGGGGCAGCTGTACGACTTTGCGTCTACCCAGCTATCGCAGAAAATCTCTCAAATGGAAGGCGTCGGCGATGTCTCCATCGGCGGGAGTTCACTCCCTGCCGTACGCGTCGCGCTGAATCCGGTGGCGCTGTTTAATCAAGGCATTTCCCTCGATGAGGTACGGCAGGCTATCGCGCAGGCAAACGTGCGTCAGCCGCTGGGGAATGTGGAAAACAGCCAGAAAAGCTGGCAGATACAAACCAACGATGAACTCAAAACCGCCGATGCCTACGCGCCGCTGATTATCCACTACAACAACGGCGCTGCCGTCCGCCTGAGCGACGTCGCCACGGTAGAAGATTCGGTGCAGAATTCCCGTAACGCGGGGATGGCAAACTCGAAGCCTGCGATTCTGGTGATGATTCGACGCGCGCCGGATGCCAACATTATTACCACGGTAGACAATATCCGCGCCGCGATGCCGGAGCTGCGCGCCAGCCTGCCTGCCGAAATACAGCTGGATGTCGCGCAGGATCGTTCGCCCACCATTCGCGCCTCGTTGGCGGAAGTCGAGCAGTCGCTGATTATCGCCGTCGCGCTGGTTATTCTGGTCGTCTTCCTGTTCCTGCGTTCCGGCCGCGCCACCGCTATTCCGGCACTGGCCGTCCCGGTATCGCTGATCGGCACCTTTGCGGCGATGTATCTGTGCGGCTTTAGCCTGAATAACCTGTCGCTGATGGCGCTCACCATCGCCACCGGCTTCGTGGTGGATGACGCCATCGTGGTACTGGAGAATATTTCCCGCCACATCGAAGCGGGCATGAAGCCGCTACAAGCGTCGCTTCAGGGCGTGCGCGAAGTGGGGTTCACCGTCTTGTCCATGAGCCTGTCGCTGGTTGCGGTGTTCATCCCGCTGCTGCTGATGGACGGCTTGCCGGGGAGGCTATTCCGTGAATTCGCCGTCACACTGTCAGCGGCGATCATGATTTCGCTGCTGATCTCACTCACGCTCACGCCGATGCTGTGTGCACGACTGCTGCGCGCCGTGCCCAAACGCAGTCAGCCGCGCACCCGTGGTTTTAATCGTGTATTGCTAGCTATGCAACAAGGCTATGGACGCTCGCTGAAGTGGGTACTCAACCATGCACGCTGGGTGTTGCTGCTCCTGCTGGGCACCATCGCGCTCAACGTCTGGCTGTATATCAGCATTCCGAAGACCTTCTTTCCGGAACAGGATACGGGCCGGCTGATGGGCTTCATTCAGGCCGACCAGAGCATTTCTTTTCAGGCCATGACGGTGAAACTCCAGAACTTCATGACCATTGTCAGCAGCGACCCGGCGGTGGATAACGTGAACGGGTTTACCGGCGGATCACGTACCAACAGCGGGTCGATGTTTATCTCACTTAAGCCATTGTCCGAGCGAGATGTGTCGGCACAGCAGGTGATCAGCCGCCTGCGCGTCAAGCTGGCAAAAGAACCCGGTGCCAACCTGTTTTTAATGCCGGTGCAGGATATTCGTATCGGCGGGCGGGAAGCGAGCGCCGGGTATCAGTACACGCTGCTGTCTGACGATTTGAGCGAGCTGCGCATCTGGGAACCCAAGATTCGTGCTGCTTTCAGCAAACTGCCTGAGCTGGCCGATGTGAACTCCGATCAGCAGGATAAAGGCGCGGAAATGGCGCTCACCTACGATCGCGATGCAATGGCGCAGCTTGGCATCAGCGTCTCTGCCGCTAACGCGCTGCTCAATAACGCCTTCGGACAGCGTCAGATTTCGACCATTTACCAGCCACTAAACCAATATAAGGTAGTGATGGAAGTGGACGACGCCTACACGCAGGACGTCAGTTCACTGGACAAGATGTTCGTGATCAATAACGAAGGTAAGCCCATTCCGCTCTCTTACTTCGCCAGTTGGAAGCCGATCAACGCCCCGCTGTCGGTGAACCATCAGGGACTGTCTGCCGCCTCGACGATCTCTTTTAACCTGCCGGAAGGCACCGATCTGTCCAGCGCGACGGCGGCGATAGAAAGAACCATGACGTCGCTGGGCGTGCCATCAGCGGTACGCGGCCAGTTCTCCGGTACCGCGCAGGCGTTCCAGCAGTCGCAGTCTTCCCAGTTGTTGCTGATTCTGGCGGCGATTATCACCGTGTATATCGTGCTCGGCGTGCTGTATGAGAGCTACGTGCATCCGCTGACGATTCTGTCCACCCTGCCCTCGGCGGGCGTGGGCGCACTGCTGGCGCTGGAGTGGTTCGGTGCACCGTTTAGTCTGGTGGCGCTGATTGGCATCATGCTGTTGATTGGGATCGTGAAGAAGAACGCGATCATGATGGTGGATTTCGCGCTGGTGGCACAGCGCAGCGGCGGGTTGAGCGCGCAGGACGCGATTTTCCAGGCCTGCCTGCTGCGTTTCCGCCCGATTATGATGACCACGTTAGCCGCGCTGTTTGGCGCACTGCCGTTGGTGCTGACCAGCGGCGACGGTGCGGAGTTGAGACAGCCGCTCGGCATCACGATTGTCGGCGGGCTGGTGATGAGCCAAATCCTCACGCTATATACCACCCCGGTGGTGTATCTATTTTTCGACAAGCTGAGGAATATTCGGCGCAAAGCACCGGGGAAGGATTTGTCACTGTCGTGACGGAATAGGAATAGGATTAGCGTTAGCTATCTAATTAATATGCTATTTATGGGGATATTTCGTGCGCTTAACGTTCACTGTTTTTCTAGTAGCGCCCCGAACGCGCCCGACCAAGGGCGGCTCAATTGCCGTCGCCCTTGGAACCCTGGCTTGTGGCGCTAAATTGTACCGCTACGCGGTGCCTTCACCGAAAGCCGTCTCTTTACGGGCCGCCAGTGACGCGCTCCCGGCGCGGCACTGTCTTTCGTGGCGTCCATGCCACTCACCCGTGAGCCAGCTTCCGTCTCAGTACAATTTTTTACGCCAGGAAAAAATGTTAAGCACACGAAGTAACAGAAAAGGAATATATAGCTCGCAACGTACTCCCACCTTGGCGTAAATGATGCTGAGGAGAAGATGATCTCTCGGATGAGCGGCAGGACGCCGCGAAAGCCGCTGCCGCGTCGGGAACGCGTCAGCGGCGGTCCGAACAAGAGAGCATTGACGACGAAGGAATCGCGAAGCGGCATCATTTCCCGCCAAACAGCCTGGGTTCACAGGGCGGCGGCGACTGAGCGCCCCTGTGTCGTGCGCATACAGAAAGCATGCAGAGAAAAATAAATGTTAAGCGCACGAAACCTCTCCGAGATAATAATATTCGTGCTTTGAGAGCACCATGCGAAATGTGAGGACACCACCGACTATGCCCAATGTATTCAACAATCCAGAGGGTCAGGGAATATGACCCAACCGGCTTCCGTCCGCTGGCAGCTCTGGATTGTTGCCTTTGGCTTCTTTATGCAGACGCTGGATACCACCATCGTGAATACCGCGCTGCCTTCGATGGCCGCGAGTCTGAATGAAAGCCCGCTGCATATGCATTCGGTGATTGTTTCCTATGTGCTGACCGTTGCGGTGATGCTGCCTGCCAGCGGCTGGCTGGCCGATCGCATCGGCGTGAAGAACATCTTTTTCACCGCGATTCTGCTGTTTACACTCGGATCGCTGCTGTGCGCCCGTTCGGAAACGCTGAATGAACTGCTGGTTTCCCGCGTCATTCAGGGTATTGGCGGCGCGATGATGGTGCCGGTTGGCCGGCTGACGGTGATGAAAATCGTTCCGCGCGATCAGTATATGGCGGCGATGACATTCGTGACGCTGCCCGGCCAGATTGGCCCATTAATGGGGCCAGCCCTCGGCGGCTTTCTGGTGGAATACGCCAGCTGGCACTGGATCTTCCTCATCAATCTGCCTGTTGGCATCATCGGCGCGCTGGCCACCTGGTTCCTGATGCCCAATTACACCATGCGGACGCAGCGCTTTGACATCAGCGGCTTCCTCTGGCTTGCCGTCGGTATGGCTACGCTGACATTGGCGCTGGACGGCAACCGCAGTCTGGGCATTCCGCCGATTGCCATTTTTGCGTTAATCACCGTCGGGCTGATCGCGCTATTGAGCTATTGGCTGCACGCTCGTCACAACAAACGGGCGCTGTTTAATCTGCATCTATTCGACACGCCGACCTTCTCCATCGGCCTGAGCGGTGGGCTATTGGCGCGCATCGGCAGCGGTATGTTACCGTTTATGACGCCGCTGTTTTTACAGTTGGGAATGGGATTCTCTCCGTTCCACGCCGGCCTGATGATGGTGCCAATGGTGCTAGGCAGCATGGGAATGAAGCGGATCGTGGTGCAGGTCGTTAACCGACTCGGCTACCGCCGCGTGCTGATTGTCTCCACGCTGCTGCTGGCGCTGGTCACGGCGCTGTTTGCTCTGGTTGCGCTGATGAAATGGATCTGGATGATCCCGATTGTGCTGTTCTTCCTCGGTACGGTGAACGCCGTTCGCTTCTCCACCATGAACACGCTAACACTGAAAGATCTGCCGGATACGCTCGCCAGCGGCGGGAATAGTCTGCTGTCGATGACCATGCAACTGTCCACCAGCCTCGGCGTCAGTATCGCAGGCATTCTGCTCGGCATGTTTTCCCAGCCGCACATGGCGGCGGGCAGCGGAGAAACGCATATGGTGTTTATTTACACCTATCTCAGCATGATCGTCATCATCGCCCTGCCCGTGTTGATTTTTAATCGCGTCCCGACGGACGGCGTCAAGCAGTCCACGCTGCCGCGCAAATCGTGAGGTTGTCATGAAATTCGGAATCACCGCCAAGCTGTTTCTCGCGATATTCGCCACCTGCATGCTGGTGCTGATTACTATGCACTGGGGCGTGCGCGCCAGCTTCGAGCGCGGCTTTATCGACTACATTAAGCGCGGCAACGAACAGCGGGTCACGCAGCTGCGCGATGCGCTGGCGGAGCAATATCAGCTGCACGGCGACTGGTCATTCCTGCGCAACAATGAGCGTCTGGTGTTCAAAATGCTGCACTCGCTGGACCAGAACAACGACACCGACAACAGCATGCAGGGGCTGCGAGTGCGCCTCTGGGTGCTGGATACCAGCAAACGCAAGCTGTTCGGCTCTCCGGCACCAATCCCGAATGAAGGGACCTGGCAGCCGATTCAGGTACAAAATCAGACGGTCGGCTGGATTGTTGCCTCGCCCGTTGAACGCCTGACCCGCAACGCCGACATCAGTTTCGATCAGCAGCAGCAGCGCACCAGTTGGCTGATTGTCGCACTCTCTACGCTGCTCGCGATTATCGCCACCTGGCTGACCGCGCGCGGCCTGCTCGCGCCCGTCAAGCGGCTGGTCAGCGGTATGCACAGTTTGGCCTCGGGCGATTTTAGCACCCGAGTGACGGCAAGCTCGCACGATGAGCTGGGCAGGCTGGCGCAGGATTTCAATCAGCTTGCCATCACGCTGGAAAAAAACGAGCAGTCTCGCCGCGCGTTTATGGCTGACGTCTCTCATGAACTGCGCACGCCGCTGGCGGTGCTGCGTGGCGAGCTGGAAGCCTTGCAGGACGGCGTGCGCAAGCCCGACTCACACTCTCTGCATTCGCTCCAGTCTGAGGTCACGACGCTCACCAAACTGGTGGACGACCTGCATCAACTCACCCTGTCCGATCGTGGGGCGCTGGCCTACCGCAAGGCGTCTGTGGACGTGGTGCAAATTCTGCATATTGCTATCGCCGCGTTTCATGAACGTTTCCAGAAAAAGCAGATTACGCTCACCACCGATTTACCCGCGCAGGCGGGCGTCTTTGGCGATCCAGACCGGCTAAGTCAGCTGTTTAACAATTTGCTGGAAAACAGTCTGCGCTACACTGATGAGCAGGGTCAGTTGACCATTACGGTTATTCAGCAGCATAAACGCTGGGCGATTATCTGGCAGGACAGCGCCCCCGGCGTGACCGACGAGCAGCTCACGCTGATTTTCGAGCGTTTTTACCGTGCGGAAAGTTCGCGCAACCGCGCCAGCGGCGGCTCCGGTCTGGGGCTGGCTATCTGCAATAATATCGTTGAGGCGCATAGCGGACGGCTGTATGCTGAACATTCGCCATTAGGGGGAGTGATGATTACCATCGAGCTTCCCTTGCACGAACCTGATTAAGATCGACTCCCGACACCGAAGATAAGCAGAGCTATGACAACCGCACCCGATTTCGCTATGGCATCACCGATTCTGATCGTCGAAGATGAGCCCAAATTGGGACAACTGCTGGTGGATTACCTTCAAGCAGCGGACTATGCCACACATTGGCTGCCCAACGGCAATGAGGTCGTCGAGTGGGTGCGGCAGCATTCCCCTTCCCTCATTTTGCTGGATTTAATGCTGCCGGGCTGCGACGGCCTGACGCTCTGCCGCACCATCCGCCAGTTTTCCAACGTGCCGATTATCATGGTCACCGCCCGCAGCGAAGAGATCGATCGCCTGCTGGGACTGGAAATTGGTGCCGATGACTATATTTGTAAGCCCTTTAGCCCGCGCGAAGTGGTCGTGCGCGTCAGAACGCTGTTGCGCCGCTGCGGCTGGCAGAATGACGGGCTGAAAACCGTCGAGAAAACCGAAACGGCCCTGTTGATTGATAAAAGCGGCTTTCAGGCCAGCTATCTGGGGCAGAATCTCGATCTCACGCCGGCGGAGTTTCGCCTGCTCAAGACGCTTTCCACCGAGCCGGGCAAGGTATTTTCCCGCGAGGCGCTGCTGGATAAGCTCTACGACGATTACCGCGTCGTGACCGACCGCACCATCGATAGCCACATCAAAAACCTGCGTCGCAAGCTGGAACAGTTGGACGAAGAGACCTCATTTATCCGCACGGTATACGGCATCGGCTATCGCTGGGAAGCCGCGCCCTGTAATGAGGTATAACGCCCACCGCCTTATGATGTTATGGAGACCATGTTGAACGGACCAGACCCTGATAACCGCTACCCCATGGCCGGTTTCCCCCAAGTGTGTTTCATCAAGAACATTGTCACCAACCCGAATATTGAAATTGGCGACTACACCTATTATGACGATCCCGATGGCGTGGAAAATTTCAAGCAAAATGTGCTCTACCACTATCCGTTTCTCGGCGATAAATTAATCATCGGTAAGTTTTGCGCTATCGCGCGTGGCGCAAAATTTATCATGAACGGGGCCAATCATCGGCTTTCCGGCCTGTCGACTTACCCGTTTCAGATTTTTGGCAACGGCTGGGAAAAAGTGACGCCCAAGCCCGGCGATCTGCCTTACAAAGGCGACACGATCATCGGCAATGATGTCTGGATTGGCTATGACGCGCTGATCATGCCCGGTATCCGCATTGGAAATGGCGCCATCATTGCGTCACGCGCCGTGGTCACCACCGATGTGCCCGCTTATACGGTCGTTGGCGGCAATCCGGCCAAAATCCTGAAGCCGCGTTTTGCGCCGGACGTCATCGAGGCACTGGAAACGCTGTGCTGGTGGGACTGGCCGATAGAAAAAATCACGCGTCATCTGGACATCATCGCAGCTGGCGATGTTGCCGCACTGCAAGCTGGCCATCTGTCCGAATAACCGTCTTCCATTTCACACCCATTCATTACACACGAAAAAGAGGCTTTCACGACAATGACTGCGCTATTTTCCGAAACCACCAAAATCGAGACACCTCGCCTGCTGCTGCGCCCGCTTTATCGTGATGATGCGCCAGCGCTGTTTGTCTTTATGTCCGATCCGGTTGTGATGCGCTTCTGGAACCATCCGCCCTGGCAACACATCGAGCAGGCGCACGACGCGATTGACGAATACTGGAGCGCGCTGTGCGCAGGGCAGCACATGAAGCTGGGTCTGGAAGTTAAAGAAAGCGGCGAACTGATCGGCACCTGCGTGCTATTCAACCTTGAGATTGAGTCTAAGCGCGCCGAAATCGGCTACTGTCTGGCAGCGAGTGCGCAAGGCAAAGGCTATATGGCGGAAGCGCTCTCTGCGCTGCGGGATTTTGCCTTTGAAACGGCGGGGCTCAGTCGACTGGAAGCCGAAATCGATCCCCGCAACGTGGCTTCAGCCCGCTCGCTGGAACGACTGGGATTCACGCAGGAAGGGCTACTGAAACAGCGTTGGATCGTCGACGGCGAGGTGTCCGACTCTGCGCTATACGGTCTGCTGGCGGCTAAACGTTAGCCAACGCCTTCCCAGTCTGGTCAAAAATACTGTCTGACTTAATGAAAATTTTGTCATTTTCTCTTTTCCCAAGGCTGTTACTCTTTTAAGCCTACAATAATAACGGGTATCACCCCGCACGGCGTGCGGGACTTGGGTCACCTGCAACAAAACGGATAAGGGGAAAAACGATGTCAGGCTTAGTGAATGGCAAATGGGTTAACGGCGATGTCGCGGCGGAAGAGATCAAAAACGGGGCGTTCCACCGCGAAGAAACCAAATTTCGGCAAACCGAGCTGGTGCCAGAAGTCGGTCGTTACCAGCTTTTTGTCTCCTATCTCTGCCCGTGGGCATCACGCACGCTGATTTTCCGCAAGCTAAAAGGGCTGGAGAACATCATTTCTCTCTCCGTTGCCAACCCGCGCATCGCGGATAACGGCTGGGAATTTGCCACCCCGCAGGATGCCGGCGAGCATGTGGGTGAGATTCACTACCTGCACCAGCTCTACACCGCCAGCGTGCCAGACTATACCGGAAAGGTATCGGTCCCTGTGCTGTGGGATCGGGTAGAGGGACGCATCGTGAATAACGAATCGGCGGACATCATCCGCATGCTGAACAGCGAATTTAACGATCTGACCGACAACCACCTCGATTTCTATCCGTCAGAACTGCACAGCGAGATCGACCGCTGGAACGAAACCGTGTACCACAACGTCAACAACGGCGTGTATAAGACCGGATTCGCCAAAACGCAGGAACACTATAACGATGCTGTCACCACACTCTTCGCCACGCTGGACGAATTGGACGAACATCTGGGCAGCCACCGTTATATGCTCGGCGACACGCTGACCGAGGCCGACTGGCGTCTGTTTGTCACGCTGATACGTTTTGACGTGGCCTACCACGGCGCGTTCAAATGTAACCTGAAGCGCATTGCCGACTACCCGAACCTGTCAAACTACCTGCGTGAACTGTACCAGTGGCCGGGCGTCGCGGAGACGGTCAATATCGACCACATCAAAGCAGGCTATTACGGTATTGCCTGGCTGAACCCGACACAGATTATACCGGCTGGCCCACAGGTCGATTTATATCAGCTCCACAACCGAGAAACGTTCGGAAAATCCCGTATCGCGACGCGTTAATCCTGCGTTATCTGGCCTGCTCTATTAAGCAGGCCATTCTTTATTTAGGTCAAAAAATTGATTTACATCAAACGATTGATTTACGTCAAACAAAGGCCCCACATTTCGTATGTCGTCTACTGCAATTTCCCCCTATTAGCGCTAGAATCCTCCGCCTTTACTGCTCCCGCCGTGGAGCAGCCTGACTTGTGATCAGAATCGAGAGATACCATGTTTAAACCGGAACTGCTTTCTCCGGCCGGTACGTTGAAAAATATGCGCTACGCCTTTGCCTATGGCGCGGACGCAATTTATGCCGGTCAACCCCGCTACAGCCTGCGCGTGCGCAATAACGAATTCAACCATCAGACGCTGGCGCAAGCCATTAACGAAGCGCATGAGCTGGGCAAGAAATTCTACGTCGTCGTTAACATCGCGCCGCACAATGCCAAACTGAAAACCTTCCTGCGCGATCTGCAACCTGTGATCGAAATGGGGCCAGATGCGCTGATCATGTCCGATCCGGGCCTGATTATGCTGGTGCGGGAAAACTTCCCACAGATAGATATTCACCTTTCCGTTCAGGCCAATGCGGTCAACTGGGCGACGGTGAAATTCTGGCAGCAAATGGGGCTGACGCGTGTAATTCTGTCCCGCGAACTGTCGCTGGAAGAGATTGCAGAAATCCGCCAGAACGTCCCGGATATGGAACTGGAGATCTTCGTTCACGGCGCGCTGTGCATGGCGTATTCCGGTCGCTGCCTGCTGTCCGGCTACATCAACAAACGCGATCCGAATCAAGGCACCTGCACCAACGCCTGCCGCTGGGAATATAAGGTTCAGGAAGGCAAAGAGGACGAGGTCGGGAATATCGTCCATCAGCATGAACCTATCGCGGTGAAAAACGTTGAACCCGCTCTGGGCATCGGCGAACCGACCGACAAAGTCTTTATGCTGGAAGAAAACCTGCGTCCCGGCGAGTACATGAGCGCATTTGAAGACGAGCACGGCACCTACATCATGAACTCCCGCGATCTGCGTGCCATTCAGCACGTTGAACGCCTGACGCAAATGCAGGTTCATTCGCTGAAAATCGAAGGCCGCACCAAGTCATTCTATTATTGCGCCCGTACCGCACAGGTTTATCGTCGCGCCATCGACGATGCTGTCGCAGGGAAACCGTTCGATTCAACGCTGCTGGAAACGCTGGAAGGTCTGGCACACCGTGGTTATACCGAAGGCTTCCTGCGTCGCCACGTGCATGAAGATTACCAGAACTACGACTACGGCTATTCCGTTTCCGATCGTCAGCAGTTTGTCGGTGAATTCACCGGCGTGCGCCGCGATGGGCTGGCGGAAGTCAATGTGAAGAACAAATTTTCCTGCGGCGACAGCGTGGAGATGATGACGCCAAACGGCAATATTCAATTCACCATCGACACCATGCAGAATGCCAAAGGGCAACCGACCGATGTCGCACCGGGTAACGGCCATATCGTCTATCTGCCTGTGCCGGACGATGTCTCGCTGGATTATGCGCTACTGCTGCGCAATCTGCCGGGCACCACCACGCGTAATCCTAACGCGGAATAAACCGGTAATACCGCCGGATGTCTCGTACATCCGGCTACCCCGTTCGTCAGCCCCTCTTTCCTTTACGGTATGCCCCCCTATCACCGCACCTTCCCTGCTACGAACAAGAGCGTAAACCACCCAAAGGTATCGTTACAAAGCTCAGGGTTTTTTAACGAATATTAGAAACAGATCACATCAATTCGATGGCCTTGTGGTTAATATTGCGTCGCTGAGAAAACATAGAACGAAAAATAAGCGTAGTGATACTACTAGGAACCACCTCCTTGGCCAGCTCAATCTCCCTTGAGCTGGCTTTTCTTTTTCTTCCGCTCCCCCATTTTCCCACCGCAAACATTCACCGATTCTTCTGATATCTGCCTGCCAATTTAGTGTCTATGCTTAACTGCAACGTTTCTGTATTAACAACATCGCAGCCAGAGAAATAAGACATGGAAAAGAATCCAATCACACTGCTGATTTTGAATGGAAAAAGTGCGGGTAATGAAGAACTTCGCGAAGCCATTGATGCGCTACGCAAGGACGGTTATACGCTGCATGTCCGCGTGACTTGGGAATACGGCGATGCTAAACGCTATGTGGAAGAGGCGATTCAGCTCAACGCAGATAACGTGATCGCCGCCGGTGGCGACGGCACCGTCAATGAAGTCGCCGCAGCCTTAGCGGTGCAGCCGGAAACGGTGCGTCCGTGCCTGGGAATTGTGCCGCTGGGCACCGCCAACGATTTTGCCACCAGCTGTCAGATTCCGATGGAGATGCACAACGCGCTAACGCTGGCGATCAAAGGCCGCGCCACCGCGATTGATATCGCCAAGGTGAACGACAGCCATTACTTCATCAACATGGCGACGGGCGGATTCGCCACGCGCATTACTACCGAGACACCAGCCAAGATGAAGGCTGCGCTCGGGAGCGCCTCATACGTACTGCACGCGCTCTTTCGCATGGACATGCTGCAAGCCGAGCGCTGTGAGATTCGCGGGCCGGATTTTCACTGGGCGGGAGATACACTGGTTGTCGCGGTAGGAAATGGTCGTCAGGCCGGCGGCGGGCAGCAGCTTTGCCCGGAGGCGCTGGTCAACGATGGGCTGCTGGAACTGAGCGTGCTGTCAGCAACCGAGCTGCTGCCGAATATGCTGCAAGCCTGGTTCACCGGCAGCGAAAACCAGAACATGATTTCCGCTACCCTGCCGTGGCTAGAGATCACCGCCCCAGACGATATGACGTTTAATCTGGACGGCGAGCCGCTCAGCGCCAAACGCTTCCATATCGAGGTGCTTCCCGCAGCGATTCACTGTCGGCTGCCACCCCAGTGCTCGCTGCTGGAATAGCGGCGCGTTTCAACTATTCCTGTTTCTACTATTCCCGTTTCAGGCGATTACTGTTTGCCAGGTACAACGTAAACACCAGCAGCAGGATCGCCGCGGAATACACCAGCGTATCCGACGGGCTTTTGTGATCGACAATAATCAGGCGAATGATGGCCGTAATGCCGATATAGATAAAGTAACGCAGCGGGAAGTGATAGCCGGACTGGAAATACTTCACGATCAGCGCAATGAACTCAAAATACAGGAAATAGATCACAATGCCTTCTATCAGCTGATAGGAGGAATCTTTCTCGCTGGAGATCAGCAGCACTTTCGCCAGATGGAACGTTTCCTTGACTAAAAAAATCACCAGAATGATCGCCAGCACCAGCAGGCCGATATTGAGTATCGTCTGAAGCGCTTTGGCAGCCATCGCACTGCGAGCAGAACCTGCCATATATTATCCCCACACCCTATTTCACATTAACGCCAAGAATTCCCAGCAAAGTAACCGGACGAACCGCGTGCTGTCTATGCCGAGCACGCTTAATTTAGTTTGAAATTACTGACAAATATGTCACGCAAAGTACAAGTCAATTTACTTATGGTGCTACCACCAGCGATGGAAATGATGAACGGGGCCGATGCCGTGCCCGACTTCAAGCGTGTCCGCCTGCTCTAATGCCTGCTGTAAATAGTCCTTCGCTGCCTTGACCGTCTCGCCCCAGCTATCGTGACGTGGTCGCAGCGCCGCCAGTGCGGCAGACAGTGTGCAGCCAGTGCCATGTGTATGACGAGTATTCACGCGTGGGGAACTAAAGCGCTGTGGCTCGGCCTGCTGGCTGAACAACCAATCCGGGCTCTCCGCTTCACTGAGGTGACCGCCTTTCATCAGTACCGCCTGACAGCCCATCGCCAGCAGCGCTTCCCCCTGCTCACGCATTTCCCGCTCGTTGATGGCCGGTGACGTATTCAGCAGCGCCGCAGCTTCCGGCAAATTGGGCGTAATCAGGGAAACCAGCGGCAGCAACTCACGACGGATCGATTCCACCGCCTCCGGCGCGAGTAGCGGATCGCCACTTTTCGCCAACATCACGGTGTCCAGCACCACGAAAGGCACCGCGTAATGACGCAGGCGTTCGGCAACGGTTTCAACTATATCGGTCTGCGCCAGCATCCCAATCTTGGCGCTGTCGATACGCACATCGCTCAGCACGGAATCCAGCTGTGCCGCGACGAAATCCGGTTCAATCCGGTAGACGGACTGCACGCCGCGCGTGTTTTGTGCCACCAGCGCGGTAATGACCGAGGTGCCGTAAGCGCCCAGCGCAGAAAAGGCTTTTAAATCCGCCTGAATACCCGCACCGCCGCTCGGATCGGTGCCCGCAATCGTCAATGCATTGATACGCTTCATGCCAGATCCTCCGCGCGCAGGGTATAAAGTCTATCGAGGAAATTGGATATAAAACTCCCTGTACCCTGCGACGCCGAAGCCGCCTGCTGCCCTGCGAACGCCATGACATAGCATGCCGCCGCCACGTGGGATAAGCGGTCACCCTCCAAAGAACAGAAACCCGCCACAACCGCCGACAGCGCACAGCCCGTCCCGACCACGCGCGTCATCATGCTATCGCCGCCGGTTACCGCGATATCTCGCTCACCGTCCGTGACATAATCCACCACGCCCGTCACCGCAACCATCGTCCCCACTTGCCGAGCCAGTTCGCGCGCGGCAGGGAGCGCCGCCAGCGAATCATCGGCGCTATCCACGCCCCGCCCCTGTGCGGTTAAGCCCGCTAGCGCCATAATTTCAGACGCATTACCGCGAATCGCCGCCGGTTTCCACGCCAGCAGTTCACGGCAGAATTCACTCCGAAAGGTCAAACCGCCTACGGCAACCGGATCGAGCACCCACGGCGTACCCGCCTGATGGGCGCTGTTTACCGCCGCTCGCATCGCATCGGCGCGCGTACGTTCCAGCGTCCCGACGTTAATCAGCAGCGCATCCGCCACAGCGCTGAACTGCGCGGCTTCTTCAGGATCGACCACCATTGCAGGCGACGCATTCAGCGCCAGCAGCACATTAGCAGTAAAAGATTGCACCACATCATTGGTCAGACAGTGCACCAGCGGCGAAGCAGAACGGAATTGAGTAAGTGATGTTGCTGCCTGAGCGGCAGAAAAGTCGGCGGGTCGCGTGTTCATAAGTCTCCCAACCGGCGTGGAAGAAGGCGGCAACCGGTGGGGCATACCGTGACTTCCCTACGCTGGCATTATCCAGATCAGGTGGTACGGGTATTTCTCAGCCTTCACAAAGAAGGGCACCCCGAGTCATTTAAAATCAAAATGTTGCGATTAATGTTTTATTAATCTTCGATCAGGATAATGCCAGTGGGAAGTATTGTAAATAAGCTCTAAAATTTGCCTGTGTGCTGCGTCTTGTATCAGATTGTGTCTCATTGGGATTTTTGAAAGTATTAGATGTCAGGCACAAAAAACCGCCAATACAGGCGGTTTGTAGGAGTCAGGGCAGAGAGATTAGCCTTTAGTTTTTGTCGGATCATTGCCATAACTGTTCTTATCACGGATTTGATTATTATCTCCTCGGTGAATGGAAACCTCAGCGCCACTGTTTTTAGCAAACTCCCTCACTTGCTCAAATACTTCCTTCTGTGTGGCGCCAGTAACGCTTGCACGAGTTGCGTCCTGTCTTTTACCACGCCAAACACCATCACTGCCTTTGTATACGTTGTAATCTTTACCGCTCATAAACTGGCCTCCAGTTCAGAAGTATTGATGGATTAACGCTTACTTTTTAGCCTCTCAATAGTGCTCTCCCCTGAAGCAACTGTCAATACATACAGTGCACATATTGATTTTTTTACAAACCACATATCTATATATAGTTTTTTGATAGGTGTATGCATATGCAAAAACCGGACATTCTTTCTAGAATTTCCCCACCTGACACAAAATGAAAAACCACAGGCACGTTGTGACATAGAGAAAAATGCCATAACCCTTTAGACTGGTTAATCAAACCCATACTGAGGAAATTGTGATGACGATGATAAAGAGTTATGCCGCACCGGAAGCGGGCGCAGCGCTGGAGTTGTATGAGTTTGATGCGGGTGAACTGCAAGCGGAAGACGTAGAAGTCACGGTTGATTACTGTGGCGTGTGCCATTCCGACCTGTCGATGATCGATAACGAATGGGGCATGTCGAGCTATCCGCTGGTTGCCGGGCATGAAATCATTGGCCGTGTACACGCACTGGGTGACGCAGCAAAAAGCAAAGGATTGAAGGTTGGTCAGCGCGTCGGTATTGGCTGGACAGCACGCAGCTGTGGGCACTGCGATGCCTGTATCAGCGGCAGCCAAACCAACTGTCAGCAAGGCAGCGTGCCGACAATCCTGAATAAAGGCGGTTTTGCCGATAAAATCCGTGCGAACTGGCAGTGGGCTATCCCGCTTCCTGACTCCATTGATATCGAATCGGCGGGTCCGTTGCTGTGCGGCGGCATCACCGTGTTCAAACCGCTGTTAATGCATCATGTCACCGCAACTAGCCGCGTCGGCGTGATCGGTATCGGTGGCTTGGGACATATCGCGATTAAGCTCCTGCACGCGATGGGCTGTGAAGTCACCGCGTTCAGTTCTAACCCAGCCAAAGAGCAAGAAGTGCTGGCGATGGGTGCCGATAAGGTCGTCAACAGCCGCGATCCGCAGGCGCTGACCGCACTGGCAGGTCAGTTCGATCTCATCATCAACACCGTGAGCGTCGATCTGGAATGGCAACCCTACTTCAACGCGCTCGCCTATAACGGCAAGTTCCATACCGTCGGCGCGGTGATGAAGCCATTCAGCGTTCCGGCCTTCACGCTTATCGCGGGCGACCGCAGCGTTTCCGGTTCTTCTACCGGCTCACCGCATGAGCTGCGTTCTCTGATGAAGCTCGCCGCGCGCGCCAACGTGAAACCGCAGACGGAACTGTTCCCGATGTCGAAAATCAATGATGCCATCCAGCACGTACGTGACGGCAAAGCCCGCTACCGCGTTGTACTGAAAGCCGATTTCTAATCGGTAAAGACGCCTGAGCCATCAGGCGTCTGCTTTTGCAGCATCAGCCCGCCCTACGTCATTCTCTGGAGTACGCCGCCCGATAGCATAATACTGAATCTATTCAATCTGTTTCATGATAGGATTAAAAGGTGATACAAGAGGAGGTGAGTGATGCCTTTTAAACAATATGATCATGATTTCATTGATAAAAATAAGAAGGCGTCTTATTCCATAAGGCTCGCCCTGTTATCGTCAGCGCTGATCGTTATATTTAATGTCCTGTTCTTAAAGCATCGAGATTTTCAGGAGCAGTTGCACAACAATCCTGGGTCTTATACCGATGCGATCGCACTGGTTTTTCTTTTTTTTATCTTATCGTGCACCAGTAAAATATCACTTAACCATACTTCGGCTTTATCCATTCGCCTCGGGCTACATGTATGGATATGCTCCGCTACGTTTGATTTTATGGATGAATTTGTTTATCAGACTAAATTCATTGGATATTACGTTGAGGATTTACTGAGAATTATTGGGATGTTTGGCGTCGGGTTTGGCGTGTATAACCTGATCTATAAAATCAACGATAAGTACATCGAAGCAAAAATACAGTCATTCAGCGATGAACTCACCCAGCTCCCTAATCGTCGATTTTTTATTAATGAATTAAAAAAGCTCGAAGCGAAATCGCCCTATTTATTTATTATCGATATCGACAATTTCAAAGTCATCAATGATAAATATGGACACATAAAAGGCGACGAAGTATTAAGTAAATTCGGCCACATCCTTTCCCGCTTCGATAACAGTGAGGTGGTGGCGACTCGAATCGGGGGCGAAGAGTTCGCGATTATTCTGTATTCCGGAACACAGGAGCGGGCAGAGGCGCTGGCAAGAGAAATATTAAAAAACGCGAGCAAAATCATTATTAAAAACAGGCATCACTTTTCCGTTAGTATTGGTGCCGGCCAAAAACAGCCTCAGGAACCCACAGAACACTTCATGAAACGCGTGGATGTCGCCCTGTACCACGCCAAAAGCACGGGTAAAGGCAAGGTTGAATGGGCGCTGGAACCGACAGAAAAAACGCTGTAGACCAACGCCACTAATATAAACGGGATAGCACAGCGCTATCCTATTTATTTTTTTATATTTTAGCTAAGCGGGTCGAGTATTGCCGGGGCACACGAGCTGTTTACTTTTAATATGGTAAACCTCGACATCAGGACGCGTGAAGAAGGCAATTTCCCACGGGTTCTTAGCGACGAATTCATGGCGCACTTTTTCATAGAGCGGATTGTCGCGATCAATAATAAACGCTTCCCCTTCGATAATGGTGTAGTTCCATTCAATGGTCCGCTCGAAGGTATAATGACTGCGTTCATCCATCGCAAAAAAGCAGTGTGGATTACGTTTGAGTAGCTGAGATTTAAAGGTCTCGGGGAATGTAATCAGGAAGATATCGTTATCCACGGACGACAGAAACGCCAGCACCGTGGTATGCGGCTGTTCAGCAGCCATAGTGATGAGTACGCCGACCTTATTGGAAAAATCCTGCTTTTCCATCTGCGGAAAATCGACCATCGGCGTCAGGGGCACCGGCAGTGACGGACGGTCATCTTTTGGAAACTGATAGCCCGGTTCGCGAATATCCAGCACAGGCGTGAAACCATGCAGAAGCTGGCACTCTCTCGGTTCCAGCACGACCCAATCTCCGTCGCTGACGACGACTCGCCCTTTGTAAGAGGCACGATAGACCTGAATATTGGCATCAAATTCATCAACCCCGGAGCGGTTATCAAGGTGAATGGTTGCCAGATCGCCAACGGCAAACTCATGCCCGTGTGGGAAAAAAACGCGCAGGCTGTTATCCGCATTGGGATAGACGCCGCAAATATGGATGACTACACCATCCTGCTTATAACCCGCCAGTACACCGAGAGTTTGCTTTCCTAGATAGCTCACGAGACTCATACATCACGCCTTATTCAGATTGGGCTTCAGAGAGGACGCGACCCAACTTCACTCGGGCCGTTCCAGCAGCGGTTAGGAAACGGAGACATCATTCACGCTAACCGCATCACTTCCTACCTATCAACGGAGAAAGCGCTGAAAACTTTAAGCTGAATACCTGTCTATTTAAAGAAATAAGTATGAGTAACAGCGCTAACCACCGTTTTCACCGCATTATTTCACCGCCAGCATGGTGATTCCCACGCCGACAAGCACCAGACAAAACGCACCGCGCAGGTAAGCGACCGGCATCTTGTGCGCCAGAGCGACGCCCCACGACACGCTGAAGATCCCGCCCAACCCCAGCGGCAGGCCGATACTCCAGTCAACGTTCCCAGCCTGCGAGTAGGAAAGCAGCGCCGCCAGTGCGCCCGGCACCACGAGTATCAGCGCCATGCCCTGCGCCTGCGTTTGAGCAAAGGCAAACAGCGTGACCAGCACGGGCACGACAACTAGCCCACCACCGACGGTAAAAATGCCCGACATAAACCCGCTCGCCACGCCGAGCAGCGGCAAGTATTTGGTCGACAACACAATGTCCGAGGCATGGTTACGCTGTTTGTTGTACCACTGAAACATGTAGTACGCTGCCAGCACCAGCAGGAAGATGGCAAAGGCATTTTGGAGATGATGAACATCAATCGACGAGGCAATGTGTGCAGCAAAATAGGCAGATATCGACGCAAACACGCACATGGTCAGCGCAATCCGCGTATCGATGCGGTTACGCTGGCGGTAACGCAAAAAACCGATCAGCACATTGGGCGTGATCATCACCAGCGCCGTTCCCTGCGCCAGATGCTGATCCATACCGAAGAGTATTCCCAACACCGGAATGGCGATCAATCCGCCGCCAATCCCCAGCATACCGCCACAAACCCCCAGCCCTACTCCCAAAAACAAGCACAACAACATATCGCTTAACATCATTAGACTGAACATAACGCAACCAGATAACCCATCGGGCAAAAATAGAGAGAGGACAACGCCATCCTAGGCGCAGAACCGCGTTTTGATAATCCCTGAATACTCAATGACCCTTTCCTGTCAGGAAAACCATCCGCCGTGCTACATTACAGCGTGACATAAGAAATGTGCCCGCATGCTGCGCGGTATCAATCCGCCAGTCATTGGTCTGCTTTTCTGCTCTGCTGAGGACGCCCGATACACAATGATTAACCCGACACACTTTGATCTTCAGTCGCTCCGCATCTTTTTGCAGGTTGCTCAAACTGGCAGCCTGACCAAAGCCGCAGAAAAGTTCCACATCACGCTGTCAGCCCTGAGCAAACGTATCGCCGAACTGGAGCGTACTGTGGACTGTGCGCTGTTCATCCGAATGCCGCGCGGCCTGACGTTAACCCCGGCAGGCAAGGAGTTGGTGAATCATGCGCGCAATGTGTTGAGCAACGTGGAGCGTATGGCGAGTGAGATGAACGACTACGCCGTTGGCGTGCGCGGACACGTACACATGTGGGCAAATACCTCGGCGATTATTCAGTTTCTTCCACAGGATCTGGCGTCATTCCTTCTGGCACGACCGCTCATTCGTATTAACCTGGAGGAAAAGCTCAGTAAGACCGTGGTGACAGCGCTGGCGATGGGAGAAGCGGATATCGGCATCTTCGCTGACAATGTCGGCTCGCAGGGGGTCGAGAAGATTCCTTATCGTCAGGATAAGCTTGTCGTACTCGTTCCGCCCCAGCACCCGCTTTCCGCGCGGCCAGAAGTCAGCTTTAACGAGACACTGGGTTACGACTACGTTGGCCTCAATAATGGCAGTTCGTTGCTGAAACAGCTGAAAGACGCTTCGGATGAGCTGGGGAGAGTGCTGCGCCTGCGGGTGCAGGTCAGCAGCTTTGACGGTATTTGTCGCATGATCGAAGCGGGACTGGGGATCAGCGTCTTGCCGGAGGGCGCGATTCGCCCGGGAGTGCTCGGCACCGGATTACGCGCCATCAGCCTCACCGATGAGTGGGCTTCACGCCAGCTCTGGCTGGGCGTGAAATCCGGCGCGACGTTGCAACCCGAAGTCGCCAATCTGCTGACACACCTGCGGCAATGCGGCGCGTAAAGGTGAAGCGCTACCCTCAGCCCTCTTCACTGCCCGTTTTTTCATAGCCGAGGCGGCCAACAAAGGGTAAACGCAGCGCAGGCGGGTTCATATCCACACCCATGTTCAGCCCCAGAATGTTGGCCTCTATCCCCTCTTCCAGACCCATCGTGATCCCTAACACGCCCAACAGTGAGATCTGCACACCGCTTCCCGATGGCGACAGCCCTACCGGTCGTGTGATCGGGCGGTAATCCTTGCCAATGGCATTAGCGGGCATATCCAGCTTGAGCGCGGGCACTTCGCGGCCAATGTGTGCGAGAAACGTATTGCTGTTCGGCCCCGGCCAGGCGTGGTAGGTATTCGGCCACGGATAGCTTTTAATCGCAGCCTCAATCTGCGGGATCATGGCTTCCGCCTTGTCGCCACGGTGTTCCACCAACAGCTTCGGTTTCGCGCCATACCAATACGCATCCGCCACCGAACGGTTAAGACGGACGACGTTGTCGCTTCCCCAGCTCACGACCTCATAGCGGCGATATTGCGTTTCCCCCGCGTTTTTGAAAATGATCCACGGATGTACCGCCACCAGCCCGCGCCAGCCGTAAGTCGGCGCAGCATAAACCTGCACGATAGCAGTCTGGCGAAATTGCACAGGATTCGGCGCTAAGCCGGAAGAATCACGTTTAGCAGACCACCAGCTTTGCCCATTAAACGTTTCGCCGTTACGCGTTGACTGCGCCCAGCTTTGCCAAAAAGACAACAACAGCACACAAATAAACCCAATCCCCAAGAATTTGAGGTACGTCATAGGCCAGATAGCTCACTGAAAAAGAGGGAACGGAATCGATACGCCTGCAGGCGAGAGCCCACAGTGAAAATCGGTCAAAAAATCACGCCACCAGTGTACTGCCAGTTGGCGGTTAGGTTAAGCGCTGGGTGAAATATTGACCTATTTTTACGTTGTGTGGGTAAGCCGACAACCATCTCAACGCGTGTTATGCAACGCTCGTTTTAATGCGGGGCTTGGTTGAAAATAAACCTAAAATAAACGGACCGTCAAAAAATACAGTTCCATTGAATAATAATAAATAAACTAATAATCATGCATCGTTATATTTATTTTTATAGCTACTACCTCCCATAAATAAATCACTGACTATAATCAGCGGTAATATTAGTGAACTACCCCTCTGAGAATAAAAATGGAGAAATTAAGTGATGAAAAATAATAAGCAAGTTAAGTTCATGGTGTGTGCACTTTCATTGGCGACATTAACGTTTAGTTCAGCGGTTTCACTCGCCTGTACGCGGTTAGTTTATATTGATCCAAATAACTCTGATTACCCCATTACTGCCCGTTCAATGGACTGGGCCGAAGATACTAATACCAACCTCTGGATTTTCCCCCGAGAATTAAAACGTTCTGGTGCCGCTGGCCAGCATTCTCTGGAGTGGACATCAAAATACGGCAGCGTCATTGCCTCTGCTTTCGACGATAACGCAGATATGGCCTCTACTACCGATGGCGTTAATGAAAAAGGGTTGGCGGCTAACGTACTCTGGCTGGCGGAGTCTGAATATCCTAAAACCACACCGACAGCAAAAAAACCGGGTTTAAGCGTCGCTGGTTGGGCACAATACGTGTTGGATAATTTCCAAACCGTCGATGAAGCCGTAAATTGGCTGCAAAAGGGAAACTTTACACTGGTCACAAAAGAATTACCGCATCAGGATAGAAAAGCAACGCTTCACCTCTCCTTATCCGATTCATCCGGTGACAGCGCAATTATTGAATATATCGACGGTAAACAGGTCATTCACCATAATAAGGACTATCAGGTGATGACCAACTCTCCGACTTTCGATAAGCAGCTAGCGCTCAATGCCTATTGGGATCAGATAGGTGGCAATGTGATGCTACCGGGAACGAACCGCGCCGCCGATCGCTTTGTTCGCGCCTCATTCTATGTGAAAAATGTTGACCCCAATAAACTCATTCCTGGGGTAGCAGAAAAAAGTAAAATAGAAAAAAATAAAGCAGACTTAGCCGCCGCATTCAGTATTATACGTAATGCATCTGTTCCCTATGGCTATTCCTTGCCAGACATGCCGAATATCTCCTCAACGCGCTGGCGCACGGTTATAGACCATCAATCGCTACAATACTTTTTCGAGTCTGCCGTATCGCCCAATATCTTTTGGGTAGATTTGAATAGTATCGACTTTGCTCCACGTGGAAATAACGCTAGCAAGTTAGACTTAGGGCCAAACCAAAGTAAAATTTACTCTGGTGAAGCATCAAAACACTTTAAACCCGCTACGCCGTTTGAATTCGCAGGGCTGTAAAATCAGGAAATTTTTTCCCAAAATCCTGTTCCACAATGATGTCAAAGCGCCATGATCATATGGCGCTTTTCACAGCCATAATAAATAAGGACATCGATAGACTATTTACAACGCCTTCGCATGCCCTGCCCATTCACTATAGAAATGGCTCGAACAGATGCCAGGCTCGATTGTCTTTACCTCTGTTTTGACTAATCCCAGATTAACAAACGGATCGTCGGCCAGAATGTCTTCCATATCCGAAAACGCTAACCCATAGGCTAAAATAAACCCACCTGTGCTATCGTCCAGCGGGCCGGCAAAAATAACATTTCCCTTTTTAATATTATCAGCCAGCCATTTTTTGTGTGCGTCAATACTCTTTTCAAGTTCATCTTTCGGGCTGGTGTAATACAGCGTAATGGCATAGAGCATGATTGCTACCTCAATGATTATTGATCGGCTATATATTGTTTAAGCTATGGATGTAATCACAGAATGGATAGAGGCCTTCGCATTTTGGATTTCACGATTCTTGATTTCATCTCCTTTTGAAGCGCCTTCCGCGCGGACGAAATGAATATCGGTAATACCAAGAAACCGGAAAAAGCCCTGGAGATAGCGTTCCTGAAAATCCATATCTAAAAAAGGTGGTGTGGTATAGAAACCACCACGGGAGGAAACCACAATAACCGTTCTTCTCCCAGATAAACCTATCGGGCCTTTTTCCGTATATTTAAACGTCTTGCCGGCCTGCGCCAGCCGATCCAGCCACGATTTCAGCTGGCTAGAGACGGAAAAGTTATACATCGGCGCGCCAATGACAATCACGTCATTCGCCAGAAACTCCGTCACCAACGCTTCAGATAATTGGTGTTCCCGCAGCGTTGCCTCATCTGCTGAAGAAGAGGCTATTTGGCGGAAACCTGCGGCAATCGGCCCGGTTAAGTGGCGAATTTCATCTTTAACCACATCCCGATAAGAGACGACAGCCTGCGGATGCTGTTTGACTAATTGCTCCACAACGTCAGCAGAAATCTGTCGGGAAACGGAACCGTTCTCAAGAATACTGGAGTCTATATGTAAAATATTCACAATAACCTCTCCTACATTGAGTTTTAACGCTCACTTATTTAACTGCTTTAGCCGCGCTATCAATAAAATCCGCGACAGCTTCCGGGTGTGACACCAGAGACATATGGCTGGACGAAATAGCTCGCGTCTTTGCACCGATATGGCTCGCGATGGCTTTCTGAATCGATGGATTTAATGCCTTGTCCTTCTCCGTCAACAAATACCAGGTTGGTTTATTTTTCCACGCCGCCTGCTGAACGCGATCGCCAAAGGCTTTTGCGGCAATCGGCTGTTGCACCGCCGCCAGCGCCTGCACTTTCTTCAGGGGGACATCGCCCGCCATCACCTCACGATACTGTTCGGGGTTATCCAGCCAAATCAGGCCATTAGAATCGGGAGCCATGCCTGCCATCGGCGCCTTCAGGCGCTGCAATAAATCAGAGACCGATTCCCCGCTGTCTGGCACCAGCGCCGACAAATAGACGATGCCGCGAACCTTGGGATCATTGCCGGCTTGCGTCACAACGGCACCGCCCCACGAATGCCCGACCAGCAGCACATCACCCTGCTGCCTTTGCAGCACGCGCTCCGTCGCTTCAACGTCATCCGCTAAAGAGGTCAGCGGGTTTTGCACCGCGGTTACGTGGTATCCCATTTCCTGTAGTCGGGCCGTGACGGCAGACCAGCTGGAGCCATCGGCAAAGGCGCCGTGGACTAAGACGATATTGTTAATTTTTGCCGCCTCCGCAACATTGTGAACGCTGGCAGACAGCACCAGCCCTAACGCGATAGCCAGATGGCCGAGCCATTTAATGCGGTAATACGCCATATGCTTTCCTCTGAAAGAGTGATTCATCTGCCGGTTTCCCCGATGCGTTTCCTCAGGGGTAGCGAATGGTTGAATTTTAATCGTGGTTGATGCTTGCGGTAAGATGGCAAACTTGACATTGTTCATGCAAAATTCGCCAAATAGAGTCTGACAGGAAAATCACTATGCACATTTCCATTCTGGCGCTGCCGGGCAGTATGCAATCAGCCATTTCCGGGCTTTCCGATATCTTTTGGATGGTGAATCAGACGCTGATTACACAGCCTGACAGCGCTTCTTCCCCAGCCTCACCGCTGTCTTTTGAAACGTCGATTGTCAGTGCGGACGGCAAACCTGTGCGTGATGCTCAGGGCAGGCTGATTCACGTAGACAGCTCATTTGACGCGGTGGGCAAATCGGATGTCGTGCTGGCGACTGGAATGATGCTCGGGCCCGATAAATTGCCGATGTCGATGTCATCCGTTAATGAATCCGCGCTGTGGCTCAGGGAGCAATATCGACAGGGCTCGCTGATAGGCGGTGCCTGTGCGGGGGGGTTTATTCTGGCCGAAGCCGGGCTGCTGGATGGCCGGTTCTGCACCACGACATGGTGGCTCTACCACACGTTTAAGCAGAAATACCCGAAGGCAAAACCGGTGTGGGGCAAAGCGCTGGAAGAGCAAGATGGCATCATTACCACCGGCGGGCCGCTGTCCTGGGTCGAGCTTGCTTTGCATATTATCCGCCGTAGTGGCGGACCTAAGATCGCAAAATTGGCGGCAGATATCGCCGTGGCGGATAGCCAACCGCTTTCTCAACGTATTTACGCTCCACAGGGGTTCATTAACACCGTACACCCCCTGCTGCTGCGCGCCGAACAACTCATCCGCTACGAGAACCCGTCAATCACCGCAGAAGAATTAGCGCGCGCCCTGAATTTCAGCGACCGAACGCTTCACCGCAAGCTCAAAGAACTCACGGCGGAAAGCCCGAAAAGCTTTATTACCCGCGTCAGGATCGAAATGGCCTGCCTGCTGCTTGAAAACCCGGTGACCAATATCAAGCAAGTCGCCGCCGAATGCGGTTACAGTGAAGATACCGCGTTCAGACGTGCCTTTTCCCAACAGATGGAGATGACGCCGACCCAGTTCAGAAAATGGGCGCTGTTGAGGAATAATAAACCGAGCGCGTTGGATAATGAGGAGGGATATTAAGGCGATGGTATTTGCCAACATCGGTTATACCAACCAACATGACGAGATACCGGACTAAACTGGGCACGCGATAGCGTTACGGCTTACACAAACAAAGCGCCAGTAAACTATGGCGCTTTCTTGTTTATCTTCCCTATTCCCTACCCTCACTTCAATCTGACCTCAGCTAGTCATCGTTCATTTACCATGCTAAATTATACCCATATAGATATAAACGCATGGATCGCGCTAATGAAATCACTCTACTGGGTTGGCAGTAGCAAAAAGGATCTCCAGTCGCTGCCTGCAGATGTGCAGGATGTGTTCGGTTATGCACTTCATGTGGCTCAGACTGGTGGTAAGCACACTCAAGCCAAGCCGCTTAAAGGTTTTGGTGGTGCAGGCGTATTAGAAGTCGTTGAGGATTATATCGGCGATACTTATCGCGCAGTCTACACCGTCAAATTTGGAGAGGCAGTATACGTTCTACATGTTTTTCAGAAAAAATCGTCATCTGGAATTGCAACACCAAAACCCGATATGAACACCATTCTTGAACGCCTTAAAACCGCAGAGAACCATGCAAAAGGAGCATAACATGAGCCAGGATATTGAAGTCAGCAGCGGTAATGTGTACGCCGACCTTGGCAACTTGCATGCTGAAGATATGTTGGTCAAAGCGCAGCTTGCCACCCTGATTAGCTCAATCATCAAAAGCCGCCGTCTCACACAGGCAGAAGCAGCAAAGCTATTGGGCATGCCCCAACCAAAACTATCCAACTTATTACGTGGTCAGTTCAGAGGCATCAGCGAAACCAAAATGCTGGAATGCCTTACGAAGCTGGGACGCGATATACAGATCGTTGTAGGGAAGCCGCGCCGCACACCGGGTAGCATTAAAGTCGTGCTTGCATGATTTCATTGCACGATAGGACTTACGACTTACATGAAAAAGCGCCATCGATGAATGGCGCTTTCTCGTTTATCTCTCCTACTCCCTGCCCTCATTTCACGCCTAAATAACGCGACGGCCAAATATCTTCCGGCCTTTTCCCCATCGCTTCGGCAATCAGCCGTTCGCCTTTCGGCCAATGTCTGGTGAGCGCATTCGCCAGCGTGGATGACGCCAGCCCCGCCGCTCTGGAAACCGCCGCCAGCGTCGTCCCTTTCTTCCGTAATCCCGCGATAATATCCGCTGGGTGCCAGTCAGTGTGATTCATTCCATTCCCTCCACCTATCAAAAACCCTTTTTGATTTCCGTGTGGGTAGGATCGCCTTTTGTGATGAGTAAGACCACGGACGATGAGTCACATCTTTAAGGCGTTAGCTTATGACTCGCTAAAGCGCTATCGCGTTTTAGGGGAAGCGTGGGATGAAGTTCCCGCAGACAGATCTGCATATATAAGGAAGTAAAGCAGTATGGTCACTTCACACAACATGGGTATAATTGCGCTTACCTAGCTGTTCGATATTGGTAGATACAACGTCAACGCTTCGCTAGCTGTTGGTCGGAAACCGTATTCCTCATAAAACGCAGCAGCCCGTGCATCTTTCGCATCAACAATCAGCACTCGCACACCCATTGTATTACGCACAGATAACGCCATATTCACAGCATGCCCAAGCAAAAGTTGTCCGTAACCTTTCTTCTGTTCAGCAGTCGATACCGCCAAACGCCCCATACGCATAGCAGGCACCGGATATCCAGGCAGTCGCTTACGGTCATTTTCACTGAGCTCGTGCAAATATAAGTGTGCTGCAGACAATGAGCAGTAGCCCAGAATACAGGTAGGCTGCGACTCATCGAGCAGGATATGAGTCGTAGCGATTCCATCACGCTGATGTTGCGAGGCTCGCTTTTGCAGATAATCATCAAGAGCCAAAACACCACAAGAGAAACCTGAACGGTCATGCCGGCGACCGTCCAGCAATGAAAATATCAGAGCCATAGGTTAGCGTTTCATCAAATTGGCAGCCTCTTCCATCGCTTTATGCAAACGATCATTAGGCAAAAACGGCTGATTCAACGCAGCCAAAAAGCGGCGAGATTCTTGCTCAGAAAGCGTAACAGCGGTATCTGCGGCAATGGCGGTATCCGCTTCACGCAACACCGCATCACGCACAAATGCAGAAACGGCTATACCACGTAATGCGGCAGCCTTAGTGATGCGTTCTTTATCGTGAGCATTCAACCGAAGATCTAAACGAGCAGTAGTAGTCATAGCGACCTCCTTTTGTACGTAATTTTACCGTACAGAAAAAGATTGCGCCACCGTTTGTGGTTGGATAATTTGTCACCACTTAAATCTGTCTAGTCCCGAAACACCAATCCAATGAAACTACTTTGCAACGTTGTCGTTTTTAAGTTACAAATCCAATGGATTGAAGACTTACAAGGAGACCATCTTGGACGCCGCAAAACGTTATCAGGACGGTAGTAATAAAGCCTCTTACTCGAAATCGACACAAAAAAAATAATAAACAAAATAAATAGTTATATAAAACAGTCAATACTGGAGGGATTATCAAAAGAGGTAACATCATGGCAATCATCACCCAATCCACTACATTCGAAAAAGCCATTAGCCACGATGATGCAATGGTTGCGGAACTACGAGAAAATCCTGAATACGCAGAAATATACCTCCAGACAGCACTAGAGGATATTTATGAGGAAGGTGGCATCGCGGCATTCCTGACAGCATTACGACGTGTTGTTGAAGCACGTGGCGGAGTGGGCGAAATAGCCAAAAAATCGGGACTGTCTCGCCAACAGCTATACAGAACGCTGTCTGAAAATGGCAATCCAACGCTGACTACACTCACAGAAATCACCAGAGCAGCAGGCGTTCGACTTATACCCTATACTCATAATAATTAAAGATATCAGTAACTCAATCACGTAGAAATACGTAGCCAGACGTAAAAAAACCCGCAGTTACGCGGGCTTGGATAGGCTTTTGCTGCTTAGCACAAAGCTATTTCAGATTCGGGATTTTATTCCATTACGTCCTGAAAAAACATCTAACTTCAATCAGTTGATGGTTATCCTTCTAAGAATACCATAAAAATACCCTATCACTTAACAAGCATCCAGCTCGGTTTTAAGACAACCAAAATTTGCCTCAAGGTGCTCTACTAGTGGTCTTTGACACCCTTCAGCAACCCATGCGTCGATCGAAAGCCGCATTGCCCCGACACCAATCATGGCTGCAAGGCGCAGGCCGAATTGTCTGGCAACATCTGGCCACAGCTCGCACAGAGCCTCGTAGGCTGCTTGCTCCATTCGCAGGAATTTAGCCTGATTGCCCAATTGGAGCTGTTCAGTCGACTGCACAATTCTGCCAATCAATACCGCGACATCCGGACGCATATTTACCGTCTGAGTAACCAGCGCCGCTTGAATAGTCGCGATTGGCGATGCTGCCACCCCCTGCTTTAGTATCTCCGCATGTAGCTCACCCGGCAGCGCATTTTGCCAAGCCAAGATGATTTCTTCCTTAGAGCGGAAGTAGTGAAAGAAGGTTCGTCGGGCGATGCCCGATGCTCCGGCAATCGCATCGAGCGTCGTAGCTTCATAGCCGTTCTCTGCGAACAACTTCAGGCCTACTTCAGTGATGCGGTGGTACATCTCGCGGCGCTTCTTTTCGCGAACGCCGTCTTTGCGTTTCAACTCGTGTTCCATGGTAGGGCTCTCGCACATCTGGGACTTGAATATTTGCACTAAGTGCAATATATTTATTGCACTTAGTGCATAAATATATCACCAATACCTTCTTTTTCCCAATTTTGGAAATCACACATGCAAGCCATACGTATTCACAGTTTCACAGAAGTGCCTCGCAGAGAAGACATCCCCATTCCTGATATCGGTCAAAACGACGTGCTTGTGCGTGTGGAGGCAACAGCCGTCAATCCTCTTGATGTACTCGTGGCGTCGGGGGTCGCCCGCCAGTTCTTCGATATCACTATGCCCATCACTCTCGGTACAGATTTCGCTGGGACGATTGAGCGCGTAGGAGTTGGTGTTACACAATGGAACATTGGCGACAGGGTGATTGCCTGGGTTGATGCCGGATCAGGAGGCGGACTTGCGGATTTTGCGGTTGCCCCCGCCCACGCATGCGTACAGTTGCCCGAAAGCCTTTCAGCCGCGCAGGGCAGCGCGATTCCGACTGCCGGGATCACCGCATGGCACGCCCTATTCTCCTGTGGCAAGCTGAAAGCTCATGAGACGGTACTGATTCATGCGGCCGCAGGCGGCGTTGGCAGCTTTGCTGTCCAGTTCGCCCACATGGCTGGGGCGCACGTAATTGCGACCGCGTCTGGCAGTGGCCTTACTCTTGCTCTAAGCCTGGGAGCCGACGAGGTCATTGATTATCGTTCGCAGGACTTCACCAGCCTAGCAACAGATGTCGATATGGTTCTCGACCTCGTAGGCGGCGAAACCCAAAACCGATCCTACAAAGTCCTCCGCACGGGAGGCCGTCTTGTTTCCACTGTCATGCCGCCCGATGAGAAAGAGGCTCGGGCACATGGGGTAACAGCCAGTGTCTTCTATGCCAAGCCCTTCGCCGATAGCCTCGACGATCTCGTCACAACGATCGCTAACCAAAATTTGAAGGTGATCATTGACCGTGCAGTTCCCTTCGATCGCTTTGACGAAGCGTGGGATCACCAGATCTACGGTCACGCACGTGGCAAGATCGTCATTCTTTCACAATGAAACTCATCAACGCACATTAGGATAATTTCATGAATCCCTCTAACCTTGGCGGCACGTTTACCCCTATTGGCACATCGTTGAACCTGAAGCGCATGGGCTATGGCACCATGCAATTGCCCGGCCCACACGTCTGGGGTCCACCACGCGACAAGAGCGCCGCTCTGGCAGTGCTACGCGATGTAATAGCTCTCGGTGCCAATCACATCGACACAGCCGAATTCTATGGCCCGGGCGTATCAAACCAACTCATCCGCGAAGCGTTGTCGCCCTACTCCGATCGCCTGACGATCGCTACCAAAGTCGGATTCGTACGTAGTGGCGATGCATCTTGGGTACCCGATTTTACGCCGGATGGGCTCAAGCGTGCTGTGCATGAGAACCTCACAAGCCTCGGTCTGGAAACACTCGATGTTGTCAATTTGCGGCTAGGCGGCACATACGGACCAGATGATCGATCGGTAGCCGAATCATTAGAGGTACTTGTTAAACTCCAGCGGCAAGGCCTGATTCGTCACATTGGCTTGAGTAATGTCTCACCCACGCAATACGCCGAAGCCAAGTCGATAACGACAATCGTGTGCGTCCAGAACCAATATAATTTGGTCAAGCGTGACGACGATAAATTCATCGACGCTCTGGCAGCACAAGGGGTGGCCTATGTTCCCTTTTTCCCACTGGGCGGGTTTTCGCCGCTGCAGTCGTCGCTCCTTTCGCAAGTGGCTGACGAAGCCGGTGCAACACCAAAGCAGGTTGCACTAGCATGGCTACTGCAGCGCTCTCCTAACATTTTGGTCATCGCTGGAACGTCATCTACGACGCATCTTCGAGAAAATTTCGCCGCAGCAGAACTCGTATTGTCACGCGAACAGATCGCTAAGCTTAATAGCATTTCGCAACAGGTAGATTAATTATGCCTTACGTGGCGGGTGTCTTTAGTGAGAAACAACCATACCGATAAGCTTCTTCAAAATGTGAAAAACCCGCAATTACGCGGGCTTCAGAGTGTTTCTTGCTAGTGAGTGCTGGTCGATGCCAGACGTTAAATCATTCCCACTCAATCGTCGCAGGTGGCTTGCCCGATACGTCATAAACGACGCGGGAGATGCCGTCGACTTCGTTGATGATGCGGTTGGAGACGCGGCCAAGGAAGTCGTATGGCAGGTGTGCCCAGTGCGCGGTCATAAAGTCGATGGTTTCTACCGCGCGCAGCGCGACAACCCAATCGTATTTACGGCCATCGCCCATCACGCCCACGGAACGAACTGGCAGGAAGACGGTGAATGCCTGGCTAACCTTGTTGTACAGGTCGGCTTTGTGCAGTTCTTCGATGAAGATCGCATCCGCACGACGCAACAGGTCACAGTACTCTTTCTTCACTTCACCCAGCACACGCACGCCCAGACCTGGGCCCGGGAACGGATGGCGGTACAGCATATTGTACGGCAGACCCAGTTCCAGACCGATCTTACGCACTTCGTCTTTGAACAGCTCTTTCAGCGGCTCGACCAGACCCAGCTTCATCTCTTTCGGCAGGCCACCTACGTTGTGGTGTGACTTGATCACGTGCGCTTTGCCAGTTGCAGAAGCCGCAGATTCGATCACGTCTGGGTAGATGGTGCCTTGCGCCAGCCATTTCACTTCTTCCTGCTTGCTGGCTTCTTCATCGAACAATTCAACAAACACGCGGCCAATGATTTTACGTTTGGCTTCCGGTTCATCTTCACCCGCCAGCTCACTCAGGAAGCGCTCTTCCGCCGCCACGTGAACAATGTTCAGACCGAAATGATCGCCGAACATTTCCAGAACCTGATCGGCTTCGTTCAGGCGCAGCAGGCCGTTATCGACAAACACGCAGGTCAGACGATCGCCAATCGCGCGGTGCAGCAGCATCGCAGTAACGGATGAATCCACGCCGCCAGACAGACCCAGAATCACGTGATCGTTGCCTACCTGCTCACGAATACGGTTCACCGCATCGTCGATGATCTTGGCTGGCGTCCACAGTGCTTCACACTGGCAGATATCAAGAACAAAACGCTCCAGCATGCGCTGGCCCTGACGGGTGTGCGTCACTTCCGGGTGGAACTGTACGCCATAAAAACGCTTCTCTTCGTTAGCCATGATGGCAAACGGACAAGTATCGGTGCTGGCAACGGTCTCAAACCCTTCTGGGATCGCCGTCACTTTATCGCCGTGGCTCATCCAGACATCCAGCAGCGGTGCGCCAGCGGCGCTCAACGCATCCTGAATATCACGCACCAGCGCGCTATCCGTTTTCACTTCTACCTGCGCATAACCAAACTCACGCTCGTTGGAACCTTCAACGTGGCCACCCAACTGCATCGCCATCGTCTGCATGCCATAGCACACGCCTAATACCGGTACGCCAGCATTGAAAACGTATTCTGGCGCACGTGGGCTGCCAAACTCGGTGGTGCTTTCCGGGCCGCCGGACAGGATGATCCCGCTCGGATTAAACCCGCGAATCTGTGCTTCCGTGACATCCCATGCCCACAGTTCACAGTAAACGCCCAGTTCACGCACGCGACGTGCAACCAACTGCGTGTACTGCGAGCCGAAATCCAGAATAAGAATGCGGTGTTGATGAATGTTTTGAGTCATGAGGAGCATGTTCCAAAAAGCAAAAGACAAAAACAAAAAAAGTAAACCCAGCTAACCGCTCGGCCTTATGCAAAGGCGGAGCGGCGCAAAATAGTACAGGGTTTATTGCGTTAAATCACCTTATGAACCCATACGGTAGTTCGGTGACTCTTTAGTAATGGTAACGTCGTGAACGTGGCTTTCCTGAATGCCCGCGCCGCTGATGCGTACAAACTCAGCCTGCGTGCGCAGTGCGTCGATAGTGGCGCAACCAGTCAGGCCCATGCAGGAGCGCAAGCCGCCCATCTGCTGGTGAACAATCTCTTTCAGACGGCCTTTATAGGCTACGCGGCCTTCGATACCTTCCGGCACCAGTTTGTCGGCAGCGTTATCGGTCTGGAAGTAACGGTCTGATGAGCCTTTGGACATTGCGCCCAGTGAACCCATACCGCGGTAAGATTTGAATGAACGGCCTTGATACAGTTCGATTTCACCTGGGGATTCTTCCGTACCCGCCAGCATGGAACCAACCATGACACAGGCCGCGCCAGCTGCGATGGCTTTAGCGATGTCGCCGGAGAAGCGGATACCGCCATCGGCGATGACCGGAATGCCTGTGCCTTCCAGCGCTTCAACCGCATCAGAGATAGCCGTAATCTGCGGTACGCCCACGCCTGTCACGATACGGGTCGTACAGATAGAACCAGGGCCGATACCGACTTTCACGGCGCTGACGCCCGCTTCAACCAGCGCTTTCGCACCTGAGCCCGTCGCGACGTTGCCGCCGATGATTTCGAGGTTCGGGTATTTAGCACGTGTTTCACGAATACGCTGTAATACGCCTTCGGAATGGCCGTGTGAGGAGTCGATCAGCAGGACGTCAACACCTGCGGCAACCAGCGCATCAACGCGCTCTTCGTTACCCGCACCGGCGCCAACCGCTGCGCCTACGCGCAGACGACCGTGTTCATCTTTACACGCGTTCGGTTTACGTTCTGCTTTCTGGAAATCTTTTACCGTGATCATGCCGATCAGGTGGAATTGATCGTCAATCACCAGCGCTTTTTCGACGCGTTTTTCGTGCATTTTTTGCAGCACGACATCACGCGCTTCGCCTTCTTTGACCGTGACCAGACGCTCTTTCGGCGTCATGAACGCGCTAACCGGTTTTTCCAAATCGGTAACAAAACGCACGTCACGACCGGTGATGATACCGACCAGTTCGTTGTCTTTTGCCACGACTGGGTAACCCGCAAAGCCGTTGCGCTCGGTCAGCGCTTTCATTTCACGCAGCGTCGTTTCTGGCGTCACCGACTGTGGATCAACCACAACGCCACTTTCGTATTTTTTCACGCGGCTAACTTCTTCAGCCTGACGCTCAATCGACATATTTTTGTGAATAAAGCCCAGACCGCCTTCCTGCGCCAGCGCAATGGCCAGGCCGGATTCGGTAACGGTATCCATTGCTGCGGACAGCATAGGGATATTCAGGCGAATGTTTTTCGTCAACTGCGTAGACAGATCGGCAGTATTAGGCAGAACAGTAGAATGAGCGGGAACAAGGAGGACGTCGTCAAACGTCAGTGCTTCTTTAGCGATACGTAGCATGGGCAATATCTCACCAAGGTGGATGTAAGAATAGATAAAATATTGCCGTGGCATTCTACAGGGCGTAATCGGTTGCCTCCAGCATTATTTTACTAAAATGCTTGATTACCTTTTTCAGGTAGGTAGTATCGATCAATTAAGTGACTGTTTTAAAATTTGATCTGGCTCACAATGTCTCAATTTCCCTCCTCTGCAATTTTTACCGTTAGCCGCCTAAATCAGACGGTCAGACAACTGTTGGAAATGGAAATGGGCCAGATTTGGCTCTCCGGCGAAATCTCCAACCTCTCTCAGCCCTCATCCGGCCACTGGTATTTCACGCTAAAAGATGAACGTGCACAGGTGCGCTGCGCGATGTTTCGTACCAGCAACCGCAAAGTGACGTTCCGCCCGCAAAACGGTCAGCAAGTGCTGATTCGGGCGAGCATTACGCTGTATGAACCCCGTGGCGACTATCAGCTACTGGCGGAAAGCATGCAGCCCGCTGGTGATGGCCTGCTACAGCAGCAGTTTGAACAGCTCAAGCAGCGCCTCGCTGCCGAAGGGTTGTTCGACCAACAGTTTAAGCAGGTTCTGCCCTCTCCCGCCAAGCAGGTCGGCGTGATTACATCAGCCAGCGGTGCCGCCTTGCACGATATCTTGCAGGTGTTGCAGCGCCGCGATCCGTCACTGCCGGTGATCGTGTATCCCACGTCGGTGCAAGGTGCGGAAGCGCCGCTACAGATTGTTCGCGCTATTGAGCTGGCTAACCAACGGGATGAGTGTGATGTGTTAATCGTCGGGCGTGGCGGCGGTTCGCTGGAAGATCTCTGGAGCTTTAATGACGAACGGGTCGCTCGCGCGATTTTCGCCAGCCGCATTCCTATCGTCAGCGCCGTCGGCCATGAAACCGATGTCACCATCGCCGATTTCGTCGGTGACCTGCGAGCGCCCACGCCGTCGGCTGCTGCCGAGTTAGTGAGTCGTAACCAACTTGAGCTATTGCGTCAGATACAGTCCCAGCGCCAGCGTCTGGAAATGGCGATGGATTATTACCTTGCCCAGCGTAATCGGGAATTTACCCGCCTGCACCACCGTTTACAGCAGCAGCATCCACAGCTGCGACTGGCGCGTCAGCAGGCACAACTGGTTAAACTGCGTCAGCGGCTGGATGATGCCATGCAGCAGCAGCTTCGGCAGACTTCACGCCGAAGTGAACGCTTACAACAGCGTCTGATGCAACAGCAGCCGCAAACCCGCATTCATCGTGCGCAGCAGCGTTTGCAGCAGTTGAGCTATCAGATGCAAAGCGCAGTAGAACGTCAGTTGAATCAGAACAAGCAGAAGCTGGGTATCGCCTGTTCGCGGCTGGAAGGCGTTAGCCCGCTGGCGACGCTGGCGCGTGGCTATAACGTCACCACCGCCCCGGACGGTAAAGTGCTGAAAAACGTCGCGCAAATTTCCCCCGGCGAAACGCTGAAAACTCGTTTACAGGACGGCTGGATAGAAAGTCAGGTCACGACGCTGGCTCCGAATCCAAATTCCGCGAAAAAGCGGCGAAAACCCTCATCTCTGACGCCAAAATAACGCGAACGGCATAAAATGCGTGAATGGGGATTTGTCCTAAAACAACGGCAATCCCCCATTCTTACCCACCGCATCTGAACTATACTCATTCCCAGCTCACTAATTTATATTCACCGTTTTCACCGCACGGGTTATCAGCCTCTGCGCGGTGATGCGGATAGGATAAAAAGACAGTGAGCTTTGTTGATCGTCTGTGTTACCCCTGATGAGCGTTTTCAAGGAGATGAGGTATGAAGTCCAGACCGATTTGTAGCGTGATCCCCCCTTACATTTTGCATCGCATTATCGCAAACGGCACAGACGAGCAGCGCCACTGTGCGCAACAAACGCTGATGCACGTTCAGTCATTGATGGTTAGCCACCATCCGCGCCCGGAACCCCATGAGAAATTACCCGCGGGGCAGGCAAATCGCAGTATTCACGATGCCGAACAGCAACAACAGTTGCCCGGCAAGCTGGTTCGCGCTGAAGGCCAATCCAGCAACGGCGATATCGCCGTCGATGAGGCCTACAACTATCTGGGCGTAACCTATGATTTCTTCTGGAAGATTTTCCAACGTAACTCGCTGGATGCCGAGGGGCTATCGCTGGCTGGTACAGTACATTACGGTCAGGATTATCAGAACGCCTTCTGGAACGGGCAGCAAATGGTGTTCGGAGATGGTGACGGCAAAATCTTTAATCGCTTCACGATTGCGCTTGATGTGGTCGCACATGAACTCACTCACGGCATCACCGAAAATGAAGCGGGTCTGATTTATTTCCGCCAGTCCGGTGCGCTAAATGAATCGCTGTCCGATGTCTTTGGCTCCATGGTCAAGCAGTATCATTTGGGGCAAACCGCTGAGCAGGCCGATTGGCTTATCGGTGACAAGCTTCTGGCCGAGGGTATTCACGGCATGGGGCTGCGGTCAATGTCTCATCCGGGCACGGCGTATGATGATGAGCTGCTCGGTATCGACCCCCAGCCCTCTCACATGAACGAGTATGTGAACACGCGCGAAGACAACGGCGGCGTACACTTGAATTCAGGCATCGCCAACCGGGCATTCTATCTTACAGCCATCGCGCTGGGCGGCCATTCATGGGAAAAAGCGGGTCGCATCTGGTACGACACGCTGTGTGATAAAACGCTGCCGCAAAATGCAGACTTCGAAATTTTCGCGCGCCACACCATTCAACATGCCGCTCAACGTTTTAACCACACCGTTGCCGATATCGTTATGCAGTCGTGGGAAACGGTAGGCGTGGAGGTACGGCAGGAGTTCTTATGAAAACGCTGCCGGAGCTCAACGACGATGCCATCATTGAGCTAGCGCGTGAAGGGGGATTCGCCTTTATCCCCAAGCTGGCGGGGCCGCGACGTTTCGCGCTCGCCAGCGTACCGCCATCCGAACGGGAGCGGATTTGTAACGCGATCCGTAATGCCGCGCCTCAGGCTCGCGAACCCGGTGAACCTGATGGTCTAGGACGTGGCGACCAGTTCTATTACCGCATCCATATCAGCTACTGCCAACCGCAGCAGAATCAATATACCGATGTCATTCTGCTGATCCCCGAAAACCGTGCGCCACCGGAGCTGACCGAGCTGTGGCGCAACGGCGTACAGGAGTAACCATTGATTGGGTAATAATGAATTTAATCGGCAGGCGCGTAGCTGAACACGACTTGCCGTTTGGAAATCATCCCATGCTGCTGGCAAAAATAATCCACCGCACCACAGGCTTTCAGTTCCTGAAGCGAGTGCTTACATTCAGGGCACGCGGCCTCACGCAGATAATCCTGCTGGCAGGCCGTACACTGAAACCACGCACCGCTTTTCCAGACCAGAGGATGATCACAACTCGGGCAATTTGCTTCCATATTTATCCTCTCGTTTCATCACGTTCAGGCAGCACATTTCTGTCCAATTCCGGCAGCATAACCACACTTTCCTGCTCGTTGGCGTCAGTGCGGGAAATGACCAGCACGGCGACGTCGTCACTGGGATTATAGGGCAAATGCGGGACGTTCTCAGGAATATAGAGGAAATTACCTTCGGGTAATTCAATCGTGTTTTCAAGCTGTTCCCCGTAATACACACAGGAAATACCGCTCAGCGCGTAAATCGCCGTTTCGTGATGCTCGTGCTTATGCGCCTTGCCTTGCGAACGCGGCGGAATCCACGCTAATTGCATATGAAGATGTTGGGCACCCACCGTCTCACGTGAAATTCCAACCGAGTAAACCAAGCCTTGTTTGCCCTGATACTGGGTCTGCGGGGCAATCCGCTGGCAATGTACGTCCCGCTCAGAATGCTTTGTTTTCATCACTGCGCCTCTGGAAGAAGACTGTCCAAGAGTACGCTATCAAATTCCTGTTCTGTCAGCCAAAAGGCAAGACGTAAGACTCTGTCACTTACTGCAACAGAAGCCAACAGCGCTAAATCACGCCCAGTGAACGTAAAAAGTAGAGCCCGAACGCAATCACAAAGAAGGCTCCCGCTGTCGTCAGCCCGATGATATTCGCCGCCAGCGTAGCATTTCCGCCCATCGCCCGCGTCATCACGTAGCTTCCCGATGCCGTCGGCGTTGAGGAAAACAGGAAGATAATACCGAGTTCAACGCCCCGGAAGCCCACCAGCCATCCCCCAAACGTCAACAACCCTGGAACGACCAACAGCTTCGCCACGGAAGCAAGCATCGCGACGTTAGATGACCGAAACATACTGCGCCACTCCAGACTGGCTCCGGCACAGAGTAACGCCAGCGGCAACGCCATTGAGGAAATAAAGCTGCCCGTTTGTTTAATCACGCCAGGCATCGGTAGATGGCTCTGCGCATACGCGGCACCGCAGAGTAAACCGATAATCAGCGGGTTGGTGGCGATGCCTCGTAATAACATGAGAACACTGATACGTTGATCCGGTGATTTGCGCTGCAAACTGCGCGTGAGGGTAATCACCGACAGCGCGTTGAACATGATCACCGTGACAACCAGATACAGCGACCCCACCGCTACGCCCTCTTCACCATACGCACTCACGGCAAACGCGAGCCCCATGATACCCGTATTAGAGCGGAAGCCGCCCTGCACGAAGATGCCACGCTCAGTGGGTTCTTTAATGAGGCGGACGGCAGCAATTTCCAGCAGCAGGAATGTCGCCAGCGTGCCTAACGTGCCATACAGCACCAGCGGCCACTGTTCCGAAAACGATTGATGATTGCTTGCCACGCTGAAAAACAGCAGGCAAGGCAAAGAAAGATTGAACACCAGACGCATCGCTGCATCGCAAAAGGCGTCATTTAGCAGGCCGATTTTGCGCAACGCAACACCCATAAACAACATCAACAAATTGGGCATCGTGACGTTGAACGCAAAACTCCAGGTTTCCCAGGACATGGCTTTCCTTGATTATTATTGGTTTCGTCTTTAACAAAACGGGGCGAATATCGCTATTCGCCCCGTAAATAAATCACTTACTTTTTTTAAGATGCGACATCAACCGCTTACGCTTGCGGAGCTGGTTTGGCGTCAGCGTATTGCGCTTGTCTGCAAAGGGGTTTTCCCCTTCTTTAAACTGAATACGAATCGGCGTGCCCATCACTTCCAGCGAACGACGATAGTAGTTCATCAGGTAGCGCTTGTAAGAATCCGGCAGGTCTTTCACCTGATTACCGTGGATCACCACAATCGGCGGGTTATAACCACCGGCGTGCGCATATTTCAGCTTCACGCGACGACCGCGCACTAGCGGCGGCTGATGATCGTCTGCCGCCATTTGCATCACGCGGGTTAACATGGCCGTACTGACGCGACGAGTCGCGCAAGAATAGGCTTCGGTTACCGACTCAAACAGATTACCCACACCGCTACCGTGTAGCGCAGAAATGAAGTGAATGCGGGCAAAATCGATAAAGCCGAGGCGCAGATCGAGCATATCTTTCACCTGATCGCGCACTTCCTGTGACAGTCCATCCCACTTGTTCACTACGATCACCAGTGAGCGCCCACTATTGAGGATAAAGCCCAACAGCGAGAGATCCTGATCGGAAATACCTTCACGCGCATCGATAACCAGCAGAACTACGTTGGCATCTTCAATCGCTTGCAGCGTCTTGATCACGGAGAATTTCTCTACCGTTTCCGTCACTTTTCCGCGCTTACGTACCCCTGCGGTATCAATCAGAACGTATTCACGTTCGTCACGCACCATAGGGATGTAGATACTGTCACGCGTCGTGCCCGGCATGTCATACACCACCACGCGCTCTTCACCCAGAATACGGTTAGTCAGCGTAGATTTACCCACGTTCGGACGCCCAACAATCGCCAGTTTGATCGGCAAATCTTCAGGATTGAAATCGTCTTCTGCTTCTTCTTCGCTGGCCTTATCTTCCGCTTCTAGCGCTGCCCAGTAAGCCGCATTCTCTTCTTCTTCGGTTAACTCGACCGGCTCTTCTATTTCATCTTGGACGAACGGCAACAAAACCGTTTCCAGCAGTGACGTCACGCCACGGCCATGAGACGCCGCGATCGCGTACACTTCACCCATACCGAGCGAGTAGAAATCCGCCGTGACCGTATCTGGGTCGAGGCCATCGGTCTTATTGGCGACCAGCACCGTGGTTTTTTTACGGCTGCGCAAATGCTTGGCAATACCTTCATCCGCAGGCATCAGCCCCGCGCGAGCATCCACCATGAACAGCACGATATCCGCCTCTTCAATCGCGACCAGCGATTGGCCCGCCATGCGTGTTTCCACACCGTCTTCTGTACCGTCGATGCCACCGGTATCGACGATAATAAATTCATGCCCTTCCACTTCTGCACGACCATACTTGCGGTCACGAGTCAGCCCAGGAAAATCCGCCACTAACGCATCACGAGTGCGCGTTAAGCGGTTAAATAGCGTGGATTTCCCCACATTCGGGCGCCCGACCAGCGCGACGACAGGTATCATTGTTACAACCTCATTACTTATATTTCAATACGTTACAGCGAAGTACTCGCTGACGATAAAAAGACGAAACGGCCCCTGATAATGTCAGGAGCCGTTATACGAGCACACCCAAAAACGCTGTGCTCCAAATCAATACGGGTTACTTAGCGAGTGAACGCGTAGACATCACCGTTTTTCGCCTGAATCAGCAGCTTATCGCTGGCAACCACAGGCTTGCTCAGGAAGCCAGAGCTATCCACTTTTTGCTGCGCCACGAAGCGACCATCTGCCGTATTCAGCCAGTGCAGATACCCTTCGGCATCGCCGACAACCAGATAACCATTATACAGCGCCGGAGCCGTTAAGTTACGGTGCAGCAGATCGCTTTGACGCCACAGGCTCACGCCGCCGTTGGTGTTCAACGCCACGACACGATCGTCCTGATCGACCAGATAGATGCGGTCGCCGTCAATGATGAAATCATGTACTGAACCCAGTTCACGCTTCCACAGAACCTGACCAGAACGCAGATCCAGCGCAGTCATGTTGCCATTATAGCCCAGCGCGTAAACCACTTCGCCCGCGACAACTGGCGTGGTGTCGACATCATTCAGACGATCGATTTCGGTTGCGCCACTCGGCTGTGAAATACGCTGTTGCCAAATAAGCTGGCCCTGATTGATCATCACGGCGTTTACACGACCGTTATCACCACCCACAATCGCCGCACCAAATGCGGTTGTCGGGGCAGATTCACCGCGCAGAGACAGCGTCGGCATATCTAAGTTGACGCTCCACTTGATTGCGCCATCGGCTTCATTCAATGCCTGCAACATGCCGTTGCTGGTGTGAATCAGCACTACACCGTCGCTGACGACAGGGCGAGACAGCGCTTCGCCAGCTACTTTGGTCTGCCATACCGGCGTACCATCTTCCGCGTTCAGCGCATAAACCTGCGCTCTTTCGCTGCCGACATAGACATGGTTACCAGAAACCGCTACACCGCCGGACAGCAGCGCTGGATTATTGCGGGAGAAGAAATTGGTCTTCTCTGACAGATCCGCGCGCCAAATCTCTTTGCCGTCACTCAGATCCATCGCTTTCACGGTGCCACGACGATCGGCAGCAAAAACGCGATTATCCTGCCATGCGGGGTGAAGATTGGAATAAAACTCACCAATCCCGCTCCCAACCGAGCTGTTCCACACCTTGGTTGGCGTGAACTGGTTTTCCACCTGCGGCAGTGGAGACATAGTGACAACATCTTCTTCGCTGTTAAACAGCGAACATCCGCTCAGCAGGGCAACAGAAACCAGTCCTACCAAAAGTGTTTTACGCAATTGCATGGAATTCCTCTTAGCTGGACAGGTTATTCAGTTTCATACGCAGTAACGCTTGCTGTGCCTGCGATGGATTGGAAGACAACCCTTTGTTGTAGGCATCGCGCGCAGCCTGATTATCCCCTTTGCTCACCAGGATATCACCACGCACTTCCGCAGCCTGTGACGCCCAACCTTCCAGTTTGATGGCATCCAATGTTTTCAGCGCGTCATCCGCTTTGTTTTCCTGTAGCTGAACCCGCGCCAGACGCAGATTCACTACCGCCAGCAGGTCGGCATCTTTAGTTTGCGACTGCGCCTGTACCAGCTGCTGTGCGGCTTTAGCATAATCTTTCTGATCAACGTAATGACGAGCCAGCTCCAGAGAAGCCAGCGCACCATAGGTATTCTTATTCTCAGCCGTAAATTTCTCAGTTGAAGCAATCGCTTCAGCTTTGCCTTCGGCCAATTGCTCCGTCACCTGCTGATAAGATGCCGATGCCGCCTGCACGCTGTCATTTTGATGGCTTTGCCAGAAACGCCAGCCAACCAGTGCGCCAACGCCCAGCACAACACCGACAACTAACGCCTTTCCGTTCTCCGCGAGGAAACGACGTAGTGCATCAACCTGTTCATTCTCTGTGGTATAGACTTCCACGGTGTCTCTCTCCTCAATCCAGTAACGTTGCCAGCCGCGATGCGACGTCGGCCTGTGCCAATGTATCCTGCTCGCCATTGCTCAGGTTTTTAACCACAACCTGACCGGCCGCCACTTCATTTTCGCCTAATACCAATGCGACGCGTGCGCCCCATTTATCAGCGCGAGCAAATTGCTTCTTAAAGTTACCACCACCGTAGTTGGTCATCAGTTTCAACTGCGGCAGCGCGTCACGTAATTTCTCCGCCAGTTGCATTGCCGCAACCTGCGTTCCCGCACCTGAAGAAATCAGATAAGCATCTACGCCTGACTGTGCTTTGAACTCTGGATTGACAGACTGCACCAGCAGAACCAGACGCTCCAGACCCATCGCAAAACCGACCGCTGGCGTCGCGTGCCCGCCCAGCTGTTCCACCATACCATCATAACGCCCACCGGCACAGACCGTGCCCTGTGCGCCCAGGCTGGTTGTCACCCACTCAAATACGGTGCGGTTATAGTAATCCAAACCACGAACCAGGCGCGGATTAACGGTATATGGGATGCCGGACTGCGTTAAAAGTTCACCCAGCGCTTCAAAGTGTTCACGCGATTCATCATCCAGATAGTCCGTCAGCACTGGCGCGTCATTCAGCAACACCTGAATCTGCGGATTTTTCGTATCCAAAACGCGCAGCGGGTTGGTGTACATCCGGCGCAGGCAGTCTTCATCCAACTGATCTTTATGCTGTTCGAGGAACGCCACCAGCGCTTCGCGATAGCGGGCGCGCGCGTCTAACGAACCAATCGAGTTCAGTTCCAGCTTCACGTGGTCGGCGATGCCCAGCACACGCCACCAGCGGGCCGTCATCAGGATCAGTTCGGCATCAATATCCGGCCCTTGCAGACCAAACACTTCACAGCCCAACTGATGGAACTGGCGATAGCGCCCTTTCTGCGGACGCTCGTAGCGGAACATCGGGCCGACATACCACAGCCGCTGTTCCTGATTATAGAGAATACCGTGCTCAATACCGGCGCGGACGCAGCCTGCCGTCCCTTCCGGGCGCAGAGTCAGGCTATCGCCATTGCGATCGTCAAAGGTATACATCTCTTTTTCGACGACATCGGTCACTTCACCGATAGCGCGCTTAAACAGCGGCGTTTGCTCGACAATCGGCAAACGAATTTCATTATAGCCGTAGCCGCTGAGCACCTGTTTCAGGCTGTTTTCAATACGCTGCCACAATGCCGTTTCGGCTGGCAGGTAATCGTTCATGCCACGGATGGCTTGAATATTTTTTGCCACGTCAGTTCTCTATGCGTTTTTCAAAAAATAAACCCGATTATAGAGGGATTGTCGTCGCATCTTCAATGCGGGGCATCCCCATCGGGTTCAGGAATCGTTAATTATGCGGGTGACGGCATACCGTCACGCCGTCAGGGTTACTTATCCACCAGATTGACGGTAATACGCTGATTTTCGTCCATCATGGAGGCTTTCGCGCGGATCTTGGCTTCTAACTGATCGATCATCTGTTCGTTATCGAAGCGCTCTCTCTGCCGCACGCCGTCTTCATAGAAGCCGCTCTTGTTGTGTCCACCCGTAACACCAATCGTCGACACCAGCGCTTCGCCGGGACCATTCACCACGCAGCCGATAATCGAAACATCCATCGGCGTGATGAGATCTTCCAGCCGTTGTTCCAGCGCATTCACCGTACCGATCACGTCAAATTCCTGGCGAGAACAGGTCGGGCAAGCAATGAAGTTGATCCCTCGAGCACGAATGCGCAGCGATTTCAGGATATCGAAGCCGACTTTCACTTCTTCAACTGGATCGGCCGCCAGCGAGATACGCAGCGTGTCACCAATGCCTTCAGACAGCAGCAGACCGAGGCCGATAGCTGATTTCACCGCGCCGCTACGTGCGCCACCCGCTTCGGTAATACCGAGGTGCAGCGGCTGATCGATACGTGAAGCCAGCAAACGATAGGATTGCACGGCAAGGAATACGTCTGAGGCTTTGACGCTGACTTTAAACTGATCGAAGTTCAGGCGATCAAGAATATCGACATGGCGCATCGCCGATTCCAACAGCGCTTCCGGCGTTGGCTCACCGTATTTTTCCTGCAAATCTTTTTCCAGCGAACCGCCGTTAACACCAATGCGGATCGGGATATTTTTGTCACGCGCGCAGTCGACAACCGAGCGAATACGCTCTTCATTACCGATATTGCCGGGGTTGATACGCAGACAGTCGACACCGTATTCCGCAACTTTCAGCGCGATGCGGTAGTCAAAATGGATATCAGCAACGAGCGGGACATTCACCTGCTGTTTGATAAGCTTAAAGGCTTCCGCCGCGTCCATGGTTGGCACGGAGACGCGGACGATATCGACGCCAACACGTTCCAGCGCTCTGATTTGGTTAACGGTAGCTTCAACGTCGGTGGTTTTCGTGTTGGTCATGGATTGCACCGCAATCGGCGCACCATCACCAACAGGCACCTTGCCGACGTAAATCCGTGTTGATTTTCGACGGGTTATGGGTGCAGCGTTATGCATTACTTCATCTCCAACATTGCAGTCTTACCTGAACAACACATTATTCTGCGGTCAGCGTCAGACGTGCAACCTGACTGCTACGCACAAATTGGCTTAAATCGACTGGCTTACCTTGAAATTGAATCTGTACCGCAGCAGGCGCACCAATTTTAAGTTTATAGGGTGACTGACCATCCAGATTCAGTGTGCCGCCATTACGCTGCATACCGCTGAACAGTTTCTTACCGCTGGCATCCGTCACTTCCAGCCAGCAATCGGCCTTGAAAGTCATCACCAAGGCATGAGCCGCAGAGGCCGGATTGCTCTCCGCTACCGTCCCCGCAGCGGGAGCCACGGCCCCAGCGCCCAACAGAGCATTGCCCGCAGCCTGTGGCTGTGCGGCGTTCGCGTGTGAAGGTGATTGGCTGGATGGAGTAGCAGATGGTGCGGTTGTAGAAGAAGAAGGCGTTGAAGGTGTCGCCGCAACAGTAGCAGAAAGATCAACTGGCGTAGAAGGTGCCACTGTAGAGTCCGGCGTCGCCGTTTCCTGCGCTGCGCTGTTGTCCATCAGTGGAACGGACTGCCCTTCCGCCTGTGCCTGCATCGAACTGGCGTGATCGACCATGCTGTTGATTTCCGCCTGCTGAGCCTGATGGTTTTGCCACCACCATGCGCCCGTTAACCCCAGAACAACCAGCACGACCAACCAGGTGATTGTCATCAACCAGCCATCACGCTTTTTGCGGCTTTTTTTCAGCGAAAAACTCTGCATCGGCGAGACTGAGATCGTTTTAGGTATGGCCTGCTTATCCACGATGGGAAGCAGTTCATCTTCGGGTAAATGAACCAGCTTGGCATAAGAACGGATATAGCCGCGCAGAAAAGTCGGCGCTAAATCAGCAGGCGTCGTCCCGTCTTCAATATCGCGAACGGTGGTGATTTTAAGGCACAAACGCTCAGCAATAGTTTGCTGAGTCAGCCCAAGGCGTTCACGCGCCTCACGCAGACGTTCGCCGGGTAGTTTTGCTTCTGTTTTATCTTGGGTGGCTTCAGTATTCATTAGCTAAGAAATGCTGGTACTGTTTAGATTGTGGAAAACTTCGCGCCAGCACGTTGCCATAACGTTCTTTATCGCCATCATGGCCCGCTAACGCGGCGAAACGAATCTGTAACCATAAGCTTTCGGCACTGGCCGGAAGAATATGCTGGTAAATATCAAGCAGCAGCTGCGTTTGCTCATTTTTCCCGGCAGCAAACTGTTGGTTTGCTTCCGTCAGCAAAGCACTGCCTTTCGTCGGGTCATACTTCAGCGCCCGACTCAATAAATTGCGCGCGTCTTCAGTCTGTCCGGCATTGAAAAAGCAGTATCCCGCATTTTCCAACGCATCAGCAACCTGACTGTAATCAGGAAGTTGTGCAGCCGCACTAAACTGTCGCTGAGCCGCTACATACTGCCCTAAACTACACAGAAACGCACCGTAATTATTCATGACGCTGCCATTTTCCGGCGCCATGTTCAACACATGCTGATAACGCTGTTCAGCCAGACGATTTTCACCTATCCGCTGCTCGTAAAGCGCCATCCCCAATTGTGTTCGATAATCCTGCGGAGCAATCGCTACCACCTTCTCAAGATTCTGCCGTGCCGAATCCAGATTGTTGCGCGCCAGATAGGTCAACCCTAACTGCAAGCGGGTTTGGGCGACCGCGGGATTTGTTGTCTCCTGAGGCGATGTCACACACCCCACTAACAACAGCACCGCGACCAGGCCACTCAGCCAATACATTCCCTGTGATAAAGACATTCCTTGTAATAAAGAAAGTCTCTGTGATAGTGGCTTTGCCATCCCTGTTCCCCCGCCTTGTCGTCTTTGTCAGACATCCTGACCTGCGAGGTTACCTGAATATGAACAGGGTGACAGTCAGACCTAACAACAACGCGGCACGTCTCGCAATTTGCTCACTTTTACCCTGCAAATGACCTCAGAGAACGACATCGGGTTAATGCTTCCGCATTAACCCGCACCGATTTGATATCAGACCGCTTTCACCGCGATAGGTTCACCGGCCATTTTCTTCTTCAGCGTACGTTTGGTTCTGTCTACGACTTCACCCGCCAGCTGACCGCAGGCAGCATCAATGTCATCCCCACGGGTCTTACGTACGATCGTCGTGAAGCCATACTCCATCAGTACCTTGGAGAAACGGTCAACACGGCTATTTGAGCTGCGGCCATACGGCGCGCCCGGGAACGGGTTCCACGGAATCAGGTTGATCTTGCACGGCGTATCTTTCAGGCATTCCGCCAATTGATGCGCGTGCTCAGTGCCATCATTGATATGATCCAACATCACATACTCAACGGTAACACGTCCCTGATTCGCATTGGATTTTTCCAGATAGCGACGTACCGCGCTCAGGAACATCTCAATATTGTACTTTTTGTTGATCGGCATGATTTCGTTGCGGATGTCGTCGGTCGGCGCATGCAGAGAAATCGCCAGCGCAACATCGATCATATCGCCCAGTTTATCCAACGCAGGCACTACGCCTGACGTAGACAGCGTCACACGACGCTTGGACAAACCAAAGCCGAAGTCATCCAGCATGATTTCCATCGCTGGCACCACGTTAGTCAGGTTCAGCAACGGTTCGCCCATACCCATCATCACAACGTTGGTGATTGGACGCTGGCCGGTGACTTTAAACGCACCGATAATCTTCGCCGCACGCCACACCTGTCCGATGATTTCCGATACGCGCAGGTTACGGTTAAAGCCCTGCTGCGCCGTTGAACAGAATTTGCACTCCAGCGCACAGCCTACCTGAGACGACACACACAGCGTGGCGCGATCTTCTTCTGGAATATAAACCGTTTCAACCCGTTGACCGCCCACCAGAATCGCCCACTTGATGGTGCCGTCGGAAGAGCGCTGTTCGTCCACCACTTCAGGGGCGCGAATTTCAGCGATCTCCTGCAATTTGGTGCGGAAGACTTTGTTAATATCCGTCATCTGGTTGAAGTCATCACAGCAGTAGTGATACATCCACTTCATGACCTGATCGGCGCGGAACGGTTTCTCTCCCATCGACATGAAGAGGTCACGCATTTGCTGGCGGTTCAGATCCAACAGGTTGATTTTTTCCGCACTGGCTTTGACGGATTGAGAGGCATCAGCGGACGCCGGAGTGAATTCAGACACGGTTTGCTCGGATACGGTAGTTGTAGATGCGGTAGTGTGAGATGCCGTCGTTTCAGACACGACGGTTTCAGACGCGATTTGCTTAGACATTGTCAATCCTGGCCTCGTTATTACACGTTATGGCGCTAAAAAGAAGGTTGAATTCGATGGTAATGACCAAAGAAACGCCCCGGATAAGTGCAGGCTCATCCGGGGCGCAGCATTGTACAAATTTTAAAACAGGTAAGCTACCATCACCGCTTTTTTTCTGTGTCATTACTTCGCTGTCGCGCACTAACGCAACAAAAAAGAAGCAACATCACAGGCTGACCTGTTATCACGCACAACAATTCATCGTGCGTAACCGTTGTTTCATTTACGCGCGCGCGCAGATTTCGTCTTCGCTGAAGAAATAAGCAATTTCACGCTGAGCGGATTCGATAGAGTCAGAACCGTGCACCGCGTTCGCTGTGAAGCTGTCCGCATAATCAGCACGCAGCGTTCCCGCCAGTGCATTTGCTGGGTTGGTCGCCCCCATGATGTCACGGTTACGTTGAACGGCGTTTTCACTTTCCAGCACCTGCACCATGATCGGGCCAGACATCATGAATTCAACCAGGCCATCAAAGAACGGCTTGCCTTTATGCTCAGCGTAAAAACCTTCCGCTTGCTCACGGCTCAGACGCAGCATTTTAGCCGCAACAATGGTAAAACCAGCGCTTTCAAAGCGTGCGTAAATCGCACCGATGGCATTTTTAGCAACCGCGTTAGGTTTTACGATGGAGAAGGTACGTTCTATCGTCATATTGACCTCATTAACTAAACTGTCAGATTACAGCCGGATTATAAGAATTGTATACCCAGCCAGTGAAAGTGGCGCAAATTATAGGGGTAGCGGCCTTTGTTGCCTACCAAGTAGATAACATTTTATTAAAAAAATATTACCTCTCATTTTCTCTTCATTAACGATTGCGCATCACGCTTTTTCGTTTCTCACCGCCCCAATGCTGAATGTAACAAATCATCGGCGATCACAGTTCTGAAGGTTACTTGTAACGTTATAGGTTATTTGTTTTTAAAACAATAAGATAACTGGAATCTCTTTGTCATTCACTGCTAGCCTTGCTGCTGTACCCACCATAATGGCCAGTAAGAGGGCTGATAATGAAAAGAGCGGTCAATGCATTGCAAAATTTCGGCAAGTCCCTGTATGGGCCGGTGCTGATACTCCCGATTGTCGGGTTATTCATCGCATTTGGGAATGTGTTCGGTAACGGCAATTTAGCGGGCTATGTCCCTTTACTTAATCACCCCTTGATTCAGGATTTTGGTCAACTGATTTCCAAATCTGCCGTGGCGATTCTGGCTAATTTGGCGCTGGTGTTCGCCGTCGGAATCCCGATCGGGCTGGCGAAACGCGATAAAGGCTACGCTGCGCTGATTGGTCTGGTGATGTTTATCATCTTCATTAATGCCATGAACATCACGCTGCAATTACAGGGTAAGCTCGTGCCAGCGGCAGAAATGCGCCCCGCCGGGCAAGGCATGGTGCTGGGCGTTCAGGTGCTGGAAATGGGCGTTTTCGCCGGTATTTTGATCGGCGGATTCGCAGGCTATCTGTATAACCGCTATTCCAGTAAACAGTTTAACGGCGTGATGGCGATCTATTCAGGCCACTGTTTCGTCGCCATTCTGGTTATTCCGCTGGCAATTGCGCTGGGCTTTGCGATGAGCGCTCTGTGGCCGTTTGCTCAGCACGGTATTACCTGGCTGGCTTTCGCTATCAAAGGTGCGGGCCCTGTTGGCATCGCGATTTATGGCTTTCTCGAACGCGTACTGATCCCCACCGGGCTGCATCATCTGGTCTATACCCCGTTCTTGTACACCGAACTGGGCGGCACCGCAGAAGTGTGCGGCAAGCTGTATCAGGGCGCACGTAACATCTATTTTGCTGAAATGGCCTGTCAGGACGTCAAACAGCTGAGTTCCACCGTGGTCTGGGATGCTCGCGGTATCAGTAAAATGTTTGGTCTGACGGCCGCTGCGCTGGCGATGTACGTGACAGCGAAGACAGAAAAACGGCTGGCCGCCAAAGCTATTCTTATTCCGGCCGCGTTTACCTCTTTCTTACTGGGCGTCACCGAGCCGCTAGAGTTCTCCTTCCTGTTCGTCGCGCCGATGCTGTTTGCCGTCCACGCCGTACTCACCGGCATAGGCATGATGCTGTTCTCCATCATGGGCGTGCATGCGATTGGTGCCAACGGTGTCATCGATTTCCTGCTTTATAACCTGCCGCTGGGCACCGAAAAATCCAACTGGCCGATGTACATCGCGGTTGGGCTGACCATGTCGGTGATTTACTTCTTCGTCTTCCGCTTCCTGATTCTGTACTTCGACATGCCAACACCAGGGCGTGAGTCCGATGAGGAAGAGACGCGGCTGTATTCCAAAACCGAATATCAGTCCAAGACCGAGAGTCCGGCAAAAACGCAGGACGCGGTGAAAGGCGATGCCCAGCTTGTGGGTGCCACCATCATCGCCGGGCTGGGTGGCAAACCCAATATCGAGGTGGTGGATAACTGCTACACCCGCCTGCGGGTCACGCTCATCGACCCGGCTTTGGTAGACGAACAACAACTTAAGAGCACCGGTGCGAAAGCCGTTATCCGACAGGGTAACAACGTACAGGTGGTTTACGGACTTCACGTCAAAACGATACGCGAAGCAGTTGAAAACGCGCTTTAACAGGAGACTGACCATGACGAAACCCCCATTCATTCTGACCATTGCCGGCGGCGGCAGTACCTATACCCCAGGCATCGTAAAGAGTCTGATGGTACGTCTCGCGGATTTCCCGCTGGCGGAGATTCGTTTGTATGACATCGACGGCCCGCGGCAGGACATCATCGCGCCGGTGGTGGAAAAAGTGATTCGCGACCACAGTGACAGCATCGTCTTTACCGTCACAACCGACGCGGAAACCGCGTTTACTGGTGCTCACTTTGTCTTTGCTCAGATGCGCGTTGGCCAGTACAAGATGCGCGAACAGGACGAGAAAATCCCACTACGTCACGGCGTCGTCGGGCAGGAAACCTGTGGCCCCGGCGGGCTGGCCTACGGCCTGCGTACGATTCTGCCGATGGCTGAGCTGATCGATCTGGTTGAGCGCTATGCGCATAAAGAAGCGTGGATCGTCAATTACTCCAACCCCGCCGCAATTGTTGCCGAAGGCGTGCGCCGCCTGCGTCCTAACGCCCGCGTGCTGAATATCTGTGACATGCCGGTTGCCGCGATGCGTAACATTGCAGCCGTGCTGGGCGTCGATCGCCACGACATCACGGTGGATTATTTCGGGCTGAATCACTTTGGCTGGTTTACCCGCGTGCTGGTCGACGGCGTCGATCGTATGCCAGAACTGCGCGAACACATCGCCCGCTACGGCCTGTTGACCGCCGATGCCGCCGATACCGATCCGCAGCACGCCGATCCGTCGTGGGTGAAAACCTGGCGCAACATCAAACCAGTCATGGATCATTTCCCAGAATTCGTGCCGAATCCGTATTTGCAGTACTACCTGATGCCGAATCAGATCGTGGAGCATCAGGATCCTGACTACACGCGCGCCAATGAAGTGATGGACGGGCGTGAGAAGAAGCTGTTTGCGGCCGCCGCCAGCTACAAAGAAACCGGGATTCTGTCCGATGCGTTCCACGTTGGCGTACACGGATCGTTCATCGTTGATGTCGCCTGCTCGCTGGCGTTCGATCTGCGCCAGCGCCATCTGGTGATCGTCGAGAATAAAGGTGCCATCGCCAATCTGCCTTACGACGCGATGGTGGAAGTGCCTGCTTATATCACTTCACAAGGTCCAGAGCCGGTGCGGATGGGGAATGTCCCGCAGTTCCATCGTGCCTTGCTGGAACAGCAGTTGGCGTCTGAACAACTATTGGTGGAAGCCACGTTGGAAGGCAGCTACGAGAAGGCCTTGCAGGCATTTACCCTGAACCGAACCGTGCCGACAATGCAGCACGCCAAAGCCATTCTGGACGAGATGATTGAAGCCAATCAGGATTACTGGCCGCAATTAAAACAAGCATATAGAGACGGTATCGCTCAATAATCCACGACTTGTCGGATGAGGAAAAATCGCTGACAATGAATCTATCATTGCACATCAATGATAGATTCGGGGTCGAATTCGTCGGCCCCAACGTGGAGGATCTATGTCAGCATCGTCTTCTGATTTGCCCGTTTCTCATGAGCGGTTTGTCTCCGCAGACTGGCTTGCCAGCCACCTGAATGACAGCAGCATCACACTCATCGACGCTCGGATGCTACCGCCGGGCAACAGCACCCGTGATATTCACGCTGAATACCGCGCCGGTCATCTGCCTGGCGCGGTTTTTTTTGATATTGAAACGCTGTCCGATCACAGCACCGATCTGCCACATATGATGCCAACTCGCGAAGACTTCGCACGCGCGATGGGCGAATTGGGGATCGATAACCAGCAGCATCTGGTGATTTACGATGAAGGCAATCTCTTCTCCGCGCCACGTGCGTGGTGGATGCTGCACACCTTCGGCGCGACATCACTTTCGATCCTGAGCGGCGGTCTGGCGGGTTGGACAGCGCAGAATCTACCGCTGGAACAAGGCGATGTAACGCCGAAGCCAACCACGTTCCACGCCACGATGGATGAAAATGCGATTCGCTCACGCGATGACGTGCTTTCCATCAGCCGGGATAAATCAGAACAGATTGTTGATGCCCGCCCCGCTCCCCGTTTTAACGCCGAGGTGGATGAACCGCGTCCTGGCCTGCATCGCGGCCGCATTCCCGGCAGCCTCAACGTACCGTGGACTGATTTGGTGAGTAACGGTGCGCTGAAACCTAATGCCGAACTGGCGACCATTTTGCATAAACACGGGGTAGATTTTACTCGCCCCATCGTCGCCAGCTGCGGCTCCGGCGTAACGGCCTCTGTCGTGGTGCTGGCGCTGACGCAGTTAAATGTCCCGAATGTGACACTGTACGACGGATCGTGGAGCGATTGGGGGAGCCGCGATGATGTCCCAATTGAGCGTAATTAGTTCCGTTCGGTATTTTATTGCCGTCAATCAGGGGTAGCAGGTGGATAATCGGCTGGCGTCCTTAATGCAGCACGGTCAGGTGCTGACGCGCGCGGAATACCGCGTGCTGGCTTTTATCGCCGAACATTCATCACTGATAGGCAAAATCACGGTGCGGGAGCTGGCGCAAAAGACCTATGTTTCCACAGCGACTATCATGCGGCTGTGCCAGAAAATCGGCTTTAGCGGCTACAGTGAATTCATTTATCACTGCAAAACGTTGCTCACGGAGCATCCGCGTCTCGCACCCTCGCCTGTCGTTACGCCCAATGACGCTTCGCTTCCTGATGCTTTCCAGCATTTTGTCGACAATTATCAGCGCACGTTTGCCTACATTAGCCATCAGGATAGAGCCGCTTTCAGCGCTATCCTGCGACAGGAAAGCCACTTTTTCCTCTATGGCGCAGGTTTTTCTCATCTGTTTGCTGAATATTTGGCGAAGAAACTGCAGGTGCTGGGGAAAGATGCCTTCTCTTCCGGGCTGGGAGACAGCCGAGGCATTTTTCTCAATAACGCGCCGAAGTATCAGGTGTTTATCGCGATCTCCCGCAGTGGGGAAACTGAGCAGGTGCTAGATAAGGCGCGTATCGCCAAAAACATTGGCATGAAGGTAATCGCATTTACCCGAGCGTCGTTGAATTCATTAGGCGAGTTAGCCGATTTGCACTTCCGGCTCTACGATGATGCGGTTCACTATGCCGCGGAAGCCGGTGAGATTAGCTCATTTGAATCGAATCTGGTGATGCTGATTGATTTACTGCTATTGCAGGCAACAGCGGAAAAATCGTAATCCGCCGTTGCCTCTATCAAATTTACCTACCCGGTATCAGGCGTTACCGCTTCCCTTAAACTCTCTCAGGAAGCTCCCCCACTTACGCTCGTAAAACGGCGTGGTGTGCTTAATCATATAATGACTGATACCCGATTCGCCTTCCTTCACCAGACACAGGTCGACAGGACGCTCGTCCGGTAAAGTGTCACTGGCAACGCTGCCCGCTTCACGGATGATGATTTCTTCATCCTGATCGGCATCAATCCCAATCAGCAGGTGCGGCTGCTCTTCGCCCGGTTCCTGAATCTGTGCCAGAAACGCCCGTTTTACATGGCGATGTTTGGTAAACAGCTGCGTCAGGGAATCAATCATCTGTGCTGGCATCTCGGCTGGCTGGCTCAGTATGACCTGCATCTCTTCTTCAACAACGCGCTGCTGAACAAAGCCATTACCTTCGCCAGACAGAATATGTTCAATTTCCTGTGGCAAAAATTCTTTGCCATACGGCAGTTTAGGGTTGAGGAACAGCGTGACGCCCTGCGTCATTTCAAACAACGAACGCGTCGGCAGGGCCAGAAAAGCGGCTTCTTCCGCAATCGCGCTCTGCAATGCTTCCAGAGAAGAGAAGAAAGGAATGGCGGATGAACCATCGTCTTTTTCCCAGTGCTGAATGTTCACATTACTGCCCGCATGCAATACCACCTCACCGGATTCATCCCCGTCATCGGTACTGCCCAGCACAAACACCGTGGCTTCCATCAGTTCACTGAAAAATTCAGGACGATGTGCTGGCTCTGTTGCAGCCAGAATCAGCACTTCTTCCAGTTTATTACGTGGCGAAAACTCCATACTTTCCTCAACATGATTACGTTAAAAACTGACGCGTTAAGACCTGAACCGACTACTTGGCGCTGCTCAGCAGGAGATTCGCCAGCGTGCGTACGCCGAGTCCCGTTGCGCCCGTCGCCCACTGATCTACCGCGCCTTTACGGTACGTCGCGGAACAGTCAATGTGCAGCCAGCCCTGCTGATAATTTTTCACAAAGTGCGACAAGAAAGCCGCTGCCGTGCTGGCACCAGCGGTGTGTGCACCACTGGCAATGTTGTTCAGATCGGCAAAGCTGGACGGCAGATGGCTGCGGTGGAACTCTTCCAATGGCAGACGCCAGAACGGTTCGCTTTCTTCTTTCGCACTTTCCTGCAATGCCGCCACCAGTTCATCATCGAAGCTGAACAGCGCGTGATAGTCGTTGCCCAGCGCCGTTTTTGCCGCGCCCGTCAATGTTGCGCAGTCGATAATCCACTGTGGATTCTGCTCAGAAGCATCGATCAGGCCATCCGCCAGCACCAAACGCCCTTCCGCATCGGTGTTCATTACCTCAACCGTTTTACCGTTGCGGTAGCGAATGATGTCACCCAGTCGGAATGCATTGCCGCTCACCATGTTGTCTGCGCAGCACAGGTACAGCTTCACACGCTGTTGCAAACCGCGCGCAGCTGCCAGCGCGAGCGCGCCCGTCAGAGTGGCCGCCCCGCCCATGTCCGATTTCATGGAATCCATGGAACTGCTCGGTTTCAGGCTGTAGCCGCCGGTATCAAACGTAATACCTTTACCGACCAGACAGGCGAACACTGGCGCATCCGCGTTACCCGTCGGGTTATAGTCCAGCGCCAGCAGCACCGGTTGACGTTCAGAACCGCGACCCACCGTATGCAGGCCAGCATAATTCTGCTCACGCAGATCTTCACCTTTGGTGATGCGATAACTGATAGCGTCACAGGCGACGTCACACAGCAGGTCTACAGCACGGGTCGCAAGCTGCTCTGGCCCCAGATCTTCAGCAGGCAGGTTGATGGTGTCACGCACCCAGTCCACAATCTTCAGGCGATCGTTTAGCTCTTTCTTGTCAGCGTCATTCAGTTCCGCCCATTCAACCGTTCTTTGCCCTTTCGGCCCGCGATATCCCTGCCAGAATGCCCAGCTGTTTGCCAGATCCCAGCCTTCACCGGCAAGCTTAACGTGTTTAATCCCCTGCCCATCAATTTTGCGGGCAGCACGTTGGATCACCGCCAGTGCCGCTTTGCCATTCAGGGACGCCCCGACATGAAGGGTAAAACCCTGCTCATTCACACTCAGCGTCGCTTTTTCTCCCCAGCGCGCGTCAGCAGGTTGAGTGGAGAGTGAAATCAGCATGGTATTGTTCGTCATAGTGCTTCTCCGATAATAGGTATTCCTGCCACTTTTCATGTTTGCAGGTGATGTTCATAGTTGCAGACATTCTGCTTATCAATGCGTGTTTATAAACGCTTTCGCTTATAAATACTCGGTTTGCAGACAAATAAACGGTGCATCATGACATGCAAATGTTACAAATGTTGGCACGAGAATAAAACGGGCCACCAAAGGCAGCCCCGTCATCGTGTTATTCAGCTTCATCTAACCAGACCAGCAGGATCGCTTCCAGAATTTTTTCATTGGAGGCGTCCGGCCGATCGTCAAATTCATCCAGCTCGCAGATCCACTGATGCATATCCGTGAAACGTACGGTTTTCGGATCGAGATCGGGAAACTTATCGTAAAGCGCTTCGCCGATAGCCCGGCTGTCTGTCCATTTTAATCCCATAACGGTTACTCCCTATGCAGATTAATGCTCGCGCGCGTGGTTGATCGTATAGCGCGGGATCTCGACAACCAGATCGTCCCCGGCGATACGCGCCTGACAGCCCAGACGACTTTCCGGCTCCAGCCCCCAGGCCTTATCCAGCATGTCGTCCTCATCTTCCGTACTTTCTGCCAGCGAGTCGAAACCTTCGCGCACGATGCAATGGCAGGTAGTGCAGGCACAGGATTTCTCGCAGGCGTGCTCAACGTCAATACCGTTACGCAGGGCGACTTCCAAAATGCTTTCACCGCGTTCCGCTTCCAAAACCGCGCCTTCAGGACACAGATCCTGATGCGGTAAAAAGACTATCTTAGGCATGTTACACCTCATCCACAGAATGGCCTGCCAGCGCGCGACGGATAGAGGCATCCATGCGACGGGCGGCGAATTCCTGGGTTTGTTGATCGACTGTTTTAATCGCGGCTTCAATCGCCACGGGATCGTTTCCCTGCATCATCGTATGCAGGTGTTCGGATGCCGCGACAATGATGCCTTTTTCGTCATGGCTCAATAACTCTGCGTCAGCCACCAGCGCGCTTTGCAAACTTTCCAGCACGCGTGAAGCCTCCACTTTTTGCTCTGCCAGACGACGCGCACCGACATCTTCTTTCGCATTCAGCATCGAATCGGTGATCATCGTGGCAATTTCCGTATCGCTCAATCCGTATGACGGTTTAACCTGAATGGATGCCTCGACGCCCGTCGATTTCTCCATCGCCGTGACGCTCAGCAGGCCATCTGCATCAACCTGAAAGGTCACGCGAATGTGAGCTCCACCAGCAGGCAGCGGCGGCAAGCCGCGCAGTGAGAAGCGCGCAAGCGAACGGCAATCTGCCACCATTTCGCGCTCGCCCTGCAAGACGTGGATCATCATGCCGCTCTGGCCGTCTTTGAAGGTGGTGAATTCCTGTGCGCGAGCAACCGGGATCGTGGTATTGCGCGGAATGATTTTTTCCACCAGCCCGCCCATCGTCTCCAGTCCCAGCGACAACGGGATCACGTCCAGCAGCAGCATTTCGCTGTCTGGCTTGTTGCCCACCAGAATATCCGCCTGAATCGCCGCACCGATAGCCACGACCTTGTCTGGATCGATCGACGTCAGCGGCGTACGGCCAAAAAACGTTCCGACTTGAGCGCGTACCAGCGGAACGCGGGTCGATCCGCCCACCATCACGACTTCCAGCACGTCTTCTGGCACCTGCCCCGCGTCTTTCAGCGTGCGACGGCAGGACAGCAGCGTGCGTTTCACCAGCGAAGCAATCAGCGAATCAAACTGCTCACGGGTGATATCGCCCTGCCAACCAGCGACATCCACACGGACCGACTCGGCGCTGCTGAGTGCAACTTTAGCCTTCACCGCCGCGTGGCGAAAGGCATGATCTAACTGACGATCGTCACGATCGTGAATACCCGCCTGCTCACGCAGCCACTCCGCCAGCAGATGATCGAAATCATCACCGCCCAACGCAGAATCGCCGCCCGTCGCCAGCACTTCAAAGACGCCACGGCTCAGGCGCAGAATGGAAATATCAAAGGTGCCACCGCCCAGATCGTAAATGGCGATCACGCCCTCTTTACCGGAATCCAGCCCGTAGGCAATGGCGGCCGCAGTCGGTTCGTTCAGCAGGCGCAATACGTGCAACCCGGCAAGACGTGCCGCGTCTTTAGTGCCCTGACGCTGTGCGTCATCGAAATAGGCAGGAACGGTAATCACCACGCCATCCGGCACGCCGCCTAACGCCGCTTCCGCACGCGCAGCCAGCGCGGACAAAATATCCGCCGACACCTGTACAGGATTGAGGTTGCCAGCCGACGTCTGAATCAGCGGCAGGCCGTTATCGCTGGCATGAAAGTGATACGGTAAATGCGGGTAGCGTTGCTGAATGTCGTCCAGAGAACGCCCCATCAGGCGTTTGACTGAGCTGACGGTATTTTCCAGATCGCGGGCAGCATTGTCGCGTGCATCCCAACCGACGCTGTGACTATCGTGACGATAGTGGACAACCGAGGGCAGTAAGTCGCGCCCATAGCTATCTGCCAGCGTCTGAGCTTCACCGCTGCGTACGGTGGCAACAAGAGAATGGGTGGTGCCTAAATCAATACCGACAGCCAGACGACGCTGATGCGGTGCGGCGCTAAGGCCAGGCTCACTAATTTGTAATAAGGCCATATTGAGCTTCCATCAATTGGCTGGCGAGAAACCCAGTATGGCAATCACCATCGGGTTACCCGCCGGATTAACCAGTTATCTGTCCAGCAATTGTTCTTCGAGTTCTTCAACCTGTTGCTGGAGCTTGTCTAAAAAGCGTAGCTTGCGCACGGTATCTGCGGCGTCTGTCCACGTCTCATTATCGAGTTCATCACGCATATACGAACGGCGCTTAACGATCGTTGCCTGCAACCGCTCGGCGAAGGCCGTCAGTGCCTCATCGGCATCCGATCGCTGTGAGATCACGTCCAGCTCTTCGCGCAGTTCCAGCTGTTCCATCAGGAATGCCGTGTCCTTCATCGTATGCTGTTCGTTGTTCACATCAAAACCATGCAGCGACAACATATACTCCGCGCGTCTCAGCGGATGCTTGAGCGCCTGATAGGCGTTATTGATCGTCGCCGCCTGCTGCACCGCCAGCATGCGCTCGCGCTCTGAGCTGGCAGCATAACGGTCAGGATGGAACTGCCGCTGCAAATCCTGAAAACGGGATGCAAGCAGGCCGCCATCCACATCATAGCGAATCGGCAGCCCGAATAACGTAAAGTAATCCATAGTGGTACTCTGGGAGTTCTGGGTAGCAACGCAGGCTATTAATCGATCGCACGCTCACTACCCAAGAGGGGTCAGACGTTGAAACTTTCGCCGCAACCACATTCGCCGGAAATGTTCGGATTATTGAACTTAAAGCCTTCGTTCAGCCCTTCTTTGACGAAATCCAACTCGGTTCCGTCAAGATAGACCAGACTTTTGCCGTCCACGATGACCTTTACGCCTTTGTCTTCAAAGACCGTATCACCGTCGTTCAAATCATCAACAAACTCCAGCACGTACGCCATCCCAGAACAGCCGGATGTCCGTACGCCAAGACGCAGCCCAAGGCCTTTGCCTCGGTTTGCGATGAAAGCGTTCACGCGTTGTGCCGCACTTTCGCTCAGAGAAATCGACATACTGTTACCTCGATCGTTCGCCACCTCGACGGAATCAGGCACCGAGAGAAAACGGTGCCCCGCCGAGTTCAGCCGCAGAGATTACTGCGCGTCGCGTTTACTTTTGTAATCCGCAATCGCTGCCTTGATAGCGTCTTCCGCCAGAATGGAGCAGTGAATCTTCACTGGCGGTAGCTCAAGCTCTTCGGCAATCTGCGTGTTCTTAATCGCTTCAGCTTCATTCAGCGATTTGCCCTTTACCCACTCTGTAACCAGCGAGCTGGAGGCAATGGCAGAACCACAACCGTATGTCTTGAAGCGGGCATCTTCGATGATACCCTCATTGTTGACTTTTATCTGCAACTTCATCACATCGCCGCACGCTGGCGCGCCGACCATGCCGCTGCCGATAGAAGGATCGGCGTTGTCAAATGAACCCACGTTGCGTGGATTTTCATAGTGATCAATTACTTTTTCGCTGTAAGCCATGATAGTCGTCCCCGATCTGGTGAATTAATGATGCGCCCACTCGATGCTGCTGATATCCACGCCCTGCTTGAACATTTCCCACAACGGAGAAAGATCGCGCAGACGACCGATGGATTTACGTACCAGCTCGATGGTGTAGTCGATCTCTTCTTCGGTGGTAAAACGTCCCAGCGAGAAACGGATCGAGCTATGTGCCAGCTCATCATTCATGCCCAGCGCACGTAACACGTAGGAGGGCTCCAGACTGGCCGACGTACAGGCAGAACCGGACGAGACCGCCAGATCCTTGAGCGCCATAATCAGCGATTCACCTTCAACATAGTTGAAGCTGACATTCAGGATATTGGGCACGCCCTGCTCGATATCACCATTCAGGTAGACTTCTTCAATATCATTAATACCGTTCCACAGACGATCGCGCAGCGCACGCAGGCGATCCATTTCTGCGGTCATCTCTTCTTTCGCGATGCGGTAGGCTTCACCCATGCCGACAATCTGGTGCACAGGCAAGGTACCAGAACGCATGCCGCGCTCATGACCGCCGCCGTGCATCTGCGCTTCGAGACGAATACGGGGTTTACGACGAACATACAGTGCCCCGATCCCTTTCGGTCCATAGATTTTATGGCCGGAGAAAGACATCAGATCCACTTTTAACTGGTTCAGATCGATAGGCAGTTTGCCGACGCTTTGCGTGGCATCAACATGGAACACGATACCGCGGCTACGGCACATGTCACCGATAGCGGCAATATCCTGCACAACGCCGATTTCATTATTGACGTGCATGATGGAAACCAGAATGGTGTCCTCACGCATTGCCGCTTCGAGTTCAGCCAGATCGATAATGCCGTTACGCTGCGGGGCCAGATAAGTGACCTCGAAGCCTTCGCGTTCAAGCTGACGACAGGTATCCAGCACGGCTTTGTGTTCGGTCTTGCTGGTGATGATGTGCTTACCCTTCTTCTGATAGAAGTTGGCAACACCTTTAATCGCGAGGTTATCGGCTTCGGTCGCGCCTGACGTGAAGACGATCTCACGCGGGTCGGCACCGACCAGTTCAGCAATTTGGTTACGGGCGATATCAACCGCCTCTTCCGCTTGCCAGCCAAAACGGTGGGAACGGGAAGCCGGGTTACCGAACGTACCGTCCAACGTCAAACACTGCATCATTTTCTCAGCGACGCGCGGGTCAACCGGCGTGGTAGCTGAATAATCGAGATAGATAGGTAACTTCATTGCTCATAAACTCCGTGCATCACTTCAAAACGTACAATGCGTTTTGTTTTATTGACAGGCTGTTTATACCCGCAACCTCTCGGGCCAATGCAAAAAATCTGGCGATGTTATCGTGGAACAATTTATCGTCAGAACACTTATCGTCAGAACACGCCGTGACAGTCGGACTAACGCCAATGCCACATTGGGCAATGTGGTCAGGATTATGCGGCTATCAGAAAGGCAAAACGTGACGAGTAAAGGTACTCGTCACGTTGAAGGTATATTAGGCGCGCAGGTTAACGTTGATCGTTTCCTGGATACGTCCGTTGGCAGTGCGTCGCGTGTCTGCATCCTGACGATCCGCAACGTTCAGTACTTCCTTATTGTTCACCAGCTCATCCAGCGTGATGTTATTCAGGAAGTCGGTAATACGGTCGCTCAGATCGCGCCACAGCGTGTGCGTCAGGCAGCGATCGCCACCCTGGCAGCCTTCGCGGCCCTGGCAACGCGTTGCATCAACAGATTCATCGACGGCCGAAATGACCATACCAACAGCGATTTCATTCGCGTTTTTACCCAGCAGGTAACCGCCGCCCGGGCCACGAACACTGGCAACCAGTCCATTCTTACGCAAGCGTGAAAATAGCTGCTCCAGATAAGACAGTGAAATACCCTGGCGTTCAGAAATATCCGCCAATGGAACCGGTCCTTCCTGGGAGTGCAGAGCCACATCGAGCATGGCGGTAACGGCGTAACGGCCTTTGGATGTCAGTCTCATGATAGTGGTACCTGTAGATAAAACATGTATTATGAAAACATGTATTGGCAGAACATAACGTGAGTCTGACATTCCCGAGTATTTTAGTCAACTATTTAACCGAGTAAATTACTCAAGTATTATTCGTCGTGTGTTTTTTGTACAGAACTGAGTATCCCACGTAAGATGTTAAGTTCCTGACTTTCAGGTCTGGCGCGGGTAAACAGGCGACGCAGCTTGTTCATTACCTGCCCTTGATGTGCTGGCCGGATAAATCCGGTTTGCAGCAGCGTCTGTTCAAGATGCTGATAAAACCGCTCCAGATCGTCGACCAGCGGGTACGGCGACTCTTCACGTTCCGGCTGCCCAGCCTGTAAGCGATCCAAATGCGCGATGCGCACTTCATAAGCAATGATCTGTACCGCCATCGCCAGATTGAGCGAGCTGTATTCGGGGTTCGCGGGAATCGCCACATGGTAATGGCATTTCTGTAGTTCCTCGTTCGTCAGCCCCACGCGTTCACGCCCAAACACCAGCGCTACTGGCGCATGTTCCGCTTCCTGCGCGCTACGAACGCCGCACTCGCGCGGTTCCAGCATCGGCCAGGGTAAGGTTCGAGAACGTGCGCTGGTGCCAACGACCAGACCACAGCCTTCGAGCGCCTGATCGAACGAATCCACAATTGTGGCATTGCCGATAACATCGCTGGCGCCTGCCGCCAACGCAATTGCCTGCGAATCAGGCTTCACCAATGGGTTGACCAAATACAGTTTGCTTAATCCCATGGTTTTCATCGCCCTGGCCACTGATCCCATATTGCCAGTGTGCGACGTTTCAACCAGAACAATGCGAATATTGTCTAACATATGTACTCTATTGTGCGAAAGGAAGTCGTGCGAAAAGGAAACCGACATACCTTAACACAGACTTAGCTATTTTACTTTTCTGCTGCTATACTCTGCGCCGCTTTCCGTTCTTTAACATTCCAGTGGACCGATACCATGCATCCGATGCTCAACATCGCTATACGCGCTGCGCGTAAAGCCGGTAATTTAATTGCCAAGAACTATGAAACGCCAGACGCCGTCGAAGCTAGCCAGAAAGGCAGCAACGATTTTGTGACCAACGTTGATCGGGATGCAGAACGTCTGATCGTTGAAGTCATCCGTAAGTCTTACCCACAGCACACCATCATTGGTGAAGAGTGTGGCGAGCTGGTTGGCGAAGATCCGGCAGTACAATGGGTTATCGATCCTCTGGATGGCACCACCAACTTCATCAAACGTTTACCTCACTTCGCTGTTTCTATCGCGGTCCGCATTAAAGGCCGTACCGAAGTTGCCGTTGTTTACGATCCTATGCGTAATGAACTGTTTACCGCGACTCGCGGTCAAGGCGCACAGCTGAACGGCTACCGTCTGCGCAGCAGCACGGCCCGCGATCTGGACGGCACCGTACTGGCAACAGGTTTCCCTTTCAAATTAAAACAACACAGCAAAAGCTATATCAACGTCATCGGCGCGCTGTTCACCCACTGTGCGGATTTCCGTCGTACGGGTTCTGCTGCACTGGATCTGGCCTATGTGGCCGCGGGTCGCGTTGACGGTTTCTTTGAAATCGGCCTGAAGCCGTGGGATTTTGCCGGTGGTGAGCTGCTGGTACGTGAAGCTGGCGGGATCGTGACCGATTTCGTTGGCGGCCATAACTATCTGGCATCCGGCAATCTGGTTGCAGGTAACCCACGTGTGGTGAAATCCATTCTGGGCACCATCCGTGAAGAACTGAGCGACGCACTGAAACGCTAATTCCGACCCACTCCGGCCCACCCTCATAAAAACGAAATTGGGCCGGAGTTGTTATTTTTCTTTACATATGAATCCTGTATACGCATTGTTTATCCTTATACGATAATAATTATCAAACTCATTACATCGATAAATTGTGAATTAGGATCGCCACCATGTTAAGAAAATCAGTAAGATCACTCTTTCTGACTGCACTCCTCACCACTCCGCTTTTCAGCTACGCCACCCAATATCCTCTTACCGTCACCGATTTCGACGGAAGAAGTGTGACCATTAAACAAGAGCCGCAGCGCATCATTCTGCAAGATGGGCGCGATATTATGACGATGGCATTGCTTGACCGCGATAATCCCTTTCAGCGTCTGGTCGCCTGGAATAATCTGGCGAAAAAACAGGACACCGCAACCTGGGATATGCTGAAAGGAAAATGGCCTCAATCCGTTGGAATTCTGGATATGGGCTTCAGTGACAAAGGCAACGTCGATCTGGAAAGCGTACTGTCAAAACAGCCGGATCTGATGATTGCCCAGCTGCGTGCCAAGGCAGCACTGAAGGAAAGCGGTGTGATCGACAAGCTCAGCGCGCTGAATATTCCCGTACTGTTCGTCGATTATGAAGTGAATCCGGCTAAAGATACCGCTCCGAGCATCGACCTGTTGGGTCAAGTTCTGAACCGGGAAGCCAATGCCAAAGCGTATACCGATTTCTATCGTCAACACTTCGATGCTATTCAGCAGAAAACCGCGGCAATCACCCCGAAACCTAGCGTCTTTGTTGAGCCAATTGCCGGTAACTCGGATTCCTGCTGCTTCACACACAGCAACAGCGGCTGGGGCGGATTGGTTGAAGCGGTCGGCGCGAAAAATATTGGCTCAGATTTACTGCCGGGCGCGTCAGGCTTTGTCTCGCTGGAAAAAATTATCAGCATGAAACCTGACGTCTACATTATGACAGGCTCTAAGCGTGGTAACAGTCAGGTCCTGCCGTTAGGCTATGGTGCCAGCGCAGAAGACGTGCGTAATCAGGCCGCTACGCTGCTAAACCGCACTGGCATTAGCCAGATTCCAGCAGTGCAGGCGAAACACGTTTACGGCGTTTACCACCATTTTTACAACCATCCCTACAACATTGTCGGTATGGAATATCTGGCCAAGGACATTTATCCTCAGGCCTTTACCAGCCTGAATCCTGATGATACGTATCGCCATATCATTCAGAATTTTACCTCGCTGCCTGACAGTGACTTTATCTTTGCCTGGAAACAAGGTGAGTAATTTTTAATGAGTACAACCACTGAACCGGGTATCCGCAATACTGCCGCGGATGCCAACACCATTATGGACAACTATCGCGGCATCATTCGACGCCGTGTAGGTGTTATGGCGATACTGCTGTTGATCATCATCGGCTCGTTGTTGCTGGATTTCACGATGGGGCCTTCAGGGCTGACGCTTGATGTGCTTTGGCAGACGCTGACCGATCCGGCCAGCGCCGATGCGGGTACACGCGTGATCGTCTGGGATATTCGTCTGCCTTACGCGCTGATGGCTATCGTGGTTGGACTGTCACTTGGTCTGGCCGGTGCAGAAATGCAGACGATCCTGAACAACCCGCTGGCCAGCCCGTTTACGCTCGGCGTTTCTTCCGCTGCTGCATTCGGTGCTGCGCTGGCTATCGTCCTCGGTATCGGTATCCCCGGTATTCCGGCTCAGTGGTTTATCTCCGCAAACGCTTTTATCTTTGCGCTGCTGGCAGCGTTGCTGCTTGATGGTATTACGCGCTGGACGCAGGTCGCTACCTCCGGCGTGGTGCTGTTCGGTATCGCGCTGGTGTTCACCTTTAATGCGCTGGTTTCCATGCTCCAGTTCATCGCCAACGAAGACACGCTGCAAGGTCTGGTGTTCTGGACGATGGGCAGTCTGGCTCGTGCCTCGTGGGAAAAATTGGGGATTCTGCTGCTGGTGCTCGCTATCGTGATGCCCATTTCGCTGATGAGCTCATGGAAACTGACCGCGCTGCGGTTGGGTGAAGATCGTGCCGTGAGTTTTGGCATTAACGTTCGCCGCCTGCGTCTGGCGACATTGCTGCGCATCAGTATTTTGTCCGCCATTTCAGTCGCGTTTGTTGGCCCCATCGGCTTTATCGGTCTGGTTGCTCCACATATCGCACGTATGATTTTCGGTGAAGATCATCGCTTTTATCTGCCTGCCAGTGCGTTAACTGGCGCGCTGGTGCTGTCGATGGCATCCGTTGCCTCGAAAAATCTCATCCCCGGCGTCATTATCCCGGTCGGGATCGTCACATCACTGGTTGGCGTTCCCTTCTTCCTGAGTATTATCCTGCGCCACAGAGGAAACGTATGAACCAGCAAACCTCTTCTGGATTACGCCTTTCCCACTTTCGCGCCGGTTACCCCAAGCGTCAGGTGATTCGCGACCTGTCCGTACCGCAACTGCCACGTGGAAAAATTACCGTGCTGCTCGGCCCCAACGGCAGCGGTAAATCCACGCTATTGCGTGCAATGGCCGGTCTGAATGCTTCCGAAGGTGAACTGTGGTTGGATGACACCAACCTGATGGCGTTGCCTTTCACTCAGCGGGCGGAAAAAGTCGTTTATCTGCCGCAATCGTTGCCAGCAGGCGTTCACCTGCACGTGCTGGAATCGATTATCGTCGCACAGCGCGCGTCTGGCGGCATGCACAACGCTGAAAAGCAGGATGAAGTAATGAACCTGCTGCGTCAGTTGGGCATTGAACATCTGGCTTTAAGCTATCTCGATCAGCTCTCTGGCGGACAGAAACAGCTGGTAGGGTTAGCGCAATCGCTGATCCGTCAACCTTCGCTGCTCCTGCTGGACGAACCGCTCAGCGCGTTGGATCTGAACTATCAGTTCCACGTGATGGATTTGGTACGCAAGGAAACGCGCAAGCGCAACATCATCACCGTCGTAGTGGTGCATGACATCAATATTGCGCTGCGTCACGGCGACCATGTATTGATGCTGCAAAACGGTAATCTGATTGCCGATGGTGCACCGGCCGAGGTAATTAGCCCGGAAAGCCTGTCAGCAGTCTATGGCGTACGCGGACGCATCGAACGCTGTTCGCAGGGCGTGCCGCAGGTGATTATCGATGGGCTGGTCAGCGAACCTACCGTCTAAGCTTTTATCTGTACGAAAAGACGGTGAGTTCCCTCACCGTCTTACCTAGCTTACCAAACGCGACGACGCTGATTCACCGCACCAGAACCATTTTCACACCGAACCCGCTATACCTCACATTGCCGCTATTCAGCACAAACGTGCAGAAGCAAGCCCATCGCGCATGTTCGTCAGCATGTTCTCAAACAGACGCAATGCCAAACCCACGCTGTTTACGTTGTAGTAGAGCGCCGCGTCATTATGCTTCAGATAATGTTCAAACTCGGGTTTATCGAGCAGTTTATAAATTGCAGTAAATCGCAAAATAAGGTGGCTGCAATTATTGAGATAGAGATCGAGTGTGCGGTAATCACTTTTCATTAGCTGAGTAAGCAACGCGGTCATATGCTCGAATTCCGTCAGTAGCGACGCATAATCCCCCAGATTTTCCGCACTGTGCTCAGTCGATTCCATACCGTCATCTCCCTTGGCTTTCGCACTGGTCAATCGAACCTATAGCCGTATACCGCCTTACTGCGCAGTATACGGCGCGATAGATTAGAAACGCTGCCAGTCTGCTTCATCCGAAGCAATGACAGCTTTTTTCCTTACGGGAGAAAGACGCGGCGCGGATATTCCAGGTAGCGCGGATGCAGAAGCGGAGGCCAGCGCCAGAGGGGTAACCTGCCCCACAATGAACTGCCCCACCAGTTGGCTCAACGTACTTGCCTGTTCCTGCAACGACTGCGACGCCGCAGACGCCTCTTCCACTAATGAGGCGTTTTGCTGAGTCACATCATCCATCTGGTTAACAGCCTGATGCACCTGACTGATCCCCTGAGTTTGTTCCTCGGTCGCCGCCGCGATTTCATTGACTAAATCCGTCACCTGCTGGATCGCATCCTTCATTGCAGACATGTTTTTCCCTACATCGCTGGCTTGATCGACGCCCGCCGACACCAGCGAGTTTGAGGCATCAATCAGATCCTTGATTTCGCGCGCCGCGGTAGACGACCGCTGTGCCAGCGTACGCACTTCTCCCGCCACCACCGCAAAACCACGCCCCTGCTCACCGGCACGCGCAGCTTCTACCGCCGCATTCAGTGCGAGGATATTAGTCTGAAACGCAATACCTTCAATAAGCGCAATGATGTCGGTGATCTTGCCTGAGCTGGTGCGAATGTGTTCCATCGTATTCAGCATCGTGTTGACGGAATCCGCGCTATTGATGGAGATCTTGCTGGCATTGCCTGCCAGCAGGCTCGCCTGTTGCGTGTTCTCCGCGTTCTGGCGCACCGTCTCACTGATTTCCGTCATACTGGCCGCCGTTTGTTCCAGCGAAGCCGCCTGTTCCTCGGTGCGGGATGACAGATCTTCATTCCCCGCTGCAATCTGCGTTGCCGCGCTACTCACCGATTGCGATGAAGCACTCACCGAAGCCAGCGCTGAGGATACCCGCTGCATCAGGCTGTTAAAGGCGCGGGCGGTATTTCCCACTTCATCCTTGCGTCGATCGTCCGCTTGAATCGTCAGGTCGAGATGGGTGCTAACGCTTTCCATCGTTTGGCTCATGTTATTCAAACTTTTTCTAATGCCCAGAATGGTTCTCACCGCGAAAAAGCCGATCAACAATACGATCAATAACGTACCGGACAACAGGCCAAACCACGTTTGGTCATAAATCCGTTTATTCAGTTGACGCAGTTCGTCACCCATTTCAACATTCAGATCGAATTGCTTACGGTAATTGGCGAGTAACTCACGTACCGCTTCTCCAGGTCCGTTTGCTCCTTGCAACAGGCCAAGCGCGATCTCGTTTTGGTTCGCCTTTGATGCGTTAAGAAAAACAGGTAGCGATACCTGTAATTTTTTGGTCAGATCAATCGCCGTATGGGTCAGTTGGCGATCCTCCTCACTGGAGGCATCATTGATCAGGTAATACTCATTGAGCGTCTTTATTTCCTCGATGGTTCTATTAATGTCCTGCTCAATCGCGGGCAGCTTGCGATCATCATCCGTGGTCTGATGACGATACAAAAAAAGCACCAGCGAATTACTTTTATCCACCAAACTATTTAAATCTTTAATGCTCGGAATCGCATTATCCTGAACATATTCAAAACGAGATTGGAACCCTGATAACAATGATAAAGTAACAATAACTAATGAAATAAGCGCCAGCGACATTAGCGAAAACGTCAACAGCAGGCGTTGCGTGATATTCATAACCGCTCCATTTTTTGAATTTTTATACCGTATTTTTTTCCTGATTCCGGTATGTCGAATAAACCGAATTTCCCTCCCTACATGGCGTTTTGCGTAAAAATCAGACATACCTTTACCACGTTCAATTATCGCCACAGAAGCAGACAGCTTGATAGCATCGATCATTAAAATCACTTAATAATCTCAAAACAATAGCCAAAATCTATCAAAGTGAGATAATCGATCGTCATAAACATCCATTGATCCTGCAACAAATTAATTAGAAGAGAATGACTTGCGAAAAGTCCTTCATCAGCCATGTTGCGATGAACGGCAGATATATTTTTCGATTGTTCGTCAGGCGATAAAATCGGTGAAAAAAGCACAAAAAAAAGCACTGACCGATGAGGTTCAGTGCTTTTCTATTATCTGGTTTACTGCATTATCTGGCTTACTGCCTGACGGCGTTATTTCTTCGCTGGCAGCGTAACCCAGTAGCCTGGCTGATATGTCAGCGGCAGGAACTTCTCGTGGAAGGTACGGAACGTTGCATCAGGATCGATATCCTTAAACAGTTCCGGGTGCATCCATTTTGCTAATACCTGGATCGCCACAAACTGATACGGGCTGTCATAGAACTGATGCCAGATTGCATGGGCGTTGCCATCGGTTGCTACCGGCAGCGTTTTGAATGCTGAGCGTTCCATCAGCTTTTGCAGGCGTTGCAGCGCTTCCTTCTGATCGGCTCCCGGTCCGACGCCAACCCAGCCATTCGCTGTGTTGTAGTTTTTCCAGTTAGCCCCTGTCACCACCACCACATCTGGGCGAGAGCTGATAATCTGTTCAGGGTTCAACGTACCAAACGTGCCGGGGATGATATTTTTGGCAATGTTGTCACCGCCAGCGGCCTCAACCATACGGCCAAAGTTCTCATCACCAAATGACATGCAGCACTCTTCGTCATAGCCGCCTGCACGGTCGATCATCACTTTCGGGCGTGGCCCCTGATAGTTCTTCAACCGATCGGTGACGAGCTCAATCTGCTCACGACGGAATTTAATAATCTCTTCCGCACGCTGTGGTTTGCCAACCAGCTGGCCCATGATGTGAATGCTTTTTTCTGCGTTCTCAAACGGCTTCTCGCGGAAATCGATGAACACCACCGGAATCCCCAGCGAACTGAGTTTCTCGATCAGTTTGCCTTCATCCGTCGCCGCTTTTGACTCCAGATTCATCAGTACCAAATCCGGCTTCAGCGTCAATGCCTGCTCGACGTTGAAGGTGCCGTCTTTCGCTCCGCCAAAGGTCGGCAGCTTTTTGATTTCCGGGTATTGCTTTTCATAAGCCATATAGCCGTCATAATCGGCTTTCGGCAGATCGTCACGCCAGCCAACGACGCGCTGGAACGGTGCCTCGGTATCAAAAGCAGCCAGTAGATAAATCTGTCGACCTTCCCCTAAGATAATCCGCTTCACTTCGGATTTGATTTCTACTTTCCTGCCACTAACGTCTTCAATAACAATCGGGTTAGCGCTGGCGGCAACGCTCGCACTCAGCCCCAACAGAGCAACGACTGAAAACAGCCATTTCTTCATTATTATTCCCTTCTGCGATTATGGTTATAAATGATAATAGTTATCATTATTGAAATGATATCCTGCCGTGATTATCAGAAGCAATGGGTTTTTAGCGCGGCGTTAATAAAAGGTAAAATTAGCCAGAGAATGGCCGAATACCGCCCATCATCGCGGGCTGTGCACTGAGGTAAAGCAGGACGCCGGAGCCAACTAAAATCAGCCCGCCGGCAAACGCAAGAAGAGAAAACGTCGCACGCTGCCACACGGGCGAGGCACGGTTTGCACCTAAGCGCTCAACCACGCGACGGCAGTAAAAAACCAACACGGCCAGTGCCGAGATCGTGATCGCCGTTCCGGCTGCCATCACCAGCGCAGAGGCGACGCCCCACCAATACACGCCGATCACTTTAGAGAAAAGCAGCACCAGAATAGCACCTGAGCACGGGCGCATGCCCATCGCCAGCACAATCATCAGACGCGTACGCCAGTTGCTATCGCGCTCAAGTTCTTCATTGCTCGGGAGATGGCGGTGCCCGCAGCCGCAGTCAGCATCGTGTTGATGAGGAGAAGAGGAAAGCGCAGGCGTCGGACGAAGCACCATACGTCTATCGGTTGGTACGTTAAACTGGGTGACGTGAGAAGTCGTTACATGAAAAGGCGTTACGCGCAAAATCATCGCCGGCTTAGGCTGCCGCACGATGGCGATATACAGCTGTTTCAACGCACGGAAACAGAGCAGCAGCCCCAGCCCCGCCACCAGCACAAAGCTTCCCTTTTCCATCCAGAAGCTGCTGCTATGCAGCGTTCGGCTGGATAACTGCAAGATCCCTAATACTATGGTCACCAGCGCTACCGCCATCAGCCCCTGTACCAACGACGCAGCAAGCGTCAACTTCAGGCTGCTTTTCAGCTTCGACGGGTGTGTCGCCAGATAGGTCATGATGACGACTTTACCGTGCCCCGGCCCGACGGCATGAAGCACGCCATAGACCAGACTGAACATCATCAGACTCAGCCCCGCCTGATGCGGTTGCTGTTCCACCATCTGCAACAGGTGCGACATCTGCTGATGCAGCGATTTCTGCCAGATCGCGCTTTGCAGCACGATTTGCGGCCAGTACCCCACGATGTAATGCAGCGCTAAGGCCAGCAGCGCCAAGAACAGCCACAGCGGCCACAGATCGTACAGCCGACTCAACAACGGACGCTGACGCGGCAGCAAGTTGAGGTTCACTGACATTGTAACGTCACCCGCTGTGCAAACTGTTTCCCTAGCTCCATGTCTTCATCCGGCGCATCGTTCTTATCCAGTGATAGCGCATAAGATTGCAGTTCTGTGTTGGGTTCCGGCGTGACGAGCGAGGTTTTACAACGTGAAGCCAGCGCAGGCGCTAGTTTAACGGCCTTGTCGTTCTGGTAGGACATATCGACAAAGTAGGTAGGATCGTAGGTAGAAATCAGCAAAGGCTTGCCGGCCAGAGGCTGTGGATGCGCCAGCGGCAGCACAAACTCCAATACCGCCTGATTGCCTTTGCGGGAAAGGTGATATTCGGTTGGCATCGGCGCATATTTCACGGGCTGGCCATCACGATAAATATCGGTGAAATAATGCTGCCCTAATACATTTGCCATCACTTCCGCTGCCAGCTTTTTCCAGACTTCAGAATCCTTCTTCGCTTTCCCAGCGTCATACAACAGGTCGGCAGACGTGATGGGATCCATCGTCCACAGCATACGTAAACCGGTGATGTTGTCGTTCTGGCTCTCAACTGTCGTCTGCATATCAATAAAACTGTGTGGGTGAGCAAAAACGGGCTGGCCGCATGCCAGACCTGTTATCAGCAACGTTATCCGTCCGCACCACCGTTTCAAAGCGTTATAATGTAACATTATTTTTACCACACTACGTTATATTGACAATGCGCGCCATGACTTACGCCTTTCCGACCACAGTATGGTGACTGACGGAAGGCCGGATAAACAGAGCCGGAACCGCCAACAGCGCCATCACCCAGAACGTTCCGCCCTGTAGATGTTCAAACAGGAAACCGGACACCATCGTCATCACCGCGATACTCCCGCCCATTGCCAGCGCGGAATACACCGCCTGTAACCGCAATACGTCCCCATCGCTGCGTGCGGCGATAAAACGCATGGCAGCCAGATGGCAGACGGTGAAGGTTCCACAGTGCAATATCTGTATCACAATCAGCCACGGCAGAGCCACCGTCGCCCCCATCAAGCCCCAGCGCACCACGCCGCATATGGCAGAGAGCAGTAAAAGCTGTCTGGCGCTCCAGCGTCGGAACAACCGTTGGCTGAAGGTAAAGATGACAATCTCCGCGACCACGCCCAATGACCAGAGATAGCCGATAATCGAGGCGGAATAGCCCGAATCCTGCCAATAAATGACGCTGAAACCATAGTAAGCCGCATGCGCACCTTGCAGCAGCGACACGCAAAGCAGGAAGCGCCATACCGCAGGTTCGGTCAGCAATCGTTTCCACGGCGTGACGCTAACCGACTGCGCTGTCGACGTTGCCGCTTGTGGCATCACGCTGGGACGAAGCAGCATGCCTACTAGCATCACAACCAGCCCCGCGCTGAGGATTGCCAGAATCGCGGGGTGTCCCCAGATAGCGACCAGTTCCCCCGTTGCGGCAGAAGCGATAACAAACGCGATCGAACCCCAGACGCGCACCTTGCCGTAATCCATCACGACCTGTCGCTGCCACGTCGCCGCTAATGCATCCGTCAGTGGCACCAGCGGTGCAAAAAACAGGTTAAACCCGATCATCACTATCATCAGCCACAGCCAGGCATTACCCAGCCAGAAACCGACGACCAGCGCCAGTGACAGCAACGCCAGTCCACGTAACACCGTAATCAATTTGGACGGATCTTTCACGCTTGGCGTGATGACCAGACTGCCGACGAAGCGCGCCACGAGCCCCGCGCCCAGCAGCATGCCGATCGACTCAGCGGACAGCCCCTCACCTTTCAGCCACCCGCCCCAAAACGGCAGGAAAACGCCATAGCAAAAAAAGTAGGTGAAATAGCTCAGCGCTAACCAGCGCGTCGATTGCAAAACCATGATTCCTCCCTTTCGATGACGAACTCTCCTAGCTTCAGCACTTTTTTGCTGGCTACTCTTTTTTGCCGGTTACTGTGTCAGAGTGCATGCGGCGGTGCAACGCGTTATTCGCCATTAAACGTGAACGGAAGTATCGACCGATCGACAGGCATAAAAAATTTCCGGGAGAAATTTTTAACATTGCGTCAGCAACGGCCCGCAGGGTGGCGGCCAGGGATGGCACGCCATAAAAAACGCCAGCACTCAGGCTGGCGTTTAGGACGTGTTCCGACAATGATGTCAGAGAAAATGCCGAATTATGCGTAAACCGGGAAGCGGGCGCAGATCTCCAGAACTTTCTGTTTCACGCGCTCAATGGTCGCTTCGTCGTTGATGTTGTCCAACACATCACAGATCCAGCCAGCCAGTTCACGCACTTCCGCTTCTTTAAAGCCGCGACGGGTTGCCGCTGGCGTACCGATACGGATACCAGAAGTCACAAACGGGCTCTTCGGATCGTTAGGCACGCTGTTTTTGTTCACGGTGATGTTCGCACGGCCCAGCGCAGCATCAGCTTCTTTACCAGTCAGGTTTTTGCTCACCAGATCCAGCAGGAACAGGTGGTTGCTGGTTGCACCAGAAACAACGTTGAAACCACGTGACAGGAAGACTTCAACCATTGCTTTGGCGTTTTTCGCAACCTGCTGCTGGTAAACCTTGAATTCAGGCTCCATCGCTTCTTTCAGCGCAACGGCTTTACCGGCGATAACGTGCATCAACGGGCCGCCCTGACCGCCAGGGAATACCGCAGAGTTCAGTTTTTTGTACAGCTCTTCGTCGCCGCCTTTCGCCAGAATCAGGCCACCGCGTGGGCCAGCCAGCGTTTTGTGCGTGGTGGTGGTCACGATGTGAGCATGAGGAACCGGGTTAGGGTAAACATCAGCAGCGATCAGACCGGCAACGTGCGCCATATCAACAAACAGGTAAGCACCGATGCTGTCAGCAATTTCGCGCATCTTCGCCCAGTCAACAACGCCAGAGTAAGCAGAGAAACCGCCAACGATCATTTTTGGCTTGTGCGTACGCGCCAGTTCAGCCATTTCGTCGTAGTCGATCTTGCCGCTTTCGTCGATGCCGTAAGGAATGACGTTATACAGTTTACCTGACAGGTTAACCGGAGAACCGTGCGTCAAGTGACCACCGTGCGCCAGGTTCATACCCAGAATGGTGTCGCCCGGCTGCAGCAGCGCGGTGTAAACGGCAAAGTTAGCCTGAGAGCCGGAGTGTGGCTGCACGTTGGCATAATCTGCACCGAACAGTGCTTTCGCACGATCGATCGCCAACTGCTCAACGATGTCAACATACTCACAGCCGCCGTAGTAACGCTTGCCCGGATAACCTTCAGCATACTTGTTCGTCAGCTGAGACCCTTGAGCCTGCATAACGCGTGGGCTGGTGTAGTTTTCTGACGCAATCAGTTCAATGTGCTCTTCCTGACGCACCACTTCTTGCTCCATTGCTTGCCACAGGTCGGCATCATAATCGGCAATGTTCATTTCACGCTTTAACATCCGGATCTCCTGACTCAGCTAACATAAATATACTGGGAATTAATGACCCATTTGGGAATTGGGCTACCCTTTTGGGGAATGGCGTATAGTGTAAACCGTTTTTCCCTAATGAAGATAGGTCTTGACAGAGGTTTTTACGCAAACGATTAGCTACACGCAGCACAAGGCTTCAGCAACTATCTGCTGCGCAGTGGTAAACGGATTTTTCTTCATTCTCAACCTGCTATTTCTTCATGTTATTCCCTTTGGCTCCGCCTAAAAACCCCTACCACCAAAAAGGTAATTTACAGCGGCGGACAAACCCAATAAGATGCATATAAAATACAACTTATAAGTCATGCCAATAAATAAGGAGTCACCATGCTGGATAACCAAACTATCGCCATCGTTAAATCAACCATTCCTCTGCTGGCGGAAACCGGCCCGAAACTGACCGCGCATTTTTACGATCGCATGTTTACGCACAACCCTGAGCTCAAAGATATTTTTAACATGAGCAACCAGCGCAATGGCGATCAGCGGGAAGCGTTGTTCAATGCCATCTGTGCTTATGCGACGAATATTGAAAATCTGGCTGCGCTGCTGCCTGCGGTTGAGCGTATCGCCCAGAAACATGCCAGCTTTAACATTCAGGCCGATCAGTATCAGATCGTCGGTAATCACTTATTGGCAACGCTGGATGAACTGTTTAGCCCAGGGCAAGAAGTGCTGGATGCCTGGGGTAAAGCCTATGGCGTGCTGGCGAATGTCTTCATCCAGCGCGAAGGCGATATCTACCGCAGTACCGAAGCGCAAAACGGCGGCTGGAGCGGCGTACGACCTTTCCGTATTGTGAACAAGCAGCCACAAAGCTCGGTGATTACCAGCTTCACGTTGGAACCCACTGACAGCCAGCCTATTGCTGATTTTCAACCGGGCCAGTATCTGGCGGTTTATATCAAGCATGACAGTTTTGCCAATCAGGAGATTCGCCAATACTCTCTGACTCATGCACCAAATGGAAAATCCTACCGGATTGCGGTGAAACGTGAAGCACAGGGCACCGTTTCCGGCTATCTGCATGATACCGCGCGTGAAGGCGATATTATTCATCTGGCGGCTCCGCACGGCGATTTCTTCCTTGATATCCCCGCTTCCACGCCGGTTGCTCTGATTTCTGGCGGCGTGGGGCAAACCCCGATGCTGGGCATGTTGCATACGCTCAAGCAGCAGAGTCATCAGGCGAAGGTGCTATGGCTGCACGCGGCAGAAAACGGCACAGCACATGCGTTTGCGGATGAAATCGGAAAAACGGGACAGTCTCTGCCGCAGTTCCAGCACCACATCTGGTATCGGGAACCGCAGCAGGCCGATCGTCCGGGCGAAGATTACCATCACAGCGGACTGATGCAGTTGGCCTCGTTAAAAGATGAATTAACCACGCCAGATATGCACTATTACCTGTGTGGCCCTGTAGTTTTCATGCAGTTTATCGCACAGCAGTTGTTGGCGATGGGCATCCCCGCTGAGCAGCTGCATTACGAATGTTTTGGTCCGCATAAAGTTGTCTAACCCTCATTGATAACGGATCAAACCCAAAGGCCGCTTTTGCGGCCTTTTTTTCATCTTTCAGAAAACCACCGCCTGTAAAACACCTTATTGATCACAAATTTATATGCCAATACGGCAGCACTCCGCTAAAAAAGAGGTGGGTCACAAAAAACAAGACCTTATTAAAATAACATTTCATTTTTAATGAATGGTTATTTCATCAAAGATGCCTCGTTTAGGCATCGGCTTGGGTGCACAATAAAAGCCCGACGTTCTCGCTAAAGGCCGTGACAAGAGCGATAAAAAACAGCGACCTTCCTTTGATAACGCCTGGGTTCATTAACCGTTTTCGACTAACCAACAAGGGATATGTCTGACCATGGCAAAACGATTTTCAGAAAGTGTAGCTTTAGCGCTGATACTTTCCGCCCCTTTCACACTCGTACACGCTAAAACGCCCGCTGCGGCACACCAGACTGCCGCGCCGGACAGCGTTAACTTACTGTCGGGTTCAACGCTGGATGAAAAAACCGGCTTATCCGGTAATGTCACCGCACGGGATATTCATCTGCCTGCCACCATCATTATCAGAGACCAGCAGGGTCAGAAGCGGCAGACACAGACCGATGAGCAAGGAAAATATCATCTCGATGTCTCTGGCCTCACACCGCCGCTACGTCTGTTAGCCATCGAATCTGGCGGCAATAACTGCCTGCTGAATAATATTTCCCGTGCAATCTGCCTGTCCGCTGTCGCTCCGTCATTGCATGACGGCAAAGAGAATATTGCCAATATCAACCCGCTGACTGACCGTATTACCTCAGATATTGCGGTAGCAGCAGGCTACATTGGTCCACAGCAGCTAACGGACGACACGGCATCACCGAAACTGGACGCCGCAGCATGGAAAAAAGCCTACGCCGATTTTCATGCAGGCTTTAATGACGCGCTAAAACAGGTAGGCGTCAGTGCGCCCAAGCGTTTCGATCCTCTGACTTACCCCGCAACCCAGCAGGATGCAGTCACCAAAATCGTCAACGTCATTAACCATAACCGCAATTATCACAACGACACCGGCTATTCCGGCCATACGGTACTGACCGACAGTGCATTCCATCCCATTGTTGGCCTGAATAATAAAGGCGATTATGAACCGCTGGATTACCGTTCTGCCCGCCAGAGTCTGGACGCGATCCAGAAAGCGCAAACCCGCATTTTCATGGTCGGCGACTCAACCGCGGCAACCTATGAAAAAATGCGCTTCCCGCGCATGGGATGGGGTCAGGTTTTTGAACAACAGTTCAGTAAAAATAGCGGCGTAAAAGTGGTAAATGGCACACGTGCAGGCCGTAGCTCACGCGACTATTTCTACGAAGGCTGGTTCCGCCAGATGCAGCCGCTGATGAAAGAGGGTGATTTCCTGTTTATTCAAATGGGGCACAACGATCAAAATTGCAACAGTGCAAAAGCGGTGCGTGGCCCAGCGGATGTTGCTAACCTCTGTACTTACCCGAACGATGCGGCAGGGAAAAAGCAGGCACCGCAGGGGAAAGCCGATATGTCATTCCAGACATCGCTGGAGCGCTACATCACTTTCGCCCGCCAGCACAAACTCACACCAGTTCTGCTGACCCCTACCACCCGAGTAAAAACGGCTGACGGGAAAAATGGCACGCCTGCGGTACACAGCCACTTCACCAAGCAAAATTCAGAAAATGGTTATGCTTTCATCGGCGATTACAGCCAGACCATCAAGAATACAGCTGCCGATAACAAGGTGATTTTACTGGACGTTGAACCCGCCACTATCGCGCTGGCGAATCAGGGCAACAGCGACCATTGGAAACAATACTGGCTGGTGATCGATCCTAAGCAATATCCTTACTATCGCGATCAGGCGGGTAGCCTGAGCAAACCGGATACCACCCATTTTCAGAAAAAAGGCGCTATCGCTGTGGCAGGGATTGTCGCTGACGCCATTCGGCAGGAACCCGCTTTAGCGTCGCTGGCGGAAAAAACGGTCAGCAAGCACAAGTAGTTATCAGTCAGGCAAAACAATAAGACAGAACCGCGCGCGGCGTTACACCGCCGCGCGTTATATACCTTTCCCTTACCGATTACAGGACTCTGGACATGATAAACGCCTCACACCTCTGCAAAACGCTGACCTTAGCCATGTTGATTTCCTCACCCTGGGCGCTAGCGCAGGCTGCCGACTACAATGCGCTGGTTTCCAGCAACGCAGGGGACGCCAAAGCCTACAAAACCATCTCTGAAGCTATCGCCAGCGCCCCGGCGGACAGCTCGCCGTTTGTTATCTATGTGAAAAATGGCGTGTACCACGAACGCCTGACGATTACGCGCCCCAACATTCACTTACAGGGCGAAAGCCGTGACGGCACCGTGATCACCGCAACCACCGCCGCTGGGATGCTCAAACCCGATGGCAGTAAGTGGGGAACCTATGGCAGTAACACGGTGAAAGTCGATGCGCCGGATTTCAGCGCCCGCTCGCTGACCATCAACAATGGTTTTGATTATCCGGCCAATCAGGCTAAAGCCAACGATGACCCGACCAAATTAAAAGACTCGCAGGCCGTTGCGCTGCTGGTTGCCGAAAATAGCGATCGGGCGTGGTTCCATGATGTCAGCCTGACGGGCTATCAGGACACGCTCTATGTGAAAGGGGGACGCAGCTTCTTCTCACAATGCCGAATCAGCGGCACCGTTGATTTCATCTTTGGTAACGGGACTGCGCTGTTTGACGATTGCGATATTGTCGCGCGTAACCGTACCGACGTGAAAGATCAGCCGATTGGCTATCTCACCGCGCCCAGCACCGACATTAAACAAAAATATGGTTTGGTCATTATCAATAGCCGGGTGACGAAAGAACAAGACGTCCCAGCGAACAGCTATGGCCTGGGTCGCCCGTGGCACCCAACGACCACCTTTGATGATGGGCGCTATGCCGATCCTAACGCGATCGGCCAGACCGTCTTCCTGAACACCAGCATGGATGACCACATTTATGGCTGGGACAAAATGTCAGGCAAAGATAAACAAGGCGAGAAAATCTGGTTCCATCCGCAGGACTCACGCTTTTTCGAGTATAAATCCAGCGGTAAAGGGGCTGAGAAAAACGATCAGCGCCGTCAGTTAAGCGATGCGGAAGCGGCAGAATACACCGCAGACAAGGTGTTGGCAGGTTGGGTTCCTACCGCGCCTAAAGGGAAGTAGAGTAGAAGTAAATGTGACGAAGCCAGCCCTCATCAGGCTGGCTTCTAAGCGGTATTGACGGGGAAGCGAAACAATTAAATCGCTTCTTCGTCTTCTTCACCGGTGCGAATACGGACAACGCGCGCCACATCAAAGACGAAGATTTTACCGTCGCCGATTTTACCCGTCTGCGCGGTCTGCGTGATGGTTTCCACACAGGTATCGACGATGTCATCTGACACGACAATTTCGATTTTTACTTTCGGCAGAAAATCGACCATGTATTCTGCGCCACGATACAGCTCGGTGTGGCCTTTCTGACGACCAAAGCCTTTAACTTCCGTTACCGTCATCCCTGTGATGCCCACTTCAGCTAACGCTTCACGCACATCGTCCAGTTTGAACGGCTTAATAATCGCATCAATTTTCTTCATGGAGGAACCTTTGTGTTATCTATGTTGCGGCCAAAGCCGAGCATCAGCGAGTGAACAGCATGTCAGAACTCAGGCGGACAATCTACACCTGCTCTGCTCTCTCAGCGCTAGTCTTTAAAATCGTTGGCATCCAGCTCGTGGCGGCCCAACAGTTTATAAAATTCCGTTCGGTTACGCCCTGCCATTCGTGCAGCCTGCGTCACATTACCTTTTGCGATCTGTAATAATTTTCGCAGGTAATTAAGCTCAAACTGATGACGCGCTTCAACAAACGTTGGCAGGGCGGTATTTTCACCTTCCAGCGCTTGTTCAACCAGCGCATCGCTAATCACCGGTGCGCTGGTCAGTGCCACACACTGTTCGATGACATTCACCAGTTGACGCACGTTACCCGGCCAGCTTGCCGTCATCAAGCGCTTCATCGCATCGGTTGAAAAGGTGCGCACAAAAGGCTTGTGACGATTAGCAGATTCACGCAGCAGATGGTTTGCCAGCATTGGAATATCTTCGGCGCGTTCATGCAATGCTGGCAGCTTCATATTCACCACGTTGAGTCGATAATAGAGATCCTCGCGGAATTCGTTTTTCTCCATCGCCTTCGGCAAATCACGGTGCGTGGCGGAAATAATCCGCACATCAATGTCCAAATCGCGGTTGCTACCCAGCGGGCGGACTTTTCGCTCCTGCAAAACGCGCAGTAGCTTAACCTGTAAGGACAGAGGCATATCGCCGATTTCATCTAAAAACAGCGTACCACCTTCCGCCGCCTGAAAAAGCCCTTCACGGCTGCTGACCGCACCGGTAAAAGCCCCTTTCGCATGGCCGAACAGCTCCGATTCCAGCAATGGTTCCGGCAGCGCACCGCAGTTAATCGCGATAAAGGCTTTCTTCGCACGCGGGCTTGCCGCATGAATCGCCTGAGCCAGCACCTCTTTCCCGGTTCCGCTCTGACCGTTAATTAGCACGCTGACGTCCGACTGCGCGACCATTCTGGCCTGCTCCAGCAGACGCAGCATAATCGGGCTGCGCGTCACGATGGTTTCACGCCAGCTTTCATCACCCGCCGGGGCGGACAATGCCAACGCTTCGTCTATCGCTTTGTAGAGCGCATCGCGGTCAACGGGCTTCGTCAGGAAGCTGAATACGCCCTGCTGTGTAGCCGCAACCGCATCGGGAATGGAACCGTGAGCGGTTAAAATGATCACCGGCATCCCAGGCTGATAACGCTGAATTTCGGCAAATAACGCCATGCCATCCATTTCATCCATACGAAGATCACTGATCACCAGATCGAACGTCTCGCGCGTTAACAGCCGCAGCGCCTCTTGGCCGCTCTCCGCCGTCATCACGCTAAATCCTTCACTGGTCAGACGCATACCCAACAGTTTCAGCAGGCTGGGGTCATCATCCACGAGCAACAAACTCGCCGTTTTTCGGGCTGTCATTGTCTTGTTGACTCCTTCTTCGTCGTCGCGTTGTCCGTATGTGATTCCATCGGCGGCGTATAGGTGTCATCCGCATCAACTGGCTCATTTCTGGATTTCGTTGCCGAATTGCGCGAACCGTCTTTATTTGCACTACCGCTATTCGCACCAGCACTACCACGACGATCGCCGTCGTTATCCGGCATGTCCCCCGACAGTTGCTTACGAGACGACAGTTGACGCTCAATATCCGTCAGATTTTCCAGTTTCTGCGTGGTCGTTTCTAACTGATATTGCAGATGACTTTGCTGTACACGCAGGGTGTCTAGCTGCTTGTCGCTGGATTCCTGCAAGCGCTTATAGCGCAGACGCTCATCCGACAGCGCCAAGAACAACGTTTGTCTGTCACGCCAGGTTTGCATCAGCGGGCGCAGCGCCGCCGGGAAAGCCAGACGATATAAATTGATCTGTTCCAGCACCTGACGGCGTTCAGCCTGAGTAATACCAGCATTATCCAGCAGGATGCCCTGCTTAAATATGCTATCCCAACTATCACCCGCCACTTGCCCGGCTTCCTCACGGGCCTGGAACTGTGTTAAACGCCCGGCACAGTCCATCGCCCGCAACCAGTAAAGCGCGTTGTTCATGGATTCACGATCGTCTATCTGCCACAGATGCTCGCATTGCGCGATACGGAAATCGGCAACCTGCTCTTTCGGCGGTGTCGCTTCTGTCTCCAGCAACGCCGAGCCGATGCTCACATGGCTATTACACGCAGCCAAAACGAGCGGTGACGACATGGCCACCACTTTCAACAGACGGGAAAATCTTCTACTCGCCAGCCATCCCTTCATAAATCCTACATTCATTATCTATTCATTCTCGGACTATTCGTTATCGGACAATAAGGGCAGCTCGATGCGGAAACACACATCAGCATAGTCCACGGTAATTAGGCTAAGCTCACCACGCATACGACGAATGCAATCACGCGCGATGCTCAACCCCAACCCGCTTCCTTTGACTGCACCACGGCGCTGATGGCTGCCCTGATAAAAGGGCTCAAAAATCATGCTCCGCTCTGCATCGGGAATGGGCGTACCACTGTTGGCGACATCAATCTGAACGCGATTGCCAATCTGACGGCTATAAATCCAAATGTTACCGGATTCCTTACCGTAGTGCACCGCATTGGAATAGAGATTGTCGATCACTCTCATCAATAACGTCGTCTCCGCCCAACAGTGCTCAACGGCAAGCGTCACATCGGTATGAATCATTTTGGCGCGGGCAGGCAAACTGTGAGAGGCCACGACAATATCGACGATTTCTTCGATTTCCACGCGCTCCAGCTCGGTCGGCGTATCCGCCAGCTTACGATTGTAGTCCAGCAGTTGATCGATCAGCTGTAGCAGGTGGCGGCTGCTGCTATCAAGAATAGCGACGACCTCTTTCTGATCGGTAGTCAGCGGACCAACCACCTCATCGGCCAGCAATTCGGTGCCTTCACGCAGGCTAGCCAGCGGTGTTTTCAGTTCGTGGGAGATATGGCGTAAAAACTCATGTCGCTGTGATTCGAGCCAGGACAGACGCTCGCTCAGCCAGATAATGCGCTGCGCCAGTGTCCGAATCTCACGCGGCCCTTTAAAGGTGCTGGTGTTACCCAACGATCGCCCTTCCCCAAGGCGGTTAATCATTCGCTCGACGCCATTAACGGGGCCGATAATCATCCGAGTAAAGAGAACCACCAGCAGCACGCTGACCAGAAACAAGAGCAGCGCCTGCCAGCCAAAGAATTGACCGCGTTCGGAAATAGCCTGCTGAAGTTGTTGCCCGCGGGAGAAAACGACGTCACGCGTCACCTGCACCATCTGTCCGTTAGCGCGGGAGAACCCTTCCAGCAGGCTAGATGCCGTTTGTTCCGGGCCGCTGTTATGGCAGCGTATTTCGCCGAGCTGAGTCAGGAGTTGACGTAGCGTCTGGTAATAACGGGGATCGGGCAGGACCTGCGCGTGAGAATCCAGCATTTGCAAATACTGTTTACGCTGGTTCTGATAGAGCGTCGCCAGCGTCTGATCGTCCAATACGCAGTATTGCCGGTAGCTACGCTCCATCGCCAGCGCGACGCTGGTCATTGCCTCGCTGCGCCGGGCATCCGTCAGCGTTGTCCGGTTAATATCCGCAGCCTGTTCGCTCAGCATGTTCAGGCTTTGATAAGCCTGATAGGCCAGCACCAACAGCGGCAGCAAAACCAGCAAGAAGGCCATAATTACTAATTGCCGCAGGGAACGCGGGAATAAACGCCATCGTTTCAAAGAAATCATCTCGTTACCTATCGAATCCGCTCTGATGCTAACTGAGTCTTATAAAAGTTCAACGTTTTCCCTTACGACATGCGCAACGCTTCGCAATGTGGCATGAATACCAATGTAAGGACGGCAAAAATCACGCCGTAAAACAATCAGGGGGATTCTCTGGGGAGACGTGGCGGGGTTAAAACGTCACGCGGCCAGAAGAATCACTCCTTCTGGCCGCGTAACTGAATAGGCGGTGCCTCACTCAACGTGTCGCCCGATGCTTGATAACGTTCGTTTTCACGCCCGATTATCGGTCTGGTGGACGATAGGCACCCTTTCTTTTGGCATCATTCCAGATGTTATGAGCGAAAATGTTTGCCAGTTAGCAACGCAATCATAACCAGTTGAATGAGCAACTACATTTAATATGCACTTATGATGCCAACCTTAAAACAAACAAATTAAAACCATGATTATTAGCGATTTTTATTTTAAACCCAAACAAGAAACAAATAACCCGAAATACAAATAACGAAAATACGCGCAAAAGAGACACTTTATGTCGCTAAAAACAGACAGCTTTATGATGCCATCACACCGCTCATATAAATCAAATAGTTAAATGTCACCAATTAGAGACATCAAAAAGTCTGTCCGTCGCAAAAAAACGACAAACTGAGAAAATAGACGTAAAAAAGGGGCCGAAGCCCCTTTCTCTTACTGACCTTAACTTAGCCCAGCTGTCTACGCGCATTGCGGAACATACGCATCCACGGGCCATCCTCGCCCCATTCTTCTGGGTGCCAGGAGTTACTGACGGTACGGAACACACGCTCAGGGTGCGGCATCATGACGGTTGCCCGACCACTGGTGCTGGTTACTGCCGTAATACCGTTTGGCGAGCCATTCGGGTTAGCCGGATAGTTCTCGGTAACCTGACCGTAGTGGTTGATATAACGCAGCGCCACCAGACCGTGTTCTTCAATCGCCGCCAAATGCGCATCGTCGCGGACTTCGACTTGTCCTTCACCGTGTGAAACCGCAATCGGCATGCGCGATCCTGCCATGTCATTCATGAACAGCGACGGGCTTTTCTCCACTTCGACCAGGCTGAAGCGCGCTTCAAAGCGATCAGATTTATTGCGGACAAAACGCGGCCAGAGATCGGCACCCGGAATCAGCTCACGCAGGTTAGACATCATCTGGCAGCCGTTACAGACACCTAACGCCAGCGTCTGAGGACGCAGGAAGAATTCAGCGAATTCATCACGAACGCGAGAGTTGAACAGAATGGATTTAGCCCAGCCTTCACCCGCGCCCAGCACGTCACCATAAGAGAAGCCGCCACATGCAACCAGCGCCTGGAAATCCTGCAAGTTACGACGATTCGCCAGCAGGTCGCTCATATGGATGTCGATGGCATCAAAGCCCGCACGGTGGAACGCCGCCGCCATTTCGACATGAGAGTTCACACCCTGCTCACGCAGGACAGCCACTTTAGGACGGACATTCTTAGCGATATAAGGTGCAGCAATATCTTCCTTCGGATCGAAGGTCAGCGACACGTTCAGGCCAGGATCGTTATCATCCTGTCTGGCGATGTGTTCCTGATCGGCACACTGCGGGTTATCACGCAGGCGCTGCATCTGCCAGCTGGTTTCAGCCCACCAGCGACGCAGCGTTGAACGACTTTCCTGATAGACGGCTTCTGCACCCTGATTGATGGTGAAACGCGTGCCTTCTTCAGCATGACCGAGGTAATGCACGCAATCTGCCAGACCATGCAGTGCAAGAACCGCTTCCACTTCCGCACGACGTGCCGCAGGGATCTGGATTACTGCGCCAAGCTCTTCGTTAAACAGCGTCGCCAGCGTATCCTCGCCCTGAGACGCGATATCGACAGTCACGCCGCAATGGCCAGCAAACGCCATCTCTGCCAGCGTAACCAGCAGGCCACCGTCTGAACGGTCGTGGTAGGCCAGAAGCGCTTTATCCGCGACCAGTTGCTGCATGGCGTTAAAGAAGCCTGCCAGTTGCTCTGGGCTATGAACATCTGCCGTCTTACGACCCAGCTGGCGATAAACCTGCGCCAGCGCCGTCGCACCCAGTGCTTTATTACCAGCACCCAGATCGATGAGCAGCAGCGCATTATCCTGTCCGGTACGCAGTTGTGGCGTTACCGTGTTACGCACGTCTTCCACGCGGGCAAACGCAGAGATCACCAGCGACATCGGCGAGGTTACCGCGCGATCTTCGCCCTCTTCCTGCCAGCGGGTTTTCATCGACATGGAGTCTTTACCCACCGGAATCGTCAGACCCAGCGCAGGACACAGCTCTTCACCCACGGCTTTCACCGCATCGTACAGCCCGGCATCTTCGCCCGGATGCCCTGCTGCTGCCATCCAGTTCGCAGACAGCTTCACGCGAGTCAGCGGGCCGATATGTGTGGCCGCAATGTTCGTCAGCGCTTCACCCACCGCCAAACGTGCGGAGGCTGCGAAGTTACGCAGCGCGACTGGCGCACGTTCACCGATAGACATTGCCTCGCCATAATAGCTATCAAGGCTGGCGGTGGTCACCGCACAGTCAGCCACTGGCACCTGCCACGGACCGACCATCTGATCGCGGGCTACCATACCGGTAACAGAGCGGTCACCGATGGTGATCAGGAAGGTTTTTTCGGCGACAACAGGCAAGTGCAGCACACGCTCGACCGCTTCTGCCAGATAGATTTCATCACGCTGTAACGGCGTGCCTTCTACCTGTTTGCGCTCAACGTCACGCAGCATCTTTGGCGTTTTGCCCAGCAGCACATCCAGCGGGAGATCGATAGGTTGGTTGTTGAAGTGACGATCGTTCATCGTCAGATGCAATTCTTCCGTCGCTTCACCAATCACCGCATAAGGCGCACGTTCACGACGGCAGATTTCATCAAACAGTGCCAGTTGCTCTGGCGCAACGGCCAGAACGTAGCGCTCCTGCGATTCGTTACACCAGACTTCCAGCGGGCTCATGCCCGGCTCGTCGTTCAGAATATCGCGCAGTTCAAAGCGACCACCGCGACCGCCGTCGCTCACCAATTCCGGCATCGCGTTAGACAGACCGCCCGCGCCAACATCGTGGATGAACAAGATCGGGTTGGCTTCACCCAATTGCCAGCAGCGGTCGATCACTTCCTGACAGCGGCGCTCCATTTCCGGGTTATCGCGCTGTACAGAAGCAAAATCCAGATCTGCATCAGACTGACCCGATGCCATAGAGGAAGCTGCACCGCCGCCCAGACCGATATTCATGGACGGTCCGCCCAGTACAATCAGTTTAGCACCGACGATAATTTCGCCTTTTTTGACGTGATCGGCACGGATGTTACCAATGCCGCCCGCCAGCATGATCGGTTTATGGTAGCCGCGTAGCTCTGTGCCATTGTGGCTATCAACACGCTCTTCATAAGTACGGAAATAGCCCGTCAGTGCAGGACGGCCGAATTCGTTGTTGAATGCCGCGCCGCCCAATGGGCCTTCGGTCATGATATCCAGCGCGCTGACAATACGTTCTGGCTTGCCGAATTCTTCTTCTTCCCACGGCTGAATAAAGCCAGGAATGCGCAGGTTCGATACAGAGAAGCCCACCAGACCCGCTTTTGGCTTGGAGCCACGGCCTGTCGCGCCTTCGTCACGGATTTCACCACCGGATCCTGTTGCTGCGCCCGGCCACGGTGAAATGGCGGTTGGGTGGTTATGCGTTTCAACCTTCATCAAGATATGGGCGTCTTCCTGATGGTAAGTATATTGCCCGTTGGGATCGGTGTAGAAACGGCCGACGGCGGAACCTTCCATGACGGCGGCGTTATCTTTATAGGCAGAGAGAACGTGATCGGGGGTATGTTCAAAGGTGTTTTTGATCATTTTGAACAGTGACTTCGGCTGAGTGACGCCATCGATCACCCAATCAGCGTTAAAAATCTTGTGGCGGCAGTGCTCAGAGTTCGCCTGTGCGAACATGTACAGTTCGATATCGGTTGGGTTACGGCCCAGTTTGGTGAAGGCTTCCAGCAGATAATCAATTTCATCTTCTGCCAATGCCAGTCCCAGACGGACATTCGCCTCTTCCAGTGCCTGACGTCCTTGCAGCAGAATTTCGATGCGCTTGAAAGGAGCAGGTTGATGATGAGAGAACAGCGCTTCGGCCTGTTTCAGGTCGCTAAATACGCTTTCCATCATCCGGTCATGCAGCAGTGCCCCCAGTTGCTGCCACTGTTCATCGCTCAGCGTAGGCGCATGAATATAGAAAGCCAGACCACGCTCCAGGCGCAGTACTTTGCTTAATCCACAGTTATGGGCGATATCCGTTGCTTTGGAAGACCACGGTGAAATCGTGCCGGGACGCGGCGTGACCAGTAACAGATGGCCTTGCGGTTCGTGCTCCGCGAGAGAAGGACCATACTTCAGCAAACGTGTCAGTTTGGCCTGTTCATCGTTGTTCAACGGGGCGCTGACATCGGCGAAATGTACGTATTCAGCATAGATATCACTGACCGGCAAAACGTGCTCTTTGCAGCGGACCAGCAATTTATTAATACGAAAAGCCGATAAAGCAGGTGAACCACGCAGTATTTCCATAATCTAAAGTTCTCTCGTCTTCGATGCACTGGCTGCGATACAGCCATGGGGCACAACAGGGGGGAAACGCGCATATTATAGAGAATCCTTCCCTCGGACGAAACCGTTTGCGTGGCGATAATTTCACTTCGCGTCCGACGAATGATTAATTGGTGACCAAATCAATAAAAGTTGCACACTGGCGCTTTGTTAAGCAAAATGCCCCCACTCTGGGAAATGACGTATAAAAAAACTGCCGTTACAGACAGCCTGGCCATATGGCCGCCGAGAGATAACTATTTGAAGCCGTTAAAATTAAATTATTTTTTCATCGGGATTATCACGTTACTGCTGGCGTTAGCGCTATGGCCTAGCATTCCCTGGCGCAGTAGTCAGGATGTACAGCTCAGGCAGATCCTCTCACGCGGTGAGTTGCGTATCAGCACAGTCAACTCACCACTGACTTATGCCGTGAGCAACGGATCCCCGACAGGTCTGGACTATGAACTGGCAAAACGGTTCGCCGATTACCTCGGCGTCAAGCTGGTGGTCTCGTCACGCAAGAATCTTGACGAGCTGTTCGACGATCTGGACGGTGACGATGCCGACCTGCTGGCTGCCGGGCTGATCTACAACCACGAGCGTCTGGAACGCTTCCGTGCCGGCCCAACCTACTATTCCATTTCACAACAGATGGTGTACCGCCTCGGTTCGCCTCGCCCAAAAACGCTAGATAAACTGCAAGGCCGCCTCGTCGTCACATCCGGTTCCGCCCACGCCGCAACCCTGCGCGATCTAAAAGCAGAGAAATACCCGCAGCTAAGCTGGGAATCGGCCTCCGATCAGAGCACGCAGGAATTACTGAAGCAGGTTGCCGACGGCAAACTGGACTATACGCTGGGCGATTCGGTCACCATCGGCTTGATGCAGCGAATTCATCCGCAGCTTGCCGTCGCCTTCGATCTCAGCGACGAAGAGCCGGTTACCTGGTATATGCGCCGTTCACACGATGACAGCCTGTCCGCCGCGCTGCTGGATTTCTTCAGCCAGATTGTCGAAGACGGGACGCTCGCGCGTCTGGAGGAGAAGTATCTCGGTCACGTTGGCGAATTTGACTATGTCGATACCACCACGTTCCTGAGCGCGATTGATGAAACGCTGCCGGATCTGCGCCCGCTGTTTGAAAAATACGCCACCGATATCGACTGGAAGCTGCTGGCTGCCATCTCTTATCAGGAATCACACTGGAACCCGCTGGCGACCTCTCCTACCGGCGTGCGCGGGCTGATGATGCTCACGCGCAACACGGCAGAAAGCCTGAACGTCACCGACCGAGTCGATCCGGAACAGAGTATCCGCGGCGGTGCGCAATATATGTCGCACATGATGCAGAAAATGCCGGACACTATTCCGGAAGATGAAAAAATCTGGTTTGCGCTGGCGTCTTACAATATGGGATACGCCCATCTGCTTGATGCGCGTAAATTGACCGAGAAACAGAAGGGTAACCCCGACAGCTGGGTCGATGTAAAGATGCGCCTGCCGATGCTGAGCCAGAAGCGCTATTACACTCAAACCACCTACGGCTACGCGCGCGGACACGAGGCCTATAACTACGTGGAAAACATTCGGCGTTATATGGTGAGTCTGGAAGGTTATCTGATAGAAAAAGAAGCCAAAGTGCAGCAACAAACCCAGATCGCACAAGGCTATCCGGCCGTGCCTCTCAGCAAAGTACCGGAATAATCGTGCCTTAATAGTACTATCCCCTAAATAATTCGAGTTGCGTGAAGGCGGCAACTGAGTGAATCCCCAGGAGCTTACACAAGTAAGTGACTGGGGTGAGCAAGGGCAGCCAACGCACAAGCAGCTTGAAGTATGACGGGGATACGCTACTCCTGCGCGGCGTTTTTTTCTGCGGCACGGCGGACTTTATGCTGTTCACGGCGCAGTCTAAAGAACGTGCTGAGCGTTGCAGAACATTCATCAGCCAGAATGCCGGATTCAATCACAATCTGATGATTCATGCCGGGATGGCGCAGAATATCCACCAGCGACCCCGCGGCCCCCGTTTTCTCATCTGACGCACCGTAAACCAAACGGCCAATACGGCTGTGTATCATCGCGCCCGCACACATGATGCACGGCTCCAACGTGACATACAGCGTCGTCTCCAGCAGGCGGTAGTTCTGCAACACCTGCCCTCCCTGCCGCAGTGCCATAATCTCAGCGTGCGCGGTAGGATCGTGATGTCCAATCGGCCGATTCCACCCTTCGCCGATGGCTTCGTTATCCAGCACCAGCACCGCACCAACCGGCACTTCGCCTTCATCCTGAGCGCGCTGAGCCAGCGTTAATGCATGACGCATCCAGTATTCATCGTTACGCAGGTTGCCCACGTTTCCTCACTTAGAACCTATCCCATTAGGGCTATTTCACTTGCCATTTTGAACCTGGGCAGTGCTCAAAATCCTCACGTACTACGTGTACGCTCCGGTTTTTCCGCGCTGTCCGAGTCCAAACTGGCTGCGCCAATAAACGCCTACTGGAATAGGCCCTTATTATTCATATTTTGGCGGCGCATTATACCTATATGAAGAGATGAAAAAATCAGATGAAGGAATGAAAAAATCATTCCAGCTGTTGCAGGCTACCTTCGGGGGTGACTCGCCAGCGATGTTCGCAAAAATAGAGTAGCGGATTGTCCTGTTTGCTGTCGCTGTAGCCGCTGTAGAGCTTGAGCGGTGCGCCCAGACGCTGCTCCATCTGCGTCACTTTTTCATGTCCGAGACAGCGCAGCGTTAATACCCAACCACCGTAGCGGCGCGTAATCTGGCTTCCCATCAGGCGAACGCCGGGCAGAAACGGCGAATCATGATAGACCTGTTCCACCAGCCGCTGCGGCGATCCAGTCACCAGCCAGACCTGTGCATCACTGTCTTCAAGGTAGATTTTCAGCCGCTGCTGAACCTGCGGAAATGGAATGACATCATGACGAAACGCACCGACAAACTGCTTTTCCAGTTGAACCAACTCGTCTTCATCACGCCCAAACGTAATCGCCCACAGCAGCCAGCTCATCGGCCACCGGGTCGCGCGACCACGAATCAGTAGCCCCAGCCCGATAATAGGTAATAGCGGGACAACCAGAACGAGATTTAACGGCAACCGACGAAGTAAAAAACGCAAAAAGCTGCCAAACATGTCCTGCTGATGCAACGTGCCATCCAGATCAAAAAAAACAATGCGTTGCTCTCGCTTATCACTCAAAACGTGTCCCCCGACTTACACCAAGAAAATCTTATCCACCAATCAGCGCCTCACGCAGATAACCGTTGTGCTGTTTCAGGCGCTCACGCGCCGCTACCACATCAATATTAGCCAGAAGCATCAGAATCGCAGGCTTAACTTCATTATCTGCCTGTACCAGCGCCTGCCGCGCTTTCTCACGCTCGGCACCCGTCGCTTCAACCACAATGCGGCAAGCCCGGTCCAACAGCTTCACATTGGTTGCCTTCACATCGACCATCAAATTCTGGTACACCTTTCCCAGCTTAACCATTGCGCCGGTAGAAATCATATTCAGGACGAGTTTTTGCGCCGTTCCCGACTTCAACCGCGTCGACCCCGTTAACGCTTCCGGGCCAACCACCGGAGAAATCGCCACCTGCGCTTCTTGCGCGATGGGTGAATGCGGATTACAGGAGATCGCCGCCGTCCGGCAGCCAACATCGCGCGCATAGCGCAAGGCACCAATCACATACGGCGTCCGGCCGGATGCCGCAAGACCGACAACCATGTCCGCCGCGGTTACATTCAGTGCTTTTAAGTCCGCCTCACCGAGTGTGGGATCGTCTTCCGCACCTTCAACCGCCTTCAGCAGTGCACCCGGGCCACCCGCAATCAGGCCGATAACCAGCCCATGCGGCACGCCAAACGTCGGCGGACACTCTGAGGCATCCAGCACGCCCAAACGACCGCTGGTCCCCGCACCCAGATAGATCAGCCGCCCGCCTTCCTGCAACGACGCCGTCGCCAGATCGACAGCCTCAGCAATCGCGGGTAAAACCTGCGCAATGGCTTCAGGCACTTTCCGATCTTCCTGATTAAACGCGTGCATCATCTCCAGCGTAGAGAGCTGATCCAGCGCCATCGTCGCCGGATTCCGAGTTTCAGAAACCAGCTTCCCTAAATTAAGGTTCTCTCCATCCATCACATCTGAACACATTCTGCTACCCCATGCTTTGTGCCAGCGTTTTACACGCCTATGACAAACAACCATTTTCACCACTATACTGCTTTTGAGACCTATGAAAGTACGCTATTCTGCATCGAATTCACCCTCCACATGCATCTCGCAAGGTAAACAGAGAAACCTCAGTGCGACTCTCCGGGTTCAGGCTCTCCAGTTACACGCTTTTCTTTATTAGCTGTCTGCTGTTTCTGCTGGCGGGTTCCCTACGTGCGGACTGGGATTTTATTACCATTAATCAGCGAACCGAGCAGCTTTATGGCCCGGCAACGCCCGATGCTCGCCGCCGAATAGATGAATGGCAGACGCTGTTGGTCAATTCCCGCAATAAAGAGGAAAAGGCTCTGCTGAGCAGCGTGAACCAATTTTTCAATGATCGTATGCTGTTTCGCGATGATATTGTCGTCTGGAATCAGGAAGATTACTGGGCTACGCCGATTGAAGCACTGCGTAAAGGTGCGGGGGACTGCGAAGATTATGCGCTTGCCAAGTATTTTACGCTGCGCCATTTAGGCGTCTCAGCGGACAAATTACGCATTACCTACGTTAAAGCCCTGCGCCTGAATAAAGCGCACATGGTAGTGACCTATTATCCCACGCCAACCTCGATTCCACTGGTGTTGGACAATCTGACCGACAAGATCCAACCGGCGACAGAGCGCAATGATTTAGTTCCGGTGTACGCCTTTAATGGCGGTGGTCTCTGGCTGCCGGGTGCCAGCGGCAGCAACAAACGCGTCAGTGACAGTAAACGACTTTCACGCTGGCAGGATGTATTAACCAAAATGCGTGCCGAAGGGTTTTCAATTGAGGAGTAAGGGTAGGCTATGTCTCTATACAAACAATTACTGATAGCCATCTGCCTGTTTGTGCTAATTATTTTCAGCGGGAGTTTTTTCGTCAGCCTGGAAAATTCGCGTGAACAGTACAATAACCAGCTTCACTCTCACGCGCAGGATGCCGCTACCGCGCTGGGCCTTTCCCTGACGCCGAACATCGATGATCCGGCAATGGTAGAGCTGATGGTCAGCTCGATTTTCGACAGCGGCTATTTTTCCAGTATTCGCGTGCGGGATTTAAAAACCAGCAATGTCACGCTGGAACGCACCGCGTCACCAGATATCCCTGACGTACCGCGCTGGTTTGTTCAGTTAGTGGACTTGCAACCCGGCGCGGGCGAAGCCATTGTGATGCGCGGCTGGGAACAAGCGGCAAAAGTCGAAGTCGTCAGCCATCCGATGTTCGCGGTGACCCGACTGTGGCGCAGCAGTACGGCCTCTTTCCTGTGGCTGCTCGGCTGCGGCACGCTGGGCGTGTTACTCGGCGCACTGTTCCTGCGCCGCCAGCTACGCCCGCTTGATTATATAGTCGATCAGTCGCTGGCAATTACCCGTCGTGAATTCCTTAGCCAGCCAGATTTGCCCAATACGCCCGAATTCCGCCGCGTCGCACAGGCGATGAACCTGATGGTCAGCAAGCTCAAAACGCTGTTTGAAGAAGAAGCAGAGCGGAGCGAGCGCTTACGTCAGGACGCCTATCAGGATCCTCAAACTGGATTGAATAACCGTCGCGCGTTTGACATGCAGTTCAACGACAAACTGGCCGACGAAGAAACCGCCCCCGGCTTCCTTATTATGATTCGCGTTCAGGATCTGGCGGGAATGAACCAACGGCTGGGCGGCCAGCGCACCGATGCCCTATTAGCCTCTGTCGGGCATATCCTGCGCAAAATGCAAAAACAGCATACCAATGCGGAGAGCCTTCTGGCACGCATCCGTGGTGGGGAATTTGCGCTGTTCTGCCCCGGTCTGGTCGATAAAGAAGCCTATGCGCTGATTGGCGAACTGACACGCAACATCGAAACCTTGCATCTAACAGGCGAAACCGACGTCTCCCCTGTCGCCCAATTCGGCATGGTGCCTTTCCGCCCCGGCGACACCGCGCAATCCCTGTTTATTCAGGGCGATCAGGCGCTCACGCGGGCCGAAAGCAATACCGATACCACCGCGCCTCATGAGATTCCGTCAGTCAGTACCGAACAGGTCGAAACCGATCGCCATATGTGGTTTAACCTGCTCGATCCCATTTTGGAACAGGAACGCTTACAGCTTTTCCTGCAACCGGTCGTCGCCTGTGACGATCCCAGTCAGGTGCTGCATCACAAGGTACTGGCTCGTATTCAGGATGAGCAAGGGAACAGCATCGCCGCTGGCCGCTTCCTGCCGTGGATTCAACGCTTTGGCTGGGATACCCGTCTGGATCAAACCATGCTGCGCGAAGTGCTGGACTATCTCCGCCAGCACGACGGTAATCTGGCACTGAGCCTGTCCGGCACCACGGTTCTGAATCTTCATCTACTTGCCGATCTGCTTGCCCCGTTGAAGCATCAGCCTGATGTCGCCAGACGACTGATTCTGGAGCTGGATGAGAACCAATTGCCAGACAGCGCCCAACTGGAAGCCTTAATCAAGCTGCTGAATGAGCATGGCTGTGCTCTGGGGCTACAGCACTTTGGCGGGCGCTTTAATATGATCGGCAACCTGTCGCAATGGGGGCTGGCTTATCTGAAAGTCGATGGCAGCTACATCCGCAATATCGATCAGGAGGACGATAAACAAATGTTTATCGAAGCGCTGTATCGCGCCACCAACAGTATTGCCCTGCCGCTTATTGCCGAACGTGTTGAAACCGCCGGTGAACTGAAAGTGCTTCAGGAGATGGGATTACAGGGCGCGATGGGACGGCTGCTGGGTGAACCAGCGCCAGCGATCAGAATCTGATGCCATATCGTTTTGGCTAACGGCGTTTAACGACCCGGCTTCTTACTACGATATTGAGAAGCCGGAAACGGCTAAACGGGACGTTAAGGGATGATTTCTTCTTCAAAGCGCTATGCCTTTAAAACATAGTCTCTTCGTCGTCGCCAATCAGCTTGTTCAATCCGCCATTCAGGGCTTCACGCGCCTGCGCACGGTTGATCAACTTCAACTGTGCCGCCTGAGGGAAATCGGTAATGCTGACCACGCCTTTCTGAATCAAAACCTGAATTAAATCCTCCAGCACGCGCACCATTTCCAGATCGCTTTGCCGTAACTGCTGGAGACTGGACATCGCTGCCTGATGACTGCGGAACCAAGCCTGCGCCTCACGCGAATCATCGGACAGTTCGCCGTTCATTTCAGGAAAAGGACTCTTTTCTACCTTCATCAGGTGGCCATCACTGTCGCGCTGGATATAAAACATGTTCGGAGACCTTTTAAGTTTTTGATAAAAAAGGGAGCCGGGCAGGCTCCCCCTTTTCGTCAGCTAGACGGTTCTGGCTTGCTGACCAGACTTTCAAGCGACGGCAATGCACCGTTATAGTGTTCCAACGTAATCGACACTGCAACCGTTCCGCCTTTATCCGCCGTAAAGTTCCCCGCAGTGCTCACTTCAATCGTCGGTGAACCATGATTATCGGTGATGCGAATATAGCGGCTGATATCGGTGCCTTCCTCCAGTTCGCCAACCAGATCGCTTAAATCAATCCGGTCACCCTCTTTGGCATTGAAGTCTTTGATCACATCGTTGCCGATATCGCCAGCCTGCCACTTAAAGGTATCCGCACCCGCACCGCCGATGAGCGTATCGCCCCCCGCGCCGCCAATCAGGATGTCGTCTCCGCTGCCGCCGTAAAGCAGGTCATTCCCCGCCCCACCGTAGAGGGTGTCATTTCCTCCCTGGCCGAAAAGGATATCATCCCCTGCGCCGCCATTGAGTATGTCATTCCCCCCCTTCGACGACGACAGTTCAAACTCTGAACTGTGCGCAGCAATATAGTTATGCATGTCCTTCGTCGTCGGGACGCCCGTTTGCATGCCTAACTGTTTGCCGATGTAGTTCTGTAAAGCCGCAATGCCGTTACCGTCGATATTAGGAAACGACACGACATCGCCAAACAACACACCATCATTGTACGTACCGGACATCGTGTCATTGCCCGCCGCACCGACACTCAGCCCATACTGTTCAGCACCTTCCGCTGAATAGCCAGTTGCCGTATCGTGGTTACCCATTTCTGTCGATGTCGCCTGCGCCACGACATTCAATTTACCCGCATCGGCCGGCACCTCAAGCGTGATTTTCCCGGCTAACGTCATGGCGTTGTGCGCATTTTGAATCAGGTATGAACCATCAGCACCGACGGTATATTTCACGTTATTGATTTGGTCGGTCAGCACCGTTCCCGTCGGGATCCCCGTCAACCTAATCCCTGACAGCGTTTCGCTACCGTCGCGGTCGGTCAATGCCGCGGAAACATCGAGCGTATAAGTCTGTTTTCCCGCCTGACCGGGGACTTTTTCCACCGTCGCGCTATTGGTGCCGGGGGTATACGTCGATCCATCGCTGTAGATCACGCCTTCGATATTGTTGCTAACCTGCCTCGTAAACGAGCCTGACTTGCCACTGCTATCGGTATAATTAACCTTCAGCCCATCCAGCGTGTTGACCGACGTATTCGCGTTGTTGTTGGTGCTATAGGTCGCGTTATAGGTGTAACCCGTTTCCTTGATAACGAAAACGTAGTCAGAGTGCGCGTTGCTGCCGTTATTGGTGCGGTTACCGTTGAATGAATCCAGATCGCGGTGATCCTTACGATCGGCCGCCCAGTCGCTCTGACGATAAAAATAGCCGCTGTTGGAGTGCACAACGAAGATATCGCTGTAATTGCCATCCCCGCTGGTATTGCCCTGACTGTAGTACGCCACTTTTCCGTTGCCGACGACGGTAGGGACCGAATCCCCCTCGGTCAGCCAGACGCGGACGCCGTTGCCCACCGCGACAATTTTTCCGTTCTGCACGTCAAAGCCACCGTTCGCGCTTCCCCCATTCACCTTAATGACTTCCGCAGAAGCTGGCGCTGTGGTAACGCTGGAGGTGCTCAGGCTCACGACTGGCGCATCGGCGACTGGCGTAATACCAATGTGCAACGCGGCTTTATCGCCCGTGTTCCCGGCGCTATCAACAGGCCGGTAAGCAATGTCCCCCAGCGCGGCGCCAGAGACATTACTCGCTGGCGTAAAGCGTAGATCGGTGGTGCCAGCCGTAAAGGATTGTCCAGCGGTGACCGCTTTCCAACTCCCGTTATCATTAAAATAGAGCGTGCCAGCGGCAGCAGGCGGCAGAGACGAAATCACGATGCTGGTGGTATCGCTCGATACGCCCAGATCGCTCCAGCCAATGTGCAACGGCGTGTCTTCCGTACCAGACACCGTGTTGTTGTGTGCGGCTGGCGGCGTAACATCCATGATGGCCTGACTGTTATCATGCGCCTGATTACCTGCCGCATCGGTTGCCGTCGCCCCGGCGGTAATCTTGCCTTCCGCTAACGTACTCAGATCGACATTCGTCTGCCATTTTCCGTTCGTCACGGGCACATCATGCAACGTAACCGACTTACCATTCACATCGGTAAAGACCAGATCGACCTTCTTCTCGTTGCTGGTGCCGCTGACCAGGGTGTTTTTCGACTCACTTTGGCTAACATAGCCATCGTTACCCGCGAAATTCGTAATATCAATTTCTGGTGCGGTCGTATCTACGCTGTATGCATGATGGGTATTCGCCGTGGTGGCGTTCCCCGCTGCATCACGCGTGGTCACGCTCGCGCTAATGTCACTGTTAGCCGCCAGTACCGAACCGGGAACATTGACACTCCAGGTCTTGCCGTCGGTATTGACGGTCGTCTGGTAGGTTTCGGTGCCGACTTTGACGGTAACGCTATCGCCTGCTCTAACCTCATTGCCGACTTTTCCGGTAACAGAGATAGTTTGTCTGGATTCATTAGCATTGATGACGTTATCTGACGTGACATTGTCGATAGAGATCGACGCCACCGGCACGACGGTATCCACACCATAAGTATGGCTGGTGTTCGCGGTGGTGACGTTACCCGCAGTATCACGTGTGGTAACCGTGGCACTCACATCACCATTCGCGGCCAGCACGGAGCCCGGAACGTTGACGCTCCAGGTCTTACCGTCGGTATTGACCGTCGTCTGGTAGGTCTCGGTACCGACTTTAACGGTAACTGCGTCACCCGCTTTGACTTCATTGCCGACTTTACCCGTCACCGCAATCGTCTGGCCGGATTCGGTAGCATTGATGACGTTATCTGACGTGACGTTATCGATAGTAATCGACGCGATTGGCGCAACCGTATCGACACCGTAGGCATGAGAGGTATTCGCGGTAGTCACGTTACCTGCGGTATCACGGGTAGTCACGGTGGCGGAGATATCGCCATTCGCGGCCAGCACGGAACCCGGAACATTCACGCTCCAGGTTTTGCCGTCAGTATTGACGGTCGTCTGGTAGGTCTCGGTGCCGACTTTGACGGTAACCGCGTCACCCGCTTTGACTTCATTGCCTACTTTACCCGTCACGGCAATGGTCTGACCGGATTCGGTAGCATTGATCACGTTATCGGATGTGACGTTATCGATAGAGATGGAAGCCGTTGGCGCGACGGTATCCACACCGTAAGCATGGCTGGCATTGGCGGTGGTGACGTTACCTGCCGTATCGCGCGTCGCCACCGTGGCACTCACATCACCGTTTGCTGCCAGCACCGCACCCGGAACATTCACGCTCCAGGTCTTGCCATCGGTATTGACGGTCGTCTGGTAGGTCTCGGTACCGACTTTGACGGTAACCGCGTCACCCGCTTTGACTTCATTGCCRACCTGACCGGTGACCGCTATCGTCTGGCCCGATTCGCTGGCATTGATGACATTGTCAGCGGTGACGTTATCGATAGTAATCGATGCGGTTGGCGCAACCGTATCCACGCCATAAGTGTGATTAATATTCGCGGTGGTTACGTTACCTGCGGTATCGCGCGTCGTCACCGTCGCACTCACATCACCATTCGCAGCAAGTACCGAACCAGGCACGTTGACGCTCCAAGTCTTGCCATCGGTATTCACCGTGGTCTGATAGGTTTCGCTGCCGACTTTGACGGTAACCGCATCGCCCGCTTTGACTTCATTGCCGACCTGACCGGTGACCGCAATCGTCTGACCCGATTCGTTGGCGTTAATCACGTTATCGCTGGTGACATCATCAATTGAAATTGAAGCAACCGGCGCAACGGTGTCCACACTGTAAGTGTGACTGGTATTGGCAGTCGTGACATTGCCTGCGGTATCACGGGTAGTCACAGTGGCGGAGATATCGCCATTCGCTGCCAGAACAGAACCCGGAACATTGACGCTCCAGGTTTTACCATCAGTATTCACGGTGGTCTGGTAGGTCTCGGTACCGACGGTAACGGTAACCGCATCCCCCGCTTTGACTTCGTTGCCGACCTGCCCCGTGACCGCAATCGTCTGGCCGGATTCGGTAGCATTAATCACGTTATCCGACGTGATGTTATCGACAGAGATTGAGGCCACAGGTGCAACCGTATCCACGCCATAAGCATGAGAGGTATTGGCGGTGGTCGCGTTACCCGCGGTATCACGCGTCGTCACCGTTGCACTGACATCGCCATTCGCTGCCAGCACCGATCCCGGAACGTTGACGCTCCAGGTTTTACCATCGGTATTGACGGTTGTCTGGTACGTTTCCGTGCCGACGTTGACGGTAACGCTATCGCCTGCTTTCACTTCGTTGCCCACCTGACCGGTGACCGCAATCGTCTGACCGGACTCGGTCGCATTAATCACGTTATCAGACGTGACATTATCGATAGAGATCGACGCCACAGGCGCAACGGTGTCCACACTGTATGTGTGATTGGTATTGGCCGTAGTGACATTCCCAGCCGTATCGCGCGTGGTGACCGTGGCACTCACATCGCTATTCGCCACTAATACTGAGCCCGGAACGTTCACGCTCCAGGTTTTGCCATCGGTATTGACCGTCGTCTGGTAGGTCTCGGTGCCGACTTTGACGGTAACCGCGTCGCCCGCTTTGACTTCATTGCCAATCTGACCCGTGACGGCAATCGTCTGACCGGACTCGGTAGCATTAATTACGTTATCGCTAGTGACATTATCGATAGCAATCGATGCAACAGGAGCAACGGTGTCCACACCGTAAGCATGACTGGTATTCGCGGTGGTGATATTGCCTGCAGTATCGCGCGTCGTCACCGAAGCAGAGATATCGCCATTCGCTGCCAGCACGGATCCCGGAACATTGACGCTCCAGGTTTTACCATCGGTATTCACCGTGGTCTGGTACGTTTCGGTGCCGACTTTAACCGTAACGACGTCGCCCGCTTTGACTTCATTGCCCACCTGACCCGCGACGGCAATCGTCTGGCCGGACTCGGTAGCATTGATGACATTGTCAGCGGTGACATTATCAATTGAAATTGAAGCAACCGGCGCAACCGTATCGACACCGTAAGCGTGATTGGTGTTGGCGGTGGTGGCGTTGCCTGCGATATCGCGTGTGGTGACCGTCGCACTCACATCACCGTTCGCCGCCAGCACTGCGCCTGGAACATTCACGCTCCAGGTCTTACCATCGGTATTCACCGTGGTCTGGTACGTTTCGGTACCAACGGTAACGGTAACCGCATCGCCCGCTTTGACTTCATTGCCAACTTGACCCGTCACCGAAATGGTCTGGCCGGATTCGCTGGCGTTAATCACGTTATCAGACGTGACATTATCAATAGAGATCGAAGCGACTGGTGCAACCGTATCGACACCGTAAGTGTGCGAGGTATTGGCCGTAGTGACATTACCTGCGGTATCGCGAGTGGTGACCGTCGCACTCACATCACCATTGGCGGCCAGCACGGATCCCGGAACATTCACGCTCCAGGTCTTGCCGTCGGTATTGACGATCGTCTGGTACGTTTCCGTGCCGACGGTAACCGTGATCGCATCACCTGCTTTGACTTCATTACCGACCTGACCCGTGACAGCAATCGCCTGACCGGACTCGGTCGCATTGATCACATTATCGGATGTGACACTGTCGATAGCAATTGAGGCTACTGGCGCAACGGTATCCACACCGTAAGTGTGATTGGTATTCGCCGTGGTGGCGTTACCCGCCGTATCGCGCGTGGTGACCGTGGCACTCACATCGCTATTCGCTGCCAGCACCGATCCCGGAACGTTAACGCTCCAGGTTTTACCATCGGTATTCACGGTGGTTTGGTACGTTTCCGTGCCGACTTTGACGGTAACCGCATCGCCCGCTTTCACGTCGTTGTCGACTTTACCCGTCACGGCTATCGTCTGATCCGATTCGGTAGCATTAATGACGTTATCGCTGGTGACATCATCAATTGAAATTGAAGCAACTGGTGCAACGGTGTCCACACCGTAAGTGTGACTAGTGTTCGCAGTGGTGACATTGCCCGCTGGATCGCGCGTGGTGACCGTAGCACTCACATCGCCGTTAGCAGCCAGTACAGAACCGGGAACATTCACGCTCCAGGTCTTGCCATCGGTATTCACGGTCGTTTGGTAAGTTTCAGTGCCCACTTTAACGGTAACCGCGTCACCCGCTTTGACTTCATTGCCTACTTTACCCGTCACGGCAATGGTCTGACCGGATTCGTTGGCGTTGATGACGTTATCAGATGTGATGTTGTCGATAGCGATAGACGCTACTGGCGCGACAGTATCGACACCATAAGTGTGATTGGTATTCGCGGTAGTGACGTTCCCGGCGGTGTCACGGGTAGTGACGGTCGCACTCACATCCCCATTCGCAGCAAGTACCGCACCCGGAACGTTCACGCTCCAGGTTTTTCCATCGGTATTCACCGTCGTCTGGTACGTTTCGGTACCGACTTTCACCGTAACGGCGTCACCCGCTTTCACTTCGTTGCCAACCTGACCGGTGACGGCAATCGTCTGACCGGACTCGGTCGCATTGATGACGTTATCGGATGTGACGTTATCGATAGAGATGGAAGCCGTTGGCGCGACGGTATCCACACCGTAAGCATGGCTGGCATTGGCGGTGGTGACGTTACCCGCCGCATCGCGCGTGGTGACCGAAGCAGAAATATCACCGTTAGAAGCAAGTACAGAACCGGGAACGTTCACGCTCCAGGTTTTGCCATCGGTATTGACCGTCGTCTGATAGGTTTCGGTGCCGACGTTGACGGTAACGGCGTCACCCGCTTTGACTTCGTTGCCGACCTGACCGGTGACGGAAATCGTCTGACCCGATTCGCTGGCATTGATGACATTGTCATCGGTGACGTTATCGATAGTAATCGACGCGGTTGGCGCGACGGTATCCACACCGTAAGAGTGGCTGGTATTCGCGGTGGTGACGTTGCCCGCGGTATCGCGGGTGGTAACCGTGGCGCTCACATCACCATTGGCTGCCAGAACCGATCCCGGAACATTCACGCTCCAGGTCTTGCCATCGGTATTCACCGTCGTCTGATAGGTTTCCGTGCCGACGGTAACGGTGATCGCATCACCGGCTTTCACTTCATTGCCGACCTGCCCCGTGACCGCTATCGTCTGACCGGACTCGGTCGCATTGATCACGTTGTCGGACGTGACGTTATCGATAGCAATCGACGCGACTGGCGCAACCGTATCCACGCCATAAGTGTGGCTGGTATTGGCGGTGGTGACGTTGCCCGCCGTATCGCGCGTGGTAACCGTAGCGCTCACATCACCATTCGCGGCCAGCACAGAACCCGGAACATTGACGCTCCAGGTCTTGCCGTCGGTATTGACGGTCGTCTGATAGGTCTCGGTGCCGACGGTAACGGTGATGGCATCGCCCGCTTTCACTTCATTACCGACCTGACCCGTGACGGCAATCGTCTGGCCCGATTCAGTCGCGTTAATCACGTTATCGGACGTGACGTTATCGACAGAGATCGACGCCACTGGTGCAACGGTATCGACGCCGTAAGTGTGATTGGTATTGGCGGTGGTGACGTTACCCGCGGTATCGCGTGTGGTGACGGTTGCACTGACATCGCCATTCGCGGCCAGCACCGCACCGGGAACATTCACGCTCCAGGTTTTACCGTCAGTATTCACGGTGGTCTGGTACGTTTCCGTGCCGACGTTGACGGTGATSGCATCGCCCGCTTTCACTTCATTACCGACCTGACCCGTGACGGCAATCGTCTGGCCAGATTCGGTAGCGTTGATGACGTTATCGCTGGTGACATTATCAATAGAAATTGAGGCCACAGGTGCGACAGTATCAACACCATAAGCGTGACTGGTATTAGCGGTAATGACATTACCTGCGGTATCACGCGTCGTAACCGTCGCACTCACATCACCATTCGCAGCAAGTACCGAACCCGGCACGTTGACGCTCCAGGTCTTGCCGTCAGTATTGACGGTCGTCTGGTAGGTCTCGGTACCGACTTTAACGGTAACTGCATCGCCTGCTTTGACTTCATTGCCGACCTGACCGGTGACGGAAATCGTCTGGCCCGACTCGCTGGCGTTAATCACGTTATCGCTGGTGACATTATCAATAGCAATCGACGCGACTGGCGCAACGGTGTCCACACCATAAGTGTGATTAGTATTCGCGGTGGTGACATTGCCCGCGGTGTCACGCGTGGTGACGGTGGCGGAGATATCACCGTTCGCCGCTAAAACAGATCCGGGAACATTCACGCTCCAGGTTTTACCATCGGTATTGACGGTGGTCTGGTACGTTTCCGTGCCGACGGTAACCGTAACGGCGTCGCCCGCTTTGACTTCATTGCCCACCTGACCAGTCACGGCAATCGTCTGACCGGATTCGCTGGCGTTAATCACGTTGTCGGACGTGACGTTATCGATAGCAATCGACGCGACTGGCGCAACCGTATCGACACCGTAGGCATGAGAGGTATTGGCGGTGGTAACGTTACCTGCGGTATCGCGCGTCGTAACCGTCGCACTGACATCACCATTGGCTGCCAGTACCGCGCCCGGAACATTCACGCTCCAGGTCTTACCATCGGTATTCACCGTGGTCTGGTACGTTTCAGTACCGACGTTGACGGTAACGGCGTCACCCGCTTTGACTTCGTTGCCGACCTGACCGGTGACGGAAATCGTCTGACCCGATTCGGTAGCATTGATGACATTGTCAGCGGTGACATTATCGATAGTAATCGATGCGGTTGGCGCAACGGTGTCCACACCATAAGTGTGATTAGTATTCGCGGTGGTCACGTTACCTGCGGTATCCCGCGTGGTGACCGTCGCACTCACATCACCATTCGCGGCCAGCACGGATCCCGGAACGTTGACGCTCCAGGTTTTGCCATCGGTATTGACCGTCGTCTGATAAGTTTCGGTACCGACTTTCACGGTAACCGCATCACCGGCTTTGACTTCATTGCCCACCTTGCCAGTGACCGCAATCGTCTGGCCGGATTCGCTGGCATTGATCACATTATCGGACGTGACGTTATCGATAGAGATCGACGCCACTGGTGCAACGGTATCGACACCGTAAGTGTGGCTGGTATTGGCAGTAGTGACATTACCCGCAGTATCGCGTGTGGTAACCGTCGCCGAGATATCGCCATTCGCGGCCAGCACGGAACCGGGAACATTCACGCTCCAGGTCTTGCCATCGGTATTCACCGTCGTCTGGTAAGTCTCGGTACCAACGGTAACCGTAACCGCGTCGCCCGCTTTCACTTCGTTGCCGACCTGACCCGTCACCGCAATCGTCTGACCCGATTCGCTGGCGTTAATCACGTTATCGCTGGTGACATTATCAATAGCAATCGACGCGACTGGCGCAACGGTATCCACACCGTAAGCATGGCTGGTATTCGCGGTGGTGACATTACCTGCGGTATCGCGCGTGGTGACGCTGGCGCTCACATCGCCATTGGCTGCCAATACAGAACCCGGAACATTGACGCTCCAGGTCTTGCCGTCAGTATTGACCGTCGTCTGGTAGGTTTCCGTACCAACGGTAACGGTAACCGCGTCACCTGCTTTCACTTCATTGCCTACCTGCCCCGTCACGGCAATGGTCTGACCRGACTCGGTCGCGTTAATCACGTTATCTGACGTGACACTGTCGATAGAGATCGACGCCACTGGCGCRACSGTATCCACRCCGTAAGYGTGATTGGTATTSGCTGTCGTGACRTTGCCCGCKGKATCGCGWGTGGTSACGGTTGCACTSACATCAGCATTGGCGGCCAGTACAGAACCGGGAACATTCACGGTGACGGTTGCACTCACATCGCCATTGGCTACCAGCACCGAACCCGGAACATTCACGCTCCAGGTCTTGCCGTCGGTATTGACCGTCGTCTGATAGGTTTCCGTACCAACGGTAACGGTAACCGCGTCACCTGCTTTCACTTCATTGCCTACCTGCCCCGTCACGGCAATGGTCTGACCGGACTCGGTCGCGTTAATCACGTTATCAGACGTGACGTTATCGATAGAGATCGACGCCACTGGCGCAACCGTATCCACGCCGTAAGTGTGATTGGTATTCGCTGTCGTGACGTTGCCCGCGGTATCGCGTGTGGTCACGGTTGCACTGACATCAGCATTGGCGGCCAGTACAGAACCGGGAACATTCACNGGTAACCGCGTCACCTGCTTTCACTTCATTGCCGACCTGACCCGTCACGGCAATGGTCTGACCRGACTCGGTCGCGTTAATCACGTTATCTGACGTGACACTGTCGATAGAGATCGACGCCACTGGCGCRACSGTATCCACRCCGTAAGYGTGATTGGTATTSGCTGTCGTGACRTTGCCCGCKGKATCGCGWGTGGTSACGGTTGCACTGACATCAGCATTGGCGGCCAGTACAGAACCGGGAACATTCACGCTCCAGGTCTTGCCGTCGGTATTCACCGTGGTCTGGTAAGTCTCGGTACCGACTTTAACAGTAACGGCATCGCCCGCTTTGACTTCAGTGACGGTTGCACTCACATCGCCATTGGCTACCAGCACCGAACCCGGAACATTCACGCTCCAGGTCTTGCCGTCGGTATTGACCGTCGTCTGATAGGTTTCCGTACCAACGGTAACGGTAACCGCGTCACCTGCTTTCACTTCATTGCCGACCTGACCCGTCACGGCAATGGTCTGACCGGACTCGCTGGCGTTAATCACGTTGTCTGACGTGATGTTATCAATTGAAATTGAAGCAACCGGCGCAACGGTATCCACGCCATAAGTGTGACTGGTGTTCGCGGTGGTGACATTGCCGGCGGTATCACGTGTCGTCACCGTCGCACTCACATCGCCATTGGCGGCCAGCACAGATCCCGGAACGTTGACGCTCCAGGTTTTGCCATCCGCATTCACCGTCGTCTGGTAGGTCTCGGTGCCGACTTTAACAGTGATCGCATCGCCTGCTTTAACGTCGTTATCGACTTTACCCGTCACCGCAATCGTCTGACCCGATTCGGCAGCGTTAATCACGTTATCCGACGTGACATTATCAATAGTAATCGACGCCACTGGCGCAACGGTATCCACACCATAAGTGTGCGAGGTATTGGCAGTGGTGACATTGCCTGCGGCATCACGCGTGATGACCGTTGCACTGACATTGCCATTCGCGGCCAGTACGGATCCCAGAACATTGACGCTCCAGGTCTTGCCATCCGCATTGACCGTGGTCTGGTACGTTTCAGTACCGACTTTAACGGTAATCGCATCGCCCGCTTTCACGTCGTTATCGACTTTACCGGTCACGGCAATCGTCTGACCGGACTCGGTAGCATTGATGACGTTATCGGATGTGACGTTATCGATAGCAATCGACGCGACTGGCGCAACCGTATCGACACCGTAGGCATGAGAGGTATTGGCGGTGGTAACGTTACCTGCGGTATCGCGCGTCGTAACCGTCGCACTGACATCACCATTGGCTGCAAGTACCGCGCCCGGAACATTCACGCTCCAGGTCTTGCCGTCGGTATTGACCGTAGTCTGGTACGTTTCGGTGCCGACTTTGACGGTAACCGCATCACCGGCTTTCACTTCGTTGCCGACCTGACCGGTGACGGCAATCGTCTGGCCAGACTCGGTCGCGTTAATCACGTTATCGGACGTGACATTATCGATAGCAATCGACGCCACCGGTGCAACGGTATCCACACCGTAAGTGTGATTGGTATTCGCAGTAGTGACATTACCCGCGGTATCGCGCGTGGTGACCGTCGCACTCACATCACCATTCGCGGCTAACACTGAGCCTGGAACATTCACGCTCCAGGTTTTACCGTCGGTATTCACCGTGGTCTGGTAGGTCTCGGTACCGACTTTAACCGTAACGGCGTCGCCCGCTTTAACTTCATTGCCGACCTGACCGGTGACGGCAATCGTCTGACCCGATTCGGTAGCATTGATGACATTGTCAGCAGTGACGCTGTCGATAGAAATAGAGGCTGTTGGCGCGACGGTATCCACGCCGTAAGCGTGACTGGTATTGGCGGTGGTGGCGTTGCCTGCGGTATCACGCGTGGTGACCGTGGCACTCACATCACCGTTAGCAGCAAGTACAGAACCGGGAACATTCACGCTCCAGGTTTTACCGTCAGTATTCACGGTGGTCTGGTAGGTCTCGGTACCGACGGTAACCGTGATGGCGTCGCCCGATTTAACTTCATTACCAACCTGACCGGTGACGGCTATGGTCTGACCGGATTCACTGGCATTGATGACATTGTCAGCGGTGACGTTATCGATAGTAATCGATGCAGTTGGCGCGACGGTATCCACACCGTAAGCGTGGCTGGTGTTCGCAGTAGTGACGTTACCTGCCGTATCGCGCGTCGTGACCGAAGCAGATATATCACCATTCGCCGCCAGCACCGATCCCGGAACATTCACGCTCCAGGTCTTGCCATCGGTATTCACCGTCGTCTGGTACGTTTCAGTACCGACGTTGACGGTAACGGCGTCACCCGCTTTGACTTCGTTGCCGACCTGACCGGTGACGGCAATCGTCTGGCCGGACTCGTTGGCATTAATCACGTTATCGGATGTGGCGTTATCAATAGAGATCGACGCCACTGGCGCAACCGTATCCACACCGTAGGCATGAGAGGTATTCGCGGTAGTGACGTTACCTGCGGTATCGCGAGTGGTGACCGTCGCACTCACATCACCATTGGCTGCTAAAACAGAACCGGGAACATTGACGCTCCAGGTCTTGCCATCGGTGTTCACCGTTGTCTGGTACGTTTCCGTGCCGACGGTAACGGTGATCGCATCGCCCGCTTTAACTTCATTGCCAACTTGACCCGTCACCGCAATCGTCTGACCGGATTCGGTAGCATTAATCACGTTATCGGATGTGACATTATCAATTGAAATTGAGGCAACCGGCGCAACCGTATCCACGCCGTAAGTGTGACTGGTATTAGCGGTGGTGACATTGCCTGCGGTATCGCGTGTGGTGACAGTAGCAGAGATATCACCATTCGCTGCCAGCACCGCCCCCGGAACGTTGACGCTCCAGGTCTTACCGTCAGTATTGACTGTCGTTTGGTAAGTCTCGGTGCCGACGGTAACGGTAACCGCATCACCCGCTTTGACTTCATTGCCAACCTGACCAGTCACCGCAATCGTCTGACCGGACTCGGTAGCATTGATCACGTTATCGGATGTGACGTTATCAATAGAGATAGACGCGACTGGCGCAACCGTATCAACACCGTAAGCGTGGCTGGTGTTCGCAGTGGTTGTGTTACCGGCAGTATCGCGTGTGGTGACCGTTGCAGAGATATCACCATTGGCCGCTAATACAGTGCCCGGAACATTGACGCTCCAGGTCTTGCCATCGGTATTCACCGTGGTCTGGTACGTTTCAGTACCGACGTTGACGGTAACCGCGTCGCCCGCTTTGACTTCATTGCCAACCTGACCCGTGACGGCAATCGTCTGACCGAACTCGGTAGCATTGATGATATTGTCAGCGGTGACGTTATCGATAGTAATCGATGCGGTTGGCGCAACAGTGTCCACACCATAAGTGTGACTGGTATTAGCGGTGGTGACGTTGCCCGCCGTATCGCGGGTGGTAACCGTGGCACTTACATCACCATTGGCGGCCAGCACCGATCCCGGAACATTCACGCTCCAGGTTTTACCATCGGTATTGACGGTCGTCTGATACGTTTCCGTGCCGACGGTAACAGTGATCGCATCGCCTGCTTTGACTTCATTGCCCACCTGACCGGTGACGGTAATCGTCTGCCCAGACTCACTGGCGTTAATCACGTTATCCGACGTGACATTGTCGACAGAGATCGACGCCACTGGCGCAACCGTATCCACGCCATAAGCGTGGCTGGTGTTGGCGGTGGTGACATTGCCTGCGGTATCGCGCGTGGTCACCGTCGCCGAAATATCGCCATTCGCGGCTAAAACAGCGCCAGGAACGTTCACGCTCCAGGTCTTGCCATCGGTATTCACGGTCGTCTGATAGGTCTCGGTACCGACGGTAACGGTGATCGCATCGCCCGCTTTGACTTCATTGCCGACCTGACCGGTGACGGTAATCGTCTGCCCAGACTCACTGGCGTTAATCACGTTATCCGACGTGACATTGTCGATAGAGATCGACGCCACGGGCGCGACGGTATCCACACCGTAAGTGTGATTGGTATTCGCGGTGGTCACGTTGCCCGCGGTATCGCGCGTCGTAACCATCGCACTGACATCGCCATTCGCGGCCAGCACAGAACCCGGCACGTTGACGCTCCAGGTCTTGCCGTCGGTATTGACCGTCGTCTGGTAGGTTTCGGTGCCGACTTTCACGGTAACCGCATCACCCGCTTTGACTTCGTTGCCAACCTGACCGGTGACGGCAATCGTCTGACCCGATTCGGTAGCATTGATGACATTGTCAGCGGTGACGTTATCGATAGTAATCGATGCAGTTGGCGCGACGGTATCCACACTGTAAGCGTGACTGGTGTTGGCGGTGGTGACATTGCCTGCGGTATCGCGCGTGGTCACCGTCGCCGAAATATCGCCATTCGCGGCTAAAACAGCGCCAGGAACGTTCACGCTCCAGGTTTTTCCATCGGTATTCACCGTGGTCTGGTAGGTTTCGGTACCGACTTTGACGGTAACCGCATCACCCGCTTTAACGTCGTTATCGACTTTACCCGTCACCGCAATCGTCTGGCCGGACTCAGTAGCGTTGATGACGTTGTCTGATGTGATGTTATCTACAGAGATCGAGGCAACTGGTGCGACGGTATCGACACCGTAAGTATGATTCGTATTGGCGGTGGTGACGTTACCCGCCGTATCGCGCGTGGTGACCGTGGCGCTCACATCACCGTTGGCGGCCAACACCGATCCCGGAACATTCACGCTCCAGGTTTTACCATCGGTATTCACCGTCGTCTGGTACGTTTCGGTACCGACTTTAACCGTGACGGCGTCGCCCGCTTTAACGTCGTTATCGACTTGACCCGTCACCGCAATCGCCTGGCCGGACTCGGTCGCATTGATCACGTTATCGGACGTGACATTATCGATAGAGATAGACGCCACCGGCGCGACGGTATCGACACCGTAAGCATGACTGGTGTTGGCAGTCGTGACATTGCCCGCGGTATCACGCGTGGTCACGGTTGCACTGACATCGCTATTCGCAGCAAGTACCGAGCCCGGAACATTCACGCTCCAGGTTTTACCATCGGTATTCACCGTGGTCTGATAGGTTTCGGTGCCGACGGTAACGGTAACCGCATCACCCGCGTTGACTTCGTTGCCGACCTGACCCGTGACCGAAATCGTCTGACCGAACTCGGTCGCGTTAATGACGTTATCAGACGTGACGTTATCGATAGTAATCGATGCGATTGGTGCAACGGTATCCACGCCGTAAGCATGGCTGGTATTCGCGGTGGTGACGTTGCCAGCGGTATCGCGTGTGGTGACGGTAGCAGAGATATCACCATTGGCCGCTAATACAGTGCCCGGAACATTCACGCTCCAGGTCTTGCCGTCGGTATTCACGGTGGTCTGGTAGGTCTCGGTGCCGACGGTAACGGTAACCGCATCGCCAGCTTTGACTTCATTACCAACCTGACCGGTGACGGCTATCGTCTGACCGGATTCGGTCGCGTTAATCACGTTATCGCTGGTGACATTGTCGATAGATATCGATGCGGTTGGTGCAACAGTGTCCACACCGTAGGCATGAGTAGTATCGGCGGTAGTGACGTTACCTGCTGTATCGCGGGTGGTGACCGAAGCAGAGACATCACCGTTAGCAGCCAATACAGAACCGGGAACATTCACGCTCCAGGTCTTGCCGTCGGTATTCACGGTGGTCTGGTAGGTCTCGGTGCCGACTTTAACCGTGACCGCATCACCGGCTTTCACTTCATTGCCGACCTGACCGGTGACAGCAATCGTCTGGCCGGACTCGCTGGCATTGATGACGTTATCTGACGTGATGTTATCAATTGAAATTGAAGCGACTGGCGCAACCGTATCGACACCGTAAATGTGACTGGTGTTCGCGGTAGTGGAATTGCCCGCCGTATCACGGGTGGTGACCGAGGCAGAGATATCGCCATTCGCTGCCAGCACAGAACCCAGTACATTCACGCTCCAGGTCTTGCCATCGGTATTCACCGTCGTCTGGTAGGTCTCGGTACCGACGGTAACGGTAACCGCATCGCCGGCTTTCACTTCGTTGCCAACTTTACCCGTCACCGTAATGGTCTGGCCCGATTCGCTGGTGTTAATCACGTTATCGCTGGTGACATTGTCGATAGCAATCGACGCCACTGGCGCAACCGTATCCACGCCGTAAGTGTGACTGGTATTCGCAGTGGTGATATTGCCTGCGGCATCACGCGTGGTGACCGAAGCAGAGACATCACCGTTAGCAGCAAGTACTGAACCGGGAACGTTGACGCTCCAGGTCTTGCCGTCGGTATTGACAGTCGTCTGGTAGGTCTCGGTACCGACTTTGACGGTAATGGCGTCGCCCGCTTTGACTTCGTTGCCCACCTGACCGGTGACGGCAATCGTCTGGCCAGATTCGGTAGCGTTGATGACGTTATCGCTGGTGACATTATCGATAGCAATCGACGCGATTGGCGCAACGGTGTCCACACCATAAGTGTGACTGGTGTTCGCAGTCGTGACATTACCTGCGGTGTCACGCGTGGTGACCGTCGCACTCACATCACCATTCGCTGCCAGCACGGATCCCGGAACGTTGACGCTCCAGGTTTTACCGTCGGTATTGACGGTCGTTTGGTAAGTTTCAGTGCCAATTTTTACCGTAACGCTATCGCCCGCCCTAACCTCATTGCCGACTTTTCCGGTAACAGAGATCGTTTGTCTGGATTCATTAGCGTTAATCACGTTATCGCTGGTGACGTTATCGATAGTAATCGATGCGGTTGGCGCAACGGTATCCACACCGTAAGTGTGACTGGTGTTCGCAGTGGTGACATTGCCTGCGGGGTCACGCGTGGTGACGGTCGCACTGACATCGCCGTTCGCTGCCAGCACCGATCCCGGCACGTTGACGCTCCAGGTTTTACCATCCGTATTGACGGTCGTCTGATAGGTTTCGGTGCCAACAGTAACGGTGATCGCATCGCCGGCTTTCACTTCATTACCGACCTGCCCCGTGACAGCTATCGTCTGACCGGACTCGGTCACGTTAATCACGTTATCGCTGGTGACATCATCAATTGAAATTGAAGCCACTGGCGCAACCGTATCGACACCGTAAGTGTGACTGGTGTTGGCGGTGGTGACGTTACCTGCGGTATCGCGCGTGGTGACAGTTGCACTCACATCACCATTAGCGGCCAGTACAGCACCGGGAACATTCACACTCCAGGTTTTACCGTCGGTATTCACCGTGGTCTGGTAGGTCTCGCTACCGACTTTAACGGTGATCGCATCACCCGCTTTAACGTCGTTATCGACTTTACCCGTCACCGCAATCGTCTGGCCGGACTCAATGGCGTTGATGACGTTGTCTGATGTGATGTTATCTACAGAGATCGAGGCAACTGGTGCGACGGTATCGACACCGTAAGTGTGATTCGTATTGGCTGTGGTGGCGTTACCTGCGGTATCACGCGTGGTGACTGTCGCACTCACATCGCCATTGGCTGCCAGCACAGCGCCCGGAACGTTGACGCTCCAGGTCTTACCGTCGGTATTCACCGTCGTCTGATAGGTTTCGGTGCCAACGGTAACGGTTATCGCATCGCCTGCTTTGACTTCATTGCCAACCTGACCGGTGACCGCAATGGTCTGGCCGGATTCGGTCGCATTGATGACGTTATCGCTGGTGACATTATCGATAGCAATCGACGCGGTTGGCGCAACCGTATCCACACCGTAGGCATGAGAGGTATTGGCGGTGGTGACATTGCCCGCTGGATCGCGAGTAGTGACCGTGGCGAAGATATCACCGTTTGCGGCCAGCACGGATCCCGGTACGTTCACACTCCAGGTCTTGCCGTCAGTATTGACGGTCGTCTGGTAGGTTTCGGTGCCGACTTTCACGGTAACCGCATCACCCGCTTTGACTTCATTGCCGACCTGACCCGTGACGGCAATGGTCTGACCCGATTCGGTAGCATTGATGACATTGTCAGCGGTGACGTTATCGATAGTAATCGATGCAGTTGGCGCGACGGTATCCACGCCGTAAGTGTGACTGGTATTGGCAGTGGTGACATTGCCCGCTGGATCGCGTGTGGTGACTGTCGCACTCACATCACCATTCGCTGCCAGCACAGAACCGGGAACGTTGACGATCCAGGTTTTGCCGTCGGTATTTACCGTGGTCTGATAGGTTTCCGTACCAACGGAAACCGTAACGGCGTCGCCCGCTTTAACTTCATTGCCAACCTGACCAGTCACTGCGATGGTCTGGCCCGACTCGGTCGCATTGATGACGTTATCGGACGTGACGTTATCAATAGAGATCGACGCCACCGGAGCAACCGTATCCACACCGTAAGCATGGCTGGTGTTCGCGGTGGTGACATTGCCCGCTGGATCTCGTGTGGTGACCGTCGCAGAGATATCACCATTCGCTGCAAGCACCGATCCCGGAACATTCACGCTCCAGGTCTTGCCGTCGGTATTCACGATCGTCTGGTAAGTCTCGGTACCGACTTTAACGGTAACCGCGTCGCCCGCTTTGACTTCATTGCCGACCTGACCGGTGACCGCAATCGTCTGACCCGATTCGCTGGCGTTAATCACGTTATCGCTGGTGATGTTATCAACAGAGATCGAAGCGACTGGCGCAACCGTATCCACGCCGTAAGTGTGACTGGTATTGGCAGTGATGACATTGCCCGCTGGATCGCGTGTGGTGACCGTCGCAGAGATATCACCATTCGCTGCAAGCACCGCTCCCGGAACATTGACACTCCAGGTCTTGCCGTCGGTATTCACCGTGGTCTGATACGTTTCCGTGCCGACGGTAACAGTGATCGCATCGCCTGCTTTGACTTCATTACCGACCTGACCCGCGACGGCAATTGTCTGACCGGACTCGGTCGCGTTAATCACGTTATCGCTGGTGACATCATCAATAGAGATCGACGCTACTGGCGCAACGGTGTCCACACCGTAAGTGTGACTCGTATTGACAGTCGTGACATTGCCTGCGGTATCGCGGGTAGTGACCGTTGCACTCACATCACCATTCGCTGCCAGTACGGATCCCGGTACATTGACACTCCAGGTCTTGCCATCGGTATTCACCGTCGTCTGGTACGTTTCCGTGCCGACGGTAACAGTGATCGCATCGCCTGCTTTGACTTCATTACCGACCTGACCCGTCACCGCAATCGTCTGACCGGATTCGCTGGCATTAATCACGTTATCCGACGTGACGTTATCAATAGAAATTGAGGCAACAGGGGGCAAAGTATCGACCATTACCGCTTCACTGCCACCCGTGCCAGGAATGCCCGCAGCATTGGTGTAGCTGCCGTCAGGAATGCTGAGGCGGACTTCTCCCTCAAAATTGGTGGCTGGCGTCAATGTCGCCGTCCAGCGCGTCGGATCGTTAAGATCCTGCACCAGATTCGTTACTGAGCCGTTTGTTACGGTGATATCACTGAGGTCAAAACCAACGGGCGGTGTGGTGAAGACAAAACTTACTGTGCCATCACTGTTTATGACAATGGTGACAGAAGGCGGAGTGGTATCGGTGGTATCCGTTGCCGCAGCCAGCAACGTCGTGGATGAATCTACGCCATCCAGAACGGACGAGGCTCGGTCAGTAAACGACAGGCCCGCGGTATCATAGCCAATCGGGGTCGTCACGACCTCGGCCGTCAAATTCAGAACGACCGTTGGATTGAAATGCCCACCGCCGCCGTCACCCGCTTCTCCAGTGTCGTCATTACCTGCGGCAGTCGCTTCTAATACCTGTGTTGGGTCGGCGCCCTGAGCGATAGCATCTTGTATAGCAGCGACATCATCGGCGACATCCGCACTGGCCTGAGAGGATGCGTTGCTAACATCGCTCCAGCGGCTATCACGCCCCAAATCCAATGTTTTGCCATCCGGTAATGTGATTGAAACCGCGCCATTAGCACCGGTTACCACTTCTTCACCGCTGTAAACCCGATCGCCAGCAACTAGCAGTCTCTGGCTTCCATCAAGCGCGACGATAAATACTTGTCCAATAACGAACTTAATGACACCAATCACACCATTCAAAATACTTTCTCCTTGATATCTATAATTATTTTTATAATGTGGCGATATTGCGGCTATAGATTTTTGCTATCATCCTGATAAGGTTGATTTGCTGTGTGTCGTCCTGACATTTTATGAAAAAAAGCGTTACGATAGTGCTGTCGTTATGCGTCAAACGCTTGACTCAATGACCGATATAATAAAAAATTCGGAATATTCTTTCCAGAACTTTACTCATTTAGAGTAAGCCTTATTTTTACCGCATTAAGGCACGTCAGGGATGAAATTAACATATTGATATAAAAGGAATAAAATCAAATCAATTCGTTAAGCGTTTATATAACACTCAAACACTTTAATAGGAATAATCACAAATAAAGTTTTTGTGAAGGAAAACTGCTGATGATGCGTAGATACCATTTTGCTTTATTACCTTTTATTACCATTTTTTCCACAGCGACGCATGCCGAGACGATTCAGGAAGCAATAAAAAGCACGCTTTATACGCATCCTGAAGTAAGCGCCTCTATTAATAGTCGTTTTTCTGCAGAACATGATTTACGTGCGGCAAAAGGCGGATATCTCCCCTCTATCACGCTAAGTGCAGGCGTTGGACGCGAAGAGACCGATAGCCCTTCAACACGCGCCAGCACCAATAAGCGCGTTGAACTCAGCCGCCAGGAATCGAGTATCAATCTAAGCCAGACGGTGTTTGATGGTTTCGCCACCTCCAGCGAAGTGGGCAGACAACGCGCTACGGTCAATTCACGCGCCTATAAAGTATTAAATACCAGTGAGGCAACAGCGTTAGATACCGTTCAGGTCTATCTCAGTGTGCTGCAGCGTCAGGAATTTGTCCGTCTGGCGGAAGCCAACCTTGCAAGCCATGAGCGCATTTACGATCAAATCAGGCTGCGTAGCGAACAAGGCGTTGGGCGATTGGCCGATTTGGATCAGGCCGAAGCACGTCTTGCGCAGGCACGTAACAATGTGCTGACAGAAAAAACCAATCTGGACGACGCCAAAACCAACTACATGAGCATTGTGGGTAAGGTACCAGAGAATTTGGTGATGCCAGATGCGTCTGCGATAAAACTCCCCGCCTCGCTGGAGGAAGCGCTGCGCATCATGCTGGCTAACAGCCCGGCATTGAAATCCGCGGAGTCAGATATTGAAGCCACTCAGCAGCAATATGAGACTTCAAAATCAACGTTTTACCCACGTCTCAACGTTGAGCTCTCTCGCACGATGGATAACAATGTTGACGGGACGCGCGGTCAAAATAATGAGTGGCAGGCGATGTTGCGGATGCGCTACAACCTGTATGAAGGCGGTAGCAGTAAAGCCAATATGGAATCAAAAGCCTATCAGGTAAAAGAAGCACAGGATGTCCGAAATAATGCCCTGCGCCTGCTGAGCGAAGAACTCAAGTTAGCCTGGTCAGCGTTAAATAACTCGCGCCAGCAGCTGCCGATTGCCGCTGAATATGCTGACCGCAGTATGAAAGTGCGTACCGCCTATCAGAAGCAATTTGGCCTGGGAGAAAGGACGTTGCTGGACCTGCTGGACAGCGAGAACGAGCTGTTCACCGCACAGCGCCGTCTGGTCGAGGTTCGCTTCACCTCCCTCTATACCGAATACCGGATCGCATCCCGTATGGGAGAGCTATTAAACCGTTTGGCGATTCCAGCGCCTGATGCCGGTACCAGCTTGACCAACGTCACCACCCAAGCAGAGTTGCCGAGCCTTAATTAATATATTTCATTGGTCAGACGGCGATAAATTATGCTTTATATGCGGGGAATTACGTTGCGTAAGGGAACGTTTAGTTAAATGAAGTTGCATTCAGTACAAGAGACAAATGGTTCTGATAAATCAGTTAACCAGGAGTCTATCGTCCAAGAGCCTGTTGTTCACGAGCCGACTGTTGTTCATGAATCGACTAGTGTTCACGAGTCGACTATTGCCCATGAGCCGTCGATCGTTCATGAGCCTATCGTTAATGAAAATAGTGACCCTCGCAGCCGCCATGACGATCCCTTATTGGATAGCTTGCTGATCCTCTGCACCTTGCAGGGGAAATCCGTCAGTCGTACCACACTCACCGCGGGGCTCCCTTTAGCCAACCAGCGGTTATCGGTAAAATTGCTCCCGAGAGCCGCTGCACGTGCGGGGTTGCAAGGGCGCGTTCTCAAACGTTCTCTGAATAAAATTTCCGAGATGTCGCTCCCCGCGATGTTGCTGTTACGGGAAGGACGTGCGGCGATTCTGCTAGGCTGGAACGCTGATGGCAGCGCGCGTCTGATGCCCAGTGAAACAGAAGGCGGGGAAATTTCCGTTGAGCACAATACGCTGCAACAGAATTACCTCGGTCTGGTGATGTTTGCCCAACCTCGTCATCAGTTCGATCTGCAAAATCCATCGCTGATCCCCCGAACCAAATCCTGGTTCAAAGATACGCTGAAGCTTTCGCGTTCGCTCTATCTCGATGCCATCCTCGCCAGTTTGCTGGTGAACATTATCGCGCTTGCCACGCCGCTGTTCGTGATGAATGTCTATGACCGCGTTGTGCCCAATCAGGCAACGGCGACACTCTGGGTGCTGGCTATCGGCGTGACTGGCGCTTTTGTTTTCGATTTGATACTCAAAACGCTGCGCGGCATTTGCCTGGATATGGCGGGCAAAAAAACCGACCTGATTATTTCTGCCACGTTATTTGAACGCATTACCGGCATGTCGATGAAGGCCCGACCACCGCGGGTCGGTAGCTTTGCACAGAATATTCATGAATTTCAGTCGCTCAGAGATTTCCTATCTTCATTAACGCTGACGACGCTGATCGATTTTCCTTTTACGCTGCTTCTGCTGCTGGTTATCGGCATCATCGGCGGCCCGCTGGTCTGGGTTTCCATATTAGCCTACCCTATCGCCTTGCTGGCGAGTTGGGCGATGCAAAAACCGCTGTCCGCCACCATTGAAAAAACGATGCACCTTGCCAGTGAACGGCAGGCTACGCTGATCGAAACCTTGAGCTGTCTGGATGCGATCAAGGTCAATAATGCGGAAAGTGAACGGCAGCACCAGTGGGAACAGACCATTGGCAGCCTGAGCAAGCTGGAAATGCGAGCCAAGGCACTGTCTTCACTGGCGGTAAACCTGACGCAGTGGTTCCAGCAATTTGCCGGCGTCGCCATGATTGTCGTCGGCGTCTATATGCTGATTAACGGCAAACTCAGTATGGGTGGGCTGATTGCCTGTTACATGCTGAACGGCAGAGCACTCATGCCGTTGGGCCAGCTGTCTGGACTGGTCAGCCGTTACCAGCAAGCACGTTTGACGATGCAAACCACTGAACAGATGATGCAGTTACCGCAGGAGCGTAGCGATAACGAACGCCCGCTGAAGCGCGAGAGCATCCGGGGCGGTATCGAATTTCGCGATGTGACGTTTAATTACCCAGAACAAAAAACCAGTTCGCTGCAAGGCATCAGCTTGACCATCGCGCCCGGTGAAAAAGTGGGCGTTATTGGTCGTAGCGGCTCGGGAAAAAGCTCGCTGCAAAAACTGATCGTAAACCTCTATCAGCCTAATACAGGCAATATCCTGATCGACGGTGTCGATGCTCGTCAGTTGGATGTCAGCGATTTACGCCACAACATTGGCTATGTTCCTCAGGATATTCAGCTGTTTAGTGGTTCGCTGCGCAATAACCTGATTAGCGGTGCACGCTATGTCGAAGACGAAGCCATGTTGCGAGCCGCAGAAATTTCAGGGGTGAACGAGTTTGCTCGTCTGCATCCCGATGGCTATAACCTTCAGGTGGGTGAACGTGGTCAACAACTCTCCGGCGGGCAGCGTCAGGCTGTCGCGATAGCCAGAGCGCTGCTGCTCGATCCGCCGATTCTGGTGTTGGATGAACCCACCAGTTCGATGGATAACACCAGCGAAGACCGACTAAAGCAAGCCCTGGCCCCCGTGATTGCAGAGAAAACGCTCTTGCTGGTCACCCATCGGGTTTCCATGCTGGCGCTGGTCGATCGTTTAGTGATTGTCGACAGAGGTAAAATTATTGCTGATGGGCCGAAAGCAATCGTGATGGATGCGTTGAAGAAGGGGCAGATCAATGCGTCTCGGTAAATATATCAAACGAATCAAACGGTATTTTGTCGGCGGAGATGAAGAGAGCCTGCAAACGATGCCAGAAGTGAGCCGGGCAATGGCCGAGGATTCGCCACGTTCTATTCGCTTCACGCTGTGGGCTATCGGTGCTTTTTTCCTGTTTTTCATCCTGTGGGCCGGGCTCGCGAATATCGATGAAGTCACTCGCGGCGATGGTAAAGCCATCCCGTCTTCCCGGCTGCAAAAAATCCAAAACCTGGAAGGCGGCATTATCACGGAAGTGTTTATTCGTGAGGGACAAGTCGTCAATGCAGGCGATCCTTTGCTACGCCTTGATGATACTCGCTTTGCCTCCAACGTCGGTGAAACCGAAGCCGACCGGCTTGCGCTGCTGTCGCGAATTGAACGCCTAAACGCCGAAATCAGCGGTCAAGACCTCGTGCTTTCCGAAGAAATCACGACTCAAGCACCTAAAATAGCAGCAGGAGAAAAAGAGCTTTATAACAGCCGCCGCCAGCAACTGCATAATGAGATATCCGGCCTGGAAGAACAGTTGATCCAGCGCCAGCAGGAACTGCGGGATTTCTCAGCCAAGGAGATTCAGTTCCGCAACAGTCTTGGCCTGCTCCAGCAAGAAATTAAAATGTCAGAACCGCTGATCGCGGAAGGCGCGATTTCTAAAGTGGAAGTTTTACGCTTGCGCCGTGCTGAAGTCGAAACCCGTGGTCAGCTTGATTCCATCAAACTCTCCATTCCGCGGGCGGAGTCTGCGATTAAAGAGGGTGAAAATAAAATAGAGGAAACGCGTAGTCGCTATAAAAGTGAGGCGTTATCTCAGCTTAGTGAAGCACAAACCAGCCTGAACAAAATTGCAGCCACGGGTAAAGCGCTCGAAGATCGGGTAAACCGAACGCTGGTCGTCTCCCCTGTTCGCGGTATCGTGCAGCAGGTTCTGGTGAATACCATCGGGGGAGTGATTCAACCGGGTAGCGATCTGGTAGAAATTGTCCCACTGGATGACAAGCTGTTGGTCGAAGCTAAAATTCGCCCTCAGGATATTGCATTTTTACACCCAGGTCAGGATGCCATCATAAAATTGACGGCCTACGACTACACCATCTATGGTGGCCTAAAAGGTCAGTTGGAACAAATCAGCCCGGACACCGTCACTGATAAAGAAGGGAACAGCTTTTATATTATTCGCTTACGGACTGATAAGAATTACTTAGGTTCAGCCGATAAACCACTCCTTATCATTCCAGGCATGGTGGCCTCTGTTGATATAATCACGGGCAAGAAAACCATCCTCAGCTATTTGTTAAAGCCGATTATCCGAGCAAAAGCAGAAGCACTACGAGAAAGATAATAAAAAAGGCGCTCGACAGAGCGCCTTTTTTATTTCATTTATCAATGCTCGTTCATGCTGTGATAAATCTGAGTCTGACTACGCCCCATGGCTTTAGCTTGGTACATGGCGGAATCGGCATTAATTGCCAGCGTCAGAGAATCAGAGCCATGTTCTGGATACAACGCAATACCGATACTGCACGATATATCCAGTTTTTTCCCATTGATCTCAAATGGTTTGTTCAGTGCGTTGTGGATTTTATCTGCAACATAGAGTGTATTATCAATTTCCTTAATACCCTGAAGCAGAATAATGAATTCATCACCGCTACGGCGATATACCGTATCCGAATCTCGAACCGCACCACGCATACGTGCAGCCGCTTCTTTTAATAGCAAATCGCCAACAGCATGCCCAAACGAGTCGTTTATCTGCTTAAATTTATCGAGATCCAGGAACATCAGCGCGATCTTTCTACCCGTTTGTTTCGATAACAGAATCGCCTGCTCCATCTGCTCAGCAAACGTCAGGCCATTAGCCAGTGACGTTAATGAGTCATAGTGCGCCAGCTGCCGATAGTGTTCCTCGCTGCGCCGCAGCATATCAATGGCATGATATCGCTCTATCGCGATCGCAATCAGCTGTGCAGATTTCTCGATAGAGAAAATTTCCTCTTCAGTCGGGACATACACTTTACGGTGATAAACGCTTAAAACACCTAATATTTCTTTGTTCTGACCAATGATAGGTTCAGACCAGCAGGAACGCAGCCCGGCATATAATGCGAGCCCTTTATATAAAGACCAATGTGGATGCACGGAAATATCATCAGCGATTACGCGTTTTCCGGTATGGGCTGCTGTGCCAAAAGAAGCCACACCATCGGCAATTTTCACATTGTGAATGGCATTTTTATAAAAACCTGGCAAGCTCGGCGCCGATCCAAGCGTCAAACATTTCTTTTCTTTATCAACGAGCAGTACAGAACAAACAATACGACCTGGGTTTTTTTCCTCAACGCTGAAAATGATCGCATCCAGGATATCCTTCAGCGGCGCGCCGCTTGATAACAGCTCCAACGCACGATTGTATGAATTATCATGATGTTCCTGCGATTTCCGCTCTGTAATATCTAATTTAATGCCGACATACTGGGTCGTGTTGCTCGCCTTATTATATATTTTAACGATATTGGCCTTTTCCCAATACAACTGCCCATCTTTACGCCGGTTAACGAACTCACCGCTCCAAACATTACCTTTATTTATGGTAGCCCACAGATCTTCATAGACGCTGGCGTTGGTCATGCCAGAGTTTAATATATTCGTTTTTTTGCCAATAACTTCATCCGGCATATAACCAGACATGGTAATAAACTGGCGATTAACGTAAATAATTTCACAATTTTCATCTGCGATCATAATTGAGGCAGGGCTATATTCCATCGCAAAAAAAGTCATGTTGAGGAAGTCTTGTTTTTTCTGCTCAGTTTTAAACTTTTGTTTAATTTTTCTATTTTTCACAGAAGAAAACAATAACAATAACAACAGTAGGGTTATTATAATTTCATACACAATAACACTCTCCTCAGGCCCGAGTGGTCCTGATCGTACAAATCACAACGCTGATGACGAAAAATCCCGGTAACAAGCCCCTACCCCGTAGATTTTCAGGATGGGTGCATTTCCGGAGAGCAGAAAGGATGAAAGAAAAAACGCTCCATGAAGCAGGAGTGTTTAGAAACATAGCAACGTAAGCATAAAGCCCTCGCATATGACTGTGCGCAGATAAAAACAACAAATTCAAAAGAGTATCTTAATTTAATAGTAGTAATTGTTCGGGTTATAAGCTTCTCTAATGGAATAAAAGAATATTCCTAAGGGTACATGGCGATATATTCTGAACATCAAATTTTTGTAAGCAAATCAATTATACCAATAAGTATCATTGTTTTAATCAACAAAATCTATCACAAAGTGATTTTTGATCGTTAACAGTAAACATTATATTTTTTTACCATTAAAAATCAAATAATTAAAAGAAAAAAATAAAATCATTAACGTAAGCGTCTGATTATATATGTCATAATTTGATGCAAAATCCGTAGTCCTCCTCCCTGTTGCTTCATTGAAATTAAACACTGTCATAACAAATAAAATGAGAATTAAATAACAAAAACAAAACAAAATACAGCATTATACCTCGAGAATCAGCAGGAAAAGGAAGTCTGTCAGATGGGTTAAATTTTGTACAATAATGAAATATTAGGAAATATAATGAATTAATATGAAGGAACAACATGGATGGGCATACAACAGTACTCTACTATGCAAAGTGATAGCCTAAACAACAGGTTATCACCTAAAGTTCAAGCTTCAATGTCTCAAAATTCTCAAACGGCTGAGGGCGCGAGAGGTAGTATCCTTGGGCAGCATAAGCATGCGATGCTTGAACAATGGCCCATTCTTCCTTTGTTTCGATTCCTTCAATGACCACATAATTGCAAAAACGCGATAGCAAAGCGATCAGTGCAGGGAAAACGGTTTTTCCTTCACCACTTTGTTGCAGGAGAATGAAGAGCTCACGTGCCACTTTGATGCAATCATACTGAGCCAGCATAAGTGATGAAAAATTCGCCATGCCGCAGCCGAAATCATCCAGCCACAGTGTTTGTGCTTCAGGGAGCTTGGTTAAGATTTCTTTTGGCAGCCCTCCCTGATTTTCGACCATTTCAAAACGAATCCAGGGCATTGCGGCAATCAGGCGTTTAGCTTCCAGATTATTTTGTAACGCCAGTAACGTCATGCCATCAATGTTGACGGAGGCAAAAAGCCCGTCACGAGTAAATCGAAAATTCCACTGAGATAAAAGTTGCAGTTGTTCTACAATAATTAGAAGGCGGGTTTCAACATCAATATTCGCGAAGTATTTTTCAGGAGAGATGAACTTTTGCGGCAGGGTAGGAGAAAAAACGGAAGTCAGTAACTCAATAGCCATCAATTTACCTGATGTTCGGTAAATGGGCTGAAAAGTATACCGCCGTTGGCATTGGTGCCAGTAATCAGCACCTAATGGCTCTGCGTCTCCCTGTTGGAAAAATCCTGCCCCAACCTGATTAAAATGACCTTCCTGCTGCACTATGAGTTCCGCCATTAAACTGACACTATTAGTTATAAAATTATATCATACGGACATGCACCGTCATCGACTCTCCAGATGCAAACTTCATCGGCAATACCGATTAAATCAATGTCCATGATATTACAAAAATAAGTGGTTCAATATCACAACTAAATTTATTTAAATTGTAAATCAATAAATTAAAACCCAAGAAACACAGTCGCACTGGCTGATTCATACAGTTTAAAGGATGGGTATAAAACCAATTTAACGAACAGATGGTAATTTTACCCTGTAACCTCACTATTTATGCTGCCAATAGGTTGCATGCTGAAGGCCTCCGAAAACACGCAAAACCCGCAGTAAACAGCCTCGGAAGAGAGGCACATTGAAGACAGGAGAGACCGATTTGCCAGTATATTCTCCCTCAATGACAGTTACGCGTGTTTAAACGAGCATCAGCGGGTATAATCTGCGCCCTGTTTGTAAGGTAGAAGAACATCATGGCGTTACTCATCACCCATAAATGCATCAACTGTGACATGTGTGAGCCCGAGTGTCCTAATCAGGCTATTTCCATGGGCACGGACATTTATGAAATTGACACCACCCTCTGTACCGAGTGCGTTGGCCACTACGACACCCCGACGTGTCAGAAAGTCTGTCCGATCGACAATACGATCGTCAAAGATCCAAACCATGTTGAAGGCAATGAGCAGCTGTGGGAAAAATACGTGCTCATGCACCATGCCGACAGGATTTAAGCATCCGTTTACGAACGATCAGCTTTCGATAATCACCGTCGCACAGGCATAGCGTCTTTCGTCAGCCAGCGTCACATGGACGTGTCTGACGCCCATCTGTTCAGCCAGCTCTGCCGCTTTAGCAAAAAACCGCAAGCAAGGTTTACCCAGTTCGTCATTAAAAACCTCAAACTGGTTGAACGCGAGCCCGTTACGGATTCCAGTACCGAAGGCTTTTGCGGCCGCTTCTTTCACGGCAAAGCGCTTGGCGAGGAAACGAACAGGCTGCTGATGCTGCTGATAATGCGCCCACTCAGCATCCGTCAGAATGCGGCGAGCCAATCGCTCGCCTGAACGTTCAATCACCGCGTCAATACGGGCGATTTCGACAATATCCGTTCCGAGCCCAAGAATTGCCATCAGCGGCGTGCTTCTCGCATCAGACTCTTCATTTCGGCAACAGCATCCTTCAGACCGCTCATCACCGCTCGCCCGATAATCGCATGCCCAATATTCAATTCATGCATTTCTGGCAAGGCAGCAATCGGCAGAACGTTGTGGTACGTCAGACCGTGGCCGGCATTAACTTTAAGCCCCTTCGCCGCCGCGTAAGTCGCCGCATCGCGAATGCGCTCGAACTCATGTTGGCGTGCTTCGTCATCTGGCGCATCGGCATACGCCCCAGTATGGATTTCGATATAGGGTGCACCGCTGGCCACAGCGGCATCGATTTGCCGCTTATCCGCATCAATGAAGAGTGAAACCAAGATATTAGCCTGACTAAGTCTGGCTACTGCCTTATCGATCTTTTCCTGCTGCCCCGCGACATCCAGCCCGCCTTCGGTTGTCACTTCCTGACGTTTTTCCGGTACCAGACAGCAAAAATGCGGCTTCACCTCACAGGCGATATCCAGCATCTCTTCCGTGACAGCCATTTCCAGATTCATACGAGTTTGGAGCGTTTCTCTCAGGATCCGCACATCACGATCCGTGATATGGCGACGATCTTCACGCAAATGCACGGTGATGCCATCCGCCCCCGCCTGCTCAGCGACAAAAGCCGCCTGAACGGGATCGGGATACGCCGTTCCACGCGCATTACGCAGCGTTGCAATGTGATCGATGTTAACGCCAAGCAGCAGTTCAGCCATGATAAATCCTCGGTAAAGTCATGCACGATACGTGGCAGTTTACACCGATGTCACAGCGTCAGGGTACTGAGGAGGCGGGATTATTTATCAGAAGATGCGGGTTTGGACAAATTAGCAGCAGGAACGAACTGGCGGAATAGTTCACGACTTTTCAGCGGTTTTCCCCCCAGATAAGGCTTTAACGCGATACGGGTGAAACGCTTTGCCGCCTTCAATGTGCCGACATCTGGAAATTCACGCGACGCCAGCGAACGTAATTCATGCCCGGTAAAGCTTTTATTATCAACAACCAGACTGGCAATAAATCCCCTTTCTTCTCGATACTGATAAGTCATGGTATCGGCCACGGGTTCACCGCTACCAGCACAATGCAGGAAATCAACGCCGTATCCTAGATAGCCTAACAACGCTAATTCAAAGCGTCTTAATGCTGGTTCGGGAGAGGCATCTTGTGCAGCAAGATGTTGTAAACAGTGGAGATAATCGAAGAAAAGAGCGGAGTAATTGGTTTCATGTTCTAGCACGCGAGACAGCAGTTCGTTAACGTATAAACCGCTATAAAGCATCGAGCCAGTCAGTGGTAGTGCGAGCGAGACAGGCTCAGCGCTGCGTAATGTTTTCACTTCACCCCGGCCACTCCAGCGTACCAGCAGCGGAGTGAAAGGCTGTAAACAGCCTTTCAGGCTAGAGCGTCGGGCTCGCGCGCCTTTGGCAAGCACGCGAACTCGACCATCGCTTTCACTAAACAGATCCAGCAATAAACTGGTTTCACTATAAGGTCGCCCATGTAAGACAAATGCGCGCTGCCAGCCTTCCATCGGCGTGAACCTTACAGGTCTTCGCTATAACCCAAGCTGCGCAGGGCACGTTCGTCATCTGCCCAACCGGATTTCACTTTAACCCACAGCTCAAGGTGCACCTTGGCTTCGAACATCTCTTCCATATCCTGACGAGATTCGATACCAATGGTTTTAATTTTGGCACCTTTGTTGCCAATGACCATCTTCTTCTGGCCTTCACGCTCAACCAGAATCAGGCCGTTGATGTCATAACCGCCACGCTCGTTCGTCACGAAACGCTCGATTTCAACCGTCACGGAATACGGCAATTCTTCACCCAGGAAGCGCATCAGCTTTTCACGGATAATTTCCGATGCCATAAAGCGCTGTGAGCGATCGGTGATGTAATCTTCCGGGAAATGGTGCGTTGCCTGCGGTAAGTGTTTACGCACAATGCTGGCAATCGTATCGACATTCGTACCCTTCTCAGCCGAGATTGGAACAACATCAAGGAAGTCCATCTGTTGGCTGAGGAACTGGATATGCGGCAGCAACTTGGTTTTATCCGTGACGTTATCGACTTTATTGATCGCCAATAGCACAGGGAGTTTCTGATCGCGCAGCTTATTCAATACCATATCGTCGTCGTCGTTCCAGTGTGTACCTTCAACAACGAAAATGATCAGCTCAACGTCACCAATTGAACTGCTGGCAGCACGGTTCATCAGGCGGTTAATCGCCCGCTTCTCTTCAATGTGCAATCCCGGCGTATCCACGTAAATAGCCTGATAAGGCCCTTCAGTGTGAATACCCATGATGCGGTGACGTGTCGTCTGGGGCTTACGTGACGTAATAGAAATCTTCTGCCCCAGTAATTGATTCAGTAACGTCGATTTACCGACGTTTGGTCGACCAACAATCGCGACAAAACCGCAGTGTGTCTGTACTTCGCTCATTCAAGCTCCAGTTTTTTCAACGCTTGTTCAGCCGCAGCCTGTTCGGCTTTACGACGGCTCGATCCTGTACCAATGACCGACTCACTAAAGCCGCTCACCTGACAGTGGATAGTAAACTCCTGATCGTGTGCTTCCCCACGAACCTGCACCACCAGATAGGTTGGCAGAGGTAAGTGACGCCCTTGCAGAAATTCCTGCAACCGCGTTTTCGGATCTTTTTGCTTATCGCCGGGACTGATTTCATCCAGACGCGTCTGATACCAGTTTAGGATCAAACGTTCGATGGTCTGAATGTCGCTGTCGAGGAAAATGCCGCCAATCAGCGCTTCGACTGTATCCGCCAGAATCGATTCGCGACGGAAACCACCGCTCTTTAATTCACCGGGACCGAGGCGTAAGCACTCTCCCAGTTCGAATTCACGCGCGATTTCCGCCAGCGTGTTTCCTCGCACCAGCGTCGCTCGCATCCGACTCATGTCCCCTTCATCAACCTTGGGGAAACGATGATACAGCGCATTAGCGATCACAAAACTCAGGATGGAGTCACCCAGGAATTCGAGTCTTTCATTATGTTTGCTGCTGGCGCTACGGTGCGTCAACGCCTGTAACAAAAGCTCGTACTGCTGAAAAGTATAGCCCAGCTTTCTTTGTAAACGATTTATCAGAATGGGATTCATGTGTTACCAATAGATCAACGATGCGTCAAAAACAGCAGCATACGGAACAGCCCTGCTTACTAATTCGGTCAAAACTGTTTCGTTTGCATTGGCTCCCGTAAGGGAGCCTGCCTTTCTGCCCGTCATACTTCGCGTTGCCTGTGCGCTAGCGTGGTTCAGAGGCTAACGTGTTGTCCTGCAACTCGTACTATTTAGGGCATGTTCTTTCAAAAAGAGCGTTACTAAAAATATTCTACAACGGACAGCATCAGAATGCTGCCTGTATCTTATTTTGCTTAATGCTTACTTTGGTTAATGGATACCGCCGATGCGACTCAAACGTACACCGGTAGGCCATTCACCTTCCTGCTTTTCAAAGCTCATCCAGATAGCGGTGGCTTTACCGACCAGATTTCTCTCCGGTACAAAGCCCCAATAGCGACTATCCAGACTGTTGTCACGGTTATCACCCATCATGAAGTAGTGCCCAGCAGGGACAACCCATGTCGCAAGCTGCTGCTGCGATTGCTGATAATAACCACCGAGCTGATCCTGCTGACCCGGCACTAACAGAATATTGTGCGTCACATTACCTAATGACTCTTTGCGCGCGCCCATACGGGTCCCTTCCACGCTATTGTCATTGGCAGGCACCTCATAAAAACCGCTGCGCGACTCCAGTCCAGGCTGATTGAAGGTCTGAACAAAATCGCTAGGCTGAACATTACTGTACGTGACCGCCAGTGCGGTATCACACGCCTGCTGTCCCTGACAGGATGGACGAATCGTCACCTGCTTGGTTATCGGGTTATAGCTCACGCGATCGCCCGGTACACCAACCACACGCTTGATGAAGTCCACTTTAGGATCGGACGGGTATTTAAATACCACCACGTCGCCACGCTTCGGGTGGCCGGTTTCGATCAGCGTTTTTTGCGTGAAGGGTTCTTTAATGCCGTAGGCAAATTTCTCCACCAAAATAAAATCACCGATCAACAGCGTCGGCATCATCGAACCGGATGGAATTTGAAACGGCTCATAAATGAAGGAGCGCACAACCAATACCAAAGCCACGACCGGGAAGACGGATGCGATTGTTTCAATCCAGCCTGGTTGTTCAATGGCTTTCGATGAAACTGCACCATCAGCCAGATCGGCGCCGCTCATGGCAGCAAATTTCTTCCGGCGAGCAGGTGCCCAGACGAAACGTTCTAAACACCAGACAATCCCGGTGACCAGCGTCACCAATGCCAGAATTACGGCAAACATATTGGCCATGCCAACTCCTCAGAATTTATTTACTGTCTTTGCCGACGTGCAGAATTGCCAGAAACGCCTCTTGCGGCAGTTCGACGTTACCGACCTGCTTCATACGTTTCTTACCGTCTTTCTGTTTCTGCAACAGTTTCTTCTTACGGCTGACGTCGCCACCATAACACTTGGCCAGTACGTTTTTACGCAATTGCTTAACCGTAGAGCGCGCAATAATGTGGTTACCAATTGCGGCCTGAATCGCGATATCAAACTGCTGACGCGGAATCAGTTCTTTCATCTTTTCGACGAATTCACGGCCACGATATTGTGAATTATCGCGGTGAGTAATCAGAGCCAATGCATCGACACGCTCGTTGTTGATTAATACATCAACGCGCACCATGTCTGATGTCTGGAAACGTTTGAAACCGTAATCCAGCGATGCATAACCACGAGAGGTTGATTTCAGGCGGTCAAAGAAATCGAGAACCACTTCGGCCATCGGGATCTCATACGTCAACGCAACCTGATTACCGTGGTACACCATGTTCGTCTGCACGCCACGCTTTTCAATACAAAGCGTAATTACGTTGCCCAAATATTCCTGAGGCATCAGCATGTGACACTCGGCAATCGGTTCGCGCAGTTCCTGAATATTATTCAGCGGCGGCAGTTTAGACGGGCTATCGACATAAATGGTTTCTTTCGCCGTCGTTTCTACTTCATACACTACCGTCGGTGCCGTGGTGATCAGTTCCAGATCGTACTCACGCTCCAGACGCTCCTGAATGATCTCCATGTGCAGCAGACCCAGGAAGCCACAGCGGAAACCAAAGCCCAGCGCAGTAGAGCTTTCTGGTTCATAGAACAGCGAGGCATCATTGAGGCTCAGCTTGCCTAACGCATCACGGAATGCTTCATAGTCGTCGGAGCTAATCGGGAACAGGCCAGCGTAGACCTGCGGTTTGACTTTCTTGAAGCCCGGCAACGCTTTTTCAGCTGGCTGACGCGCCAACGTCAAGGTATCCCCTACTGGCGCACCCAAAATATCTTTGATGGCGCACACCAACCAACCTACTTCGCCGCAGTTCAATACATCACGGTCGATCTGCTTCGGCGTAAAAATACCGAGACGGTCAGCGTTATAAACCTGACCCGTACTCATCACCTTAATTTTATCGCCTTTGCGCATCGTGCCGTTTTTGATACGTACCAGGGACACAACGCCTAAGTAGTTATCAAACCAGGAATCGATAATCAGCGCCTGCAGCGGCGCGTCAGGGCTGCCTTCCGGCGGCGGAATATCACGCACCAGACGATCCAGAATATCCGTCACGCCCACCCCAGTTTTCGCGGAGCAGCGCACGGCATCGGTAGCATCAATGCCGACAATATCTTCAATTTCCTGAGCAACGCGATCTGGATCGGCAGCAGGCAGGTCGATCTTATTCAGAACCGGCACCACTTCCAGATTCATATCCAGCGCGGTATAGCAGTTAGCCAGCGTTTGAGCTTCAACACCCTGCCCTGCGTCAACGACAAGCAGCGCACCTTCACAGGCGGCGAGCGAACGGGATACTTCATAAGAGAAGTCAACGTGCCCAGGCGTATCGATGAAGTTTAACTGGTAGGTTTGGCCGTCTTGCGCTTTATAATCCAGCGTGACGCTTTGCGCTTTAATCGTTATTCCGCGTTCGCGTTCCAGATCCATGGAATCCAGAACCTGCGCAGCCATCTCACGCTCGGTTAAACCGCCGCAAATCTGGATAATACGGTCAGATAACGTCGATTTACCGTGGTCGATATGGGCAATAATGGAGAAATTTCGTATATGCTTCATTATAAAAATTTTTCTACCTTGATATTCCTGAAATTCTTGCCGATGGGCATGCGCATAGGTGAAAACAGCAGCGATGTTATTCCACCTGAATCGCAGCATTCTACATGCGAGAAGCGTGAAAACCTAGTCATGTCCAGTTCATTCCCCTTGATTATGACGGTTTTATTTGGAATAGCAGAACAACCAGAGGAAAGCAGGAAGTAAAGTGTCATTACGTGGCAAATATCGTGTCGAAAGATAACAAGCGAGTAAGCAATGTTTCCGCACCGCGCGCCGCTTACGCTCGAGTGAACAGGTCAATTTTGTAAGAGAGTACCCGGCAGTGCGATTTGCAGGATAACGGGTTCATAACGTTTATTTTTACCTAGCTGCTTCGCCCAGCGCTTCACACCGATAAACGCCACGCCACCGCCTAACAGCGCGCCAACAACCGCAGCCAGATCGGTACCGAACAGCGTTTGGCATATCGCTGCCCCGAACAGCAACCCAAACAGCGGGACAACATAAACCAGAGCGGCGGAAAACAGTAACCGCCCTTCAGAAATACCCAGTTCAACTTTTTGTCCGATTTCCAAAGGCCGATCGTAAGGAACATACAGCGTATTTTCGGCAGAGAGCCCAAGCTGACTTAATAAACCGGTTCCACACGACGAGCGGGATTTGCAGGTGCCACAGCCCGCACTTGGCTCACACCGCAGCTCCGCAATTCCATCCTGCCATGACACTACCGTTGCCCACTCTTTAATCACGGTTGCGCCTTCAAAATAATGCTGTCGGCCACACGTTTAGCCGTAGAAGGTGGAATATCGCCGACGACGGTAATCTCTCGGTTGCCTTTCATGACAGTGTGAATCGAGCGTCGCCCCGTGAGCACAGACTGTTCCTCGCTCACATCAGAAGACGGGCTAATGTTAATCGAAAAGCTGAATAAACCATCGCTATACAGGCGTGTTTCAATCGGAATGGACGAACCTGGCAATACTTTTTTGTTGTGTGACAGCTCTTTCATCCCGGCAGGCAGCCATTCCGGCACCCAGGTAAAATCACCTTTTTCCGCAGCAGGCGCGGGTAGCGCAGGAGGAAGTTTGATTCCTTCCAGCGGACGCATCACGCTCACCACATCATCGTCAACAATCAGTGATGTCGTTAAGAATTGCTCCAACCGTTTGTCGCCATTGCGATCCTGTAAATCAATGCGCAGTGGAAGTTTCGAGTCCGCATCAATCCACACCGTATAGCTATAACGTGTGCCATCGCGTGAGATAACCCGAATGCCTGATGCCAGACGATCGGCAATGCGAACCCGTCCATCAGCAGGAACAAAATCATAATAGGGCGATAGTTTCTGGAAATCAGCGAAGACCAGAGAAGGGAGAGAGTCAACGATATGGTCGCTGGTGAGCGTAAACGGCTCAAAACCAGGATCGAAGTAGCTGACTTCATTACCCCGCTGCACGATCTCACGTCGCGGCCCGTCCATAAACAGCAACTGCGCTAAGGCGCGGTTGTTGACCACAGCATGACGATACCGTACTGACTCGAACCCTTGCAGGGTAATGTTAATAAAGGAAATTTCGTAATTCAGAGAACGAATAGCGCTATTCATCTGTTGCAGCGACGCGCCCGGCTCAACATTTTGAGCCGGGGCGAAAGTAGAATAAAACAGACTGCCAATCAGAAAACAGGCGGCGGACCAAACACGCTTCATTACCGGGGCTGTGTTCCTAATGATTGAGTACCGGGAACCTGAATTGCCGCTTGCTGATCGTCCTGCGGCAGAGCGTGCTCGGCATGCAGCCGGCGCTGTAATTCGTAGTCCTGCAAAATGGCGTTAAGGCGATTGCGCTGCATATCGGATTTTTGTTGGCCGCTGTTAGGGGCAACATTTTCTGACGGCACGCCGAGGCTCACTGGAGAGGCGGTGCCCATCGCGGGTAAGGTGCTGAACACGCCGGATTCCACAACATGTTCAGAAGCATTACCCTGCTGATAATTTTGTACGCCGACAATCACCGCTAAAGATACACAGGCAGCAACACCGACTTGCGTCAGTTGGCTACCCCACGGGCGGATTTTGTGCCAGAAAGGCATCTTCGTCCACTCGACAGGTTGTGGCTGAGATTCAGGCTGCGCTTGTGGAACCAAACGAACAGGTTCTTTTTCGATTGCAGCGGCAACACGAGAAGCGATGTCCAGGTGAATCACGTTTTCACTCACATCACCACGCATCACATCACGAATCAGATGATAACTTTGCCAACTTTGCTGCAACGTGTCATCCCGTGACAGTGCGCCTAACAGTTCGGAATCTACTGCTTCGCCATCCATTAAAGCGGAAAGTTTCTCTTTCTGCATACCGACACCCTTACCTTGTCAAATCCATCATTAGTCATGCGGATAGCTGAAAACGCTCGCTAGCGCTGAATAAGCGGTTGTACTTTATTATCAATCGCTTCCCGCGCCCGGAAAATACGAGAACGAACAGTGCCGACGGGACAATCCATAATCACGGCGATCTCTTCGTAGCTTAAACCGTCCAACTCACGCAGCGTAATCGCTAAACGTAAATCTTCCGGTAAAGACTCGATAGTTCGGAAAACGATGCTTCGTAATTCCTCTGACAACATTAAATTCTCAGGGTTCGATATTTCTTTCAGTGCACCCGCATTTTCATAGTTTTCCGCGTCATTGGCATCAATGTCGCTGGAAGGCGGGCGGCGTCCCTGAGCTACCAGATAATTCTTGGCCGTATTCACTGCGATACGATACAGCCACGTATAGAACGCGCTATCGCCGCGGAATGACTCTAACGCGCGATAGGCTTTAATAAACGATTCCTGTACCACGTCCGGCACGTCCCCTTGGGGAACATACCGCGATACCAGGCTCGCTACCTTATGCTGATAACGAACGACCAACAAGTTAAACGATTTTTGATCGCCTTTTTGGACTCGCTCGACCAGAACCTGATCTGCCAGTTGCTCGCTCATCCGAGGTAATCTCTACTCAAACCGTTCTCCACGCGTAAAATAGTACTGCCAGCTATATAAGTCATTTAGAGCAAGCTCCTAATTAGAACCAAGACATCCAATAAAGTTCCGAGTCATCATTTTTCTTTTGCTTAGCGCTGTTACTCGTCTTTGCGATGCGTATCATCACACATTCTCTTCATCACAGTCTTCATCAAAAATGGTCTTCATCTGAGGCTCTACGCTTCTCAGAGGATGATACGATAAATCTGGGGTATGCGCACGATTCAGCATCCCCCTCCCTTTGCTTATTTATAGTGTAGATAGCGGGCTAAAAACCAATACAGCAATCAACCATTGGGTGCTACCATCGGATTTCCTCTTCTTTTTGCACCCACGACACGACCATGCAAACGACCACTGAATACGTCTGTGATGTTTTAATCATTGGCAGCGGTGCTGCCGGGCTTTCACTGGCGCTGCGTCTGGCTTCACAAGCCAACGTGACGGTATTAAGCAAAGGCCCACTCAACGAAGGCGCAACGTTTTATGCTCAGGGTGGCATCGCCGCCGTTTTCGATGAAACGGACACGATTGACTCCCATATCGAAGATACCCTGATCGCTGGCGATGGCCTGTGTGAACGGGAAGCCGTTGAGTTTATCGCCAGCAATGCCAAACATTGCGTGCAATGGCTGATCGAACAAGGCGTGCTGTTCGATACCGAAACCAGCACCAGCGGCGAAGAGCGTTACCATCTCACACGCGAAGGCGGGCACAGCCATCGTCGAATTCTGCATGCGGCGGATGCAACGGGAAAAGAAGTGGAAAACACGCTGGTGCAGAAAGCGCTGTCTCATCCGAATATTCGGATTATGGAACGCTGTAACGCCGTCGATTTGATTACCTCGAATAAGCTGGGTCTGCCCGGCACACGCCGCATTGTCGGTGCTTATATATGGAACCGTGAGCGGGAACGCGTAGAATCCTGCCGGGCGAAAACGGTGGTTCTGGCGACCGGCGGCGCATCCAAAGTGTATCAATACACCACGAATCCCGATATTTCCTCTGGTGATGGCATCGCCATGGCCTGGCGTGCGGGTTGCCGCGTGGCAAATCTGGAGTTCAATCAGTTTCACCCGACCTGCCTGTTCCACCCGCAGGCACGAAACTTCCTGCTAACGGAAGCGCTGCGCGGTGAAGGCGCGTACCTTAAACGTCCTGATGGCACCCGCTTTATGCCCGATTTCGATGCCAGAGGCGAACTGGCTCCGCGCGACGTGGTCGCCCGGGCGATTGACCATGAGATGAAACGACTTGGCGCAGACTGCATGTATCTGGATATCAGCCACAAGCCCGAAGCATTCATCAAACAGCACTTCCCCACCATCGATGAAAAGCTACAATCTCTCGGCATCGATCTGACGCGTGAGCCAATCCCCATCGTCCCTGCGGCACACTACACCTGCGGTGGCGTGATGGTCGATCAGCATGGTCGCACCGACCTTGACGGCCTGTATGCGATTGGCGAAGTCAGCTATACCGGATTACACGGCGCAAATCGCATGGCGTCCAACTCATTACTCGAGTGTCTGGTTTACGGCTGGTCAGCCGCTGAGGATATTTTGCAGCGCTTACCGCAAATCAAAGCGGTGAAAAAGTTACCGGATTGGGATGAAAGCCAGGTCGACAACTCCGACGAACAAGTGGTGATCCAGCATAATTGGCACGAGCTGCGCCTGTTTATGTGGGACTACGTTGGGATCGTGCGGACGACGAAACGACTGGAGCGGGCACAGCGCCGCATCCAACTGCTTCAGCAGGAAATCAATGAGTACTACGCTCACTTCCGTATTTCCAACAACTTGCTGGAACTGCGTAATCTGGTGCAGGTCGCCGAACTCATCGTCCGCTGTGCGCTGGAAAGAAAAGAAAGCCGCGGGCTACATTACACTCTGGACTATCCAGAGCAGTTCGACGCCCCAACGCCAACTATTCTGGTGCCGTAGTTCATAAAAAGTAGTTCACTCAGAAAAGGCAGACGCAGCAACAAAGCGTCTGCCATCTACATAAAGAGATAAAAATCTTTTGTCAGCTGCTGGAAATCCGTCGAGTAACGCCTTTCTGTATCACGAATGGCCAATGAGGAATTCGCACATTCTCTTTCCTGACGAGACAGCGCCAACAAAACGCGATGCGCAGGTTTCTCTTCCTGTTCCGATACGCGAAGCTGCTGGTGAACGTGCCAATTGTGCTGCTGCGCCAGCGGAATAAAGCTATCTGCAACCAGAACGGGCAGCACAACGCAGAAAAGTCCTTCAGGCATCAGCAGTTGATGAGCACAGCGCAACAGCGCTTCATGAGTTAACAACGTGGTATAGCGAGCCTGATCGCGCTGAACTGACCCGCACGCGATCCCTGGCGGGAAATAAGGCGGGTTACTGATAATCAACGAATAGGTGGCGCTTCGCGTCTCAGCAAAACCGACGATATCTTCAGCGTACACCGTTATTCTGTCTGCCCATGACGAGGCGGCAATGTTTTCTTTCGCCTGATCGCTGGCGGCACTATCCAGTTCGACGGCATCAATCTGAACGTGTGGTTCAGAACGTTGCGCCAGCATCAGCGCGAGGAGTCCGGTACCGCTGCCGATATCCAGGATCCGCGTGGCTGAGGACACTGGCGTCCAGGCCCCCAGCAAAATGCCGTCGGTCCCCACCTTCATGGCACAGCGATCGTGCGCCACAAAGAATTGCTTGAAGGTAAATCCATCCCGACGCAATGTCAGTTTATTATCAGCCTGATGACTCATGAAAATAAGATTCCAAACGCAAACCGCAGTAGCATAGGTGAAACATCAGTACAGGAAAAGTGCCGATGTCTGCTTAAACAGGTGAAGAAATCGGCCAATCCGTCTATAATCGGCGCCCCAAATAGAGGTAGACCATGACTGTAACCAATTTTTCCGAGCTTGATCTTGATGAAAGCCTGTTAGACGCCCTGCGCGACATGGGCTACGAGCGCCCAACCGTGATTCAGGCTGAGGCGATCCCTCCGGCGATGGAAGGCCGCGACGTTCTGGGCTCCGCGCCAACAGGAACAGGTAAAACCGCCGCCTATCTGCTGCCGGTTTTGCAGCATCTTATCGATTTCCCTCGTAAAAAATCGGGTCCACCTCGTATTCTGATCCTCACGCCAACCCGTGAACTCGCCATGCAGGTGGCCGATCAGGCGCGAGCGTTTGCAGCGCATACGCACCTGGATATCGCCACGATCACTGGCGGCGTGGCCTACATGAACCACGCGGAAGTTTTCAGTGAAAATCAGGATATCGTCGTCGCGACGACGGGCCGTCTGCTGCAATACATTAAAGAAGAAAACTTCGATTGCCGCGCGGTAGAAACGCTGATTCTGGATGAAGCAGACAGAATGCTGGACATGGGCTTCGCTCAGGATATTGAACATATCGCCGGAGAAACCCGCTGGCGCAAGCAAACGCTGCTGTTTTCTGCGACGCTCGAAGGGGACGCGATCAAAGATTTCGCCGAGCGCCTGCTCAACGAACCTGTTGAAATCGAATCCGACCCATCGCGTCGGGAACGTAAAAAAATTCTGCAATGGTATTACCGCGCCGACGATCTCAAACACAAAACGGCACTGCTCTGCCACCAGTTAAAACAGCCGGACGTGACGCGTTCTATCGTCTTTGTACGTAAGCGTGAGCGTGTGCATGAGCTGGTTGCCTGGCTGCGTGAAGCAGGCATTAACTCCTGCTATCTCGAAGGCGAAATGGTGCAAGCCAAACGTAATGAGGCGATCAAACGCCTCAGCGACGGGCGTGTCAACGTGCTGGTAGCAACGGATATCGCGGCACGCGGTATTGATATTAACGATGTCAGCCACGTATTTAACTTCGATTTGCCGCGCACATCGGACACCTATCTTCACCGTATTGGCCGTACAGGCCGCGCGGGTCGTAAAGGCTGTGCTATCTCTTTCGTCGAAGCACACGACCATCTGCTGCTGGGGAAAATCAGCCGCTACTTGAATGAACCGCTAAAACCGCGCGTCATTGAAGAACTCCGCCCAGAGACTAAAGCACCAAGCGCTAAAACGACGGGGAAACCGTCGAAAAAAGTGCTAGCTAAGCGGCAAGAGAAGAAAGAGAAGGAAAAAGAAAAGGTGAAGGTAAAAGTTCGCCAGCGCGACGCTAAAAATGTGGGTAAGCGTCGTCAACCAACGCAGAAAACTGACGAACCCTCTGCCAAATAAAATTTCTATAAAATAGAGACGTAAAAAAGGGAGCTTCGGCTCCCTTTTTGTTAAGGCTTGTTTTGTTAAAGCTTACGTAACAACTTACAGGCTTGCGGTAAAAGTACGAGCGATAACGTCACGCTGCTGTTCTGGCGTCAGTGAGTTGAAACGCACAGCGTAGCCAGATACGCGAATGGTCAGCTGCGGATAGTTTTCCGGATGCTTAACGGCATCTTCCAGCGTCTCACGGCGCAGAACGTTCACGTTCAGGTGTTGACCACCTTCCACACGCACTTCAGGTTTGATTTCCAGCGGGATTTCACGATACTCGATCTGACCCAGATCGCTCACCGGAACGATTTGATCTTCGCTATAACCCGATTTAGCACACACGCAACGCGCCTGTGATTTTTCTTCATCCAGCAACCAGAAAGAATTGATCAGCGCGCTGTCGTTAGCCTTGGTGATTTGAATACCAGTAACCATAATTGCCTCCGTAAAACGGCGTGTTATTGTCTTAGTTAAAACTGATTTAGTTAACATCGTTATCGGTAAAAATTGACGAATTTCGTAACGATCTTATAAAACCGTTTGTATCTGCCCTCTTATATACCAGCCTGATAACGGGACATCCTTGACTTAAATCAATTTTAAAACCCCGACATTTAACCACACGAAGGCAATTTATTGTTTTATATCAATTTTACCAAGACACCTAATTGCAAATATTTTTGTAAATTTTCAATTTTTTTTCAAAAAAAGGCGTTTTCATTACGACAACAACGGTTACGGTTTTACCTCGGCACGATAGATCGGTAAGCTACCCGCAACACCATTCAACCTGTAAAAAAAGAGTGCATGATGGCGACCTCTCTCACCTGGCATGACGTGCTGGCACAAGAAAAGCAGCAGCCTTACTTCATTAATACCCTTGAATTCGTTGGGAAAGAACGTGCAGCGGGTAAGACTATCTATCCTCCGCAGAAAGATGTTTTCAACGCGTTCCGCTTTACTGAACTGCATCAGGTCAAAGTCGTCATTCTGGGACAAGATCCCTATCACGGCCCAAATCAGGCACACGGGCTGTCATTTTCTGTGCGTCCTGGCGTACCCGCTCCGCCTTCTCTGGGTAATATTTATAAAGAATTAGCGAACGACATTCCTGGATTTGAAATTCCACGGCACGGTTTTCTGCAGAGTTGGGCGGAGCAAGGGGTTTTACTGCTCAACACGGTATTAACCGTTGAAGCTGGACAGGCGCATTCGCATGCTAATCTGGGCTGGGAAACATTTACTGACCGCGTCATCGCGGCATTGAATGAACAGCGGGAAGGTCTGGTCTTTCTCCTGTGGGGCTCGCATGCACAGAAAAAAGGCAACATCATTGATCAGCAGCGCCACCATATTCTGAAATCACCGCACCCTTCCCCACTGTCTGCACACCGCGGTTTCTTGGGCTGTAAGCATTTTTCGCAAGCTAATCAGCTTCTGGAACAGCAAGGGCTGTCGCCAATAGACTGGATGCCAAGGCTTCCAGAAGAGGCTTAAGCGATAACGGTTTGGTTGTCTTCAAAAAACGAAGGCAGCCAACTCTTGTTTACAAAGAATCGTTTACAAAGGATGGTTTACAAAGAATGGATTACAAGGAATCGAAAAGTATTGAGCAAACGAAAGACGTTGATTGAATACGGATAAATCGAAAAAACGGGATGAAATAAGAAGTAATGCGATGATTTGGTGGAGCTAAGCGGGATCGAACCGCTGACCTCTTGCATGCCATGCAAGCGCTCTCCCAGCTGAGCTATAGCCCCACAACGTGTGGAATGTTCGTGATAATCAACCAAACAGAGGGAGTGTTTGGTGGAGCTAAGCGGGATCGAACCGCTGACCTCTTGCATGCCATGCAAGCGCTCTCCCAGCTGAGCTATAGCCCCGTATCTTACAGCATCACCGTAAAGGCAAGTACTGTGCGAACGCGTCGCATAATATGAAACCCGATTCGCAGTGTCAACGGCTAAATCCGGTTATCCGATTAACCGCTGAAAAAGACGCCAAAGGTAAGAAAAAACAGACGACAACTTCGATGTCATCTCATCATAAGCACAATAAAAAAGCTGCTAACGATAACGCGATTTATTATCATCACTTCACGTTACGCTTCTGCCTCCTATATAAGCCCCATCACATGCGCTATTTTCCTATGATTGTATTTTCTCTGATGGTATCAGCCTCTGGCATGTTGCCTGTTCGGGCGCAGCCAACCATTCCTGATATGACCGAACAAGCAAAAGCTCAATTTGAGATCAGGCAAATTGAGATGAAAAGCGGTGCACAGCATGCCTATCGGCTTTTCATCGCACTTCCCCGCCAACCCGCGCCTGAAGGTGGTTATCCGGTTCTGTACATGCTGGATGGCAACGCTCAGTTTCCCGTTGCCGTAAACCGCTATAATGCAAAAAATGGTGCGGCACCGCTGATTGTCGCTATCGGTTATCCAATCGATAAACCTTACGATGTCCCTGCCAGAACGCGTGACTACACGCCGCCGACAACGCTCACCGACCCAGATTTTGCCGCAGGCGGCGAAGCTGAGGCGTTTTATCAATTCATACAGTCCACGGTAAAACCCTGGGTTGAAGCGAACTACGCCGTGAATAAGCAAAAACAAACGCTGGCCGGGCACTCTTTCGGTGGTCTTTTTACGCTCTATACGCTTTTTAACCACACCGAGTCTTTCCAACGTTATGTTGCCGCAAGCCCGTCTATCTGGTGGGGAAATGGCGTTGTGATTCCGGCAAGAACGCCGCTGCTCGCTACACCGCCACCATCAATTACCGTCACGGCAGGAGCAAATGAGGATGAACCAGCCAAAACGCAGGCAGGTAAACCCGTTGATGAAAAACGGGCAGAGCGTCTCAGCCAAAGAAAAATGGTGGAAAGAGCAACAGCGCTGGTCACACAGCTCAACGAACAAGGCACAAAAGCCGACTTTATTCTGTTCCCCGGTAAAGGGCACGGCGACGTGATCCCCGATGCCATCGGAAAAGCGGTCGCTATCGCTGGTCAATAATCCCCATAGCACGCCATAAAAAAACCCCGGTTTATGACCGGGGCTCGTCTTGTATAACGCGATTCACACGATAACGATTACTGCTGCGCTTCGCGCTCGGCGATGAACGTCAGCGCTTTATCAATACGCGCCAGCGAACGCTGTTGACCAATCGCATGCACCGTCACGTCAACGCCAGGAGACTGACCCGCGCCAGTTACCGCAACGCGCAGCGGCATACCGACTTTGCCCATGCCCTGACCCAGTTCGTCCGCCGTGCCCTGAATGGCATGATGGATGTTCTCTGGCGTCCAACTGGTAATCGCGGCCAGTTTCTCGCGAACCAACTCAAGCGGCTGACGGGCAACCGGACGCAGGTGTTTCTTCGCAGCATCGGCATCAAACTCCGCAAAATCTTCATAGAAATAGCGGCAAGAGTCCGCCATTTCTTTCAGCGTCTTGCAACGTTCGCCCAGCAAGCCAACCAGTTCGCTCAACTGCGGCCCGGTGCGGGTATCGATCCCTGCCTGCTCAATATGCCATGACAGATGCGTCGCCACGTATTCTGCGGGTAAATGGTTAATATAGTGATGGTTCAGCCATTGCAGCTTCTCGGTATTGAAAGCACTCGCCGATTTATTGACGGCATCCAGCGAGAACAGCGATTTCATCTCATCCATAGAGAAGATTTCTTGATCGCCAGACGACCAGCCTAAACGCACCAGATAGTTCAGCAGCGCTTCCGGCAGATAGCCGTCATCGCGGTATTGCATTACACCTACAGCGCCGTGACGTTTGGACAATTTCTTACCGTCGTCGCCCAGAATCATCGACACATGCGCATATTCCGGCACGGGTGCGCCCAGTGCTTTCAGGATGTTGATTTGGCGCGGCGTGTTGTTGATATGGTCTTCACCACGGATAACGTGCGTGATTTCCATATCCCAGTCATCGATAACGACACAGAAATTGTAGGTCGGTGAACCGTCAGTACGGCGGATAATCAGGTCATCGAGCTCCTGATTGCTGAATTCGATTGGCCCGCGAATGCGGTCATTGAAAATGACCGAACCTTCCTGCGGGTTGAGGAAACGTACGACGTGCGGCTCATTATCAGCATGATGCGCATGAGAGCCACGGCAACAACCGTCGTAACGTGGCTTATCGCCATTTTCCATCTGCTGCTCACGCAGCGCTTCCAGACGCTCTTTAGAACAGTAGCACTTATAGGCTGTACCGTTTTCCAGCATCTGATCGATAACTGCGTTATAACGGTCAAAACGTTTAGTCTGGTAGTAAGGGCCTTCATCCCAGTTCAGGCTCAGCCAGTTCATACCATCCATAATGGCATCAATCGCGTCCTGAGTTGAACGCTCCAGATCGGTATCTTCAATACGCAGCACGAATTCGCCGTCATGATGACGGGCAAACAGCCAAGAATACAGTGCGGTACGAGCGCCGCCGACGTGAAGATAGCCAGTAGGACTAGGGGCGAAACGGGTTTTGATTTTCATTTGGGATTACAGCCTTATTACGCAACGGCTGTCGGCATAGACCGACATAAGCTCAGAGAACAAAAGTGGGCAACATTCTATCACTCTGCTTCGATTCCTCAACGCCGTAACATGCCGCACATGCTTTTATTCTGCTAGCGATAGCAAGATAACAGGCTGAATTGCGCAAGGATGCAGCACCAACGGCGATAAATACGACGTCTTGACTAATTTTGCAACGAACAATCATTTTAGTTTTAAAAAGCGTTGACTCATATTCAAGGATCCCTATAATGCGACTCCACACAGCGGGGGTGATTAGCTCAGCTGGGAGAGCACCTCCCTTACAAGGAGGGGGTCGGCGGTTCGATCCCGTCATCACCCACCACTCTTTACGAAGTTTCAGTAAAAAGTGTCTCGCTGTGTAGAGTAAGAAGATTTGAGATTGGGTGATTAGCTCAGCTGGGAGAGCACCTCCCTTACAAGGAGGGGGTCGGCGGTTCGATCCCGTCATCACCCACCAATCTCATACCAGCTGGTCTTCTTATTAGAAGTTGAAGTAAATGTAGTTCAGAAGTGGGTGATTAGCTCAGCTGGGAGAGCACCTCCCTTACAAGGAGGGGGTCGGCGGTTCGATCCCGTCATCACCCACCACTTCTGCGGGTCGTTAGCTCAGTCGGTAGAGCAGTTGACTTTTAATCAATTGGTCGCAGGTTCGAATCCTGCACGACCCACCACTTCCGCAAAGTGATTCCCCATCTGAAGTAAATCCACCAAATATTATCTGTTGCATATGTTGTGTAGATAAAATTCTACTCAATTTTTCCGCATTAACCTTCCCAAAATTCAATGAAGTACCGCAGCCCTACTCAGCTACGGCACCTGAAAGTCACGCCAGTACAGCTAAATCCGCAGCATCAAAACCACGTAATTTATCAGTCTGTCCAGAACGCACTTTTTGCACCCATTGCGCATCAGAAAGCAGGACTCGGCCTACCGCGATCAAGTCAAACTCTTCTCGCTCCATCCGTGCGTACAAATTGTCCAGTGCCGCAGTGCCAGAACCTTCACCGCCAAACGCGGCAAAGAAATCCGAAGTCAGCCCCACCGAGCCAACGCTGATTGTCGCCGCCCCAGTCAGTTTTTTCGCCCAACCGGCAAAATTAAGCCCTTCCGCCCCATCAACCTCTGGGAATTCAGGCTCCCAGAAACGACGCTGGGAACAGTGAAGAACATCCACGCCAGCCTCAACCAGCGGCGCTAGCCAGTCCGTCATCTCCTGTGGGGAACTCGCCAGCCGTGCGCTGTAGTCCTGCTGTTTCCACTGACTCACACGCAGGATCAATGGGAAATCTTCACCAACAGCAGCCCGGACAGCACGGATAATGTCTGCGGCAAAGCGAGAGCGTTCGCGGATCGTTGCGCCACCAAAGGCATCTTCACGCTTATTCGTGCCAGGCCAGAAGAATTGGTCGATCAGGTAACCATGTGCGCCATGCAGTTCCAGCGTGTCAAAACCCAATCGTTTCGCATCCGCCGCCGCACGGGCGAAAGCCGCCACGGTATCGGCGATATCTTCTTCAGTCATCACCACACCGCGAGGCTCGTCTGGGCCAACCAGTCCCGATGGGCTTTCAACGGGCGCATCTGGCTCCCAGCCACGTCCGTGGGTTGAACCCGTATGCCAAATTTGCGGCCCGATACGGCCGCCAGCGGCATGAACCGCTTTCGCCACCGCGTCCCAACCGGCCAACGCCGCTTCGCCATGAAAGAGCGGGATTCCTGGCATATTACGCGAAGCGGGACGATCGACTACCGTTCCCTCTGTCAGAATCAGCCCGACGCTCCCTTCCGCACGGCGGCGATAATATTCCGCCTGCGCGGGGCCAGGAATGCCGTTTTCAGCCATCCCTCGCGTCATCGGTGCCATAACAATGCGGTTAGGAAGAGTTAACCCTTTCAACGTGAAGGGACGAAACAGAACATCATCAGACATAAATATTTCCTTTTATGGTTTAACGTCATCGCGGCGTTGAATGTCGATTAGAAACTCAATTCATGCAGTTAAGCAACCCCCGTTAGCGTCACCGCCCGTAACGAGAATACCACCCTGCTTGCACTTATAGATGATGTATGACATATATAATAGATGTCAATCGACATTTAAATATAGAGGCACGGTATGAAATACACGACTTTTGGGCGCAACACCGGCTTACGCGTTTCCGAACTTGCTCTCGGAACAGGAAATTTTGGCACTGGTTGGGGCTATGGCTCTGAAAAAGAACAGGCTAAACAGGTATTTGATCGTTATACCAACGCGGGCGGTAACTTCATTGATACAGCGGATGCTTACCAGTTCGGTCAATCTGAACAAATGGTCGGAGAATTCATTGCCGCAGATCGCGATCATTTTGTTGTGGCGACGAAGTACACCTTAAGCGCCTTACCGGAAGCAGGAATATCTCGAACCGGCAATAGCCGTAAGAATATGATCTCATCGGTAGAAAACAGCCTTAAGAGACTGAACACCGATCGTATCGATGTGCTGTGGGCACACTTTGATGACCAATTAACCCCGCTGGAAGAGATTACTCGCACTTTCGACGATCTCATTCGGGCAGGAAAAATCCAGTATGCAGGCCTCTCTAATTTCCCGGCCTGGCGCATTGCCCGAGCAGATACTATAGCGGAACTGCGCGGCTGGTCGCGAATTGCTGGCCTTCAGGTGGAATACAGTCTGGTACAGCGCACCGCAGAGCGAGAACTGCTGCCGATGGCAGAAGCGATGGGGCTGGCAGCGACGCTTTGGTCTCCGCTGGGTGGCGGCCTGCTGACGGGCAAATACCGCAAAAGTAAAGAAGGCCGTCTGATCGGCTTTGGCGGAAGACTCGTACACACCGAGCAAGACACAACCTTGCTGGACGAGGTATTTCGCGTGGCAAACGACTTAAACGTCATGCCAATACAAATTGCCATCGCCTGGCTGCGGCATAAATCAGCCCGCGCGAGCACCAGCCTGATCCCTATTCTGGGCTCCCGCACGCTGGCACAGTTGGATGATACGCTGCTCGCATTAAATGTGGCACTCAGCGACGATCAGGTCGCGCGACTGGACGACGTCAGTGCTATTTCGTTGGGAACGCCGCACGATCAAATAGCGGGTTCATTGCCTCGGGCTCAGGGAGGCGACAGCGCTCATATTATTACACCGTGGCCGCCACGGGCCTGATCTGGCTATTGATGAAAGGCATCATCTATTGAGTCTGACTTTTTCATACCCTAAGATGATGCCTGACAGAAAGAGGAGAACAGAATGGCCCGTGTATCAAAACAGCAGATGGAGCGTAACCGAGAGGAAATCATTCAGGTTTCTTCACAGCTCTTTCGTGAACGGGGCCTGAACGGCGTCAGCGTGAATGACTTGATGGCCGCAGCCGGCTTAACTCACGGTGGATTTTATGGTCATTTTGCTTCTAAAGATGAACTCGCTGCCATCGCCAGCCGAAAAGCGCTTGAGGGTTCCAATTCCCGCTGGCAAGAAATAAGTCAACACGCAGATCAACATGACCTGCAAACAATGGTGGAACACTATCTTTCCCCCGCCCATCGTGACGGTGCTAAGGATGGCTGTGCGCTCACTGCGTTAGCCAGCGATATAGCCAGAGAAAGTGAAGACAAACCGGTACGTGAAGTTTATCTCAGCGGTGTCAGAGCCATGCTGGACAGGCTGGAGTCGCTATCGACGATAGAAGATAAAGAACAGAGCCGACTGCATGCTCTGGCGCAATTCGCCCTGTTATCTGGCGCGCTAACATTAGCACGCGCAACGGCTGGCGATGCCTTGTCGGACGACTTTCTCAATGCAGCCAAAAAGGCACTGCTTGGTGACGCATAAACCGATTATGAAAAAGGAACCTGTCGCACCCAAGATAGGTTCCACACTGCATCCCCTCTAACACGATTCCCTTTATGTAATCCGTTCCTCTGACCTTCAGCCATTCAGGCTACATTCTTTTTCATAACATCTTGTTATTGCATTATTCCCATCCATCATTAGACCGCTGCAATTGCGGTGCTATGCTTATCTGCGTTTACGACGTTCACGTAATTTTTTGACAGAAAACATCAAATTTATTGGTTTTCTATTCAACCCCTAAATCAACGACACTGCCGCCCTATACAAAGCATTGCCAACAAACATTACCAATAAGCATTTTTTGCTCACTTAATGAGGTTGTCTATTATGATTGCTCAGTTGAATCAGTGGTTCACGCGTTTAACCGATCATCCTGATGCAGGTAAACTTTTACTGCGTTTAACTGTGGGTATTCTGCTGTTGTTTCATGGCGTAGCAAAAATTGAGCACGGTGTAGGTTGGATCGTACAAATGCTGCAAGGCGCAGGTCTGCCAGGTTTTATCGCTTATGGCGTTTATATCGGCGAGGTTGTTGCCCCAATTCTGATTATTCTGGGCGTATTTACCCGCGTTTCTGGCCTGATTGCCGCGCTGACGCTGGTTGTGGCTACGCTGATGGTTGGCACGGGTAAATTCTTCACGCTGACTAACGTGGGTGCCTGGGCGCTGGAATTGGAAGCACTCTATTTCTTCGCTGGCATTATCATCATGCTGGTCGGTAGCGGTCGCTATTCTGTTGCCTCTAACCCCGCTTATCGCTAATCCTTGCCACCCGGCAGGTATTGACGACAAAAGCAAAAAACCCGCGGATTCGCGGGTTTTTTTATTTCGATGCTCTGTCGATCAAATTTCCCAATCGTGGCTATAACGCTTGGGTTTGAACTGAATCACATCGCCTTTCTGTAGCCCGTTCAGGCTTGCATCATCTTTTGCGACTTCCGCTTCAATCAGTTCCGACTGCTCGCCCAGCTTCAACGACAGGCGCGTTAAGGCACCGAGTGGGCGAATATCTCGCACTGTCACCGCCTGATAGCCTTCCTGCGCCTGAACGGATAATGACACTTCATGAGGACGGAACAGAATTGTCTCTTCCGTCTGCGCCACTTTCAACCGGTTACTGTCGCCAAGGAAATGGTAAACAAACTCGCTGGCCGGGTTGTTATACACTTCCGCTGGCGTGCCGATTTGTTCAATCACGCCTTTGTTCATCAGCACGATGCGGTCGGCGACTTCCATCGCTTCTTCCTGATCGTGCGTCACAAATACCGACGTCAGATCGATATCTTCATGCAGCTGAGACAACCAGCGGCGCAGCTCTTTACGTACCTTGGCATCCAGTGCGCCAAAAGGTTCATCCAGCAACAGAATGCTCGGCTCGACGATCAGCGCACGCGCCAGTGCAATACGCTGGCGCTGGCCGCCAGAAAGCTGTTCAGGGTAACGATCCCCCAGCCAGTCCAACTGCACCAGATTCAGCAATTCATGTACTTTCTTTTCGATGTCACTCTTTGATGGCCGGATATTTTTCGGCTTCATCCGCAGCCCAAACGCCACGTTATCGAACACCGTCATGTGACGGAACAGCGCATAGTGCTGGAATACAAACCCCACGTTGCGTTTACGCACATCGTGAACGGACACATCCTGGCCGTGGAAAATAATACTACCGCTATCCGGCTGTTCCAGCCCGGCGATAATACGCAGCAGCGTCGTCTTACCGCAGCCCGATGGCCCCAGCAGCGCCACCAGCTCACCGCTGTGGATCGATAAATTAATCTCGTTCAGCGCCCGGAACTGACCAAATTGTTTATTAATATTGCGAATCTCAATGCTCATTTTTGGCCAACTCCTGTTGTTTCTGTATTTGCTTCGTCAATCGACCTTCACTCCACTGGCGCAGCAGCAACACCACTAGCGACATTAGCAGCAGCAGAATCGCCACGCTGAAAGCGGCAACGATGTTGTACTCGTTATAAAGAATTTCGATATGCAGCGGCAGCGTGTTCGTCAGGCCGCGGATATGACCGGAAATGACGGAAACGGCACCAAATTCCCCCATCGCACGCGCGGTACACAGCACCACGCCGTAAATCAGCGCCCACTTCACATTCGGCAGAGTGATGTGCCAGAACATTTGCCAACCGTTCGCCCCCAGCAGTCGCGCCGCTTCTTCTTCCTGCGAGCCCTGCTCTTCCATCAGCGGAATCAGCTCACGGGCAACATAAGGCAGCGTGACGAAAATGGTCGCTAGTACGATGCCCGGCACGGCGTAAACGATTTGCAGATCGTGTTCGAGCAGAAAAGGATGGAGCGAGCTTTGCGCCCCAAACAGCAGCACGTACACCAGCCCCGCAACCACGGGCGAAACGGAGAACGGCAAATCGATCAGCGCCAGCAGAAAGCTCTTGCCACGAAACTCGAATTTCGTCACACACCACGCTGTTGCCAGCCCGAACACCACATTTAACGGCACAGAAATGACGGTCGCGAGTAGCGTCAGCTTAAGCGCAGAGATCGCATCCGGTTCGGTAATTGCATCCCAAAATGCACCGATGCCTTTATCCAGCCCCTGAGTCACCACCATCATCAACGGCAGCACCAGAATCAGGAAAAAGACGACCCACGCGAGTGAAACCAGAATGTAATAGGCGGCGGGCTGTTTTTTTCTTTTAGCCGCGTTGGCCTGAGTGGAAATAACCTGTTCCATGAAGACCGGCCCTTACAGTTTCGGTTGAATGCGGCGCTGCAACACGTTAATCAGCAGCAGCATAATGAAAGAAACCAGCAGCATGAATACGCCGATCCCGGTTGCTCCCTTGTAGTCATACTGATCGAGCTTGGAGACGATCAGCAGCGGCAGGATTTCGGTTTTAAACGGAATATTCCCCGCGATAAACACCACAGAACCGTATTCCCCAACGCCGCGGGCAAAGGCCAGCGCAAAACCCGTCAGCCACGCCGGTAGTAATGCAGGAAGCAATACATGGCGGAAAACCTGAAGCGGACGTGCGCCAAGGCAGGCGGCGGCTTCTTCCACTTCTTTGGGAATATCAGCCAGCACCGGTTGCAGCGTTCTGACCACGAAAGGCAGCGTGACGAAAATAAGCGCCAGCGTGATACCAATACTGGTGTAGGCAATTTTGAATGGAAACAGCGAGCCAATCAGGCCATTCGGCGCATACAACGCCGTCAGCGCAATCCCCGCCACGGCGGTTGGCAGCGCAAAGGGCATATCGATCATGGCATCGATCACTTTACGGCCGGGAAAGGTATACCGCACGAGCACCCAGGCCAGCAGCGTCCCGAGGATACCGTTAATAAACGCCGCCGCCAGCGCCGTACCAAACGAAAGCCGTAGGGAGAAAAGCACCTGACGGCTGGTGATCAGATCCCAAAACTGACCAAACGTTAGTTGGCTGGCATACAAAAACATCCCCGCCAACGGAATGAGGACTATTAATCCTAAATAGCTCAGGCTAAACCCTAACGTTAGCCCGAAACCGGGGATCACTGAGGAAGAACGTTGTGACATACCGTGCCTTTAATTTTCATACTCACTACCCAGCCAACAACTGCTTGCCGACGCGCGCTACCTGACAGAATTAATGCGGCAGATCCTCTGCCTTCTTAACCTGAAAAAAGCCGCTATGGTGATAGCGGCCTTAATCCGTCAGACATTAAAAACTTACTTATTAATCTCTTTAAAGATGGCGTCGAACACACCGCCGTCGTTAAAGAATTTGTCCTGTGCCGCTTTCCAGCCGCCGAAATCCTTATCAATCGTCACCAGATTCACCGGTGCAAACTGATCTTTAAACTCTTCAGCGATCTTGGCATTACGTGGACGGTAGAAATTTTTACCGATGATGCGCTGCGCTTCATCGCTGTAGAGGTATTGCAGATAGGCTTCAGCCTGTTTCTGCGTTCCCTTACGCTCAACGACTTTGTCGACAACGGCAACCGGCGGTTCTGCCAGAATAGACAGAGACGGCGTCACGATCTCAAGCTGATCGCCGCCCTGTTCGTGCAGAGACAGATAAGCTTCGTTTTCCCATGCCAGCAGCACATCGCCTAGCTGACGTTGCACAAAGCTGATGGTTGCCCCACGCGCACCGGTATCCAGTACTGGCGCATGGCGATACAGCTCAGTGACAAATTTCAGTGCAGTTTCATCATTGCCGCCCGGTTGCGCTTTGGCATAGGCCCACGCTGCTAGGAAGTTCCAACGCGCACCACCAGAGGTTTTCGGGTTTGGCGTGATCACTTCAACGCCCGGCTTAACCAGATCGTTCCAGTCTTTGATTTGCTTTGGATTACCTTTGCGCACCAGAAAAACGATGGTGGAGGTGTAAGGGGTGCTGTTGTCAGGCAGACGTGCCTGCCATTTAGGATCGATCAACGGTTGATTCAGGTTTAATGCATCAATGTCACCAGCCAGCGCCAGCGTCACCACGTCGGCCTGCAAACCGTCAATCACCGAGCGAGCCTGCTTTCCAGAACCACCGTGCGAGTTTTTGATAGAGATATCTTCACCCGTGGTCGCTTTCCAATGCTTAATAAACGCCGCATTGTATTGCTGATAGAGTTCACGCGTCGGATCGTAAGACACGTTTAATAGTTCGGTAGCCGCCGAGGCCACACCGGAAAACAACAGTGCTGCCGTAGCAACAGATAACCCCAGACGACGTATTGACATTCTTATCACTCCCTAATGCTCGAAAGTATCAGATAAAATCATGATGGATGTGACTGATTAATAACTTAAATAATTCGATTTGCCGGACAAAGCGTTATTGATTTGAACTGCGTACATGTCGCTTGAAATAGGATGGGTCTATCAGGCTGACAACATGGAAGTGACAATAGTGGATATAAGGAAGGGGCAAAAATATTGTTTCGCGATAATTTATGCTATCGCGTTATATTGTTAATGATTATGTAATAGTTTTCAGTCTAAGCAATTTTGTTGCAGTGGGAATATTTTACGACTGAATATGAGATAACCCTGATGCCATGCGGCATCAGGTGAATACGGAAGGAGATAAATTTAAGTAAAGGCGGGCGTTTTTCTGCCCTACTCTTCTTCATCCAGCTGCAAAGCCACGTACAGCAGCAGACGGTCGTCGAAATTTCCCAGATCTAATCCCGTCAATTCAGAAATACGATTAAGGCGATATTCCAGCGTATTACGGTGGATAAAGAGCGCTTTCGCCGTCGCGCCGGGCTGGACGTTGTTACGGAACCAAGCCCCCAGCGTCCGACGCAGCAGACCATTGCCATCCATTGCTTTAAGCTTCGAGAGCGGACGCACCAGCTCGTTTGCCTGCCAGCCGCCGCGCAGGCTGTCCAGCAGCACGGGCAACATCAAATCCTGATAGTAATAACAGCGCTGGGCGGGCATACGCTGCTTACCTACGCTCATGGTCGTTCGTGCCGTTCGGTAGGAGCGTGCGATACTGCCGGGGCCAGAAAAATAGTTCCCCAGCGCCAGCCGCACTCGCAGCCGACTGCTTTCCGCCATACGCGACATCAGCGTATCTACGCGACGCCGGTGTTCCTCTGCATCCCAGCGCCCGTGGCTGTTCAGCGCTGGTTTTAGCACGACCATTTCCGTCAGAGAAACGATAGCAATGAGGTTGTCGCGTTCCGGCGTGGTCAGCAACGTTTGCAACTGCTGTAGCTCTGCCATGGCAGAGTCAACACCGAGCTGCCCGCTGTCCACTTCGATCACCGCTGCAACGCGGGGTTTATTCAGATCGATACCCAAACGCTGCGCCCATTCCATGAGGGCGGGAGACAGATCGTCGGTACGAATCAGGTTCAGTACCAGCTCTTCACGCAGGCGGCTATCCTGCGCCAGCATATGCAGCAGCCTCGCCTGCTCCAGCATCATTTCCGCCGTCATGCAGACAAGCTCGCCGTATTGCCGTAGCTGACTGGGATTCCCCGTCAGGCCGATGACACCAACGATTTCGCCATCAATACGCAAAGGTAAATTGATGCCCGGACGCACGCCGTGCAGGTGACGCGCCACAGCATCATCAATATCGACAACTCGCCCCTGCGAAAGCGCCAGCAGCGCGCCTTCGTGCAGTTCCCCCAATCGTTCCTGATCGCCACTGCCGATAATCTTACCGCGAGCATCCATCACGTTGATATTGCTATCAATGATCTGCATGGTCCGCGCGACAATATCCTGTGCCATCTTGGCATTGAGATGATACGACGCCATTTTTACCTCTGAGAGGAACATTGACAATTGCACCAGCATACCGCCACTCGGTGCGCCACACATTGTGCAAATTAACAAAGAAACGGGAATTAGATTAAATCTGTGGAAGAACTCACAAAAGCACTTTCATAGAGAAGCGAGAAGTGGCCGAGTACCTGAGTACCCGGCCAGATAAGTAACGTAACAAATTGTCTTAAAAGGTAATTATTAACTTACACGCTGAACAGCTCGATTACTGAGCCAGCAGATAAATCGTGCTGTCACCGCGACGAACGTTCAAGGCCAATACGGCCGGCTTGCTGTCCAGAATTTTACGCAACTCACCAATATTCTGTACTGGCTGTTGGTTAACCCCCAGAATAATGTCGTCCTTCTTCAGGCCAACCTTAGCCGCCGCAGAACCGGGTTTAACGTTATCCACTTTGACGCCTTTTTTGTCGTCTATCTGAGTATTACTCAACTCGGCACCTTCAATGCCAGAGTAGAGATTACCGGAAGCCACCTGAGCCTGATTACTCTGTTGCAGCGTCACCTCAACCGTCAGCGGTTTGCCCTCACGCAGCAGTCCCAGCGCCACTTTGCTGCCCACCGGCAGCGATCCAACCTGCGCACGCAGCGCAGAGAAGCTGCTGACCGCTTTACCATTCAGCGTGACGATCACATCGCCCGCCTTGATACCCGCCTCATCTGCCGCCGACTTCGGTCTCACCTGGCTCACAAAGGCACCGCGCTGGGCATCAACTTTCATCGCCTGCGCCAGTTCGGAGTTCAGCTCCGTCCCGGTGATTCCCAGCTCACCGCGCTTCACTTCGCCAAATTCGATAATCTGTGCAACGACACTTTTCACCATATTGCTGGGGATAGCGAAACCAATTCCGATATTGCCGCCATCTGGAGCGAGAATCGCGGTATTCAGCCCAACCAATTCCCCATTCAGATTCACCAGCGCACCACCGGAATTCCCCCGGTTGATCGCCGCATCGGTCTGAATAAAGTTCTCGTAATTTTCAATATTTAACCCGCTACGTCCCAGCGCGGACACAATGCCCGATGTCGCCGTTTCGCCCAGACCATACGGGTTACCAATCGCTACCGTGTAATCACCGACCCGCAGTTGGTCAGAATCCGCGACCTTAATCGCCGTCAGATTTTTAAAGTCTTTCAACTGCACCAGCGCGATATCCGAACGCGGGTCTTTGCCTAACACTTTGCCGTCATATTTGCGGCCATCGCTGAGTCGAACCTGAATCTTATCGGCGTTATCCACCACATGGCTGTTGGTCACCACATAGCCTTTTTCTGCATTAATCACGACGCCCGCGCCCAGCGCCTGGAAATTTTCCTGCTGCGGTGGCTGACCGTCGTCGTCACCGTCTCCCTGACACATTGGCGATGATTGGAACGGCGATCCCTCCTGACAGAAAGGCGAGTTTTCACCAAAAAACGGCTGAAGCTGCGGTGGGATACCTTCTTTTCCCGCATTGCCCGCATGGGTGGTATGCCCTTCCACATAGATGCTCACCACGGAAGGCATGACGTTTTCCAGCATAGGGGCCAGGCTGGGTAATTGACCCGATGACACGACAGACGCCGCTGACTCAGCGGCATTCGCCGTGGTGGAGCCCATTGCCATCGCCAGGCTTAACGCCAACGCACTCAGAACCAGTGATTTTCTTTTCATAGGAGGTTATCTCATAGTAATCAACACGCGAGTCTTACGGCCCGTGTACCCGACACCGGGTACACTCAGTGGTCGTGCTGTATGAGATAAATATGGACCAACAAGGTTCCCAAGGGGAAGATCGTGAAGCGTAAGGAAATATTGAACGGCTTTACAAAAGTCGCGATTTCCGTTGCGGCCTGTTCATTGCTAATCCGCCGCCATCAGCTTGCGGTATTCGTCGTAGGCGTACAAATCGGTCATACCGCTGATGTAATCCTGAATCAGACGCGCCCGATAATAATATTCACGGATGACGCGCTCGGTTTCCGGTAATCCCTCCAACGCGACAACCGCTTCACAATAGGCCAGACAGTGCTTGCTGGATAGCTTGTGGTAAAGCCGCGTTTCAATCGGATAGCACTTGTGCGTATCGTCGCGGACAAGCTGACTGAAATCCTGATAGGGCATCTCGAGCAGCGGGCTATAAATATCCAGCAGGCCGCGAATCACGCGGTCGCCCTGTAACTCAAGCTGTTCAACTTCATGATGGTTAAAAACGTGCTTTAAGGCGACACGTTTGAAAATGCCTAACAGGCGGTTCTGCGGGCTGTCGTCCTCAAGCAACGCCTGATTGAACGACCCGGCATACACTTCCGGCAGGTTATCGATAAAACGCAGTGCAGCATGTGGCACCATCTGCCCCACGGTATAAACGCGGAGATTCATGAAGAACTGATCGTCATGGCTACGCCATTGAAAGCGTTCGCGTTCTTTGTAAGCACGTTCAATCGTTTTAGCGAAGATGTCTTTCTCTGCGCCTGCGCCCCAATTTTCGCGCAGACGATCGTAAAGTTCTTCGATCGTGAGGATATCTTTCTCGACAGCATCCTCAAGATCCGCGATGCAGTAGGACACATCGTCAGCCGCTTCCATAATGTAGCTCAGCGGATGGCGATGAAATTCGCCCATGTCCAACTCTTCACGCAGTTTAGCGACAAACGCTTCCTCTGCCAGATAGTAGCCCGGCTTTTTCATCAAATAATGGTAATCCGCCGGAAGCTCGCCGTGCCAATACGCAGGGCGGGTGTATTTCAGAATACAGGCCACCTGCCCGTAGGTCAGGTTGAGCTTCAGCAACGTATGCACCAGACGGATCGCCTGTGCGTTGCCTTCAAAATGGCTCAGATCCTGCCGAATTTGCCCGCGCAGATCGTCCAGTCCATCCTGCTGCATCCGCAGCGTAGGCACTTTGCAGTCATCGACGCGTTCCGGGGATTCACTGTCCAGATAGTGGCTATCCAGCAATTTTCTGAACCATTGATTAATCGCGGATTCGCCAAAATGTCCAAACGGCGGATTGCCGATGTCATGCATCAGACACGCCATTTCGACCAGGCTTTCAAACGGCGTTTCTCTGTCGTCCAGCCCCAGCGACGCCAGCCGCCCCTCGACTTGCAGGCGGTGCAAAATCTCTTTGGCGATATAGCGGCCAACCTGCTGAACTTCCATCGAATGGGTCAGACGGGAGCGGACGGCCGCATTACGTTCTAGCGGAAAGACCTGAGTTTTTTGCTGTAAGCGGCGGATGGCGGCGGAGTTAATAATACGACCCCGATCGCTCTCAAACTGGCGCACAATCGTATATTCATCCTCAGCCGTTTTAGGCCGGCTGAAATGGCGCTGAAAGCTCATTTTTTTGGCGAAATCGATACCAGACATACAGTTCTCCATGTCATCCCGCTACAGCACAATGATGGACACTCCATCTCATCCCGCTAGCCATGATAGACTAACATCCGCGATATACACCTAATGCTGGTCATTTAACGATCGAGATACACGGTGCGACCACAGGGGTGAGGCATCCCTGCGGGAACCTCCCCCTGTGTTTCCCCTAAAATGGGACTTCAGTGACCAGCATTAGGTATACGCCTTCCATTTATAACAGAATTTGCGGGGAACCTTATGAAAGTCGGTATTATCGGCGCGATGGAACAAGAAGTAACGCTGCTGCGCGATCGGATTGAAAACCGTCAGACCTTCCAGCGTGCGGGTTGCGAAATTTACACCGGACAAATCAACGGTGTGGATGTCGCCCTGCTGAAATCCGGTATCGGCAAAGTCTCCGCCGCACTGGGCACCACGCTGCTGCTGGAATACAGCAAGCCAGACGTGGTGATTAACACCGGTTCCGCTGGCGGACTGGCACCTACATTGAACGTCGGTGATATCGTCGTTTCCGATGAAGTGCGCTACCACGATGCTGACGTCACGGCGTTTGGCTATGAGCCCGGTCAGATGGCGGGCTGCCCTGCCGCTTTCCTTGCCGATGAAAAACTCATCACACTGGCGCAGGAAGTGATTGCCGAGTTACAGCTGAACGCCGTGCGCGGTCTGGTTGTCAGCGGTGATGCCTTCATTAACGGCGCAGAGCCATTAGCTCGTATCCGCACCACCTTCCCGAAGGCGATTGCCGTAGAAATGGAAGCCACCGCGATCGCCCATGTCTGCCACCAGTTCGCCGTCCCGTTTGTGGTGGTACGCGCGATTTCTGATGTGGCCGATAAAGCCTCACACCTGAGTTTTGATGAGTTCCTGAGTGTTGCAGCACAGCAATCAACGCGGATGGTAGAAGCGATTCTGGCCAAGCTGGCCGCACGCTAATCGTGACAGTCAGGTTCCTCTGCTGGCTGACCGGGGTGCTGCTCTGCTCTGCCGCTTATGCCATTCCGCAGCGCGTGATCAGTCTCGCACCCCATGCGACGGAAATGGCCTATGCGGCAGGCATGGGCGAACAGCTGATTGCGGTTAGCGCCTGGTCAGATTACCCGCCAGAAGCCAAAAAGCTGGAACAGGTGGCTTCCTGGCAGGGAATCAACCTGGAGCGAATCCTCGCCCTCAAGCCCGATCTGATTCTGGCGTGGCGCGAGGGTAACCCGCAGCGTCCGCTGGAACAGCTCGCCAATTTCTCGATTCCCATCGTTTATCTGGATGCAAAGACGTTAGACGATATCCCAGCGTCGCTACGACAGCTGGCGACCTATAGCCGTCATCCTGAGCAAGCCGAACGGGCCGCGACAGATTTTCAACAGGAAATAGGCGAACTCCAGCACACTGGCGAGACGCATAATGCCGCGCCATTGCGGGTCTTCATTCAATTTGGTACTCAGCCGCTGTTTACCTCGTCGAAAGCGACGCTGCAAAGCCAGATCGTTTCACTGTGCGGTGCCGAAAATGTCTTTAGCGACAGCCCGGTGCCTTGGCCGCAGGTCAGTCGTGAACAGGTGTTAAGACGCCAGCCGCAGGCCATTATTGTCGGCGGTACGCCAGATAGGATTTCCAGCGTGCAGGCGTTTTGGCAGCCGCAATTAGCGGTTCCGGTCATTACCGTCAATGAAGACTGGTTTAGCCGCAGCGGCCCTCGTTTACTATTAGCAGCCCGGCAAATTTGTTCTCAATTAGCAGAGTTAAGGCCCACGCTTTCGTCAGCCAAGTGATTGTTAATTAACACCGTGAAACCATTCCGCTAACAATAGCTTCATTAGTATACAAGTTGTAACACTAACCGACTTTTATTTCGCCAATAGTTGTCGATAATCTGAACGTAACGGTGGAATCATAAACAGCATTCATGTTTTTGATTACCATCTGGCGAAAAAGCCAAAGCAAAGACGAAATGAGAAAATTTTGAACCGATATCGGTTCCTTTGACACCAGGTAGCTTTAACTATGAAAAATGCGTTGCTTTACGCGGGCTTACTTATGGCAGCCTGTAGCACGGCATATGCAGGGAGTCAGGGCGGGCAAATTAACGCTCAACTGACGATACAACCGGCATGCGGCGTAACGCCTCAATCCGGTCAATATCAAATGAATTGTAACGTAGCCTCTGTACCACAACCTAAAATTACTGAGTCACGTATTCAGGTCGATCAGGCAAAATTTTCGACCTCTGCGGCAAAAACCGCACAGGGTACGGAAATACGCTTGATTACGGTCGAATGGTAAGCACAGTAAAAACAGGGGGCGTGTTTTTTTAACGCTTTCTATAAATGGCTTACTGTCTGCTATAAAAAATGTCTGCTATAAAAAAACCGTGTCTCGGCAACAAGACACGGTTTTTATTTTTCAGTCGGTGAATAACCGCAATGCAGGATCAGACGCTGAAAGAGGAACCACAGCCGCAGGTAGATTTCGCATTCGGATTCGTCACGATGAAACGAGAACCTTCCAGCCCTTCGGTATAATCCACCGCACCGCCAACCAGATATTGCAGGCTCATCGGATCAACAACCAGCGCCACACCTTGTTTCTCAATGGTCATATCGCCGTCGTTGATTTGATCATCAAAGGTAAAACCATACTGGAAACCGCTACAGCCGCCGCCCGTGATGTACACACGCAGTTTCAGCTCTGGGTTTTCTTCATCAGCAATCAGGTTTTTCACCTTGCTTGCCGCCGCATCGGTAAATTGCAGAGGCAGTGCTGCTATATCATCGCTCATATTTTTACTCCCAACTCAGGGCTTATCAGGTGATAGACCCATATTCATACGCTTATTATCCGGCAGTATGCGAAAACGTTCAAGATTTGACAGCTGTTGTTGAAATAATCGCCGCATTATGCCGCCTCATCCACCACACAGCCAGTACTCTCAGTGGGTATGATACGGCGCGTTTTCAAGTGAAAACCCGCACAGCGATTTCATAACGGCGGTCAGTTCATTAGAATACCCCTACATTTTACGATCAAGACCAGTCAGGACTGCGTAATGAACAAATCTGAAAGCCTGTATGCTGCGGCACAGCAACTTATTCCCGGCGGAGTGAACTCACCCGTTCGTGCTTTTAACGGCGTCGGCGGTACTCCGCTGTTCATCGAACGGGCTGATGGCGCTTATCTCTACGACGCTGACGAGCAAGCGTACATTGATTACGTGGGATCGTGGGGCCCGATGGTGCTGGGTCACAATCATCCGGCAATCCGTGAGGCGGTGATCGCGGCAGCAGAACGCGGTCTGAGCTTTGGTGCACCGACAGAAATGGAAGTGCAGATGGCGCGTCTGGTCACCTCGCTGGTGCCGAGTATGGATATGGTGCGAATGGTCAACTCCGGTACGGAGGCCACCATGAGCGCGATCCGTCTGGCGCGTGGTTACACGGGCCGCGATAAAATCATCAAATTTGAAGGCTGCTACCATGGCCACGCCGACTGCCTGCTGGTGAAAGCTGGCTCCGGCGCGCTGACGCTGGGCCAACCTAACTCCCCCGGCGTTCCGGCCGATTTCGCCCGTCACACGCTGACCTGCGTCTATAACGATCTGTCATCTGTTCGCGCCGCGTTTGAACAATATCCTGACGAGATCGCCGCAATTATTGTCGAACCCGTTGCGGGCAACATGAACTGCATTCCACCGCTGCCAGATTTCCTTCCCGGCCTGCGTGCTCTGTGCGACGAGTTTGGTGCCCTGTTCATCATCGATGAAGTGATGACCGGCTTCCGTGTGGCACTGGCGGGTGCACAATCGCACTACGGCGTAGTACCGGATCTGACCTGTCTGGGGAAAATCATCGGCGGCGGCATGCCAGTCGGCGCATTCGGCGGCAAGCGTGACGTCATGCAGGCGCTGGCACCGACCGGTCCGGTTTATCAGGCAGGAACGCTGTCCGGCAACCCGATTGCCATGGCCGCTGGCTTTGCCTGTTTAACCGAAGTGGCGAAACCCGGCGTACATCAAAAACTCACCGAGTTGACCAATCAGCTGGCTGACGGCCTGCTGGCTGCCGCGAAAGCCGAAAATATTCCGCTGGTGGTGAATCAGGCGGGCGGTATGTTTGGCCTGTTCTTCACAGATGCCGAGAGCGTCACCTGCTATCAGGATGTGATGAAGTGCGACGTCGAGCGCTTTAAGCTGTTCTTCCACATGATGCTGGAAGAAGGGATTTACCTCGCGCCGTCCGCGTTTGAAGCGGGCTTTATGTCGCTGGCACATACGCCACAGGACATCGATCGCACCATCGAAGCCGCACAGCTCTGCTTCTCACGGCTGTAAAAGCGTATCTCGACGGCGTCATTCACTAACACTGACGCCGTCGCATTTCCTCCCCTTCGTCGCCACCTACTTTTTTCAACAGCGCTCTCGTTTGAGAATGACAAGTCGTCTCAAATTGGTTATGAGTAAGTCTATTTTCCTGAAAATAGCGGAGAGATCATGTTAAAGGTTCTGGGACGCACGTCGTCGATCAACGTTAGGAAAGTGCTGTGGCTGTGTGATGAGTTGGCGATTCCCTTCGACCGCGAAGACTGGGGCGAAGGTTATCAGTCACCGCAGTCACCGGCATTTCTGGCGCTCAATCCTAATGCCATGATACCGGTTATTCAGGACGACGATTTTGTCATGTGGGAATCGAACGCCATTATACGTTACCTCGCCAACGCGAAGGACGGAGCCTGGCTCTACCCGCAAGATCCGCGTAGCCGTGCTGCGATCGACCAATGGATAGACTGGCAGGCCAACGAGCTCAATCCCTCATGGCGTTACGCCTTTATGTCGCTGGTGCGTCAGTCTCCCGCGCATCAGGATCCGGCGCTTCTGGCAGCATCCTGCAATCTTTGGTCGCGCACGATGGGCATTTTGAATCAGCAATTAGAGCGAACCGGTCACTACGTTACAGGAAAAGCGTTTACGCTGGCCGATATTCCCATCGGGCTATCGGTGAACCGCTGGTATGAAACGCCGCTGGAACACACCGACTATCCCGCCGTCCGCGCCTACTATGAGCGCTTAAGCGAACGCGCAGGCTACCTGACCTGGGGACGCAACGGCACGCCATAAAACTATTCATAATAGCGACTCATAAAACTACTCTGCGCTACCCGGATCGATACCGCTCATCTCACACGCCAGCGCCCCCGCGCGCTTAAGCGCATACGTGTAGCGTTCATCAAACGGGTAGCAGCACGATAGCCGAAGCGCGTGCTTACAGCGACCGCTTAGCGTGTAAAGCTCACCGGGCGTGACGCAAATTTTCTCTTGCAGCAGGCGATGGAATAGCTCAACGCCATCCACGCCGCCCGGTAACTCCAGCCAGAAGACAAAACCGCCCTGCGGCTGCGTCGCGCGTGTCCCCTGCGGAAAATGCCGGGCAATCAGCCCACGCGCCTCATCCATCTGCGCGGCATAGCGGCGGCGCAGCGTGCGCAGATGATGATCGTAACCACCGGACTCCAGAAACTGCGCCAGCGTTTCCGACAGCAGCGCCGATTCCGCCATTGACGATACCGCTTTCAGCCGCGCCACTTTGGCACGGAAACGGCCTGACACCATCCAGCCGATGCGGAAATCGGGCGCCAGCGTTTTCGTGAAGCTGGAGCAGTAAATCACCCAGCCTTCGCGGTCGAAGGCTTTCACCGTCGGCGACAGCGGCCAGGTAAACTGAAGTTCACTGTATAACCCATCTTCGATCAGAGGAACCTGATAGTCGTTCACCAGCTTTGCCAGCCGCTTTTTATCTGCTAGCGTCATGCTGCATCCGAGCGGATTCTGCGCGTTCGGCATGGCGATAATCGCCTGCAATCTCCCCTCTGACAGCAGCAGTTCCAACGCATCCAGCGCAAGACCACGTTGCGGATCGGTGGGAATTTCCACCGTTTTCAATCCCAGACTGGCAAGCAGAGGAAAGAGATAAAAATAGGTTGGCGTTTCCAGCCCCACACAGTCGCCCGGCTGCGTGACCGTGCGTAGCGCCAGCTGTAGCGCTTCCATACAGCCGTGGGTGATCGTGATGTCCTCGCGGGTCAATGTCATACCCAAATCCATCGCCCGCCGTGCCACTTCGCGCCGCAGCCGTTCACTGCCCGGCGGCAGCGCATAGCGGCCAATCAGATCAGGCTGTCGCCGTAGCAAAGAAGCGGCAATGCGACTGATCTTTTCGGTCGGATAGAAATCGGCATGCTGTGGGCACGCCAGAGAAATGTTGATGTAATCTGGGTGCGTCTGGGCAGCAAACACGGTATCAATCAGATCCAGTTGCTCACTGCCCGGCACAATCACCTGCGCACGATGAGGCTTGCTTTCCGTCAGCGACGGCAGACGTCCTCGAACAAAGTAGCCGGACTGCGGTCGTGCTTCGATCAGCCCGCGATCTTCGAGAATACGCCAGGCGTTCAACACCGTATTCACACTGACCTGATGCGATCCAGCGACGCGGCGAATAGAAGGCAGGCGGCTTCCCGGCGCTAACGTTCCTTGATGAATAGCCGTGGCGAAGGTTTCCGCGAGCTGTTGATAGAGCGTACTTTCTTGTGAGTCGATAATGGACACAGTTCCCCCGCCAGCCAATGAGTACAGTTAACGATTAATGCATTTTGTACCCATAACAATAATCATTTTGTGTATCTGTAACCATTTCTTTTTTCTGCCTACCATAGTGTTCTCCCCCATCATCAGGATAACACCATGCTCGACCCTTCTTTTTTCAGCTACGTCACCGTTATGTCCATCACGCCGGGGCCCAATAATCTGCTGCTGGCGACGTCAGGCGTCAATTTTGGCCTGCGCCGTACGTTACCGATGCTGATGGGTATTTTAATTGGCTGTGCGCTACAAACGGCGCTGATGGGGGTGGCATTGGAGCTTTTGCTGAGCTGGCTGAGCGTGATTCGCCTCCCCCTTACTGTGCTGGGGTGCGTTTATCTGCTGTGGCTATCGTGGAAAATCGTGCGCTCATCGGCACCGGAATTACAAGGGCGAGTACAGCCGATGACCGTACTGCAAGGGACGCTATTTCAGGCGGTGAACCCGAAAGCCTGGCTGATGTCCAGCAACATCGCGCTGCTGTATACCGCCAGCAACGGTATTTTTACCACGATGGTCGCCTTTATGGCGCTCAATCTGCCCTGCATTCTGGTTTGGGCCATGCTCGGCGATCGCATCGGCAAACATCTTCAGGAACCGTGGAAACTGAAAGCCTTCAACGGCATCATGGCGCTTTCTCTGGTGCTCACCACCTTCTGGATGCTGGTCGAAGCGATTAACATCACGGGCTAATCACACGACCTCGGCGGGCTTCCCTCCCCGCCGAGGCTCACGCTATTTCACCTGTTTACGCAATAAATAAACAAAGTAAGGCGCACCAATAAACGTCGCGAGCAGCCCCGCCGGAATCTGCGCCGGAAAGAGAATCATCCTGCCAAACCAGTCTGCAATGACCATCAGCGCGCCGCCAATCAATGCCGAACAGGCGATTTGCGGTAACACGCGGCTAAAGCCCAGCATTCGCGCCATATGCGGAGCCATTAAGCCCACAAAGCTCATCGGCCCGACCATCAGGGTTGCCATCGCGGTCAGTACCGATGCCAGCAGCAACACCAGCAGACGAACCGGTGTGACAGCCACGCCAAGCGCTCTGGCAGTGGTGGTGCCAAGCGGCAGAATACGCAGCCAGCGCTGACATAGCGGGACGATCAACAGCAGCAGAACGGCAATCACCGCCGTACGTATCGCGTCAGTCGGTTCAACCGCATAGGTTGATCCCGACAGCCAGGTCAGCACCGTTCCCATACGCGGATCGCCACTGGCCAGCAGCAGCGCAATGACGGTGGTGAACGCCATACTCAGTGCGATCCCCGCCAGCAGCATACGCTGCGTGGAGAACCCACCGCGTCCGGCAATAATCACCATGACCAGCAGCGTCAACGCCGCGCCCGCACTGCCAGCCGGAAGCAGCCACACGAACGCATTGCCGGGAATGAAAAACAGCAAAATAATGACGCCAAACGACGCGCCGGAGCTAATCCCCAGCACTTCCGGGCTACCCATCGGGTTACCCGTCAGCTTCTGTATTAGCGTTCCCGCCACCGCCAGCATCACCCCAGCGGTTAGCGCCGCCAGCACCCGAGGCCAGCGCCATGAGAGCAGCTGCGTTAACACATCGCCGCCGCCCCACTGCCAGCCGTCGGCATCTTTCCCTAACATCAGCGCCGTCATCACCACCATTGCCAGCAGCATGACGCCAAGAACCAGCCACGTTCCCCACAGGCGACGCTCAGCCGTCGGCGTACTGTTGCTGTCGACCATCGCAGGTTGACCGCTATTACGCAGGCGCGGCAACAGCCATAGTAGCAGCGGCGCACCAATCAGCGCCGTCGCCGCGCCCGTTGGGACGTCAAGCCACACGCGGCTCAGCCAGATAACGCCCTGATCGGTAACACCAAGCAGCAGCGCCCCCAGCAGCGGCGCTAATAAAAGGCGGTGAAGTAACCGCCGCGCGCCCAGCATTTTCGCCAGCAGCGGCGCAAACAGGCCGATGAAACCGATAATGCCCGCCGCATTCACCAATTGCGCACACAGGAAAATCCCCAGCCCAAGCGCACTCAGGCGTGCCAGCGACAGCCCAAGCCCCAGATTACGCGCAACGCCATCATCCAGCCCCAGCAGCGTTAGCGGGCGAATCAACAGCAGCGCCAGACAGAAACACACCAGAAGACGCGGGAGAACAAACTGCACATTGCTCCAGTCCTGCTGGTTCAGCACGCCGCTGCTCCACAGGAACAAGCCCTGCAACTGCTCATGATGGAAAAGCACCAGCAACTGATTGACCGCGCTACAGTAGAAACTCAGCACCAGCCCCGCCAGTATCAGCGTCACGGGTGATAAACGTTTGCCCCAGGCGACGCCAAAGACCAACGCGCCAACCACGAGCGCCCCAGCCATAGCCGCGACCTGCTGAAGCCATGCGCCACCGGGCAGCGCCCACAGCGTGACCACTGTGATCCCGAGCTGTGCGCCCGTGGCGATCCCCAGCGTTGACGGCTCGGCCAGCGGATTACGCAAGACCTGTTGGAACAGCACGCCGCACAGCCCCAGCCCCGCGCCAATCAACAGCGCCAGCACCATGCGCGGTAACAGGCTGTAGTGAAACAGCAGCTGCTGCATATTATTCAAAGCGGGCTGGGTCAGCCCCTCAAACCACTGTGATACTGGTAATTGCTGCTGCAAATTGTAGCCGCCCATCCCCAGAATCACGATCAGCAGAAAACCAATCAGCACCACTGGCAGAACCAGCGGATGAGTAACGTGCTTGTGCGCGTGCGAGGCACCGACAGACAGAGGATTAGGCATGTTTTCTCGCCTCCAGTGCCTGATTCAATACGTGGCAGAAGCGCATCGCCGAGAGCGTTCCTCCGTATAACCAAACGGCAGGCACGCGTTGCAAGCGCTGGTTACGCACAAACAGCATGGCCTGCCAGAGCGGGTTCTTATCAAGCTGCGCGCTGATGGCGCTATCGCCATGCTCGAAACAGAGCACGTTGGCATCGCCGACGTCTGCCAGACTCTCAATGCCCACAATCGTACTGCCCCAGAAGCTGGTTTCACCGCGCCAGGCATTTTCTATCCCGACGTGATCCATCACTTCCTGAAAAAGGCTGTTCTTGCCAATCACCAGCACATGGCGGCTGTCGACCAGCGTGATGAGCAACAGAGGCCGCTGAGTGTACGGCTGGAGTGTGATTTTTTCCTGCTGGAGAAACTGCGCCAGCTCCGTCAGATGCCGCTCGCCGGCCGCTTTCATATTGAGCGCATCGGCCAGTTTCATGACCGAGGCCTGTGCCGACGTCAGCGGTTTTCCCTGTTCGTTGCTGAAGCCAAAGCCCAGCAGAGGAGAAATACGGGACATTTTTGCGACTGAGGGGCCGTAACCTTCAGAGTAAAGGATCAGCGACGGGCGAATCTGCGTCAGCAATTCCAAATTAGGCTCGGTACGCAGCCCCACATCAATCACCAATTCAGGCAACGCGGGCTCTTTCACCCACAGGTTGTAGTTATGCTTATCTGCAATCGCGAAGGGCATGATGCCCAACGCCAGAAGCAGTTCAACAGGCAACCACTCCAGCGCCACAATGCGGTTTAAATCGGGAAATGTAGCAGTCGCTCCCCTGCTCTTCGCCGAATAAACCAGCGGTGACAGCAGCAACGCCATCAGTAAACGACGGCGTAGCGGATCGGGAGAGGATGGAGAAGAAAAACGTTCAGGCATCATGAGCAGGAAAACCGAGTTAACAAACGAAGCTGACCGGCGCGCCACCCGCCGGATGAGGCAGAATGCCCATAGGAATGCCGTAGATATTTTCCAGCACGTCCCCTTGCATCAGCGCGACAGGCTCACCCTGCGCAATCATTTTGCCACCGCGCAGCGCCACCAGATGATCGCAGTAGCGCGCAGCCATGTTGATATCATGCAACACCGCAATGACGGTGATGCCGCGCTCGCGGCTCATACGCTGAATCAGCGCCAGAACCTCAACCTGATGCGCAATGTCCAACGCAGAGGTCGGTTCATCCAACAGCAGGCAGCGGCTATCCTGCGCCACCGTCATCGCCAGCCAGGCTCGCTGCCGTTCACCGCCGGACAGGCTATCCACCAGACGGTTAGCAAACGGTTTCAGCCCCACCAGCGTGATGGCTTCCTCGACCTTTTCCCGATCGGCGCTACCGAAACGACCTAATGCGCCGTGCCACGGGTAGCGCCCTACGGCAACCAGCTCACGCACGGTCATCCCTTCGGCAGCGGGAAGCTGCTGCGGTAAATAGGCAACCTGACGGGCGAACAATTTGCTGTCCCAGCTTCCCGTCGCCTGTTCGCCCAGCAGTGCAGTACCGCTGCTAGCGGGCTGGTGACGACCCAGAATTTTCAGCAAGGTCGATTTGCCCGAGCCGTTGTGTCCAATCAGACCACAGACTTTCCCGACGGGGAACGTAATAGATAAAGGGTGTAACAACGTGCGTCCAGCGACGGAAAAGCTCACGTCGTCCAGTCTGAAAGTGGTATCAGGCAGTACAGTTTGATTTTGCATAGCGTTTTTGGTTTGTAATGTCACCGAAGGAAAGGGGTGAGCAGAATTCACTATTCCCGTAATCGTCGTTCTAAAAGAGAACGATAATGATTACGATATAAGGCAGCATGATAGGCGCAACGGAATACCAATCGCAAGACTTTTACCCGTCAGCACCAGAGTGACGTGGCAGGAAAAGCGGTATAAGGGAGGACGTGACCATTCTCGAAACATGGCAGGCACAAAAAGATACCCCCAGATTAATCCTGTTCCTTATACACAAGTCTAGAAGTATCGCGGTTTTTGCCGTGGTCCGGCGTAAAAAATTATGCTGAGGAGGTAGCTGGCTTCGGATGAGCCGCAGGACGCGGCGAAAGCTTGCGCCACGTCGGGAACGTGTCGGGCGCGTGCTACGAAGTAGCATGAAATAACCGTATTGTAAGCGCACGAAACCGTCTCTCAGACTGCATAAAAATATGGCTAAGAGACGGCAACCTGTTGAAGCATTGATAGATTATTGACCAAACATTTCTTTGATCCAGTCAGCGACGCCTTCTCCGTTTTGCTGGTCCTGCTGCGCTGAAGGCTGCGGCTGGCTGGCCTGACACAGCGCCTGCGGATTATCCGTCCAGACTGGCAATACGCGTCCGGCGCTGCTGCCGTTGCAGATAAAGTTACCGCTGGCATCCACCGTCATGGTCGTAATACCTTCCGGCGGCGTCAGCATTAACGGCAGCGGCGTTTGGTTTTCCAGATAGCGACGATAAATCGTCAGCGCACCGTTCGCCCCAGTCAACTTGGCCGGGCCGTTGTTATCGCGCCCTACCCAGCTAATCGCCACTTCTTTACCGTCGATCCCGGCAAACCAGCTGTCACGCAGGTCATTGGTGGTACCCGTTTTCGCTGCCAGATGATAATTCGGGAATTTCACCGCCAGCGAACGCGACGTACCGCGCTCAACAACCTGTTGCATGCCATACAGCGTCAGATAAGCCGCCTGCGCCGGCACCGCGCGTTCCGCCTGCGGGAAGCTCTGATACAGCACCGTACCGTCTTCCGCAATCACCGAACGCAGTGAGGAAAGCGGTGCACGATTGCCGCCGCTGGCGATCGTCTGGTATTCCTGCGCCACTTCCATCGGCGTCAGACTGATCGCACCCAGCAGCATCGCGGGTACAGGCTGAATCACGTTTTCCGGGATCCCTAAACGCTTCAACGTTTCCGTGATCTGGTTCAGCCCTACGGCCATCCCCAGATTGACGGTCGGCACGTTCAGCGAGTTCGCCAGCGCATCAACCAACATGACGCGGCCACGGAACTCACGATCGTAGTTCTTCGGCTGCCATAGCTGTCCGTTAGACTGTTTGATCGACAGCGGCTCATCTGCCAAAAAGGTATTCAGGCGATAGGTGTCCGGCTGGCTCAGCGCGGTCAGATAGGTCGGCGGCTTCGCCAGCGACCCGACAGGACGACGCGCCTGTAGCGCTCGGTTAAACCCGGCGTACTGCGTTTGAGCACCACCAACCATCGCGCGAACTTCGCCGCTGAAGCGATCGACAATCACCATCGCCGCTTCCAGATCGCTGACGTTACGGCCTGCACGCAGTGCCGGAACCCCGACTTCTACCGCTTTTTCCGCTGCATCCTGCGAGACCGGATCGAGCGTGGTAAAGATCTTCACGCCGGAGAGATCGTTAACCTTGTCGCCAAGCCGCTGTTGCAGTTCCTGACGCACCAGTTGCATAAACGCTGGCTGAGGACTGATAACACCGCCTTTCGGCTGTACGCCCAGCGGACGCGCACTCAGCATGTTGTAGAGATCGGCATCAATAACCTGCTGATTCTGCAACAGACGCAGCACCAAATTACGTCGTTCTAACGTAATCTGCGGGTTACGCCACGGGTTATACAGCGACGCCCCTTTCACCATCCCCACCAGCAGCGCCTGCTGATCGAGGCTCAGTTCATTCACCGGACGGCCAAAGTAATACAGGCTGGCAAGCGGGAAGCCGCGGATCTGATCGTTACCGCTCTGGCCGAGATACACTTCGTTCAGATACAGCTCAAGGATACGATCCTTGCTGTAGCGATAATCCATGATCAGCGCCATATAGGCTTCGTTAGCTTTACGCCACAGCGAACGCTCGTTAGTCAGGAACAGGTTCTTAACCAGCTGTTGCGTCAGCGTACTGCCGCCCTGAACCGCGCGCCCCGCCGTGATGTTCGCTAAGAACGCACGACCAATGGAATACAGGCTGATGCCATCGTGTTCATAAAAGTGGCGGTCTTCGGTCGCGACCAGCGTATCAACCAGCAGATCGGGGAAACCGGCACGCGGCACGAACAAGCGCTGTTCGCCATTCGGCGACTGCATCATGGTGATCAGCTTCGGATCGAGACGGAAAAAGCCGAAGTTACGCTGGTTGTCCAGATTCTGGATCTGCGACAGACGATCGTTGGCAAATGTCAGACGTGCTTGAATCTGCCCTTCTTTCCCATCGGGAAAATCAAACGGACGGCGCAGCATATCGATGCTGTTGCCACGCACGCTGAATTCACCTGGGCGGGTAATGCGGCTCACCTGACGGTATTGCATGCCTTCCAGCAGGCTGATCATCTCTTTCTGGCTATAAGCCATGCCCGGTTCAAGGTTGACCATGCGGCCATAGACGGCGGCCGGCAACTGCCAGACTTTGCCTTCAATACGGCTGCGGATCTGGCTGTCGAGGTACACGCCATAGATCGCCATCGCCACGGCAAAGATCAGGAACAGCTTGATCGCCAGCCCTAACCAGCGCCGTCTTCTCTGCGATTTACGCGTCATGGTGTCATCACCGTCGTCATCATCATCGTCGTCATAGTCGTCCTGATAATCGTCATAATCTTCATCATCATAGTCGTCATCCCTGCGACGTCGTATGGCCTGCTTGCGTTCAGGCTTACGTTTTGGCGCTTTCCCTTTGCGTCCGATAGGTTCGCGGTCATCCCGAGACATTACAATAACTTCTCCATCAGGTTGTTCACGGCTATCTGCTCTGCGCTCAAGCCGCCTACTCTGTTTCCAGCCCCTTATTTGGGAAAGCGGAAACGTCTGAAATTAGTGATTCTGATATTTCTTGGTACGTCTCGTCGGAGCCGTATTCGCCGGATCGTCCGGCCAGACATGCTTGGGGTAACGCCCCTTCATCTCTTTTTGCACCTCGCGGTACGTGCCTTGCCAGAATGCCGCTAAATCCCGCGTAATCTGTAGTGGACGCAGTGCGGGGGATAAAAGTTCCAATACCAGCGCCACACGCCCTTCTGCCAGCAGCGGGCTCTGCTGCTCACCAAACATTTCCTGCATTCGCACCGACAGCACTGGAGGCTTATCGTCATAATAGGCGATAGGCAAACGACTACCGCCGGGTGCCGTGTAGTGCGTGGGCAAAGCGCTATCCAGCCGCTGGCGCAGCGACCAGTCCAGCAATCGCAGCAGCGCATCACTCAAATTGATCTGGTTCAGCGCCCGTAAATCACGCACGCCGACAAGTGACGGCTGTAGCCAGATTTCCAGCGTTGCCAGCAGCGTTTCTTCATCCACTCGCGGCCAGTCAACGTCAGGCAACCACTGGTGAGCGCACTGTAGTCGGGCGCGTAACTGCAACGCCGCAGTGTCCCAGTTTAATGCATCAATTCCCTGCTCACGAATCCAGGATAGCAGCGCCTGCTGCAATGCCTCATCGGAAGGCTTGTTCAGCGGGCGCGTCCGCAGAGTCAGGCTGCCTATCTGGTCGCGCTGGCTGGCGCGCAGAGTACCCTTTTCTTCGTCCCAGTGCACCACGTTATGTTCACTTATTAATCCGGGCAGTTGTCGTTCCAACCGCTCAATATCCAGCGGCAACGCCAATAGAATCCGCGCGTCGGCACTCTGGTTATTTTGTAATAGCGCAGGTGCCAGAAGCCATTCAGTGCCTGACAACGCCTCATCAGCCGACATCATTGCGCCGCTGCCGTTAGCAAGCTGGTAGCGTCCATCCTGACTGCGCCGCCGGGCGATGCGGTCAGGGAAAGCCTGTGCCAGCAGCCAGTCGGCCTCGCCACCGTCAATGCGCCCTGAAGCCGTCGATAAACGGCACGTCAGCTGTTTTGCCCGCCGCAGCCAATGTGGCAATGGGCGATGCAGCCAGTCAGCCAGATTGATCGACCCGCTACGCGGTGGCTCTTCGAGTATCGCCGCCAGACATCCGGCGGTGGCTAATGCATCTGAACCTTGCTGTGACGCGGCATACAGCATCGTCGCCAGTCGGGCATCGCAGCCTAACGCGGCTATTTTCCGCCCCTCGGCAGTCAGCCGATCTTGTTTATCGGTAATACCAAGCTGGCGTAGCAGTTGGCGTGCGGCATAAAGCGCAGGAACTGGCGGGGTATCCAGCCAGGTTAACTGCGCCACATCGGTACAGCCCCACTGTAATAAATCCAGCCAGATACTGCTTAAATCGCTATTCAGTATCTCGGCTTCACTCTGTGCAGCCGCGCGTTCTGCCTGCTCACGAGAGCACAAATGCCAGCATATACCGGGGCTTAAACGTCCGGCACGCCCGGCGCGCTGCACCATCGACGCCTGACTGATTCGCTGCGTCACCAGTCGAGTGACGCCACTTTTCACATCAAAGCTGGCTACGCGTTCAAGGCCGCTATCCATCACCAGCCGGATCCCTTCAATCGTCAGACTGGTTTCAGCAATATTGGTGGCTAACACCACCTTACGACGACTCGGCTCCGCGGGCAGAATCGCTTTTTGCTGCTCCGCCAGCGTCAATGCACCATATAAAGGACAAAGATCTGTCTCGCTCGACACGCTATTTTCCAGCAGCGCCTGCACACGGCGAATCTCCGCGACACCGGGCAAAAACAGCAGCAGCGAACCATCTTCTTCACTGAGAACGCGTCGCACCTGTCGCGCAACGCCTTCTTCCAAACGCTCCTGGCTGTTCAACGGGGCATAACACCGCTCTACCGGATAGCTGCGGCCTTCGGAAACCACGCAGACGGCTTCCGGCAACAGCGCCGCCAGCCGCGCATTGTCGAGCGTCGCGGACATAATCAGCAACTTTAAGTCTTCACGCAGCCCTTGTTGCACATCGAGCAACAGCGCCAATGCCAAATCGGCCTGCACGCTGCGCTCGTGAAACTCATCAAGAATAATCAGCGCCACACCTTGCAGCTCCGCATCCTGTTGCAGCAAACGGGTCAGCATGCCTTCGGTGACGACCTCCAGCCTCGTTGCGTCACTCACGCAGCTTTCCGACCGCATGCGATAGCCTATGGTTTTCCCCGGTTCTTCACCTAGCTGCTGCGCCAACCGCCAAGCCACGCTCTTTGCCGCCAGACGGCGTGGCTCCAGCATGATGATGCGCCCGTTCAGGTTGCCCTGTTGCAGTAACTGCAACGGCAGCCAGGTCGATTTCCCCGCCCCCGTTGGGGCATTGAGCAGCACCTGAGGCGCGTTATGTAGCGCCGTTATTACATCATCCAGCACGGCGCTGACGGGCGGTAAAATCACAGACATCTCCGTATAAGGTTAACTTTCAGCGGCGAGCATTGTAGCATCTGGATGAATGTAGCATCTGATGGAATCAGAACAGAGAGATCGCCATGTCAGCCACCCGCCGCCTGTTTTTTGCCTTATCACTGCCGGAAGCCACACAGCAAGAGATTATCCGCTGGCGCGCCGAACACTTCCCTCTGGAAGCGGGTCGGCCGGTCGCAGCGGCCAATCTTCATCTGACGCTGGCGTTTTTAGGCGATGTCAGCGAGCAAAAAGCGCAGGTCTTGCAGACATTGGCAGGCCGCATCCACCAGCCCGCCTTTTCCCTTACGCTGAATGACGCTGGGCACTGGCCGCGTCCCGGTGTGGTCTGGCTGGGCTGCCGTCGTGCACCGCGCGGGCTGCTACAGCTTGCAGAACTGCTGCGCTCTCAGGCCGCGCGCAACGGCTGCTATCAAACGGCATTGCCGTTTCACCCACACATTACGCTATTACGTGGCGCGACTCGCCCCGTCGCGATTCCCCCTGCCACCTTTAGCTGGCAGGTCGACATGACGCACTTTTCGCTTTATGAATCACTTTTCGACAATGGCAAAACCCGCTATCAACAGTTGGAAAGCTGGTCATTTATTAAATAGAACAGGACACGCATGGACTATACCCCACGTTTACAACCTGCTCGGTTGATTAAACGTTACAAACGTTTTTTGGCCGATGTCGTAACCCCGGAAGGCGAAACGTTCACGCTGCACTGTGCCAATACCGGTGCGATGACGGGCTGCGCAACGCCTGGCGATACCGTCTGGTATTCCACATCGGATAACCCTAAGCGCAAGTACGCCCAGAGCTGGGAACTGACTGAAACACAACAAAATCACTGGATTTGTGTCAATACTCTGCGTGCCAACACATTATTGTACGAAGCCTTATTAGAAAATCGCATAGAAGAGTTGGCGGGCTACCCAGACGTAAAAACGGAAGTAAAATACGGTACGGAAAATAGCCGAGTCGACCTGCTTTTACAGGCGCCGGACAGGATTGACTGCTATATTGAGGTGAAATCTGTCACATTATTGCAACATGAATGTGGTTACTTTCCCGATGCGGTTACACTCAGAGGACAAAAGCATCTGCGTGAGCTGCAACAGATGGTTTCCAATGGAAAACGCGCCGTCCTTTTTTTCGCCGTGCTCCATTCAGGCATCCAGCAGGTTTCTCCCGCCCGGCATATTGATTCACGCTATGCGGAATTATTTATCGAAGCACAACAGGCTGGGGTTGAAATTTTATGTTACGGCTCCACATTAGGCCCTGACGGTATTAAATTGACGCATAAGCTACCGTTGTTGGGATGAAGTACCAACATGGCATAACACGCCGAACGTACCACCAAAGGCGTAACACATTGTTTCTTATTTAATGTAAGCAGGTTGTTCCTCACACTTTATCAGGCCGGTGTCAGGAAGCATTGCCAACCCCATCTTCATCTGCTATTTATAGCGGCCTGTTTTTTCCCCCCTTGGGGGCCGATATACCCAGATAGCTGAAGTTATGGCCAACAACGCCGCAATTTCACTGCATAAAAGGGTATTATGCGTGTCGTGTTATGTAGGAGAAGCAACATGCAAGAAGGGCAAAACCGTAAGACATCTTCTCTGAGCATTCTCGCAATTGCCGGAGTAGAGCCGTACCAAGAGAAGCCGGGCGAAGAGTATATGAACGACGCTCAGCTGGCTCATTTCAAGCGTATTCTTGAAGCATGGCGCAACCAACTCATGGATGAAGTGGATCGTACGGTATCGCACATGCGCGATGAAGCCGCTAATTTCCCCGATCCCGTGGATCGCGCAGCGCAGGAAGAAGAGTTCAGTCTCGAACTGCGTAACCGTGACCGTGAGCGCAAGCTGATCAAGAAAATCGCCAAAACCTTGGTGAAAATCGAAGATGAGGATTTCGGATTCTGTGAATCCTGTGGCGTCGAGATTGGCATCCGCCGTCTGGAAGCACGTCCGACCGCCGATCTGTGTATCGACTGCAAAACGTTGGCAGAGATACGCGAAAAGCAAATGGCAGGCTAATTTTCCTGTCCAGAATCGGCTCCTGCCCATCGCAGGGGCCGACTCCAGGTACTCTACCGCTGATGAATGATGTTCATCACTCTATCTTCTGTCTGGATAAAACGCTGACGAGATAGCACCAACTTCTTATGTCTGGAACAACTGGTTTCACCGAAACGCATCGTTATGTCGGGCGTTTTGCCCCCTCTCCTTCTGGTGACCTGCATTTTGGCTCACTGATCGCCGCACTGGGTAGTTATCTGCAAGCTCGTTCCCAACAAGGGCGCTGGCTGGTACGCATTGAAGACATCGACCCGCCACGGGAAATTCCCGGCGCAGCCTCCCGTATCCTTGCACAATTAGACCATTACGGCCTGTATTGGGACGGCGAGGTGATGTACCAGTCACAGCGGCATGCACGTTACCGCGAGATTCTTCAGCAGCTTCAACAGCAGGGCATGAGCTACTACTGCACCTGTACGCGTAGCCGTATTCAGCAGCTAGGTGGGCACTATGACGGCTATTGCCGAACGCGTAATCTGCCCTCCGATAACGCCGCGCTACGCCTGCGTCAGACAACGCCGGTATTTCACTTTCACGATAAATTGCGTGGCGAGCTGTATGCCGACACGGCACTCGCGCAGGAAGATTTTATTATCCACCGCCGAGACGGGCTGTTTGCCTATAATCTGGCCGTCGTGATCGACGATAACGATCAAGGTATTACGGAGATCGTGCGCGGCGCCGATCTGATCGAACCGACAGTGCGGCAAATTTCGCTCTATCAGCAGTTGGGCTATGCGATCCCTACCTACGTTCATCTGCCGCTGGTGCTGAATACCGAGGGAAATAAGCTTTCCAAGCAGAATCATGCACCAGCACTGCCAAATAGCGATCCGCGTCCCGTGCTGCTGGCTGCCCTGCAATTCTTGAACCAACCACTGCCGGAGAACCGTCAGGATATGACGCTTTCCGCACTTCTGGCCTGGTCTGTCGCGCACTGGTCCCTTGATGTTGTCCCGTTACAGGCGGCAATAAACCCGTCCGCGATCACATCGGCATTCTCAAAGGGGCATTGGTGAGCTATGATTAGCCGCTATTTTTAGTGACGCACTCTCTTTGGCCGTCACATTTGCAGGCCGTCGCTGGGTCGACGTCAAAAACGTTTCCCAGAAATTTTTTGCTGTGCCGTTGATTTATCCATCACTATCGAGGTGTATTATCTTTTCCCGAGTTGCTAATTTTTGTCGTAAGGTACTGAATCGTGAGAACGAAATGGTCGAATCAGAGGAACCGCGCCAGCATATGACGGTGATTCCGCGTGACCAACATACTATTTCACGCAGCGATATCAGCGATAACGCGCTGAAAGTACTTTATCGCCTGAACAAAGCGGGCTACGAGGCTTATCTGGTTGGCGGCGGCGTACGCGACCTGCTGCTGGGCAAAAAGCCGAAAGATTTTGATATCACCACTAACGCCACACCCGATCAGGTGCGCAAGCTATTCCGCAACTGTCGTTTGGTCGGACGTCGTTTCCGTCTCGCCCACATCATGTTCGGGCCAGAGGTGATTGAAGTTGCCACGTTCCGTGGTCACCACGAACAGCATCAGGAACAGCAAGAAGTCAAAAATTCCTCTCAGCAGGCCCAAAGCGGCATGCTGTTACGCGACAATATTTTTGGTTCCGTTGAAGAAGATGCCCAGCGCCGCGATTTCTCGATCAACAGCCTCTACTACAGCATTTCTGATTTCAGCGTACGTGACTATACCGATGGCCTGAACGATCTGCGTCAGGGCGTCATCCGTATGATTGGCGATCCTGAAACGCGCTACCGTGAAGACCCAGTGCGTATGCTGCGCGCCGTCCGTTTCGCTGCCAAGCTGAACATGACGGTCAGCCCGGAAACCGCCGAGCCGATTCCTCGTTTGGCCTCATTGCTGCACGATATCCCTGCGGCGCGCATGTTTGAAGAGTCGCTGAAGCTGCTTCAGTCAGGCTATGGCTATCCAACCTATAAAATGCTGTGTGAATACCAGCTATTCCAGCCGCTTTTCCCGCTGCTGAGTCGCTACTTCACACCAAACGGCGATTCCACACTGGAGCGCATGGTTGCACAGGTACTGAAAAACACCGATCAGCGTCTGCAAAACGACATGCGGGTGAATCCGGCATTTTTGTTCTCCGCCATGCTGTGGTATCCGCTGATTGAACATGCACAAAAATTGGCGCAGGAAAGCGGACTGGCCTACCTCGATGCCTTCTCGCTGGCGATGAACGATATACTGGATGAGCAGTGCCGTTCTCTGGCAATTCCTAAGCGCATTACGTCTTTAGTCCGTGATATCTGGCAGTTGCAAATGCGTCTGTCTCGTCGTCAGGGTAAACGCGCTTATAAGCTGATGGAACATCCTAAATTCCGTGCCGCGTATGACCTGCTTTGCCTGCGTGCCGAGATCGAAAACCATCAGGAGCTGCTGCGTCTGGCTCAGTGGTGGGGAGAGTTCCAGGTTGCCGCACCGCCTCGTCAGCAAAACATGCTGAAATCGCTGGATGACGGCCCAACGCCACATCGTCGTTCCCGCCCTCGTCGACCGCGTAAACCAACAGCGGCACGCAGAGATCAAGCATGACGATACGTGTGTATCTGGCGCTGGGCAGTAATCTTGCCCAGCCTTTGCAACAGGTGCGCGCAGCATTATCTGCGCTGGACGCGATTCCACATACTCGCGTCGTTTGCTGTTCCTCGTTTTATCGTAGCCGTCCGCTTGGCCCGCAAGATCAGCCAGACTACCTCAACGCCGTTGTTGAACTGGAAACCGCATTAGCGGCCGAATCGCTGCTGGATCACACACAAGCCATCGAGCTGGAACAAGGTCGCGAACGCAAGGAACATCGCTGGGGCCCACGCACGTTGGATCTGGATATTTTGCTGTTTGGCGATGTCGTCATCCAGACTGAGCGTCTGACCGTGCCGCATTACGACATGAAGAATCGTGAATTCATGCTCTACCCGCTCGCAGAAATCGCACCTGAACTGGCATTCCCCGACGGCGAAACCCTCGCCCAGCGGTTAACCCATGTCGACCGCAACGGCCTGACCCTATGGGATAATACACAGTGGGATGCTGAACCGTGTGATGACGAGAAACCGACCGGAACATTCGGTCACTAATAATCCCTCCCATCTGTAACTTGAAGCGCGACGGGTATATCGCTACACGTCGGCTTACATTAGAATGTCCCCCTCAATTCTTCGCCCTATTGACATAGGAAGACCGTCATGAAACCGACGACTATCTCCCACTTGCGCCAATGGAAACAAGAGCAGCGAAAATTCGCTACGATTACCGCTTACGACGCCAGTTTCTCTCGCCTATTTTTCGAGCAAGGCATCCGCGTGATGCTGGTGGGTGACTCACTGGGAATGACCGTACAGGGTCACGATTCCACATTGCCCGTGACCACACACGATATCGTTTACCACACGCAGTGTGTCCGCCGTGGCGCACCGCTGGCACTGGTTCTCTCCGATATGCCTTTTATGACCTATGCCACGCCGGAACAAACGTTCAGCCAGGCAGCAGAACTGATGCGCGCAGGCGCAAATATGGTGAAGCTGGAAGGCGGAAGCTGGCTTGCGCCGACGGTAAAAATGCTGACCGAACGCGCCGTGCCGGTTTGTGGTCATCTGGGTCTGACGCCGCAGTCCGTTAATATCTTCGGCGGCTATAAAATTCAGGGCCGGAGCGAAAGCGATGCCAATCAGTTACTGGCCGATGCCCTTGCGCTTGAAGAAGCAGGTGCGCAGCTGCTGGTGCTGGAATGCGTGCCTGTCGCCCTGGCCAAGCGCGTAACAGACGCCCTGTCGATTCCCGTGATCGGTATTGGCGCCGGCAACGTGACCGACGGGCAGATTCTGGTCATGCATGATGCCTTCGGCATTACCGGCGACAACACGCCTAAGTTTGCCAAGGACTTTCTGGCACCAAGCGGTGGTGATATCCGCGCGGCAGTGCGTTTGTATGCAGAAGAAGTTGAACAGGGTATTTACCCGGCCGAAGAACATTCATTTCATTAAAAAACGAGCATTCCGTTAATCGGGCTATTTTTTAGGAGTACGAGTGTGTTAATAATCGAAACCCCTCTGCTGCTGCGCCGCGAGGTTCGTCGCTGGCGTCAGGAAGGGAAACGCATTGCTTTAGTTCCCACCATGGGTAATTTGCATGACGGGCACATGACGCTGGTCGATGAAGCCAGAGCGCGTGCCGATATCGTTATTGTTAGCGTTTTTGTCAATCCTATGCAGTTTGAGCGGCCAGATGATTTAGCCCGCTACCCCCGGACGTTGCAGGAAGACTGCGAGAAATTGAATCGCCGCGGTGCCGATCTGGTTTTCGCACCGAGCCCAGATGTGATATACCCCAATGGACTGGAGTCGCAAACGTTTGTCGATGTGCCAGGCCTGTCTTCCCTGTTGGAAGGTGCCAGTCGCCCCGGCCATTTCCGAGGTGTTGCGACCATCGTCAGCAAACTGTTCAATCTGGTACAGCCGGATGTCTCCTGCTTCGGCGAGAAAGATTACCAGCAGCTAGCACTGATTCGGCAGCTCGTTCGCGATATGGGTTATGACATTGACATTATTGGCGTCCCTACCGTGCGTGCAAAAGACGGTTTGGCATTGAGTTCACGTAATGGGTATCTCAGTGCAGAAGAACGCCAGCGGGCACCGTATGTTTATCAGGTGATGATGGACATGGCGACACAGTTGGACAACGGCGATCGCCAGATAGACACCTTGCTGGAACAGGCGGCAGACAAGCTGCGTGAAGCGGGCTTTACGCCTGATGAATTGTTTATCCGCGATGCTGATACGCTGCAACCGCTGAGCGCGGCCAGCACGCGTGCTGTGATTTTGATGGCTGCCTGGTTAGGCAAGGCCAGATTGATTGATAACCACCAGGTCGATTTGACTGTATGAACCGAGGTAACAAAGCGATGATACGTACCATGCTGCAAGGCAAGCTGCACCGGGTCAAAGTAACTCAGGCTGACTTGCATTATGAAGGCTCTTGCGCCATCGATCAGGATTTTATGGATGCCGCCGGCATTCTGGAATACGAAGCGATTGATATCTACAACGTTGATAACGGTCAGCGTTTCTCTACCTACGCCATTTCGGGCGAAAGAGGCTCACGCATTATCTCTGTGAACGGTGCTGCCGCTCGCCGTGCCAGTGTGGGCGACAAACTGATTATCTGCTCCTATGTGCAGATGTCCGACGAGCAGGCCAGAAGCCACAGCCCGAAGGTAGCCTATTTCTCTGGCGATAACGAGCTGCAACGTCAGGCAAAAGCGATTCCGGTTCAGGTAGCTTGATCGCCAAGTTTCTGACGGAATCGAGCGGTAGTAATGGATAGATCGTAAAGACGCTGCAAGTACGTCCTTGTAAGCTCGAGCCGCGCCATCCCTGGCGCGGACGCTTTACTCTTCTATTCCATTACTACCGTTTTCACTTCTTAAATCAGTCTGCAAAAAGGCTAATACGGTGTTACCACCGCCTTCTCATTTACAGAATTGACACACTACGTCCGCAGCCCGCGTCCGCGCTCAATCAGCCACCAGACCAGCAGATAAAACACCACGATAAAGGCAATCAGCACCGACATGGTGAACAGCAGCGGTACATCCTGAATGCCAAGGAAACCGTAGCGGAAGCCGCTGATCATGTACACGACTGGGTTCAGCTTGGAAACAGCCTGCCAGAACGGCGGCAGCAGCGTCAGTGAGTAAAACACTCCACCCAGATAGGTCAGCGGCGTTAACACAAACGTCGGAATAAGGCTGATATCATCAAAGGTTTTCGCAAAGACCGCATTCAATAACCCCGCCAGCGAGAACAACGTCGCCGTCAGCAAGAGCGTCAGAACAATGATCCACCAGGCATGAACATGCAGCGGGACAAAGAACAGCGATACCGCGGTCACCAATACCCCGACACATACGCCACGCGCGATCCCGCCGCCAATATAACCCGCGATGATCACGTGAGTTGGCACCGGCGCGACCAGCAGCTCTTCAATATTGCGTTGAAATTTGGCGCTGAAAAAGGAAGAGGCCACGTTGGCATAAGCGTTGGTAATGACTGCCATCATGATCAGGCCCGGAACGATAAACTGCATGTAGGTGAAACCATGCATATCACCAATACGTGAGCCGATCAGGTTGCCGAAAATAATAAAGTACAACGTCATGGTGATCACTGGCGGCACCAGCGTCTGAATCCAGATACGCCCAAATCGGGTGACTTCTTTCACCCAGATACTCTGTAGTGCTACCCAATACAAATGCATCATGCCTTTTCTCCCTTACCGTTCGCCCCGTCCCCATTAACCAAGGTGACAAACAGCTCTTCCAACCGGTTCGCTTTATTACGCATACTTAATATCGTTATCCCCTGCGCGCTTAGCTGGCTGAATAACGCGTTCAGACCTTGCTCGCGCATCACATCCACTTCCAGCGTTGACGTATCCGTCAGGCGGAACGCATAGCCTTCAAGCTGTGGCAGCGGGCTTTTCGCCGGCAGATCAAAAATAAACGTTTCGGACTTCAGCTGAGCAAGCAGCTGCTTCATCGAGGTGTTCTCCACCAGCTCACCCCGCTGGATGATCCCGATGTTGCGGCACAGCATTTCCGCTTCTTCCAGATAGTGCGTCGTCAGGATAATCGTGGTGCCCTGCGCGTTGAGCTCCTTCAAAAAGCCCCACATGGAACGACGTAATTCGATATCCACACCGGCGGTCGGTTCATCAAGAATCAGCAGCTTAGGCTCATGCATTAACGCACGCGCAATCATCAAGCGACGCTTCATCCCGCCGGACAACATCATCGCTTTTTCGTTGCGTTTCCCCCACAGATCGAGCTGTTTCAGGTATTTTTCAGCACGCTGCAACGCATCCTGACGTTTCACGCCATAATAGCCGGCCTGATTAACCACAATCTGTAATACCGTTTCAAAGGGATTGAAGTTAAATTCCTGCGGGACCAACCCCAGTTGGCGTTTCGCATTCACTTTGTCCAGCTCAAGGTCATAGCCGAAGACGCGAACTTTACCGGCCGTTTTATTCACCAGCGAGCTGATAATCCCAATCGTGGTCGATTTTCCCGCGCCATTTGGCCCCAGAAGCGCATAGAAATCCCCCGCTTCCACGTTCAGGTCGATCCCCCGTAGCGCCTGGACGCCTCCCGAATAGGTTTTGGTTAGTTGCGCCAGTTCCAGTGCATATGTCATAAGAAATGGATTGCCTTATTATCAGTGAATTCTACAGATTTGAAGTATGACGGAGATAAACTATCGTTTTTCAAACGACGCATGTTGCCTTATATTACTCCTCACTGCCCCTTGTTTGTTACAGGTCATTTACTTTCATGAAAGAAATTGAAACGCTCATCGCGAACAACCAGCTTTGGTCTAAAACGATGGTGGAAGAGGATCCTGGCTATTTTGAACGTCTGGCGCAGGCACAACGTCCCCGTTTTCTATGGATTGGATGCTCGGACAGTCGCGTACCTGCGGAAAGTCTGACCAGCCTTGAGCCTGGTGAACTGTTTGTTCACCGCAACGTCGCCAATCTGGTTATTCACACCGACCTCAATTGCCTCTCTGTCGTGCAATATGCCGTCGAAGTTCTCGAAGTCGAACATGTCATTATCTGCGGCCACTACGGCTGCGGCGGTGTTCAGGCTGCGGTGGAAAACCCAGAATTGGGTTTGATTAACAACTGGCTGCTGCATATCCGTGATTTGTGGTACAAGCATAGTTCGCTGCTGGGGGAATTGCCTCCCGAACAGCGGCTGAATACGCTCTGTGAAATCAACGTTGTCGAGCAGGTTTACAACCTCGGCCACTCCACCATCATGCAGTCCGCCTGGAAGCGCGGGCAGAAAGTCACGATCCACGGTTGGGTTTACGGTATTCAGGATGGCCGTCTGCGCGATCTGGAAGTGACTGCGACCAATAGGGAGACGCTGGAACAGCGTTATCGCCGCGCGATTTCTACCCTGTCTTGATTCGCTGCCTGACGCCCACTCGCTGGGCGTCGCTCACGGCATCGGCCTTATCTGATACGCTATTCCTGTGGAACAACCTTGCCGACGTAAGGTAAATGGCGATAGTGCTGGGCATAGTCGATGCCGTAACCCACCACAAACTCATCAGGGATCGAGAATCCAACCCACTCGACTTTCACCGCCACTTCACGGCGCTCTGGTTTATCCAGCAGCGTACAGATAGCCAGTGATTTCGGCTCACGCAGTTGCAGAATTTCCCGCACCCTGCTCAGCGTATTGCCCGAATCGATAATATCTTCAACGATCAATACGTCTTTGCCGCGAATATCCTCATCCAGATCTTTCAGGATCTTAACGTCGCGCGTACTGTTCATACCGCTGCCATAGCTGGATGCCGTCATGAAATCCACTTCGTGAGGGACATCGATCGCCCGGCATAAATCGGCCATAAAGATAAACGATCCGCGCAATAGCCCCACCAGTACCATATCGCTGCCGCTATCACGGTAGTGTTCGCTGATCTGTTGCCCCAGTTCGGTAACCCGCGCCATCACTTCCTGCTCAGAAATCATGACTTCCACGGTATGTTTCATCATACTGATAACTCTTTGAAGTAAGGTATTCAGCACCATCGGTAAAATGACAGACTTATTATCGATGATGCGCCAATGCTGACGTTTGAATCAGCCTGGGCAATGCCCAAGCGCGCGAAGTATATCAGAAACCACACCATGAAGGAGACACCATGAGTACACCACCAGTGGATGTTTGCTACAAAGTGAATGTCCCGCTTTCCAGCCGGCAGTTCATTGAGCTGCTGGCGAAAACCTCATTGGGGCCGCGCCGCCCGCTGAATGATGAGACAGCAATTGCAGGTATGCTTAAGCACGCCAACCTGCTGGTTTCCGCGTGGCAAGGGGAGACGCTGGTTGGGATCGCGCGCAGCGTGACGGATTTTCATTTTTGCTGTTATCTGTCCGATCTGGCGGTGTCAGAGGACTGTCAACATACGGGAATAGGTAAGAAGCTGATTCAACAAACCGCTCAGCAGCTTGAAAAAGGCTGCAAAATCATTTTGCTGGCCGCGCCGCTGGCGGTGGATTACTACCCGAAATTAGGGTTTGAAAAGCACAATAGCACCTGGCTTATGCCAGCAGCAGACCTGCACGAGGCGTAATCATTGCTTTTCGGGGCCGTCAGTCGGGCTGCTGACGGCGGGTAAAGCAGGATACAAGACTGGCGGATCCGTCTTAATGCTTAAACGCACCTGCTGTCCCGGTTCAAACCAGTTGCCAGTCTGCACCAGCAGCATCAGTTCTCCCATCTTCACCCGATACAAGTTTGATGTGCCCATAAATAGCCGATCTTCGATCGACGCCGGGCCATCGGGATCGAGCGCCAACGCCACGTCAGCCGGACGTACCATCCAGTCGCATTGTGAATCCATCGGCTGATTAAGCGGATGTGTCGCCTGATGATCGCCCAATGGGCTTTGCCATTGATGGTCGCTCATAATTTTCACAGGCAAATAGTTCGTATTCCCCATAAAATCAGCGACAAAGCGGCTATTCGGTCGATGGTACAGCTCGGATGGATAACCCTGCTGCATAATCTTCCCTTCATCCAGCAGAATCAGATGGTCGGCGCAGGCAAAGGCTTCCTCTCGGCTGTGCGTAGCGAAAACCGCCGCGACATGACGCTGTTTCAGAACCTGCCGTAATTCGGTGATCAGGCGGTAGCGGGTCTGGCTGTCCAGACCTGGGAAGGGTTCATCCAGCAACAGAATTTTCGGCTCACAGGCCAGCGCACGGGCAATCGCCAAACGCTGCTGCTGTTCATTGGATAGCTCATGTGGGTAACGCGCAGCGACATCATCCAGCTGTAAGAGCGCCATCATCTCCGCACAGATTGGCTTCACCTCGCTTTCCGGGCGGCCATATAAACCAAACGCTATATTGCCTTCCACCGTCAGATGCGGAAAGAGCGCGTAGTCCTGAAAAATCAGGCCAACCTGACGCAGTTCCGGCAGGACGTACTCTTGCGGCGAGCTAACGAGCTCACCCTCCAGCAAAACCTTGCCCTGAGTAATCGGCAGCAGGCCCGCGATCGCCTGTAATAGCGCCGTTTTGCCACAGCCGTTTCGCCCCAACAGGCAGATCGTCTCATCGTCGCGCACGGCAAAGGAGATGTTCTCCAACACAGGAGACTGCTGCAACGTACAACTTACCGCCTGAACGCTCAGAATATCTATCGACGCGGCCATGTCATTATCCTTTTATATTCAGTGCGCGATTCAGCCAGAAAACGGGGATTAACCCTACCGCCACCAGCACCAGTGCAGGAAAGGCAAATGACGCTACTTGCTCACTCGCCGTAAAGCGGAAAACATACGTTGCCAACGTATCAACCCCGAAAGGACGCAGCAGCAGCGACACATTCAGCTCTTTCATACTTTCCGTAAAAATCAACAACGCCCCAATGAACAGGCTGCTGCGCAGCAGCGGGATATGCACACGTGACCAGCGGCTGAGGGGGGAAGCGCCCAGAACAAGACTCGCACTGTCCAGCGATCGCGGAATGCCTTCCATGCTGCGCTCAAGACTGTCCAGCATCAGACGCCCAAATTTAACGCTGTAGGCGAGGATGAGAATAAACAGCGATCCCGCCAGCAAAGCCTCCGCGGGAGGTAACCCCGCGGCGCTGGCAAATAGATTAATTCCGCGGTCCACCAGCGACAGCAAGGTAAACAGTCCGACAGCCAGTACCGCGCCGGGCAAGGCAAAACTCAGGCTGACGAGCCGAACTGGCGTCTGATTAGCAAATATCCCGGCCGTGCGCGTATAGAAAATAAACGACAGCGCCATTAACGTAATGACAACGGTCGCGATGGCGGACGCCAACAGGCTATTCATCACCGCGTGGAGGAACGCCATATCCCACACCGACATCATGTGTCGGATCGCCAGAAAGAGTAGATACAGCACTGGCAACAAGAACGACAGACAAACGATTCCCCAGCAATAACTGCGAACCACCTTGCTGCGCCACCCGTTCAACACAGGCGGAACCACCTGAGAAGCATTTGCTTGAGCTTGATAAATTTTCTGCTTCCGACGCCAGAAATTAACCAAAAACATCAAGAGAAAGATCGCCGGCAAAATCAACACGCCAAGGCGTGCTGCCGCACCGAGATCGTCCTGCTTCTGCCAGATATCCAGCACCTGTGTTGTCATGGTTGGAGTATCAAGATAAGACGCCGCGCCATAATCGCCCAGCGTTTCGACCACCACTAGCGCACTACCGCAGGCAATCGCAGGCAGAGCAATAGGTAAACATAAGCGGCGGAATACCTGAGTGCGCGTCTGATTCAGTAAACGCGCCGAATGGATAAGGCTAGCGGACTGTTTCACCAGCGCTTCGCGCACCAACAGGTAAATATAGGGATAGAACACCAGTGCCAGCACCAGACTTATGCAACCCAGCGAAACGGGTAGCCCAGCAACGTGGGATTCACTCCACGACGAGGCGATTTGCAACCCGCCTTCCTGCAACAACTGGGACAGATGCCGTAACACATCGGTATAAAGGTAGGCGAGCAAGAACGCGGGCATCGCAAGCGGCAGGCAAAGCGCCCATTGCAGTACGCGATGACCGGGAAAACGGTACATGGCGATAAACCAGGCGGAAGGCAACCCAAACAGCAAACTGAAGAACAGCGTGCCAATCACGATGACCGCAGAATGTATCAGGTAGGTGGGTAACCCGATTTGCCACAGTTGGGTAAATCCCATCCCATCGGCAAAAAAAGCCTGATAAAAAATCGTTGCTAAAGGAAGCAGCAACAGTCCCGCCAACAACCAACTACTGACGCGCCAGACACCGGAGATCATAGAATAAAAACTGTATTAGATGAGATCGCTGTTATTAATAACAGAGGCTGACGGCGGCGTCATCGTATCAAACAGCGATAAATGGGCTTTAATCCTGCGATTAACTCGAGGCGATTTCCATCGCCGACCGTCAATAAAATAAAAACAAACGATTTCAATAGATTGCGATTATTGGTTTTCCACCTTTTCGCCACTCACTTTTTATCTCAATCCCCTAAATAATTCGAGTTGCAGGCAGGCTGCGACACAGTGAATCCCCAGGAGCTTACACAAGTAAGTGACTGGGGTGAGCGAGGAAAGCCAACGCACATGCAGCTTGAAGAATGACGGGGATATCAGATGTTTCCCGTAAGAAAACTTGGAACCGCATGGGATATCTGTGATAACGTCATCTGACAACATTTGGAACAGGTTCAACCATGAAAAACTCTGCGCTGGCTCTGCTCCTGCTAAGCCTGATGAGCTTCTCTTCCGCCAGCAAGGCGCTGAATGAATTTGAAGCGGAAGATCTGGCCGATCTGACCGCGATCTTTGTTTATCTGAAAAACCACTGTGGCTATCAAGATCTGCCGAATGAACAGATTCGTCGGACACTGGTCGCCTTTGCTCAGCAAAATCGCTGGGATCTCAGCAATTACAACGCTTACGACATGACGGCGATGGGCGAAGACAGCTATCGCGATCTGAGTAAAATCGCTATCCCGACACCGAAGAAATGCCAGTCTCTGGCACGTAACTCACTGGGTCTGCTCTCCTACGCACAATAGTTTCCCCCTCCTCCGCGCTGACTGAAATTTGACCGTGCAAGCGGTAAAAGAGTCGGCTATGATGGCGCGCCAATTTTCATGACTGTTATCGCGGAGGAAGCCCTAACATGTCCCAGAAAGAAATTTGGTATGAAACCCTACATGCCAACTTTGGCCAGTACTTTTCGGTTGATCGCGTGCTGTATCACGAGAAGACCGATCATCAAGATCTCATCATCTTTGAAAACGACGCATTAGGTCGCGTGATGGCGCTTGACGGCGTGGTGCAAACCACCGAGCGCGATGAATTCATCTATCACGAAATGCTCACCCACGTTCCCCTTCTGTCACACGGCAGCGCCAAACGCGTACTGATTATCGGTGGCGGTGATGGCGGCATGCTGCGGGAAGTCAGCCGGCACCGCGGCGTCGAACATATCACGATGGTAGAAATCGATGCGGGCGTGGTGGAGTTTTGTCGCCAGTACCTGCCCAATCACAGCGCCGGTAGCTATGACGACCCGCGTTTTAATCTGGTGATTGATGACGGCGTTAACTTCGTCAGACAGTGCAGCGAAAAATTTGACGTCATCATTTCCGATTGCACCGACCCCATCGGCCCCGGTGAAAGCCTGTTCACCTCCGATTTCTATCAGGGCTGCGCCCGTTGCCTGAACGAAGGTGGGATTTTCGTCGCTCAGAATGGCGTGTGCTTCTTGCAACAGGATGAAACCGTCGGCAGCCATAAAAAACTCAGCCACTATTTCAAGGATGTCAGCTTTTATCAGGCGGCGATCCCGACTTACTACGGCGGCATTATGACGTTTGCCTGGGCCTGCAATAACCCGGCACTGCGCCAGATAGATGCCACCACGCTGCGCCAGCGTTTTGCACAATCCGCTATCGCCTGTCGCTATTACACGCCTGATGTTCACATCGGCAGTTTTGCCCTGCCACAGTACCTGCTGAGCGCGCTACAGAATGCGCAATAATCCATCACTTAGGGTAATCACACCACCACAAGGGGGTGACTTAAATTGCACAAGCTGAAACTACACGGCTTTAACAACCTGACGAAAAGCCTGAGTTTTTGTATCTACGATATCTGTTACACCAAAACGGCCGACGATCGCGATGGCTATATCGCCTATATCGACGAACAATATAACGCTAACCGTTTAACAGAAATCCTCACTGAAACCTGCTCAATTATCGGTGCCAACGTCCTTAACATCGCGCGTCAGGACTATGATCCACAAGGTGCCAGCGTGACCATTCTGGTCAGCGAAGAGCCCATCGATCCACGGGATGTCGATACCTCTGAACATCCGGGGCCGTTGCCTCATTCTGTTGTTGCGCATCTGGATAAAAGCCATATCTGCGTTCATACCTATCCGGAAAGTCACCCAGAAGGCGGGCTTTGTACCTTCCGCGCAGATATCGAAGTATCTACCTGTGGCGTAATTTCGCCGCTGAAAGCGCTGAACTACCTCATCCACCAGCTTGAATCCGATATTGTGACTATCGACTATCGCGTGCGGGGATTTACCCGTGATGTCAATGGCATAAAGCATTTCATCGATCATCAGATCAATTCGGTTCAGAACTTCATGTCCGAGGATATGAAAGCGCTCTATCACATGATGGACGTGAACGTGTATCAGGAAAATATCTTCCATACCAAGATGCTATTGAAAGACTTCGACCTGAAACACTATCTGTTCAACGTCAGCCCTGAAGAGCTCAGCGCTGCTGAACGGAAAAGAATCACCGATCTGCTGTATCACGAAATGCAGGAAATCTATTACGGCAGAAACCTGCCCATTATCTAATTGATACATCTCACTTCACAGGGCTGTCTCTTAGTCACATTTCTATGCCAACTAAGAGACGGTTTCGTGCGCGATGATGTCATCATTTTCATGCTACCCCGTAGCACGCGCCCGACGCAGGGTCGCTCAATCGCCGCCGCCCTGCGAACCCAGGCTTCCGGCTAAATTATGCCGCTACGCGGAGCCATCGGTGTTCATGACCACTCTTCGAGCCGCCAGTGACGCGTTCCCGACGCGGCACTGGCTTTCGCGGCCTCCATGCCGCTCACTCGGTGTTCATGCCCACCGCTGCATAATTTTTACGCCGGATAAGGACAAAGCACATGATGACTCCCTGTATTTATGTATAAGGTACTGCGCCTGAGGAGGGTTGAGGTGTAGTGAGTTCATATATCTTTCGTTTTTTCGCACACTATTTCGTCAAAAATGATGCGCATCACATTTATTTCTTTCTGCATTTTCTGCTTGCATTCTCTCCCAGCCTTGCTGCATCTGGGTTTGCGTCAATTGGTATAAGGTCAACTAAAAATCATATATCTTGTGTGGTTGAAATTTAAAATACCTACATCTAGTATTCTTTGTGTGGCGATCGCGTAACGGGTCGCTACACAGTGGATCGGTTCGGGTGCATATGCCCTGAAGATAGCCGCTCCGACATACTTCTTTCACGCCAAAGGGTAAATACGAATCATGCGTATTACTATTTTCACTAAGCCAGATTGTGTTCAATGCAACGCCACATGCCGTGCGCTGGACAAGCAAGGAATTAACTATCAACTGGTGGACTTAACTGAAGATGAACAGGCGTTGCAGCAGGTAAGAGCGTTGGGCTATCAACAGGTACCCGTCGTGATGACGGCCGATGATCATTGGAGCGGCTTCCGCCCGGATAAGATCAGTACTCTGAACGCCGCCCTGCAATTGCAGTAAGGGGGGCAATATGAACCCGCTGGTCTATTTCTCCAGCCAGTCGGAAAACACGCATCGCTTCATTTCTCGGGTTGGCTTGCCAGCCCTGAGAATCCCGATAGCGACAGAACAGCCTGCATTGAAAGTTGATCGCCCCTATATTCTGGTTGTCCCCAGCTACGGCGGAGGCAGCACGAAAGGGGCTGTGCCGCGTCAGGTCATCATCTTTCTCAACGATCCACACAATCGCGCTTATCTGCGCGGCGTGATTGCCGCAGGCAATACTAATTTCGGTGCAGCGTACTGCATCGCTGGCGACATCATTGCGCAGAAATGTCAGGTGCCCTACCTGTACCGCTTTGAATTGCTCGGCACGGCAGAAGACGTTGCAAATGTGCGTAAGGGAGTAACTGAATTTTGGCAACAACAGACCACGTGAGTGCAAAGGCAACCAAGGCCGAAGCGGACGCCCACTCGCTCGATTACCATACACTCGACTACCATGCGCTTAACGCGATGCTTAACCTCTACGACGCAGAGGGAAATATTCAGTTCGACATGGATAAGCTCGCGGCACGCCGTTATTTCCTACAGCATGTGAACCAGAACACTGTGTTCTTCCACAATCTGGAAGAAAAACTGCGTTACCTGGTGGAAGAAGGCTACTACGAAGCAGACGTGCTGGATCAGTATCACTTTGATTTCATCAAAAGCCTTTTCCAGCAGGCTTACGCTCACAAGTTCCGCTTTCAAACCTTTCTGGGTGCGTTCAAATACTATACTGGCTATACGCTGAAAACCTTTGACGGTAAACGCTATCTGGAGCGCTACGAAGATCGCGTCTGCCTTGTGGCGCTGACCCTCGCCAAAGGGGATACCGCACTCGCTAGCTCACTGGTCGATGAGATCATTAGCGGACGCTTCCAGCCCGCCACCCCCACGTTCCTCAACTGCGGTAAAAAGCAGCGCGGTGAGCTGGTCTCCTGCTTCCTGTTGCGCATTGAAGACAATATGGAGTCGATTGGTCGAGCGATTAATTCCGCGCTTCAGCTATCAAAACGCGGCGGCGGCGTGGCTTTCATGCTCAGCAACATCCGCGAAACCGGTGCGCCGATCAAACGTATCGAAAACCAGTCGTCTGGCATTATCCCTATCATGAAAATGCTGGAAGATGCGTTCTCCTACGCCAACCAGCTTGGTGCGCGTCAGGGCGCGGGGGCGGTGTACCTCAATGCGCACCACCCAGATATTCTGCGTTTTCTGGATACCAAGCGGGAAAATGCCGATGAGAAAATTCGTATCAAGACGCTGTCTTTAGGCGTGGTCATCCCCGATATCACATTCCAGTTGGCGAAGAATAATCAGGTGATGTACCTGTTCTCGCCCTATGATGTCGAGCAGGTTTATGGCGTGCCGCTTTCGGAAATTAGCGTCACCGAAAAATACCATGAGATGGTAAACGACAAGCGCATCCGTAAATCCCAAATCAAGGCGCGCGAATTCTTCCAGATCCTTGCGGAAATCCAGTTCGAGTCCGGTTATCCCTACATGATGTTTGAGGATACGGTGAATCGCGCGAACCCGATTCACGGCCGCATCAACATGAGTAACCTGTGCTCTGAGATTTTGCAGGTCAACGAGGCCAGCCTGTACGACGACGATCTTGGCTACAGCCACATTGGTAAAGACATCTCCTGTAACCTCGGTTCGATGAATATCGCCAACGCTATGGCCTCGCCCGATTTCGGCCAGACGGTTGAAATGGCGATCCGCGCGCTGACCGCCGTTTCCGATATGAGCCACATCAGCTCCGTGCCATCCATCGAAAAAGGCAACGACCAATCACATGCGATTGGCTTAGGTCAGATGAACCTGCACGGCTATCTGGCGAAAGAGCGGATTTTTTACGGTACAGAAGAAGCCGTCGATTTCACCAATATCTATTTCTACACCGTCGCTTTCCACGCAATTCGGGCATCGAATGCGTTAGCGATAGAGCGGAACCAGCGCTTCTCAGGCTTTGAACTCTCAACATACGCCACGGGCGAGTATTTTGATAAGTACATCGAGCAAATCTGGGAACCCACAACGGCACGCGCACGTGAGCTGTTTGAACAGGCTAGCATCCACATTCCCACTCAGCAGGACTGGGCGGCACTGCGCGAATCCGTTATGGCACACGGCATTTACAACCAGAACCTGCAGGCAGTTCCACCGACCGGTTCGATTTCATATATCAACCACTCGACGTCCAGCATCCACCCAATTGTGTCACGTATCGAAATTCGTAAAGAGGGCAAGATTGGTCGCGTCTACTACCCTGCCCCTTACATGAACAATGACAATCTGGAGTATTACCAGGATGCCTATGAAATCGGGCCGCAGAAGATTATCGACACCTATGCCGCCGCGACACAGCACGTCGATCAGGGGCTGTCGCTGACGCTGTTTTTCCGCGATACCGCCACCACGCGCGACATCAATAAAGCGCAGATCTACGCCTGGACCAAAGGCATTAAGACTATTTATTACATTCGCATACGGCAGATGGCGCTGGAAGGCACCGAAGTTCAGGGCTGTGTGTCCTGTGCGCTCTAAGCCATCGCGGAAGGAAATCGAAGCATGACCGCACTCACTCGCGTCCAGGCGATTAACTGGAACAAAATTGAAGACGACAAAGATTTGGAAGTCTGGAACCGGCTGACGTCTAACTTCTGGTTGCCGGAAAAGGTGCCGCTCTCTAACGATATTCCGTCGTGGAGTACGCTGAATGCCCGCGAGCGTCAGTTGACGATCCGCGTGTTCACCGGCCTGACGCTGTTAGATACGATCCAAAATACGCTGGGTGCGCCAACGCTCATGCCCGATGCAGTGACGCCACATGAAGAAGCCGTGCTGTCTAACATCAGCTTTATGGAAGCGGTGCACGCTCGTTCGTACAGCTCTATTTTCTCGACGCTGTGTCTGACCAGCGAAGTCGATGATGCGTATCGCTGGAGCGAAGAGAATACGGCGCTACAGAAAAAGTCCGACATTATTCTGTCGCACTATCGCAGTGACGATCCGCTGATGAAGAAAGTCGCCAGCGTGTTTCTGGAGTCGTTCCTGTTCTACTCAGGGTTTTACCTGCCGATGTACTGGTCAAGCCGTGCCAAACTGACCAATACGGCGGATTTGATCCGACTTATCATCCGCGACGAAGCGGTACACGGCTACTATATTGGCTATAAATTCCAGCGCGGGTTAGCGAAGGTCGATTCCGCTCGTCAGCAACAGGTGAAAAATTTCGCCTACGATCTGCTACAGGATTTGTATGACAATGAGGTGTTGTATACCCAGGAACTCTATGACGGCGTCGGTTGGACGGAAGACGTGAAGAAATTCCTCCACTACAACGCAAACAAAGCGCTGATGAATCTGGGCTATGAAGCGCTGTTCCCTGCCAGCATGACGGATGTGAATCCCGCGATTCTATCGGCGCTATCGCCAAACGCGGATGAGAACCACGACTTCTTCTCTGGCTCCGGTTCATCTTATGTGATCGGTAAAGCCGTCAACACCGAAGACGAAGATTGGGACTTCTAAAAAAACGGCCATCGCTCTCTGGGTGGCCACCTTTTTCTACAGCTCTTTTCCACCGCACTTTTTACAGCACTTTTTTACAACCCAGAAAATGAAAAAGCCCTGAATCATTGCTGATTCAGGGCCTTCATATAAGTGGCGGAACGGACGGGGCTCGAACCCGCGACCCCCTGCGTGACAGGCAGGTATTCTAACCAACTGAACTACCGCTCCACTCGTGCTCACTGAGCGGGTTGAATACTAAGATGACGGCAGTATTACGTCAATGCTTTTTATAACTAACCGTTTCTGTTTGCTTATAATTTCATCTTACTGATTATTCTATCGCCCATCACGTAATCAGCCTATCCATTTTGCTACGCTAAGGGCGAATATTATGGCGGTGCTATTCTGCCCGCCACAGGCAACTACCGCCTTTTTTAGCAATCAAATCCAGACGTTGTTCATGCGCCAGCAGCTCTGTTTCATCAGCGTAAAGCACCTTTAACGCCGATTGAGGGCGGACGATTCTCTGGATCGTTTCGGTATTATCGCTCTTCTGCTGCGCTTCACCTTCCATCGAAAAAGTCAGAGAAGTTTGACCGCCAGTCATCGCCAGATAAACTTCTGCCAAAATCTCGGCATCGAGCAATGCGCCGTGCAGCGTACGCTTGCTGTTATCTATCAGGTAGCGATCGCAGAGTGCATCCAAACTGTTACGCTTGCCGGGAAAGATCTTCCGCGCCATAAACAGGCTATCAGTGATCTTACAGAACGTCTCAGTCTTGGGTATATCCCGATTCAGCAAGCGGAATTCGTAATCCATAAAGCCGATGTCAAACGTCGCGTTATGAATGACTAATTCCGCGCCACGGATAAAATCGAGGAAGTCATCCACGACATCCGCATACGTCGGTTTATCAGCCAGAAACTCATCACTGATACCATGTATGTTATAGGCTTCTGGATCCACTAAACGATCGGGTTTGATATAGACATGAAAATGACGACCAGTCAGGCGCCGGTTAATCACTTCGACCGCACCGATCTCGATAATTTTATGCCCTTCGTAGTGAACCCCCAGCTTATTCATACCGGTGGTTTCTGTATCCAGGACGATTTGTCGCGTAATTTCAGTGCTCATCGTTTTCGTTTTATGTCAGACTTGCCGTTTTTACCATAAGGGAGAGTCTACCAGAGATGCGCAAACAGGTAGAAATTTTCACCGACGGATCTTGCCTCGGTAATCCCGGCCCCGGCGGCTATGGCGCCCTGCTACGCTACAAACAGCATGAAAAAGCGTTAAGCGCGGGCTATCGTCTTACGACGAACAACAGAATGGAGCTGATGGCTGCGATTGCAGCGCTTGAAACGCTGACTACCGCGTGCGATGTGGTGCTCTGCACTGACAGCCAATATGTTCGTCAGGGGATAACCAGCTGGATTCATAACTGGAAAAAGCGTGGTTGGAAAACTGCCGATAAAAAACCGGTCAAAAACGTCGATCTCTGGCAAAAGCTGGATGCCGCGATTCAACATCATTCTGTACGCTGGGAATGGGTAAAAGGACATGCCGGGCATCCGGAAAACGAGCGCTGTGATGAACTCGCGCGCGCAGCCGCAAGTGCACCAACGCTTGAAGACACCGGCTATCAGGCTGAGTAAATCACCGTAGGCGTTCGCCTCATCTCCGATATATCTTTGTTGCGCCCACCGTGCGGCGCACTGATGCTTTACGCAACCTCGCTCGCATTGGGGTAAATGTCAGTGGAATTGTGCGCTTCCGGGCAATAATCAGCGTCAGACACCCCAACATCGGAATATGTTTATTCAATTTTCCCTTGTTTCTTCGCCATGGCGTAACGTGAAAATGGGTCTGATGGATAACCTCATAGTTCAATAGCCCCAGCCAGTCCGTAATACGCATTTGAGTAAACATACGGCTGCAATAAGGGTGTTTCTTATTGAGTCTGGGGATCAGTTTGCCAAGGCCAACCAGACTGATCGGATTAAACGTGCTCAATATTAGCCAACCATCGTCGATCAAGACGCGATCAACCTCCCGCAGAATACGATGCGGGTCCGATGAATAAGACAGCGTTTGAGCAAGCAGGCAGGCATCGATCGACTTTTCAGAGAAAGGTAATTGATGAGCATCTGCAATAACCTGAAGATTATCACCATGTGGAGCAACATTAACCTGATGCGAAATCGCGCACTCTGTTATGTGGATTTCCGCGCTCAGCGCCCCTACCTTGATAAGATGAAAACCAAAGAGTTTTGGCCACCATGGCAGCAAGGCCTGTTCAAGCGACTCGCGATAAAATTGCCCACAGGTGATATCATCCCATGAATCAGGTGCAACAATGGTCTGAGGGATTTGTGCCGATTTCATCTTCTGTTCTCGTCCTCAGGCTACTAGCAAAAAGAGGTGATGAATGAATCTTATCAGTATCCCTGCACTTCAGGACAACTACATTTGGTTATTAAGCAATAAAGAAAACCGCTGTGTGATCGTCGATCCCGGTGAGGCAACTCCGGTGCTTAATACGCTCGATCAACACTCACTTTTCCCCGAAGCAATTTTGCTCACTCACCACCACAATGATCATGTCGGAGGCGTCAGTGAACTCCTCAAGCATTACCCCAATCTGCCTGTTTTTGGCCCAAAAGAAACCGCAAAGCGCGGCGCAACCTACCTGGTAGAGGAAGGAAATACCGTCTCTTTGTTAAATTCGGAATTTTCTGTAATTGAGGTGCCAGGACACACATCTGGTCATATTGCTTACTACAGTGCGCCATTTTTGTTCTGTGGCGACACCCTATTTTCAGCGGGATGCGGTCGTATTTTTGAAGGAACACCGCGACAAATGTATGAATCAATTCAGAAAATAGCAAAGTTTCCTGATGATACAGTAGTGTGTTGCGCTCATGAATATACCCTCTCAAACTTAAAATTTTCTAATACTATTTGGCCTGAAGATCCAGAAATTGAATCTTATCTCCATAAAATCAGTCAGATACGAGAAAAATCACAGTCTAGTTTGCCTACATTGCTGGGTCTGGAGAGGAAAATTAACCTATTTCTTCGCTGCCATGAAATTGATTTAAAAAGGAAATTATCAAAAGAACCTGAAAATATAGAGAATTGGCAAGTTTTTGAGATGCTACGTAGCAAGAAAGACTGCTTTTGAAGGTTTAGGTTGTGCTATTCCTCTAACCAAAGTATCCTTGCTCGTCTTTTAAGCAACTATTGACCAACATATGAAGGCTAAAGCGATGATTATCGCCTCAGTCTTGCTGGCGGGTTGTCAGGTCTCACCACATGACACCTCGCAACCCAAACAGCATGCACAGAGTTTGTCTTCGGCAAGTCAAAGTGAAGCAGGAAAGTACACAGATGGTCGAGAGGCCTCTGCGCGATGGCTAGATGACGATAGCCTCACGCAGCGAGATCTGTGGAACTTCATTGGCGACGAGCTGAAGATGGAGGTTCCGGAAAACGCCCGGATCCGCGAACAAAAAATGCGTTATTTGAAGAATAAGAGCTATCTCCACGATGTAACATTACGGGCAGAGCCGTACATGTACTGGATAGTCGAGCAGATTAAGCAACGTAAAATGCCGATGGAACTGGTACTGCTACCCATAGTGGAGAGCGCTTTTGATCCAAGTGCCACATCATCCGCCAATGCCGCAGGGCTATGGCAGATTATCCCTGGCACAGGACGTAATTATGGTTTGAAACAGAACCAGTGGTACGACGGACGTCGCGATGTTATCGCGTCTACAACGGCTGCGCTGGATATGATGCAACGGCTTAACACAATGTTTGATGGCGACTGGTTATTGACCGTTGCTGCATATAACAGTGGTGAAGGACGCGTCATGCAGGCGATGAAGGCGAATAAAGCGAAAGGGAAATCAACCAGCTTCTGGGCACTGGCGTTACCGCGTGAAACGTCAATCTATGTTCCCAAAATGCTGGCCTTGAGCGATATTCTTAAAAACAGCAAGAAGTATGGCGTAAGTCTACCGCAGCCCAATGAAAGCCGCGCATTAGCAAAGGTTGAACTGGGTCAGCAGATAGAATTGACACAAGCGGCTGAGATGGCTGGACTGTCATTGAATAAGCTGAAGAGCTATAACTCGGGCTATAAACGTAATGTTACCGCTCCAAATGGGCCACATTACATCATGGTTCCTAAAGCTCACGTTGAGCAGTTGAAAGATTCACTGGCTGATGGTGACATCGCAGCGATTCAACCGACACGCTTAGCGGAAACGCAGCCAACGCCAGCATCACTGCAGTATAAGGTACGCTCAGGTGATACCTTATCAGCCATTGCGGCACGACTTAATGTCAGCACGAAAGATTTGCAGAGTTGGAACAATCTGCGTAGCGCTGGTGCGCTCAAGGTTGGTCAAACGTTGCAAGTTGCCAAAGCGTCAGGCAATAGCAGCTCTATCACCTATCAAGTTCGGAAGGGTGATTCGCTGGCAAGCATTGCTAAACGCCACGGCGTAAATATTGCTGATGTGATGCGCTGGAATACGGTTATCAACAAGAATGCCAACATCCAGCCAGGCGATCGTCTGACGCTTTATGTTAGCAGCAACATAAAACCTGATTCTTAACGTCATATCAGAATCAGTAATGAGAAACAGCCCTCCTACAGATGTAGAGGGCTGTTTTTTTTATAGCGATTAACTCAGGCTAAATTCAACGAGTAGTGGGTTATGGTCTGAGGCCTGAGTCACCAATACAGAAGACTGGTTAACGGTCAGCTCACGGTAAAAGACGAAATCGAGCGGTCGACCAAACGCCTTACGCCGTTGGTCATCAACAAAATGTACCTCCTGCAACCCCATCCTTACCGCAAACCGATTAAGTGCGTTGATACGCTGCTGACTCCATGCATTGAAATCTCCAGCCATGATAGCTGGCCCCTGATGATGTACGAGTTGTTCCCCAATCGCAGCTAGCTGCTTGGTATAAACCTCAACACCAAAACTAAAGTTAACCGCATGGATATTGATGACCATCAGCCTCTGACCATTCTGAAGCGCATAGACCGTTACCAAAGAGGACTTAGCCAAACGCAGTAAAGGCTCCCTTTCACGTAAGGGGCAACAGTATACTGGCTGGGCTGCTGATAGCGTCATGACACCGGATGGATGTTGCGGGAGGATAATGGCGGGGACCTGATCGGCTGAGAGATAGTTGGTGGTTGCAAAACGGATGAGCTCTGGCGTACTTTGCGCTTCCTGCAACAGGACTAGCTGGGTACCTTTACCGAAATTTTGCAACACGGAAAGCCAGTTCATTCGTTGCTGCTTAAAAATATTCCACACCATTACGCGTAAAACATCCCCCTCCAGCAACAATGAGCCTGTCGGTAGTACTTGCCCCGGATAATGCATTTCCCCGGGAGGAAAGATACGTTCAGCTGGTTGGCCAGCAACATACCTCATTGCATAGGTTCTTTTCCGCACGCCTAATCCACTATCAGTTTCAATACTCTAAATACCCTATCAAAAAAGAGCACTCTTCTGTTATAAGAATTTTATCGCAGACTTGCAATGTACGCTCGGCGATAGGATAGGAAAAAATGAAATGATCGGTAAAAACAAAAGGCAGAGGAAGAGGAAGAGACGGATTCATCTAAAAAATTCTAATATTCAAATGTGCAAAAAGCCCTAAGCGTTAGCTTAGGGCTTTTTGCATAATAAGTGGCGGAACGGACGGGGCTCGAACCCGCGACCCCCTGCGTGACAGGCAGGTATTCTAACCAACTGAACTACCGCTCCACCGAATTTCTCTACAACCACCAGATCGCTCCGGCTTACTGCTTAATTTGATGCCTGGCAGTTCCC